>NZ_JAHTKP010000007.1 GCF_019192735.1 Kitasatospora aureofaciens
CCCGCCCGGCCCCGGCTGGTCGCCGCCGCCCACTCGGGACCGGTCCCGCGCCGGGTCGCTGCCCTGCTCCAGCCCCGCCCGGCAGCCGCCCCCACCCGGCGCCGCGCGGTCGCGCTGGCCCTGGCCGCCTGCCTGGCGCTGAGCACCGCCGCCACCCTGGAGGCCACCGCCGACCTGCACCACACCGTCGAGGCGGCCCAGCGCGGCGCCGGCGCGGAGCGCTGACGGCCCGCAGCACGTCGGACGCCGGGTCAGTCATGGCCCCCTTTAGCCATAGCTACTTGGCATGTCCACTCTCATATCGCCCGGTATGCCGAGTTGGCAGACCCCATCCCCAGAAACCCACCGCACCCGTACTCTTTCGTCAGTGCGTCAGCCCTGGCGCGACCTCGATCGGCGGCGAGGAGCAACCCGAGTGCGGCAGACCGGACGGCAGACCCGACGACCAGAACGTCGAACCCCGCCGACCGCGGCCGAACTGGCCAAGGTCCACGACCGCACCCTCGCCGAAGCCGCCGCCCGCGAACTCGCCCGCGACGGCCGGCCCGAACCCGCCGACACCGGCCTGCTCGAACCCCGCCCCGAGATCGGCGACTCCTGGGCCCGGCTGCGCCGCCTCGGCCTCGACCCCGACTCCGGCGCCGCCGCCGTCCACCTCGGCCCCGCCGAGATCGAGCTGCGCCGCCGCGCCAGCGGCCTCCAGGCCGTCATGCCGGTCCTGCGCGAGACCCTGGTCCAGCCCGTCGACGAGGCCCCGCTGATCCTCGCCATCGCCGACGCCGACGGCCACGTGCTCTGGCAGGAGGGCGAACGCGCCCTGCGCCGCAGCGCCGACCGGATCGGCTTCCTGGTCGGCGCCCGCTGGGCCGAGGAGAGCGTCGGCACCAACGGCATCGCCGTCGCCCTGCGCACCCAGCGCCCGATGCAGGTCCACTCCGCCGAGCACTACCTGCGCAGCCACCACTCCTGGACCTGCGTCGCCGCCCCCGTCCACGACCCCGGCACCGGACGGCTGATCGGCGCCATCAACCTCAGCGGCCCCGCCCACAGCGTCCGCCCCTACCTGCTCCAGCTCACCACCACCGCCGCCCGGCTCGCCGAGACCGAACTGCGCGCCCACCGGCTGGAGTCGCTGCACCAGCTGCGCACCCTTGCCGCCCCGCTGCTCGCCCGGGTGGCCGGCCCCGCCCTGGTCGTGGACGCGGCCGGCTGGACCGCCGCCGCGGCCGGCCTCCCGCCGCCCACCCGGCTGCGGCTGCCCGCCGAGGGCTGGGGCGGCACCGCCGTCCAGTGGGTCCCCGGCCTCGGCGAGTGCGTCCTCGAACCGCTCGCGGACGGCTGGCTGGTCCGGCCCGTCCGGCCGCCCGACGAGGACGGCTCCGGCGCGCCGGCCGCCGAACAGGCCGAGGGCGCCCGGCTCCGGCTCGACCTGCGCCGCCCCGACCGCCCGGAGCTGTCCGTCCAGGGCGCGGCCGGCGGCTGGTCGCACCCGCTGAGTCCGCGCCACGCCGAGCTGCTGCTCCTGCTCGCCACCGGGCGCGACGGCAGCACCGCCGCGCAGCTCGCCGACGCCCTGTTCGGCGACCCGGCCAGGACCGTCACGGTCCGCGCCGAACTGTCCCGGCTGCGCCGCTACCTGGGCGGCCTGCTGGCCCACCGGCCGTACCGGTTCACCGAGTCGGTGCTGGTCACCGTGCTCGGCCCGGACGACCCGTACGACCTGCTGCCGTCCTCCTCGGCCCCGGCCGTGCGCCGACTGCGGGCCGGGCTGGCCGCCGGAACGGTCCGGCTGCCGGGCGCGCCGGTGCCCGCCCCACGCGGCCCGGCGGACGCGACGGCGCCTCAGCCGCCGGCGAGCAGCGCCGCCAGCTGGGCGTCGGTCGGGCCGAAGGCGCGCTCGGCCTCCTCGGAGACCAGCGCGTAGGTCCGGTCCAGCCAGTCCTGCACCCGGGGCTTGGAGACCTCCAGCAGGGCGCTGCCGTGCGGGGACTCCAGCGCGAGGTGCAACGTCGAGCCGTGGCACGGGCAGTACGCGGGCCACAGCTTGACGTCGCCCTGCCCGCTCAGCATCCGCAGGCCGTCGCGCAGCAGCTCGCGCGAGAACACCCAGTCGGCCTCGTCCGGCCGGCCCAGATGGAAGGTCAGCAGCACCTCGTACGGGCGCGCGGCCTCGAACCGGAAGCGGGTGCGGACCTCGCCGACCACCTCATCGCCCAGCGAGATCCGCAGGGTCAGCACCTCCTCCACCGCCGCCGGGGCGGCGGTGGAGCCTTCCCCATCGCCGCCCGTGGGGGTGGCGGCGAGGGGTGCACTGGAGGCTGCGGACAGCGGGTCGGGCGGCATGACGGTCTCTCCGGGACGGCGTGGGATGCCCTCCAGCCTGCGCCACCTCCGGCCGGGCGGGCAAGGGTTGCAAGGAGGTTGCAATCATCACCTTCCGGCCGCCACGCCCCTTACCGGCGGCCGCCCCGCGACTGTCGGACGGTCCGTCAACTTCCGTACGGCGAACGGATGTCCACGAAATGGATGGAATCCGTCCGAACCGTGGCCGCCCGCTGGTACGCTCACCCCCTCCCGGCGCGGACCCGGTGCGGCGGCCCATGGGAGAATACGGCGACTGCGACGGCGACTTCGGGGAGGGAGGGGTCCGGATGGCTGTGCGCGAGGACGCGGTAAAGGACGCGGTACGGGACGTGTGCCACGAGCCCGCACCGCACGGCCGACACGGCCGGCCACGCCCGTTCGGCGGCCGGCTCCGGCTGCCCACCCTGCGCTTCTCCGGCGCCGCGATGGCCATGTCCACCGTCGTCGGGATCAGCATCGCCACCACCCTGCTCCTCCACGAGCAGGCGGGCATCGGCCGACGGGCCGGGGTCGCCCGGGTCGGCACCACCCCGCCGCCCACCCCGACCGGCAGCGAGCAGACCGAGGCCTCCGCCGAGCGGACCCCGGACGCTCCCCCGACCGGCGGACGGCCGTCCGCGACCCGGCCCGCGGGGCCGAAGTCCGGGACGGCCTCGCCCGACGCCTCCGCGACCCGGAAGTCCCAGCCCGAGCCGGGCGGCGAGGCCACCGCCGGACACGACGCGGGGCATGACGCCGGGCATGACGCGGGGCACTCCTCCGGGCTCGCCTCCACCGACGACCCGTCCGCCCAGGCCCGCGGGGCGGCGACGGCACCTCCGGCGGCCCAGCAGCCAGCGCAGCAGCCCGTCCAACAGCCTGCACAACAGCCGCAGCCGTCCGGGCAGCCGTCGCCCTCGCCGCACGCAACCACGCCGTCCCTCGGCGAGCCGTTCGCGCCGAAGCTTCCGACCGTCCCGCCCGTTCCCGCCGCCCCGTCAGCCACGTCCGTCCTTGACGACGCCAACGCGCCGGAGGCGGGCGCCGACCCGGAGGCCGACCAGCCCCTGACCGGCAGCGCGCTGGTCACACCGCTCGGGCGCCACGGCACCCGGCACGTGCTCGGCCTCAGCGTCACCGAACCGGTCACCGCCCTGCAGGCCGAGTTCCGGCTCGCCCCGGGCGAGTTGGCCCCCGGCAGCGGCACCGCGTGGACCGACCTGCCCGGCGCCGTCGTCACCGCCCAGCAGGAACGCGGCACTCTGGTCTACCGGTTCACCACCCCGACCGGCACCGACGTCCGCCCGGGCCACTACACCTTCGGCGTGCGCGGCTCCCGCCCGGCCGTCCCGGCACCGCGCAAGGCCGCAGCGGAGACCTGGAACGCCGCCGCCTTCGGCATCACCCATCCCCGCGCCGTCGCCGCCCTCGGCTCCTTCGCCGCGGCCGCCCGCTGACCCGACGCCCCGACAGCCGCCCGACCGGGCCGACGGCCCGTCACCACAACAGCTCACCCCACAACCCGGGCTCGTCCCCCCGATCCCGTTCGTTACTGTGGGCAGCACTCGGCACGGCGGCCCGACCGGCCCACCGCACGGCCGTGGTTCCGCATCCGAGGAGGAGTCCGTGTCCACCGTCCTGACCCAAGGCGGCAACGCACCGCTGACCGCCCCGCGGGTGACCGTCGAGGTCACCGCGCCCAAGGCGCTGGACGTCTCCGGTCTGCTGCTGACCGACTCCGGCAAGGTGCGCTCGGACGCCGACTTCGTCTTCTTCAACGCCCCGCACGGCCCCGGCGTCAGCCACCGCCCGGCCGGCGCCGGCGCCCCGGACGCGATCACCGTCGACACCCGCGCCGTCCCGGCCGGGATCACCAAGGTCGTGGTCACCGCCAGCCCCGCCGACCAGGACAGCACCTTCGCCGGGATGGAGCCGACCGCGACCGTCCGCGACGCCGACACCGGCCAGGTCCTGGCCTCCTTCACCCCGCCACCGCTCGGCCGCGAGACCGCCCTCATCGTCGTCGAGGTCTACCTGCGCAACGGCGCCTGGAAGGTGCGCGCGGTCGGCCAGGGCTACGCCAACGGCCTCGCGGGCATCGCCACCGACTTCGGCGTCACCGTGGACGACGCCCCGGCCGCCCCCGCCACGCCCGCCGCCCGGCCGATGCCGCCCACGGCCCCGGTCGACCCCCGGATAGCCCTCGCCTCCGCTCCCCCGATGCCCGCGATGCCGCCCGCACCCCCCGCAACGCCCCCGAAGGTCACCCTGGACAAGGGCCGCGTCAGCCTGGTCAAGGGCAGCTCCGTCTCCCTGGTGAAGAACGGCCGCCCGTTCCTCTCCTCGGTCCGGATGGCCCTCGGCTGGGAGCCGGCCGGCCGCGGCCGCAGCATCGACCTCGACGCCTCCTGCATCGCGTTCGACGCCGGGCGCCGGAAGCTGGAGACGGCCTGGTTCATGAAGCTCACCGTCTTCAACGGCGCGATCGCCCACTCCGGCGACAACCTCACCGGCGACGGCACCGGCGACGACGAGTCGATCACCGTCCACCTGGAGGGCCTGCCGCCCGAGGTCACCGGCCTGGTCTTCGTCGTCAACTCCTTCTCCGGCCAGCGCTTCACCGAGGTCCAGAACGCCTACTGCCGCCTGCTGGACGCCCGGACCGAGCAGGAACTGGTCCGCTTCGACCTCACCCACTCCGAGCCGAGCACCGGCGTGGTGATGTGCAAGCTGATCCGCCAGACCTCCGGCGAGTGGGTGATGACGGCGCTCGGCGAGTACGTCGACGCCAGGACCGCCCGCGCGATGATCGAACCGTCCGCCGCCCTGCTCTGACCCACTGTTCCGGCCCACCGCCCTCACCCGCGCCGACCTGTCGGAGGAAAACCGGTAGCGAGTCCTCCCCGCGAGGCCGATCCTGTGCGCATGCAGATCAGAGAAGCCACCCCCGAGGACTGGCCGGCCATCTGGCCCTTCTTCCACGCCATCGTCGCCGCGGGCGAGACGTTCCCCTACCCGCTGGACCTCTCCTCCGAGCTCGGCCGGGAGTGGTGGCTGCTCCCCGCACCCAACCGCGCGGTGGTCGCGGTGGACGACGCGGGGACGGTCGTCGGCACCGCCAACATGTGCCGCAACCGCCCGGGCAACGGCTCGCACGTGGCCAGCGCCAGCTACATGGTCGACCCGGCCCACCACGGGCAGGGCATCGGGCGGGCCCTGGTCGAGTACACCCTCGACTGGGCCCGCCAACAGCGCTACCGTGCCATGCAGTTCAACGCGGTGGTGGCGAACAACCAGTACGCCGTGAAGCTGTACGAATCCCTCGGCTTCACAGTCGTCGGCACCGTCCCCGAGGCCTTCCACCACCCCACGGACGGCTACGTCGGCCTGCACGTCATGCACCGCCCGCTGTAGGGCACTTACTCCTCGGTCTACTCCTCGATCCCAACACCGCAGTTCACCAGCACCGAGATCCTGTGCGCGGCCCCAAACTCACACCATCGAGTGAAGTCCGACCGTGCGCTGCATTACCCGGATCGGCTCGCACTAGCGTGACGTCCATCCGAAGGAGGGGCATCATGAGTGCTGTGGCGCATGAGAAACCGGTCTCCGTCTCCCCATCGCAGGCCGACATCCTGCTGGAGAGCTTCCTGACCCTGCACTCCCCCGAAGGCTTCCGGGCTGAGCTCATCGAGGGAGAGATCATCGTGGCACCACCGCCGGACGGCGATCACGAGGACTACATCGACCTGCTGATTGACCAGGTGAAAGCCAAATCCAAGGTCCACATGCAGGTATCCGGTGGGAAGGGCCTCCGCTTGGTGAGCGGCGGTCTCTGCCCGAAGAACCACGTCATCCCGGATGCGACCTTCGCACCGAGAGAACTCCGCCTCTTCCGCGGCGCCCCGCCCTGGATGGAGCCGGACGGTGTGGCGATGGTCGCCGAAGTCACTTCCAGCAAACCTGACCAGGACCGCATCACCAAGCGCCACTGCTACGCCCGTGCCGCGATTCCGTTCTACCTCCTCATCGACCGGGAGAAGTCGCAGGTCAGCCTCTTCAGCAAGCCGCACCGCGAGGAATACACCGAGGTGCACCTCGCCGCCTTCGGTGAGCCGCTCATTATGCCCGCACCCTTCGAGTTCGAGCTGGACACCAAGGACTTCCTCTAGCGACACGCACACGCGAAACGGCCCGCACCCCCCCTTCCACAAGGGGTGCGGGCCGTTCGTGTCGTCGTGCGCAGCGCGTCAGTTGCGGGTGGCCATGGCGCGCAGGAAGAAGGTGAGGTTGGCCGGGCGCTCGGCGAGGCGGCGCATGAAGTAGCCGTACCACTCTATGCAATGCCCACCTCATGCTCGGGCGATGTCATTGATCATGACGCCGAGCGCGCAGAATGGCTTTGACCTGCTGCGATGCAGTGAGACGTTTTGAGATGTAGTACTACCGCACTGTGACGACTGGGCCCCTACGAGGGCCCTACGAGGGCCTCCACTCTACGTAGGCTCTACGGCGATTGCTCCCCGGGGACATACGGCCAGCCGTACCGCTCGGCCGCCATCTCACGCAAACGCTCCAGGTCAACAGTGCATGGCTCGCACGCGCGAACCGGCACGTCACGCTGCTGCTGGACCAGGCGCCCAACCACGGCCGTCCGATCAGTGCTCCGCCGGCATCGGTAGCACTTGCCTGGCGACCACTCGTAGGTGGCAATCACCTCGCTACGGGATGTGAGGCTCAGGTCGCGCACTTGTCTGTCCCTTCGGTTCCGTGCTTAAGCCGCGTGGCCAAGGTGCATGATTGCGAGATCGCCAGCCAGGTAGTCCTAGGACGTGGGAACCGCGAGATCGCCAAACTGAGCCTCCAGGCCGACGAGGCCGAGCTCGGGCCGGCTGCTGCGGATGACGAGGTCGACGGCGGCGCGAAGGATCGGGTCACACACCAGCCGGCTGTGGAGGTCGAGGACGGCGGGCACAGCCGCGATGAGGACGCCGCGGAGCTCCGCGAGCGGGGCAGCGATGCGCGTCACGCCGCACTGAGCCGCCCGGGCGATCATGTGGGTGTTGTCGTGGGCGGCCGGGCTGAGGTCGAGCCAGTAGGTGCCGGCGCCCATCGCGGGCAGCGCATCGGCCATGGCGGCCGACATGGCGGTGGCCGAGTCGAATGAGGTGAGGACCACGATGGCGTCGGCCACGGCCTCCCGCGCCGTCGCGGCGGACATGCCGTCAGTGGCGGGGAGGCCGTGGGTGCGTACGGTGTGGCTGGCGCGGGCGAGGCGGGTGGTGATCTCGATGGTGTGGGGGTTGTTGCCGAGGACTGCGAGCGTGCTCACCGATGCCTCCAGGCTGGCTGAGATTCGTTGATCTCCTGCGCGGGAGGTCTACGGTAGGGCGCACGCCCGGCGCACGAAACGGCAAAAGTGCACCGATTTTCCAGGGCGAGCACAACATGTGTATCGATTGTCAGTGCACTTTCACATCCGGAACCCCGGAATCGGCCACTCCGACACTGCGACCTCACCCAGGACTGCGGCTGCCAGGAACACCTCACCACTGCCGACTACTCCGCGGTCGGCCATCTCGGGTTCGTTCTCTGGCAGAGCCCCGAGGAGCCGTCGATGGAGGAGCGCTTCGGCGGCCTTCAGGTGGGTGCGCACTGTTGCATCTCCGAGCGTCAGCGCCTCGGCGGCGGCGGTCACATGGCCGTTGTGGGCCAACCAGGCGATCACGGTGCGGCGCAGCGGGCGGTTGTCGGCGTCGAGGCGCCCCAGCAGTGAAGCGGCCCAGGTGCGGACGTCGGGGGTGCTGAGGAGGTCGGCGAGCGCCAGGAACTCGCTCGGCGGCCCGCAGTCTGCGCGGGCGTCGACTGCGAGGGCGAGGTCGAGGATGGCTCGGTCGCGGAAAGAATCCAGGCTCAGGTCCAGGAGCTCGCCGATCCGCTTCATCCGGTTGGCGACAACGCTCCGGCTCGTGCCGAGTAGCGTCGCGACGGCTGAGTGGTTGAAGGCCAAGGCGAGGCTGGCGGTGTCCGTCAGCAGGTCGCGTCGGTTCTCGGCCTGGTGGTGGAGCGGTCCGAGGAGGCTTGCGGCCCAGGCCTGGGCGCGTCCGCCGAGGATGTGTACGAGGCGGATGTCAGACGAGTGGAGGGCGGCTCGTTCGGTCAGGTACCGGGCGCTGAGGAGGGCGTTGGAGGCGTCGCCGTAGGCCTGGGCGGTGTGGGTGAGGGTGGAGATTCCGCTGCCGCCGAGGTGCCAGTCCGGGCGCGGGTCTGTGACGGTCCTGAGGCGAAGGCCGGTCAGGTCCCAGCCGCTGGTGACGGCGTGGGCCGGCAGCGGTGCGACGACGATGATGTCGGAGTCGTAGATCGGGCAGCGGGTAACCAGCGCCCTGCCGTGGACCGCTTCCCGGCATGCCGCGAGGACTTGGTCGCGTTCGGCCGCTGGGCCGCGGGCGATGTAGACGCGGCAGGTGTCCGATTCGAGCGCGCCGTCGTCCAAGAGGGGGCCGAAGATCCGCTGGAAGTCGGCCACGTGCCCGGTCATGAGGTACTGGAGGGCTGAGACGTGGATCTGGTCGATTATGGCGTGGAGGTCTGCGGGGCGGTGCATGGTGCTGTCGTCCTGTCTGGCCAGAGGGTTTCGGTCTCCTGCGATGGCGGGGTTAAGGAGCCGCTGGCCGGCCAGATGGTGCTAGGTGCGGTTGTGATGGCTGCGGCGTGAGGGGGTCTGCAGCCAGTTGGCACGGGGCCTCCTGGGTCGGGTGGCGAGTGGGGCGTCCTTGGCGGGCTGGTCGATGTTGGCGACGGTTGGCATATGCCAGGGATTGAGCGGATGTTTCCACATTGGTCTGACGATTATTCGAACGAATGATCAGGGATTTGGTTACGACTTGGGCTCGCCGGCTCCGGAAGTCGAGAGGTGGTCGAGGTGGGGGTGGCGGAGTCAGGTCGAACAGGTTAGCGATTAATGGCGTTGCGCCAGTACAGACTTTTGATCATGGAGCGGCAACCGTCAAGGGGTGCCGCCGCGAACCACCCCCAACGACTACCAGCAGGCCGTACGCCGCGAGGTCGGTGCCCGGGTCCTCTCCCTCCGGCGGCAGGCCGGGCTCAGCCAGGAGGACCTCGGGGAGCATGCGGGGATGGACCGGCGAACCATCGGCCGAATCGAGAACGGCACCGTCGCCGGCACGCTCGACCAGCTCAGTGCGATTGCGCGGGCGATCGGCGTTCCGCCCTGGCGCCTACTCAGAGACGAGTAGGCCCTGGCCAGCCGCATCGCCATGCGGTCGGCCAGGGAGCTGTGCGCCTACTCGGTGGGCGGCGGGGGCGTCACGAGCCGAGGCCGTCCGGAAGGTGTCGACTACGAACACCGTCCGCAGGTTCGCCAGTGCACCCGCGGTGGTTGCGGATCGTGTCCGAGTGGCTGTTGAGCGGGCCGTTGTAGGTGCCGCGCCCGTAGTCGCCGCACACCACGCAGTACCCGCGGCAGTCGTCCTTGACGGGCTTTCCGCCGGCGGCGCTCACTCGGTGCCCGCGAGGTGCCGTGTGCTGCGGTACCCGGCGAGGTTGACCTGCCGGCCGATCCATCCCCGGGCGCTGTCCTCGATCGCGAAGTGCACCACCTGGCCCTCCTCGCTGACGAACTCGCCGGACTGGGTGTCCCGCACGGCCCACAGTCCAGGCACACCTCGGCCGGGGGCCTGCACCTGCTCGGGGACGTACCGGGCGGCGATTCGCTGGCTAGCGGTGAGACCGTCACCCCGCCACACCCGGACAATCACCCCAGCACCGTCGGCCAGGACGAGTGGGAAATCAACCTGGCCACCGCCGAACAGCAGCCGCTCCATGTCCGACGTGGTGCCGCTGCCCAGCAGCCGCTCCATCGCGCCCAGCTGGTACTCGCCGATCGGCAGATCGCGCACCGTCTGCCAGAGGATCTCCAGGGCCTGCAAGGCCGGCGCGGTGACGGCATTCAGGTGCCCGTCCACCGCGACCGTCAGGTCACTCTCAATCATCGTCGTCTCCCATGGGTTCGGGCAGAGTCCACGGACGGGGCCAGGTGTCTCTGTCCCAGTCGGTTGCTGAATCGTCAGGGTTGGGCCAGATCACAGGCCCCGCACGGCGGGGCTCGGGTTCCCACCGGCCCGTCCACAGCGGCGCCGTCACGACGTACCCCCGTACATCGCGTCCGCCGCGATGGTGCACGGCCACGTGCTGTCGCAGCGCACGCATCGGCCGTCGTCGCTTCGGTGTTCGTCGAGCAGTATTCGGGTCCTGGTCGCGGCCGCGTGGGCGCGAGTGTCCTGGCGCGGCGGCCGGCGGCCACGAGGGTCGATGTTCACGAGCTCGGCGGTGCCCACTCGGCTCCTCCAGACAGGTGCCGGCTGCACGCGCAGCCGGGGACAAGGCAGAGACAGATGAGAACGGCGGCGCGGGCCTCGTCGCGGATGCCTCCCGGGCATCCCCAGTGGGCGTCGAGCTGGCACTCCGCGCTGACGTACCGTCCGCTGGGGCGGACGTCGACGCGGATCACAATGGCGCCTGGTGGCGGTGGCCAGCTTGCGATCGCGGTCACGACTTGCCCTCGATGCACGTGGGGTGCGCAACGACAGCCCACCCAAGCGGGGCATGGCTTTGGCCTGTCGCCGTGTAGACGTGGCCAGCCGCAACCAGCGGCGGCTCTGGAGAGCCGCAGCTAATGCACGCTTCCCCATGGAGCCGCGCCGGGCTGATGGACCCCGGATCGGCTCCGATCGGGGTTGGTGTTCCTGTCACGCCTCTAAGCGTCCCTGGCGGCTACCCCCGAAAGTGCCACAACCTGTGGCACCCCTACACGGCCTTGGCCCACCGCGCGAACTGAAGCAGCTGCTCGTCCCGGCCGCGCGAGAGCCGAACCATCGTGGACAGCTCCGCCCGCACCTGCCCATGCTCGCGCACATGCTGGGGCGCGATCTGCCGCGCGACCAGCAGGCTCTCCTTCGCGTGCTGAGGCTGGCCCAACAGCATCTGAGCCCGGCCGAGGTCGATGTAGTAGTGCGACCGCCTCTCCGCAGGCAGATCCCGAGGAGGCGCCCACCGGGCAGCCGCGTCGACCGCCTCCAGCAAGTCCCTGTGCTCGCCGATCTCCACCGCTACCGCCAGCCGGTGGATCTCCAGGCTGTCCGGGCCTACAGCCGTGCCGTCGTACAGCCGCTCCCGGACGCGCGCCGCGAGCACCTCGGCGTCACGGAGGTGCTCGCGGGCCTCATCCGGACGCCGCATTCGGCCAGCTGCGACCGCTGCTCGCATGTGGAGTGCGGCGGCTGCAGCCGCAAGCGGCTCCGTCGTCGGTGCTGGCATCCGGTCCACGGCGGCCCGCAGCGACCGCAGGCCTGGGACAAGCTGGTCGGCGGAGAAGTAGGTCTCCATGCGGACGTACGCGGCGGCGGCTTCCAGGGCCGGATCATCGGCGAGCGAGGCGGCCCACCGCATCAGTTCGACCAACCTGGCCGACAGGTCGCGGTAGCCGTACTTGTAGGCCACCGCGTCGGCCGACCGGATGGCCAGCGCGAGGTGGCGGGCTACCTGCTCACGGTCGGAGCCGCGCGCCTGGTCTACCGCACGGAGCAGCTCCTCCAGCAGCGGCGGCATCTGCTCGGCGAGTCGCGCGTACTGCGACTGCACCCGATCCTCGACTGCCAGATCAACATCGGCTGCGAGCTGGGGCAGGGGCCGGACCGGGCCGTCGTCTGGCAGGTCGTACGCGGCGATCACCCGCTGCAGCTCGGGGATGGCGTGATGCACCCGGCTGTCAGTGCGACGAGGGCCGTCCAGCAGTTCCTCCGGCGTGGCCCGAACTGCTCGGGCCACGGCATCGAGCACCGAGTCGGATGGCCAGCGCTCGCCGCCCTCCATCTTGCGGAGCATGCTGAGGCTCACACCGGAGGCGTCGCACACCTGGCGGCGCGTCAGCCTGGCTGCGTGGCGGGCGGTTTCGATTCGCTGACCGAGTGCGGCGGCGGTCGCTCCGGGCATAGTCTGGCTCCGTTCCGTGGTCGCACTCGGAACGGTACCGGCGCCCGCGCGGACGCCGGGCGGAATCGCCCCGGCGGGACAGCCGTCGGGGCGATCCCGCTACTGGCCTACGAGCAGGTCGGCCAGCTCGGTGAGCGAGTTCACCGTCCAGTCCGCGTCCGGCGCGCTGGTCGTGAGCCCGATCGGGCCGCGGCGAAGGTGCGCCGCCCGGAGCCGTGCCGCTCGGGCAGGGGCGACGTCGTTCGCCGGATGATCGCCGACGTACACGATCTCGTGGGGCTCGCCTGGGGCCCACGCCTTCAGCTGCTCAAAGAAGGCGGCGCTCGGCTTGGACACCCCCCACTCACCCGATGTGGCGATGCCGTCGGCGGGCAGGTTGAGCGCGCGCAGCAGCTCTGTGACCGCCGCGTTTTGGTTCCCGGCGATCCCGACCCAAAGGCCTGCCTCTTGCAACCGAGCCAGCGCTGGACGGACGTCGGGGTAGAGGTCGGACTCGTCCAGGGCATCGCTCTGGCCGGCCGCCTGCCGTGCCCGCCACTCTGCGGCGACGTCGGCGCCCGGTCGGATGATGCGGATCGCGTCCGCGTTGTCCCGGCCTTCGGCCAGTACGGTGCCGACTAGCGCCGACATGGTGTGTGTGGGGACACCCAGCCATCGGGCCCAGTCGCCCCAGTAACGCGTGTCGCTGGTCAGCGTCTCGCCGATGTCGAAAACCACCGCACGAATCATGCCCGCAGCCTAACGGGGTGACGGCGTCCTGTCGGGGTCCTCTTCTACGATGGAACACATGGCCGACGCACCTGAACTCCCGGACGACCTGTTGCCCCTGCACATTGCCGCGTTGCGGGCGGACCGGGCCATGACGACGGCGCGCGAGCAGGGCGGCGACGTTGATGCGGCCCGCGAGGAGTACGTCACGGCAGCGCTCGCCCTCCGGGCGCATCCGATCTGGGAGCAGGGCCGGCAGGACGGGCAGCACCACAAGCTGTGGCAGGCCAGCCTCGACGCCGCGAAGGCCGCGCTCGACGGCGAGTCGACCGCTGCCTGATCCCAGACACGACGAAGCGCCCCCGCCCTCCCGGAGGAGAGCGGGGGCGTTCTGCTGCCCGCGAGCGCGGGTTCGACGTGCTGGTGAAACAGGGCCACGGGCCATCCCCGCGAGCGCGGGGCCAACAACGAGTCGCCTGTGCGGAGCTGGGCCACCGTCGAGCCATTCCCGCCAAGGCGGGACCGATGCCCTGACTGTATCGGATGCGGCCGGCACGGTGCGCCCTCTTGCAACTTCGCCGTATGTACGGCAAAGTTATCTGTGTCGCAGCCACCACCTACTGGAGGACGCCATGAGCACCGACATCTACAGCCACACCGGCGGCCGCACCATCGCCACGTACCCCCTCCTCACCGAGGTCCAGACCCTCACCGGCCTCAACCGCGATGAAGCCCACAACTTCATCCACGCCACCCTCGACCAGCTCATCGCCGAGGACGGCGAGGAAAACGTCGTTGTCTCCCAGCGTCCCGACCGCCCCGGACTCCTCGCCAACAACCCCCTCGACCTCACCGTGGATCACTGGACCACCATCACCGACGACGCCGCCGAGTTCATCCGCGCCACCGCCACCGAGCACGCCGAGTGACCGTCGAACTCTGGACCATCGACCAAGTGGCCGACTACCTCGGAGCAGCCTCCGCCAAGTCCGCCAGCAGGACCCTTTCGCGGTGGGGGGTCAGCGCCGTGGACTACGTTCCGCACCCCGTCAGTGGGCGCCCCCAAGCCCGCTACCCGGCCGATGCAGTACGGGACGCCAAGGCCGCGCGCCCAGGCCGAGGCAGCCGCACCGACCTCCGCTGACAACGAAGCGCCCCCGCCCGGGTGTCCGGGCGGGGGCGTGGTGGTTCAGTGGCCTGCGGCCTGCCATACGAGAGCTACCGCAGCGACTACGGCGGAGATGATGTTGAGTGCCGAATGCGGGAGCCGCCGCTCCTCCAGATGACGGAGCCGGCTCTCGTGATCGGCGAGCTGCGTCTTGTGCTCGCTCAGGCCGTCCAGCTTGCCGTCCACACGGATCAGCGCCTCGCGGATCTGCTGGATCTCCCGGTAGACGTCCAGGGCCGGGGGCGGACTCGTCACGGCGCCTCCTGCTGAACAGCCTGCAGCGGCGCCTTCGGCGGGGCCATCCGCAACCAGGACGGCAGCCAGCCGTCCACCACCGGCAGGGCCATCGCCCTGGTGATCGCCCCGGCCACCGCCAGCACGGTACCCAGTCCGGGCAGGGTGCTCGGCAGACCCGCGGTCTGCACCAGGAGCGGCAGGCCCGCGGCGATGCCGAGGACGAGCGCGAAGACCGTACGGACCGTACGACGG
This sequence comes from Kitasatospora aureofaciens, assembly GCF_019192735.1. Classification (GTDB taxonomy): domain Bacteria; phylum Actinomycetota; class Actinomycetes; order Streptomycetales; family Streptomycetaceae; genus Kitasatospora; species Kitasatospora aureofaciens_A. Next base: position 14,723 of record NZ_JAHTKP010000007.1, read on the forward strand.
GCAGCATCGGACATGTCAGTTTCCCTTCGGAGTGGCGGCGGGGGCGACGGTGACCTGCACGTGCAGGGTGCCGTCGGCGAGAGCCTGTCGGATCTGCTCGGGCGTAAGCCCGACCTTGGAGACCGCATCCATGAACTGGGCGTGGAACACGTCCTGCCAGACGAGCCACCAGAACGCCTCCTTGCTGGAGCCGTCCCGCCCCCACGAGCCGTCGGCCTGCTTGACGATGTTGGGGAGCGGGTGGTTCCAGACCTGATCGGGCAGCGCGGTCGCAGTGACCTCCTCGCGGATGAAACGGCGGATGTCGGCTTCGGTGAATGGCATGTCGTCCTCCTGAGACGCGGGGCGTGGGGCGCCAGCAAGCACCCACGAGTACAGGGGCCCTCCAGGACAATCGGTGCTGTAGCCGTCCCTGTGGCCCTTGATTTCGGGGCCGGCAGCGGCGTTGTGCCGGTAGTCCTCGATGGCGTCCCGCAACCCATTGAGCTGGGCGTCCGTCGGGGTCGTGGAACCGGTTGAGCCCAGCAACGCGCAGATCGCGTAGTGCTGAGAGTTGAGGGTCTGGTCGCCATTAGCACCGGACCGCACGTCGTGGCCGCGGCCCTCGAAGCGCACCCCGTGCTCACAGACCAGCTCGTTGTAGGCGATGTCGACCCAATGCTCGCTGGGGTTGGCCATGTGGGCTGCCTGGACCTTGCGGACGTACGCCGCGCACGTCGAGTGGTCGCTGAACTGGTAGTCCTCGCCCAAGTAGTGGATCTTGATGCCCAGGGCGCCCGTCATCGGCGTGTAGGAACCCGACGGTGCGGCGGCACCCCACTGATCCCGTGTCACGCGCGCTGGAGTGGTCCACGACGCCGAAGGGCCCGGCGCCAGCGCGGGCGCGGATGCCGCCGCCCCGACCCAGGCCCGGAGGTCGTCAACGGTGCCGTTGTACACGTCGCTGTCGAGTGGACTGTCCGTCCACTGGTGGAAGCGCCACGCCGCCTGGATCCGAGGGCTTCCGGCGGCCACATAGTCGGCGATCCAGAGGAAGTCGGCTGCGTTGTCGTCGGTACGGTGCCACCAGTCGACGCTCGTGTACAGGCCGACCCGGTTGTTCGGGTAGCGCGCCTTGACCGCCGCCAGCCACGCGTTCTTCGCCGCCGTCGCCGCGCCGTCGGCGACCGGCTGACCGTACGGCTCGAAGTCGAGCACCAACAGCTCGCCGGCCGGGACGTTGCCGACCACCCGGCAGAAGTGGTCGACCTCGCCCTGGACGTCGTTCTCAGCGTGCAAGAAGTGGTAGTGGCCGAGCACTATCCCACGGGACCGGGCCTCGTCTCGCTTTGCCGTGTAGTCGGCCTGCTCGGTGCGGGCACCCTCGCTGGCCTTCACGATCACGAACTCGGCGTCATCCGGAATGCTGCCCTGGTAGTCGCTGACGTCGTAGCCATGCGCGAGCGCCATCACGCCTCTCCCTTCACGGCTATGTCGATGCCGAGGTGAGCCGCGATCTGGTCTGCGCGCTGGGCGATGTAGGTCATGGCCATGTGGTCGGCGTCCGCCTTGGCGTTTCGTTTCGCGTCGGCCCGGTTCTGCGTGTTGCCGAGCACGGGCAATGCCCAGAGCTGGATCAGGTTCGAGAGAAACAGCAGGAACGCGAACGGGTACCTGTCGCCCTTGAACAACCAGATCCCGGCCTCGGCGAGGACCATCCAGCCGACCTGCCAGAGAACCAGGATCCAGAACGTCGTCATTGATCCGAACGCGCCAGAGATCTTGTCGCCAAGACGGTTGTTCAGCGACTCGTGCGGATGCTGTACCGCCGGGTGCGCTGCGGTGGCCATTACGCCTCCTTCTTGCCGGTGACAACCTCCGCCGGCGGTGCCATGTCGTGCCGCCAGACCCGCAACGGCTCCCACAGCGGGCCGGGCAGGACGTGAACGCCAAGGTGGGTGCGGTGGTGCACCGGGCATAGAGGCTCCAGGTTGCCGGGGCTCTCGACCCAGGCGGCGAAGTCGTCGTCGCTCTCGAAATGCTGGCCGAACGCCTTGGACGCGAGTTCCAGGTCGACCCCGCCGGTGAGGGAGAACTCGAGGTGAGTGTGGTGGAGCTCGATCGGTCCGGGGAACGTGCAGCCGGGGATGGCGCACTTCAGCAGGCCAAGGCGGCGCATCCGCTCCTTCGCGGCGTGGAACAGGTGGTAGTGCGGATCGCCTTCACGGGGTTCGTGGGCAGGTACGTGGGCGATCCAGTGGGCGGATCCGGCTTGGTCGTGTGCTGCGACCTCGTCGTGCTGGTGAGCGGTCATGGCGGCTCCGGGCATGGGAAAGCCCCCGGCTGTCGGCACGGGGGCGTGAGCAGGTGAGGGGTTGGGGCTACGGCAAGGTGGCTGGCCCGGACGGCTGGACCAGGGGCGGCGTCGGTGGCGACGGCACCGTGGGTACGGCCGGGACGGTCCATCCGGTCGCTAGCGTCGTCATCGCCACCTGACCCGTCGACGGCGACGAGGCCACAGGCTCCGGCGTGCAGCAGTTGGTGAGGTGCGCCGGGTCCGGCGCGAGACAGGCCGCGCTGTGCACCAGGGCCGCCGCCGCCAGGGTCACGTGGTGCTTGGTGCACCCATAGACAGAGATGACGACGTCCGCCGCGGTCGGCAACGGTCCGAACTGAGGCGTGGGCAGAGCGGGATCCGCGAGAAGCCGAGCCTTGTCCCGCCGGGCCTGCTCGGCACGGACGATCACGTCGAGTTCTGCGGCCGTGGGTCGGCGGCGCCACTGCACAACCGGAACCGCGCCGCACCCCGGCGAACCACAGATAGTCGCCTGCATGAGCACCTCCATCAGGCGTGAATGAACCAGACGACCATGCCGCTGCCCTGACCGCCGCCGACCGCCGTGTTGAGCGCGGCTCCAGAAAACTGGTAGGCGACGGTCTCGACGTAGTCACCAACCGCCATCAGCACGGGCACGGCGGCACTGACGGTCGTGTAGTAGGCGCTGTTGCCGATATTCGAGCCGAAGCCACCGTTGACCGTTGAGCCGTTTTTGGTGATGGCCGCCGTACGGATACCGGTGCCGTTGGTCGAGTACGAGATGTTTCCGTAGACCCAATACCAGCCGGGTGCTTGTGCGGTGTACCTACTGCTATTGGTGACGTTCGAGTGGCCGCCGTACGTGTCGAGATTGGTCGAGTCGAAGGAGATCGAGGTGTTGGTGGCGTTGGGGATGGACTGCGCGGCGTTCTGCCACACACTGCACAACGGCCTGTTCAACAAGAACGTCAAGCCGTTGTAGACGTTGCTATTCCACAACGCTCCAGTGATGAAGTTCCCAGGTATCTCGCTGGCAGGAACCGGGACGGCAAGTCCGGTCACGCGGACCCCCTTTCAGTAGGAGAAGGCGGCGGAGTCGAACTTGGCGGAGGCGTCCCAGGTCGTTGGGTCAGTGGCGCCAGCCGGCAGGGGCTCACAGACCGTGTCTCCGCCGGTGTGGGCCTTGGTAGTGGCTGCGGTGAGAGTGATGACGGCGGTGGTCCACCCGGCCGAGGTCGCGCCGACGGACTGGACGGTGACCGTCTCCTGAGTCGCGGTACCGAGGCCGAGTACCAACTGCTGGCCCTGACCGATTTGAGCCGCGGCAGGATTCGTTGTGTCCGCCCCGGCGTTGATGGTGATGGTGGTCGCACCGGCCGCAATTGTCCCGCTACCGGCAAGGCTGGAATGGAACGAGGCGACCACCCCGTAAGGGGTAAGGTCAGCCGGGCTGCACTGCAAGATGACGAAGGCGTCGCCGTTGTCGCTGAACTCCCAGCTGATGCTCTCGATGAAGCATTCGGTCTGGATGGTCACGGCCGGAGCCGGCGGACGCCGCATCACACGCACGCGGGCACCAAGCTCAAGCCCCAAGCACACCGGCCAAAAGACCGACGGGTTGGCGCTCGGGTGAATCCTGATGGATGACACCCGGGTCGCCGGGTTCTTGTAGCGCGACAGGAGGTAGTTCGCCGCATCCTGGCATTCCTGCGATGACGAGGCGTTGGTAGTCCGCGCGAGGGACCGAGGGAAGTAGAACCTCTGGGACTTGCTGTCGGTCGCCGTGAATGCCTGGTTCGTCGCTGCCTGGGTGACCTTGACGATGTTCGCCAACCGTGTCGGGTCGTCGTCGAGGTCGCATTCTTCGTAGGGAATTTCTCCCAGATCGGATCGCTCGCCGAACGTACACACTGGCGTCAGCGCGTTGTACCGGGCACTTCGGGACCGAAAGACAATGCCGCCGTCGGCGGACATGAAATGCTCGCCGTTCTCTGTATCGACAACGGACTGGAGAGCCGTCATGGCGTCCTGGCCCGACACGGCTGCTGGCCCCATACTCCTCGTGAGGCCGGACTGAATGGTCTTCGGTCCGGTGTATCCGGCCCATCCGAGGATTCGGGTGTAACGGGTATCCGAGGAGTCGCCGGTAAAGCTGTTCTTCCAGGCCGTGTAAACCGCAGTGATGTCGCTGCCGCTGAAGGCGAACGGCCATTCCGCGACGTAACTGATGTCGCCCTGAAAGTTCCAGAGAGTTTCGTTCCCGTAGACGGGGTCAGCCCAGTTCCCCACCGAGTCGAACTGCAACCCAGTCGGCGTGATGGACGCCGGAACGCCGAAGTAGTAGGACGCGAGAGCGCCGTCCTGGGAAACCATGACCGTGTTGGCTGACTGGGAGTAGCTGAAGAGGAGCAAGTGCCAGTTGCCGTCGACACAGTTGGTGGCACCCCCGGCCGTGTAGTTTGTCGCGGATCCGTTTGGTCCGGACAGGTACATTCCGGGCTGGCCGGACGAGTTCAATGCAACGGTGATTTGCGAGCCGGCGGGAAAATGTCCGGACCGCTGACTGTCGGTGGAGCACCAGAGCGTGGCGTGATCCGCCGGGAGCGGACCGGTGTACCGGAACGCGATCATGCGCGTCCACGCGGCTGGACTGGCAGGGCCCTTGATGCCGGCCTGGTCGAGGCTGATTAGCGTGGCGGGGTTGTAGGCGAAGGCGCCGGCGCCGGGGTTGTTGATGGTGACGACGGTGGCGGTGCTGCCGATGTAAGTGCCACCGGCCGTCGTTGAGGTGATCTGGTTGCCGAAGGTCAGGCTGCCAGCGCCCGACTTCGAGATGATCAGCGGCGCCGGAGGATTCGAACCCACCGCGTCCGCACAGGACTGCGACCCTTGGGGGTCGCTGAGGGTGAAGTTGAACCGGGGACCTCGGGAGTTGATCTCCTCCACCAAGGGGTCGCGCAGAACCCGCTGGCTCAGCAGGCTGAGGGCATCGACCCCTGTCGTCCGGACAGTGCCATAAGTGCCAGACATCCTCCACGAGGAGGTGTATCTCTCCGCGAACCCGGCGAAAACGGGATACCAAACCCCGGGAGCCGTCCACGTAGTCGCGGTCGATCCCCGCTCGATCTGCCAGCCGTCCAGCTGGACGTTCAGCGCAGCCGTCGCCGCGGACATGGTGGTGAGGCCGAGCACCATGTATGCGGTGGCGTTGGGGAGAGTGGCCGTCAGGGTGAGTTGGGTCCAGGGGGCGGATGTCGAGCCGGTAAGGGCCACTGCCGTGCCCTGGATGCGCGTTTCGACTGAGTTGGCAGTACCCCAGGAGATGTACAACGCGACCTGGACGGACGTCGACGGCGTGATGTTCCTGACCTGCACCTGCATGGTGTAGGTGACAAGCCTCTCCCCGGGCACTATATCGGTGAGTGCGAATGCAGTGCCGGAGGCGGTGCCGTTCGGCACCGCGAACTGCAGGACACGGGCGCCCTGCCAGGCTGTCGCAGAGCTGACGATCTGGCCGTTAGAACTGTCCGTTAGGGAGTAGACGCCGATGCCCGATTGGGAGTTCACTGTGCCCACCGAGAAACCGCCGAGGTCACCTCCTGTGGCGAGCACCTGCGTCAGGAGGTTCTGTGTCGGCGGCCACTGTGCCCGAATTCTGAGAGGCTCATAGGGAAGTACGTTCCCGACCCAGGGTCCCGACGTGTTGAGGGAGTCAAGACTCCCGTCCGTGTTGACGAGCTCCAGGTCTAGGGTGCCCGCCCGGATCTGGTCGAGCTCGTACTGCCTGCCCCGCTGGACCGAGACTCGGCCACGGCTACGGGAGGTGACGTCGGCCAGCTGCTCGGACGGAGTTGCCGCGCCGTTCACGGTCCACGCCGGACCCCAGCTGTACTGCATGACCGGCCAGTTCGGGTTGATCGCCACCAGGGCCTCCTATCGGCGCGCGTAGGGCTGCCACGTCATCGAGTTGCGCATCCCGACCCTGTACATCTGCTTCTCGACGACATCCCGCAGGTCGGACTCGGCGAGCACGCTGCCCTGCACGGTTACGTTGACGACGTATGTCGGCGTGCCACCGCCGCCCGCGGCCACAGCAAGACCCGGGATGCTGCCGTCCGCGCCGGGACCCACCGCAAGCGCCGCCGCGCCTGCGAGCCGGCTGGAGGCCTGGGCGACGGTGCCCGCCGAGGAATGCATGCCGTCCGCCAGCATCGTGCCGATGTTGCGGCCCGCGATGTCCATGCTTCCGCGACCCGATAGTGGACCCGTCTTGGCCGGCGAGAACGGCCAGAAATCGCGGACGGTTTGAGCGACGTCGGAGATCGTGGATTTCACCCCGCCGACGGCCGACTTGATGCCGCCGATCAGGCCGTTTATCAAATTTCGACCCGCATTATAAAGAAGGGATCCGAAATTCCCGGCGAAATCGGAAATGACTTTCCGGGCATCGCTCAGGCCCTGCCAGGCCAGATTTTTCAGAGACGCCCAGGCTGCACCCCAATTTCCGGTCAGCAAATTCAAAAAGAATGAGATCAGATTTTCGAGAAAGTGAACCGCCATCGTCACGTTGTCCCGGATCAGATCGAAGGCGGTACGCGCGGCGTCCCGGATCAACCCCCAGCCGAAGCGCCAGGCGCCGACCATCACTTGGAGGCCGGTCGAGATTACGTCGAACACGAATCGTGCCTGGTCGGCGACCCGCGACCAGACTGACGACCAGACATGGTGGAACTGCTCGGAGTTCGAGCGCCACCAGGCGACGAGCTCGACCACCCGCGCCACGATCCAGTCGACGACGTGCGTCTTCCACCAGACCGCAGTGGCGTAGACCTCGTCGAACACGGCGTGCCAGGCCGCGGCGAACTCGGCCTTGTGGGCCTGCATCCACGCCCAGAGCTCGCCAATCCGCGCGATCAGCCAGTCCACCACGGTCGACTTGAACCACACGGCGACCGCGGCGACGGCCTGAGCCATGACCCGCCACGCCGCCGCGAACTCGGCCTGGTGGGCCTGGAACCAGCCGATCAGCTGCTGGATGCCGGCGATGACGTGCGGCAGCACGCTCGCGCGGAACCAGTCAACGGCCTGACCGGCCATGCGCCAGGCCGCCGCGAACGCGGTGGACAGGTAGCGGCCGAGCGCATCGACGGCATCGTGGAAGGCCTTGACGTGTTTGTAGGCGTAGACGACGGCGCCGACGATCGCCATGACCGCCCCGGCGAGCAGCAGCTCCGGGCCGATCGCGGCAGCCGCAGCACCGGCGAGGGCCAGCAGCGCGGCAACGAGCGTCGTGCCGATCACAGCCGCCGCGACCTGCACAGCCGCCTTGTGCTGGGTCAGCCAGTCGATTCCCGTCTTCAGCCAGGCGATGAACCGCTCGGCATACGGCATCAGGGCTGTTCCGAGCTTAATGGCGAGGGTGATGACGGTCTGCTTCAGCTGGTCGAGCTTGAAGTTGAACGTGGCCTGGATCTCTGCCCAGCCCTCGACGTCGCTCCCGCTGTGCTTCGCTGCCTCGCCGACCGCCGCGACGTTGTTGCGGAAGTCCGTCATATTCTCGCCGCCGAGCATCAACGCGGTGTTGAGGCCGGTCGCGCCGCCGAGCATGCGTCCCATCGCGTCGTTAAAGGACTGCTCGGCCGGGCCGCCGGCCTTCAACTGCTGGTTGAACCCTTCGCTCTTGTTGATCAAGGTGGCGAACTGGCTGGCCAAGTTGGCCTGGTCGACGGGCAGTTCTTTCAGAGCCTTCCGCCAGTCACCCATCGAGATCTTGCCCTGCTGGAACTCCTGGGCCAGGCCCTGGAGGCTCTTCGGCATCGCGGCGATCATGCGGTTCGCGTTGTCCGCGGCTTGCTTGCTGCGGTTGAACACGTCCAGCAACACGGTGCCGGCCGGGCCCATGTGCTGCATGATCGCCTGCTGCAGGAGGTCGATAGTGCCAGTCAACCCGCGCTCGCCGAGATGCTGCTGGATGTCGATCGAGGAGAGCCCGAGCCTCTGCATCTCCTGGACCGCAACACCGTTCGGCTTCTGCAGGTTGCGGATGGTGTTGGCCAACTCCTGGGTGGCCTCGCGTGCCGAGGTGCCGTGGTTGGTCAAGGTGGCGATTGCGCCACCCACTTCAGCGAATGACAGGCGGGCCGAGGAGGCGATCGGCAGCACGGTTGACAGGGATCCGGCGAAGTCGCCGAACGTCATCTTGCCGTGCCCTACGGCCTCGATCATCTGGTTGGTCATCGTCGTCGCCTGGTCAGCGCCGAGGTGGTACGACTTGAGCGCGGACGTGACGGCGTTGCTGACCTCGGCGAGCGGAGCCTGCTCAGCACGCGCGCCCTCGGCAGCGGCCTTGAGGACGGTCAGGGCCTGGGCCCCGTGGAACCCAGCCGACTCGACCATGTAGAGGCCATCGCTGAGCTCCTTGGTGCTGGTGCCCGTGTCGCGTGCCAGCTGCAGGACGCCGTCCGACACCGCCTTCAGCGCGTTCTGCGACTCACCTGCCGTCGACACCAACTTCTGCATGCCGGCCTGGAAATCGCCGGCCATCTTCACCGACGCGACAGCAACCCCGACCCCGACCGCGCCCGCCGCCACGCCGATCTTCGACAGAACGCCCAACGGGCCCGCCATCCGGCCGCCAAACGCCTCGCCTTCCTCACCGGCAGCCCGCATGCTGGCGAGAAATGGCGCGGTCTCCGCCCGCAGGACAACGAAGAGATCTGCCACCTCGGAGGCCATGAGTCACCCCCGAGCGATCTACTCCGAAACGGAGACGGGAAGTTGGGATACGCGCTACTGTCGCGGGCCATGAGACGGACAACAGGTGTGGCCTTGGCTGCCGCGACCGCCATCACGCTCGGGGCCTGCTCCAGCAGCGCCCAGCACACCGCGGCCTCTGCGGAGAGCTCGAAGGTGGCTGCGGCGGCAACAACGCCAGCGGCGCCACCTACCACTCAGGCGGCGCCAGCTCCGGTGAGGACGACCTCGACGCCTACGCCTACGCCGACGAAGGCGGACCGGCCCCCGGCCGAAACCTTCTGGGTCGACGACAAGAAGGCGGCCGACCACCCCGACCTCGACACCTACCGCACCAAGTGGGCCTACCTGGAGCAGGAGTGCACCGAGCAGGGCCAGGAGCTCGCCGACATCGTCATCAAGACGCAGGCCCGTCAGAAGTCGGCCAGCAGGTGGGAGGCCATGAACTACATGTCGGCGCTGCTGTCCGGGCCGCCGTCGGAATGCGCCCCGTTCGCTGGTTAGGCCAGTCGCTTCCAGCCCTCGCCGTACGCCTTGCGGTAGATCGCGGGAGCGGCAACGTGGACGCCGAAGTTGAACGCGGTGCTCAGGAACGGGTACTTGGCGCCGTTCTTGAGCCCTTGCTCCAGGTAGGAGCCGTACTTGCTGCTCGGGGTCCGACCGTACGGCGGCGTCATACCGGGCTGGGTTCCCACGCGGACCTCGGCCCCGGTCACGGTGCGGTTGACCGATGTGCGCGCCAGCGACTTCACCAGGGTCCCGGAGATCTTTGCCGGGCCCTCGCCGGGGCGGGCCGGTGTGGGGGATCCCCATGCGTGCGTGCCGTTGCTGGCGTTGGTCTTGGCCTGCTTGAGGATCGCGTCCGCCAGCTCGGCGAGGGCGATCGGTCCCCGGGCTACACCCTCGGCCGCCAGCTTCATGAAGGTCGCAGACATCACGCCGGGTCGGAGCTCAGGCACCGCTCCTCCTGCTCGCGCGTTCCTGGGCGTCCTGCTCGGCCTGACGGCGGGTGAGCATCAGGTCCCAGGTGTATCGGCGCACATACCACGGCGTCTCCTGCAGCTCCTGCCACGTCCAGCCGGTAGCCAGCATCAGCTCGAAGTCCACGACCTCGTCCGGTGGCGGGCCGGACGACCACGTCCCGTCATAGATGCTCTCGGCTGCCCAGAGCACGTCGACCAGGTACGGGTCATCCGGCCCTAGGCCCCCGCGCCGCTGACCGCCGTCAGCTCCGCCGCCATCCGGTTCTGGATCTCCATCGGCAGCTTCGCGACGAGCTCCGCTGTCGCGGGTAGCGGGAGCGGCGGCTGGTGGATGTCGGTACTGGTCGCGTCGTAGACGTGCCAGGCCTGGACGAGCCGTGCCAGGACCGTGAGTCCTGCCCTGAAGGCCTCGTCGGGGGTGGCGTTCTCGGGGGTGTCGGCCATCAGCTCCTGGGCCGGAACCGTCTTCGGGTTGCGCATGACGATGTGGATGTCGTCGCCGGGTTCGGACAGTTCGGGGAAGCTGAGCCGAATGACGCGGTTGGCGTAGCCAGCCATCTGTACTCCTTGAGGGGGTTGGGGAGGGGGTCCCGGCGCGGCGTGGACGCGTCCCCGCGCCCTCAACGCTCGCGCGCCCGGGCCGCGCCGGGACGTTCGAGGAACCGCCATCAGTAGGCGGTGACCTGCCAGTTCAGCAACGTCGCCTGCACCGCGCCGCCGTCCGTGCTGTTCCAAACGCCGCTGATCGAGAAGTCCGCCTGCGCGTAGCTGCCGGACATGTCGCGCTTGCCCTTGTGCCAGACCGTCTTGGAGGCGGTCAGCGTCAGGGACTGGCCGCCTCGGGTCAGTGGCTGCTGCACGCTCGCGGTCAGCGGCAGCTGGCTGTTGTTGAGGAACAGTGCCAGGTCGGTACTGTTCTCGAAGATCGCCTTCAGCGTGGCGTCATACTCCAGCGCGCCAGCGAACACTTCACGCGGAACCTGCGTGCCGTCGGAGGACTCGATCGCCTCGACGGCGCGCTTGATCGTCGCATCCAGGGACTTGCCGCGGGTGCTGGAGGCACCGGCGTTGGTGAGGGTCCAAGACCAGCCGAGCAGGGGGTCGTAGCTGGAGTAGGTCTCGCTGACCGTCGAAGCCGCAACCGACGGGAAGGAGGTGGCCTTGGTAGACAGGGTCACCGCGCCCTTCGGGTCGATCTTGATCTGCAGCTCGGAGAACCGGGCCCACGAGCAGCTGACGTAGCTGACCGTGTCGTAGTAGGTCAGCGAGTACGTCGGGAGCGGGCTCGTGCTTTGCTTGAACGTGTGGGTCGTCGCCCCGAGGACAGGGTCCAACGAGGAGTGCGCGGACGCGAGGCCCACACGGTTCACGCCCGTCTTGCCCAGCACGGTGGTGACGTTGCTGGTGTAGGGGCCGGTGCCGGTTGCGGCGCCGTCGGTGATCGCGTACTCGATCGCCGCGCCGGTCCCGATCTTGACGACCGTTCCGGCGGCAAGCGACACCGCGGTCTGGATCGCCGTCGCCCCGATGGTGGTGGAGGCGGACAGGGTGGTGCTCGTCCCGGCGGTGACGGTGTCCGGGCCGATCGTCGCCGCGAGGAAATGACCGACGAGGTCGGGGTAGGCCAGGCAGTCGATGGTCCACTCCGCGTGCGCCGGACCGGCGTACGAGCCTTGCAGGGCAGTGTCGTTACCCCTGATGCTCTCGTCCTTGATCTGGGCGATCATGTCCTCGAAGCCGGACGAGCCGGTGTACGGGATACCGACGGCGGGCGCCACGTACGTGCCGGCCGTCGTCTCCTTGGCGAGGCCGAGGGTGCCGAAGCGGGCGAGCTGGGTCATGGTCTACTCCTCGCCGGCCGCGGCGGTCCGGGCCCGGGTGGTCTTGGCCGGGGCGTCCGGCACGGGGGCGGCAGGCTCTGGGGAGGGGGCGTCCTCGGGGACGGGCTCGAAACCAGCGATCGGGATGTGCCAGGCCACGGACTCGCCGGGGCCGACGGTCGCCGGGATCGCGGGCACGTCCACCGGATCCGACCCGGGATTGCGCTGCAGGTAGGGGGCCGTGTCAGGCACGGAGGGCCTCCGGGAATGACGAAGGCCCCCGTGCGATGCCGGGGGCCGGGGGCGGTGGGGGTGGCGGGTCAGGCCGTGAAATCCGCGTCGTCAGCGGAGTAGGTGACAGTTGCCGTCAGCGCACCAGCCACGGTGATGCCGTGGACCGGGTCGCCGTACTCGACGACGATCTCCGCGCCGACCGGGGCCTCCGCGACGGCCAGGAACCGGCCGCCATGGGAGTGGTCGGTCGCGAAGCCGCGGATCCGCTGGAGCAGGAGGTCGACCGCGGCGTCGAGGTTGGCCTGCTCGGTCTCGGCGATCCCGCTGGCGATGGTCGTGGCGCCAATCGGCCACCACAAGCTGAGATGGAACTGGTGGGTGTCGATCTTACGCGGGGCAGCGATCCGGTTCTCGGTGAGCCGACGCCGCAGGACGTAGAGCTGCTTCTTTGCGGTCGCCGGGGTGCGGGGCATGTACGCCTGGATGACGTCCCAAGGACCGCCGTGCGCGGCTGTCAGGGACGGCAGCCCGTCCCCGAAGGCGTTGAGCCACGCGGTCTCGCGGGCCACGGCATCGGCAGTGCTCACCGGCGCCTCCTGGTCTGCTTACGGGGGTGAGCACGCCTGGTCGCCGCGGCCTTGGCGCGGGCTGCAGCAGACACCGGGTGCCCGCGGTGATGCCGGCCGCGCATTCGAGCGGACATCTTGGCCTTCGCGGCGGCGGACATCGGCTTACGGTGGCCTGGCTTGTGGTGGCGACCGCGCATCCTCGCGCTCAGTTTGGCCCGTGCGGCCGGGCTCAGCTTGCGGTGAGGTCCCGTGCGCTTGCGGCCCTTCATCCGCGCCGAGAGCTTCGCGCGGGCAGCAGCGCTGAGGGGCTTGTGCTTGCCCTTCAGCTTGGCCCGAGCGGCAGCCGACAGGGTGTGGTGCTTCCCCTTGAGCCGTGCCGACATCTTGGCCTTCGCCGCCGCCGACATCTTGTGGCCCGGGTGGTGCTTGCCCTTCAGCTTCGCGCTGAGCTTGGCCTTCGCGGAGGCGGACAGCTTGTGACCAGGGTGGTGCCGGCCCTTCAGCTTGGCTGCGATCTTCGCTCTGGCTGTGGCCGACATCCGGTGGCCGGCGTGATGGCGGCCCTTGAGCTTGGCGCTGAGCTTGGCGCGGGTAGCCGACGAGAGTGCGTGCCCGCGGTGAGGCCGCTTCCGGCCCTTCATGCGAGCGCTGATCTTGGCCTTGGTCGCAGCGGACAGGTGCCGCTTCACCGACTGCCGGGCCGGCGATGGCTGTGGAGTGCCCCACATGACCGATCAGCCCTGGTAGTCGGCGCAGATGGCGTGTGCGTCTGCGGCGAGGATGTCCGGGTCGTGTCCGTGGCCGGCCATCGTCGGGTCCAACTCCCGGACGGCGATCGAGGCCGCCATGTACTTGCAGGCCCGCACGAGGTCGGCCGGGACGGTGGCGTAGCCGCCGCCGTACACGTACGTCACGAAGCTGCCGATCGGGAGGAAAGTCCCGATCGGGTACCAGATGTGGCCGGTGTCCGGGTCCGGGCCGCGGACGTTGGCCAGGTTCACGACCTGGTCGCCGCCGTAGGACCGGTGGATGGTGATCGACTGCAGGTTGTACGACCAGTACTCCGGGTAGTGCGGGGCGAACTGCTGCAGCCAGCCGTGTCGGACGAGGCTGGTGGTGCCCATGGCGTAGGAGTAGGAGCGGCCCAACGTGCCGGCCAGGTCGAGCGGTACGTTCCCGGCGTCGATGTACTCGTCCGGATCGATGCCGGTGGACCGCTCGGTCTCCGTGAGGTTGGTGAACGGGGCGAGTCGGCGCCCGGCCGCCCGCTCACAGAGGCGGGTCGCCTCGATCATCAAGTCCTGCTGCACCTGGGAGGAGGCGTAGGAGCGTACGAGATCCGCGAATGCGCCCTCCTGGAGCTGCGCGAACGTCGCGAGCGGAGTTGGCGTGTCCGCGGTCATCGGCTACTCCTCCACGACGCTCTCGGCCAGCGGGGCTGGTGCCACGTAGGCCTTGGCGCCCTTCGGGAGTTCGGGCAGCGCCTCGAACTCGCTGGGGGAAATGGTGACGAGCTCGTGGGCGTGGTCCGCAGGCATCTCGACCCACTCGCCGCCCTTCGGCCACTGGTAGCCGTGCGAGCTGCCGCCCGGCCCCTTCTTGGTAACGAACACAATGGCTCCTGGAGGCGTGGCGGCCTGGCCGTCGCGTGGAGTAGGCGCGACGGCCAGCCCGGTAGGGGCTGTTACAGGGTCGGGGCGACTCGGGCGAGGCGGCCGACCCACTGCGGGCCACGGACCGCGAGGCAGGTGTCGGACACGACCGCGAACGGCATCGAGTCGGGGCTGCTGGTGGTCGGGTAGACATCCTTGGGCTGGATGTCACGCACGTACGGCCGGAGGATGTTGTTCCGGTCGCGGGACATCAGGTAGATGTCCTCGTAGCCCACCGACCGCGGCTTGAGGCCCGTGTTGGTGCCGACGTACGCGGCCGGGGACTGGGCCGGGACCGTCGAACCGTTCTGCGGCACGAGGGTCGCGCCAGTGTCGACGATGCTGGTGGTCAGGATCGGGGTGACGCCATCGGCCTGCAGGCCCACGGTGGCATCCACGACGCCCAGCAGGGTCTCGGTGCCGGTCGCCCCGCCGAGGGCGGTCCGGTAGACCATGTAGTGCTGCGGCGAGCTGGACTGGAAGCCCGACGGGGTGGAGAACGACAGGGTGATGGTGCTGGTCGAGCCGGTCGTGGTCACGGACACCTCGCTGGAGGCGGCGGCCTCGCCCTGGCGCGACATCACCGGGGCGACCACGTACTTGTAGGTGCCCGCGGCGAGGGTGCCGCCGGTGGTGGCGGTGCTGCCGGTGACGGTGCCCATGGCATTGCCTCGGGTGCCCAGGTACGAGGACCGGACGATCGGCGTGTTGCGGTACGACGGCACGACCAGGCCGGGCACGATCTCGACCTTGTCGACGAACCGCTGCTGGTTGGTCAGCAGCGACGCCAGTGCGCCTTCGGCGGTGGAGCTCATGACGAGCATCCAGTCGTTGTTGGTGACCTGCTCGGCGGTGTAGGTCTCCACGAGGTCCATGAGCTGGTTGAGCAGGCTGATGGAGATGTTGGCGCCGGCTGCGTCGATGGCGTTCTGGCCGGCGTTGTTGCCGCCGGAGAACGTGTTGATCAGGGAGGCGAGGCCGTCGAACTGCGGGTACGGGCCGTACTGGGTCGCGCCGGCGTTGCCGGCGACGAGCATCTGCTCGGTATCCCAACGCAGGCTGCGGATGGCGCCCATGATCTCTCGGGCTCGCAGGTCTCCGATGACGTCGGCGGTGACCTCCTCGGCGAAGCCGGTGACGGCGCCGACCACCTGGAGGTTCTTGACGGTGAACGAACTCTGGACGTAGTTGCCGACGCTGACCTGGCGGGCGCCGCCGTCGGTGACCGCGCCGCCGCTGCTGAGCTGGTTGCGGGTGTTGAAGTAGTACGTGGTGGTGTTGATCTTCTGGCTGGGCAGGGACTCGATCAGCGGCGAGTACCGCTGGAGGAGCTCGAACAGGTTCGGGTCGATGACCTTCGGGACAAGCGCGGATGCGCCAGCCGCGGTCAGTGCCTCGCGGAGCTCGGCAGACATGGGGGTGCCTCCATGGCGGGGAGATGGGCATGAGAAAGCCCCCGGCGCTGGGCGCTGCGGGGGCGGTGACCATTCCTGCCGTGGCCGGCACCACCCGGCTGCGGGTGGCGGTCAGAAAGCCTGAGGTGCGACGAGGGTTAGTCGTCGAGGGAGTAGCGGCCGTTCGAGACCCAGCTGAGGAGGGCCTGGTTGCGCTCGCGGCGGATCTCCTCGTCCGGGCGCTGGTCGGCGCTCTCGCCGACGGCCGGGCCGCCGGGCGTCTCGGTGCGCATGCCCTTGCGGGCGGGGCCCTGCTGACGGACCTCGTTGCGCAGGGACTCCAGCATCTGCTCGCGCTGGGCGGCGATGCCTTCGGCGACGAGCCGCTCGACGCGCTGGGCCTCGGTCTCCTCGACCGGCGGCGGGGGCGCCGTCTCGGTGGCTGGGGCCGCGGTGGTTCGGTTGAGGAGCTGCTGGAACTGCTCCTGGGTCAGGGTGATGGTCGGGGTGGGGGTGGCGGCCGTCTCGGCGGCCGGAGTGGGCTGCTCGCTCACGGCGGGCACCTCCAGGGTGGTGGCGGGCTCCCCGGCCGGCTGGCTCGGGGCGGTTTCGGCGAGGGGCGGGGCGGGCGCGGTCTCCATCTGGTCGTCGTCCGGGCGTCGGGTCTCCACGTCGCCGTCGCTGTCGGCGTTCGGGGCGCCGGGGATGTCGATGTCGGCGTCCATGTCCGGGTCGAGGCACTGCAGGGCGTCGACGGCGGCGTCCATGGCGGCTGCGGCTATGACCCGCAGTTCGGCCGGGTCGATGCCGCAGCCGCGGACGGTCACGCTGATAGGGCCGTTGTAGGCGTCGATGCAGAACCCGCCAGCCGTGCCTGCGGCCTCGTCCCCGTAGAACTCGGTCACGTCGCCGAAGCTGGTCGTCTCGGACACGGTCACTCCGAATCGCTTGAGGGCCGCTTTGATGCGCGAGCGGATCCGCTTGAGCTGCTGGGGGGTGTAGCCGGCGGCGTTGGAGGCCTTGTTGATGTAGGACCAGGCGGCGCGGGCGTGCTTGACGGTGTCGATCGGGTACCGCTTGACGCTGTCCCGGTAGCCGGGGTCGGCGTACCGTACGGCGCCGTATGGGGTTTTGACCTTGGCTGCGGTGGCCTCGGCAACGGACTCGTAGACGAGCCGTCCAGGCTCGCTGGACTCGGTCGGGGTCGCGCCGCGTTCGATCCGGGCGGCCAGTACGCCGGGCGTCTTCGTGAAGTCGAGGCCGAACAGGTCGAGGTCATCGGCGGTCTCGACCGTGCGGTCCTCGTGCTTCTCACGGCGGACGAGGCCACGCCAGGCTCCGCGGATGCTGACGCCGTCGAGAAACGGCTCGTCGCCGGTGACGAGGGCGGCGATGTCGCGGCCGTGCGCGGTGTCGGCGATCTCCGCCTCGAACGCGACGGAGCCGTCCTCGCGCTGGGTGAGGGAGGTGACGCGGCCGACGATGCGGGTGGAGTCGTCCTCGGCGCCGTGGTGGGTCAGCATCGTGTGCGGTTCGCCGCGGGCGATCGCGGCGTTGGCCCGCTCGACGGCCCGGCCGAGCAGTTCAGCGGTGTACAGGCGGCCGTTGCGGGAGACCCCCGGCGCGATAGCCGTGCCCCGGATCGTGGCGATGGCTGCCACCGTCACCTCCCGATCAGCGACATCGTGACCCCGGTGAAGCTCGGGGTGGTGCCGGAAACGACCCACCGGACACGGCCGGTGCCGGTGATCAGGTAGCCGCCGGAGCCGGGGCCGATCTCGGCGAACGCGAAGTTGGGGCCGGAGGTGATCGCGGTGAGGGTCGCAGTGGTGATCCACTGGCCCGCGGCGTCCTGCACGTCGAAGTAGACGGCCAAGCTCGGGGTGGTGCCGGTGGCGCCAGCCACGAACACCGACAGCAGGGCAGCCGCGATGCCGGAGGTGTTGAGCGCGCCGGAGTCGCCGCTGGCCGAGATGGCCTGCGGGCCGGTGACGTACACGACCGTCGGGTCGGGAGGCTGGGAGGTGACCAGCGGTGCGCGTGCCATGGTGGCCTCCGGTCAGGTGGCGCGGGTGGGTTGGAGGGTGCAGCGGCAGCGCGGGTGCAGCGGGGGCAGGGGCGCCGAGTTGGCCGGCCAGGGGCTGCGGTCCTCGGCGTTCGAGCAGGTGGGGCACACGCGGCCGTCCCCGGCGGTCACGTAGTCGAGCTGCTGGACACCGCGACGCAGGTAGGCATCGACCAAGCCGGTCGTGAATGCGGCTGCCGACGCGGTGACGGCGGCTAGGGACCAGGCCGTGCCGGCGGTGAGGCTGGCGTCGGCCTGGCCTTGCATCGCCCGCTCGTCGTCCCCCTGCTCGACCCCGGAGAGGAGGGTGCCGGCGATGGTCTGTGCGGTGCCGCGCAGGGCGGCGGCGGTGACGGTGTAGGCGGCGGCGGTGTCCTCGGCCGGGTCGCCGTCGTCTGGCACTTCGCCGTCATCGTCGGCGAGTTGGTCGGGGTCGTCGTCCATGACGGCGTGCCCGGCGTGGCGTCCGGCCGCGCGGCCTTGGCGCAGGATCGCGGTGAGCGCGGCGATCAATGCGGCCCATGCGGGGCGCCGCGTCAGCGCGGCGAGCTGCGCGAGGACCGCCGCTGCGGTGACCTGCTGGACGTGGCGGCGCCGCTCGGCCGCCGGGCTGGCCTCGCCGAGTTGCTGGCGCAGGGCCGTCATGACGGCCGTCAGGTCCAGGTCGGCGGCCAGCAGGCGCCACGCGGCCAGGACCTGCTCGGCAGCAGCAGCCTCCAGCCGGTCCCGGTGCCGGTAAACCGCCGCCCACACGCCCTCCAGCGCGGCGAGAGGGAGCGTCGGCAGCCGGTCGGTCACGCGCGGGGCGGCCACAACCAGGTGCCGTTGTCGTCGCCCGCGGTGCGGGAGGTGACCCACAGCTGGGCCTGGCCGTCCAGCAGCACCTGGAGATTGACCGCTGAGTCGGGCCGGTTGCCCCAGGCCCGAACGATGACGGCCGGGTAGACCTGCCCGGCCTGGACCGGGTTGAGGTGGACGGTGGGGAGCGCGCGGATCTGGCTGACGTCGTGCTCGGCGAGGCGGTAGTGGACGATGCGGCCAATGGTCGGGGAGAGATGGGACATGCGACTGCTCCTCAGAAGATCTGCTTGCGGATCAGTGGCCAGGCGCCGGCGGCGGCGAGTGCCCCGCCGGGTGCCTGGCGGTCGCCTTCGCGGGGCGGCTCGGGCCGGTCGCTGGTCGGGCCGGGCGGATCAGGCGGCTGCGAGAGCACGCCGGAGTCGGGAGGAGAACTCATCGGGCTCCTCCCCGCCGCTGCCGGTCATCGCCTCGTAGTAGGTCTGCCAGTCGTACGCCTCAGCGGTCGGGCCCGGCGGTACGGCTGGCTGTCCGGGCGCCGGACGCTGGCCGTCGGCCATCGCCGCAGCATGGGCGGCGAGTTCCGGCGGCACGGGCTGCGGATCGGGTTCGGGCTTCATGTCGATGCCGTCGATCAGCGCGCCGGCCTGGAGTCCAGGGGCCGCGGCCTTGGCGATGATCGCCTTGGACATGACGGCGATGTCCTTCCAGAGGACCAGGTTCTGGCGGTCGATCAGGACGGCATCGTCGCCGCCCTCGACCGGCGGCTCGCCGATGTCGGCTCGGCCGCGGTTGAGGAGCCACAGGCCGTTGCGGATCCGCAGGTCGCGGATCTGTTCGACCTGTAGCGAGTCGCGCATGTCGACCTCGCGGAGCTTCAGCGTCCAGCCCTCGATGCCGAATCCCTGCTTGGTCAGGTGGAAGTTGAGCTTCTCCAGGATCAGCCCTGCGACGGGCCCGCAGGTGTTCGTCATGAACATCTTGCGTTGGCTGTCACCGGTACCGCCGCCGAGGTTGCCGGACTCGATCACGCCGACCTGTGCTGGCGGGA
Organism: Kitasatospora aureofaciens; assembly: GCF_019192735.1. Taxonomy (GTDB): domain Bacteria; phylum Actinomycetota; class Actinomycetes; order Streptomycetales; family Streptomycetaceae; genus Kitasatospora; species Kitasatospora aureofaciens_A. The sequence continues at coordinate 34,338 of NZ_JAHTKP010000007.1, forward strand.
CGCCGTACTCGGAGAGGATCTCGTCACGCGCCTGGTCCTTGGTGGCGTGCAGGTCGGGGACGCGGGAGGGCTGCAGCTCAGTGACGTGCGCACCGCCGGATGTGACGATCGGCTCGCCCTTGTTCTTCGGGCCGAGGATCCTCACCCGGAACTGCTGCAGCCACCGCTTGATCGCGTTCTCGCTCATGCTCTCGGGCATGTCGATGTGCAGCAGCGGCGGGTCGCCCTTGCGCATCGTTTCCTTGAGCAGACCGGACGCGTAAAGCCACGTCGTGATCGGCAGCAGCGCCTTCTCCGTCGGGCTGGTTCCGTGGAGGCCGGACCGCGGGGTGTCCATGGTGATGTGGATGATCTCGTGTGGCTCGAAGTAGGCCTTCTGGCCGTCCTCGGTGACCTGCACGAACTGCGTGACCTGGCCGTGAGGGTCGGAGATGATCCGCATCGACGCGGCGTCGAGGGAGTACAGGGCGATCGGCTCGCCGAGGAACCACACGACCTCGATATAGGCATCGGCGGCTACCTCAAGGTCGGTGACAGCTCCGCGCAACAGCTGCCGCATGTCCTCGTACGGGTTGCAGTAGTCGATCAGCTGCTGCAACCGCTGGACGTTGGCCGGCCGGGACGGCGCCTTCTTGGAGCCCTCCAGGTCGTCGCTGGCCCAGTCGATGTACAGGCCGCCGGCAGTGACGGTGCGCGCGATCGCGTCCACACAGGCCGACGCCCAGGTGCAGGTGTTGTAGACCTGGTAGAGCTGCTGAAGGAGCTCGCGCCGATCGTTGCCGAGGTCGCCGCCGCCCTGGTTGTTCTCGGTCGTGCCGCCGCGTGGGATGCCGTACTCGTAGCCGCGGCGGGCGACTTCCTTCGGCGCCGGGGCGGCCGGAGCCGGCGTGGTGGTTGCGGCCTCGGCAACATCGCGGCCGGTCAGGCGGGACCAGAAGCCCACGGGGACCTCCTCACCGCCCCACGCTCGGGAACGTCGTCGTCGTGGTCGGGATCGTCGGGCGCTGGCTGGTGGGCGAACACGCTGGCGAACGGCGCCTTCAGCGTCTCTGCTGCTGGGTGCGGCGCGGGTTCGTCGAAGACTGGGAACTTCGGTCCGCTGCCAAGGTTGATCAGTGCGTACCTGAGGGCGTCGGCGGCGTGGTCGGAGGCGGTGCTGTCGACGTCCTCGGGGTCGCCGCTGGTGGCGAAGGGGAGGGCGGGGATCTCGCGGATCAGGTTCTCGCAGGTCCGTAGGACGTGGAGGCGCGGGCAGGTGTCCCAGCCCTGGGCGCGGTGGTGCGGGCAGGCGGGGCCGTCGGCGAGGTAGGAGCGTAGGCGCTGCCAGCCGGCGACTCGGCCGCCTTTGCCGGCCTCGGTGAGGTGGACGCCGTGGTCTGCGTAGACGCGGGCGATGGGCTTGGCGTCGCCGCGGGTGGCCCACATCGCGTCGTCCGCCCACCGCGGTCCGACGGTCTCGCCGGCCTCGGTCGCGAGGATCCGTTCGGCCTGCTGCTGTTCTCCGACCTGCCGCTGGTACAGCTCCCGGTACACCCAGACGCGGCCGTCCTCGTCGACAGCGAGCCACAGAGCCGCCCACGGGGCCGCGTAGCCCCAGTCGATGCCCATGACGCGCCGCCACTCGGCGGGGATGGTGATCGGGTCGAGGGTGTGCCGGTCGTGGGACCACTCGGCGAAGGCCTGGCCCATGAAGCTGTCCCAGTCCCCGTCGAGGAAGGCTTTGCGGAGCTGTTCGGGGAGGTTCCGCAGGTCGTCGGCGTATTCGGCGTTGACGTGCGGGTTGTCCGCGAGCTTGGACGGGATGAAGCGGACCTTCCGTCCGCGCTGGTCGGTGATGACCTTGGTGCCGTAGGCGGTCGAGTCGATGTAGCGGGCCTTCACAGTGCCGTGGCCGGGGCCGCCGGGGTTGGTGCCCGACCGGATGCCGAGCACCGGAACGTCCGCCCGGCCGGACCGCACGCGGCTCTCCAGGAACGCGCAGACGTCCGGTGAGGTGAGGGTCCGCTCGTCGAAGAGGACGAGCTGGTACTGGCCGCCCTGGCGGCGGGTAGCGTCCTTGAGGGACTCGGCGTACCGGAACATCAGGATGCTGCGGTTGGGGAAGCGCAGTTCGTACTCGCTGGCGTTCCACACGGCGCCGAGTGCTACGGCGTACTCGGCCTGGGCAAGTTCGGCGAGCAGGCTCTCCTTCAGCTCCGGGTAGGTGCGGCGGAACGCGCCGACCCGCAGACCGGGGTAGCGAACGCAGGCCCTGATCCCCTCCATCAGCAGTGCGCGGGTCTTGCCGCCGCCGGCCGCACCGCCGTAGAGGACGTCGAACTCGGTGGCGTCGTGGAACTCTCGCTGCCGGGCGGTCGGTTCGTAGCCGAGGAGAGCGAACACGTCGACGTTGCGGAGGCGTTCCGCGTTCAACCGGTCCCGCTCGGCGATCAGCCGGCGGAGCTCAGTCAGCCGGTTCAGCTTGTGTTCGAGCAGCGTCGACCTGGGCTGTGAGTTGGGCGATGCTGGCGTCGATGACATCGAGGCTCAGCACCCCCTCGGTGCGGGTCGGCGCGTCGAGTCCGAGGAGCTTGGCGCGGCGGTCCATGAGGCGGAGGGCGGTGTCGATGGCCCGGGTGTCGCCGTCGAGGACCTTCGGCCAGAGGGCGTCTTGCATGGCGTCGAGCCGGTCGAGTTCGAGCTGCCGGTACTCCTCCAGCGGCAGGGCGAGGTCCGTGACCGCCTTCTGCAAGGCACGGCTGACGTCTTTGCAGGCGCCGCCTTTGGAGTCGTAGCCGAGTAGGTCGGCAATCTCCTGCCACGTCTTGCCAGCGATGCGGAGTCGAACGGCGTCGCGTCGGCGTTCAGCGAGCTGGACTTGGTGGGCGTCGCGGCGGTTGGCGGGTAGTCGGCGAGCGACCATGGGCTCACCTCACCTTGGTCAGGCCTGCGGGCTGGGCTTTGCGATGTCGGCCACCGTGGTCTTGACGGCGTCGGCGGCCTCGGCGGTCATGGCCTTGGCCTCCTGGGCGACGTCCTCGCCGATGGATGCGGCGTCGGCCTTGACCTCGGCCACGACGGGGCCCGCGTCGATCGCCACCTTGTGGGCGTCGGCGCCGACCTCGGTCACGAACGCGCCCTCGTCACCGCGGAGGCGCTCCCAGAGGCGGTGGGCCTCGTCGGCGAGGTGGTGGCCCTCGGCGCGGAGGCGGGCGGCGAGGGCGTGGTAGTCGTCGGCGAGCGACATGGGCGTCTCCTGATCGGTGAAGGCGAGGGGAGGGTTAGGCGGCGACCTGTCCGGGTCGCCAGCCGGGTCGGCGTCCGCCGCGTGCGGCCCGGTCGGCGCCGTGCTGCCAGGCGCGGTACTCGGCGCGGGCGGCGGTCGGCAAGTGGTACAGCTGCGGGCCGCCGGGGATCGGCAGTGCTTCGATGAGACCGGTGTGGACCCACCACTTCACGGTGCTCTCGCTGACGCCGAACGCGGCGGCGGTGCCGACTCGGTCGGCGAGGTCGTCCGGTCTGATGTCGGTGAGCGGTGGGTTCGGGTAGACGGGCACGGCACCTCCCCGGGGAAGCAGAACGGCCCCGGGTGCGTCAACACCGGGGCCGTGCGGGCCTTTCGGTACCCGCTCCGTCGCCTCGCCGGGTCACCCTGACGCGGGGAGAGCCAGCGACACGGTCCGGAAATCTGACGGCGAAGGCCCCGCAGCGATGCTGACGGGGCCTTCGGGTTGTTTCTGGGCAGGGGCTACCTGCTGCGTTTTAGGTTAGGACGGGCGCCGATCATGCGCAAGCGGCATGACCGATCAGGCGTCGGGTGCCCACTCGGGCCGGTAGTCGGGGTGGTCGCGGTACGGCAGGGCGAGCAGGCTGAGGATGCTGTCGGCCATCGACAGCATGCCGCGGCTGTCGTGGTTCACCGCGCCCTCGCACTCGTCGATGATGCGCCGCTTGGCGTCGACCTCGGCCAGTACCCGGGCCGGGTCGTGTCGGGCGACGTGTTGCGCCTCGGCCGGATAGACATCCCTCGCCCGGCTTCTGCCGCCATCGGCGTCTATGAGGCCTCGCCCGTTCAGCGTCACCTGCCATCGCTGGACTGGCTTCCCTCGGAAGCGGCCGATGTTAGCTGCTGGCGTGAGGGTATCGACCGCAGCCCTCTCGTCCTCGTCGAGGCGGGCGCGGAGGAACGTCACCAGGTCGGCGGTCATTCGTTCATCTCCGGATACAGGTTGTCCAGCGTGCCGTCGGCCTCCTGGAGGTCCGGGTGCCATCCGAACATCATGTCGGCTTGGACCTGCTGAATCGCAGCAAGGAATGGGCTCACGTCAGTTTCGAGGCTGACGGTTATGCCAGCAGTCGCAGCCCTGTTCGGCCGGTGTCGCCACAGCTGGTGGAGAGCCCGGTTGCGGTCGGGGAAGGGACGGTGACTCATACCTCATCCTCTCGCGGGAAGGCCCGCCCCGTCGATCGAGCGGGGCGGGCGGGTTGGTCAACTGGTGGGTTCGGCCGGGGGCTGGGGCGCGGGCTGGGGCCAGTGGATGCTGATGCCGCCTCCGCGCTCGACGACGCGCGGTTCGGGCTGCGGCTGGGGCTGCTGGGCGTCGCCGTTGGCGTAGGCCATGATGGGCTCTCCTCTGCTGCTCTGGTGGGTGGTGGAGGGCCCGGGGCGGCCGGCTGTGCTGGCAGGCTGGACGGCCGCCCCGGGGCGTGGTCATGTGGTCGGCTGGAGGGTGGACAGGCGGTCGATCTCGCGGCGGGTGGCGACGATCTGGTCGTAGATTCGGCCGCGCTCGTCGGCGTCGAAGTCGCACTCGACGAACCGCTGTTGCAGCTCGGTGAGCTTGGCCTCGGCGGCGTCGAGCTGCTGGTCGATGGTCTTCACGGTCGGACCTCCGGGTAGGTGTGGCCGGGGGGCGGGTAGGTGCCGTCGTAGCGGCCGGCGTAGCCCTCGGTGAGCGCGTTCTTGATCAGCTCGGCGAACTCGGCGGGGATGCTGTCGGTGTCGGTGCCGAACCGAATGTCGACGAGGAGTCGTTGGGTGCGCTGGTCGTCGTCTCGGCGGGGGTCGGTCACTGCCCGCTCGCCTCGCGCTGGCGGCGCATCTCGGCCTTGATGTCGTCCTCGGTGGCGCCGAGGGCCATCGCGTCGTCCATGGCGCGGAGCGCGATGTGCGGGTCGGTGAGGCAGGCGGGTCCGCCGTGGGCAAGGACCTCGCGGGCGGCCCGGGTGATCGCTTCGTCCTTGGTCATCTGGGCTCTCCTGTCGGTAGCTCTGGGGTAGTTGGGCCTGGTAGGGCGGGCGGTAGGCGTGCTCTGACCTGCGGTTCCTACCGCCTACTTGGCGGCCATGGGGTGGAGCGCGGGCGGCTCGGGGGACACGGCTCACGCGGCGCCCTGGACGATGGCCGGGACGGGCGCCGGGTCGGCCTCGGGGAGGGCAGCGAGGAGAACCGCCGCACGGTTGTACTGGCGCCCCCCGATCGTGAGCTTCTTCTGCTCCACCACGGGCACCCTGTAGGAGGCCAGTTCCTCGGCCAGATCGGAGACCGTCCAGTCGGTCATCTCGCCGCGTTTGCGGGCCTCTTCGAGGATGGCCTGGAGGTGGGCGGCAGTGCCCTGCTTGGTGAGGCCGGCGGTGTGCCGGATAAGGGCCCACAGGACGGCCTCGTCGGGCGAGTCCTGGATCCACTCGCCGTCGTCCTCCGGGGCAGTGGCGGGGGCGGCCGGCGCGGTGGTCTCGCGTTGCTCGGGGGCCGGAACCTCCTCCCCGGCCCGAGGGGCGTGCATCATCGCGGCGATGCCCCACAGGCCGAGGCCGGACCAGACAGCGGCGGGTACCCACGGGCCGACCACGGACCAGGTGACGGGGCCTCCGATAAGGGCGACCACGACCGCGGCCCCGACGGCGTCGGCCCGCTTGCTCCAGCGCTCCTTGTGGACGGTCCGGTCTTCGTCGGCGTGGGCCTTCTGGGCGGCCTCTCGGGCGGCGCCGGTCAGCTTGGCCAACTGCGCGACTCGGGCGTCGGCCTTCGCCTTGTCGGCCTTGGCGCCTTCCTCTGCTGCAGTGGCTCGGCGTTCGACGGCCGGGGCGACCAACCGGCGGGCGAGGACGGGCGATCCGTCGAGGACGGCCCTGACCGGGACCATGATCCCTGCGACGGTGCGGCTGGCCATCAGGCGCCGACCAGGGCGCGAAGGAGCGCACCGAAGATCGTGACAGGCAGCGCCCACAGGCCGCCGGCAGCGGTGAACACGGTCGGGGCGATGGCGCCGAGCGGGACGTCCTTCCAGGGCCGCGCCTTGAGGCCGAAGATGGCGATCGTGAGGACGGCGGCGGTGGCACCGACCTTCCACTCGCCGAGGCCGTGGGCCTGCTGGAATGCCTGGTTGAACTGGTTTCCGACTTCGGGGATTCCGTCGAATGCGGTGCCTCCGGCGGCGGCGATGAGACCGATGCTGAACGACCAGTACGGCACGTCCTCCTTGTCGATCTTGAGCTTGTTGTTGCCCCTGACGCCCGCGAGCAGGGCGAAGGAGCCGACCAGTGCGGCGCCGCCGGCGCCGAGGCTTACGAGCCCGTCCATGAAAGGTGCTCCTGTCAGTGCGAGAGATGGACGACGTTGAGGAGGGCGTCGGCGTGCAGAACGCCGGTCAGAGCGGAGGCGACGGGGATGCGCGCGATCGTCAGGAGGATGAGGGGTGCCGCGCCTCGGACCGCGGTGACTCGGGTGGGGCCGCGGCCCTGTCCACGCCTGTCGATGACGAGGCCGCGCACGCGCAGGTCCAGGGCCCAGCCACCAATGAGGGCTGCGGTGCCGACGGGTAGCGGTAGGTGGGCGACGAGCTGGACCAGGCCGACGGCGTATCCGGCTGAGGCGGACATGGCGGTGACAATGCACCAGCGACGGAATCGCTTGGCGCGCTCGGTGCCGTCCTGGTGTCGCAGCGCGGAGGCCTTGCGCTTGCGGGCGATCGCCTCCCGCTTGTGGCGGGCTTTCCGCTGTGAGTCGGTCTCCCCCGCAGCCGCGTATCGGGCCTCGCGATCGGCCTGAATGCGGGCCTCACGCTCCTCCGAGGTTTCGCTGATCAGGGTGCCGATGGTGTGGCCCAGGCGGTCGGCGATGGCGTTCCAGTCGAGCGGCTCGGCAGCCGTCGGGGCGGGCTCGGTCTCGGCGTTGGTGGTCTTGGTGAGGCCGACGGCCTCGGGCTCCTCGACGGCGGCCGGCCCGATGGTGGGCGGGTAGGTCGGCGGGGGCGGGATGGTGGTCATGGTCAGCTCCTGAGGATCAGGGCGAACGTGAGGGCGCCGATGGCGCAGGCGCCGGTGAGGCGCAGGGTGAGGCGGATGGTGTGGTCCCCGGCGAGGTAGAGGCCGGCGTAGGCCAGCACGGCGGGGACCGTCCACAGCAGTGCGGACACGGGGCGTCTCTTCAACCGACGCGTTGTGCGAGGCGGCGGACAGTGTCCGGCTTGACGTCGTCGCCGTGGACGTAGCGGACGAGCGTGACGAGCGCGTCGTCGTCGGTGACGCCCTTCCGGACAAGGTGCCGGACAGTGTCCGTGAGGCTGTCCGACTCGCGGCGGGCGTCGAGGTCATGCAGGGTAGCTGACCTGCTGTCCGCCTGTCCGGACACGGCCCGGACAGTGTCCTCGTCAGTCGTGATGCGGGCGTGGACGAGCTGATCGACGATCTCGCTGGGGGTCGCGCCGGGCATGGTCGCGATGGCGGCGAGGATGGCGCCTCGGACAACCGGGTCGATGTTGTCCGGACGCTGCCCGCGGGGCTTGTCCGGGTCGGGTCCGTCGTCGGCGACGGTGGCGTAGTGGGCGGCGATCTGGGCACGGTCGCGGGCGAGGCGCCGGTTGATGCCGGCGAGGGCGAGCTGTCCGCCGACCTCGTCCATCTCCTGCTCGACCCACGCCTGGGTCAGCGGGTCGAGGCGGCGGGCGTGGCGGGCCAGGACGAGGGTCCACAACCGCTTGACGCCGATGGAGATGAAGGCGCCGACGATGCCTGCGGCCATGTGCATGCCGGTGTATCCCTCGACGAGGAGCGCGGCGACGGCGATGGTCAGGCAGAGCAGGCCGGCACTGCGGGCGGCGGCGGCCTTGGCGGGCTCGTAGCGGGCGAGCCATTCGAGGCCGAGGCAGGCGATCCAGAGGGTGTCGAAGACGGCGGCGCCGCCGTAGGCGACGGGGGCGGGCGCGGCCTGGGAGAGCAGGGTGCCGATGCTGCTGGTGGACCAGGCGATGCAGCCGGCGCCGACTCCGATGGCGGCGGTGGTGATGCTGCCGAGGATGATCTGGTCCCAGTCGCGGGGCGCCGCGGGTGCGGTGTAGTCCTGGGGTACGAGCCGGGTGCGGCCGTTGACGGTGTGCTCGACGTAGCGGGTGGCCTGGGCGAGGCGGGTCATGGAGGGGCTCCGGGGAAGCGGGGCGGGGTGGTCACGGGGATGGGTCAGGCGGTGGTGTGCCAGCGGTTGACCCAGTCGGCATGGATCGCGTCACGGTGAGCGCGGTCGGCCGCCGGACAGTCCTCCCACCTGCGGCAACGGGGGCAGTCGGCGGGCGGGTGCGCCAGGTCGGCAGTGGCCTGGATGGCCTCGGCGGCGAGGCGGGCCTGGGTGCGACGCTGGTAGCGCTGCTCGGTGGTGGGAACGAGGTAGCCGTAGGCGGCGAGGAGCCGGTCCTCGGCGGCGCTGGCAAGCAGCAGGCGGCGGTCCAACTCGGCGGCGCCATAGTGCTGCCAGGTGGGCAGCCAGGCGGTGGTGCGCCGGATGAGGGCGAGGTCGGCGGCCACGTCGGGGTCCTGCTCGTACGGGGCGGTGGGGTCAATGGCGCGGCGGGCGGCCCGCACGTCGGCCGGGTCGAGCGGGGCGAGGGTGAGGAGCGTGCCGGTGACGTTCATGGCGAGGGCGAGGGCGGGCGTCATGCGGGTGTCCTTTGTGGTGGTGTGCGGGTGGCTGGTCGGGGCGGCGAAGTTGGTCTACGCGGCCTCCGTGAGGTCGGCGGCGGTGACGACCGCGCGGGTGGCCTTGTACGACCACAGGCCGGCGGTGAGGGCGGGCGCGTCGGGGGCGTAGACGTGGACGGCGATCCAGCGGCCGGTGGTGCGGTGCTGGACCCAAGCGCGGGGCGCGTCGTGGCCGGTGGTGGTGCGGTGGGCCTTGGCGACGTGCCGGCCGTACCAGGACTGCTGGCCGTCGGGAAGCTGGATGCCGAGGCGGTCGAGGTGGTCGCCGGTGCGGGTGATCTCGCCTCGCTGGAGCATCGCCTGGTAGCGGCCGTTGAGGGTGGCGTACTGGGTGGCCCGGTTGGTGTCGCGGGCGGTGCGGAGCTTGGCGGTGACGCGCATCGGGTTCCTCCCCTGGGGGTGGCGCTGGTGCCTGCCTTCACTCATATTTGCATCATGAAGTTGCAACGTCAAGATGCATCACGAGGTGGCAGGTGTCGGCTCTATCAGCGAAGGAACAGGGCGTGGCATCATCGGGGCATGACCAGCACTGACGATCAACAGGCGGCACGCGACCGGCTCGCCGAGCTCAGTGCTGCCTACACGGAGGCCGAGGCCAAGCTCGAAGCAGCCCGCGTGGCACTCAACGCCGGCATCGTTGACGTACTCAAGGCCCGCACGCTTGGCCCATCCGAGGTGACCCGCATAGTCCCCTACGAGCGGCAGCACGTCGGCCGCGTCGCCAAGGCTGGCGGAGTCCCGCCGCTGCGCGAACGCACCGTCGTCAGCGCCAAAGCCGTCCCCGAGCCTCCGACCGCCTGACGTATCACCACGCATCACGGCCCCACCCGAGCATCCGGGTGGGGCCGTTGTCATGCCGATGACCTGCGGCGCATCCGCCGCGCATCAGGGCGCATCAGCGGTTGGCCCGGCGCTGGTTGGCAAGTCACGCCGCGGCGAGTTCGGCGATGACCTGCTCGGCGCGGTCCGTGTACTCCTGCGTGCTGAGGACGGCGCGGCAGTCGAGGGCGGAGCACTCCCGCATGCCGTCCGGGCGGACGGTGACGGTCATGAGCTGGCAGCGGGGGCAGACCTGCCGGGCATGCCGGGTCGGGGCGATGGGCCAGCCGGTGACCCGGTTGAGGTGACGGTGTAGGGCACTGACCTCGTCGGCCAGTTCACGGGCGTATGGGCGGGTGGCGGCGAACTCGGCGTGGAACAGCAGGTAGCGGGTGGCCAGGCTGACGGTGGCCTCGTGATCGCTTCCGGGCAGACGGGTCCAGGCGGTCCAGTCGTTGGCGCGGCGTCGGTCTTCAAGGACGACCTGGCACCAGCCGTGCAGGATGCCGAGGCTGGGCTCGGCGATCTGGTCGCCGTGGTCGTCGTGAACGGTGGCCGCGGTGGGGCCGAGGAGGGAGAGCACGTCCACGCGGCACGGGAGCGGGGCGGTGCGGGTGGCGCCGGAGACGCGGGCCCCGCGCTGGCCGGAGCCGGGCAGGAGCGCGAGGTGCGCGAGCGTTATCAGCTCGGGCACCTGGGCGAGCTGGGTGCGGAGGCGGTCGACGATCGGGGCAGGGAGCATGTCCGGTCTCCTGGTGCGCGGTGCGGGGTGTTGTGGGGCGGGCTCGGAGGTGGCGCGTCTAAGGCGCCTACAAGAGGTCGGGTTCGTAAGCGAGGAGGTCGTGTCCGCGCTGCTCGTACCAGCCGGTGAGCGCGGCAGCCATCACGTCTCGAATCTCCTGGACGACGTCGTCGGCGTACATCTGCTGGCCGTCCTTGGCGGGAAGGTGCTCACAGTCGAGGACGGTGACGGTCACCTCGACGTGGCGGAGTTCGCGGCTCACTGCGGTTCCTCCCAGCCGTAGCCCTCGGCGAGCAGCCGCACCGTCCGGCATGGCACCTGGAAAGAGCCGCAGATGGCGCACGAATCCTGCCAGTCCGCAGCCCAACCAAGAACCCGAACTATCTTGTGCTCGGCGAGGATCCGCCGGTCGGCTGCCACCCGGCGCAACACCGACTGCGGGTCCCACAGCGAGATGTGCCGCGCCTGTGGACCCGTCGGCGTGCCCTCGTCGTACACCAGCGGGCCGCCGCCCGAACCCGAGATGATCCAGTAGTCACCGGGGTTGTAGGTCCACACCGGCCCGTCCGCTACGGCAGCCGCCTGGGCGATCTGTTCCACTCGGTCCAGCTCCGACTGCAGCCAGGACGCCACGTCGCTAGGCATCGACTTGGGCCGCTTCTGCTGGTCGTTGGTCATGCGGCTCTCCTGGGCTGGTAGTCGTCGATGCCGCGGATGACGTCGATGGTGGGTCGGCTGGCGGGGAGAGGTTCCCAGTCGTCGGGGTCGAGGTCGGCGAACAGGTCGTCGTCCCACTCGTCGTCGGGGCAGGTCAAGGCGTGGTCCGGTCGAGGACCTCGTCGATGCGGTCGGCGTAGTCGACGGCGATGCCGTGCGGGCTGCACCAGGTGCGCATGTCGGCGGCGAGTGCCCGGACGGCGGCGATGCAGACCTCGGCCTGCTCGGCGCGGGTCAGCTGGTCGTGGGCGATGCGTGCGAGGTCGTCGGAGCCGCGTTCGGCAGCGGCGATGGTGTGGTCGAGGCTGGCGCGGTAGTCGGCGGCTCGACGGCAGGCGGACCACCAGGCCGTGCGGCTGCGGATGACGCGGGCGCGGGTGGCGGTGAGCTCGTCGGCCAGCTCGGCGACCTGTCGGCGGCGGTGGCCGAGTTCGTCCTCGGCGGCGCGGAGTTGCTGAACGAGCTGATGCTGGTAGGCGCTGGTCATGCTGCTGCCTCCGTGGTGTCGAGTGCGCGGGCGGTCTTGCACGGCCAGGGGGCGAGGAGGCCGGGGCGGCTGCAGGTGGGGCAGACCTGGCGTCCCGGGTCGCCGGACGGGCGGTGGAGCTGGCGGATGGTCTGCAGGGCGGTTTCGGCGGTGCGGGCCCGGTCGCGGATGGCGTTGAGGAAGCGGGAGGCGTCGACGTCGCCGGGTCTGAGGATGCCGACGCGGAGGGCGAGGGCGATGGCGTGGCCGCGGCTGGAGACGCCGAGCTTGTCGAAGATGCTCTTCCATCGGGAGTTGATGGTGTAGTCGCTGACGTGGAGGGCGCGAGCCATGGTGGCGTTGGTCTGGCCGTTGGCGCCGCGGCGGAGGACGTCGAGTTCGGGTGCGGTGAGGGGTTCGCCGATCTGGGGGTGGCTCATGTGGTGGTTCCTTGTCTGGGGATGAGGCCGCTGTCCTCGGCCTGCTGGCGGGTGTCGGGTGGCTGGTCGGTGCGGCCGGTGGGGTGGAGGGCGAGGAGGATGGTCCCGAGGCCGGCGCCGAGGAGGGCGCCGGCCAGGACCAGCCACGGGCTGACGGTCACGCGGCGGCCCTGGAGGCCGCAGCCGCAGGCGCCGCCGCGTACCGTTCGATGTCCTCGCCGGTGATCGCCTCGACGAGGGCGCAGATGATGACCTCGGAGACGTTCGGCGTCACGGCGTTGCCGTACTGCCTCACCCGCTCCCGCTTGTTGCCGAGCACGGTGTAGTCGCGGGCGAATGCCATGCCCCGGCCGATCTCGTGGGGCTCCAGCATCCGGAACAGCGCGTCGTCGAGGTCGACAGCGCCGGACACCAGGGCGTACCGGTCCCGGGTGGTGAGGGCGCCGATGGGGTCGGTGACGCGGCGGGCCGTGCCGTTGCCGTAGTAGGGCACCAGCAGGTGTTCGCTGGTGCCGGCCGGAGCAACCAGGCCGTGGTGATTGCCGGACGCGGTGACGGTGGCGAGCGCCTCCAGCACGGGGCGGGCGACGGAGCCGCCGCCGCGCAGCTCGGCGATGAACGGCAGCCACGCCAGGCCGGTCTCGTTGCGGGCGGTCTGGGTGCGTAGTGGGTCGTTGGCGGTACCGGCTTCCTTTCCGTCACGGCCCTCGACGGGAACCATCAGCGGCGGGACGAGCTGGTCGCCGCCGGGGATGGGGCGGGCGAACTTTCGCAGACCGGCCTCGATGCGGGCGAGGGTCTTCGGGGCGAGGGGCTTGGCTCGGTCCCCGATGCGCTGGCCGGGCAGGGACCAGTCGATCGCGGCAGCGGCCGGCAGGACGTCAGGCTCCACTATCCGGTTGCGGCAGGTGACCTGGGGGCAACGGTAGACGTACTGCTGCCGGTAGGAGCCCATGTCGGTGCCAGGGCGCTTCCACACCTGCACGGCGGAGACGACCTGATCGCAGTCCGGGCACCAGGCCCGGGGCCGGAGCCACTTGTCCCAGTCGGGGGTGCGGCCGACGGAGCGGTGCAGGTAGCCCATGTAGAAGCGGTTGCGGGACTGCGGGGCCTGTTCTGTGCTGCGCGGGTCGGCGTGCATCGAGTTGAGGGCGATCAGGCGGGTGGAGTAGCCGAGTTTGTGGAACTCGCCGCGCCACCGGTCGAACTGGTCCCAGGCGCGGACGTCGACGACGTTCTCGACGACGCCGGCGAGGACCAGGCCGCCGCGGTCCTGCACGCCCCTCAAGTACAGGGGGACTTCCTCCATGAGGGCGCGGGAGCGCTCGACTTCCTCGGCCGGGGCGCTCTCGCCGAACAGGTCGTCCTGCAGAGAGGTGGCGAAGTCGCGGCGCTTACCGCGGGCGTTGGACCACTGGGGGCACTCGGGACTAGCCCAGAAGATGTCGGCGACGGGCCAACGCTCGACGGGCGCCTCGCGGATGTCGCCGCGGTAATGGGCGGTCTGGGGGAAGTTCGCGGCGTGGGACTCGATGGCGCGCTGCCAGTGGTTCGCGGCGAGGGAGACGTCGACGCCGGGGACGGCGTGTGCGCCCTGGCTGCTGCCGCCGGCGCCGCAGAACCAGTCCATCAGTCGCAGCATGGTGGGTGTTCTCCTCGGTCGGTAGTCAGCTGGTCGTGGTGCGGGCGGCGGCCCGCTGCTGGCGCTCGTAGCGCAGGTCGAGCAGTTCCTCGCAGAGCTGGTCGAACCGGTCCCGGGCGAGGTTCAAGGCCTTGCGGGCGTCCTGGATGTCGGCGCGGAGCCGGCGTTCGCGCTCGTTGAGGTCGGCGTTGGTCGGCGGCGGGGTGTCGGTCACCGGTCGCCCCCGGCGGGCTCCTGGACGATGACGTCGGCGCGGACGTCGCCGATCTCCTCGACCGCGCCCCAGCTGTAGCGGACGCGGATCCGGCCGGTCTCCCAGTGGCCGGTTTCGTCGTCGCCCCAGGGCGGAGAGGCGACGTCGACCAGGGTGACGGGCAGGTTGCTGTCGACGGTGAGCTCGTCGCCGGGCTGGACGGGTGTGCCGTCGTAGCGGGTGACGGTGTAGCGCATGTGGGTCTCCGTGGTGGGTGTGTGCGGCGGGGCTGTGCGGGGCGGCCGGTGGGTGCCGGCCGCCCGGGGGTGGGTGGTCAGTCCTCGGGCTCGTCGTCGCGCTCGTAGGCGGTGACCCAGACGGCGACTCCGTCGATCTCGGTGATCGCGCGGTGCTGAATGGACAGGAGAACGTCACGGGTGACCGTGACGTCGGCACCGGCGGCGTGGGCCCAGTCAGTGACTGCGCTGGTGGCGCCGTCGACCAGGACCAGTTCCAGGAGTGGTTCGGTGCTGCCAGTGCCGTCGGCGCCGCAGGCGTGGATCAACTCGACGGGCAGCGCGGGGTGCTGGGCGAGGACCCGGTCGGCGAGGCGGGCGGCGGTAAGGGAACGTTCGGCGTCGGCAAGGAGGTCGCCGGGAGTGGTGGCGGTGGCCATTGGTGGCTCCTGTGGTTGGCGTGGCGGCCCGTGGACGCCCGTTCGGGCGCTCGGGCGGGTCGTGGTCCGGTGCGGTGCTGTTCGGCCGTCAGGCGGGCGTCTGCGGGCCGCTGGGGGCGGGCTCGTCGGGGTGGGGGCCGAACACGTCCTGGCGGGCGACGAACACGCCGGTGTGCTCGCCGTCGTCAAGGAGTTCGAGGCCCCACGCGGTCTCGTGCCAGCCCGGGACGAATCCCTCGGGATGGTCGCTGCCGTCGTACTCGGATTCGGACCAGATCTGGATGGCGGCGGCCCGGGCGTCGGTTTCGGTGGTGCAGAGGGTGCTGTCGCCTTCGTCGGCCCAGGCCTGCCAGACGTGCCGGGGCGAGTAGGAGCTGCGGGTGGCCCGGTCGAGGGCGGCCTCCAGTTCCCGGACCCGGGCGAGCAGAGCGGGCACGTCAGCGCGGGCGGCGGCGGCGAACACGGCGTCCTCATAGCTGAGCAGCGGTCCCTCGTCGCACGAGGTGAGCGGGCGGCCGAAGTCGTTGTTGCCGCTGGGGTGCTTGGCGACGAGGTCGTCACAGTGCAGGGCCTGCGGGTGGGTCACGGTCCAACCGACGACAGGGTCGTAGCAGGAGAGGCAACGGCAGCCGCTGGCGCCGTGTTCGTGCGAACGGGCCTCCCAGGGGCCCGGGGTTGCGGCGGCGGTGCGGGCCTGGATGGCGTCGAGGTCGAGGGGCGCGTCGGTCATGGTTCAGGCCTCCTGGGCGGCGTGGTAGGCGGTGATCCAGTCGGGGTGGAGGGGGCCGTCGAGGTACGGGCCGACATTGCCGGCGATGCCGGCGGGGTCCTGGCTGACGTCGACCGCGGCGAGGGTCTGCTCGATGAGCCAGAGGCGGACGGCGGCGGTCTCGGCCTGCTCGGTGAGGTGTTTGACCTGCGCTTCGTAGTCGTCGATGACGGTGATGCAGTCGGTGTCGCCGCGCTGGCCGGCGAAGTTGAGGACGCTCTCGACGTCGCGCCAGTCGGGCCCGGCGGCCGGGTCGAGGGGCTGGGGCTGGTTCATCGGATGGTCTCCTCGGAGACGGCGGTCAGGGCGGCGTGGGCCCGGCCGACCTCGGCGGTGCGGATCTGGGCGAGCCATGCCGGGTCCATGGCGCCGCGGCAGTCGGGGCCGACGGCGTAGAGCTTCGACTCGGCGTCGCGGAGTGGTCGGCCGCATTGCGAGCACTTCGTCCGCAGGTCGGCGAAGCGTCGGGCGGCAGCGGCCGGGTCTGCGAGGACGGCGGTGAGGATCCGCTGGTGGTAGGCCGTCGCGCGGTCGCTCCAGGCGTCGAGGATGGCCTTCCACTCGGCTCGGTCATCGGGCATCTCGGAGCGGCGGGGTGGGCGGGGCCCGTACGCGGCCTTGGCGGGCCAGCGGGTCAGGGCGTTGGTGGTGCTGGTGGTCGTGCGGCGCCAGTAGGTCATCAAGGCGGGGTCGTTCGGGCAAGGGACGGCGTAGTAGCCGTCGGGGATCTGGGCGAGCGCGGCGTCGAGGTCGATGGTGGTGGGCTGGCTCATCGGGCGGTCTCCTCAACGGTCTGGTTGAGGTCGATGTGGTCGAGGTCGATGCCGCCGGCGTAGCCGTCGACGGCGACGACTGGGGTGCCGTGGCCGAGGTTCCAGGCGTGGCTGCGGGTGCGGGTCTCCAGGCGCGGGCAGCTGGTTGACCCGATCTGGGCGGCGTACTCGGGGCGGATGCCGGGGTAGGCGGTCACGGGCGTGCCGACCAGGTAGCGCTCGTTCCACTGCTCGGCGGTCAGGTTCATCGAACGGCCCCCTCGGCGTGCTGGACGGTCCAGGTGCCGTTGGGCTGGCGGGTGATGGTGTCGCCGTAGCGGGCGACGGTGCGGGGCATGCCGTTGTGGGCCCAGATGGTGAGGCCGTCGATTTCGACGCTGAGGTCGTGGGGGCCTGCGGGGATGCGCGGCGCGTAGTGCGGCTTGGACGGCTCGATGAGCTCCATCAGCTCGATGAGGTTGTTCCGGGTGAGGGTCCAGGTGGGTCGGGGCTCGGTCACCGGGTGGTCTCCTCGGTGTTGGCGCGGGTGATCCATCCGGCGATGGGGGCGACGGTGGCCCACTCCCAGGAAGCGAGCCAGGTGATGATCTGCTCGTCGTAGGTGCCGAGTTGGACGCCGGCGGTGGTGAGGGCGGCGCGGAGGGCGGTCTCGTTGTCCTGGGCGGGCCGGAATCCGCGGGGCGGGGTGTCGATGGGGCCGGTGGGGATCGGGAAGTCGGTCACGGCGGTCTCCTCAGGCGGCGGTGCGGGCGGAGTTGGCGGCGCGGCGTTCGGCTTCGGCGCAGATCGCGGCGAGTTGTCGGTAGCTGGGCGACCGGTTGGGCCGGCCGTCCTGGATCTGGTCGGTGCCGAGGCCGCCGTTCCAGCAGTCCGGGCGGGCGTAGGCCAGCGGGGGCTTGGTGAGCTCCTCGGCGAGATCGGGGTAGCCGAGGACGAGGCGCTTGCGGCGCTCGCACTCGGCCTTGGCGCGGGTGTTGCCGTCCTTCAGCATCCGGGCGAGGTCCTGCTGCTGACGCAGGGCTCGGACGTCGTCCTCGGTGAGGTCGGGCACGCCGCGGGCCGGGGCGGGCCGGCCGCTGATGGCGGCGATCGCGGCGCTGGCGGTGACGGGCTCACGATGGGCGGCGCGCCGGTTAGCCGCGAGCTGGCGCCGGTACTCGACGGGATCGCCGGTGTCGGGGATCGGGTCGGGCTGACCGGCGGTCTGCCGAATGTGGGCCTTCCACAGGTCGGTGATGTCGGACGGCCGCACCTGGTAGGGGCTCTTGGCGTAGTGGACCGCGATGGCGTTGACGGCGAACTCAAAGGGGATGTCGGCCATGGCGACGGCCCACAGGGCGGTGGTGGCGGTGGCTTCGGCTTCGTCGGTGGGGAGGATGCGGATGTCGGTGGCGGCGGCGCGGATGAGGAATGGGCCGATCTCATCGGGAGTCACTGGGAGCCTCCAGCGAGTCGGGCTGCGGCCTGGTCGAGGAGGCTGCGGCCGATCTGGTTGCGGGTCATGGGGCCGGTTGGGGTGCCGGCCGGGGGTACGGCGCGCAGGGCGGGGACACCTGCGGGGCCTTCGGCTGGGCGGTCCGGCATGTTCTGCCAGATCTTGGTGAGGTAGCGGGCTGTCTGGGGCGGGTCGTTGTGGTTCCAGCGGGCTCGGGTGAAATCGACGATGAACGGGATGTCGCAGCGCTTGATGTGCGCGTGTACGACGAACCACTCGGCTTCGGAGAGGCTCCAGCTGACGACCATGCCGGCGGCGGTCATCTGCTGGACGAGGTCGTTGGCGAAGGAGGGGATCAGCGGTCCGACGGGGGCCGATCGTTCGATCGATCCACCCTTGGTGGAAGTGGGTTGGTAGTGGGGTCCGGTTTCCGGACCCTTATCGGTCCGGTTTCCGTACCCATGGGGTCCGGTTTCCGGACCAAGAGGCTCATCCGTCTCGGTCCGGTTTCCGGACCCAGAGTCATCGCTAGGGGTCCGGTTTCCGGACCTAGGGCCTTCTGCTGTCGGTCCGGTTTCCGTACCGAGAGCGCCACGCTGGGGGCGCTTGAACCCGACCGCGAACGGCATCACGTACATCGCCGCGCGGCTCCCCGCCGCCGGACGGACGATCTTCAACTCGCCCGACTCCAACAGCTTGTCGACCGCCGTCACGACGGACGACTTGGCCGCGTTCGACCACTGCATGAACTCAGCCGTGCTGACCGCCGCCGTGCAGTCCTCCCCGATCGCCTTGTTGGCGACCGCAAGCAGGCAGTGCCGGCCGGTCCCCTTCGACTGGGAGTGGAGCCACACCCAGTACATGGCGTCGAGGGTCACGTTCGGCCTTCCGATAGTGCGGGTGGTGAGGGTTGGTGGCCTGGGGCGGGGGACGGTCACCCCGCCCCAGGCAGTCAGGCGGGTCAGGCGCCCGGGGTGAGGTCCTCGCCGCACTTCGCGCACTGGGAGTGGGCGCCGAGGAGGCCGCCCATGGCGTCGTGGAGGTGGATGAGGTGGACGTCGCCGCCGCAGCCGGCGTGCTCGACGCTCTCGGCGCGGTAGGTGTGCTCCGGGCCGCCGCCCCAGTCCTCGGTGTGGATGTGGGTCCACTGGATGGCGTCGGGGTCGATCTCGCTCATGGCAGGTCTTTCGGGTCTGGTGGTTCGGGGCGTCCGGCCTGCGTGGCCGGGGTGTGCTCGGGGCAACGGGGCCCCGGCAGGTAGGGCCGGGCGGGCTGCCCGCAGTACTTGCGGACTGCGGGCAGCCACTGCCGGCAGGTCACCGGCGGCCGACCTGGGCGGCGATCTCGGTGCGGTCGCCGAGGCCGAGCAGGTCGAGCAGGTGAGCCAGGTCGTCCACGCCGGTCGCCATGTCCGCGACCTTGAGGCGGGCCCGGGCACGCTCCTCCGGATCGACCTGCCGGAGCGTCAGCGAGCTGATCGTGGCGTCCGGCCGGGCGGCGGGGTCTCGGTAGTGCGACATCACGCCACCGCCGAGGCCGTGTTGAGGATCGCCGGCACGGGCACCCCGGCCCGCTGGTGGGCCCGGTGGACGGCCTCCCAGCCGATGCCGAGCCGGGCGGCGATGACCTGCCGGGTGCAGCCCTGGTTCGCCAGCTCGGCAGTGTCCTCGATGATCGCCTGCCGACGGTCACCTGCCGACGGGCTGGAGTAGCGGCGGCCCTCCGGCAGGCCTGGCTTCGCATCTGGGTCGTCGATGTCGCTGTTGAGCCAGCAGTTCGGCGCCGCCCAACCCTCGCCGACCGCCCAGGCCATGGCCCGGCGCATGGACTCAGCGGGGATGCCGTGCCGCCGCGGGTCCTGGTCGTGCAGGTCGTCGTACACCTCGGCGACCGCCGCCCGGGTGGCGTCCTGCACGCCCTGCTGGCGGCTGGTGACCATAGCCAGGGTGTGCCGCGCAACTCCCGACCGCGCGGCCAGGGCCGACAGCGGCCAGCCGATCGCCCGCAGAGCTTGCAGCCGACGGGCGGTCCCGATCGCGGGCACCAGGCCCTTCGGGGTGCCCGGAGACGGGTCGAACCGAATCGACAGCAGGAGCTCGGCCCGCTCAGGCCGGATCCGCTCCGTGCGCGGCTTGTTGCCGAGCGGCATCCGCAGCCGCCTCAGCTCCTCGACCAGGACGCCGGACACGCGGGCGATCTGCTCCCACGACATGCCCTGTGCGTGCAGGGCTTCCAGGTGCTCGCGCGCCGGCGTGGCGTCGACCAGCGGTTGCCACGTGCCGTAGGCACGCTTCCGGTAGCGGGTGCGCTGGTAGGTGGCGTACGCGTTGCAGCAGGCCAGGCACTTGCAGCCCCGGTACTTGTAGCCGGTCACCGTGCCGTGCTCGAAGACGGTGGTCTTCACGACGTCACCTCCTGCCGGGGGATGAGCGGCCAGTGGCCGTCGACGACCGCAGTCGGGTCGCCGTTTCGGCGCTTGTACGCCTGCCGGGCCGCCGCACGCTCCACCGCCCAACCGACCTGCGCCTCGTGGACCTCCGCGAGGGTCATGGCCTGCAGCTGCGGGAAGCGGCTGACGATCTGGTACGCGACGGCGGCCGCGGCGGCGGCGTCGGCGTCAGCCCGGTGCGGGCCGTCGTGCTCGACCTCGTAGTACCGGCACAGGTCTTCCAGCCGGCGCCGGCCGTCACGGAACGGGTCGAGCTTCCAGTCCAGCAGCAGCGGATCCAGGACCAGCAGGGGCATACGGGTCCGGATCTGCCGCCACCTGTACGAGGCACGGGCGAGCTCGCAGGAGAGCATCGTCAGGTCGTACGGGGCGTTCGCCACCACGATGGGCAGTCCGTCGTCGGCGGCCAGCGGCAGGAGCTCGGCCACGGTGTGCGCCACCAGCCCGGCCGGCTGCCCATACTGGTGGGCGTGCCGGGTCGTCACCCCGTGGATCTTGGTGGCTTCGGCCGGGATCGTCTGCTTGCCCGCGTCGGCCAACCAGGTCCGGGTTTCGAACGGAACCCCGCGAACGCACCACACCGCTGCGGCGGTCACGATCCGGTCGGTCTGCGGGTCCAGGCCAGTGGTCTCCAAGTCCACCGCCAGCCACTCACGCGTCCACCAGCTCACTCGGCACCCCCTGCGGTCAGCTCCGGCAGGACCAGCGCGGCCAACTCGCCCGACCGCCACGCCTCGGCGACCGCGTCCCGGCCAGCCTTGTCGAACCGGACGGAGTGCGAGCGGGCCCGGGTCGCCCGGATCTCCACGCCCGGCACCGTGTGCACCTCACCCGTCTCCGTGTTGCACCACTGGGCTACGCCGGCGGCGGTCATCTCCGCCAACAGCGCGGCCTGCGTGGCCGGCCGGACCTCAAGCACGAACCGGCGGGTGACCGCCTTCTCGTCGGGGTGGTGGTCACGGACCCAGGCGACGAACGCCTCCGGGTCGGTCACCACGGCGGCGGGCGCTGGGTTGGTCAGGCTGACCTTCGCGACCTGCCGGCCGTCCGGCAGGACCGCCGCGACCTGCTGCACGCCCCGGTTCGCGTCCAACTCGGCCTGCACCGCGGCGCGGACCGCCTTGAGTTCGTCGCCGATCGCGTCGGCGACGGCCTTCAGCACCGCCTCGCGGGCGGCCAGATCGGCGAGGCTCATGCCGCACCCCGCAGGAGGCTGGTCATCTCGGCGAGCTGCTCGACCGTGGCGTCCGCGATGGGGACGCCGTACGACTGCGCAAAGTCGGCCTCGATGGTGGCGGCCACGCCAGCCGCGAGCGCGGCACCCCGCAAGGAATCGACGGCGACCGTCCGCTCGTCGTCCTCGACAACCTCGGCGTCGACGATGGAGGGCGCCTGCGTCTGCGCGGCCTGCTCCGGAAGGGAGTTCGCGACCCTTGTCAGGTAGGCGCCCAGAACCTCGGGCTCCTTCGTGTCCGGGGCCAGCACGCCCACGTTGATGATCTCGGCAGCCTCGGCCCACAGGACCTTGATTGCGGCCTTGCTCTTGGCGTCCTTCGCCCGGTCCGCGATGCCCTGGCCGACCGGGTGCGGGGTGAACGGTTCAGCGGCAGCCGTCACGTTCTCGTTCGGAACGGCCCGAAGCGGCTGCACCGGGGCGTCGACGGGGTTTCCGTCCTGGTCGACGTACGCGCCCAACTCCTCGGGCGTGTAGTGCAGACCGAACAGCACGTCCTCACACGCATCCCGCGCAACTTCCGTGATCGCACGGGCCTTGAGCATCGCCGCCGGGTACTTCTCCCAGGCCGTCGGCTTGCCGTTCCGGTCCCGGGCGTACGGCTTGCCGTCGCGGATCTGGCAGAGCCCAGCCTGCTCGGCCCGCTCCAGGTCCCACGTGCACTCGTACGTCCACTCCGGGTCGTCAGCCCGGATGATCTGGGCGGAGGCCGAGCGGCCGTCGCCCTTCACCCGAAGCTTGTGGCCGGCCTGCCGGACGAGTGCCCCGATGAGCCCGGAGCTGGCGGAGGGCTTGCCCTCGATGACGTGGATGCCGGTCAGCGCGGCAAGGGGGGTGATGCCCAGCGTGCGGCCGTACTCCATGGCGTACAGCACGTTGGCGGGCCGGCCCGCGAAGCCCTTGGGCAGCATGTCGGCCTGAGCGAGGTGTTCGGCGTACCGGACCATGTCCGGCAGGTTGGTGGCGACCGGCGTCGCCCGCACGATTTCAGTGCTCAACGTCTTCTCCGTTGGAGAGCGGCCGGGGCGGGCAGGCCCCGGCCGGGGTTGATCAGTTCTTGGGGTTCGGGAGCCGGCAGATCAGCCAGCCGCGGCCGTCGGGCCGGACGAGCTCCAGGGCCGGGAACGGCCAGTCGCAGCGCACGAAGCGCAGGGCGGTCAGGGCGCGGAGGCGGCGGATCACCGGTCGTCCTCCTCGAAGCGGGCGTACACGTACCGGATCTGCTCCGGCGTCACGTCCTCCGCCCGCACCGACCGGACCCGCCGGCGCGACCTGCGCTCAGCCGCCACCACAAGCAGCACCAGCACCTCGGGCAGCGACACCTGCCACCGCAGGCCACCCAGCGCGTACAGCTGACCGTCGATCCGCCGCTCGCACCGGCCCCCGGCCGACGCCGACGCTCGGCTGACCGCGTCGTACCAGTTCGACAGGTGGCGCACCGACCACACCGTCAGCTCCACCTCCGAGCCATCCGGCGACACGACCGCCTCGGCCACGTCCACGCCCGGGAACTCAACCCGGGCCACGAGTGCCCGCAGGCCCTCACGCAGCCGGTACTCCGCGACCAGCCGCTCCGTCTGCGGCGACCACGCCGGCAGATCCACGACGCCGGACACTGGCCCCTCAACCACCAGCACCTCGACCGGCACAGCCAACTCCGCGCGCAGAGCGTCGATCAGCGTGTTCAGCTCCAACTCGCTCACGCCGCACCCCCGGCGATGCTCAGCTGGGTCGGGGCCTGCGGGAACTGGGCCGCGTAGTAGCGGTTCCACGTCTCCTCGAACACCGGCAGCGCCGCGTACGTCCACGCCACCGTCTCGCGAACCGAGCCGCGCTCCGTGTCCTCCGTCCGCATTCCCGGCCGCTCACCGTGCTCCGCCTCGTACAGCGCCGCCGCACGCCGGCCGAACCACGACTGCACGGACAGGACGTCGGCCTTCTTCAGCCCCTTGCCGCGCAGGAAGTCCGGCACGTACAGCGGCCGGTCCTCCGGCGCCACCTCCGGCTCCTCACCCAGCGCCCGCGCCGCCACGTGGCGAGCCTTCAACTCCAGCCACTTCGCGTCGACGATCCCGCCGGCCGCCGCCAGCACCCGCATCTGCAGGGCCGCGAACTCTGCCCGGTCCACCGCCTCCGACCTGGCTGCCGTCGACGCGGACTCCTCGACGTTCAGCAGGTACTCACGCACCCGGTGCGCGACCTCCGAACCGGTCAGCAACTGGCCGACGTTCAGCACCGTCCGACGGGTGAACAGGGTGAGCGCGTTGATCCGCTCCGACAGAGGGACATCCTGTCCCTCCGTGGACTCCTTGAAGGCCCGCAGCTCGGGGCCGCGAACGACCCGCATTCCGTTCTCGGTGAGCTCGTCGCGGTTGCGCTGGACGAGCTTCTTGATGGTCTCCGCGTCGACCTCGTAGAAGCCGGCGACGAGCTCCGTCGTCGCGTGCACGCCGTCCGGGAGCAGGGCGAGCGCCTTCACCTTCGTGAGGACGTCCGTCCGCTCAACCGTCGCCGCACGCATCGTGCGGGACTCGGTCAACACCTGCTCGGTGTTCTCTGCCAAGATGGACACAGTCCACCTCTCCGTTCTTGGGTTCGATTGCTGGTGGGCGAGGGCCTTCGTCCGGGTGCCACCGGGTGGGGGCCCGACCCATGTCGGGGGTGATCAGGCGGCGACGGCCGGCCGCAGCGCTCGGCGCGGGGCGGGCTGAGCGGCGGCCACGAGCGCCCTGAGGTAGTCCTCGATGGTGGTCTTGGCGTACATCAGTCGGCCCGCATGGCGGACGGGCGTCGGTCCGATGCCGCGGTACCGCCACTTGTAGAGCGTGCTGACCTGGACGCCGAGGGCCAGCGCGGCCTCGTCGATCCACATGAATCCGGCCGGAGCCGGGGTTCCCGTCTTGGCGGGCATATGCCACTTCCTTCGTCGTGATCGAGCTATCCGGTCGTTTCGTCGAGATCCGTAGACGATGAGGGTGCGAAAAGCGCAGACAGCTCACAGCCGAGCGCCTCCGTGATGCGACGTGCAGTGTCTTCGCTGGTCCTCCGGTACCGACCGGACAGGAGGTGTCCGATAGTGGCCGGATTGCACCGTGCTGCGATAGCCAAGGCGCGAACTGAGAAGGGGGTGCCGCGCCCGGGGTGCTTCATAATCCACCGAAGTGTGGCCGGATCGTGGAGCGGTACACGGGTCGGCAAGGTCGTCTCCAGACTTGGACGTTCCGTCTCTCGATGCATCCATGCTTGCATATATTGAGACGTCTCGTCTACCGATCTGGACGATTGCATGGGGGTGATTTCAGGCCCACCTAGGGTGACGGTCTCGCTGTATAGCCAAGGCGTCTCTAGACTGGGATGCCAGAGCGTCCATGGCCTGCGACGATTCGACTCGAACGCAGGCGCTATGCGCATACAGGAGAGGTGGCTGTGACTGGCATCAACGCCAAGTCGGGGCAGGTGCTCGGCAAGCTGTCTGACATGGTCGCGGCGGCACAGCAGGCCGGCACGTCCTACGGCAAGATGGCGGCCGACTCCATCGGGCCGGCTGGCGAGCGCGGAATGTCCAAGGCCTTCTTCCAGCGGCTCGCGACAGGCGGAGTCCTAACCGCACCCAAGCCTGAAGAGCTTGAAGCGATCGCCCGGGGTATCCGCGGGCCGATTCGCCTCGTGAAGGAGGCGGCGGCCAGCCAATGGCTGGAGTGGGAATCGGTCGAACTCTCCGGCTACGACGACGACATGCGGCACATCATCATTCGCGCGGCAGCCATGGACCCTCGCGACCGCAGGCGCCTGCGGGTCATGCTCGACGCCGCAGAAGAGGCCGAGCGTGAAAGTCCGGCCGCCAGCTAGCGGAACTAGCCATGCCGCATCCCTTAAGAGCCTCTTTGTTGACATTTCTCCTAAGCCTTGTTGTAGCGCTCCAGTGTGACTAGTGTGCGTCTCTCCGCACACGTGAATGCCGGGAGAGCACAGCACAGGAGTGGCGCGTGATCACGGTCAGGTATGAGCTGGTGGACCCCGAGGAGATCGAGGGCGTCGGCATCGATGTATCGGAGGACCGGGGGAGCCTCCTGCTGAAGATCAGCCGCTTGCTCACTCCCGAAGAGATAGTGAGCGCACTCAACGAGGCCTCGAAGTCCATCCTTGCCGGTGGCCATTGGTTCCAGGAATGGAAGGGCGACATCATCTCCGTCGACCCCTCCGAGGTCCGCGGCGCGGACGAACCGCGCTCCATCCCGGCTCAGCGCCCTACCCTCTATGACGTCAACGACCCACAGAGCGGCGCCGCGTAGCAACAGGGGAGTTCATGCCCGGGTACATCGAAGACCGGTGGATGAGGAAGAAGCCGCACCCCGTCACAGGCGAGATGAAGAAGTCGACCTACGGCGTCGGCATGCGGTACCGGGTCTGCGGGATCCCCGGCGTCAAGGACGAATCGTTCGTCAAACTCAAGGACGCCAAAGACTGGTTGGCCTCGGCCCAGACAGACTCCCGTCGAGGCGTCTTCGTCGACCCGGAGCTCGGCCAGATCCTGCTCGCGGAGTACTTCACCAAGGTCTACTGGCCCGGCGTGTCGGTGGCCCTTGGCACCGAGCGAACGATGAATCAGAAGATCCGCTCCCACGTGCTCGCGCACCTTGGTCACCTGCCGATCGCCGCCATCGACGAGGAGCACCTAAGGATCTGGGTGGCCACGCTGCTGAAGAAGCTGGAGCCGTCCACGGTCCGCGTGATCTACGACTACCTGTCCGCGATCCTCAACAGCGCGGTCCCGAAGCGCATCACCCGCAACCCCTGCTCGACCCGCGGGATCAAGCCGAAGGCGCCGGAGGTCAAAGCACGGGCCTTCACCCGGTCCCAAAGTGGCGGCGTACGTGAAGGCCTGCGCTTGCGCAACCGGATCTCCTTCGACCTGGGCGTGGGCGCAGGCCTCCGTCAGGGCGAGGTATTCGGCTTCTCCCCCGTTGATGTAGACGAGGCGGCCGAAGAGCTTCATATCCGCCGCCAGCTGCAGATCGACAGCCACGGACGCCCGTACTTCAAGCTCCCCAAAGGCGACAAGGAGAGAAGTGTTCCACTGTCCTCCGGGCTCGCACTCGCTCTTGATGAGTATGCGGACAACTTCACACCAGTGAAGGTGACGCTCCCCTGGCGTGGGCCCGGCGGGCCCGACAGCGGCGAGCTGACCGCGACGCTGTTGATGACGACCCGGTTCGGCAACCCAATCAACCAGTCGTCGTGGAACTACGACGCCTGGAAGCCGGCCCTGTGCAACGCGGGCCTGATCGAACCGTGGGACAGCACGCGCGCGTCGCACCACCGGGGCGGCTGGGAGGCAGCACGCGAGTTGGGCTTCCACATCACCAGGCACACATACGCCTCCGTCCAGTTGCAGGGCGGCGAGTCGATCGTCGCCCTGTCTCAGTGGCTCGGCCACGACGACCCCGGATTCACGCTCCGCCGCTACACCCACTTCATGCCGGAGGACGGCCGCCGGGGCCGCTCGGCGGTGGACGCGTGGCTCGGCCTGGGGCCAGCGGCGAGCGCGCCTCCGTTCGAGGTTCTGGAGCCCTTGAACGGAAGCGAGCGCGTCGTGGCCGGCGACTTGGCCATGCTGTACCTGGTCGCGGTCCCTTCTGGCCAGGACTGGACGGTGTCACTGCTGCGCGGGCCCGGGGAGCGTCCGCTCGGTAAGATTCTTGTGCGTCGGGGAACGGCCGAGCAGGTGCTCGCCTCGGCGGCGTCCTGGCTCCGGGGGAACGTCTCCGCGCTTGGCGGCCAGGTCGTCGAGGTGAAGAATATGGACATCCCGTCGCAGCGTGGCGGGGCGGCTCTGGGCCGTGTGGTCCTGGCAGCCGACGTGGCTGGCGACTTCCTCGCATCCCTCGCGGCGTGAGTTGAAATGGATCTCTATCAGCGCTCTACCAGGCGCTTTTGACTCCCTCACGCCGTGAACTGGCATAGACCTGTTGACACATCAAGCGGCGGAGCTGAAATCAGCTCCGCCGCTGGTCATGTGGCTTACGGTCAGTTGCGGGTGGCCATGGCGCGCAGGAAGAAGGTGAGGTTGGCCGGGCGCTCGGCGAGGCGGCGCATGAAGTAGCCGTACCACTCCTGGCCGTACGGCAGGTACACGCGCATGGTGTTGCCCTCGCCGACGAGGCGCAGCTGCTCCTCGGGGCGGATGCCGTACAGCATCTGGTACTCGAAGGAGTCGCGCTTGCGGCCGTTCCACTGGGCGAGCTGGCCGGCGATCTTGATCATGTTGGGGTCGTGCGAGGCGATCATCGGGTAGCCCTCGCCGGCCATCAGGATCTTCAGGGCGCGGACGTACGCGAGGTCGACCTCGTGCTTGCCCTGGAAGGCGACCGACTCGGGCTCCTTGTAGGCGCCCTTGCACAGGCGCACGCGCGAGCCGGCGCCGGCGAACTCGCGGCAGTCGGCCTCGGTGCGGCGCAGGTAGGCCTGGAGCACGACGCCCAGCCACGGGAAGTCGGCCCGCAGCTCGCGCGCGATGGCGAGGGTGGAGTCGGTGGTGGTGTGGTCCTCCATGTCGAGGGTCACCGTGGTGCCCGCGTCGGCGGCGGCCTCGCAGATGCGGCGGGCGTTCTCCAGCGCGATCTTCTCGCCGTCCACCGGCAGGAACTGCCCGACGGCCGACAGCTTGACGGACACCTCGGCGCCCGCCGCGAGGCCGGTCTCCTTGAGCGCCTTGAGCAGGTGCTCGTAGGCCTCGGCGGTGCCGGCGGCCTGGGCGGCGTCCTGGGTGTCCTCGCCGAGGTGGTCGAGGGTGACCTTGCGGCCGGTGGCGACCAGGTCGTCGCAGGCGGTGATCGCGGCGTCGAGGGCCTCGCCGGCGACGAAGCGTTCGACTATCGCGTGGGTCGGCGGGAACTTCTCGACCACGGTCCGGACCTGCGGCGAGCGGGAGGCCGCGAGGAGGGCGGAACGGAGCATCGTGACTCCTGGAGCTGGTGCTTCTAAGGGTGGCAGAAGGGCCGGGGCGGCGGATACGGGGGTGAGTCCGCCGCCCCGGCGGGGCGACGCCCGGCTGCGGGGCCGGGCGTCGCGGGTGACCGGATGGTCAGGGGTGACCGGATGACCGGGTGGTCGGGGGTGGGGCACTCAGCCCATGTGCGGGTAGCGGTAGTCCGTCGGCGGGACGAAGGTCTCCTTGACCGAACGGGTCGAGGTCCAGCGCGCCAGGTTCTGCTTGGCGCCGGCCTTGTCGTTGGTACCGGAGGCCCGGCCGCCACCGAAGGGCTGCTGGCCGACGACGGCGCCGGTCGGCTTGTCGTTGATGTAGAAGTTGCCGGCCGCGAAGCGCAGCTTCTCCATCGCGTGCTCGACGGCCGCGCGGTCCTGGGAGATGATCGAGCCGGTCAGGCCGTAGGCCGACACGGACTCCATCTGCGCCAGCATCTCGTCGTACTTCTCGTCCTCGTAGACGTGCACGGCGAGGATCGGGCCGAAGTACTCGTCCCTGAAGTACTCGCTCGCCGGGTCCTCGCAGACCAGGACGGTCGGGCGGACGAAGTAGCCGACCGAGTCGTCGTACGTGCCGCCGGCCAGGACCTCGACCTTCGGGTCCGCCTGGGCCCGGTCGATGGCGGCCTTGTTCTTGGCGAAGGCGCGCTCGTCGATGACGGCCGACATGAAGTTCGACAGGTCGGTGACGTCGCCCATGGCGAGGCCGTCGACCTCGGCGGCGAACTCGTCCTTGAGGCCGGCCCACAGCGACGCCGGGACGTACGCCCGCGACAGCGCCGAGCACTTCTGGCCCTGGAACTCGAAGGCGCCGCGGGTCATCGCGGTCTTCAGCACGGCCGGGTCGGCGGACGGGTGGGCGACCAGGAAGTCCTTGCCGCCGGTCTCGCCGACGATCCGCGGGTAGGTGCGGTACTGCGAGATGTTGGTGCCGACCTCGCGCCACAGGTGCTGGAAGGTGCCGGTGGAGCCGGTGAAGTGGATGCCGGCGAGGGCCGGGTGCTTGAGCGCCACGGCGGAGACGTCCAGGCCGTCGCCGGTCACCATGTTGATGACGCCCTTGGGCAGGCCGGCCGCCTCCAGCAGCTGCATGAGCAGGTGCGCGGAGAACTGCTGGGTCGGGGACGGCTTCCAGAGCACCACGTTGCCCATCAGCGCGGGCGCGGTCGGCAGGTTGCCGGCGATCGCGGTGAAGTTGAACGGGGTGATCGCGTAGACGAAGCCCTCCAGCGGGCGGTGGTCGCTGCGGTTCCACACGCCGTCCGAGGAGATCGGCTGCTCGGCCATGATCTGGCGGGCGAAGTGGACGTTGAAGCGCAGGAAGTCGACCAGCTCGCAGGGGGTGTCGATCTCGGCCTGCTGGGCGGTCTTGGACTGGCCGAGCATGGTGGCGGCGGCCAGGGTCTCGCGCCAGGGGCCGGCCAGCAGGTCGGCGGCCCTGAGGAAGATCGCGGCCCGCGAGTCGAAGGAGAGCGCCTGCCAGGCCGGGGCGGCGGCCAGGGCAGCGTCGATGGCGTCCTGCGCGTCGGCCTGGGTGGCGTTGCGCAGGGTGCCGAGCCGAGCCGCGTGGTTGTGCGGCTGGACGACGTGGATCTCGGCGCCGCCGCCCATACGGCGCTCACCGTTGATCGTCATGGTCAGCTGGACCGGCTCCTGGCCGCCCAGCTCCTTCAGCTTGGCCTCCAGACGGGCCCGTTCCGGGCTGCCGGGGGCGTAGCTGTGGACCGGCTCGTTCACCGGCGCGGGGACCTGGGTCACAGCATCCATGAGCGCACGCTCTCCTTCGTTGGTGCAGGGGGGATGCCGGCGCGGGTCGCACGCCGGCCACAGCACGAACGCTATTCCTGCACCCGGCGCCACTTGATTGGCCGGGCGGCTAAATTCCCCCGTACGGCGTTGTCCGGGCCGACGAAGAACGTCACGGCGCGGTCACGGACCGTCGCCCTGCGCCCCTCTTTCACCAGCCGTCGCTCACACGGAGGAGGAGACCCGCCGGTCCCAGTCGATCCGGTACCCGTGCACCGGCCGGAGCATCTTCTCCGGGCTCATGAAGGTCCGCATCGCGATCGGCGCGAGCACCCGGAACATCGCCCGGGCGACCGGCCCGGAGGCCTTCTGGTTGTTGGTGCGCTCCGCGTTGGCGGCGATCTTCTCGACCCGCGGCCGGCGCAGCGCCTCGTACGCGGCGAAGGCGGCGGTGTGGTCGGGTAGGTCCCGCAGGCAGCGGGCGAGTTCGACGGCGCTCTCGACGGCCAGCGAGGCGCCCTGGCCGGAGCTGTTGGACGGGGCATGCACCGAGTCGCCGACCAGCACCATCCGGCCGCGGTGCCAGTGCGGGACGGACGGCATGATCTCCAGCCGCGGGAAGACCTCCATGGTGTCGGCGTCGGCCACCCGCAGCACGTCCCGGGCGGGCACGTCGTCCGCGTGCAGCTCGCGGAGCCGGCGCAGCCACTCCTCGTTGGTGACGGCGCTGACCTGCTCGTAGGTCAGCTGTTCGGGCTGCGGGACGTTGCTGAACCAGGCCGTCCCGGCGCCGTCCGGCAGCCCCCAGTAGCCGAAGAAGGCGCGGGCGCCGTTGGCGAAGTGCACGCTCTCGCCGCGTCCGGCCCGGCCGGGCAGCAGGTACGGGCTGTAGCCGCCGATGCCGAGCAGGCCGGTGTACCGGGCGCCGGGCGCGGCCGGGTCGATCAGGGTGCGCACGGTGGAGCGGGTGCCGTCGGTGCCGATCAGCAGGTCGCCGGTGGCGCTGCTGCCGTCGGCGAAGCGGGCGGTGATGCCGTCGGCGCCCTCCTCGGCGCCGATCAGCCGTTTGCCGTACCGGACTTCGATGCCGGTCTCGCGCAGCCGCCGCTGCAGCACCTCGTACAGGTCAGCGCGGCGCATGAGCCGCCCGTGCGGCAGGTCGGCGAGGCCGGCGAACTCGGCCAGCACGGCACCCTTGCCGTCCTCGATCACCATCGGCCCGACCGGCTGCCCGATCCGGCCGACCTCCGCATCCAGCCCGACGACCGCGAGCGCGCCGAGCCCGTTGGGGGCGATCATGAAGGTCCCGCCGATGCCCTCGGCGGAGCTGTCGTAGGCCTCGAGGACGACCGGGTCGATGCCGGCCCTGCGCAGCGCCAGCGCCGCCACCGGGCCGGCGATCCCGCCGCCGATGACCAGGGCCGTCTTCGTGGTGGTGCGGTTCGTGCTCATTCCAGGCTCCTCAGGAACTCGTGCAGGGTCCGGGTGAACTCCGGATCCCCGAGCTGTCCGATGAGGTTCTCGGTGAAGCGCCGCTCGGCTTCCAGCCGCGCGAGGGCGTACTCCTCCTCGACGACGAACATCGGGTGGACGCCCATCTCGGCGCCCTTCCGCAGCAGGCCGCGCGAGGCGTCGATCCGCTCGTCCAGCAACTCCAGCCGCCGCCGGAGCAGTTCGATCGACTCCGCGGTGTCGAGCACCACGAGCAGGCTCAGCGCGACGCCGTACCCCGGGTACTCGTCCTGCGGCTCGGCCACCAGTTCGCGCATCCAGTCGTGGAGCTCCGTCCGGCCCTCGGGCGTGATGGCGTAGACGGTGCGCTCCGGCCGCTGGGTGTCGCGGACGGTCTCCTGCTCGGCGACGAACCCGGCCTTCCGCAGCTGCTCCACGACCATGTACAGCGAGCTGCGGTTGTACTTGATGTTGCGGTCCTTGCCGTGCTCCTGGAGCCGGCGCCCCATCTCGTACGGGTGCATCGGCTCGGCCGTGAGCTCGGCCAGGACCGCGAGGGCCAGCGGGTTCGACACCTTGCGTCGCTTCGCCACGAGAACTTCCTCATCTCTTGGTCAGCACTGACTATCCACTCCCGAATAGTCAGGGTCAACTATCTACGAATGATGGGCCGCAACTCTGTCCGCCCGGCTAAAATCAACCACACGGCATTGTCCGAGCGGATGAAGGAGGCCCGATGACAACCCCCGGCCTCCCGCTCCGGCAGCTGCTGATGTCCCTCGGCGAGCCCCTGGTCGAACTCCAGGCCGCCCCCCAGGGCCTGGACGTCCCCGTGCGCGACGTCGCGATCCTCGACCCGGAGGACCCCCCGACCGCCGCCCCCGGCGAACTCGTCCTCGCGATCGGCGCCCGCGGCCGGGCCGCCCTCCCCGCCCTGCGCGCGGCCGGCCGGGCGGGCGCGGCCGCGGTCGCGGTCAAGCTGGACGCCCCCGGCCAGGCGGACGCCCTGCGCGAGGCCGCCACCGACGCCGGCGTCGCCCTGCTCTCGGTCCGCCGCGAGACCCGCTGGGAGCACCTCGACTCCCTGGCCCGCGCGATCATCGCCGGCCCCGACGCCCCGGACACTCCCGGCACCGCCGAGCACAACGCGGGCGACCTGTTCTCCCTGGCCCAGACCGTCGCCGTGCTCACCAGCGGCATCGTCTCGATCGAGGACACCTCCAGCCGGGTGCTGGCCTACTCCCGCTCCTCCGACTCGGACGAGGTGGACGACCTCCGCCGCCTCTCCATCCTCGGCTGGCAGGGCCCCGAACCGTACCTGTCCAAGCTCCGCGAGTGGGGCATCTTCCAGCACCTGCGCACCTCGGACGCCCCGATCGCGGTCGAGCCGCACCCCGAACTCGGCCTGCGCCGCCGCCTCGCGATCGGCATCCGGGCCGGCGCGCAGCCGCTCGGCACCATCTGGGTGCAGGAGGGCGCGCAGCCGCTGGCCCCGCTCGCCGAGCAGGCCCTGATCGGCGCCGCCCGCGTCGCCGCCGCCCAACTGGTGCGCCGCCGCCGGGAGTTGTCCGCCGACGTCCGACTGACCCAGACCCTGCTCACCGGCCTCCTGGAGGGCTCGACCGGCCCGCAGTCGCTCGCCACCCACCTGGGCCTGGACCTGCGCCGCCCGGCCACCGTCCTCGCATACAGCACCCGCACCACCGAGGCGCTGCACCGCTCCGACGTCACCGGCCTGATCTCGGTGCACACCGCCGCCCGGCACCGCACCGCGCTGCTCGCCCCGATCGAGTCCCGGGTGTACGTGCTGCTGCCCGAACTCCCGCCCGGCCTGCCGATGACGACGGTCCGCGACTGGGCGTCCGAGGTGGTCGAAGCGGCCCGGGACCACCTCGGGGTACCGCTGCGCGCCGCGATCGGCTCGACCGTGGACGGCCTCGCCCAGGTGCCGGACTCCCGCGCCCAGGCGGACCGCATCCTCGACGCGATGGGCCGTGGCGGCGTCGAACTCGACGTCGCGGCGCTGATCGATGTCCAGGCCGAGGTGCTGGTCAGCGAGATGCTCGCGCTGCTCCAGGAGCGCACCGGCCTGCGCGACCCCCGGCTGACCGCGCTCACCGCCTACGACCGGCGGCACGGCACCCGCCTCGCCGAGTCGGTGCTGGCCTGGCTGGACGCGCTCGGCGAGGTCCGGGTGGCGGCCGACGCCCTGCACATCCACCCCAACACCCTGCGCTACCGGGTGCGCCGCGCCGAGCAGTTGACCGGCATCGACCTCGCCCAGCCGCAGCAGCGCCTGCTGGCGATGCTCCAACTGCGGCTGCCCGCGGACGAATAACAGCGGGCACCCTTGACGAGAGTCACCCCACCCGCGCGGCCCGCCACTGCTCCCACGCCGACAGCCACAGCTGCTCGGCGAGCCGCTGCTCCTCCCACGCCTCCGGCCCGCCGCCCGCCCGGTCCCGCCACAGCTGCTCCCAGGCCCGCTGCGCCGGCAGGCTCGCCACCTCGCTCGCGAACACCGTGTACCGGACGGCCTCCTCGACGGCCGCCGCCCCCTCCGGTGTCCCGACCACCCAATGCGTCTGCTGCGCAAGCCGGTTGAAGTGGTTGACCATCGACGTCACCGCCGCCAGCGCCTCCTCCCGGGTCTCCGAGGCGAGCCGCATCTGCTGCCGCACCGCGGCCTCCCAGCTCACCGCGCGCGCCTCCCCGCGCAGCCCGCGGGGCAGCCGCGGCGGACGTCCGGCCCGCACCTGCGCATCGATCGCCGCGGACTCCGCGATGCTCTGCCCGATCAGCGTCCGGTGCGCCTCCAGCCCGCTGACCGGCGGCAGTTCGCGCTCCTCGACCGGCACCCGCAGCGCGTGCCGGGAGGCCAGCCCGCGCAACAGCTCGCTCCGGCCGCGCAGATACCGCTCGACGTCCCCGATCCGGCCCAGCTCCAGCCCGCCGGGCGCCACCCCGCGCCCGCACACCGTCACGGTCAGCCCGTCGATCCTCAGCCGCCCCGCCCAGACCGGCCCGGCCCCGCCGCTCACCGGCGCCCCCGGCCAGAGCACCGGCCGGTCCTCGTGCACCTCGACCGCGCACGGCTCGCCGTCCACGGTGATCCACTCGCGCAGCGCCCGCACCCGCCCGGGCCCGTCGCCCTCGTCGACCCCCAGGTGGTCGTAGACCCGGTCGCGCTCGTCCTCGACCACGTCCTCCAGCTCGGGCAGGACGACACAGCGCTCGGCGCCCGGCCGGTAGGTGCGCACGGTGACGTACGGGCCGGTCACCGAGCTCCAGTCGCCGGACTGCACCTCGACCCAGTCCAGTTGCCCGCCGCTGGTCTCGAACGCGGCCAGCGCGTCCCCCTCGCGGCCGAGCCCGGCGACGACGCCGTACACCGGGAAGTCGGCGGCGGCCAGGGTCCGGCGCGTGAACTCCTCCACGCGGGCGAAACGATCCTCCCGCTCCTCCCGGTCCGGGACGTACCGGCCGGCCGGCCGTGGTGCGCCCCGCCACTCCTGCGGCCTGCCGTCGCTCTCCCGCACCATCCTGTGCCGCACCCCCGAGTCCTCGCGCCCGCACCGCCTCCGCCACCTTACGTGCCGGGGACCTGCCGGGTCATCAGCTCCGCTGTCCCGCAAGGACCTCGGCCGCGTCAGGGCGCGCGGTTGTCAGCCGCCCTCCCTACCCTGGCGGCATGACAGCACAGAGCACCTTCCCCGCCCGGATCAGCATCGTCACCCTCGGCGTCTCCGACCTCGACCGCAGCGCCCGCTTCTACGAGAGCCTCGGCTGGAAGCGGTCCTCCGCCTCCAGCCCCGAGATCGTCTGGTTCCGCACCGCCGACTCGGTGCTCGGCCTGTTCCCGAGCGACGAGCTGGCCGCCGACGCGGGCATCCCGGCCGGCGGCGAGCCGTCCTTCCGCGGCGTCACCCTCGCGGTGAACCTGGAGTCCCCCGCGCTGGTGGACGCCGCGCTGCAGACGGCCGTCGAGGCCGGCGCCGCGGTGGTCAAGCCGCCGACCACGACCAGCTGGGGCGGCTACTCCGGCTACTTCGAGGACCCGGACGGCCACCTCTGGGAGCTGGCCCACAACCCGTTCTTCCCCTTCACCGAGGACGGCTCGCTGGACCTGCCCTAGCCCTTACTTCAGCCCTTACTTCTTGGACCGCGCCTTGAAGGCCGCCTTGCGCGCCTCCTTGGCCACCGTGCGGTCCGTGTGCAGCTCCCCGATGGCCTCCAGGACGTCCGCCGTGTACGGGTGGTCGACCCGCCACAGCTCGCCGAAGTAGGATGCCGGATCGCCGATGGCCGGCAGGTCGGCGATCAGCTCGCGCAGCAGCTCGGCGTCGCCGCCGCTGTCGAGCAGCTGGGCGGCGAAGGTGTCGACCACCGTCCACAGCGCCATCGCCCGCTCCGGCACCGGCACGTCCGCCGCGCCGAGCGCGGTCAGCCAGGCCCGGGCGCCGCCGCCCAGCTCGGGGTCGTCCAGCACGTCCCGGACGGCCGGCTCGGCGGGCGCGCCCAGCATGTTCAGCGCCGACACGCAGAGCATCCGCCGCAACGGGGCGTACGCATCACTGCCGCGCGCCGCCGCCAGCAGCTCGCGCGCCGCCGCCACCGGCTCCCGGCCGGCGATCCAGACCTGCAGCTCCTCCTCCGGCAGGACGTTGACGGACTCGCACACCCCGCGCAGCAGCTCGGCCGCGTCGCCCTGGGCCAGCTCGCCGACCAGCGGCGCGTCGTAGCCGTCCTCCAGCAGCCACTGCCGGATGCCGTACTGGCCGAGCGGGGTCAGCCGGACCAGCCCGAAGCGCGCCGACTCCTCCTCGTCCAGCGGAGCCTCGCCGACGACGGCGCCCTCGGCCTCCGGGCCCTCCTCCTCGTCGAACAGCTCCGGGTCGATCGGACGGTAGTCCAGCAGGCCCAGCTCGGCGAGGTCGCCCAGCATCGGGTCCAGGGTGACCATCACGTCGGTGATGTCACCCAGCAGCTCCTCGCTCGGCTCCTCGCCCTCCGGCACCACCAGCAGCGCGGCCAGCACGCCCAGCGGCACGGTCTCGTTGCCCGGATCGGCGAAGGCCGTGGTCTCGTACAGCACCTGGAGGGCCTCGTCGAGCAGCTCGGCGGCGGCGTCCCGGGCCTCCTCGACCTCGGAGAGGCCGTCCTCGCCCTCGTCCTCCTCCGCAACCTCCGCAACCTCCGCGGACTCCTCCTCCGGCAGCGAGTCGGCCTCCACGGCCAGCTCCCGGACGATCCCGGCCGCCGTCAGCCACAGCTCCAGGACGGTGTCCGGATCCCCCTCTTCCGCGGGCTCCAGGTCCGGGCCCGGCACGGCGACGTGCTCGCCGGCCGCGGTCGTCCCGATCTCCACCAGGTCCAGGTCACAGGCCAGCGACCAGGCCCGCATCGCCTCGATCTCGGCCTCCTCCGGCGCCTCTCCCTCGGCGGGGGCCAGGCCCAGCAGCTGCGCCGCCGGGGCCCGGTCCGGGACGGTCAGGTCGCCG
This sequence comes from Kitasatospora aureofaciens, assembly GCF_019192735.1. Lineage (GTDB taxonomy): Bacteria > Actinomycetota > Actinomycetes > Streptomycetales > Streptomycetaceae > Kitasatospora > Kitasatospora aureofaciens_A. Next base: position 71,331 of record NZ_JAHTKP010000007.1, read on the forward strand.
AACTCGTCCACCGCCCGGTGCGGGGCGGCCCAGCGGGCCAGCGCCAGCGCGTACCCGAGCATCGGGACGGCCTTCGCCTGCTCCGCGAGCTCGCGCTCGGCGGGCAGCTTCACCGGCGGCACCAGGACGGCCGCGTCGTCCAGGTCCTCGTCGTCCAGTCCGTGCGCGGCGAACGCCCCGTAGAGATCCTGGAGCTCCATGTCGGCGGGCAGGACCGCTTCGGCCGCACCTTCCCCCGCCGAAGCCCCTGCGTTCTTGCGACGTCGTCCGGCCATCGTTGTGCGCTCTCCCTCAGCCAGCGGTCCGCCCATCAGCTCCGCGTACCGATCCACTCCCTCAGCGTATAGGCCGGGCACCCCCGATGCTTGGCCTCCAGGGGCGCGCGCCGCGACCGTGCGCCCACCCCTTATCCTTCGCATTGGCGCCGTGCACACCCCGCGCGGGCCACCGGGCAACGAAGCCCCCTTGCCACACTCATCCGCTCCATCAGGGAGCCCGCACCGCGGCCACCACCACAGCGCCTCAGGACGGGCGCGCCGGCACACCCAGCCGCCCCCGGTGGGCCACAGCCACAGGAGACCCCTGAAATGGCGGACCTCTCCCCCGCCGGCTCCGGCCTGCGCACCGCGCAGCTCGACGGACGCCGACTGTCGGAGGCCCTGCTTCCCCTGGAGCTCGCGCCGCGCGCCCAGCTCCAGCTCGCCGCGATCAGCCGCTGGAACGCGATGCGCGGTGTGCGCGTCGGGCTGGTCGCCGCCGCCCTGCTGCTCATGCTGATCGGTGCCAACCTGGCGACGCCGATCTACCCGCTGATCCAGCAGCGCCTCGGCCTCACCGCGCTCGACACCTCGATCCTCTTCACGATCTACGTGTTCGCGCTGGTCCCGGTCCTGGCCGTGGTCGGCCACTGGTCCGACCTCCTCGGCCGACGGGCCCTGATCCTGCCCGCCGTCCTGCTGGCCGCCGCGGGCGACGCGGTGTTCGCCACCGCCGGCAGCTTCTGGCAGCTCGCCCTCGGCCGGGCCGTCCAGGGCATCGCCGTCGGCCTGTCCACCGGCGCTGCCGGGGCCGCCCTCGGCGACCTCCTGCCGGACCACCCGACCCTGGCCGCCAAGCTCACCCTGGCCTGTTCGGCGGGCGGCGTCGCGCTCGGCCCGGTGGTCGGCGCCCTGCTGGCCGGCGGCTCGGACCCGCTGCTGACGCCGTTCCTGGTGCACGCCGTCGCCCTGGTCGCGCTCTGCATACCGCTGGCCGTCGTCCACCCGCGAATGCCCGGCCGCAGCCGCCCGCCGGCCTCCCCGCCGCGCATCACCACCCCGGCCCACCTGCGCCCGCGCCGGCTGGCGCTACCGCTCACCGGCCGCCGCGAGTTCCTGCTCGCCGCCACCGCCGGGTTCATCTCGTACGCGGTGTTCGGCGTCTACCTGAGCCTGGCGCCGTCCTTCGCCGCCAAGCTGCTGCACACCGACTCCCACCTGACCGGCGCCGTCGTGGCCGCCCTGCTGCTCGGCTCCTCCGCGACCGCCCAGCTGCTCGTCCCGCCGACCTCCGACCGCCTGGTCATCGCCCTCGGCATGACCGGCCTGGCCGCCGGCCTGGGCCTGGTGGTCGCCGCCGAGTACACCGGCACCCCCGCCCTGCTCTTCATCGGCAGCGTCCTCGGCGGCGCCTGCCAGGGCGTCGCCTTCCGCTCCCTCTTCACCAGCGCCGTCGCCGCGATGAACCCGGAACGCCGGGGCTCCGAGCTCTCCTCCCTCTGGGTCATCGTCTACCTCGGCAGCTCCCTCCCCATCGTCCTGGTCGGCGCCCTCGTCCAGCACTACGGCCTCCTCCCCGCCGTCAGCGGCTTCGCCACCATCGCCGCCGCCCTCTGCGCCGCCCTGGCAGTAGCCGTGGCCCGCAAGCCGAGGACGGCCTGACCACCACGGAACACGCCGCTGCCCGGGACGGATCCCCGTCCCGGGCAGCGGCGCATCCGCCTGGCGCCACGCCCCGGTGCTACCCGGCCTCGGCCACCAGACGCCACAGCCGCGCCGGGGCCGGCAGCCCGAGTTCGGCGCGCAGGCGCCGCTCGTAGCGCTCGACGTCCTGCAGGGCCTCGCCGGGGTTGCCCTCCGCCAGGTGCGCCCGGATCAGGCAGGCCTGGCTGCTCTCGCGCAGCGGGTCGGCGCGGACCGCGGCGCCGGCGGCGGCCACCGCCTCGGGGAAGCGGCGGGCTCCGACGAAGGCGCAGGCCAGGGCCTCCAGCGCGTGGACGCGCAGGCGCCGCCAGTTGTCCGCCTCCAGCACCGTCCAGTCCTCGTACCAGCCCGGCAGGAGGTCGGTCGAGAGGCCCTCGACGGCCGCCAGCCCGAAGCCGGACCGGTCGGCGGACGCGCCGGGGGCCAGGATCCGGTGGGCCAGCGTCCTCGCCTCCCGGACGTCCACGCCGACACCGTCGGCCAACCTCAGCTCGGTCGGGCCGACCTCCAGCGCCTCCCGGCCCGCCGCCGGGAGCCGGGACAGCGCCGATCGCAGGCTCGCGTACGCGCAGCGCTCCGTGGCGTCCGGCCAGAGGGTCCCGGCAACCAACGCGCGCGGCACCTTCCCGTTGCAGCGCAGCGCCACGAACGCGAGTAATCGCTCCGCCCCGGCGGAGACGGCCACCGACGCGTCGCCGGCAGAGAGGCCGAAGCCGCCGAGCAGCGCGAGCCGCACGCCCGCGCCGGGAGCCGAGGAGCGCCGGTCGCCACAGGCCATCGAACCACCATCTCTTCGCTCACGGACCAACCCCTTCTCCATGCTGCGCCGCCCGCTCCGAGCCGGCGACCGCGCCCGGCGCACGAGTGGCGACTCAGAAGTTGAAGCAGAACCCGACCGGGACCCAGGCGGTGACCCGGCCGGAGGTCAGGTCCGTCGCCCGCGCGACGGCGTTCTTCGTCGCACAGCCGAACGGGTGCCCGGTCAGCACGCCGAAGCTGCCGCCCGCGAACCCGTCGTGCCGCGTGGCCGTCACGGTCCGCGTCCACTGCACGCTGCCGGCGGGGTTCAGCCTGATCTCGACCCGCACCTGCCCGCCGATGTTGAAGTGGTCGCCGCTGATCTCCAGGGTGCCGTTGCTGTCACCGTCCCAGGCGCGCACCGCCAGCCTCCGGTCGTCGGCCTGGCCGTTGTCGGACGCCGCGTCGCTACGGTGCTGCGGGATCACGCAGACGTGGTCCCCGGACCATGCCTCACGCCAGACGAAGCTCGACACGCAGAATCCGTTCTGCAGGGTCCGCACCGCCACCTGGCTGTTGTCGGACGCCGCGTCGTCGCGGTGCTGCGGGATCACGCAGACGTGGTCCCCGGGTCGGGCATCGCGCCAGACGAAGCCCTGGCGGCAGGTGTCCGGGCCGAAGTCCTGGGCCTGGGCCGACGACGGCCCCAGGGCGGCGGCGCCACCGAAAGCCAGGACCGCGGCCATCGCGGTGGTCACACCGGAACGCAGGATCCGTCGGGTAGTCATCTCCGTACCTCCTCGGAAAGGCTGATCCCATGGCTGCGCCCAGCATGCGACGGCTGCCGTCACCGGGGCGTGACAGGTCGGCGACCGTGCGAAAACGCCGCCGCCCGGGACGGATTTCCGTCCCGGGCGGCGGCGTTGGTGCGTGCGGATCTCAGACGTTGAAGATCTCAGACATTGAAGATCTCAGACGTTGAAGCCGAGGGCGCGGAGTTGCTCGCGGCCGTCGTCGGTGATCTTGTCGGGGCCCCACGGCGGCATCCAGACCCAGTTGATGCGCAGGTCCTGCACCAGGCCGTCGGTGGCGGTCTTGGCCTGGTCCTCGATGACGTCGGTCAGCGGGCAGGCCGCCGAGGTGAGCGTCATGTCGATGGTGGCCACGTCGGACTCGTCGATGTGGATGCCGTAGATCAGGCCGAGGTTGACGACGTCGATGCCCAGTTCGGGGTCGACGACGTCCATCAGGGCCTCGGTCAGGTCCTCGACCGAGACGGTGCCGGCGGTGGTGCCGACGATGCCGCCCTGGCCGTCCTCCGCGGCGGGGGACGTGGGCTCGGTGGTGTCACTCATGGTCTGTCCTCCTTCGCGGGATCAGTCGTTCACGGCGGGCTGCTGGGCGAGCGCCTTGGCGGTGGCGTCCTTCCAGGCCATCCAGCTGAGCAGGGCGCACTTGACCCGGGCCGGGTACTTGGAGACGCCGGCGAACGCGACCGCGTCCTCCAGCACCTCCTCGTCGCCCTCGCCCTGGCCCTTGCTCTGCATCAGCTCCAGGAAGGCCTCCTGGACGGCCTGCGCCTCGCCCACGGTCTTGCCGACCACCAGGTCGTTCAGCACCGAGGCGCTGGCCTGGCTGATCGAGCAGCCCTGGGACTCGTACGAGACGTCGGTGACCTTCGAACCGTCGAGCTTCACCCGCAGGGTGATCTCGTCGCCGCAGGTCGGGTTGACGTGGTGCACCTCGGCGTCGCCCTCCCGCAGCCCCTTGCCGTGGGGGTTGCGGTAGTGGTCCAGGATGATGTCCTGGTACATCGAGTCGAGCTTCATGATCGTCCTGCCCCGTCCGTCAGCCGAAGAAGTTCCGGACGTGGTGCAGGCCGTCGATGAGCGCGTCGACCTCGCCCGGCGTCGAGTACAGATAGAACGACGCCCGCGTGGTCGCCGGAATTCCGTACCGCAGGCAGACCGGCCGCGCGCAGTGGTGGCCGACGCGCACGGCGATGCCCTGCTCGTCCAGCACCTGGCCCACGTCGTGCGGGTGGATGTCGCCGAGGGTGAAGGAGATCGCGGCGCCGCGGTCCACGGCCGTGCGCGGGCCGATGATCCGCAGGTCCGGGACCTCCAGCAGGCGCTCGACCGCGTACGCGGTGATCGCGTGCTCGTGCGCGGCGATCTTCTCCATGCCGACGCCCTGCAGGTAGTCGATGGCCGCGCCGAGCCCGACCGCCTGGGCGATCGGCGGCGTGCCGGCCTCGAACTTGTGCGGCGCCGGAGCGTAGGTGGACGAGCCCATGGTGACGGTCTCGATCATCTCGCCGCCGCCGAGGAACGGCGGGAGGTCCTCCAGCAGCTCCTGGCGGCCCCAGAGCACGCCGATGCCGGTCGGGGCCAGCATCTTGTGGCCGGTGAAGGCGACGAAGTCGGCCTCCAGCGCCTGGACGTCCAGCACCATGTGCGGGGCGGCCTGCGAGGCGTCGATCACGACCAGCGCGCCGACCGACTGGGCCTTGCGGACGATCGTCTCGACCGGGTTGATGGTGCCCAGCAGGTTGGAGACCAGGGTGAACGAGACCACCTTGGTCTTCTCGGTGATCAGCTCGTCGATGTTGGAGAGGTCGAGCCGGCCCTCGTCGGTCAGCCCGAACCACTTCAGCTTCGCGCCGGTGCGCTGCGACAGCAGCTGCCACGGGACGATGTTGGAGTGGTGCTCCATCTCCGTGATGACGATCTCAGAGTCGGCGTCCACCCGGTACGGCTCGTCGGCCCAGCCGAGCATGTTGGCCACGAGGTTGAGCGACTCCGAGGCGTTCTTGGTGAAGATCACCTCGTTGCGGCTCGGCGCGTTGACGAACGCCGCGACCTTGTCCCGGGCGCCCTCGTACAGCGCCGTGGCCTCCTCTGCGAGCACGTGCACGCCGCGGTGGACGTTGGCGTTGTGCCGCTCGTAGTAGGCGGTCAGGGCCTCCAGCACCTGCCGGGGCTTCTGCGAGGTGGCCGCGTTGTCCAGGTAGACCAGCGGCTTCCCGTCGTGCAGCACCCGCTGCAGGACCGGGAAGTCCTTGCGGATCGCATCGGTGTCGAGCAGGCCCGACAGGACCGACGGCTCATGGGCATGGGTCACTCGGATGCGCCACCCTTCACGTACGACTCGTAGCCCTCTTCCTCCAGCTTGTCGGCCAGCTCGGCACCGCCGGACTCGACGATGCGGCCGGCCGCGAAGACGTGGACGTAGTCGGGCTTGATGTACCGCAGGATGCGGGTGTAGTGGGTCACCAGCAGGGTGCCGACCTCGCCGGTCGAGCGGACCCGGTTGATGCCCTCGGAGACGATCCGCAGCGCGTCGACGTCGAGGCCGGAGTCGGTCTCGTCGAGGATCGCGATCTTCGGCTTGAGGAGCTCCAGCTGAAGGATCTCGTGGCGCTTCTTCTCACCGCCGGAGAAGCCCTCGTTGACGTTGCGCTCGGCGAAGGCGGGGTCCATCTGGAGGGCGGCCATCGCCTCCTTGACCTCCTTCACCCACAGACGCAGCTTCGGGGCCTCGCCGCGGACGGCGGTGGCGGCGGTGCGCAGGAAGTTGCTCACCGAGACGCCCGGGACCTCGACCGGGTACTGCATGGCCAGGAAGACGCCGGCCTTGGCGCGCTCGTCGACGGACATCTCCAGGACGTCCTCGCCGTCCAGCAGCACCGAGCCACTGGTGACGGTGTACTTGGGGTGGCCGGCGAGCGAGTAGGCCAGGGTGGACTTGCCGGAGCCGTTCGGACCCATGATGGCGTGGGTCTCGCCCTGCTTCACGGTCAGGTCGACGCCCTTCAGGATCTCGCGCGGGCCGTTCTCGGCTTCGACGGAGACGTGCAGGTCGCGGATTTCAAGGGTTGCCATGTGTACTCAGGACTCCTGGTTGACGGAGACGAGCACATCGTCCCCTTCGATCTTTACGGGGTAGACAGCGACCGGCTTGGTGGCGGGCAGGCCGGACGGCTTGCCGGTGCGCAGGTCGAAGCTGGAGCCGTGCAGCCAGCACTCGATCATGCAGTCCTCGACCTCGCCCTCGGAGAGCGAGACGTTCGCGTGCGAGCAGATGTCGTTGATCGCGAACACCCCCTCGTCGGTGCGGACGACCGAGACCGGCACGCCGTTGAGGTCCACGCGCTTGGGCACGTCCTCCTGGAGGTCGCTCAGCGCGCAGGCACGGAGAAAGGTCATCGGGATCAGACCGCCGCTTCCAGCTCGGCCTCGATCTTCTCCATGAGCTGGTCCTGGACCTCGGCCACGCCGATCTGCTGGAGCAGCTCGGCGAAGAAGCCGCGCACGACCAGGCGGCGGGCCTCGTCGGCCGGGATGCCGCGGGCCTGCAGGTAGAACAGCTGCTCGTCGTCGAAGCGGCCGGTCGCGGAGGCGTGGCCGGCGCCGACGATCTCGCCGGTCTCGATCTCCAGGTTCGGGATCGAGTCGACCCGGGCGCCGTCGGTGAGCACCAGGTTCCGGTTGAGCTCGTAGGTGTCGGTGCCGAGCGCGGCGGCGCGGATCAGCACGTCGCCGACCCAGACCGCGTGCGCGTCCTGGCCCTGCAGCGCGCCCTTGTACGCCACGTTCGACCGGCAGTGCGGCGTGTCGTGGTCGATGATCAGGCGGTGCTCCAGGTGCTGGCCGGCGTCGGCGAAGTAGAGGCCGAACAGCTCGGCCTCGCCGCCGGGGCCGGCGTAGTTGACCCGCGGGTGGAGGCGGACCAGGTCGCCGCCGAAGGTGACGACGACGGACTTGAACGAGGCGTCCCGGCCGACCAGCGCGTTGTGCTGGGAGACGTGGACGGCGTCGCGGTCCCAGTCCTGGACGGAGACGAAGGTGAGCTTGGCGCCGTCGCCGACCAGCAGCTCGACGTTGGCGGCGCGGGTGCCGGTGCCGACGTGGTTGAGCACCACGACGGCCTCGGCGAACGGCTTGACGTCGATCACCACGTGGGCGAAGCGGACCCCGCCCTCGGCGCGCACGTCGATCCTGACCGGCTCGGGGAGCACCGCGTCCTTGGGCACGGTGACCACGAGGGCCTGCTCGAAGGCGCTGAACGCCTGGGCGGCGACCCGGTCGACCGGCTTGCCGGCCTTGCCCAGGCGGGCGTCGTCGCGGCCGACGGTCTCGGCGGTGACGCCGTCCGGCAGCACGAACTCGACCTTGTCCGTACCGGCGCCGTCTCGCTCGGCGATGGCGGCCGCGGTGCCGTCGTGCAGCCCGCCGAGGCGGTGCAGCGGCGTGAACCGCCAGTCCTCCTCGCGGCCGTTCGGCACCGGGAAGTCGTTCACGTCGAAGGACGGCTTGACCGCGACGCGCGCGTCGATCGGCTGCTGGACCGCGGTCCGGCCGGTGCCGGGGCCGGCGAGCTGCGCGCCCGCGCCGGCGGTACCGACCTCGATCGAACCGGCGGTGGTCGAGCCGGCGGTGTTCACTGCGGCATTCAAAGGCGTGTCAGCCATGGCTGTTCGTTGTGCTCTCTTCCTCAAAAGTCGGTGGGCGGTAGGCGGTCGGGGGTCAGCCGACCGCGCCCTCCATCTGCAGCTCGATCAGCCGGTTGAGCTCCAGCGCGTACTCCATCGGCAGCTCGCGCGCGATCGGCTCGACGAAGCCGCGGACGATCATCGCCATCGCCTCGAACTCCGTCATGCCCCGGCTCATCAGGTAGAACAGCTGGTCCTCGCTGACCTTGGAGACGGTCGCCTCGTGGCCCATGGACACGTCGTCCTCGCGGACGTCCACGTACGGGTAGGTGTCCGAGCGGGAGATGGTGTCCACCAACAGCGCGTCGCACAGCACGTTGGACTTGGCGCCCTTGGAGCCCTCACCGATCTCGATCAGACCGCGGTAGGAGGTCCGGCCACCGCCGCGCGCCACCGACTTGGAGACGATGTTGGAGGAGGTGTTCGGCGCCATGTGCACCATCTTGGCGCCGGCGTCCTGGTGCTGGCCCTCACCGGCGAAGGCGATCGACAGGGTCTCGCCCTTGGCGTGCTCGCCCATCAGGTAGACGGCCGGGTACTTCATGGTGACCTTGGAGCCGATGTTGCCGTCGACCCACTCCATGGTCGCGCCCTCGTACGCCACGGCGCGCTTGGTGACCAGGTTGTAGACGTTGTTCGACCAGTTCTGGATGGTCGTGTAGCGGCAGCGGCCGCCCTTCTTGACGATGATCTCCACGACCGCGGAGTGCAGCGAGTCGGAGGAGTAGATCGGCGCGGTGCAGCCCTCGACGTAGTGGACGTAGGCGTCCTCGTCGACGATGATCAGCGTCCGCTCGAACTGGCCCATGTTCTCGGTGTTGATCCGGAAGTAGGCCTGGAGCGGGATGTCGACGTGGACACCCTTCGGCACGTAGATGAAGGACCCGCCCGACCACACGGCCGTGTTCAGCGCGGCGAACTTGTTGTCGCCGGCCGGGATGACGGTGCCGAAGTACTCCTTGAACAGCTCCGGGTGCTCGCGCAGCGCGGTGTCGGTGTCCAGGAAGATGACGCCCTGCTCCTCCAGGTCCTCGCGGATCTGGTGGTAGACGACCTCGGACTCGTACTGCGCGGCGACACCGGCGACCAGGCGCTGCTTCTCCGCCTCCGGGATGCCCAGCTTGTCGTAGGTGGCCTTGATGTCCGCGGGCAGGTCCTCCCAGGACTCGGCCTGCTTCTCGGTCGAGCGGACGAAGTACTTGATGTTGTCGAAGTCGATGCCGGACAGGTCCGAGCCCCAGGTCGGCATGGGCTTCTTGCCGAACAGCTTCAGGCCCTTGAGCCGCAGGTTCAGCATCCACTCGGACTCGTTCTTCTTCGCGGAGATGTCGCGCACGACCTCCTCGCTGAGCCCGCGCTTGGCCGCGGCACCTGCGGTGTCCGGGTCGGCCCAGCCGTACTCGTAAGTGCCCAGGCCTTCGAGCTCGGGGTGCGAAACGGTGTCAGTCATGCGAGCTTCCTAACGCGCGGACGCTGAATCTTCGGTGGACGTACCGGCAATCGGCACGGCATCGGAGCCCGGGCCCGCGCTGCGCAGGGTGGGCGACGATGCGGCACCGGGTGCCGGCACATAGGTGGTGCAGACCCCGTCGCCGTGGGCGATGGTGGCCAGCCGTTGCACATGGGTGCCCAGCAGCTGGGAGAAGACCTCGGTCTCCGCCTCGCAGAGCTGCGGGAACTGCTCGGCGATGTGCGCGACCGGGCAGTGGTGCTGGCAGAGCTGGGCGCCCGCCGGGGCCTTGGCCGCGGCCGACGGGACCCGCCGCACCGTGGCAGCGTACCCGTCCGCGCTCAGCGCCTGGGCGAGCGCCTCGGTGCGCTCCCCCGCCTCGGCCAGCCGCAGGGTCTCCAGGTACTTCTCGCCCTGCTTGCCGAACCGGGCCCGGGCGAAGGCGGCGACCGCCTCCTCGCCCGCCTTGCCGCCGCCCACCGAGTCGGAGATCCAGCGCAGCGCGTCGGCCGCGATCTGGTCGTACGCCTGGTAGAAGGCGTCCCGGCCACCGTCGGTGAGGGCGAAGACCTTGGCCGGACGGCCCCGGCCGCGGCTGCCGTAGACCCGCTGTTCGCGGGACTCGACCAGGCCGGCGGCGACCAGCCCGTCGAGGTGGCGGCGGACGGCGGCGGCGGTGAGGCCGAGCCGGCTCGCCAGGTCGGCGGCGGAGGAGGGGCCGTGGTCGAGGATCGACCGGGCGACCCGGTCCCGGGTGGCGCGGTGGCCCTCCAGCAGCACCTCGGCCGCCGTCACGGGCACGTCACAGCCGGGGGCCGACTCGGCCTCCTGCTGCGGGGCGTGCTCGCGCATGTTTTTCACAACACCAGTGTTGCGTAATTCCCTCCGAAGGGACAAGCCGTGATGCAGACCTCACCCGTGGCATCTGTCACGCAGGTAAGCCTTACCTGACCTGCGGAAACGATCACGCAGGGCGGCGTCCGGCATGGTTGTTCGGCCCTCTTAGACTCGCCGGTATGCACTCCGAACCCGCGGTCCAGATCGCCGGGCTGGTCAAGCGCTACGGCACTGCGTTCAACAACCGCGTGCCCGCGGTGGACGGCCTCGACCTCACCGTCGCACACGGCGCGATCACCGCCGTCCTCGGCCCCAACGGCGCCGGCAAGACCACCACCATCGAGACCTGCGAGGGCTACCGCCGCCCCGACGCGGGCACGGTCCGCGTCCTCGGCCTCGACCCGGTCACCCAGAACGCCGAGCTGCGCCCCCGGATCGGCGTGATGCTGCAGTCCGGCGGCGTGTACGCGGGCGCGCGCGCCGTCGAGATGCTGCGGCACACCGCCAAGCTGCACGCCCACCCGCTGGACGTCGACGCGCTGGTCGAGCGGCTCGGCCTCGGCTCCTGCGGCCGGACCACCTACCGCCGCCTCTCCGGCGGCCAGCAGCAGCGGCTCGCCCTGGCCATGGCCGTGGTCGGCCGCCCCGAGCTGGTCTTCCTCGACGAGCCCACCGCCGGCCTCGACCCGCAGGCCCGCCGCGCCACCTGGGAGCTGGTCCGCGACCTGCGCCGGGACGGCGTCACCGTGATCGTCACCACGCACCACATGGACGAGGCCGAGCAGCTCGCCGACCACGTCGCCATCGTCGACCGCGGCAAGGTCATCGCCACCGGCACCCCGGAGGAGCTGTGCCGCGGCGGCGCCGAGGACGCCCTGCGCTTCGACGGCCCGCCCGGGCTCGACCTCGGCCCGCTGCTCAAGGAGCTGCCCGAGGGCGCCACCGCCACCGAGACCGCCACCGGCAGCTACCGCGTCGAGGCGACCGTCGACCCGCAGCTGCTGGCCACCGTCACCGGCTGGTGCGCGGCCTCCGGCATCCTCCCCGAGCGGCTGGCCGTCCAGCGCCGCAGCCTCGAAGACGTCTTCCTCGACCTGACCGGACGGGACCTGCGTTCGTGACCACGACTGACTACTCCCCCAAGCCCGGCGCGGCCCCGGTCGGCCGGATGCTGCTCGCGCAGACCGCGTTCGAGACCCGGATGCTGCTGCGCAACGGCGAGCAGCTGCTGCTCACCGTCGTCATCCCGACCGTCCTGCTGGTGCTGTTCTCCGCCGTGGACATCGTCGCGGTGGACGGCCCCGGCAAGCGGGTCGACTTCCTGGCCCCCGGCCTGCTGGCGCTGGCCGTGATGTCCACCGCCTTCACCGGCCAGGCCATCGCCACCGGATTCGAGCGCCGCTACGGCGTGCTGAAGCGGCTGGGCGCGAGCCCGCTCCCCCGCTGGGCGCTGCTGACCGCCAAGACCGGCTGCGTGCTGGTCACCGAGGCGCTCCAGGTCGCGCTGCTGACGGTGATCGCGCTGGCCCTCGGCTGGTCCCCGCAGGGGCTCGCCACACCGCTAGGGGCCCTGACCGTCGCCGCACTGCTCGTCCTCGGCACGGCCGCCTTCTCCGGCCTCGGCCTGCTGATGGCCGGCACGCTGAAGGCCGAGGCCACGCTGGCCGCCGCGAACCTGGTGTTCATCCTGCTGCTGCTGGCCGGCGGGGTGATCGTGCCGCTGAGCAAGTTCCCGTCCGCCGTGCAGTCGGCGCTGGAGCTGCTGCCGATCGCCGCACTCTCGGACGGCCTGCGGTCCGTCCTGCAGACGGGCGCCGGGGTGCCGTGGTCGGACCTGGGCATCCTGGGCGGCTGGGCCGTCCTCGGCCTGGCGGCCGCCGCCCGCTTCTTCCGCTGGGAGTAGCCCTCCGGAGTAACCCCGGCCGCGAACGCGCAACGCCCCCTGGCCACTTGAGGCCAGGGGGCGTTGGACGTTCAGCCGACGATACGTCAGCTCTGGCTGCCGCCACGGCGCTTGCGGGCGAACAGCACGATCGCGCCGCCGAGCAGCAGCACACCGCCGCCGGCCGCCGCGATGACGGGGGTGGCCGAGCTGCTACCGGTCTGGGCGAGCGCCGGGGCGCTGGTGCTGGGCGCCGGGGCCGGGGTCCTGCTCGGGGTGGGCGTCACCGACGGGGTCGGGGTGACCGACGGGGTGGTGCTCGGGGTCGGCGTCACGCTCGGCGTCGGCGTCGGGGTGGACGTCGGAGTCGGCGTGGGGGTGGGGGTCTTGGTCGGCGTGGGAGTCGGCGTCGGCGTCGGCGTCGGAGTCGGAGTCGGCGTGTGGCACGGCTTGATGGACTCGGACTCGTTGATGTTCCAGCCGGGCTCCGCCGGGGTCTCCGTGGTCTTCACCACGAAGGTCGCCGTGATCGGCGCGTTGTGGTCCTTCACCGGGAAGGTGCCGTGGAACTCCTTGCCGAAGGTCTTGTCCAGCACCTTCTCGCCGTCGATGGTGAGGGTGACGGTGTTCGTCACGCCTTCCTTGTCGCTGTACTTGACCAGATCGATCGCGATCTTGTCGCAGTCCACCTTCCACGCCGGCACATGGGCCGAGGCGGTGCCGGCCAGGGCCAGGGGCAGCAGAAAACCGGCCGCCGCCGTACCGGCAAGTGCCGCTGCTCCGAACCCGAAGTGCCGCTGCTGTCGCGCCATTACGCTGTTCCCCTCCGAACGGTCTTGTGCAGCAGGCATGTTGAGTGTTTCGCGGTGGCCCGCTACGACTGTCCGGGGGACTCTACCGGCACTCCCGTACCTCGCCACACCCCGCCGCACGACCGGAATTCGTCTGTCGGTCTCATCTCGGATGTGCATGACCAACCCATCACAGCCGCCACCTCGCACAACGCGGATTCGGCAAACCTGAATGAACTTCGTCACCTGACAGGAAGAACGGCGCCCGCGGTGATCAGGTTCAATCACCGGGGGCGCGGTTTCGATCAGCCGACGATCAGTCGACGAACCTTCGGCCTTCCCGGCCGGGCGCCCCGCCCCAAGATCGCCTGTAAGGCCGCCTACGATTGACCCCGTGCCTAACCCCTTCTCCCTGCTCGCCGACCGCTGGCAACCGTCCGCCGCCATGGTCCGGCGCGCCGCGTTCGCCGCGCTGGTGATGAGCGTGGTGATCGTCGTCACCGGCGGCGCCGTCCGCCTCACCGCCTCCGGCCTCGGCTGCACCACCTGGCCCCGCTGCACCTCGGAGAGCCTGACGCCGACGCCCGAGATGGGCTTCCACGGCGTCGTCGAGTTCACCAACCGGATGCTCACCTACGTGCTGAGCGCCGCGGTCGGCTGGGCCATCCTGGCCGCCCGCTGTCACCGGCCCTGGCGGCGCGGCCTCACCAGGCTCGGCTGGGCGCAGTTCTGGCTGGTGATGAGCAACGCGGTGCTCGGCGGCATCACCGTGCTGACCGGCCTCAACCCGTACACCGTCGCCCTGCACCTGATCGCCGCGATGGCCCTGGTCTGGGTCGCGCTGCTGATGTGGGAACGCGCCAAGGAGGGCGACGGCCCGCCGAAGCTCGCGGTGGCCCGTCCGATCCACCAGCTGTCCTACGTCCTGGTCACCGTGATCGGCCTGCTGGTCGCGGCCGGCACGCTCGTGACCGGCGCAGGCCACCACCCCGGCACACCCCAGGACAACAAGATCGTGCCGCGCATCCCGATCGACTACGACCGACTCGCCCAGGCGCATGCCGACCTGGCCTTCGTCTCGGTCGGCCTGGCCGTCGCGGTGATCTTCGTGTTCGCCGCGGTCAAGGCCCCGCAGCCCGCCCGCGCCCGGGCCAAGGAACTGCTCGCGGTGCTGCTCCTGCAGGGCGTGCTCGGCTTCGTCCAGTACTTCACGGACGTCCCGGAGCTGCTGGTCGGCCTGCACATGTTCGGCGCCACGCTGACCTGGATCGCCGCGCTGCGCATCCCGCTCGCCCTGCGCACCCGCGAGGACGAGGCGCCCACCGCGCCGCAGCCCGCCCGGACCCCGCAGACCGCGGCGGCCTGAGGCCCCGGACACCGAACGGCCCGGTTCCCCCACATGGAGGAACCGGGCCGTCGTCGTTCGCGCCGGGCGGTCAGCCGCCGAGCTGGAGCCCGGCCATCCGCTTCCACTCGTACGGGCCGGTCTTCACCCTGAGGGCCAGCTCGCCCTCGAAGGCGTCGTGCAGGGTCAGCCCGGCCAGCTCGGCGGCCCGGCGGCCGACCGCGTAGCTCGGGGCCACCTGGTCGCCCCAGGCGCCGTCCTTGCCGACCACGACGATCCGGGTGGCCACGGCGCCGACGTACTCGACGACCGCGTCGGCGCTGCCCCCGTGCTGCCGGGCGAAGCTGGTGAGGTTCTTGGCGATGCGCTTGGCGCGGCGCTCGGTACGGGCGTCCGGCGCGGCGGCGGTGGAGGTCTCTGCGCTGCTCATGACCGCATGCTACCCACCGGTAGAGGCGCTGGCGACGGGAGCGGACTGTGCACCGGGCCACATACTGAAGGGGTGATCTTCCAAGGCTGGCCGGCCGAGGCGCTCGACTTCTACGAGCACCTGGAGGCCGACAACTCCAAGACCTTCTGGCAAGCCCACAAGGCGCAGTACGACGACGCCGTACGCGCGCCCATGGAACTGCTGCTGGCCGACCTGGAGCCGGAGTTCGGGCCGGGAAAGATCTTCCGCCCCAACCGCGACATCCGCTTCAGCGCCGACAAGTCCCCGTACAAGACGCACATCGGCGCGCACCTGGAGGCCGGCGGCTACATCCAGCTCTCCGCCGACGGCCTGGCCTGCGGCAACGGCTTCTACCGGCTCGCCCCGGACCAGCTGGAGCGCTACCGCGCAGCCGTCGCCGAGGACGTGAGCGGCGCCGAACTGGAGCGCGTGATCGCCCGGGTGGAGAAGGACGGCCCACAGGTGTTCGGCCGGGACACCCTCAAGTCGGCCCCGCGCGGCTACCCCAAGGACCACCCGCGGATCGGGCTGCTGCGTCACAAGGGCCTGGTGGCTTGGCAGGAGTGGCCGCCCGCGAAGTGGCTGGGCACCCGCTCCGCCTACACCCGGATCACCGCCTTCCTGCACACCTCGCAGCCGCTCAAGGACTGGCTGGACGGCCACGTCGGCCCGTCCGAACTCCCCGCCCGCTGAACGCCGCTGAACGCACAGCGAGAACACGAGAGCCCCGGTCCACCGGACCGGGGCTCCTCCGCACGTACTACAGATGCCGTTCTACAGGCGCTACTTCACGAACGGGTCTATCGCCGTCACCACGAACAGCAGCGACAGGTAGGTGATCGACCAGTGGAACAGCCGCATCTCCTTCAGCTTCGCGCCCACGACCCCGGCCTTGGCCCGGCCGTACAGCGCGTGCGCCTCCCGCAGCCAGGCCACGCCGAGCACCACCGCGGCGACGGGGTACAGCCAGCTCATGTGCCCCAGCGGCCACAGCGTCAGCGAGACGGCCACCATGACCCAGGAGTAGACGACGACCTGCTTGGCCACCGCCAGGTTGCCCTTGATCACCGGCAGCATCGGCACACCGGCGCGCTCGTAGTCCTCGCGCACCTTCATCGACAGCACCCAGGTGTGCGGCGGGGTCCAGAAGAAGACCACCAGGAACAGCACCAGGGCCGACCAGGACAGCGAGTTGGTGACCGAGGCCCAGCCGACGAACACCGGCATGCAGCCGGCGATGCCGCCCCAGACGATGTTCTGCGTGGTGCGCCGCTTGAGCCCCAGCGTGTAGACGAACACGTAGAACAGCAGCGCGCTCAGCGCGAGCCCGGAGGAAAGCCAGTTGACGGTGAGGCCCAGCAGCAGGGTCGAGCCGATCGCGAGCGCGATGCCGAACACCAGCGCCTCGCGCGGCGACACCATGCCGGTGACGATCGGCCGCCGCTCGGTGCGCGCCATCAACGCGTCGATGTCGCGGTCGATGTACATGTTGAGGGCGTTGGCGCCGCCCGCCGAGAGGTAGCCGCCGATGACGACCTTCAGCACCAGCACCATGTCCGGAACACCCTGCTGCGCCAGGAACATCACCGGCACGGTGCTCATCAGCAGCAGCTCGATGATGCGAGGCTTGGTCAGTGCGACGAAGGCGCCGACACGGGCCCCGAGCGGACGGTGCGCAGGCGTCGCCCCGGTGACCCCGGCGGGACGGGTTTCGACGGCGGTCACTAACACCCCAACTGAAGATGAATCTTCGCAGGCGTCCACGGGAACGAAGGCCCCGAACTCGTCCGCTCTGCGCGTACCACGACACCATAGACGTTCCATATCTCCCCACCGGCTCCGGGGTCCCCCGGCGAGGCGGAACGCACACCCCTGGGTGAACCCACGAAGTCGGCCCGGCGCGACACCGCTCCCCCGTCCTGCTCATCGGAGGGGCAGGGCGCGACAAAACAGGAGAGCCTGGGACAAAGCCGCCCACAGCACTCTAGTGGGAATCGACATACGGAAATCAAGGTTCTCTCAGCACGGAGGGTGAGCCCCGGCCCGGACGGTAGGCTCGCACGCAGAAGCGGGATCTACCCTCCGTGACCGGCACCACCCAAGCGTCGGGACCACAGCGCCGTGGCCGACCCGGTCCCCTTCACGGGGTCACTCTTCACAACGGAAGGAGCCCTGAGACAGGGTGAGCACGACGCCGACGAACGTATTCGAGTGGTCCGAGCTGGATGAGCGCACGGTTGACACGGCGCGCGTCCTGGCCATGGACGCGGTCCAGAAGGTCGGCAACGGACACCCCGGGACGGCCATGTCGCTGGCCCCGGCGGCGTACCTGATCTTCCAGCGTTTCCTGCGCCACGACCCGACCGACCCGTCCTGGGTCGGCCGCGACCGCTTCGTCCTCTCTCCCGGGCACACCAGCCTGACGCTCTACACCCAGCTCTACTTCTCCGGCTACGGCCTGGAGCTGGACGACCTCAAGGCCTTCCGGGTCGCCGGCAGCCGTACCCCCGGCCACCCCGAGCACGGCCACACCGCGGGCGTCGAGACCACCACCGGCCCGCTCGGCCAGGGCATCGCCAACGCGGTCGGCATGGCGATGGCCGCACGCTACGAGCGCGGCCTGTTCGACGCGGACGCCCCGGCCGGCGAGTCTCCCTTCGACCACACCATCTGGGCCATCGTCTCCGACGGCGACCTGGAGGAGGGCATCTCCGCCGAGGCCTCCTCGTTGGCCGGCCACCAGCAGCTGGGCAACCTGGTCGCCCTCTACGACGACAACCACATCTCGATCGAGGGCGACACCGAGACCGCCTTCTCCGAGGACGTCCTCAAGCGCTACGAGGCGTACGGCTGGCACGTCCAGCGGGTCGCCCCGAAGGCGAACGGCGACATCGACGCGGCCGCCCTGGCCGACGCGCTGGCCGCCGCCAAGGCCGAGACCTCCCGCCCGTCGATGATCGCTATGCGCACGATCATCGCCTGGCCGGCCCCGGACGCCCAGAACACCGCCAAGGCCCACGGCTCCGCGCTCGGCGCGGCCGAGATCGCCGCCACGAAGAAGGTCCTGGGCTTCGACCCGGAGAAGACCTTCGAGGTCAGCGACAAGGTCATCGAGCACGCCCGCCTGGTCATCAAGCGCGGCAAGGCCGCCCGCGACCAGTGGCAGCAGTCCTTCGAGGCCTGGCGCGCCGCCCACCCGCAGCGCGCCGCCGAGTTCGACCGCATCCAGGCCGGCGAGCTGCCCGAGGGCTGGAAGAAGTCCGTCCCCTCCTTCCCGGCCGGCAAGGAGGTCGCCACCCGCAAGGCCTCCGGCGAGACCCTCAAGGCGCTCGGCGCGGTCATCCCGGAGCTGTGGGGCGGCTCGGCCGACCTCGCGGAGTCCAACCTCACCACCATCGACGAGGACAGCTCCTTCCTCCCCGAGGGCAACCCGCTGAAGTCCGCCGGCCCGTACGGCCGGACGATCCACTTCGGCATCCGCGAGCACGCCATGGGCTCGACCATGAACGGCATCGCCCTGCACGGCAAGACCCGCGTGTACGGCGGCACCTTCCTGGTCTTCGCCGACTACATGCGCCCGGCCGTCCGCCTGGCCGCGCTGATGAAGCTGCCGGTCACCTACGTCTGGACGCACGACTCGATCGGCCTCGGCGAGGACGGCCCGACCCACCAGCCGGTCGAGCACATGGCCTCGCTGCGCGCCATCCCGGGCCTGGCCATGGTCCGCCCGGCCGACGCCAACGAGACCGCCGTCGCCTGGCGCACCATCGTCGAGCGGCAGACCAGCCGCCCCGGCCCGGTCGGCCTGGCGCTCACCCGCCAGAACGTCCCGACCTTCGACCGCGAGGTCTTCGGCTCCGCCGAGGGCACCGCGAAGGGCGGCTACATCCTGGCCGAGGCGTCCAACGGCGACCCGCAGCTGATCCTGCTCGGCACCGGCTCCGAGGTCCAGCTGGCCGTCAAGGCCCGCGAGGTCCTGGAGGCCGAGGGCATCGCCACCCGCGTGGTCTCGCTGCCGTCCTTCGAGTGGTTCCAGGAGCAGGACCAGGCCTACCGCGACAGCGTGCTGCCGCCGTCGGTCAAGGCCCGGGTGTCGGTCGAGGCCGGCATCGCCCAGGGCTGGCGCGAGCTGGTCGGCGACCACGGCCGGATCGTGTCGCTGGAGCACTTCGGTGCCTCCGCCGACTACAAGGTGCTCTTCGAGGAGTTCGGCCTGACCGCCGAGCGCGTGGTGGCCGAGGCCCACAACGCCCTCCGCTCCCTCGAAGCCGTCAACCGCTAGCTTCCTGAGCCGCGTACTCGCCCGCACGCGGGTACGCGGCCTCTCTGACGACCCCACGCAGACAGCAGAAAAAGGACTGAAGCACCATGACTGACGCACTGAAGCGCCTCAGCGACGAAGGCGTTGCGATCTGGCTGGACGACCTCAGCCGCACGCGGCTGAACTCCGGCAACCTGGCCGAGCTGGTGCAGAACAAGCACGTGGTGGGTGTCACCACCAACCCGACCATCTTCCAGAAGGCCATCGGCGGCGGCGACAGCTCCTACGACGGCCAGCTGCGCGACCTCGCCGTCCGCAAGGTCACCACCGACGAGGCGATCCGCATGATCACCACCTCGGACGTGCGCGACGCGGCCGACGTGCTGCGCCCGGTCTACGACGCCTCCAACGGCCGCGACGGCCGGGTCTCCATCGAGGTCGACCCGCGCCTGGCCCACGAGACCGCCGCCACCGTGGCCGAGGCCAAGCAGCTGTGGTGGCTGGTCGACCGCCCGAACGTCTTCATCAAGATCCCCGCCACCAAGGCCGGCCTGCCCGCGATCAGCGAGGTCATCGGCAAGGGCATCAGCGTCAACGTCACGCTGATCTTCTCGCTGGACCGCTACAAGGGCGTCATGGACGCCTACCTGACCGGCCTGGAGTCCGCCAAGGCCAAGGGCCTGGACCTCTCCCAGATCGAGTCGGTCGCCTCCTTCTTCGTCTCCCGCGTGGACACCGAGATCGACAAGCGCCTCGACAAGATCGGCGGCGACGCCAAGAACCTGCGTTCCAAGGCCGCCCTCGCCAACGCCCGCCTCGCCTACCAGGCGTACGAGGAGGTCTTCGGCAGCGTCGACGGCAAGACCGCGGGCAGCGCCCGCTGGAAGGCACTGGAGGCGGCCGGCGCCAAGCCGCAGCGTCCGCTCTGGGCCTCCACCGGCGTCAAGGACCCGGCCCTGCCGGACACCCTGTACGTCACCGAGCTGGTCGCCCCCGGCACCGTCAACACCATGCCCGAGGCCACCCTGGACGCCACCGCCGACCATGGTGTGGTCACCGGCGGCACCATCGTCCCCAACTACGCCGACGCCAAGGCCGTGATGGACGCCATCGCCGCCGCCGGCGTGGACTACGACGACGTGGTCCAGGTCCTGGAGGACGAAGGCGTGGAGAAGTTCGAGCAGTCCTGGACCGAGCTGCTCGACACCGTCACCGCCTCGCTGGCCTCCTTCGCCGCCGAGAAGTGACACCTCGCTCACACAGCCAGCGCACGAAAGCGGAGCCCATCAAGTGAGCACTGATTTCCCCGAGTTGACGCCGGAGTCGGACGATCTCCCGCCGGCGCCCGTCAACCCGCTTCGTGACCCGGCCGACCGACGGCTCCCGCGCATCGCGGGGCCGTCCGGTCTGGTCATCTTCGGAGTCACCGGCGACCTGTCCCGCAAGAAGTTGATGCCGGCGATCTACGACCTGGCCAACCGCGGCCTGCTGCCGCCGGGCTTCTCGCTCGTCGGCTTCGCCCGCCGCGAGTGGGAGGACGAGGACTTCGCCAAGGAGGTCCACGACGCGGTCAAGGACCACGCCCGGACCCCGTTCCGGGAGGAGGTCTGGCAGCAGCTCGCCAAGGGCATGCGCTTCGTCCAGGGCACCTTCGACGACGACGACGCCTTCGACAAGCTGCGCCAGACCATCGAGGAGCTGGACAAGGCCCAGGGCACCAGCGGCAACTTCGCCTTCTACCTGTCCGTCCCGCCGAAGTTCTTCCCGACCGTCGTCCAGCAGCTCAAGAAGCACGGCCTGGCCGACCCGCCGCAGGGCTCCTGGCGCCGCGCGGTCATCGAGAAGCCGTTCGGCCACGACCTGGAGAGCGCCCAGGAGCTGAACAAGGTCGTCCACGAGGTCTTCCCCCGGGACGAGGTCTTCCGGATCGACCACTACCTGGGCAAGGAGACCGTCCAGAACATCCTGGCGCTGCGCTTCGCCAACCAGATGTTCGAGCCGATCTGGAACCGGTCCTACGTCGACCACGTGCAGATCACCATGGCCGAGGACATCGGCATCGGCGGCCGGGCCGGCTACTACGACGGCATCGGCTCGGCCCGTGACGTCATCCAGAACCACCTGCTCCAGCTGATGGCGCTCACCGCCATCGAGGAGCCGGCGTCCTTCCACCCGAAGGCGCTGGTGGCCGAGAAGCTCAAGGTGCTCAGCGCCGTCAAGCTCCCGGCCGACCTCGGCAAGCACACCGTGCGCGCCCAGTACGCCTCCGGCTGGCAGGGCGGCGAGGAGGTGGTCGGCTACCTGGACGAGGACGGCATCAACCCCGAGTCCAAGACCGACACCTACGCGGCCATCAAGCTGGAGATCAACAACCGCCGCTGGGCGGGCGTCCCGTTCTACCTGCGCACCGGCAAGCGGCTGGGCCGCCGGGTCACCGAGATCGCGGTGGTCTTCCAGCGCGCCCCGTACCTGCCGTTCGACTCCTACGCGACCGAGGAGCTGGGGCAGAACGCCCTGGTCATCCGGGTCCAGCCGGACGAGGGCGTGACGGTGCGGTTCGGCTCCAAGGTGCCGGGCACCTCCTTCGAGGTCCGGGACGTCACGATGGACTTCGCCTACGGCGAGTCCTTCACCGAGTCCAGCCCGGAGGCGTACGAGCGGCTCATCCTCGACGTGCTGCTCGGCGACGCCAACCTGTTCCCGCGTCACCAGGAGGTCGAGCTCTCCTGGCAGATCCTCGACCCGATCGAGAAGTACTGGGACACCCACGGCAAGCCCGCCCAGTACCCGGCAGGGACCTGGGGTCCCGTCGAGGCGGACGAGATGCTTGCACGAGACGGCAGGAGCTGGCGCCGGCCATGAAGATCGACCTCACCAACACGACGTCGAGCAAGATCAACGCCGCACTCATGGAGTCGCGGCGGGCGAGCGGTTCCACCGCGGCCGGCATGGTGCTCACCCTGGTGATCGTGACCGACGAGGGCAGCGCGTACGACGCCCTCAAGGCCGCCAACGACGCCTCCCGCGAGCACCCGTCGCGCACCCTCGCGGTGATCAAGCGCGCCGGGCGCTCGCCCCGGGCCCGCGCCGAGACCCGGCTGGACGCCGAGATCCTGGTCGGCACGGACGCCGGCTCCGGTGAAACGGTCATCCTGCGCATGCACGGCGAACTCGCCGCGCACGCCCAGTCGGTCGTCCTGCCGCTGCTGCTGCCGGACGCCCCCGTCGTCGTCTGGTGGCCGGACAACGCGCCGCTGCACCCGGCGCAGGACCCGCTGGGCTCGATCGCCCAGCGCCGGATCACCGACGCGGTGACCGCCGAGTCCCCGGTCGGCCAGCTCGCCCAGCGGGCCCAGAGCTACACCCCGGGCGACACCGACCTGGCCTGGACCCGGATCACCGGCTGGCGCTCGATGCTGGCCGCCGCGCTGGACCAGCGCCCGTCCAAGATCACCTCCGCGGTGGTCGAGGGCGAGTCGTACAACCCCAGCGTGGAGTTGCTCGGCCTCTGGCTGCACAACCGCCTCCACGTCCCGGTCGAGCGGGTCGTCACCGGCGGCCCCGGCATCACCGCGGTGCACCTGTGCACCAAGGACGGCGACATCACCCTGGACCGCCCGGACGGCCTGATGGGCACGCTCTCCATGCCCGGCTCGCCGGATCGCCAGGTGGCACTCAAGCGGCGCGAGACCTCGGAGCTGATCGCCGAGGAGCTGCGCCGGCTCGACCCGGACGACATCTACGCGGCGGCCGTGCGCACGCCCGTGGAGCGGCTGCGCGAGCCCGCCGGCGCCGAGACGGCGGCGGCGGAGCGGGTCGCCCAGACGGTCGCCGACGCGGCCGTGGCCAACCCGGCCCGGGTGACGGCCGAGAGCGCGGAGGCGAAGCCCGCCGCGAAGAAGGCCACCAAGCGCACCGCCAAGGAAGGCGCATGACCAACGCCATCCCGCAGCTCGTCGTCCACCGCGACAAGGAGCTGATGGCCCAGGCGGCCGCGGCCCGGCTGATCACCCGGATCGTGGACGCCCAGGCCACCCGCGGCACCGCCTCGGTGGTGCTCACCGGCGGCCGCAACGGCAACGCCCTGCTGGCCGCGATCGGCGCCTCCCCGGCGCGCGACGCGGTCGACTGGGCGCGGCTGGACCTGTGGTGGGGCGACGAGCGCTTCCTGCCCGCCGCGGACGGGGAGCGCAACGCCGTCCAGGCCCGCGCCGAGCTGCTGGACGCCGTCCCGCTCGACCCGGCGCGGGTGCACGAGATGCCCGCCTCGGACGGCGTGGACGGTTCGGACGTGGACGCCGCCGCCGCCCGCTACGCGGAGGAGCTGGCGAAGGCGGCCGGGCCGGGCGACCGGCTCGGCGTCCCGGCCTTCGACGTGCTGCTGCTCGGCGTCGGCCCCGACACCCACGTCGCCTCGCTCTTCCCGGAACACCCGGGCGTGCGGGAGACCGAGCTGACCGTGGTCGGCGTGCGCGGGGCCCCCAAGCCCCCGCCGACCCGGATCTCGCTCACCCTCCCGGCGATCCGGGCGGCGCGCGAGGTCTGGCTGCTGGCGGCGGGCGAGGACAAGGCGGGCGCGGTCGCGCTGGCCCTGTCCGGCCCCGGCGAGCTCCAGGCGCCCGCGTCGGGCGCGTACGGCCGCAGGCGCACCCTGTGGCTGCTGGACCGGGCCGCCGCGGAGCGGATCCCGCCGCAGCTGTACCCGCCGGCCTCGGCCTGAGTCACCCAATGAGGAAGGGCGCCACCGTCATTGACGGTGGCGCCCTTCTCGTCGTCCTGCTCTCGTCGTCCTGCCCTCTCGTCGTCCTGACCGGAGTCGCCCTGACCGGAGTCGCCCTGACCGGAGTCCTGACCAGAGGCGTCCTGATCAGATCTCGCCGCGCAGCTTGGCCAGCGCCTCGGCGAGGATCGCCTCGCCGTCGGCGTCGGTGCGCCGCTCGCGGACGTAGGCGAGGTGGGTCTTGTACGGCTCGTTGCGCGAGGGCGCCGGCGGGTTGTGCTCGTCCTGCCCGGCCGGGAAGCCGCAGCGCGGGCAGTCCCAGGTGTCCGGGATGACGGCCTCCGCCGCGAAGCTGGGGCGGGTCTCGTGCTTGTTGGCACACCAGAAGGAGATCCGGTTGCGGGGGGCGGACTCGCCGCGCTCCGCCTCACCCATCGGGCCCGCTCCGACCCTGCTGCCACGGATGGCGTTGCCACTTGCCACGGTCTGACTCCCTGCGTGCTGGTACGCCGACCCTCCGCGGTGCGCGTCGGTGGCGAAAGTCGTCCTAGTGTAAGCAGGAGTTAAGGGTCCGCCACCATCGCCTCCGCCTCCGACCGTCCCAGGATAGGCGCTCGGGCGACGGGGCGTCAGGGTTACGTCAGCTCTTGTACTTCAGCAGCAGGCTGAGCACGATGATGCAGGCGAACCAGCCCAGGCCGATCACGATGGTGATGCGGTCCAGGTTGCGCTCGGCCACCGCGGAACCGCCGCCGGTCGACATCGCGCCGCCGCCGAACATGTCGGACAGGCCGCCGCCCTTCCCCTTGTGCAGCAGCACCAGGAGGATCATCAGCAGACTGAAGATGATCAGGGCAATCGAGAACCCGAGAACCACGACGGGACCAACTCTCTCGTATCTTCGGCGAAGGGGCCGGGCCGCGTACGGCGGTCCGGCCCCAAAGCCTACGTTGCTGCGGCGGCGTTAGCCTACTGCCTGCTCACGGTAGCGCACGATCTTGACGAACTCGTCGGCGTCCAGCGAGGCACCGCCGATCAGGCCACCGTCGATGTCGGGCTTGGCCATCAGGCCCGCCGCGCTCGACGCCTTGACCGAACCGCCGTACAGCACGCGGACCTTGTCGGCCAGCTCGGCGTCGTACAGCTCGGCGATCCGCCGGCGGATGGCGGCGCAGACCTCCTGCGCGTCCTCCGGGGTGGCCACCTCGCCGGTGCCGATCGCCCAGACCGGCTCGTAGGCGACGACGATGGACTCGGCCCGGACGGCCGGAATGTCCTGGAGGGCGCCGTCGAGCTGGGCCAGCGTGTACTCGACGTGGGTGCCGGCCTTGCGGATCTCCAGCGGCTCGCCGATGCACAGGATCGGGGTGATCCCGGCCCGGTAGGCGGCCTTGACCTTGGCGTTGACGATCTCCTCGTTCTCGCCGTGGTACTGGCGGCGCTCCGAGTGGCCGATCACCGCGTAGGTGCACTTGAGCTTGGCCAGCATCGGGCCGGAGACCTCACCGGTGTACGCACCGGAGTCGTGCTGCGAGATGTCCTGCGAGCCGTACTTGATCTTCAGCTTGTCGCCGTCGACCAGGGTCTGCACCGAGCGCAGGTCGGTGAACGGCACCAGGACGGCGACCTCGACGGCCTCGTAGTCCTTGTCGGCGAGCGCGAAGGTCAGCTTCTGGGTGTGCTGGATGGCCTCAAGGTGGTTGAGGTTCATCTTCCAGTTGCCCGCCATGAGCGGGAGACGTTCGGTCATTGCTTTCAGCCTTCCAGGGCGGTGAGACCGGGGAGCTGCTTGCCCTCCAGGTACTCCAGGCTCGCGCCACCGCCGGTCGAGATGTGCCCGAACTTCGTCTCGTCGAAGCCCAGGATGCGGACGGCCGCGGCGGAGTCGCCGCCGCCGACCACGGTGAACGCGTCGCTGTCGACCAGAGCCTGGGCGACGGCCTTGGTGCCCTGGGCGAAGGTCGGGTGCTCGAAGACGCCCACCGGGCCGTTCCAGAACACCGTCTTCGCGTCGGCCAGCTTCGCCGCGAACAGCTCGCGGGTCTTCGGGCCGATGTCCAGACCCTCCTTCGTCGCCGGGATCCTGTCCGCGTCGACGATCTCGAAGTCCTCGACGGGCGCGTGCGTCTTGGTGTCGGGGAAGTTCGCGGAGACCGCGACGTCCAGCGGCAGCACGAACTCGACGCCGCTCTCCTCGCCGCGCTTCAGGTAGTCCAGGACGACCGGGATCTGGTCCTTCTGCAGCAGCGAGATGCCGACCTCGTGGCCCTTGGCCGCGAGGAAGGTGTAGGCCATGCCGCCGCCGATCAGGATGCGGTCGGCCTTGCCGAGCAGGTTGTCGATCACGCCGACCTTGTCGGAGACCTTGGAGCCGCCGAGCACGACGACGTAGGGGCGCTCGACCTCCTCGGTGAGGCGCTTGAGCACGCCCACCTCGGTGGCGATCAGGTCGCCGACGGCGTGCGGCAGCAGGGCCGGCAGGTCGAACACCGAGGCGTGCTTGCGGTGCACGGCGCCGAAGCCGTCGCCGACGTACAGGTCGGCGAGGGCGGCCAGCTGCTCGGCGAAGGCCTTGCGCTCGCCGTCGTCCTTGCTGGTCTCGCCGGTGTTGAAGCGCAGGTTCTCCAGCAGCGCGACCTCGCCGTCGGCCAGCGCGGCGACGGCGGCCCGGGCGCTCTCGCCCACGGTGTCGGTGGCGAAGGCGACCTGCTTGCCGAGGATCTCGCCGAGGCGGACGGAAACCGGCGCGAGCGAGAACTGCGGGTCGGGCTCGCCCTTCGGGCGGCCGAGGTGGGAGGCGACGACGACCTTGGCACCGCGCTCGACGAGCTTGGCGATGGTCGGGGCGACGGCGCGGATCCGGCCGTCGTCGGTGATCTGGCCGCCCGACAGCGGGACGTTCAGATCGGCGCGGACGAACACGCGCTTGCCGGCGACGTCGAGGTCTTCGATGGTCTTCACGGGTTCTTCGGACTCCTGGGGAGATGGTCGATGCGCAGAGAGGCGGCACGGCGCAGGGGCCGCCTGAAAGGTGCGATATGCGCAGAGCGAGGGCCCGGGTGGCAGTGTCCGCCAGCCGGGCCCTCGCCCCTACATCACGTCAGCTCCCGCTGCGTCAGAGCCGGCCGCCGACAAGGGTGGTCAGGTTGACGAGGCGGTTCGAGTAGCCCCACTCGTTGTCGTACCAACCGAGCACCTTGACCTGGTTGCCCTGGACCATGGTGAGCTGGGAGTCGAAGATGCAGGAGGCCGGGTCGTTGACGATGTCCGAGGAGACGATCGGGTCCTCGGTGTAGGCCAGGATGCCCTTGAGCGGGCCCTCCGCGGCCTTCTGGAACGCGGCGTTGACCTCGTCCTTGGTGACCTCGCGCTCCAGGGTGACGACCAGGTCCGTGATGGAGCCGGTCGGGACCGGGACGCGCAGCGAGGTGCCGTCCAGCTTGCCCTTCAGCTCCGGCAGGACCAGGGCGGTCGCCTTGGCGGCACCGGTCGAGGTCGGGATGATGTTCTGCGACGCGGCGCGGGCGCGGCGCAGGTCCTTGTGCGGGAAGTCCAGCGTCACCTGGTCGTTGGTGAACGCGTGGACGGTGGTCATCAGACCCTTGACGATGCCGAAGCTCTCGTTCAGCACCTTGGCCATCGGCGCCACGCAGTTGGTGGTGCAGGATGCGTTGGAGATGATCGTGTGGTTGGCGGCGTCGTACTTGTCGTCGTTGACGCCCATCACGATGGTGACGTCCTCGTCGGTGGCGGGCGCCGAGATGATGACCTTCTTCGCGCCGGCGGCGAGGTGCTTCTTCGCGGCCTCGGCCTTGGTGAAGATGCCGGTGGACTCGACGACGATGTCGGCGCCCAGGGCGGCCCACGGCAGGTTCGCGGGGTCACGCTCGGCCGTCACCTTGAAGGTGTGGCCGTCGACGGTGATGCTGTCCTCGGTGTGCGAGACCGCGCCCGGGAAGGTGCCCAGGGTGGTGTCGTACTTGAGCAGGTGAGCCAGGGTCTTCGTGTCAGTCAGGTCGTTGACACCGACGATCTCGATGTCCGCGCCCTGGGCCTTGACCGCGCGGAAGAAGTTGCGGCCGATGCGGCCGAATCCGTTGATGCCTACCCGGATCGTCACGAACCGATCTCCTCGTTAGGTACGCCGGAGCTAAGCCGACGGGGGTGAGATTTGGGAAGTCCCCGACCGCCTATGACCCTACCCCTCTCAGGCCTGGGAGGGCACATCGCGCCACCTGCCACGACCTGGCGTGGCGCGATTCCGGGCCGTCCGCCCTTGGCCGTACGGGCAGTTGATCCCGGCCAGTGGTCTCGACCAATTTCGGCAGGACGGACGCGCCCGGCACCCCGGCCGGACACGCCGGCGGCCGGTGCCCGGAATCCGGACACCGGCCGCAATTCGGTCGCGGACCGCGATCGTCAGTTGAGCGCCATCTCGTCGGTCAGATTCGCCTCGGTGCTCGGCAGGCCGAGCTCGGAGGCGCGCTTGTCGGCCATCGCCAGCAGGCGGCGGATCCGGCCGGCCACCGCGTCCTTGGTCAGCGGCGGGTCGGCGAGCGCGCCCAGCTCCTCCAGCGAGGCCTGCTTGTGCTGCATCCGCAGCTGACCGGCCGCGGCCAAGTGCTCGGGCACCTCGTCGCCGAGGATCTCCAGCGCGCGGGCCACCCGGGCGCCGGCCGCCACCGCGGCCCGGGCCGAGCGGCGCAGGTTGGCGTCGTCGAAGTTGGCCAGGCGGTTGGCGGTGGCCCGGACCTCGCGCCGCATCCGGCGCTCCTCCCAGGCGAGCACCGACTCGTGCGCGCCGAGGCGGGTCAGCAGCGCGCCGATCGCGTCACCGTCGCGGATGACCACCCGGTCCACGCCGCGGACCTCGCGGGCCTTGGCCGGGATGCCGAGCCGGCGGGCCGCGCCGACCAGGGCGAGGGCGGCCTCGGAGCCGGGGCAGGTGATCTCCAGCGAGGAGGACCGGCCGGGCTCGGTGAGCGAGCCGTGCGCCAGGAAGGCGCCGCGCCAGGCCGCCTCGGCGTCGCAGGTCGCGCCGGAGACGACCGCCGGGGGCAGGCCTCGGATCGGACGCCCGCGTCCGTCCACGAGACCGGTCTGGCGGGCGAGCAGCTCGCCGTCCTTGACCACCCGGACGACGAAGCGGCTGCCGCGCCGCAGCCCGCCGGGGGCCATCACCACGAGGTCGGAGGAGTGTCCGAAGATCTCCAGGAGGTCCTTGCGCAGCCGCCGCGCCGCCGCCCCGGTGTCGAGCTCCGCCTCGATCACGATGCGGCCGCTCACGATGTGCAGTCCGCCCGCGAACCGCAGGATCGCCGACACCTCCGCCTTGCGGCAGCAGGCCCGGGTGACCGGGAGCCGGCTGATCTCGTCCTTCACCGCTGGAGTCATCGCCATGGCCCGATCCTTCCATGTGTCCGGAAAATCCGGTCGTACGCTGCCGCCAACAGCTCCGGGTCGTGTCGCGGGCTGCCGTCGGTGCGGGCAACCCGGCCGAGCACCAGCGCGGCGCCCATCCGTTCGGCGGCCTTCTCCAGTCCGTCCAGGTCGGCCTGGCCGAAGGCGCCGCCGGTGACGGCCCGCTCGTCCACCAGGATCGCGTCCACGGCGAGGCCGGGGGCGTGGTCGGCGATGACCTCCAGGTGGCGCTGCGGGGTGAAGCCCTCGGTCTCGCCGGGCTGGGGGGCCAGGTTCAGGGTGAGCAGGCGGCGGGCGCGGGTCTCGACGAGCGCCTTGGCCAGCTCCGGCACCAGCAGGTGCGGCAGCACGCTGGTGAACCAGGAGCCGGGGCCGAGCACCACCCAGTCCGCCTCCCGGACGGCCGCGACGGCCTCCGGGACGGCGGGCGGCTCGTCCGGCAGCAGCCGGATCGACTGCACCGTGCCGGGGGTGACCGCGACGCTGGCCTGGCCGCGGACGGCCGTCACCTCGCCGGGGCGGGCCGGGTCGTGGCCGCGGACGGTCGCCTCGATGTCCAGCGGCACCGCCGACATCGGCAGCACCCGGCCCTGGACGTTCAGCAGCCGGCCGACCCAGTCCAGGGCGGCCACCGGGTCGCCGAGCTTCTCCCACAGGGCGACGATCAGCAGGTTGCCGACGGCGTGGCCGCCGAGCTCGCCGCTGCCGGTGAAGCGCTGCTGGATCACCTCGGACCAGGTGCGGCCCCAGTCGTCGTCCCCGCACAGCGCCGCCAGTGCCTTGCGCAGGTCGCCCGGGGGCAGCACGCCCAGCTCGGCGCGCAGCCGGCCGCTGGAGCCGCCGTCGTCGGCGACGGTGACCACGGCGGTCAGGTCGCTGGTGAGCCGGCGCAGCGCGGACAGTGAGGCGGACAGGCCCTGGCCGCCGCCGAGCGCGGTGATCCGGGGGGCCGGGTTGGCCCGGGCTGGGCTGCTGCGCGGCCGGCTCGGCGCCGGGGTCCGTGCCTGGCCCCCCGACCGGTCGCCGGTCCTGTGCTGCGGCTGTCGCCCGGGCACGTATCCCGCCACACCCACCTCGCGTTCCTCTTCGCCCGCCGCCGGCCCGGCCGGCGGTCCGGCAAGGAGGCGGCGGTTACTCCCGTCCCATGTCTCGGTGGACCAGCACCGTCTCCACGCCGTCGGCGATGAGACGCTTGGTCAGGCGCTCGGACATCGCGACGCTGCGGTGCTTGCCACCGGTGCAGCCTACGGCAAGCGTCATGTAACGCTTCCCCTCCCTGCGGTACCCCTCGGTGATGATGCGCAGCAGCTCGGCGTAGCCGTCCAGGAACTCGTTGGCACCGGGCTGCTGGAACACGTAGTCGGCGACGTCGGCGTCGGTGCCGGTGCGGGCACGAAGCTCGGGGACCCAGTGCGGGTTGGGCAGGAAGCGGCAGTCCACCACGAGGTCGGCGTCGACCGGCAGGCCGTACTTGAAGCCGAAGGACATCACGGTGGCGCGCAGCTCGGGCTCGTCGTGGTCGGCGAACTGGGCGTCCAGCTTGGCGCGCAGTTGGTGCACGTTGAGGTTGGAGGTGTCGATCACCAGGTCGGCTTCGCCGCGCAGGTCGCGCAGCAGGTCGCGTTCCTGGGCGATGCCGTCGACGATCCGGCCGTCGGCCTGGAGCGGGTGCGGGCGGCGCACGCTCTCGAAGCGGCGGACCAGGGCATCGTCGGAGGAGTCCAGGAAGACGACCTGGAGCCGGACGCCGCGCTTCTCCAGCTCGTCCAGCGAGGTGAGCAGGTCGTCGAAGAACTGGCGGCCGCGGACGTCCACGACGGCGCCGATCCGGGCGACGTTGCCCTGGGAGCGCGCGCCAAGGTCGACCATGGTCGGGATGAGGGCCGGCGGCAGGTTGTCCACCACGAACCAGCCGAGGTCCTCCAGGCACTTGGCGGCGGTGGAGCGGCCGGCTCCGGACATCCCGGAGATGATCACCAGCTCCGGCGCGTTCTCGGCCACGTCTGACACGGTCACTTCGGTTCCCCGCTCTCGGTCTTTCTGCTGGGGAGCACGCGCATGGCGCGGCCGCGCCGGCCCGGCCCGCTCGGGCGGCCGGCGGCCGGGCGCGCCGGCTGACGGGCGGCGTCGGCCGTCATGGCGTCTCCTGGGATGGTGCGGTCGTGGATGCTGCGGCCACCGGCGCGGCGGCCTGGTCGGCCCCGTCCTCGATGACCTCGCCGGTCGCGGTGTTGACCGCGGGTGCGGCGGGTGTACGGGACGACAACGCCGCCGCAACGGTTTCCGCCGTCCGGCGTCCGATGCCGGGTACGGCGCAGAGTTCGTCGACGGTGGCGGCCCGGAGCTTCTTCAGCGAGCCGAAGTGCTTGAGCAGCGCCTGGCGGCGAGTCTCGCCGAGGCCCGGGACGGAGTCCAGTTCCCCGGCGGTGAGTCGCTTGGAACGCTTGCTGCGCTGGTACGTGATCGCGAAGCGGTGGGCCTCGTCGCGGACGCGCTGGAGCAGGTAGAGGCCCTCGCTGCTGCGCGGCAGGACCACCGGGTCGTCCTCGCCGGGCAGCCAGACCTCCTCCAGGCGCTTGGCGAGGCCGCACAGGGCGACGTCGTCGATGCCGAGCTCGTCCAGGGCCCGCCTGGCGGCGGCGACCTGGGGCTGGCCGCCGTCGACGACGAGCAGCTGCGGCGGGTAGGCGAAGCGCTTGGGACGGCCGTCCTCCGTGCGGTGCCCGTCCTCGGCGGGGCTCCCGTCGTCCTCCTCGGGGACGGCCCACTCGCCGGTCTGCTCGCGCTCCTGGAGGTAGCGGCGGAAGCGCCGGCTGATCACCTCGTGCATCGAGCGGACGTCGTCCTGGCCCTCGAAGCCCTTGATCTGGAAGCGCCGGTACTCGCTCTTGCGGGCCAGGCCGTCCTCGAAGACGACCATCGACGCGACCACGTCCTCGCCCTGGAGGTGGGAGATGTCGAAGCACTCGATGCGCAGCGGGACGGAGTCCAGCTCCAGCGCGTCGGCGATCTCCTGGAGGGCGCGGCTGCGGGTGGTGAGGTCGGAGGCGCGCTTGGTCTTGTGCAGCGCCAGCGCCTGCTGGGCGTTGCGCTGCACGGTGGCCATCAGGTCCTTCTTGTCGCCGCGCTGCGGGATCCGCAGGTCGACCTGGCTCCCCCGGAGGCCGCTGAGCCAGTCCCTGATCGGGCCGTCGGGCTGGGGCAGCGCGGGCACCAGCACCTCGCGCGGGACGGACTCGTTGCGCTCGTCCTGGTTGGCGCCGCCGTAGAGCTGCTGGAGCGCGTGCTCGACGAGGCCGGCGGTGTCGACGTCCTCGACCTTGTCGGTGACCCAGCCGCGCTGGCCGCGGACCCGGCCGCCGCGGACGTGGAAGATCTGGACGGCAGCCTCCAGTTCGTCCTCGGCGACGGCCAGCAGGTCGGCGTCGGTGGCGTCGGCGAGCACGATGGCGTTCTTCTCCATCGCGCGCTTGAGGGCGCCGATGTCGTCCCGCAGCCGGGCCGCCTTCTCGTACTCCATGTCCGCGGCGGCCTCCTGCATCTGCTCTTCCAGCCGGCGCAGGTAGTTGCCGGTGCGCCCGGCCATGAAGTCGCAGAAGTCCTCGGCCAGCGCCCGGTGTTCGTCCGCCGAGACCTTGCCGACGCAGGGCGCCGCGCACTTGCCGATGTAGCCGAGCAGGCAGGGCCGGCCGACCTGCCGGGCGCGCTTGAAGACGCCGTTGGAGCAGGTGCGGACGGGGAAGACGCGCAGCAGCAGGTCGACCGTCTCGCGGATCGCCCACGCGTGCCCGTACGGGCCGAAGTAGCGCACGCCCTTCTTGTGCGCCCCGCGCATCACCTGGACCCGGGGGAACTCCTCGTTGAGGGTGACCGCGAGCTCCGGGTAGCTCTTGTCGTCGCGGTACTTGACGTTGAACCGCGGGTCGAACTCCTTGATCCAGGAGTACTCCAGCTGGAGCGCCTCGACCTCGGTGGCCACCACCGTCCACTCGACCGACGCGGCGGTGGTGACCATGGTCGCGGTGCGCGGGTGCAGGCCTGCCAGGTCCTGGAAGTAGGAC
The DNA here is from genome assembly GCF_019192735.1 of Kitasatospora aureofaciens. Lineage (GTDB taxonomy): Bacteria > Actinomycetota > Actinomycetes > Streptomycetales > Streptomycetaceae > Kitasatospora > Kitasatospora aureofaciens_A. The sequence continues at coordinate 104,743 of NZ_JAHTKP010000007.1, forward strand.
GACAGGCGCGGCCGCAGGCTCTTGGCCTTGCCGACGTAGATGACCCGGCCGTGGGCGTCACGGAACTTGTAGACGCCCGGCGAGGTCGGGATCGCGCCCGGCGCCGGCCGGTAGGTGCTCGGGTCAGCCATGGCTCCACCGTACCGACTCCGGCCGGGGCCGCGGCGACCGGTCGGAGATCACTTGGGCGGGGATCAACTGCTTCAGCTCGGGGTGACCTTGAGGTTCCCGCCCTCGACCGTGACGGTGTAGGCGGGCAGCGGGGAGGGGGCCGGGCCGTCCTGCACGGCGCCGTCGGCGACGGCGAACCGGCTGCCGTGGCACGGGCACTGGATCTGCTGGTCCTTCACCTGGTCGACGACGCAGCCGGCGTGCGTGCACTTGGCGCTGAACGCCTTAAACTGCCCCGCGGTCGGCTGGGTCACGACGATCTTCTGCTCGCGGAAGACCTTGCCGCCGCCCTCCGGCACCGCCGAGGCCGGGCCGAGGTCCACCGGGCCCTTGGTGGCGCTGCTCTCGCCGGAGGAGCCGGAGGTGGTGGAACCGCAGCCGGCGACCGCCATGGTGCCACTGGCCGCCAGGACGGCCGCGGCGCCGCACAGCAGGGTGCGGCGGGAGGTGGCGGGGCTGCTCTCGGGGGCCTCTGACATCGGTGCGCTCCTGCGGTTCGGCTGCGGTGCTCGCGGCGTTGGGACGTCGGAAAGTCTATGCGGCACGCGCCCCGCCGCTCCCGGTGGGCGGGAGCGGCGGGGCGGTGTCCGGCTGCCTCTTCGGCCTGCTTCTGCGCGCTACTTCTTCGCGGCGGCGGCCCGCTTGCGCGGCGTCGCCGTCTTGGCCGGGGCCTTCGCCCTCGACCGGGCCGGGGCCTTGGCCTCAGCGACCGGGGCGTCGGCGAAGTCGCCCGGGAGGATGTCCCGGAGGAACTTGCCGGTGTGGCTCTCCGGGACGGCGGCGATCTGCTCCGGGGTGCCCTCGGCGACCACACTGCCACCGCCGGAACCACCCTCGGGGCCCATGTCGACGACCCAGTCGGCGGTCTTGATCACATCGAGGTTGTGCTCGATGACGATCACCGTGTTGCCCTTCTCGACCAGCCCGCTGAGCACCTTGATCAGCTTGCTGATGTCCTCGAAGTGCAGGCCGGTGGTGGGCTCGTCGAGCACGTAGACCGTCCGCCCGGTGGAGCGCTTCTGCAGCTCCGACGCGAGCTTGACGCGCTGCGCCTCGCCGCCGGACAGCGTCGGCGCGGACTGGCCGAGCCGGACGTAGCCGAGGCCGACGTCGTTGAGCGTCCGCAGGTGCCGGGCGATCGGCGGGACGGCCTCGAAGAAGCCCAGCGCCTCCTCGATCGGCATGTCCAGCACCTCGGAGATGGACTTGCCCTTGTAGTGCACCTCCAGCGTCTCCCGGTTGTACCGGGCGCCGTGGCAGACCTCGCACGGCACGTAGACGTCCGGCAGGAAGTTCATCTCGATCTTGATGGTGCCGTCGCCCGAGCAGTTCTCGCAGCGCCCGCCCTTGACGTTGAAGGAGAACCGGCCGGGCAGGTAGCCGCGGACCTTGGCCTCCTGGGTCTCCGCGAAGAGCCGGCGGACGTGGTCGAACACCCCGGTGTAAGTGGCCGGGTTGGAGCGCGGAGTGCGCCCGATCGGCGACTGGTCGACGTGCACCACCTTGTCCACCAGCTCGGTGCCGGTGATCCGGGTGTGCCGACCGGGAACGCTGCGGGCGCCGTTCAGCTCCCGGGCGAGGTGGGTGTAGAGGATGTCGTTGACCAGCGTCGACTTGCCGGAGCCGGAGACGCCGGTGATCGCGGTGAAGGTGCCGAGCGGGAAGCCGACCGTGACGTCCTTGAGGTTGTGCTCGCGGGCGCCGTGGACGGTCAGCTGGCGCTTCTTGTCCCGGTCGCGGCGGGCGGCCGGGATCGGGATGGACTTCTTGCCGGACAGGTACTGGCCGGTCAGCGACTCCTTGTTGCCGAGCAGCTCCTTCAGCGAGCCGGAGTGCACCACCTTGCCGCCGTGCTCACCGGCGCCCGGGCCGATGTCGACCACCCAGTCCGCGGTCTTGATGGTGTCCTCGTCGTGCTCGACGACGATCAGGGTGTTGCCGATGTCGCGCAGCCGCACCAGCGTCTCGATCAGCCGGTGGTTGTCCCGCTGGTGCAGGCCGATGGACGGTTCGTCCAGCACGTAGAGCACGCCGACCAGGCCGGAGCCGATCTGGGTGGCCAGCCGGATGCGCTGGGCCTCGCCGCCGGACAGGGTGCCGGCCGCGCGGTTGAGCGAGAGGTAGTCCAGGCCGACGTCGACCAGGAAGCGCAGCCGCTCGTTGACCTCCTTGAGGACGCGCTCGGCGATCTGCTTGTCCCGGTCGTTGAGCTTCATCGCGCCCAGGAACTCGGCGCAGTCGCTGATCGACATCGCCGAGACCTCGGCGATCGAACGGCCCTCGACGGTGACCGCGAGCACCACCGGCTTGAGCCGGGTGCCATCGCAGGTCGGGCAGGGCACCTCGCGCATGTAGCCCTCGAAGCGCTCGCGGCTGCTGTCGCTCTCCGCCTCGGTGTGCCGGCGCTGGATGAACGGGACGGCGCCCTCGAAGCCGGTGCTGTACGAGCGCTCGCGCCCGAAGCGGTTGCGGTAGCGGACCTCCACCTGGTGCTTGTGCCCGTACAGCAGCGCCTTCTTGGCGCGGGCCGGCAGCCCGGCCCACGGGATGTCGGTGCGGAAGCCCAGCTCCGCGGCGAGCGCGTCGATCAAGCGCTGGAAGTACTCCTTGGCGTGGCCGGCCGACCACGGGTGGATGGCGCCCTCGTCGAGCGAGCGCTCCTCGTCCGGGACGACCAGCTCCGGGTCGACCTCCATCCGGTTGCCCAGGCCCGAGCAGTCCGGGCAGGCGCCGAACGGCGAGTTGAAGGAGAACGAGCGCGGCTCCAGCTCCTCGAACGACACGTCGTCGTACGGGCAGTAGAGGTGCTCGGAGTACATGCGCTCGCGCTCCGGGTCGTCCTCGGGGAGGTCGACGAAGTCGAGCACGACCATGCCGCCGGACAGCCGCAGGGCCGTCTCCACCGAGTCGGTGAGCCGCCGCTTGGCGCTCTCCTTGACGGTCAGGCGGTCGATGACCACCTCGACGGTGTGCTTCTCCTGCTTCTTGAGCTTCGGCGGCTCGGCGAGCTGGATCGTCGCACCGTCCACCCGGGCGCGGGAGTAGCCCTTGGACTGGAGGTCGGCGAACAGGTCGACGAACTCGCCCTTGCGCTCGCGCACCACCGGGCTGAGCACCTGGAAGCGGGTGCCCTCGGCGAGCTCCAGCACCTTGTCGACGACCGCCTGCGGCGACTGCTTGGCGATCGGCCGGCCGCAGTGCGGGCAGTGCGGCTTGCCGATCCGGGCGAACAGCAGACGCAGGTAGTCGTAGACCTCGGTGATGGTGCCGACGGTCGAACGGGGGTTGCGGTTGGTGGACTTCTGGTCGATCGAGACGGCCGGCGAGAGGCCCTCGATGAAGTCCACGTCGGGCTTGTCCATCTGCCCGAGGAACTGGCGGGCGTACGAGGACAGCGACTCGACGTAGCGGCGCTGGCCCTCGGCGAAGATCGTGTCGAAGGCGAGCGAGGACTTGCCGGAGCCGGAGAGGCCCGTGAAGACGATGAGGGAGTCGCGGGGCAGGTCGAGCGAGACGTTCTTGAGGTTGTGCTCGCGAGCACCGCGGACGATGAGGCGGTCGGCCACTGCTTCTGGCGCCTTTCTCCGGGGCGGAGGGCTTGCGGTGTGGGGTGTGCTTCTTCCAGGATGCGGCAGCCAGCCTATAGCTCAGACGTTCGAATCTCGACTTTGTCCAGCGGGGTCCACCCGAACGAGTGAGGGCGACCCCGGGACCGTCCGTACCCGGACCGAAAAAGGCCCTGCTCAGGGGCCGGATTCGGCGGTAGCGTCGGCTGGTCAACGAGCGAAGCCCCCCGCGGGCAACGCACCGACTCCCACAGAAGGCAGATTCGATGACCGACCCGCAGTCCGCCGCCGCCCTCGCCGCCAGCCGGCTGAGCCTGGTCGAGGAGAGCACCCGGCACCTGCTGCACACCGTCTCCGAAGTGAAGCCCGAGGCCGTCGCCGAGCCCTCCGCACTCCCCGGCTGGACCCGCGGCCATGTGCTGGCCCACCTCGCCCGCAACGCCGACTCCCTGGTCAACCTGCTGAACGGCGCCCGCACCGGCACCGACATCCCGCAGTACGCGAGCAACGAGGCCCGCGACGAGGAGATCGAGCGCGACGCGCCCCGCCCGGTGGACGTCCAGCTCGCCGATCTGGCGGCGAGCCACGAGCGCTTCGCGGCGGCCGCCGCACTGCTGCCCGCCGAGGCCTGGACGGCGGACGTCCGCCACCGCAGCGGCTACATCTTCCCGGCCTCCGACATCCCCTGGAAGCGCCTGATGGAGGTCGAGTACCACCTGGTTGACCTGGACGGCGGCTACACCCCCGCGCACTGGCCGGAGGAGTTCGCCGTCGCCGAGTTCCGCCGGCTCGCCGGCAAGCTGGCCGGCACCGACCTGGCCGCCGTCGAGCTGATCGCCGACGACACCGAGGACCGCGGCACGATCGGCACCGGCGAGCCCGGCCTGGCCGTCGAGGGCCCCGTCCGCTCGCTGCTCGCCTGGCTCTCCGGCCGCTCCGACGGCGCCGGCCTCCGGCTCACCCCCCACGCCGAACTGCCCCAGCTTCCCCCGCTGGGCTGACGGCGCGAGGATGATCCCAGGACCGACACGACAAGGAGCGGACGGATGACGTACCACGGAGCGGTCAAGGTCGGCGGACCGCCGGACGTGCGCGAGCTGGCCCACCTGATCATCACCAAGGTGGCCGTCGGCCCCTACGACAACAACGCCTACCTGCTGCGCTGCCGGGCCACCGACGAGCAGCTGCTGATCGACGCGGCCGCCGACGCCCCGGTGCTGCTGGAGACCGTCGGGGACGAGCTGGCCACCGTGGTCACCACCCACCGGCACCACGACCACTGGGGCGCGCTCGCCGCGGTCGTCGCGACCACCGGCGCCCGGACGGCGGCCGGGGAGCACGACGCCGAGGGCATCGACGTCCCGACCGAGCTGCTGCTTGCCGACGGCGACAAGCTGCGCGTCGGCCAGGTCGAACTCACTGTCCGGCACCTGGTCGGCCACACCCCCGGCGCGATCGTCCTGATCTACGACGACCCGCAGGGCCACCCCCACGTCTTCACCGGCGACTGCCTCTTCCCGGGCGGCGTCGGCAACACCTGGGGCGACGCGGAGGCGTTCAAGACCCTCTTCCGGGACGTCAACGAGAAGATCTTCGACGTCCTCCCGGACGAGGCGTGGGTCTACCCCGGCCACGGCAACGACACCACCCTCGGCGCCGAGCGCCCGCACCTTCCCGAGTGGCACGGCCGCGGCTGGTAGCCGGCCCTGCCCCGGACATGGCGAGGCCCCCGCGACCGATCCCGGTCGCGGGGGCCTCGCCGTACGGGCTCAGGCGTCCAGCTTCTCGGGCTCCTGCTCGGCCTGCTCCTGCTTCTTCGAGGCCATCAGGCTGGTCACGGTGGTGACGGCCAGCACGACCACGATGAAGCCCAGCGAGAACGGGATGCCGATCTCCGGCACGTGCGCCCCGGCCTCGTGCGCCGCGTGCAGCACCAGCTTCACGCCGATGAAGCCGAGGATCACCGACAGGCCGTACGACAGGTGGACCAGCTTCTTCAGCAGACCGCCGATCAGGAAGTACAGCTGGCGCAGGCCCATCAGGGCGAAGGCGTTCGCGGTGAAGACGATGTACGGGTCCTGGGTCAGGCCGAAGATGGCCGGGATCGAGTCCAGCGCAAACAGCACGTCCGTGGTGCCGATCGCCAGCATGACGATCAGCATCGGGGTCATCAGCCGGCGGCCGTTCTCCCGGACGAAGAGCTTCGTGCCGTGGTACTTGTCGGTCGACGGGAAGCGCTGCTCGATCGACTTGAGCAGGCGGTTCTCCTCGAACTCCTCCTCTTCCTCGCCGGCCCGGGCCTCCTTGATCAGCTTCCAGGCGGTCCAGATCAGGAAGGCGCCGAAGATGAAGAACACCCAGGAGAACTGCGCGACCAGGGCCGCGCCGCCGGCGATGAACACCGCCCGCAGCACCAGCGCGATGATCACACCGAACATCAGCACGCGCTGCTGGTAGATCCTGGGCACCGCGAACTTGCCCATGATCAGGATGAACACGAAGAGGTTGTCGACACTGAGCGACTTCTCGGTGATGTAGCCGGCGAAGAACTCACCGGCCGGCTGCGCACCGGAGTGCCCCCAGAGGAACCCGCCGAAGAGCAGCGCCAGCACGATCCAGACCGCGGTCCAGATCCCGGCCTCCTTGATCGAGACCTCGTGCGGCTTGCGGCCCCCGATGAAGAAATCGGCCACGACAAGTGCGATCAGCACACCGATCGTGGTGACCCACGTGGTTACGGAAACGTCCACTACTGCTCCTCCGGCAGCTAGGCGAGACAGGTCGTCACTGCCGGAGGTCTCTTCCGCCCGTCGGGCCAGCGCCCCGGGGTGCCAGGACGGGCACCCGTGATGACGGGGTCGGCTGTCGAGGAATACTCCCCTCCGCTGCCATCGAGAGTAACAGGGAAGGCAAAGAAAGGTAAAGAAGGTAAAGAAGGTAAAGGATCGTCAGAGGAACGGCTCGATCGCCGGGAGCAGGTCCTGGAAGGTCCGCCCCTTGGCCGGCGCGCCGATCGCCTGCATCTCCCAGCCGCCGTTCCCGTCCCGGAACACCTTCGCCATGATCTGGCCGGTGTGCGGGCCTCCCCCGGCCAGCTCGTAGCGGGCCAGCTCCACCCCGGTCGTCTCGTCCACCAGCCGGCAGTGCGCGTTGCGCACCTCCGCGAAGGTCTGCCCGGTGTACGAGCTCACCGTGAACACCACCTGGGTGATGTGCGCCGGCACGTGCAGCAGGTCCACCAGGATCGCCTCGTCGTCGTCCGCGCCCGAGCCGCCCTCCAGGTTGTCCCCGGTGTGCCGGACGGAGCCGTCCGTGCTCTCCAGGTGCTGGAAGAACACCACGTCGGACGGCGTCCTCTCGGCGTACAGCAGCGCCGAGGCGTCCAGGTCGATCTTCCGGGTACGGCTGCCGAACAGGCCCCGCTTGGGCGCCGCCTGCCAGCCGAGCCCCATCCGGACCACGGTCAGCGTGCCGCCCGAGCCCTTCTGCAGGCTGACCCGCTGCCCCTTGGCAAGGTTCACCGACACGACGTTGTCCTCTCTGCCCGGCCGCGCGGTCGGTCACCGCACAGCGCTCCGCTGGACACCCCGTCGCCGTCCCCCGGCTGAGGCCCCCTCTTTCCGGCCCGTCACCCCGTCCCGAGGGCACGATGCCGCAGGCCAGCCTAGGGCCTGCGGCACCCGCCACTCCCCGGCGTTTGCCGGTTTGTGGCAATGCTGAGACACCGTCGGGCTTGACCGGTGTCAAACCGGCCAAGCCCGACGGAACCCGCGCGTCACCTCAGGCGACACCCGCCTCGCGCATCTGCCGCAGCTCCTTCTTCAGCTCCTTCACCTCGTCGCGCAGCCGCGCCGCGACCTCGAACTGGAGGTCGGCGGCGGCCGCGTGCATCCGGTCGGTCATCTCCTGGATCAGCTCCGCCAGCTCCGCAGCCGGCATGGACTTGGCGGGCTTGCGCTCCGCGCCCAGGGCCGGCACCGGGGCCTTGCCCTTCCCCGCGCCCCGGTAGCCGGTGGAGAGCAGCTCGTCGGTGTCGACGTCCTCGCGGGCGAGGGTGTCCAGGATGTCGCCGATCTTCTTCCGCAGCGGCTGCGGGTCGATCCCGTGCTTCTTGTTGTAGGCCACCTGCACGGCGCGGCGGCGGTTGGTCTCCTCGATCGCCTTCTCCATCGAGGGGGTGATCCGGTCCGCGTACATGTGCACCTGGCCGGAGACGTTACGGGCGGCGCGCCCGATCGTCTGGATCAGCGAGGTGCCGGAGCGCAGGAAGCCCTCCTTGTCCGCGTCCAGGATCGCCACCAGGGACACCTCGGGCAGGTCGAGGCCCTCGCGGAGCAGGTTGATGCCGACCAGCACGTCGTACCTGCCGGCCCGCAGCTCGCGCAGCAGCTCCACCCGACGCAGCGTGTCCACGTCGCTGTGCAGGTACCGGACGCGGATGTCCAGGCCGAGCATGTAGTCGGTGAGGTCCTCGGCCATCTTCTTGGTCAGCGTGGTGACCAGGACGCGTTCGTCCCGCTCGACCCGCTTGCGGACCTCGTGCACCAGGTCGTCGATCTGGCCCTCGGTCGGCTTGACGATCACCTCGGGGTCGATCAGGCCGGTCGGGCGGATGATCTGCTCGACCTGGCCGTCGCCGCGGGACAGCTCGTACGGGCCCGGGGTGGCCGACAGGTACACCGTCTGGCCGATCCGCCCCAGGAACTCCTCCCACTTCAGCGGGCGGTTGTCCATCGCGGACGGCAGCCGGAAGCCGTGCTCGACCAGGGTGCGCTTGCGCGAGGCGTCGCCCTCGTACATCGCGCCGATCTGCGGGACGGTGACGTGCGACTCGTCGATGACCAGGAGGAAGTCCTCCGGGAAGTAGTCCAGCAGGGTGTTCGGCGGGGAGCCGGGCTCGCGGCCGTCGAAGTGCATCGAGTAGTTCTCGACGCCCGAGCAGGTGCCGATCTGGCGCAGCATCTCGATGTCGTAGGTGGTGCGCATCCGCAGCCGCTGGGCCTCCAGGAGCTTGCCCTGCTTCTCCAGCCTGGCGAGCGTCCCCTCCAGCTCCTTCTCGATGCCGGTGATCGCCTTCTCCATGCGCTCCGGGCCGGCCACGTAGTGCGAGGCGGGGAAGACGTAGACCGACTCGTCCTGGCTGATGATCTCGCCGGTGAGCGGGTGCAGGGTGTACAGCGCCTCGATCTCGTCGCCGAACATCTCGATCCGGACCGCGAGTTCCTCGTAGACCGGGAAGATCTCGATGGTGTCGCCGCGCACCCGGAAGGTGCCGCGGGTGAAGGCGACGTCATTGCGCGCGTACTGGATGTCGACGAAGCGGCGCAGCAGCACGTCCCGGTCGATCTCCTGGCCGACCTTGAGCGGCACCATCCGGTCGACGTACTCCTGCGGCGTGCCCAGGCCGTAGATGCAGGAGACCGAGGCGACCACGATCACGTCCCGGCGGGTGAGCAGCGAGTTGGTCGCCGAGTGGCGCAGCCGCTCGACCTCCTCGTTGATCGAGGAGTCCTTCTCGATGTAGGTGTCCGTCTGCGGGACGTACGCCTCGGGCTGGTAGTAGTCGTAGTACGAGACGAAGTACTCGACCGCGTTGTTCGGCAGCAGCTCGCGGAACTCGTTCGCCAGCTGCGCGGCCAGCGTCTTATTCGGCGCCATCACCAGGGTGGGCCGCTGCAGTTTCTCGATCATCCAGGCCGTGGTGGCCGACTTGCCGGTGCCGGTGGCGCCGAGCAGGACGACGTCCTTCTCCCCGCCCCTGATCCGCCGCTCCAGGTCGGCGATCGCCGCCGGCTGGTCCCCGTTGGGCTGGAAGGGACTGACGACCTCGAAGGGCGCCACTGACCGCTCAATACTCGTGATGGGTCGCACGAGTCCACCGTACGACCCACCACCGACAACCGGTGCCGCTTCGCTCAGGCCGCGTGCGCCTCGAACCTCATGGCGGGCTCCCGGGCGGGGTCGATCCGGACCGTCGAGTCGAAGGCGGCGGCCAGCCGCTCGATCAGCGGCAGCGTCGGATCGACTCCGCTCTCCTCGATGCTCTCGACCGTCTCCTCGCTCAGCCCGGCCCGCTCCGCAAGCTCGGCGGGCGTCCAGCCGAGGGCGGAGCGGCGGGCGTTCACGGCCTCGGCCAGCGCCATCCGCCGCCCGGCCGCCCGGTACTCCTCGGTCTCCCGGTGGTCCGGCGGTACGACCCAACGGGTGTGGTAGCCGCTGCTCATCGCTGCTCCTCCCGGTCGTAGACCTCGTGGTCGGCGGCGGGCAGGTGTTCCGCCTCGCAGACCTGCTGGGCCCGGTGTGCCCGCTCGACCTGATCGGTCTCGCGGTTCCCAGTCCTACGGAAGACCGTCAGCAGCACAGCCCTCCGGCCGGGTGCGAGCCAGTACGTGATCCGCATCGGCCCGACCCGCAGTTCCCGCAGCCCGCCGCCGAGGTGGCTGGAGAGCGGGAACGACAGGAGTTCGCCGTCCTCGGCCAGTCGGTCCGCCGCACGCTCGACCGCACGGTACTCCGGGAGCGGGCACTGCTGCAGCCACTCGCGTACCTCGGGTTCGATCTCGATCGAGTAGCCCGCTCCGGGCCCGCCACCGGCCATGCGTCCCCCCTCTGCTCCGCAAGGGAGCAACGCCTGATCGGGGCGGAGGTTACGGGCTCAGCCTCGGCCGCAGAGGACGCAGGCGGGGTACCAGGCGAGGGGGGTGAGGACGCGGTGGCGGATGCAGGAGGCGGCCATGATGTCCGTGGGGTCCGCCGGGGGGACGGGGGCCGGGCGGGTGGCCTCGACCATCAGGCGGAAGGTCCGCAGGTAGCCCTCGGCGTACGGCGGGTCGTAGCCGAGTTCGTCCCAGCGGTGGCGGGTGAGGGCCAGGTCGACGACGGCCAGGGCGAAGGCGCGGCCCCGCTCCGGGTCGGGACCCCAGTCCAGGTCCTCCAGGCGCAGGCCCACCACCCCGCGGCCCATCAGGTTCTGGTCCTGGCGGGCGAGTTCGGCGGCGAAGGCGTAGTCCCAGTCCTCGCGGGCCAGGGCGGTGACCGCGAGCATCAGGACCTCGACCAGCACCTCGGTGGCACCGTTCCTCAGCTCCAGCTCGTGGCCCCCGCCCTCGAAGACGTTCACCCGAGCCCGAGCTTCTCGCTGTCGCGGGCCAGGGCGACGAGGCGGGAGACGGCGCGGAGGTACTTCTTGCGGTAGCCGCCGCGGAGCATGTCCTCGGGGAAGACCTGGTCGAAGGGGAGGCCGGAGGCGGTGATGGGGAGCTCGCGGTCGTACATGCGGTCGGCGAGGACGACCAGGCGCAGGGCGGTGGACTGGTCGTCGACCTGGCGGACGTCGCGCAGGCAGACGGCGGTGACGTCGTCCAGGAGGGCGCCGTAGCGGCTGGGGTGGACGGCGGAGAGGTGGGCGAGCAGGGCGTCGAAGTCGTCGAGGGAGGCGCCGGGGGTGCGGGCGGCAACGGCGTCGACGGTCTCGTCGGGGTAGGGCGGCGGGGCGTCCGGGAGGCCGCGGTGGCGGTAGTCCTGGCCGTCGATCCGCATCGGGCGGAAGTGCGCGGACAGGCCCTGGATCTCGCGCAGGAAGTCGGCGGCGGCGAAGCGGCCCTCGCCGAGCTTCTCCGGCAGGGTGTTGGAGGTGGCGCACAGCTTGACGCCGGCGTCGACCAGGCGGCCGAGCAGGGTGGAGACCAGGACGGTGTCGCCCGGGTCGTCGAGCTCGAACTCGTCGATGCAGAGCAGCGTGTGCCCGGAGAGGGTCCGGACGGCCTGCTGGAAGCCGAGCGCGCCGACCAGGTTGGTCAGCTCGACGAAGGTGCCGAAGGCCTTGGGGCCGGGCGCGGCGTGCCAGAGCGAGGCGAGCAGGTGGGTCTTGCCGACGCCGTAGCCGCCGTCGAGGTAGACGCCGGCCGGGCCGGTGGGCGCGGGGGCGGAGCGGCGGAACCAGCTGCGCTTGGGCGCAGAACCGTTTCCTCCGCCGAGGGTGCCGGCGAACTGCTCCAGGACCTGGACGGCCTCGTACTGGCTGGGCTGGGTCGGGTCCGGAAGGTACGTCCCGAAGCTCACGTCGGCGAACCGGGGCGGCGGCACCATCTCGGCGACGAGCCGCTCGGCGGGCACGACGGGGCGACGGTCGGTGAGGGCGATCGGGGAGCCGACCGCGCTCGCGGTGGCTATGGACTCGGTCGCGATGGCGGGGCGGGGAGCTGCGGGCACGTTAGTAGAGGGTACGCCTGGTCCCCGCCCGCTCAGGACGGCCGCCGGTGGAAGACTGGCGGTATGCAACAGTTGATCAGCCCGCTGACCGAGCCGATCGCCGACCCGGCCTCACTGGAATCGCTCGCGGCCGTCTACGCGTACCCCGACCAGGTGAATCGGGGCCGCCCCTGGCTGCGCGCGAACATGGTGGCCGGCCTGGACGGCGGGGCGAAGCTCGACGGTCTGTCCGAGGGCCTCTCCGGGGACGCCGACAAGCGGATCTTCGGGGTGCTGCGCGCGCTGTCGGACGTGGTGCTGGTCGGTGCCGAGACGGTCCGCGCGGAGGGCTACCGCCCTGCCCGGGCCCGGGCCGAGTTCGCGGCGGCGCGGGCGGCGGCCGGGCAGGCCCCGGCCCCGGCGATCGCGATCGTGAGCCGGTCGCTGACGCTGGACCTGAGCGCGCCGCTGTTCGCCGAGCCGCCGGTCAGGACGGTGGTGATCACCACCGCGGACGCCCCGGCCGAGCGCCGCCGGGCGGTGGCCGAGGTGGCCGACCTGGTCCTCGCCGGGGAGGGCTCGGTGGACCTGCGGGCGGGCGTCGCCGCACTGGTGGAGCGGGGCTGGACGCGGTTGCTGAGCGAGGGCGGCCCGCGGCTGCTGGGACAGCTGGCGGCGGCGGGTCTGCTGGACGAGTTGTGCCTGTCGCTGGCCCCGTTGATCACGGGCGGCGACGCGCCGCGCATCATCCACGATGCGGAAATGCCTGACGTGCAGCGGATGCGGCTGGTCTCATTGATCGAGCAGAAAGGATTCCTCTTCACCCGTTACCTGCGTCACCTGCGTCCGGATGACCCCGTGACCCCCGGGTCGTGATCCCGTTATGCGATGCCGGGGCCCGGGGGCCGGCCACTGGAAGGGACTCACGTGTTCAAGACGGTACTGATGATCGAAAAGGCTCTCTCCGACGCGGATGTGGAGCTCGTCACCACGCTCCACAGCGACGAGAAGGTCTCCTTCGTCGTCCTGATGCAGCCGCGCGGCAAGCAGGACGAGCTGCTGCGGGCGCTGGACGACGTCGCCCTCGGCCACCTCGACAAGGTGGTGCACGAGCACGACGAGTCCGAGACCGGGCCGACGGTGGCGACCGAATCGCTCGAACACAGCCTGCGCCACCTGCGCGAGGCCGGGGCCGAGGCGGTCGGCGAGCTGGTCGAGGAGAAGCCCCTGGACCGGCTGCGCGCGGTGGTCCAGGACCAGGAGGCGGACGAGGTGGTGGTGCTCACCTCCCCGCACTTCGTGGAGGAGTTCTTCCACCGCGACTGGGCCTCCCAGGCCCGGCACAAGGTGGGCGTCCCGGTGCTGCGGCTGTTCGCCAGCGACTCCTGAGCCGGGCCCGCCGTGGTGCAGAATCGTCCTTGCGGTCCGCCCGCGAGGACGATTCGCATCTGGTCCGCCGATCCTTTTCCAGCCCCCGCCCCTACGGAGCCCCGCCTTGAACGACGCCGCGCACGACCTGCACGCCCCGCACTTCATCGGCATCGGCGGCGCCGGGATGTCCGGCCTGGCGAAGATCCTCGCGGTGCGCGGCGCCAGCGTCTCCGGCAGCGACTCCAAGGAGTCCGAGACCGTCCTCGCGCTGCGCGCCCTCGGCGCGACGGTGCACGTCGGCCACGCCGCCGAGCACGTGCCGGACGGCACCAGCAGCGTGGTCGTCTCCAGCGCGATCCGCGCCGACAACCCGGAGCTGGCCGCCGCCCGCGAGCGCGGCATCCCGGTGGTGCACCGCTCGGACGCGCTGGCCGCGCTGATGGGCGGGCGCCGGGCGCTGGCCGTGGCCGGCACCCACGGCAAGACCACCACCACCAGCATGCTCGCCGTCGCCCTCGGCGAGCTGGGCCTGGACCCGTCCTACGCGATCGGCGGCGACCTCGACGCGCCCGGCTCCAACGCCCAGCACGGCACCGGCGAGATCTTCGTCGCCGAGGCCGACGAGAGCGACCGCAGCTTCCACAAGTACGCGCCCGAGGTGGCGATCGTGCTCAACGTGGAGCTGGACCACCACGCCAACTACGCCTCGATCGACGAGATCTACGAGTCCTTCGAGACCTTCGTCGGCCGCATCACCCCCGGCGGCACCCTGGTGGTCTCCGCCGACCACGACGGCGCCCGCGAGCTGACCGCCCGGGTGGCCGCCCGCGAGGGCCTCCACGTGGTCACCGTCGGCGCCGCCGAGGACGCCGACCTGCGCGTCCTGTCGGTCGTCGCCCGCGGCATGACCAGCGAGGTCACCGTCCTGCTGGACGGCGCCGAGCTGTCCTTCACCGTCTCGGTGCCCGGCCGGCACTACGCGCACAACGCGGTCGCCGCGCTGGCCGCCGGCGTCGCACTGGGCGTCCCGGCCGCCGACCTGGCCAAGGCGCTCGGCGCCTACACCGGGGTGCGCCGCCGGCTCCAGCTCAAGGGCGAGGCGGGCGGCGTCCAGGTGATCGACTCCTACGCCCACCACCCGACCGAGATGGCCGCCGACCTGGAGGCGATCCGCGAGGCGGCCGAGGGCCGCGTCCTGGTGGTCTTCCAGCCCCACCTGTTCAGCCGCACCCAGCAGCTCGCCGAGGAGATGGGGCAGGCGCTCGCGCTGGCCGACGCCTCGGTGGTGCTGGACATCTACCCGGCCCGCGAGGACCCGATCCCGGGCGTGACCAGCGAGCTGATCATCCACGCGGCCCGCCGGGCCGGCGCCGACGTCACCGCCGAGCACGACTTCGCCGCCGCCCCCGCCGTGCTGGCCGGCCTGGCCCGCCCGGGCGACCTGCTGCTCACCATGGGCGCGGGTGACGTCACCAACCTCGGTCCAGAAATTCTGAAGCACGTCGCCAACGTTGCTTCCAACGTCTGACGTTCGCCGACCGGGAGCCGTGATGAGCTACGAGATCGAGAAGACCGAGGCCGAGTGGCGGGCCGAGCTTTCCCCGCAGGAGTACCACGTCCTCCGCGAGGCGGGCACCGAGCGTCCGTTCGCCGGTGAGTACACCGACACCAAGACCGTCGGCGTCTACAGCTGCCGGGCCTGCGGGGCGGAGCTGTTCAGCTCCGAGACCAAGTTCGACAGCCACTGCGGCTGGCCCTCGTACTACGCGCCGCTGGCCGAGGACCGGGTCGAGTACATCGAGGACACCACGCTCGGCATGCGCCGGGTCGAGGTGCGCTGCGCGCGCTGCGGCGGGCACCTGGGCCACGTGTTCGAGGGCGAGGGGTACGGCACGCCGACGGACCAGCGCTACTGCATCAACAGCATCTCGCTGACGCTGAAGCCGATCGAGGGCTGATCATCCGGCGAAGAGGGCCCGGGCATCCGTGGTGGGATGCCCGGGCCTTCGTGCGCGCTCAGACGACCGGCGCGAAGCGGACCGGGAGGTGCACCAGGGCGCGGTGGAACGGACCCGGGCGCCAGAGCAACTCCTCGGTCGGCAGGGCGAGTTCGAGATCGCTCAGGCGGCTGGTCAGCTGCTCGATCGCGGTGATCGCGATCAGCAGCGCCGGATCCCGGGCCGGGCAGGCGTGCGGGCCGGCCGCCCAGGCCAGGTGGGCGCTCTCGCCGCTGCGCAGCTCGGGGCCGTCGGTCGGCGGCGCGGCCTGGGAGTTGGCCGCCGCGTAGGAGACCAGCAGCAGCGAGCCGGCCTTGATCTCGCGGCCGTGGAAGGTGATGTCGTACCGCGGGTAGTGGGCGGAGAGGTTGGCCAACGGCGGCTCGTGCCACAGCACTTCGTCGATCGCCTGGTAGGCCGTCATCGCGCCACCGAACAGCGAGCCGGCGTAGCGGGCGTCGGTGAGCAGGCGCAGCAGGGCGTTGCCGATCAGGTTGGTGGTCGGCTCGTGCCCGGCGATCATGGTGAGGGTGATCTGCCGGATCACCTCGTCGTCGTCCAGCCCGGCCGGGTGGGTGACGAACCAGGAGGCGAGGTCGTGCCGGGGGCGCTCGCGGCGCTCGGCGACCATGGCGGTGACCACGGCGAGGAGGTCCCCGTACGCGGCGACGGCCTTCTCGGTGGACTCGATCATCCGGGAGATGCCGGCCACCAGCCGGGCGCTGTGCTCCTCGGGCACGCCGAACCACGTGTTGAAGACGAACACCGGCAGCTGGCGGGCGTACTCGGCGATCAGGTCGGCGGTGCCGGCCGCCTCGAAGCGGTCGATCAGCTGGTGGGCCACCTCGGCCACCCGGCGCTGCAGCACGTGCGGTTCGAGCAGGGCGAGGCCGTCGGTGATCACCGCGCGGTAGCGGTCGTGCACGTCGCCGTCGCTGAACAGGGCGGTCGGACGGTAGCCGAGCACCACCAGGAGCGGGGAGTCCGGCGGGACGGTCTGCTGCCAGGCGCGGGAGTCCTTGGAGAAGGTGTCGGTGTCGCGCAGGAGGTCGAGCGCGGCCTGGTAGTCGGTGACCAGCAGGGCCTCGACGCCGGGCGCGAGCTCCACCGGGGCGATCGCGCCGTAGCGGCGCAGCCGGTCGTAGACCAGGTGCGGGTCGGCGGCGAAGACCGGGCCGTAGATCGGGGTCGGTCGGGTCTCGGTGGTCACGGCTGCTCCAGGGCGACGGCGGCGTCGGAGGCATCAGGGGCGTCAGTGACGTCCGGGGCGTCGGGGCCGGCGGGCAGGCCGTCCAGGACGTGCTCGGTGAGCGCGATCAGCGCGTCGAGGCTGGCGCCGCGCTCGCGGGCGTCGCAGAGCACCAGTGGGGTGGCGGGGTGCAGGTCGAGGTGGGCGCGCAGGACGTCGACCGAGTGCGCCGGCGCGTCCGGGAAGCAGTTGACGGCCACCGCGTAGGGCAGGCCCTGCTCCTCGACCATGTCCATGATCTCGAAGGAGTCGGCCAGCCGGCGGGTGTCGGCGAGCACCAGGGCGCCGAGCGCGCCGCGGGCGATGTCCTGCCAGAGCGGGAAGAAGCGGCGCTGGCCGGGGGTGCCGAACATGTAGAGCACCACGTTGCCGGGCAGGGTCAGCCGGCCGAAGTCGACGGCGACCGTGGTGGTGGTCTTCTCCGGTAGGTCGGCGAGGTCGTCGACCGGGCGGCCGGTCTCGGTCATCGCCTCCTCGGTGTGCAGGGTGGCGATCTCCGAGAGGGTGCGGATGAGCGTCGTCTTGCCGACCCCGAACGGGCCGGCCACCACGAGCTTCATCAGCGTCTGGTCCCGGTCGGGCAGGTAGCCCACCCGGCCGGGCCGGTCGGCCGGGCCGCCGGGGCCCGGGCTACCGGAGCGTGCGGAGTCCAACGAGGAGCCTCTCGACGATGGAGCGGTCGGTCTGCTGGGCGCGCGGGATCGGCGCGCGGGCGTTCAGGCAGCCCGCCTCGACCAGATCGGCCGCGAGGAAGACGGTGGCGCTGACCGGCAGGCGCAGGTGCGCGGCGGCCTCCACCACGGTCAGCGCGCCGGGGCGCAGCAGCTCCCAGAGCCGTCCGTGTTCGTGTTCCAGCCCCTGCGGCGGTTCGGCACCGACCGCGTACAGCACGGTCAGCCGCTCGAAGCCGGGGGTGTTGGGGCGGCTGCGGCCGCCGGTGGCCAGGTAGGCGGGCACCATCCGCCTGCGGGGTACGGCGGTCATGACCGGGCGGTGCCGTCCGGCTGCCGGGCCGGGCTGGCGAGCGCGCGGCCCAGGGCGGCGACCTGGACCTGCATCTGGTAGGCCACGTTGCCGAGTTGGGCGTCGGGCGTGGTGAACACGGCGAGCGAGGTGTTCTCCCCGGCCGGGACGACGATGGCGTAGCCGAGGTCGGACTCGACCACGGTCTGGGCCAGCCGGGGCCGGTCGGTGTCGGTGAACGCGGTGGTGAAGGCGCGGGCGGCGGCGTGCACGGTGGCGGTCATCGCGGCGACCCGCTCGGCGGAGGCGCGGCCGAGGCCGTCCGAGGCGCCCTCGACGAGGCCGTCCCCGGTGGCGATGACCGCGTGCAGCACCCCCGGGAGCTGCAGCAGCGGGGTCAGCACCCACGAGATCTCGTCGGTGGCGGTCGGGCTGGGCGTGCTGCTCACTGCTCGGCTCCTTCGGAGGTCTGGGCGGCGGGGCGGTGGCCGGTGTCGGCGGCTGTGCCGGTGGTGTGGACACCGGTCTCGCGGGCGGCTCCGGTTTCGCGGGCGGCCTCCGCCACGGCGGCCCGGCCGTCGCCGGTGCCCTGCTGGAGGGCGCGCCAGTGGGCGGCGGCCCGCTCGGGCGTCCGGGCGGACGGCGTGGCCGCCTCGGCCTGCCGGTGCTCGGCGGTACGGGCGGGCGCGTCGGCGGTCCCGGCCTCCGGTGCGGCCAGCGGCTGCCGGCGGCGCCGGCTGGGCAGGCCGCTGCCGTCGTCGGGTCGTCCGGCGCCGGCGGGCCGTCCGGTGGTGCCGGCCGGCACGACGTGCATGGCGGGCGCCGGGTGCGGGCCCGGCTGGTGGTGCCGGTCGGCGAGCGGCGGCACTCCGCCGTCCTCGTCGGCGTCGCGCATCGGCGGGACGGCCTGGACGGTGGGCGCGGGGGCCGGTCCGGCGCCGGCCCGCAGCGGCAGCGGGGTGAGCACCGACAGCGGCTGCTCGTCGCCGACGATGGTCACCAGCGCGGCCGGGATGCGCAGGATGGTCCGCATGCCGCCGTACGGCGAGGGTTCGATGTGGCAGGAGAAGCCGTACTGGCGGGTCAGCTTGCCGATCACCGCGAAGCCGGTCTTGGGCGGGTTGCCGAGCTCGGTGAGCAGCACCTCGGGCGGGCCGGCCAGCAGCCGGCGGGCCCGGCGCAGCTGGTCGGCGTCCATGCCGATGCCGCTGTCGTCGATGATCACCAGCGCGCCGCGGCCGCCCTGCTGGACGGTGACCGGGATGTCGGTCTCCGGGTGCGAGTAGGCGGTGGCGTTGGCGAGCAGTTCGGCGACGGTGATGGCGAGCGGCTCGGCGGCCCGGGCGACCACGGCGAGGCGCTGCTCCCGCAGGTGGTTTGCGACCTTGATCCGGGCGTAGCCGGGCACCCGGGAGAGCGCGCCGACGACCACCTCGGCGAGCGGGGAGTCGGTGCGGGCCAGGCCCGGCCAGGCCTCGCAGAGCACGGCGATGGTCTGGATCCGGCGCAGCGCGACCTCGTTGCGGAAGTCGACCTCCAGCAGCCGGGGATCGTCGTTGTCGTCCTGGAGCTGCTGGACCAGGCTCTGGATCTGGTAGAGCAGCGTCTGGATCTTGGAGGTGGCGCCGCGCATGGCGGCCCGGGCCGCGGCATCGACCCGCTCGCGCTCCTCGGTGACAGCCGCGGCGGTGGCGTCCAGCACGGCCTGGAGCGCCGCGACGGCCTCCGGGCCGACGGCCGGCGCGGCCAGCGGGCCCGCCACTGGGGCGTTGGCGTGGCTGAGCCGTACCGCCGTGGCCTGCACCCGCTCCTCGGCGAGGTGACAGATCTCGGCGAGCAGCGCGGTGGCGTGCTCCTCTGCGGCGGCGAGCCGGCGCTCGGCCTCGGCGGCCCGGGTGTCGGCGGCGGCGGTGCGCCCGTCGGCGGCGCGATGGGCGTCCTGCGCTTCCCGGACCGCGTCGTGCGCCTCGCGGGCGGCGTCCTCGGCGGCGCGGGCGCGCTGCTCGGCCTCGCGGGTGCGTTCCTCGGCGGCCCGGTAGCGGTGCTCGGCGTCGTCGGCGGCCTCCCGGGCGGCGGTCGCCGCCTCGTGCAGCATCCGTTCGGCACGGGCCAGCCGGCCCTCGGCGGCGCGGGCGCGCTCGTCGCCGTGCGTCCGGGCGGTCTCGGCGGCCACCGCCCGGGTGACGGCCCGGGTCCGGCCGCGGGCCAGCACGCCCGCCGTCACGGCGGCGACCAGCGCCAGGGCGATCAGCGCGATCTGCGTCATCGGTGTCCTCGGATGTCCTCGCTGTGGGCGGGTGTCTGGCGTGTTCGGCTCGGACGGGCCGCGGTCAGACCGAGTAGCCGACGTCGGGGAAGAGGCGCCGGGCGTGGGCGGCGTCCTCGGCGAGCTCGCGGGCGACCAGGGCGACCTGGCTCATCGCCTCCAGGACGTTCGGCGCCTCGCTGCCGTCCAGGTGCCGGTACTCGGCCGCGACGGTGAGCACCAGCCGCTCGGGCAGGCCGAGTTCGGGGTGGCGCTGCTCGGCGATCACCCGCCGGGCGGCGTCCAGCGCGGGTATCCCGGCGGCGTGCAGGGCGTGCGCGCGCTCCCGGACGTACTCGAGGTACGCGATGTGGGCGCGGACGCCGTCGCGGTCGAGGACCGGGCCGTGGCCGGGGACGATGATCTCGGCGCCGGTGTCCAGGATCCGCTCGCAGGCGGCGATGATGTTCTCCAGCGGACCCGCCCAGTGCGACGGGTGGTCGCCGGGCTGCTCGGGCGTCGAGCCGAAGATCACGTCACCGGCGAACACAACGCTCTGGCGCGGCAGATGGACGATCAGGTCGCCGCCGGTGTGGGCCGAGGGCAGGCTGGTCAGCTGGACCGGGTGCTCCCCCACCGTCAGCTCCAGCTCGCCGGTGAAGACGGTGTCCGGGTGCACCGGCTCGGTGTCGGACCAGTCGAACCCGCCGAAGTGCTCCTGGAGGTAGCTGCCGAGCGGGGAGTCCGGGTCGCCGCCCGAGACGAGCGCGTGCTGCTGCTTGGGGGTGGGCTCGTAGTGGATGTGCTCCAGCGCCTCGCGGGTGGAGATGACCTCGGCCTCCGGGACGACGCCGGCGCCCCACAGGTGGTCGCCGTTGGCGTGCGTGACGATCACCCGGTCGACGGTGACGCCGTCGGCCAGCAGCCGGCGGCTCGCGGCGAGGAACTCCGAGGCCAGCGCGGGGTCGTACGGGGTGTCGATCCAGAGCGCGGTGGTCGCCGAGGCCAGCAGCCCGCAGTTGGCCAGGCCCCAGCCCCGCTTCGGGGGGAGCCACACGTAGAGGTCCTCGGCGATCGCGCTCACGTTGGCGCGGTTGATCGTCATGGGCGCGATTATGCCGACGATGTGTCAGGAGCGGGGCAAAACCGTTGTGCTCGTCGAGAGCTCCTGCCCCGGAACCTCCCGAACCGTCCACTTTCGCGCCCCCTGGTCGAGACCAATCGTCTCAGCGAGCGGGACAGCACGTGGACCCCTCGAACGGTCGGGGACACCGCTCCGGCCGCGAGCCCGGTACGCCGGACTCGCGGCTGGAGCGAATGCGCATCAGCAGGTGGTGAGCCCCTTGAGCATCGGCAGGTTGGCGAAGCCGGGGTCGAAGACGAACAGGTCCTGGCTCTGGCCGGGAGCGAGAGTCAGGCATCCGTACGGCTGGTAGGTGCCGAGGTCGAAGTTGTAGACGAGCTTGAAACTCTGGGTCGTGGAACAGCCATTGGTCACCTTGGCCTTCGCGTAGTCCATCCAGTAGTCGAGGTTGGTGTAGGTGACGCAGCTCGGCACCGCCTGAGCCGTCGCCGAGGTCGAGGCCTGCGCAGTCCCCTGCACCGCACCGATCAGGGCGATTGCGCCCAGGGCCGGGGCAGCGATCTTGATGAGCTTGTTCAACAGTCTCTCCTTTGTGTCCATGCGCCAGGGAGCATGGCGGCGTAACACTCCCGAGAATTCGCACCACCATGGTGAACTGGCTGGGGAATTCCGCCGGTTACGCTACGCTGCCGAACCGGCGGCGCCGGGGAACAGTCCGGAGGAACGGCAGGATCCTGCAATCCTCGATTGCAGGATCCTGAATTCGGTAAAATATCCGGAACATTCTGACCCGAATCCGCAGGTAATGGCCGACGGCTAGTCAGTTGATCTCTGTGCTGGCCGTTGGTGGCGTTGTGGTGTGTCCCGGGTAGGCCAGCGGCCCGGCTGTCGTGCCGGGTGGGCGGCTTTCCAGGGCGGTGGCGGGGTGGTTCGGGGCCGGTCGGGCGGGTCGGTCAGGCGGGCTGGAGGTCGCGGTGGGTGCGGATGCGGGCCAGTGCCTGGGCGATCAATTCGGCCGCTGCGGCGGTGAAGTGGAGCTCGTGGCGGCGGGCGGTCGTGGTCCAGCGGGCGGCGCGGCGGATCAGCAGCCGTCGCACGGTGGCGATGCGGCGGCGGGCGGTGCCGATGGGGGCGAGCATCTGCAGCCAGGCGGACAGGTTGTAGGCCAGCAGCGCGCCCCACATCCACATGCTGTTGACCGTGTGCGAGGCCGAGGGGAGATGGTTGAGCCCGGCGCCGTGGGCGGTGTCGCGAAACAGTTCCTCGATCCTGGTGCGGCGGCGGAACTCCCACTCCGCCGCCGCGATCTCCTCATCCAGGTCCAACTCCTCGTTGGTGGCGATGAACGAGTAGGCGTATGCCTGTTCCTCCAGGCCCTCCAGGACCAGGGCGAGCTGGTCCTTGCCGACGGTGCGCGAGCGGCGCGAGCGCGGGTCGGCGGACAGGGCGGCGGCCTCGTAGCGCACCCGGCGGGCGATCACGCGGGTGCCCTCGGGCCAGCCCGGCGGGGCGTAGTCCAGCGCGGCGACCTGCGCGGTCGGGTAGTCCAGGGCCTCGATCCAGTCGTCCTCGTGCACGGCGGCAACCGCCCGCCACAGAGGCTGGCTGCGCGGGACGCCGAGCCGGAACAGGCATCCGCGAACCGTGATCTTCTCGGCGACCTTCCCGGCGTAGTAACCCGTATCGCCCTGGAACAGGACTGGACCGGTGGCTCCGGCCGTACGCACGGCGTCCACCGCCCGGTCGATCTGGCCGGGGGCGTGGGTGCGGCCGTCCGAGCGGCCGTCCAGGAGGTCGGCGACCAGCACCGTGCCGGCCCGGCCCCAGTGCGCCGCGTGCACCCGCCCCGAGACCTCGCCCTTGTAGGAACGGATGACCTGCTCCTTGCGGGTCGAGTAGACCTCGACGTCCTTCGCGTCCAGGTCGATCGTCACCCGCCCGGCCAGGACCCGGGCCCGCTCGCCCACCGGGAGCGCGGCCAGCGCACGGGCAGTGACCTGCGCGCAGGCCCGCTCGACACCCTCGCGCCGGACCTGATCGAACCGGGCGGCGAGCGTGGCGGCCGTCGTGGACGGCGGGACGGGCGCGGGCAGCAGACCCTCACCGACCACATCCGCCCGCAACCGGTCGAAGCCAACCAGGTGGTCCTCGCCGGTCAGCTGCACCGCAGCCATGGCCAGTGCGAACTCCCCGCCCGAAAGTCCCCGCTCACGTGCCTTGACCGGGCCGACCGCCAAATCCAGTGCGGCGGTGACGCCCAGCGCCCGGTCCAGTTCCGCGACCAGCATCAGGCCGCCGTTCTCGGTCAGTGACCCGTCCACTCCGCCCAGCTGGGCGTTCAGCCGGGTCCAGCGCCTACCGGGCGTGCGGAAGGCGGTACGGCGACGCGATATCTTGTTCACCTGGCAGGTGTCCTTGCTGGTAGAGCGATCAGGCGTAGAGAACCTCGATCATCTCAAACCGGCACGGACACCTGCCGTCGTATCAGCTACCGCCGGCCGCCACTACCTGCGGATTCGGGTCAGAGCCCTCCGCCGACCACCGGTCGGCAGCCCGTCAGGTGATCGTCAGCGGCTTGATGCCCTTGAACTCCCCCGCGCAGCGCTCGTACCCCAGCCACGCGTTGACCGCCAGCATCGGCGCGTTGGTGGTGTCGTTGCTGGTGTACGCGTTCCGGTAGCCGGCCGCCGCAGCGAGCCGCAGCGACTCCAGCTTGGCCAGCTTGGCCAGGCCGCGGCCGCGGAACTCCCGGCGGCAGGCGGTGAACGCGGACCAGTAGCGGTCCACGCCGTCCGTGTGCACCAGGCTGAACGCGGCCGGTTCGCCGTCCACCACGGCCACCACGGAGAGCGCCCGGTCCAGGTCCGGTCGGCTCCACACGCCCCGCCGCCAGTCCTCGAACTCGGCGGCGTCCAGCACCACCTCGCCGGGCTCGTCGCGGCTCGCGTCCTCGTCGACCACGAACAGCGGGCGCGGGTCCGCCGCCCAGTCGCCCGCCGGACGCAGCTCGACGCCGGCCGGCCGCACGGGCTCCTCCGGCAGCGGGAGCGTCAGGTCCCGCGCGGAGAACTGCCCTGCCCGCCCGATCGCGAAGCCCCGGGCCCGCGCGAAGGCCGGCGATCCGGGCGCGTCGTCCACCCAACTGTGCACCTCGGTGGCGCCGTGCTCGGCGAGATGCCGCTCGGCCGCCGCGAGCAGGCCGGTGAACGCGCCGCGCCGCCGGAACTCCGGCAGGACGCTGCCGTTGGCGTAGCCGACGCCCACGGTCGTCGTCCCGACCGCCATCGCGCAGCGCACGGAGCCGACCACCCGGCCGTCCAACTCGGCGACGAACGTGCGGAAGTGCTCGCCCGGCAGCTCCAGGGTGTTCAGCCAGACCAGCGTCTCGGCGGTCATCACCAGGTGCTCGCGCCCGGCCCGGTGGGCGGCCACGGCGGCCTCGGCGTCGTCGGGGCGGAAGTCACGGACCGTCAGTGTCGTCGTCATGGGTGCGCACGCTAACGGCTCCCGGGCCGGGGCCGCCTCCGAATTTCCCTCCGCACCAGGGACCCCACCTGCAGTGATGCCTCCGGCAGGGGATTAAAGTCCCTCACGACCGGACCGACAAGCTCAAATAATGCTCTGAGAAGACCGGGTGAGGCTTGGCAGCCACCCCGCCCGGGGACATCCTCAGCAACACGGCCCACGGGCGGTCCCGGCGACGGCGCCCGCACCACCCGACGGCCTCCCACCCAGCCCTCCGAAGGGGGCGTACCGATGACTTCCCCTGCACTGAACCTGCCCGCGCGGGCGGCCACCGGTGCCGTCGCCCCGACTGCCCCGACACGCCTCGGCGTCGGCCTCGGCTGGCGCAGCGAGATCGACACCGTGGTGGAGCGCCAGCCCGGCCTGGACTGGGTCGAGGTCGTCGCGGAGAACGTCTGCGCCGACCACCTGCCCGCGTCCCTGCAGGTGCTCCGCGCCCGCGGCGTCACCGTCGTCCCGCACGGCGTCTCGCTCGGCCTCGGCGGCGCCGACCGGCCCGACCCGGACCGGCTCGCCCGGCTCGCCGGGACGGCCACCGCGCTCGGCTCGCCGCTGGTCACCGAGCACCTGGCGTTCGTCCGGGCCGGCGGCCTGGAGGCCGGCCACCTGCTGCCCGTGCCGCACTCGTGGGACGCGCTGCGGGTGATCGCCGAGAACGTCCGGATCGCCCAGGACCAGCTCCCGGTACCGCTCGCGCTGGAGAACATCGCCGCCCAGCTGGCCTGGCCGGACGACGAGCTGACCGAGGGCCAGTTCCTCGCCGAACTCGTCGAGCGCACCGGCGTCCGGCTGCTCGTCGACGTCGCCAACCTGCACACCAACCGGGTCAACCTCGGCCTCGACCCGGCCGCCGAACTCGACCGCCTGCCGCTGGAGGCACTCGCCTACGTGCACGTCGCGGGCGGCACCATGGTCGACGGCGTGTGGCACGACACCCACGCCCACCCCGTCACCGAACCGGTGCTGGAGGTCCTGGCCGAACTCTGCGCGCGGGTCGCACCGCCCGGCGTCCTGCTCGAACGGGACGCCGACTTCCCGCCGCCCACCGAACTGGCCGGTGAGCTGGACGCCATCCGCCGGGTGCTGGAGGGGAGCACCCGCGCATGACGGACCGCCGCACGGAAGACCGGGACCTGGCCACAGCTCGCGCTGAACTGGCGCGCCGCCAGGAGGAGTTGCTGGCCGCCCTGGTGGCCGGCGGGCCCGTCCCGCCCGGTTTCGACCCGGCGCAGGTCCGCGCCCAGTCCACCGGCCTCGCCGCCAAGCGGCGGGACACCGTCGCCCGGGTCGCGCCCGAGCTGCCCCACCTGCTCGGGCCGCGGTACGGGCCACTCTTCCTCGCCTACGCCCGCACCCACCCGCAGACCGACGGCTACCGCGCCGACGCCCGCGCCTTCGCCGCGTGGGTGCTCACCCACGGCCGTCCGCTCGCCGCCGACCAGCGCCGGGCCCTGGAGCAGTGGCTCCACCCGGCGCCCGCCCGGACACCGAGCCGGCTCGCCCGGCTGCGCCGGGCCCTGCGGCGCTAGAACCTTCACGCACACCTCGGGGGAATCCGCCCATGTGGCACAACACCTACTTCCTCATCCCCACCGCACTCGTGGTGGCCGCCGTCCTGTACGCGGAGCACACCGCACGGCGGGTCAAGCACGTCGCCCACCCCAAGGGCCTGCCCGGCCGCGGCCTCTCGCTGCTCAGCGCCGCGTTCCTGTCCGGCGGCCCGGGCCGGGTCTTCGACACCGCCCTGGTGCGGATGCACCTGGCCGAGCGCGCGGTGGTCAGCCGGGGCGGCACGGTCACCCTCACCCACGACAAGCCGCACGACGCCGTCGACCAGGCGATCATGGACGCGGTCGGCCCGGCCAAGAGCCGCAGCGTCGCCGCCCTGCGCGCGGACGTGATGCGCTCCCCCGCCGTCCAGGCGCTCGGCGACGACCTCGCCGACCGCGGCCTGATGCGCCACCCCGGCCGGCTGCGGGCCGCCCGGAAGGCCCGCCGGCTGCTCTGGTTCGCGATGCTCGCCGTGCTCGTCTTCGTCGTCCTGGGCGCCCTGCTGGACGACGGCCGCGGCGACCGCCCGTCCGCATGGATCCCGGTGGTCCTGTTCGCCGTCGGCCTGATCACCCTGCTCGCCACCCGCCCGCCCAAGGGCCGGATCACCCCGGCCGGGCAGCGCCAGCTCTCGCTGATGGACACCGGCAAGCCGTGGACCCCGCCCGCCGGCCTGTACCCGCGGGCGACCGGCGGCGCGCTGCTCGGCGCGATCGCGATCGGCGGACTGGCCGTCGCCGGGGCGGAGCTCGCGAACGACGAGCTGCAGGAGGCGCTGATGGGGGCGGCGGCCCAACAGGCGGCGATGAAGGGGGCGTTCGGCGCCTCCTCCTCGGGCTCGGACTCGTCGACGTACGTGAGCTCGTCGTCCTGCTCGTCGAGCTCGTCCTCGTGCGGCGGCTCCGCGTCCTGGTGCGGCGGGTCCTCCGACTCCGGGACGTCCTCCGGCTGCGGCTCGTCCTCCGGCTGCGGCTCCTCGTCGTCACACAGCTGCAGCTCGTCCTCGCACAGCTGCGGCTCGTCCTCCCACAGCTGCGGCTCGTCCTCCAGCTGCGGTTCGAGCTGCGGCTCCAGCTGCGGCAGCAGCTGTGGTTCCTGACCTCCCCGACGTCACAGTTCGGTATCGCGGACCGGGAAGCCGTTCCCCGGGCCGTCGGCGGCGGCATACAACAAGCCCATGTGGTTGCTGTTCCTGATACCGGCGTGCGTCGCGGCGGTGCTCTCCTGTCTCCGGCTGGTCCGGATGACCGCCGCCGCCGACGCCCTCGCCGGGCAGGACGGGCCGCGCCCGCCGGAGGCCGTCGGCATCGGGCTCTACGAGACGGCCTACCTGGCCGGCGGCCCGGACCGGGTGGTCGAACTCACCCTCGTCCTGATGGCCGGCCGGGGCCGGCTCCACCTCGCGCACACCGGCTGGACGACCGTCGTCGACCCCAAGGGCCGCAGCCGGCTGGAACGCGCGATCATCGCCACCGTCGGCCCCGACGGCCAGTGCCGCACCGACGACCTGCGCCGCGCGATGGGCGAGCACCCCACCGTCCTGGAGATCGGCGCCCGGCTCTCGCTGGCCGGCCTGGCCACCCCGGCGCTGGTGCAGCGCAACACCGTCGTGGTGGTCCGCCAGGTCCGGCACGCGCTGCTGCTGTCCGTCCTGCTGCTGGCCGCCGCCCTCGCCGTCGGCTGCTTCACCGACGGCGACGCCCTCGCCCCGCTCGCCTGGTTCTCGCTGCCGCTGGTGCTCACCTCCGGCACCCTGCTGATGGCCCGCGTCGACGTCTACCCGTACACCCGGTGGGCCTCCCCGATCGGCCAGGAGGTCCTCCGCGAGGTCCGCCCCGCCCGCCAGCGCGGCCTCGCCGATGACGAGGAGCGCGAACTCCTCACCGCCGTCGCCATGAACGGCCCCGCCGCCCTCCCCGACGCCCGCCTCCGCGCCGCCCTCCGTCCCCACCGCACCTGAAACGCGAAACGGGGCCCGCCGAAGCGGACCCCGTTCGCGGATGTCCCGCGTCAGGCCAGGCCGTTGAGCAGCTCGCTGACCGGCTTGCGGCGGCCCGTGAAGAACGGGACCTCCTCGCGCACGTGGAGACGGGCGCGGGACGGGCGCAGGTCGCGCATCAGGTCGACGATGCGGTGCAGCTCGTCGGCCTCGAACGCGAGCAGCCACTCGTAGTCGCCGAGCGCGAACGAGGCGACCGTGTTGGCCCGCACGTCCGGGTAACCGCGGGCCATCTGGCCGTGCTCGGCGAGCATCGCGCGCCGCTCGGCGTCCGGCAGCAGGTACCACTCGTAGGAGCGGACGAACGGGTACACGCAGACGTAGTCGCGCGGGCGCTCGTCGGCGAGGAACGCCGGGATGTGCGACTTGTTGAACTCGGCCGGGCGGTGCAGCGCCATGTTCGACCAGACCGGCTCCAGCTGACGGCCCAGGCCGGTACGGCGGAAGCGGTTGTACGCCTCCTGCAGGTCGTCCGAGTCGGCGGCGTGCCACCAGACCATGATGTCGGCGTCCGCGCGCAGACCGGACACGTCGTACGTGCCGCGCACGGTCACGTCCTTCGCCGCCAGCTGCGCGAACAGCTCGTCCACCTCGGCGGCCAGGGCGGTGCGGTCCTCGGGCAGGGCGCCCTTGAGCTTGAACACCGACCACATGGTGTAGCGGATGACCTGGTTCAGGTCGCGCGCCTTCTTCTTCTCGGGCTGCTGCTCCGGCTGCCGCTCAACGGTCTCAGTCATGCGCCCATTGTCCTCTCCGTGGAACCTTCCCCGGTCGCCGGGGTCAACAGTTTGTCGATCGCCGCCACGGCGGTGGCCGCGGAGGCGATGCACGCCGGGATCCCCACGCCCTCGTACGCGGCGCCGCACAGCGCCAGCCCGCCCGCCTCGGCGACCGCCGCCCGCACCCGGGCCACCCGGTCCAGGTGGCCCACCGGGTACTGCGGCAGGCCGGCCCGGAAGCGGGAGACGGCGGTGTCGTACGGCCGCGCGGTCAGCCCGATCGCCTCGCCGAGGTCGGCCAGCGAGCGGGCCACCAGCTCCTCGTCCGGCAGGTCCAGCGCCTCGTCCTCGCGGTACCGGCCCAGCGAGGTGCGCAGCAGGAACGCGTCCGGGGCGGAGCGCTCCAGCCAGCCCCACTTGTTGGAGGAGAAGGTCGACGCCTTGATCTGCCGCCCGTCCACCGGCGGCACCAGGAAGCCGCTGCCCTTCGGCGGCTCCGGCAGGTCGGCCCGCCGGAATGCCAGGGTCACCAGCGCCATGCCCGCGTACTCGACGGCGTCCAGCTCGGCGGCGGCCGCCGGCACGTCCGCGCGCAGCAGCCGGGCCGCGGCCGGCGCCGGGACGGCCAGCACGACGGCGTCCGCCGCCAGCACCTCCCCGCCGCCGGTCACCACGCGCCAGCCCTCGGGCGTGCGGCGCAGCTCGTCGACGGACGTCCCGGTGCGCAGGTCCACACCCGCCTTCACGCAGGCCGCGGCGACGGCCTCCGGCAGGGTGCCGAGGCCGCCGCGCAGCCCCTGGAACACCGGCGTGCCGACGACCGTCGGGCGCGAGGCCAGCTCGTGCACCCCTTTAACCAGCGAACCGCCGCCCCGCGCGATCGGCAGCAACTGCGGCACGGCGGCGCGCAGCGAGATCTCGTCGGCGTGCCCGGCGTAGACACCGCCCAGCAGCGGCTCCACCAGCCGGTCCACCACCTCGCGGCCCAGCCGGTCGGCGACGTACCGCCCGATCGCCACGTCCTCGCCGACCTCGGTGACGCCCTCGTGCCGGACCCGCTCCAGCCCCTCGGCGGTCAGCACCCCCGAGGCCGCCAGCGCGTCCAGATCACCCGGGACGCCCATCACCTGCCCACCCGGCAGCGGGCGCAGCGCGCCCCGCGTCCAGATCGCCGCCTTCGCGGTGGTCGGCGGCTCCAGCTCGCCCCCCAGCCCGACCGCCCGCGCCAGCTCCACCGCCTCCGGCCTGCGCGCGAGCATCGACTCGGCCCCGAGATCCACCCGGACCCCGCCGACCTCTCCCCCGTACAGCTTCCCGCCGACCCGCGCCGACGCCTCCACCAACGTCACCCGCGCCCGCGCCGGCCCCCCGGCCGCCCCGCTCAGAAAGGCAGCCGCAGCCAGCCCCGCGATCCCGCCACCGATGACGACGACATGTGCATCCGACATGCCCGCAGTCTCGCAGGTCCTTACACGAATGCCTCAACCCGCCAGTGCATTCAGGTCGATCATGATCGGAAACGGCACCGGCCGTTCCAGCGTGCCCCGGAAGATCCCGGCGGGCGCGTACGTAGAGGTCGCTTGGTCCAACTCGTAGACATGTACGGCCGGCTGGCCGCCCTCTTCCTCCTCGACCACCCAGTAGTGCGGGATCCCGGCCTCGGCGTACTTGCGGATCTTGACCCTACGGTCGCGGTGTGCGGACTCCGGCGAGACGACCTCGACGGCGAGCAAGACCTCGTCGGGCGTGAACTGCGTGCGCCTCCCCTCGAATTCGGCCTTGACGACGAGAACGTCGGGCTCGGGGCGGTTCCGCTTGTCGAGCTTGATCGACATCTCCCGCCCCACCCTGGTACCTGTCGGTACCTGGGCCAGCAGCGCGATCTTCAGGTTGTCGACAACCTCGCCGTGCCACCAGCGCTGCGGGGACATCATGAAGACCAGTGCTCCATCGATCAGTTCCGTGTGCCGCGGCGCCTGCGGCAGGTGGTCGAGGTCGTCGGCAAACCAGCCCTCGTCTCTGGGCGCGTACATCCAGTCCGGCAGCTCGCTCATGGTCCCACGATAGCGAGTTCCGGGGCGCGGAGAGCCGCTGCTTCGGGGGTGTGGTATGGAACCGATCTTGGCGGGTACGGATCGAGGTGGAGGCCGGGTGGCGGAGCGCCGCCCGGCCTCGGACACGACCTCGGGGTCAGCGCGCGCTGGCCTCGTGCACGAAGGCGACGAGCCGGCTGAGTGCGTCCGGGTCCATGCTGGGCAGCACGCCGTGGCCGAGGTTGAAGATGTGGCCGCTGTCGCCGAGCGCCTGGGCGGCGTGCAGCACCTCGCGGGCCTTGGTCTCGACGACCTTGGTGGGCGCGAACAGCACGGCCGGGTCGAGGTTGCCCTGCAGGCCCTTGCCGGGGCCGACCCGGTCGGCGGCGACGTTCAGCGGCACCCGCCAGTCGACGCCGACGATGTCCGCGCCGGCCTGGCCCATCAGGCCGAGCAGTTCGCCGGTGCCGACGCCGAAGTGGATTCGCGGCACGCCGTAGTGGGCGACGGCGTCGAAGACCTTGGTGCTGGCCGGCATGACCGAGCGGCGGTAGTCGTCGGGGGCGAGCGAGCCGACCCAGGAGTCGAACAGCTGGATCGCCGAGGCGCCGGCCTCGATCTGCACCTTCAGGAACGCGGAGGTGATGTCGGCGAGCCGGTCGACCAGGGCCGCCCACAGCTCGGGCTGGCCGTACATCATGGCCTTGGTGTTCTCGTGGTTCTTGGACGGCCCGCCCTCGACCAGGTAGCTGGCGAGGGTG
The DNA here is from genome assembly GCF_019192735.1 of Kitasatospora aureofaciens. Lineage (GTDB taxonomy): Bacteria > Actinomycetota > Actinomycetes > Streptomycetales > Streptomycetaceae > Kitasatospora > Kitasatospora aureofaciens_A. The sequence continues at coordinate 136,167 of NZ_JAHTKP010000007.1, forward strand.
TACGGGGCGCCGGCGAAGCCGATCAGCGGGGTCCCGCCGAGCTCGTCGACGAGCAGGCCGACGGCCTCGGTGATGTAGGGGACGTCGTCCGGCTCCAGCGGGCGCAGCCGCTGGAGGTCCTCGAAGGTGCGGATCGGGTCGGCGATGACCGGGCCGACGTTCGGCTTGATCTCGACGTCGATGCCGACGGCCTTGAGCGGCACCACGATGTCGCTGAAGAAGATTGCCGCGTCCACCTTGTGCCGGCGGACCGGCTGCAGGGTGATCTCCTTGACCAGCTCGGGCCGCATGCAGGACTCCAGCATGGGGATGCCCTCGCGGACCTTCAGGTACTCGGGCAGCGAGCGGCCGGCCTGGCGCATGAACCACACGGGGGTGTGCGGCACCGGCTCGTGCCGGCAGGCGCGCAGGAACGCGGAGTCGTGCGCGGCGCCGCGGCGCGCGGGGGTGGTCCGGCCGTCGGGGGTGGCCGCCGTGGTGTCTGCCGTAGTCTCGCTCACGGTGCAAATCTTCGCATGCGCCCCGGGCGGGACTTCCCGGCCGGCCCCGTCGGTTCCTCCAAGATGTGACCGGGTTTGCCGTTCCGGCACGCCGCTCGGACGGAAGTTGCGGCGATAACCCGGGTTTTCGACCTAGTCTTCGGGTCATGGCAGCGGTCGGCGGGCACCCCGCACAGGGTGGCGGAGCAGGTGGCGGAACGGGTCGGGAGGGGGCGCCGAGCGAGTTCCGGGCCGCCGTGGCGGCGTTCGACGGGGCGCGGCTGCGGCCCGAGGTGCAGCTCTCCCCCGCACCGGCGCCGCGCCGGCTCGCCCCGTACGCGTTCGCGGTGACCGCCGCGGTGGAGGTGGACGGCGAGGAGCTGGCGGACGGCCGGCTGGTGCTGCTGTACGACCCGGCGGGCCAGGAGGCCTGGAACGGGGAGTTCCGCGTGGTCACGATGACCCGGGCCGAGCTGGAACCGGAGATGGCCGGCGACCCGATGCTGTCCGAGGTCGGCTGGGCCTGGCTGCTGGACGCCCTGCAGGCGCACGGCGCCGGGTACGCGGAGCCGTCCGGCACGGTGACCAGGTGCGCCTCGCAGTACTTCGGCGGTCTCGCGGACCGCCCGTCCTCGACCGAGATCGAGATCCGGGCCTCCTGGACGCCGTCCGACGGCCGGTTCGAGCGGCACCTGGCCGCCTGGGGGGACCTGCTCTGCATCAGCGCGGGCCTGCCGCCGGTCGCCCCGGGCCCGCAGGCCCCGGCCGACGTTCCGTCACTCGGTGGGGTGGTCCCGATGCCCGCCCGACGGCGCCCGCGCTCGCACTGAGGAGTGGCCGTCCGGCCGGTACGGCACCGGCGGGCCGGACGCCACCCCCAGGACTGACGAAGTGTGACTTCGGACCCGCTCTGCGTCAATTAACCGGTCAAGACCGACCGATCCGCTTCGGATCTGATCGATTTTGTGCGAATTCCAGGCATGTCGCATCAATCATTTGCGCGATTTGTCCGTATTGCTACTCACTAGATCGTGATCTTTCGCTAAAGCCGGACACGGTAGCTGCCGAAGCAGACTGTGACCCTTTCCGAACGCGGAACACTCCGACCGCCCCCATCGGGGTTCCGTCCGCCACTCCCCGCAGGAGGCCTGGTGTCGGTCCTTCTTGAGCACCCCGCAAACGTGGTCGCCTACCGCCCGACCAAGCCCACCGCCATGGTGGTCATCGCCGATCCCCGCGTCCGAAACACCGTCACCCGCCACCTGTGGGCGCTCGGCGTCCGGGACGTGATCGAGGTGTCCTCGATCGCCGAGGCCCGCCCCCGGGTCTCCACCCCGCGCGACATCTGCGTCGCCGACGTGCACCTGCCGGACGGCTCCGGGCTGACCATCCTGGCCGAGACCCGCGCCGCGGGCTGGCCCAACGGCCTGGCGCTCTCCGCCGCCGACGACATCGGCGCGGTCCGCAGCGCGCTGGCCGGTGGTGTGAAGGGCTACGTCGTCACCGGCACCCGCACCAACGTCGCGATGCCCGGGCGTCCGGGCCTGCCGCTGGGCGCCGCCGGGCTGGCCGGGCGGATGCGCCGCCCCGGCATGCCGGGCGTACCGGGCACGGCCGGAGCGCCGGGTGCGCCGGGAGCCCCCGGTGCGCCAGGTACGCAGCAGGCCGCCTACCGCGAGCTGTCCGGCCGTGAGGTCGAGGTGCTGCGGCTGGTGGCGGAGGGCCAGTCCAACAAGGCGATCGGCGTCGCGATGGGACTGTCCGCGCTGACCGTCAAGAGCCACCTAGCCCGCATCGCGCGCAAGCTCGGCACCGGCGACCGGGCCGGGATGGTCGCGGTCGCGCTGCGCACCGGGATCATCCACTGAGCCGATCGAGCCGGACCGCTGCGGCGGCTCAGGAGGAACGTTCCTTCTGAGCCGCCGCAATGCTGCTGACGGAGGAGCGGCCCGCCCCGAGCCGAAGGGGAGCGCCGGTGCCGAAAGGGAGGGAGCGAGGAGGCCCCGAGGGACGAGGGGTCTCGGAGCGATGACCGTCGGCACCGGGTCCGAGCGGACCGGAGGCGAGCGGGCGAGTCACAGTCACGGACGCGGTCTGACCAGTCCGACAACACTCCCGGCTTCGAGGACCGTCGTACCCTTGGTGGGTGACCGACGCCGTAGCAGCCATCCCAGAAGAAGCAGCCCCGGTCCCGCTCCTTGAGCCCAAGGAAGGGATCCCGCCAGTCGTGGCGGACGAGCGGGCGCTGGCCGCCACCGTCGCCGCCTTCGCCGCGGGCACCGGACCGGTCGCCGTCGACGCCGAGCGGGCCTCCGGCTACCGCTACGGGCAGCGCGCGTACCTCATCCAGCTGCGCCGCGCGGGCGCCGGCACCGCGCTGATCGACCCGATCGCCTGCCCCGACCTCGGCGGGCTGGGCGCCGCCCTCGCGGACACCGAATGGGTGGTGCACGCCGCCACCCAGGACCTGCCCTGCCTGGCCGAGGTGGGCATGAGACCGCAGCGGCTGTTCGACACCGAGCTGGCCGGGCGGATCGCCGGCTTCGCGCGGGTCGGACTCGGGCCGATGACCGAGAGCGTGCTCGGGCTGAGCCTGGCCAAGGAGCACTCGGCGGTCGACTGGTCCACCCGCCCGCTGCCCGAGCCGTGGCTGCGCTACGCCGCTCTGGACGTCGAGGTGCTGGTCGAGCTGCGCGACGCACTCGAACAGGAGCTGGACGCCCAGGGCAAGCTCGACTGGGCGCTGGAGGAGTTCGCCGCGATCGCCGCCGCGCCCCGGCCGGCCCCGCGCACCGACCCGTGGCGCCGAACCTCGCAGCTGCACAAGGTCCGCCGGCGCCGCCAGCTGGCCGTGGTGCGCGAGCTGTGGCTGGCCCGGGACCGGATGGCGCAGGATCGCGACGTCTCGCCGGGCCGGGTGCTCTCGGACGCCGCGATCGTCAACGCCGCGCTGGCCATGCCGCTGAACATCGCCGCCCTCCAGGCCGTCCAGGGCTTCGGGCCGCGGGTGCACCGGCGCCAGCTGGAGCAGTGGCTGTCCGCCGTGCAGCGCGGGCGGGAGGTGCCGGAGAACCAGCTGCCGCCGGCCGCCGCGCCGCACGACGGTCCGCCGCCGCCGCGGGCCTGGGCCGAGAAGGACCCGGTGGCCGCCGCCCGGCTGTCCGGCGCCCGCAGCGCGGTCAGCGAGCTGGCCGAGCGGCACAACCTGCCGGCCGAGAACCTGATCACGCCCGACCTGGTCCGCCGGGTCTCCTGGGAGCCGCCGGCCGACGCGAGCGCCGAGGGCGTGGCCGCCGCGCTGCGCCGCCTCGGTGCCCGGCAGTGGCAGGTCGACCTGGTGGCTCCGGCGGTCGCCGCCGCGTTCGCCACCGCGATCGCCGCGCAGGGCTGACCGAGCAGAGCCGAAGCGACCGAAGGGGATGCCGTCGTACGACGGCATCCCCTTCGGCGTTCCCTGGAGACACCGCACTGGTGAGACGTGTCGCGGGACACACGAGGTGAACCCGCCGAGGGGCCTGGGCAGGTTGGTTACCGACCGGTAGCATGGCGGTGAAGCGGCGCCGCTCGGATCTTCGCCGGCGGCAGCCTGCCCACCTCGAACTGTTGGTCCCTGGGAGGAGAGCCCCCGTGCCTCGTACCGCGAGGGATGTCGTCTTCGTTGATGGCGTCCGCACCCCGTTCGGCAAGGCCGGCCCGAAGGGCATCTACCACGAGACGCGCGCCGACGACCTCGTCGTCAAGTGCATCCGGGAGCTCGTGCGCCGGAACCCGAACCTGCCCGTCGAGCGCATCGACGAGGTCGCGATCGCGGCCACCACGCAGATCGGCGACCAGGGTCTGACCATCGGACGCACCGCCGCCCTGCTGTCCGGCCTGCCCAAGTCCGTCCCGGGCTACTCGATCGACCGCATGTGCGCCGGCGCGCTGACCGCCGTGACCGCCACCGCCGGCGGCATCGCCTTCGGCGCGTACGACGTGGTCGTGGCCGGCGGCGTCGAGCACATGGGTCGCCACCCGATGGGCGAGGGCGTCGACCCGAACCCGCGCTTCGTCTCCGAGAAGCTGGTCGACGAGTCCGCCCTGTTCATGGGCATGACCGCGGAGAACCTGCACGACCGCTTCCCGCACCTGACCAAGGAGCGCTGCGACGCCTACGCCGTGCGCTCCCAGGAGAAGGCCGCCAAGGCGTACGCCAACGGCGACATCCAGCCCGACCTGGTGCCGATCTCGATCCGCAACACCAACCCCGAGGTCGGCGAGACCGGCTGGGGCCTGGCCACCGTGGACGAGCCGATGCGCCCGGGCACCACGATGGAGAGCCTGGCCGGTCTGAAGACCCCGTTCCGCCCGCACGGCAACATCACCGCGGGCAACTCGGCCGGTCTGAACGACGGTGCCACCGCCTCGCTGCTGGCCGCCGAGGACGTCGCCGAGGAGCTCGGCCTCCCGGTCAAGATGCGCCTGGTCTCCTACGCCTTCGCGGGCGTCGAGCCCGAGGTCATGGGCATCGGCCCGGTGCCGGCCACCGAGAAGGCGCTGGCCAAGGCCGGTCTGACCATCGACGACATCCAGGCCTTCGAGGTCAACGAGGCCTTCGCCGTCCAGGTGCTGTCCTTCCTGGACCACTACGGCATCGCGGACGACGACGAGCGGGTCAACCCGTACGGCGGCGCGATCGCCTTCGGCCACCCGCTGGCCTCCTCCGGCGTGCGCCTGATGAACCAGCTGGCCCGCCGCTTCGAGCAGCGCCCGGACGTCCGCTACGGCCTCACCACGATGTGCATCGGCTTCGGCATGGGCGGCACCATCATCTGGGAGAACCCGCACTGGAGCGGAGCGACCCAGCAGGCCGAGTTCGAGGGTGGTAAGTGACCATGAGCACCACGACTGAGCTGCTCCAGCACGGCGCCGAGCTGTTCCCGGACGAGGTCGTCACGACCGCGCACGTCCGCCACCTGGACCTGCCGCTGCAGGCCGGCAAGCTGGCCCTGATCACCCTGGACAACGGCTTCGACCACACCAAGCCGACCACCTTCGGCCCGGGCTCGCTGCTGAAGCTGTCCGCCGCGCTGGACCAGGTCGAGGCCGAGGCCGCCGAGGGCAAGATCGCCGGTGTCGCGATCACCGGCAAGCCGTTCATCTTCGCGGTCGGCGCCGACCTCAAGGGCGTCGAGCTGCTCAAAGAGCACGCGGACGCGCTGGCCATCGGCAAGGGCGGCCACGACGTCTTCAAGCGGATCGCCGCGCTGCCCGTTCCGTCCTTCGCGTTCTACAACGGCGCGGCGATGGGCGGCGGCGTCGAGGTCGGCCTGCACTGCACCTACCGCACGGTCAGCTCGGGCGTTCCGGCGTTCTCGCTGCCGGAGGTCTTCCTGGGCCTCGTCCCGGGCTGGGGCGGCTGCACCATCCTGCCGAACCTGATCGGCCCGGCGAAGGCCGTCAAGGTCATCGTCGAGAACTCGATGAACCAGAACAAGCAGCTCAAGGGCAAGGACGTGTTCGAGCTGGGGATCGCCGACGCGATCTTCGAGCCGGCCGACTTCCTGGAGCAGTCGCTGCTGTGGGCCGCCAAGGTCCTCAAGGGCGAGACCGTCGTCGAGCGCGAGGCGATCGACCGCGGCAAGGCCTGGGACGATGCCGTCGCCTGGGGCCGCCTGGTCGCCGACGGCAAGGTGCACGGCGCCGCGCCGGCTCCGTACAAGGCGCTGGACATCATCCAGCTGGTCAAGGACGCCAGCCTTACTGATGCAGCCAGTCTGCAGGCGGGCTTCGACGCCGAGGACGTGGCGCTGGCCGACCTCATCGTGAGTGGCGAGCTGCGCAGCGGCATCTACGCCTTCAACCTGGTGCAGCGCCGGGCCAAGCGCCCGGTCGGCGCGCCGGACAAGTCGCTGGCCCGCCCGGTCACCAAGGTCGGCGTCGTCGGCGCCGGTCTGATGGCCTCGCAGCTGGCGCTGCTGTTCGCCCGCCGTCTGGAGGTGCCGGTGGTCCTCACCGACATCGACCAGGAGCGCATCGACAAGGGCGTCGGCTACGTCCACGCCGAGATCGACAAGCTGCTCGGCAAGGGCCGGATCGGCCAGGACAAGGCCAACCGCCTCAAGGGCCTGGTCAGCGGCTCGCTCGACAAGGCCGCTGCCTTCGGCGACGCGGACTTCGTCATCGAGGCCGTGTTCGAGGAGATGGGCGTCAAGCAGACCGTCTTCGCGGACCTGGAGAACGTGGTCTCGCCGACCTGTGTGCTGGCGACCAACACCTCCTCGCTGTCGGTCACCGAGATGGCCTCGAAGCTGAAGCACCCCGAGCGGGTCGTCGGCTTCCACTTCTTCAACCCGGTCGCGATCCTGCCGCTGCTGGAGATCGTCCGCGGCGAGCAGACCGACGACGCCTCGCTGGCCACCGCCTTCGGCGTCTCGAAGAAGCTGAAGAAGACCTCGGTGCTGGTCAAGGACGCCCCGGCGTTCGTGGTGAACCGGATCCTGACCCGCTTCATGGGCGAGATCCAGAACATCATCGACGAGGGCACCCCGATCGCCACCGTCGAGAAGGGCGTCGAGCCGCTCGGCCTGCCGATGTCCCCGATCGTGCTGCTGGAGCTGGTCGGCCCGGCCATCGCGCTGCACGTCTCGGAGACCCTGCGCGGCGCCTTCCCGGAGCGGTTCACCGTCTCCGAGAACCTCGGCAAGGTGGTCAAGGCCGGCAAGCGCGGCTTCTACACCTGGGTCGACGGCAAGCAGGTCCTCGACCCCGAGGTGCTGGAGCTGCTGTCCTTCGGCGACTCGGTGCTCACCGAGGAGCAGGTCCTGAACCGCGCCCTGGAGGCCGTGGCGCAGGAGATCGGCCTGATGCTGGAGGAGGGTGTCGTCGCCGAGGCGCAGGACATCGACCTCTGCATGATCACCGGTGCCGGCTGGCCCTTCCACCTGGGCGGGATCACCCCGTACCTGGACCGTGAGGGCGTCTCGGAGCGGGTGAACGGCAAGACGTTCCTCGCCCCCGGCGTGGCCTCGGTGCCCGCGTAAGGCGTAGCGGCTGCGTTCGGCGGAGCCCCGGTGACCTAAGGACAGGTCACCGGGGCTCCTTCGTGTGTGGAAGGGGAAGGCGGGCTCAGCGCTTGAGGCGATAGACGACGGTGTCGCCGATGACGCCGATCATCTCGTAGTGGGTGTCCAGCAGGGCCTCGATCCGCGGGACCAGCACCGGCTGGTACGGGGCGATGCCGGAGTCGTCCACGAAGACCTCGGGCAGGCCGTTGGCCAGCTCCTTGTCGAAGGTCTGCCAGGCGTTGTTGACGCTGAACTGCTCGCCCACGTTGGGGCTGCCGTCCTTGCCGCCGCTGTAGTTGGTGAGGAAGCCGGCCGTCAGGTAGCGGGTGGCGGGCTTGCGGCCGGCCAGCCAGTACAGCTCGGGGTGCATGCCCCAGACCAGCACGGTGTCCTTGGGGGTGGTCTGGGCGGCGACGGCGGTGGCGACCTCGGTGGTGCGGTCGAGCCGCTCCCCCGGCCAGGCCAGCGCCAGGCCCCAGAAGACGGTGGCGGCCGCCGTCGTGTACGCCAGCACGGGCTTCCAGCGGATCGCCGAGGTGGCCACCGCGCCGGTGCCCAGCAGCACCAGCGGGGGGATCAGCTGGAGGTAGTAGTGGCCGAAGAAGTGGAAGCCGACGCTGACGGCGACGACGGAGGAGAGCAGCCACACCCACAGGTCGGCGGTGGAGCCGTGCTCCTCGCCCGCGACCGGCAGCGGGCGGTGGCGGTACTTGAGCCAGAGCCGGCGCCCGACCGGGAGCAGGAAGCCCAGGCCGGCCGCGGCCAGGATGGCCGAGTTGCCGAGCGCGCGGCCGATCATCTGCAGCCAGGCGCCGCTGAAGGAGGCGTAGTCGCCGCTGCCGGTGACCACCCAGAAGAGGAAGCCCTTGGGTTTGGTCAGGATGACCGCGACCAGCGCTATCGGCAGGGTGAAGCCGAAGCCGATCTTGAACAGGGCGGGCGGCCAGGCCACCCCGCGCCGGCGGGCGTCCTGGAAGAGCATCCACAGCACCGGCAGCAGCACCGCGCCGCCGGTCTGCTTGGTGAGCGAGCAGAGCGCCACCGCGATGCCGGCGGCCAGCCAGCGGCGGCGCTCGGCGTACCGGAAGGCGGCCACCATCGCGGGCAGCATGAAGACCTCGAAGGTCGCCGCCTGGGTGTCCTCCGGGGAGAGCCCGATGGAGACGAGCAGGTAGAGCAGCCCGGCGCCGGCCCCGGCCCGGTTGCCCCAGCGGCCGCGGGCGATGGAAGCCAGCAGGATCGCGGTGACCAGGTGGGCGACCACCGCCAGGGTGCGCAGCGGCCACAGCGAGGCCGAGCCGAAGACGGCGAAGCAGGCCTGGTAGAGCCACGGCAGCAGCGGCGGCTTGCGGTCGACCACGGTGTCGTACAGCACTCCGCCGTCGGCCAGCATCCGGGCCTGGGTGGCCAGGAAGCCCTCGTCGGGGCTCCAGACCGGCCGGGCGAAGGACGGGATGTGGGTGAGCAGCGCGACCAGCGCCAGCACCGGCACCAGCCTGGTCCAGTACCCGGTGAACACATGGGTACGGACGCGCTCGGGCAGGCGCTCGGCCAGTCCGGCGAGGCGGGAGTGGGTGGGGGTCGGCACGGTGACAACCTACCGGGCGGGATCGGCGCGGGCAGCGCCGGTCCCGCCTTTCGGTGCGATTATCAGCTCGTACGGTGACGAGCTGTTACAGACTTGCGGCAAACGGCCGTCGGCCGGCGCCGCAAGGTCTGCGGTCGGGCCTCGGGATCAGGCGTCGACGGAGGCGTCGACGGTGGCCTTGACGGTGACCTCGGCGGAGGCCTTGTCCAGGCCGGCGACCACGGCGGTCACCTTCCGGGCGATGTCGGGGCCGTTGAGGCCGATCTCGGCCAGGATCTCGCCGCGGCTCGCGTGGTCCAGGAACTCCTGCGGGATGCCGAAGTCGCGGACCGGCAGGTCCACCTCGGCGTCGCGCAGCGCCTGGGCGACGGCGGCGCCGACGCCGCCCACCCGGCCGTTGTCCTCGATCGTGACGACCACCCGGTGCTCGGCGGCCAGGCCCGGCAGGGCCGGGTCCACCGGCTTGACCCAGCGGGGGTCCACCACGGTGGCGGTGATGCCCTGGGCGGCCAGCAGGTCGGCGACCTCCAGGCTGGTGCCGGCCATCGCGCCGACCGAGACGATCAGCACGTCGGCGTGGTGCGCCCCGGCCGACTCCTCGGCGGCGCGCAGCACGTCCATGCCGCCGACGCGGCCGACCGCGGGGACGGCCGGGCCGACCGTGCCCTTGGAGTAGCGGACCACCGTCGGCGCGTCCTTGACCTCGACGGCCTCGCGCAGCTGGGCGCGGACCTGGTCGGCGTCGCGCGGGGCGGCCAGCCGCAGGCCCGGGACGACCTGGAGGATCGACATGTCCCACATGCCGTTGTGCGAGGCACCGTCCGTGCCGGTGACGCCCGCCCGGTCGAGGACGAAGGTGACGCCCAGCTTGTGCAGGGCGACGTCCATCAGGACCTGGTCGAAGGCCCGGTTGAGGAAGGTCGCGTAGACCGCGAACACCGGGTGCAGCCCGTTGGTGGCCAGGCCGGCCGCGCTGGTGACGGCGTGCTGCTCGGCGATGCCGACGTCGAAGATGCGGTCCGGGAAGGCCTGCGCGAAGGGAGCCAGACCGACCGGGTGGAGCATCGCGGCGGTGATGGCGACGATGTCCTCGCGCTCGTGGCCGAGCGCGACCATCTCCTCGCCGAAGACGGAGGTCCAGTCCTTGCCCGAGTTCTTGACCGGCAGGCCGGTGTCCGGGTGGATCACGCCGACCGCGTGGAAGCGGTCCTCGTCGTTGTTCTCGGCGGCGTGGTAGCCGCGGCCCTTCTCGGTGAGGCAGTGCACGATCACCGGGCCGCCGAAGCCGCGCGCCTTGGTCAGCGCGGACTCCAGGGCGGTGAGGTCGTGGCCGTCGATCGGGCCGATGTACTTGAGGCCGAGGTCCTCGAACATGCCCTGCGGGGCGATGAAGTCCTTGAGGCCCTTCTTGGCGCCGTGCAGGGTCTCGAACAGCTGCTGGCCGACCACCGGGGTGCGCTGCAGCGCGTCCTTGCCCCAGGACAGGAAGCGCTCGTAGCCCTGGGTGGTGCGCAGCGTGGCGAGGTGGTTGGCCAGGCCGCCGATGGTGGGGGAGTAGGAGCGCTCGTTGTCGTTGACGACGATGACGACCGGCAGGTCCTTGGCGTCGGCGATGTTGTTCAGCGCCTCCCAGGCCATGCCACCGGTGAGCGCGCCGTCGCCGATGACCGCGATGACCGGGTCGGCCTTGCCCTGGATCTTGTTGGCCTTGGCCAGGCCGTCGGCGTAGGAGAGGACGGTGGAGGCGTGCGAGTTCTCGATCACGTCGTGCTCGGACTCGGCGCGCGAGGGATAGCCGGACAGGCCCCCACTCATCTTCAGACGGGAGAAGTCCTGGCGGCCGGTGAGCAGCTTGTGCACGTAGCTCTGGTGGCCGGTGTCGAAGAGGATGCGGTCGCGCGGGGAGTCGAAGACCCGGTGCAGCGCGATGGTGAGCTCCACCACGCCGAGGTTGGGGCCGAGGTGGCCGCCCGTCTTGGAGACCTCGGTCACCAGGAAGGTCCGGATCTCCTGGGCCAGTGCGGCCAGCTGTCCGGGCGTGAGCCGGTCGAGATCGCGCGGTCCCCGAATGCGGGTCAGCAGGGCCACCCGTTCCTCCTCGTTCGTATTCGCGGACCGCGGGCGGTCCGACGGGCGTCGCTGCCCGGTGCGCCGGCGCGCTCTGACGGTCCGCTTCAAGGGTCGCGGTCCGTGCCGACCGGTCGAGTCTAATGTCCGCCTGCCGGACACCGAGCGGCGCGCCCGGTGCCACCGGCCGGTCACCGGCGATCCCCGAGGTGACAGGGGTCCGGGCCAGGCGCGGTCGCGTCAAGCCCGGTTGACGGAGGCGGCGGCGAGCGCGCCCGACTCCCCCATCTCGCTCATCACCAGCGCCAGCGCGCCGAGCACCTCCGCGCGGCCGCCCAGGGTGCCCGGGACCACGGACAGCTGGCGGGCGGCGCTGGGGATCGCGTACCGGGCCACCGAGTCGCGGATCGGGGCGAGCACCAGCTCACCGGCCTCGGCGAGGTCGCCGCCGAGGATCACCCGGCGCGGGTTGAGCAGGTTGCAGAGGGTCGCGACGCCGGTGCCGATCTGCCGGCCGGCGTCCGCGATCACCCTGCGGCAGCCGAGGTCGCCCTGGTGGGCCAGCTCGACCACCTTGGGCAGTGTGAGGTCGGGGCCGAGGGTGGAGGTGAGCAGGGAGAGCAGGTAGCGGGAGCCGACGAAGGTCTCCAGGCAGCCGCGGTTGCCGCAGCGGCAGACCGGCCCGGCCTCGTCCAGGGTGATGTGCCCGATCTCACCGGCGGTGCCGCCCGGGCCACGGTAGATCTGGCCGTTGACCACCAGGCCGGCGCCGACGCCGCTGGCGATCTTGATGTAGGCGAGGTCGCTCAGCCCGCGGCCGGCGCCCCACACCAGCTCGCCGAGCGCGCCGAGGTTGGCGTCGTTGTCCACGTGCACCGGCATGCCGAGCCGCTCCGCGAGCTCACGGCCGGGGGCGATGCCCGTCCAGCCGGGCAGGATCGCGGTGGAGCCGAGCGCGCCGGTCTCCACGTCGATCGGGCCGGGCACGCCGAGACCGACGCCGATCACCTTGTCCGGGCGGAAGCCGGCCTGCTCCAGCAGCCGCGCGACCATCGCCTCGGCGCGGTCGAAGCCCTGCGCGGCCGAGACGTCCACGTCGATCGGGGCGCTCTCCTCGGCGAGCACCCGGTGCGCCAGGTTGCCGACGGCGACCCGCAGGTGGGTGTGGCCGAAATCGATGCCCACCACGATGCCGGCGTCGCCGCTGAGCGAGACGCTGCGGGCCCGGCGGCCGCCGGAGGAGGTGTCGGCGACGACGACGGTGCCGCTCTCCTTCAGCTCCCGCACGATGTTGGAGACGGTGGCGGCGGAGAGGCCGGTGCCGCGGGCGATCTCGGCCTGGGTCAGCGAGCCGGCCATCCGCACCGCGCGCAGCACCCGCTCCAGGTTCGCCCGGTGCAGCGATGACTGAGAGCCAGGTGTGTCCGTCGCCATGATCCACCATCCCAAGGGGGCGGGGACCCCTCCGCCGGGCGTCCCCTTCAACTCCTGAAGCCTACGGCTCCGGGTGGGGGGTGGGGGTGCTGGTGGGGAGATCGGGGGACGGCGGGACGGGTGAGGGGGCCGGGCGGGCAGGGGGGCGGCGGGCCGGGGACGGTCCGGGGCCGTCGTGCGCGAAGGGGTGACGGGGAGATCCGGAGGGGGTCCCGGGGGGCTTTCGGGCTCCTGTCGGCAACCGAAAACCAGTCACCACTACCATGGTGCCCAATCTCACCCGTCCCACCGGAACCGGACGATACCGGCAGGGGGACGAATCCAGACATGACGGGGAATCAGATGGCAGGGGATCACCCTACGCCGGGGACAGGCGAAACGCCCGGCAGCGGCCCGCAGGACAACCGGGGCGTCTCGTTCGGGCGCCAGCCCGGCACGGACCCGGCCGCCGTCGCGGACCAGATGACACAGCTCGACGGCTCGGCGATCCCGGGCCCGGCCGCGCCGGCCGGTCCGCCGGCCCAGCCGCCCGCACCGCCGGCCGCTCCGCCGGGCGGGGGCGCCGCCTACGCACCGACCGCGGCCGCCTTCCCGTCCCAGGCCCCGCCGCCGCCCCCGGCCGGCGCGCCCGTCGGCCCGTACGACCCGATGCCCGGCGCCTCGTACGCCGCGCCCGACGCCGGCCAGACCTTCGGCGGCGGCTACGGGTACCCGCAGGAGCAGCAGCAGGCCGGGTACACCTACCCGACCACGCCGGTGCCGGCCGTGCCCAAGCAGCGCAACCCCGTGATGATGTGGGGCGGCATCATCGGCGGCGTGCTGGCCGTCGCCATCGTCGCCGGGCTCATCGTGCTGTTCACCCAGAAGGACAACCCCGACAACCCGACCGCCAGCTCCGGTGGCACCACCAGCACCGGCGGCACCAGCGGCGACGTCACCGACGCCCCGACCATCGCGGGCTCCAGCAGCGGCGGCAACACGGGCGGCGGTGGCGGCGGCGGTGCCTCCTACAACGTCGCCTGGAACGCCCCCAAGGCCACCACCGGGGACGGCAGCGCGCAGATTCTCGGCATCTGGGGCACCGACAAGGTCACCGTGCGCGCCGACAGCACCGGCATCCGGGGCTTCAACGTCACGGACGGCAAGGAGGCGTGGAACATCCCGGTGCCCTCCGGCGCCAAGGAGCTGTGCGCCGCCTCGTACAGCACCAACTCCAAGAACGTGGCCGCCGTCGCCTTCAACACCGGTGACAGCGACTGCTCCACCATCGGCGCCGTCGACATCAGCCAGGGCAAGCTGCTCTGGAGCGCCAAGGTCTCCAACGACCGGGTCTCCTACCCGACGCTCAGTGTCACCGACAAGGTGGTCGCCATCGGCGGCAACCTCGTCGGTGCGGTGAACATCGACAACGGCAGCCCGGTCTGGCAGTTCCAGCCGCGCGACAAGGACTGCAGCCTGTACGGCCGGGCGGGCGGCAACCAGATCGCCGTCAGCGACCGCTGCTACCTGACCAGCGGCCCGAAGTCGCAGCTGGTGATCGTCGACGCCGACACCGGCAAGACCACCAGCTCGCCGATCACCCTCCAGGGCAGCATCGAGCGGGTCGACAAGGTCGTCTCGGACCAGCCGCTGGTGCTGCTGATGAGCAGCGGCCCGAACGGCGACTACGTCCTGCCGTTCGACAAGAGCAACAAGCCGGGCAACCCGATGTCGGTCAAGGAGCCCGGCTCGGACAGCCTGCGCCTGTCCGGCGAGTCCGACGCGATGACCCAGAACGTGGTCAGCGGCAACATCCTGTACGCGCAGATCACCGGCTCCAACTCGGCCGTCAACGCGTACGACCTGACCACCGGCAAGCGGATCTGGTCGGCCGCCGCCGACTCCAACCAGGACATCCGGCTGGTGTCCGGCTACGACAAGGACGGCAAGGTCCGCGTGATCATCAGCCAGGGCTACAAGAAGCCCGCCCGGCTGGTGACGCTCTCGCCGACCGACGGCAAGATGACCGACCTCGGCACCCTGGCCATGCCCGACGGCCTCGACATCGGCATGAGCCTGTCCGAGTACGTCATGGCGCCGGACGGCAACTCGGTCTACGCCTTCAGCCGCGGCAGCACGAACGCGCCGGTGACCAAGTGGAAGAAGTGACGGTGAGCCTTCGGGGCTGACAGCCGGGCTGACGTCCGGTGTGCAGGCGGGGCGGGTACGGGCTTTCGGCCCGGCCCGCCCCGCCTGCGATGATTCGGCGGGCTCGTCCGTTGGGCATGGGAGGATGCGAAACACCAGCCCGACGAAGGAGTTCAGCGAGTGCCCGGCACCAACCTGACCCGTGAGGAGGCCCGCACCCGGGCCGACCTGCTGCACGTGGACGCGTACGACATCGAGCTCGACCTGAGCTCGGCCCGCGAGGGCGGGACCTTCCGTTCCACCACCGTGGTCCGGTTCACCGCCACCACCCCCGGCGCGGACAGCTTCATCGACCTCGTCGCCCCGAGCGTCGAGGAGATCACCCTCAACGGCGCCCCGCTCGACCCCGCGAGCTTCGCCGACAGCCGGATCCCGCTGCCGGACCTCGCGGCCGAGAACGAGCTGCGCGTCGTCGCCGACTGCGCCTACACCAACACCGGTGAGGGCCTGCACCGGTTCGTCGACCCGGTCGACGGCGAGACCTACCTGTACACCCAGTTCGAGGTGCCGGACGCCCGCCGCGTCTTCGCCTCCTTCGAACAGCCCGACCTGAAGGCCACGTTCGCGTTCACCGTGACCGCCCCCAAGGGCTGGGTCGTGGTCTCCAACTCGCCCACCCCGGTGCCGGCCGGCGACGGCACTGCGTCCAACGGTCAGGATGTCCAGGTGTGGACGTTCGAGCCGACCGGCCGGATCTCCAGCTACATCACGGCGCTCGTCGCCGGCCCGTACGTCGGCGTCTTCGACAGCTACGAGAACGGCGAGCAGAAGGTGCCGCTCGGCGTCTACTGCCGGCCCTCGCTGCGCGAATTCCTCGACGCCGACGCCGTGTTCGCGGTCACCAAGCAGGGCTTCGACTACTTCCAGGAGAAGTTCGACTTCCCCTACCCGTTCGCGAAGTACGACCAGCTGTTCGTCCCGGAGTTCAACGCCGGCGCGATGGAGAACGCGGGCGCCGTCACCCTGCGCGACCAGTACGTGTTCCGCTCCAAGGTCACCGACGCCGCGTACGAGTCCCGCGCCGCGACGATCCTGCACGAGCTCGCCCACATGTGGTTCGGCGACCTCGTCACCATGGAGTGGTGGAACGACCTCTGGCTCAACGAGTCCTTCGCCACCTTCGCCGAGGCCGTCTGCCAGGCCGAGGCCCCCGGCTCCAAGTGGCCGCACTCCTGGACCACCTTCGCCAACCAGATGAAGACCTGGGCGTACCGGCAGGACCAGCTGCCGTCCACCCACCCGATCATGGCCGACATCAACGACCTGGAGGACGTCCAGGTCAACTTCGACGGCATCACCTACGCCAAGGGCGCGTCGGTGCTCAAGCAGCTCGTCGCCTACGTCGGCCAGGACGCCTTCTTCCAAGGCGTGCAGGCCTACTTCAAGCGCCACGCCTGGGGCAACACCCGGCTCGGCGACCTGCTCGGAGCCCTGGAGGAGGCCAGCGGACGCGACCTCAAGGCCTGGTCCAAGGCCTGGCTGGAGACCGCCGGCATCAACGTGCTGCGGCCCGCGATCGTCCTGAACACGGACGGCGAGATCGAGTCCTTCACCGTCCTGCAGGAGGCCCCCGCGCTGCCCGCCGGTGCCAAGGGCGAGGCCGTGCTGCGTCCGCACCGCGTCGCCATCGGCCTGTACGAGCTCGTCGACGGCACGCTCGTACGCACCGACCGGATCGAGCTCGACGTCGACGGGCCGCGCACCGAGGTGCCGGAGCTCGTCGGGCGGCACCGGCCGGCCGTCGTCCTGCTCAACGACGACGACCTCTCCTACGCCAAGATCCGGCTCGACGAGGACTCGCTCGCCGTCGTCACCGAGCACCTCGGCGGGTTCACCGAGTCGCTGCCGCGCGCCCTGTGCTGGGCCTCCGCCTGGGACATGACCCGCGACGGCGAACTCGCCGCCCGCGACTACCTGTCGCTCGCCCTCTCCGGCATCGGGCGCGAGACCGACATCGGCGTCGTCCAGTCCGTGCAGCGGCAGGTCAAGCTCGCCCTCGACGCCTACACCGACCCCGCGTGGCGCGAGCAGGGCCTCGCCCGCTGGGCCGCCGCCGCCGAGGAGCACCTGCGGGCCGCCGAACCCGCCGGCGACCACCAGCTCGCCTGGGCCCGCGCCCTCGCCGCCGTCGCCCGCACCGACGGGCAGCTCGACCTGCTCGCCGGGCTGCTGGACGGCACGGTGGAGGTCAAGGGCCTCGCCGTCGACACCGAGCTGCGCTGGACCCTGCTCACCCGGCTCGCCGCCACCGGCCGCGCCGACGAGGTGGCCATCGCCGCCGAGCTGGAGCGCGACAACACCGCGGCCGGCCAGGAGCACGCCGCCACCTGCCGCGCCGCCCGGCCCACCGCCGAGGCCAAGGCCGAGGCGTGGGCGGCGGTCGTCGAGTCGGACACGCTCACCAACTACGTCCAGGAAGCGACCATCGCCGGCTTCCAGCAGGCCGACCAGCGCGAGCTGCTCGCGTCGTACGCGGCGAAGTACTTCGCGGCCGTGAAGGAGGTCTGGGAGACCCGCAGCCACGAGATCTCGCAGCAGATCATCGTCGGGCTGTACCCGGCGCTCCAGGTCACGCAGGAGACGGTGGACGCGACGGACGCGTGGCTGGCCTCCGCCGAGCCGGCGCCGGCGCTGCGGCGGCAGGTCGTCGAAGCGCGGGCCGGGATCGAGCGGGCGCTCAAGGCGCAGGCCGCCGACCGGGCGGCGGGTCGCTGACGCCGTAGGAATGCCCGAAGGGGCGCCGGACTCGGGTCCGGCGCCCCTTCGGGGTTTGCGGGTCTTGGTGGACGGCCGTCGGACCGTCGGCTACTTCTTCTTGCCCTTGTTGCCGTACGGCAGGCCCGCGAGGGCGGCGATGATCGCGAAGGCCACGATCGGGATCAGCACGTACAGGCCGATGGTCTGGCCGACGCTCAGGCCGGCGCCCGGGTCGTCGCCATCGTCCCGGGTGAGGGCCATGGCGGGCGACGACAGCAGCATCATCAGCGTGACCGTTGCGGAGACCGCGCCGGCTCGCAAAGCGTTCCTCTTGTCCACGATTTCCAACTTACCCGCCGCTTATGGACCCCCGCGCGCCGGGGTCGGCCTTCCGGGAGGTGGCGGGCCGGGGGTGGGGGCCCTGCGGGACGGGGGGCGGCGGGAGCGGGCTGGCCGTGGTGGGATGGCCCGGCACGCCTGGGGGTGTGCCGGGCAGGGTAAGGGTCAGGCCGGGCGGGGTGGGGTCGGGGCCAGGAGGTGGGCGAGGAAGGGGGCCGCCGGGGTCGTGGCCAGGGTGTCGAGGGTGACCGGGTGGCCGGCGCCGTCGGCGATCGGGAGGCGCCAGTTCGGGTACTGGTCCCAGGTGCCGGGCAGGTTCTGCGGGCGCGGGTCGCCGACCAGGTCCGGCAGCCAGACGCCGACCAGCCCCGCCCCGGTGGCGGCCAGGAAGCGGTACAGCACCGGCATCGACAGCGGCTCGTCCGGCGCCAGCAGCCCCAGCCTGGTCAGCGCGGCACGCCAGTCCGCCAGCTCCCCCGCCGCCTCCGCCTGCTCCTCCCCCAGCGGGCGGGCCAGCAGCCCCAGCCGGTGCCGCAGCTCGACGTGCTCGCCGGAGAGGCGGGCCGCCGTACTCGGCAGGTCGTGGGTGGTGAGGGTGGCCAGACAGCCCGTCCGCCAGCGGTCCGGCGCCAGGATCTCCCCGCCCGCCGGCCAGTCCCGCTCGAACCAGAGGACGGACGTCCCGAGGATCCCGCGCGCCGCCAGCTCCTCGCGGACCCCCGGCTCAACCGTCCCCAGGTCCTCGCCGATCACCGCCGTCCCCGCCCGGTGCGCCTCCAGCGCCAGCACCCCGAGCATCGCCTCCGCGTCGTAGCGGACGTACGCGCCCTCGGTCGGCGCGTGCCCGTCCGGCACCCACCAGAGCCGGAACAGACCCATCACGTGGTCGATCCGCACGGCCCCCGCGTGCCGGGCGGCGGCCCGCAGCAGCTCCGCGTACGGGGCGTAGCCGGCCGCGGCGAGCGCGTCCGGGCGCCAGGGCGGCAGGCCCCAGTCCTGGCCGTGCGCGTTGAAGGCGTCCGGCGGGGCGCCGACCGAGATGCCGCCGGCCAGCACGTCCTGCAGCGCCCAGGCGTCCGCGCCGTCCGGGTGGACGCCGACGGCGAGGTCGTGGATCAGCCCGACCGGCATGCCGGCCTCCCGGGCCGCCGCCTGGGCGGCGGCGAGTTGCTGGTCGACCTGCCAGGCGAGCCAGCGGTGGAACTCGACCCGGTCGGCGCACTCCTTCCGGGCGCGCTCCACCTGCGACCCGTCCGGGTGGCGCAGCCCCTTCGGCCAGGCGTGCCAGTCCGGGCCGTGCACCTCGGCGAGCGCGTTCCAGAGGGCGTACCGCTCCAGCCACTCGCCCTCGCGGCGCCGGTACGCCCGGTACGCGGCCTCGCGGCCGGCCCCGCGCGGCACCTCGTGCAGCAGCTCCAGCGCCTCGCGCTTGAGCGTCCAGACGGCGTCCCGGTCGATCAGGCCGTCGTGCGCCAGCACCTCGGCGCGGAGCCGGGCGGCCCGGCGGCCCAGTTCCTCGGCCTCGGCGCGCTGGTCGCCGGCGAGGTAGGCGTACTCGGGGACGGCCTCGACGCGCAGGTGGACGGGGTCTGCGAAGCGGCGGGAGGAGGGGCGGTAGGGGGACGGGTCGGAGGGGGCGCCGGGGAGGCCGGCGTGGAGGGGGTTGATCTGGACGAAGCCTGCGCCGAGGTCGGCGCCCGCCCACTGCGCGAGGTCGGCGAGGTCGCCGAGGTCGCCCATGCCCCAGGAGCGGCCGGAGAGGACGGAGTACAGCTGGGCGAGGAACCCCCAGCTGCGGCCGGGGAGTTGGGGGAGCTTCGCGGGGGCGACGATCAGTGCCGCCTGGGCCTTGCCGCTGCTCGTCTCCGCTTTGAGGACGTGCCGCCCGAGGGGGAGATCGGCCGGCAGCCAGTGCGAGTGGCCGCGGGGGAGCTCCCAAGCGCCGCCGTCCTCCAGCTCCACGTGCAGGCGCGCATCGGCGGGCACGTCCAGTGCCGTACGGCGCCCTTGGCGGACTACGACGCACGGTGGCAGCAACCGGGCCTGCAGCTCGGCCCGGTGACGCTCCAACACCTCCCGCACCTCCTCCGGCGTCCCCGCCGCCACCCCGAGCGCCCCCAGCACCGCCACCAGCGTCCGCGCCCCCACGGGCACCCCGCCCGGCCCCGGATCCCGCGTATCCACCCCGTACGCCTGGGCCAGCGCCACCAGCTCGGCGGGAGGTGCCGGCGCGTCCTGCGTCGGCACCTTCAGCCCGTCGGCTCCGTCACGGTCGAGATAAGCGGCCACTCGCGGCTCCTACGATGTCTCGGCAACGCCTGGTCAGGACGACCACAGTCCTACCCGCGTGACGACCCGATGACCCAGCGCGACACGTGTGCGACCCCGGATCGGCTGCCGCCCTCCCGGGGGGAGGGGGCAGGGCGGGGGGCCGTCGGGCGGGGTCAAGGGCTGGGGGACGCGAGAGGGGGGAGGTCGACGGGTGGGCGGGGGCAGGGCGGGCGCGGGGCCGATGTACGGGGAGTGAAGGCCGACGGTACGTCGGGGGCAAGTCGGGGCCCGGGACGGTGGAGGCCGGGAGTGATCAACGGGGCAAAGTGGACATACCTGACGGCGACGTTGACACCGGGTTGGGTAGCTGGTGGGGTTGCGGCGATGTGGTCCAGGCCTGGCGAGGAGGCTCCTGTGCAAGCCCGAGTTTCCGTTGTGGCCGGGCGGCGGCTGCGGCAGCAGTTGGAGCAGAGCCCGGCGTTGCGGGAGGTGCTCTACCACCCGACCGCGTTGGCGGCGCGGCGGGCCACGGCGCGGACGTGCCGTCAGCTGGCGCCGCGGACGGCGGACCGGCTGATCGCGGATCTGAAGGGGACGGAGCCGCTGCTGGCGTCGGTGCGCGCGGAGCGCGCGCCCGGGCGGCCGGGGCGGCCGGGGCGGCCGGGGCGGCGGACGATGCAGATCGCGGCGGGTGTCGCGGCGGCCGCCGTGGTCGGCGGGCTGCTGGCGGGGCCGGTGCCGTCGGCGGCGGCGTACGCGGCCGCGTCGGGGCCGGACGTGGTGAGCACCGCGCCGCAGACGCCGCTGGGAAGTGTGACGAACCCGCAGGTGTTCCCGCGGCCGCAGGAGCAGACGGTGGCGGGCAAGCCGGTCGCAGTGCCGGCGGAAGTGACGCTGGTGACCACGCCGAAGGCGGATCACGGCGCCGTTGACGCCGTCCGCGATGTGCTCGGGATCGCCGGGGCGACGGCCATCACGCCGCAGGTGGACGCGGGCACCCCGGCCGCGGGCTCGCTGGTGGTGTACATCGGCGGGCCGGCCGAGGGGGCGGACGGCACGGTGGACCGGGCGCTGCGCGACCTGGCGGCCGCGGCCGGCGGCAAGGACGCGCCGTCGCTGATCGGGCTGCCGATCGGCGGCTACGTGCTGTCGGCAGGTCAGCTGCCCGCCCAGGGCAGCGGGACGTACGGCGCGGTGGTGCTGGCCGGCGCGGACGCGGCGGGCACCTTCTACGCGGCGCAGAGCCTGCGCCAGCTGCTGGCCGCCGTACCGGCCGGGCAGGGGCAGGCGCCGGGTGCGGCGGGGCTCGGGCTGCCGGGCATCACGCTGCGCGACTGGCCGTCGGGGGCGCCGGTGCGGGGTACCGCGGAGGCGTTCTACGGCACGCCGTGGACGGCGCAGCAGCGGCTGGACCAGGTGGACTTCCTCGGCCGCTCCAAGCAGAACTTCTACCTCTACGCGCCTGGTGACGACCCGTACCGGCTGTCGCGCTGGCGCGACGCCTACCCGGCCGAGAAGGCCGCGGAGCTGCGGGCGCTGGGCGGCCGGGCGGCGCAGAACCACGTCACGCTCGGCTACGCCGTCGACCCGGGGCAGTCGTTCTGCTTCAGCTCCGGCAAGGACGTGGACGCGCTGGTGGCGAAGCTGGACGGGCTGCGCGCGCTCGGCTTCACGGCGTTCCAGCTGCAGTTCCTGGACGTCAGCTACGACGAGTGGCACTGCAGCGACGACCGCTCGACGTACGGCACCGGGCCGGCCGCCGCCGCCAAGGCGCAGGCCGCGCTGGCGGCCAAGGTGCAGGACCGGCTGATCGCGAAGAACCCGGGCCTGGCGCCGCTGTCGGTCGTCCCGACCGAGTACCACCAGTCCGGGTCCACGCCGTACCGCAAGGCGCTGGCGGACGCGCTGCCGGCCGGGGTGCAGGTGGCGTGGAGCGGGGTCGGGGTGATCCCGGAGAAGATCACGGGCGCTCAGACGGCCGACACCGCGGGCCTGTACGGGCATCCGCTGGTCACCATGGACAACTACCCGGTCAACGACGCCAGTCCGGACCGGCTCTTCCTCGGCGCCTACACCGGCCGCGACCCGGAGGTCGCGACCCGTTCGGCGGTCATGCTGACCGGAGCCATGCAGCAGCCGGTGGCCTCCCGGATAGCCCTGGCCACGGCCGGCGACTTCGCCTGGAACCCGGCCGGGTACAAGCCGGACGAGTCCTGGCAGGCCGCGCTGCGCTCGCTGGCCGGCCCGACCGGCGCCGCGGCCACCCCGGCCGGGACGGCCCTGTCGGCGGTCACCGCGCTGGCCGGGAACAGTTCGTCCTCGCCGCTGTCGAAGCAGGAGTCGGGCTATCTGACGCCGCTGCTGGACAAGTTCTGGGCCACCGCCGAACCCACCTCGGGCGCCGGTCCCGACCTCGCCAGGCTGATAGAGGCCGCGGCCCCGCTGCGGGACGCCTTCGGCGCGATGGCCAAGGCCCAGGAGACCCTCACCGACACCCAGGCGACGTCCGCGCTGGCCGCCGAGGCCGCGCCGTGGCTGGCGCCGCTGAGCAACTACGGGCTGGCCGGGCAGGCCGCCCTCGACATGCTGCTGGCCCAGCACGGCGGCGACGGCGCCGCCGCGTGGAAGGCCCGGGTGGAGCTGAACCGGCTGCGCGAGCAGCTGGCCCAGAGCCCGGCGACGATCGGCGCGGGCGTGCTCGGCCCGTTCCTGGAGCGCGCGGTGAAGGCTGCCGACAACTGGGCCGGCGTGGTCAGCAGCGGCCTCATCCCGACGACCACCATGGGCACCGCGCACGACCACCTGCCGGCGCTGATGACCGACGGCGTGTCCGACACCTTCTACTGGAGCTCCGCTCCCCCGCAGCCGGGCGACGCCGTCGGCGTGGACCTCGGCGCCGGGCGCCCGGTCGGCAGCGTCACCGTGCTCATGGGCGGGTGGGGCAACGGCCCGGACGCCCAGACCGCGGTCGACGACTACATCCGCGACGGCGTGCTGGAGTACACCACCGGCGAGGGCGGCTGGCAGCAGCTGGCCGTGGTCAAGAACCAGAAGACGGTCAGCGCCCAGCTGCCCGCCGGCACGGTGGTGCGGGCGGTGCGGCTGCGCGCCACCGCCGCGCAGAAGACCGCCGTGGCGGTGCGGGAGTTCACCGTGACCGCGCCGGACGACTCCCCGGCCAGCGTCAGCGGCGGCCCGGCCGCGCTGCCCGGCTCCTCGCCGGCCGCGGTGCTGGACGGCAACCCGGACACCGCGTACCGGGCGGCCCAGCCGCCGACCGCCCAGGACGAGCCGCTGACCGTCGAGCTGGGCGCCGCCCGGCCGCTGGACCGGCTCACCGTGCTGACCGACCCGAGCGTGCGGGCCATCGCGACCGTCTCGCTGCGGCGCCCGGACGGCACCTGGGTCGAGATCGGCACCGTGAACCCCGGCTACAACGAGCTGCCGGCCGGCGGGCAGAGCGCCGACGCGTTCCGGCTGGCCTGGAAGCCGGGCGGCGACCCGCCGGTCGTCAACCAGGTGATCCCCTGGTACGCGGACGCCCCGGCGGCGCGGCTCAGCCTGTCCGACCCGTCCCTGGACGTGGTGACCGGCGCGGCCGCGCCCACCCAGACCCGGGCGACGGTCGAGGCCGGCCGCCCCGAGGGCACCACCGGGACCCTGCAGGCCGACGTGCCGGCCGCGGCGAAGGGCCTGACCGTGACCCCGGCGTCCGGGGTGACGGTGCCGCGCGGCGGCCGGGTCGGGGTGCCGCTGCTGGTCGGCGCGGCCGCCGGGACGCCGTCCGGGACGTACCAGGTGCCGGTTCAGTACGTGGCCGGCTCGACCGTCGTCAAGCAGGTGCTCCAGGTGCACGTGGTGCCGCCGACCGGCGGCGCGGACCTGGCGCTCGGTGCGAAGGCCATCTCCTCGGGCGACGAGACGCCGAACTTCCCGGCCTCGGCCGTGGCGGACGGCGACCCGAAGACCCGCTGGTCCTCGCCCGCGCGGGACGACGCCTGGGTGCAGCTGGAGCTGCCGCAGGCCGTCCACCTGGGGGCGGCGGTGCTGCACTGGCAGGCCGCGTACGCCTCCTCGTACAAGATCCAGACCTCGGCGGACGGGGTCACCTGGACGACCGCGGCGAGTGTGGACAACGGCAAGGGTGGCGACGAGACGGTGCGCTTCGACGCCGCGAACGCGAAGTTCGTGCGGATGCAGGGCGTCTCGCGGGCGACCAAGTACGGCTACTCGCTGTGGGGCATCGAGCTGTACGCGGTGACACCGCCGGCGACGCCGCCGCAGCCGCCGGTCGCGCCCCCGGCGCAGCCGGGCACGCCGGGCACCCAGCCGGGGACACCGGCCGCGCCGCCGGCTGCGGGAACGCCAGCTGCGGGAACGCCGCCGAAGCAGTAGCCGGCGAGGCCGTGAACACGGCGGGCCGCCGTGCTCCCCGGTGGGGTGCGCGGCGGCCCATGAGGCGTACCGAGTGATATGACGGGCAAGCCCTTGTGGAGCGGGGTCAGGCGGAGAGCGGTTCCGGCTGCTCGCCGCGGCGGACGGGGGTCGAGTGGGCGCCGTGCGCTCGGCCGAGCGGCACGGAGTGGTTCGGCTCGGTATGGTCGTGGTGCTCGTACTCGCCCCACTGTGGGGCGCGCAGCTGGTCGCCGCCGCCGTACGGTTCCAGGTAGGGCCGCCAGCGCGGGTCCTTGATCCCGGTGCCGATGATCCGCCAGGCAAGGCCGGAGGGCGGTGCCGGCGGGCGCTTCATGCGCCAGCCGAGTTCGGTGAGGTGGCGGTCGGCCTTGGTGTGGTTGCAGCGGCGGCAGGCCGCCACGACGTTGTCCCACCGGTGCTGGCCGCCCCGGCTGCGCGGGATGACGTGGTCGACGCTGGTGGCGGCGGCCCCGCAGTAGACGCAGCGGCCGTGGTCGCGGGCGAACAGCGCCCGGCGGGTGAGCGGGACGGGCCCGCAGAACGGGACCCGGACGAAGCGGGTCAGGCGGACGACGGACGGCGCCGGTAGGGCGCTGGTGGCGCTGTGCAGAGTGACTCCCGAGTCCTCCAGGCTGACCGCCTTGTGGTTGAGGACCAGGATGAGTGCGCGGCGCATCGATACGACGCCGAGTGGCTCGTAGGACGCGTTGAGGACCAGGACATGCGGCACGGATGCCTCCTTGGACGCCTGCGGCGCGTGGCTCGCGCCGGGACGAGCGGTTGGATCACCCAACGGGTGAGTGATCTCCCCCAGTGTCGCCTTACGCCTTTGTACGGCGCCACCACTCCTGTGTAACGGACCCAACAGGATCTCCGGGTGTGCTTTCCGTCATACCCGGTATGCCCGGACGAAGGTCGGGTTGCACTCGGGTGCCCCTCCGGTGCCCTCCCGGGGGACGGATCGGCCGGTCGGAGCAGTGCCGGGCGGGGTGTCGCGGGGGCGCACCGGGGCTTTGACGGGGCGTCCGGCGCGTTCCGTGCGCCCTCCGGCGTGTCCGGGCGTGTGTTCGGGGCCCGATAGGCTAGGCCGACGGTCCGCGGGCCGAGCTTGCCGCGGCGCGGGACCGCCACGCCCCCTGCAAGGAAGGTCCCGCACGTGTTCCGCTCCGGCGCCACCGGTCTCGCCGACGCGTCCCCGGCGCTCACCTCCGCCCCGGCGACGCCGTCCCCCAGCCCGACCGCGCCGCAGCTGCCGCAGCTGGATCTGCGGCTCCCGACCAGCGCGCACGAGGTCAGCGACACCACCAAGCAGGCGGCCAGCTGGTTCGACACGCACTGGCAGGCCTGGCTGGCCACCGGAGTGCGGATCGTCTTCATCGTCGTCCTGGCGCTGGTGCTGCGGGTGGTGGTGCGCAAGCTGATCACCCAGCTGATAACGCGGATGGCGCGCGCGCACGAGAGCCACGAGGAGCACGGCCGGATCGGCGGGCTGCTCGCCAACACCGGGGTGGTCAACCCGGAGCGGCGCCAGCAGCGGTCGGAGGCGATCGGCTCGGTGCTGCGCAGCGTCGCGTCGTTCACGATCCTGGGCACGGCGGCGCTGATGGTGCTCGGCGCGCTGGGGGTGAACCTGGCGCCCCTGCTGGCGAGTGCCGGTGTGGCCGGTGTGGCCATCGGTTTCGGCGCCCGCAACCTGGTCACGGACTTCCTGTCCGGGGTCTTCATGATCATGGAGGACCAGTACGGCGTCGGCGACGAGATCGACACCGGGGTGGCCAGCGGCACGGTGCTGGAGGTCGGCCTGCGGGTGACCAAGCTGCGCGGGGCCAACGGCGAGATCTGGTACATCCGCAACGGCGAGGTCAAGCGGATCGCCAACATGAGCCAGGGCTGGTCGACCGCCACGGTGGACGTCCAGATCGGCTACAAGGAGAACCTGGTCCGGGCCGAGGACCTGATCAAGGAGACGGCCGAGGCGCTGTCCAAGGAGTCCCCGTACGACGAACTGGTCTGGGAGCCGGTGTCGGTGCTGGGCGTGGAGTCGGTCGCGGCGGACTCGGTGATGATGCGGGTCGAGGCCAGGGCGGCGCCGGGCAAGGCGCCGGTGGTGGCCCGGGCGCTGCGGCAGCGACTGAAGGCGGCCTTCGACCTGGCCGGGATCAAGGTCAAGGAGGATGCGACGACCGGGGGCACCGGGGTCGCACTGGCCCCGGCCGCGGATCCGTCGCCGCCGTCCTCGCTTGCCGATCCCGCCTCGGCGCGCTACAGGGCGACCGAGCCGATACCGCAGCCGAAGCCGCCGATCGACGACCTCACCAGGCCGTAGCGCTTATAGCGCAGTCAGAGCCGACAGAGAATACGGACGAAGCCCCGCTCCCACCCAAGCGCTGTGGGAGCGGGGCTTCGTGCTGTCCGGTAACGCTTCGGCATCCACCGGGCGGAGGGCCATTGACACTCCGCCGACGCGGACCGTACGGTCCTTCCCAGGCCGACTGGAAACTTTCCTAACAGTTCGCCCGGGAGCCACCCCGGTACCACTCCGGTACCACCCTGGTACTCCCCTCACCTGCCGGAAGAGGAGGATTCTGCGCGTGACCAAGACGACCGCCAAGGCCCCCCTCGCCGGCACCCCCAGCCTCCTGCGGGCCATCAACGACCGCGCCGCCCTCGAACTGCTGCTGGAGAACGGGCCGCTCTCCCGCACCCAGATCGGCACCCTCACCGGGCTCTCCAAGCCCACCGCCTCCCAGCTGCTGGCCCGCCTGGAGGCGGCCGGGCTGGTCCTGCCGGTGGGCACCACGGCGGGCGGCCCCGGCCCCAACGCGCAGCTGTACCAGGTGAATCCGGCCGCCGGCCACGTCGCCGGGGTGGACGTCACCACCAGCGAGATCCGGGTCGCCGTCGCCGACATCACCGGCACCACGCTGGCCGAGCACGTCGTCCCCGCCAAGGGCACCCCGGCCGCCGAGACGGTCGCCCGGGTCGCCTCGGCGGTCGCCGAGGCGGTCCGCGAGGCCGGGCTCGCCGACGGCGCCCTGCACACCGTGGTGATCGGCGTCGGCGGCGCGCCCGACCCGGTCAGCGGCAAGCTGCGCTACGCCTCCCACCTGCCCGGCTGGCACTCGCCGCGGCTGGTCGAGGAGCTGTCCGAGGCGATCGGCGCGCCGGTGTCGATCGAGAACGACGTGAACCTCGCCGCCGTCGCCGAACAGGCCTCCGGCGCGGCGCGGGGCTTCGAGGACTTCGTCCTGCTCTGGGCCGGTGCGGGCACCGGCGCCGCGATCGTGATCGCCGGGCGGCTGCACCGCGGCTTCACCGGCGGCGCCGGGGAGGTCGGCTACATGCCGGTGCCCGGCTCACCGGTCGTACGGGACCTGCGCCGCCGCAATTTCGGCGGGTTCCAGGACCTGGTCGGCGCACCCGCCGTCCGGGCGCTGGCCCGCGAGCACGGGCTCGGCGCGCCCACCGCCGAGGAGTCGATCGCCAAGGCCCTGGAGACCCCGGGGGCCGGCGACGCGTTCCTCGCCGAACTGGCCGGCCGGCTCGCCGTCGGCCTGGCCGTGATCGCCGCCGTCGTCGACCCCGAACTGGTGGTCCTCTCCGGCGCGGTCCCGAGCGCGGGCGGCGAACGCCTGCGCGCTCTCGTCGAGGACGAACTGGCCCGGATCTCCATCGGCCGGCCGGAAGTCCGCAGCAGTGCCCTGTCCGGCTCACCCGTCCTGCTCGGCGCCCTGCAACGAGCCCTGGCCACCGCCCGCGAGGCGGTCTTCTCCACCCACTGACGTCCACCCACCGACGCTCCACGACGCTCCCACCGGCACCACCGCTTCCTGCACCCACCTCTCCCCCAACCCCGAACGCGGGCGACGAGGCAATGACGCCTGCCCGCGCACCCCCAGGAGGACCTCGAAGTGCACTCCACCACCTCCCGCAGAGGCCGCCGCACGATCGCCGCCGTCACCGGCAGCGCCGTCCTCGCCCTGCTCGCCACCGCCTGCACCGGCAGCAACGACGCCGGCAGCACCGACGACTCGGCCGGCGGCAAGGACGTCACCATCACCTTCTGGCACGGCTGGAGCCAGGACAACGAGGTGAAGGCGATCAACGACAACATCGCCGCCTTCGAGAAGCTCCACCCGAACATCCACGTCAAGGCCGTGGGCAACATCGCGGACGACAAGGTCAACCAGGCCCTGCGGGCCGGCGGCGACGACGCCCCGGACGTGATCTCCTCCTTCACCACGAACAACGTCGGCATGTTCTGCTCGACCAAGGCCTTCGTCGACCTCAAGCCCTTCCTGCAGAAGAGCAACATCGACGCCGCCAAGACCTTCCCGGCCGCGATGCTCAACTACACGCAGTTCCAGGGCAACCAGTGCTCGCTGCCGCTGCTCGGCGACGCGTACGGCCTCTACTACAACAAGAAGGCCTTCGCCGCAGCCGGCATCACCGCCCCGCCGAAGACCTTCAGCGAGTTCGCCGACGCCGCCGCCAAGCTCACCATCGCGGACGGCGACGGCTTCAGGCAGCTCGGCTTCCTGCCGAACTACCACGGCTACGAGACCACCACCGAGCACTTCCTCGCCCAGTACGGCCCGGCCTACTTCGGCTCCGACGGCAAGTCGGGCATCGCCACCGACCCGAAGGTCGCCGCGATGCTCACGTGGCAGAAGGGCCTGATCGACAAGCTCGGCGGCTTCGACAAGCTGGAGAAGTACCGCTCCACCTTCGGCGAGGAGTTCAGCGCCAAGAACCCCTTCCACACCGGCCAGGTCGCGATGGCCCTGGACGGCGAGTGGCGCACCGCCTCGCTGGCCGACAACAAGCCCGACTTCGACTGGGCCACCGCCCCGTTCCCGGTGCCGGACGACCAGGCCGCCACCTACGGCCGCGGCTACCAGACCGGCACCATCGTCGGCATCGCCCGCACCAGCAAGAAGCAGGCCGCCGCCTGGGAGCTGGTCAAGTACCTGACCACCGACACCGACGCGGTCGTCGGCTTCGCCAACGCGATCCACAACGTGCCGAGCACCTTCGACGCGCTCAACTCGCCGAAGATCACCAGCGACCCGAACTTCAAGACCTTCCTGGACATCGCCAGGAACCCGAACTCGGGCACCACCCCCGCCAGCGCCAACGGCGGCGCCTACATCGTGTCGCTGCAGAACCTCGGCTACGCGTACGAGTCCGGCAAGCAGACCGATCTCGCAGCCGGCCTCGCCGCCACCGCCAAGGAGATCGACGCCGCCATCGCCCAGGCGAAGTAACCCGTCGCCCAGGCGAAGCAACCGGCCCGGCACGGCATTCGGAGCACCCATGTCACTCGCGTTCGACACCCGCAGGGGCACCGGACCGACCGACCCGGCGGCGCCATCCACGCAGCACCTGCTGCGCCGGAAGCGCCGCCGGGAGGCGGCCCGCACCCTCGCGTTCCTCTCCCCCTGGCTGATCGGCTTCGGCGTCTTCTTCCTGTACCCGCTGATCTCCACCGTCTACTTCTCCTTCATGAAGTACGACGGCTTCTCGGCCCCCACCTTCAACGGCCTCAAGAACTGGGACTACGT
The DNA here is from genome assembly GCF_019192735.1 of Kitasatospora aureofaciens. GTDB lineage: Bacteria > Actinomycetota > Actinomycetes > Streptomycetales > Streptomycetaceae > Kitasatospora > Kitasatospora aureofaciens_A. The sequence goes on from NZ_JAHTKP010000007.1 coordinate 166,255, forward strand.
CTTCAACGACTACCCGTTCTTCTGGCAGGGCCTGCGCAACACCCTGTGGCTGGTCGTCATCATGGTGTCCCTGCGAGTGGCCTTCGGCCTCGGCATCGGGCTGCTCATCACGAAGATCAAGAGCGGCGTCGGTTTCTTCCGCACCGCCTTCTACCTGCCCTACCTGGCCCCGCCGGTGGCCGCGACGGTCGCCTTCGCGTTCCTGCTCAACCCCGGCACCGGCCCGGTCAACCACTTCCTCGGCGACCTCGGGCTCCCGCAGCCCGGCTGGTTCGCCGACCCCAACTGGTCCAAGCCCGCGCTCACCATGCTCGCCATGTGGGGCATCGGCGACCTGATGGTCATCTTCATGGCCGCCCTGCTGGACGTGCCGAAGGAGCAGTACGAGGCGGCCGAACTCGACGGCGCCGGACCGTTCCAGCGCTTCCGCTACGTCACGCTGCCGAACATCTCGCCGATCATCATGTTCGCCGTGGTCACCGGCGTGATCCAGACCATGCAGTACTACACCCAGGCGATCGTCGCCGGGAAGGTCGCCGGCGGCATCGCGGGCAACTCCGGGCAGCAGTTCGAGCCCGGCTACCCGCAGGGCTCCACCTGGACCCTGCCGCAGATGGTGTACAACCTCGGCTTCCAGCGCTTCGACACCGGCTCGGCCTGTGTCGTCGCCCTGGTCCTGTTCGCCATCGCGATGGCCGTCACCTCGATCCTGCTCCGCCGCCGCTCCGGCTTCATGGCGAGCGAGGACTAGCGGGAACAGCGGACACAGCGGACACAGCGGACACAGCGGACCAGTGAGGACCCTTCCATGACTCCCAGCACCCCCACACTCGCCAAGTCGGCCACCTCGCCCGGTAGTTCAGCCGTCTCCGGGGCCGCTCTTCGCGCCGCCCGCCGGCGCGCCGCGCTCAACTGGGTGGCCGTCCACGCACTGGGCATCGCCGCCGCCCTGTTCTTCCTCCTGCCGTTCGTCTTCGCCTTCCTGACCTCGGTCATGACGGACAGTCAGGCCCTCACCACTGATTACTGGCCCAGCTCCTGGCAGTGGGGCAACTACCTCAAGGTGTGGGAGGCCCCCGGCTTCCTCACCTGGTGGCGCAACACCCTGATCTACGCCGGCCTCGGCACGCTGCTGACCGTCGTCTCCAGCCTCCCGGTGGCCTACGCGCTCGCCAAGTTCCGCTTCCGGGGCCGCAATCTGGCGCTCATGGCGGTCATCTCGATGATGATGCTGCCGCCGCAGGTCACCGTCATCCCGATGTACCTGTTCTGGGCGAAGCAGATGCACCTCACCGGCACCCTGTGGCCGCTGATCATCCCGATGGCCTTCGGCGACGCCTTCTCGATCTTCCTGCTGCGCCAGTTCCTGATGACCATCCCCAAGGAGTACATCGAGGCGGCCCGAATAGACGGCTGCGGCGACCTGCGCACCCTGCTGCGCGTCGTCCTCCCGATGGCCAGGCCGGCCATCGCCGCCGTCGCCCTGTTCCAGTTCTTCTACTGCTGGAACGACTACTTCGGCCCGCAGATCTACGCCAGCGAGAACCACGCCGCCTGGACCCTCTCCTACGGCCTGGAGTCCTTCAAGGGCGCGCACCACACCAACTGGAACCTCACCATGGCCGCCACCCTGCTCGTGATGGCGCCGGTGATCATCCTCTTCTTCTTCGCACAGAAGGCCTTCATCGAAGGCGTGACACTGACAGGGGTCAAGGGCTGATGTCCGCACTGACGTCCGCAAGCAAGTCCGCACTCAAGTTGGCCATCGTCGGCGGCGGTTCGACGTACACCCCGGAGCTGATCGACGGCTTCGCCCGGCTGCGGGACACCCTGCCGATCGGCGAGCTGGTGCTGATCGACCCGGCCGCCGATCGGCTCGAGCTGATCGGCGGACTGGCCCGGCGGATCTTCGCCAGGCAGGGACACCCGGCGGTCGTCTCCACGACGACCGATGTGGTGGCGGGCGTCGCGGACGCCGACGCCGTCCTGCTCCAGCTGCGCGTCGGCGGGCAGGCCGCCCGCAACCAGGACGAGACCTGGCCGCTGGAGTGCGGCTGCGTCGGCCAGGAGACCACCGGCGCCGGCGGGCTCGCCAAGGCTCTGCGCACCGTCCCCGTGGTGCTGGACATCGCCGAGAAGGTGCGTCGGACCAACCCGGACGCCTGGATCGTCGACTTCACCAACCCCGTCGGCATCGTCACCCGGGCGCTGCAGAACGCCGGGCACAAGGCCGTCGGCCTGTGCAACGTCGCCATCGGCTTCCAGCGCAAGTTCGCGGGCCACCTGGGCGTGGACCCGGAGCTGATCCGGCTCGACCACGTCGGGCTCAACCACCTCACCTGGGAGCGCGGGGTCACCCTGCTCGACGCCCCGGGTGCCGCCGGTGGGCGAGAGGTGCTGCCGTCGCTGCTCCGCGACTTCGGCAAGGAGATCGCCGAGGACCTGCACCTGCCGCAGGCCGTCATCGAGCGGCTCGGCGTCGTACCGTCCTACTACCTGCGCTACTTCTACCAGCACGACGCGGTCGTCGAGGAACTCAAGGCGCAGGGCTCGCGGGCCGCGCAGGTCGCCGAGATCGAACGGCAGTTGCTGGAGCTTTACGCCGACCCGGCCCTCGACACCAAGCCCGAACTGCTCGGGCAGCGCGGCGGGGCGTTCTACTCCGAGGCTGCCGTCCAGCTGATCGCGGCGCTGCTGGGCACGGGGGGCGGGACGTCCGTCCAGGTCGTCAACACGCGCAACGACGGCGTGCTGCCGTTCCTGCCCGACGACGCCGTCATCGAGGTCCCGGCCGAGGTCGACGCCGCCGGCGTCCGCCCGCTCCCGCAGCGGCCCGTCGAGCCGCTGTACGCCGGGCTCATCGCCGCCGTGACCTCGTACGAGCACCTCGCCCTCGACGCCGCCCTGCGCGGCGGCCGCGACCGGGTCTTCGACGCCCTGCTCGCCCACCCCCTGGTCGGCCAGATCGAACTCGCCGGCCAGCTGACGGATCGGCTGCTCGCCCACAACCGCGAGCACCTCGCCTGGGCGTGATCCGCCCGGCCCGCAAGCCGCCCGGCCCGCGATATGAGGGTGTCGCGGGCCGGGCTCTGCGAGGAGACCGACCCATCCCCGGCCGCCGACCACGGCCGGGCCACGTACGAGCCGCGGGGACCTGATGACCCACCAGCCCGAACCACTCCTGCCCGGCGTACTCGCCATCGACGCGGGCAACTCCAAGACCGACGTCGCCCTGATCGGCGCCGACGGCACCGTCCGCGGCACCGCCCGCGGCGGCGGCTTCACCCCGCAGAAGATCGGCGGCGCGGCGGCCGTCGCCGGCCTCGCCCCGCTGGTCGCGGAGGCTGCCGCCGCAGCCGGGTACCCGTCCTGGAACGGCGTCCTGACCAGCCACGTCAGCGCCTGCCTCGCCAACGCCGACCTCCCGGTCGAGGAGGACGCGCTGCGCAGCGCGCTCGAATCCCACCCCTGGGGCGCCACCAACACCGTCGTCAACGACACCTTCGGCCTCCTTCGCGCCGGCACCGACGGCCCGCGCGGCGTCGCCGTCGTCTGCGGCGCCGGCATCAACTGCGTCGGACTCCTGCCGGACGGCCGCACCGCGCGCTTCCCCGCCCTCGGCGAACTCACCGGCGACTGGGGCGGCGGCTCCGGCCTCGCCGGCAACAGCATGTGGCACGCCGTCCGGTCCGAGGACGGCCGCGGCGGGCCCACCGCCCTCGCCCGGGCCATCGCCGAGCACTTCGGGCTGCCCAGCGCCGGCGCCGTCGCCGAGGCCGTCCACCTCGGGCACCTGCCGACCACCCGGCTGCACGAGATCGTCCGGGTGCTGTTCGCCGTCGCGGGTGACGGGGACGCTGTCGCGCTGGAGCTCATCGACCGGCAGGCCGACGAGATCGTCCGGCTCGCCGTCGTCGCGCTCACCCGGCTGGAACTGCTGGACGCGCCCGCGCCGGTGGTGCTCGGCGGCGGGGTGCTCGCCTCCCGGCAGCCGCTGCTGCTCGACAACCTCACCGCGCGGCTCGCCGAGGCCGCGCCGCTGGCGGAGCCGCGGGTCGTCGTCGCCCCGCCGGTGCTCGGCGCTGCGCTGCTCGGGCTGGACCACCTCGGGGCGGGCGAGCGGGCGCAGGCGCGGCTGCGGGAGGCGTACGGGGCTTCGCGGCGGGTTGCGGCGTAGGGCGGGTTGCGGCGTAGGGCGGGTTGCGGCGGGGGGCGGGTTGCGGCGGAGGCCCCCCTTGTTCTCTCGTCCCCGTCAGGTCCGCACACCCGGCGGGGACGGGAACCACGTCCCATCCGGCACACGTGTACCCGGGTGTCCGCGTCCGCCACACCGCCGGGGAGACTGGTGCCATGGCCGCGCCCCGAATCCTGCTCGCCACCCTGCTCTCGTGCACCGCCGCGGTCGCCGCCGTGACCGGCCTCGCCGCCTGCACCCCGGCGGACTCCGATCCGACCGTGGTGACCGCCTCGGCCGAGGTTGACGAGGCGGACGACGACGGCCTCGGGGACCCGGCGGACGCAGCCGACGGTACGGTCGAGGCCGCTCCGCCGGCGCCGTCCGTGCCGACTGCGCCGTCCGCTCCCGGCGGCTGCGCGGTGGTGGGCGAGCACCCCGGGCACCGCGTCCTCCAGGTCGTCGCCGTCGACTCCGGTGAGCTGACCGCGCTGGCCACTCGGTACGTCTGCGGTGACAAGCGCTTCGAGGCCGTGGGCAGCCCCGCGCGCTACGGCTTCGCCGCGGCCGGCGTCGACGCCACGCTCGTCGACGCGGCGCAGCCCGTACCGCTGTCCGACCTGCTCACCCACCTCGACGACTGCCTGGCCAACGGCCAACCCGCCCGCCCCTACGGCTGCTTCGGCAACACCTACGACGTCGTCCTCGACTCGCACGGCCGCATCATGCGGATCGCCGAACTCGCCCGCCCGTAGCCGCTTTGGCACGTGCGCGCAGACCAGTCGGACGGCCCCGGTGCCGGCGCCGCTGCCGGGCCGGACCGCTCGCCGGAACGTTCGCCCGGCCTCTCGCCGGACCGTTCGCCCAACCGTGCCCGCGCCATCGCCGACAAGATCGGCCACCTGATCGCCCGCGAGGCCGCCCGGGCCGGCGGACGCGCCCCCACGTACCGCGAACTCGCCGACCGGATCAACACCCTGGCCGGCCGCGACGTCATCTCCAAGGACACCGTCCGCAACCTCCACCACGGTGTCACCCAGAAGGGGCAGAGCCCGAACCCGACCGTCGACACCCTCGACCGGCTCGGCCGCTGCTTCGGCATCCGGCAGGGCGCGGCCTACTTCCTGGACGACCGCAGAACCGCCGACGTGGACGAACAGCTCGACCGGCTGGACAAGTTCGGCGACCTGCGGCAGGCCCTCGGCAACTCCGAGGTGGTCAGCCTGGTCAAGCGGGCCTCCGGCCTGTCCGACGGCAGCCTGCACATGCTCCTCGCGCTCGCCGACCGGCTCAAGAGCCTGGAGGAAGGCGCGCCCGGCCGGGCCAACCCCGGCGTGGCGAACGGGAAGCGGCCGGGGACCCGTCCATCAGGTAGACGCCCCTGCTGAATCTGCAGTTCATCGGGTTGGCTGCCTGTATGCGTGAGGAACAGGGTGGCCGGCAGCGGTGGGTGGTGTTGGCCGTTGGGATGGCGGCGATGACGGCCGGGTGTGCGTTTCAGTTCGGGTTGCCGTATCTCATACCGGCGTTGCGCGACGGCGGGTTGTCGCTCGGGCAGGCCGGGCTGCTCGCGGCCTGCCCGACCGTTGGGCTGGTGCTGACGCTCACCGCGTGGGGGGCGGCGGCCGATCGGTGGGGTGAGCGGTGGGTGCTGGCGTCGGGGCTCGGGGTGGGCGGGTTGGTGCTGCTCGGGGCGACGGCGGTGCACGGGACGGTCGGGTTGGGGGTGTGCTTCCTGCTGGCGGGGGCCGCCGGGGCGTCGGCGCATGCGTCGAGCGGGCGGCTGATTCTCGGGTGGTTCCCGGCGCGGGAGCGCGGGCTCGCGATGGGCTTGCGGCAGACCTCACTGCCGCTGGGGGTCGCGCTGGCGGCGTTGCTGCTGCCCCCGTTGGCGGTGCACGGGCGGGCGGTGGCGCTGGCGGTGCTGGGGGCGCTGAGTGTGGGGGCGGCGCTGCTGGTGGTGCTATTCGTCCGCGATCCGGCGCGGCCGGAGGCCGGTACGGGTGCGGGGGCGGGGAATCCGTACCGGACGTTGGTGCTGTGGCGGCTGCACGGGGCAGCGACGCTGCTGGTGGTGCCGCAGTTCACGGTGTCGGTGTTCGCCTTCGTCTTCCTGGTGGACGAGCGCGGCTGGTCCCCGTCGACTGCGGGCCCGGTGCTGGCGTGCGTGCAGGTGGCGGGTGCGGGCGCTCGGTTGGCGGCGGGCCGCTGGTCGGACGTGGCGGGCAGCCGGACGGGCCCGATGCGGCGGCTGGCGTTGACGGCTTCGGCGGTGCTGGCCGTGCTCGCGGTGGGGGCGTTCGCGCATTCGGTGGCGGCCACGGCGGCGCTGATGGCGGCGGGGGTGGTGACGGTCTCGACGAACGGCCTGTCGTTCACGGCAGTGGCCGAGTACGCGGGCGGCGCGTGGGCGGGCCGCGCGTTGGGGGTGCATACGACCGTGCAGAACGCGGTGGCGGCCGGGGTGGCCCCGACGGCGGGTGCACTGATCGGGGCGGCGGGGTACGGGTGGGCGTATGCGGTGGTGGTGGCGTTTCCGCTGGTTGCGGCCTTGGTGACACCGGTGCGAGTGGAGGCGGCGAGCAGGCCTACTCCCCCGCGCGGGGGACGGATCGCCCCGGAGTCGGGACTCAGGTAGGACGGCCCGGCCGCCTCGCGTGGATCACTGTGGAACCACCGGACGGCAACCGTTGGCTCGCGAGGAGACCGGGGAGGAAACGGACATGACGCACGCGCCGACGCTGGTGGCAGCGCAGAGGGTCGTGGCGGTGGGAGGTGCTCTCACCGTGCCGTACATCGCAGTCAAGACCTACTGGGCATCGGGCGGCAGGGCGGGGCTCTCGGACGGGTACGACCTGGCGGGCGAGTTCACGAAGAACGGTGCGCCCGATGCGCTGGTATGGCTCGAACGGCACGGCGTCGACTTCACTGCCGTGCTCGCACTGACGGGGCTGATCGCGGCATCAACGCTCGTCCGGCCGTGGGCGCGGAGGCTCCCCCGGAGACTGCTGCTCGTCCCGGCCTGCGCGGCAACGCTGCTGGTCTCCTACGGACTCCTGACCGCGGTCACCGCCATCAGCGAGGACGGCGGCCATGCGGAAACACCGATCACCGGGTGGATCGTGCCGGCCGGAGTCTGCGCCTTCCTGGGAATCGGGACAGCCCTGGGTGCCGGCGCCTGGTCGCGCCTGTACCGACGCACTGGCGCGGATTAGTCGCACACGAGCTTGACCTCAAGGGTGCTTGAGATTGTCGGATGGTCATGTCCGACGATGTGTGAGCGCATGACCGTGCCGGAGATCTCCACTCGGGGTTGGTACAAGAGCAGCCCGGCCGGGGCTGCGGTGTCCCGTCGGAGGGTTGAGGGTCCGAATACTGTTCAGGAACTCCCCTCTAACTGTTGATAGACGGCTGCACTACGCGCATCGACGTCCCCCGACCTGCGCGTTTTTGAACTTCGCTACGGTTTGCCTGGGTTCCCTTTACGCCCGCCCTCGTTGACCCGCTTTCAGCGGCTCTGCTTTGCTTCGGGCCGTCGACGTCACACCAGGTCACCCCAAACCCCTTGCCGTCGACGCCCCTTCGTCCCACGCACTGCCGCCGCTCCCCACACACGTGCGTCGGCAGGAGAGAGGAACCCTCACGATGGGCATGTCCCCCACCCCCCGCAAGGTCCTGACCGGCCTGTCCTCGCTGGTGCTCGCCGCCGCCGGGTTCGCGGCCGCCGCTCCCGCCCAGGCGGACCAGCCGGTCAGCGAGTTCGCCGGCCCCAGCCACCCGTACCGGCACGGCGCCGTCCCCACCAAGGAAGCGAGCACGGCCACCGCCGGGAAGCGCACCTCGAACCTGAAGTTCGGCGGCAGCGTCGACGGCATCGGCGTCACCACGGGCGCCCCGAAGGTGTACGTGATCTTCTGGGGCTCCCAGTGGGGCACGCAGGGCACCGACGCCAACGGCTACACCACCCTCTCCGGCGACCCGAGCGGCGAGGCCGTCCGGGCGCAGCAGCTGTACAAGGGGCTCGGCACCAACGGCGAGACCTGGTCCGGCATCCTGACGCAGTACTGCGAGGGCGTCGCCACCGGCTCGACCTCCTGCCCCTCCACCGCGAGCCACGTCGGCTACCCGACCGGCGGCGCGCTGGCCGGTGTCTGGGTCGACGAGTCCGCCGCCGCCCCGAGCCAGGCCACCGGCAACCAGCTGGCCAACGAGGCCATCAAGGGCGCCGGTCACTTCGGCAACACCACGGCCGCCTCCAACCGCAACGCGCAGTACATCGTGCTCTCCCCGACCGGCACCCACCCGGACGGCTTCAACACCACCTCCGGCTCGTTCTGCGCCTGGCACGACTGGAACGGCGACACCACGCTGTCCGGTGGCGCCGCCGCGTCCCCGTACGGTGACGTCGCGTTCAGCAACAACCCGTACGTCACCGACATGGGCTCGTCCTGCGGTCAGAACTACGTCAACAGCGGCAGCGCCGGCCTGCTGGACGGCGTCACCATCGTGTACGGCCACGAGTACGCGGAGACGCTCACCGACCAGAACCCGGCGGGCGGCTGGACCGACTCCTCGGGTGCCGAGAACGGCGACAAGTGCGCCTGGAAGGGCACCGGCGGCGTCGGCGGCGCGCAGAACGTGACCTTCGCGACCGGTTCGTTCGCCATGCAGGGCACCTGGGCGAACGACTACAACGGCGGCGCGGGCGGCTGCGAGATCTCGCACCCGATCGTTCCCTGATGATCTGACGGTCCGATGACCGTCCGACTGTGAGCGCCGGGGTGGGCTGTGCGGGCCCACCCCGGCGCTCACGCGTGTCTCGGCGGCCACCGCCCCGGGGGTCAGCTGGGCGCCACGAGGCCGAACTCGTAGGCCTGGATGACCAGATGGACCCGGTCCCGGGCATCCAGCTTGGTGAACAGCCGGGCGACGTGTGCCTTGGCGGTGGCCACGCTGATGGTGAGCGCCTCGGCGATCTCGGCGTTGGACAGCCCCCGGCCGACCAGCGTCAGCACCTCGCGCTCGCGTTCGGTGACGCTCTCGACGACCGGGCGGCGCGCCGGGGCGGCCTGCTGCGGGCGGGCGGCGAACTCGCCGATCAGGCGGCGGGTGATGCCCGGGGCGATCAGGGCGTCCCCGGCGGCCACGACCCGGATGCCGTCCAGGATGGTCTCCAGCGCGAGGTCCTTGACCAGGAAGCCGCTCGCCCCGGCGCGCAGCGCGCCGTACACGTAGTCGTCGTCGTCGAAGGTGGTGAGGACGAGGACGTGGGTGGCGACGCCGGGGTCGGCGGTGAGCCGGCGGGTGGCCTCGATGCCGTCCATGCCGGGCATCCGGATGTCCATGACGGCGACGTCCGGGCGCAGCCGGGTGATCAGCTCGACGGCCTCGGCGCCGCTGCCGGCCTCGCCGACCACCTCCAGGTCCGGGGTGTCGGCGATGAGCACCCGCAGTCCGGTGCGGATGAGCGGCTGGTCGTCGACCAGGACGACACGGATCACGGTCCCACCTCCACGGGGAGCGGCAGTCGGGCGGCGACGCGGAAGCCGCCTTCGGGGCGCGGGCCGGCGCTGAACTCGCCGTGGAGCAGGCTGACCCGCTCGCGCATGCCGGTGATTCCATAGCCGGGGACGCCGGGTGCGGCACCCGTCCCCAGGTCGACGACGGCGACGGCGACCTCGTCCGGGCGGTAGTCGACGGTGACGTGGCAGTCCCGGGTGCCGGAGTGCTTGACCACGTTGGTGACGGCCTCCTGGACGATCCGGAAAGCGGCGAGGTCGACGTCGGACGGCAGCGCGCGGGGTTCGCCGTTGCGGGTGAGCGCGACGCGGACGCCGGCGCCGGCGGTCTTCTCGACCAGCCGGTCCAGTTCGGCCAGCCCGGGGGCGACTTCGAGCGGCGCGGATTCCTGCTCGCCCTGCCGCAGCGCGCCGAGCATCCGGCGCAGCCCGGCGAGGGTCTCCCGGCTGGTGGCCTCGATGGCGTTGAGCGCGTTGCGGGTCTCGGCGGGCTGGGTGTCCATGACCCGGCTGCCCATGCCGGCCTGGATCGCGATGATGCCGATGTTGTGGGCGACCATGTCGTGCAACTCGCGGGCGATGCGCAGCCGTTCGGCGGTAACGGCCTGCTCGGTGGCGCGACCGCGCAGGGCCTCGGTGTGGGCCCGGCTCTGGTGGATCGTGTTGCCGACCAGCCAGGCGATCACGACGGTCGCGGCGAAGCCACCGAAGGCCATCGGGTTGACGGGGTACCCGTGGACGGCACCCCAGATCAGCATCGTGGCGACCATGGCGACCGGCATCCCGGCGGCGCACAGCGAGACGAGGCGGGAGCGGGTCGCCGCGCAGTAGCCGACGATCGCGTCGGCGATCAGGAACTGCAGCACCGCCGTCTCCGGGACCTCCCGCATCCCGAGGGTGTAGACGCAGCCCGCGAGCGCCACCGCGACGGCGGCCGGCGGCAGGCGGACCAGCAGCAGCGCGACCAGGGTGGTGACCACCGCGGTGACCACGAGCGGCATGTCCTCGATATTGCCGTTGTACTCGAAGAGATGGTGCAGCTCGTTGTCGCGGGTGAACACCCGGAACACGATGACGCTCAGCCAGAACGCCGCCACCCACACGCCCGGGGGCAGGCGCCTGAGCAGGGGCGGACGGGATTCGGTGATCATCGCCCGATCGTATCGGCCGCTCTTCCGACGACGCATTGGCCTGCGGGACTAATCCCCCGGGCCACTCCCCCGGCCCCCGGTTGTGGCCCGCGGCCCGATGCCCGCGTACGGCCCCGACCGGCACCGTTGTCCCCGTGATCGAGATCGAGCAACTGAGCAAGCGCTACGGCGCCACCGTGGCCGTCGACAACCTGACCTTCACCGTCCACCCGGGCACCGTCACCGGCTTCCTCGGCCCCAACGGCGCCGGCAAGTCCACCACCCTGCGGATGATCCTGGGCCTGAACACACCCACCGAGGGGTCCGTCATCGTCGACGGCATGCCCTTCGCCGGCCGGCCGCGCGGCCTGCGGCACGTCGGCGCCCTGCTGGACGCGCAGGACGTGCACGGCGGGCGCAGCGCCCGGGCGCACCTCCAGGCGCTGGCCCGCAGCAACCGGATCCCGCTCGGGCGGGTCGACGAGGTGCTCGCCGAGGTCGGGCTCGGCAAGGCCGCCGGGCGCCGCATCGGCGGGTACTCGCTGGGCATGAAGCAGCGGCTCGGCATCGCCGGCGCGCTGCTCGGCGACCCGCCGGTGCTGCTCTTCGACGAGCCGCTGAACGGGCTCGACCCGGAGGGCGTGCTGTGGGTGCGCGGGCTGTTCCGGCGGCTCGCGCAGGAGGGGCGGACGGTGTTCGTCTCCAGCCACATGATGGCGGAGATGGAGCACACCGCCGACCGGCTGGTGGTGATCGGGCAAGGGCGGCTGATCGCCGACGAGAGCCTCGCGGACTTCTCCGCCCGCAACGCCGTCACCGGCGTGAGCGTGCGCACGCCCGAACTGGACGCGCTGACCCCCGTGTTGAACGCCGAGGGCGGGCAGGTCCGGCGGGAGGGCGCGGACCCGGACGCCGGCCTGGTGACCGGGCTGCCCGCCGATCGGATCGGCGAACTCGCCCTGCGGCACGGCCTGGTGCTGCACGAACTCGCCACCCGTACGTCCTCCCTGGAGTCGGCGTTCATGGCGCTGACCGCCGACAGTGTCGAATACCTCGCCGGAGCAGCCCGATGACCACCACGACCCTCTCCCCCGCCCGGCCGGCCACCCGCCCGGCCGCCGAGCCGGCACCCCGGTTCACCGACCTGCTCGCCGCCGAGTGGATCAAGCTGCGCTCGCTGCGGTCCACGTACCTGGTCCTGGCCCTGGCCGTGCTGGCCGCGATCGCGATCAACCTGAACGCCGTCCACACCGACCTCACCTACATCGACCAGCCGCACCCGCAGCTGCCCGGATTCCCCCCGTACAAGTACGACCCGCTGTACCACGGCCTCAACAGCATCTCGGGTGCCCTCATGGCGCTGGCCGCCGGCAGCTTCGGCGCGATCACCGTGTTCGGCGAATACACCACCGGGATGATCCGCACCACCTTCGCCGCCGTGCCCGACCGGCGCGGCGTGATCGTGGCCAAGGTGACGCTGGTCACCGGGATCACGCTGGCCGCCGGGACGATCGTGTCGGTGACGTCCTTCTTCGGCTCCAACGCCATGCTGGCCTCCCGGCACGTCGGGCTCTCCATCACCGACGACGGCTGCCTGCGGGCGGTCGTCGCCTACGCGGTGCTGGTGCCGGTCTGCGCGCTGATCGGGATGGCGCTCGGCGCCCTGGTGCGGCACGCCACGGCCTCGATCGTGTCGCTGGTGATGCTGCTGTTCATCGTGCCGATGCTGTTCGGCGGCGACCGCTACCGGTGGCTGAAGGAGATCGGCAACCACCTTCCGCTCGCCGCCGAGGGCCGGCTGGCAGTCAACCCCAACTCCTACACCACGATGGGCAAGTACGCGCCCACCCTGCTGGACTGCTGGATCACGCTGGGGGTGTGGGCAGTCGTCGCGACTGTGGCGGCGGTCGTCGTGGTGCGGCGGCGGGACGTCTGAGCGGTCGTCCCCACGGCGGTCGGACCCGCGGCGCCTGGCTCAGCCTCCGCTGATGCCCAGGCGCCGCGCCGTCGCGGCGGGCAGCGGGTACGGCCGTTCGGGCGGCAGCAGGCGCTGGGCCTGCGCCGCCCGGCCGCCCCGGACCAGGGCGGCGATCCGGTGCACCTGCGGGGTCAGGTCGGTGAGCTCGGTGGCCCACTCCTCGGCGAAGGTCCGGATCAGCGAACGGCCGATACCCACCTGGATGCTGTAGTGGTTGAGCGCTCCCCCGCGCAGCGCACGCTCCGGATCCCACTGGACGTGCACCTCGGCCCCCGCCACCTCGGCCGGGTCCGCGGTGGTGAGAACGGCCCGGGCGAGCGCCTCCTCCCAGCCCTCCCGGGTGATCCGGACGGCCAGGACCCGGGTCTGGCCGGGCTTCTGCGCCCAGTTGCTGCGGTGCATCAGCCAGCGGAACGACGGCTTGATCCAGGTCATCCGGTGGAACGAGAACGGCGGCACGAACCGGCCCGCCGCCAGTGCCGGTTCGGCGACGGCCGGGGCGTACGCCTGGTAGAGGACGATCGTCCGCTCGTCGTGGTCGGCGCGGATCTCGCGCAGCGCGGTCACGTCATCGCCCTTCCGTGCCTTCCGTGTTCCTCTGCGGCCAGGCGGTGGCGGGTGCGCATGAGGATCCTGCCGAGCATGTTCTTGCCCGTCCCGGTGCGGCCCCGCCCCCAGTAGTGGTCTCCGCCGGTGTTCTCGACCAGCTCCTCGGTGCCGGTGGACAGCAGCACCGCCCGAATGTCCTCGTGCGTACGGAACTTGGCCTCCACCACGCGCCGCATCACCTCGTCCTTCACGTGCTCCCAGTCGCGCCGCAGCGGCTTCGTACGCTCCCGGCCCAGCTGGGAGGCGCGCAGCGGGGTGGGTGCCCGGAGGATCGCCTCGGCGTGCCGGGTGCCGGCGAACTTCTGGGCCTGGAAGTAGTGTTCGGCCGTCGGCCAGGACCGGCCGTCCAGCTCCACGCCGTGGGCGGAGAAGTTGGAGAAGCAGCCGTACGGGACTTCGTCGGCGCCGTAGAAGTAGATGGTCACGTGCGTGGTCGTCCCAGCCTCGTGTGAAGTGGCGGCGGAGGAAGCGACGTTGCCAGGGGGCGGTGGGTTGTCGCAACGGGTTTAGGGACGGCCCGCCCCCGCGTCCGGCGGCGGACGCGGGGGGAGGGGTCAGCCGGCTATGAGGGCGGCCTTCGCGCGGAACGCGATCAGCGTTTCCTGTGCGACGCCGCACGTGGGGAGGAAGGAGGCGGCGCCGCCGTGGCGGGTGCGGACGATGTCGAGGAAGACGGTCATCGCCTCCGCCGGGGCCTCCAGGAGGGGGGCGGGGATGTGCAGGTCGCGGCGGTCGTTGAGGGCGGTGCGGTGGCGCTCGGCGAGGCCGGCGAAGATCTGCGGCAGGGCCTCGGCGGTCCGGATGTAGTCGGCGACGATGCGCTCGGCGGGCACGTCGAGCAGGTCGAGCAGCAGCGCGGTGAGCAGGCCGGTGCGGTCCTTGCCGGCGGCGCAGTGCAGCAGGACGGCGCCGGGCCGGGCCGCGGCCTCGACGGCGGCGGCCACGGCGGTGGGGGCGGACTCGGCCATCAGCACGTAGAAGTGACCCAGGTCGGCAGCCGTGGCCATGGTGCGCATCCGCTCGGCGAGGCCGTCGGTGACGGGGTTGACCGGGGCCGCGACGACCGCGATGCCGGCGGTCTCGGCGGCGGCCCAGTCGGCGGGGTCGGTCTCGGAGGTGTCGCGCAGGTCAACGATGGTGCGGATGTCGCAGGCGCGCAGCTGGGCGACGATGGCGGCGTCGGCGGCCGGGAACGGCTGGGCGGACCGGTAGAGCACGCCGGGGCGGACCCGTCGGCCGTCGGGGTCGCCGAGGACGGCGGGGTCGCGGAAGTTGACCAGGGACATGCGAGGCCTTTCGGGACGACATCTAGACGTCTAGATGTGTAACCGCTTCCGGGGGTGGCGGGCAAGCCGCAGCTGCGTGCGCTACCCTCCATCCCACCTCTGGGGAGGGGAATCGTCGACCGGGGAGGACGGCGATATGCCCGGGCTCCGTAGGATCGGGCGTGTGGCGACGAATCCTCCCAACACCCCCCTCTACCGCCGCCTGGCCCGGCAGCTGCAGGAGCGGATCGACGCCGGCGCCTACCCGGCGGGCGCGCGGCTGCCGAGCGAGCCGGAGCTGAGCGCGGAGTTCGGCGTGAACCGGCTCACCGTCCGGCAGGCCGTGGCGGAGCTGGAGCGGGCCGCCGTCGTGGAGATCCGGCGCGGGGTGGGGACGTTCGTCCGGCCGCCGGCGGTGCGGGTGTCGATCACGGTGGATCCGCGCAGCCAGCGGTTCGATCTGGGCAGCGTGCACGCCGCGCTGCCCGGCGCGGACGACCGCGGGGACGACGATCGCGGGGACGACCGCGGGGGCGACGATCGCGGGGACGGCGAGTTCGTGGTGGGCGCCCCGCCGGTGGCCGGGTCGGCGGAGGACGAGGAGGCGGCCCGGCAGCTGGGCCGGCCGGTGGCGGAGCTGTCCCGGGTGGACACCGTGATCCGGCTGGGCGGGCGGGCGCGGGCGGCGTGCAGCTACTGGGTGCCGTTCGGGCCGCTGCCGGCGGAGCTGGTGCGGCCGGGCCGTCCGGGCAACCTGGTGCTGGACCTGGCCCGGGCGGCCGGCGTGGAGCTGGAGTACGACTGGCGGGCGTTCGGCGCAATCGGCGCGGACCTGGCCGACGCGGAGCTGCTGGGCGTCCCGGCGGGCACGCCGCTACTGGTGCGCGAGGGCGTCAGCTGCACCCCGGACGGCGCCCCGGCGCTCTACGTGCGGCGGCGGATCGACGGCAGCAGCGCCCGCTTCGTCCTGCACTTCCGCGAGCCCCGACCGGACGCCCCGCAACCGTTCGTCCCGTAAGGATCCTGCTGAAGTTCCGCGCCGGAACGCCGGATCAGCACCGGCGAAGCACACCTCACGGGGACTCGGGGGGACAGAGTGCCGAAGGGCAGGTCGGGAGGCATGCCCCGGGGGGAGCGTCGGTCACGTCGGTCACGGTGTCGGGGGCTCCGCGCCGACGCGACCGGCCGGACGTCGTTGTAGGGCACGGTTGTAGGGCGCGTCATCATCAGCTGATCAGCTTGCCGTACGACCGAGCCCCGTGCGTGGCGCGCGGGTCCGCGCCTCGTGCGCGGGGCTAGCTTGTCCGCATGGGCGCTCAGGAACTCGATCTCGCCGGGCTGCGCCGGGTCTACGGCCGGCCGGGCAGCCGGCTGTTCTACACCCGGGTGGCGCGGAACGCCCGGCACTGGGGGTGGACCGAGCCGGGGCAGTCGAAGTGGCGGCTGTGGCGGGCGCAGCGGCAACTGGAGGGCGTGCTGGGCCGCAAGCTCGCACTGCCGCCCGGGTCCCGGGTGCTCGACGCGGGCTGCGGCGCCGGGGTGGTGGCACGGGAGTTGGCGGCCCGGTTCGGGCTGATGGTCACCGGGGTCGACGCGCTGGACTTCCACGTCGACGAGGCCCGCCGGCTGAGCGCCCGCACCGGAATGGCCGGGCGGACCACCTTCTCCTGGGGCGACTACCACCAACTCCCTTTTCTCGACCGGACGTTCGACGGCGCCTACTCGATGGAGACCCTGGTCCACTCCTACGACCCGCCGCGCGCCCTGGCCGAGTTCCACCGGGTACTTCGCCCCGGCGGGCGGCTGGTGCTGCTGGGCCCGATGAGCACCGTTCCACTGGACGAAATGGCGCCGCAGGCAAGGGCGTTGCTCGAACCGTACCTGGACGCGATGGTGATGACGGGCGCGAAGATCTACCACGCCCGGAACCTGCCGCGACTGCTGGCGGAGGCCGGCTTCGACGTCGAGGAGGCACTCGACGCGACGCCGTACTACTCGCCCACGACGGAGGCGGTGCACGCCTACTTCCGGCTGCCGTGGGCCGTGCTGCGCCGGTTCGGTGATCCCGCGCGCTGGCTCAACCTCCGCTCCACCGTGGAGATGTACGACGTGCGCGAGTACGTTGCCTGGTACGTCCACACCGCCGTCAAGCCGCAGAGGTGACCCCCGCCATGGACGGACGATCCGCCCCATTGCCGTACCCGAGCGGCTGGTTCCGTGTCGGCCTCGCCCGCGATCTGCCGCCCGGCCGGGTGCGGACGGCCCGGCTGATGGGCGATCGGCCTGTTCCGGCGCTGGGCCCGGCAGTTCTACCCTGACGCGCCGACGGACGGAGCCGACTGGCTCCGCGCCGGTTTCCCGTCCGCCGCGAGTGCGGTCAGCCCCTTGTCCGTCGGCCCGTACACCCGGCCGCCGCCGGCCCAGAACGGCACCGAGGTCGCCGTCTCGGTGCTGGGCTGGAAGTCGAACGTCCACCGGGCGTTGCCGGTGTCCGGGTCGAGCGCCCACACGCGGCCGCGGGTCCAGACGTAGACGTTGCCGTCCACACAGAAGACCGCGATGTTGCCGACCGACCCGTACTGCAGCGAGCCCGACCAGCGGACCTGGCCGCTCTTCGCGTCGAAGGCCTGCACGGCCACCACGTCCTTGTCGGGGGCCTGCCCGGCCGCGTAGACGACGGTGCCGTCCGGGTTGGCCGCCGCCGACTGGAAGCCGAGCTGCCCGGGCGACTTCCAGGCCACCGTGCCGCCCGCCGAGTCAAGGGCGTAGAGGCGGTCGGTGAGGAAGAGGAAGTCGCCGCCGGCCGAGCTGTGCGGGCCGTCGGAGAAGGCGGGGAGGTAGGTGAGGCTGGTGAGGGTGGCCCCGGCGCCGGGGGCGGGCTGCTCCCAGACGGTCTTCCCGCCGTCGTTGACGTCGAGCGCCGCCAGCTTGGACAGGGTGCGGTCGGCGCTGGCGGTGTTCCACAGCAGGCGGGTGCCGGAGGAGGGCACCAGGAGCTGGCCGAAGATCGGCGTGGTGTGCTGGTACGTGGTCTCCCAGCGGATCGCCCGGGTCGCCGGGTCCACCGCCCAGACGAAGGCGGCCTGGTGGTACTCGAAGGGCGACGACGGGTTGCCGCTGGTCGAGGTCACGGTCCTGTCGCCGTGGACGTAGACGATACCGCCGAGCAGGCCCGCCACGGAGGCGCTCTGGAGAGAGTAGTGCGGCCCGGCGATCTTCCAGGCGACGTTCCCCGTGGCGAGGTCGACGGCCTTGAGCGAGAAGTCGAGGTCGGTCTGGCTGTTGAGGCCGCCGATGTAGGCCTTGCCGCCGCCGACCGCCATCGCGCTGGCGCCACCGCCGACCCACGACCGGGCCAGGTAGTTCGACAGCGGGCCCCACACGGGCTTGCCGGTCTTGTCGAAGGCCCGGACGCCCTTCATTCCGGCGACCAGGACGGTGTCACCCTCGCCGACCAACTGGACGGCGGGATCGTCGAGTTGGACGGTCCAGAGCGGGGTGGCGGCGACCTTGGTGTCGATCGGGCGGGTGAGGTCGGTGGGGGCGGGGGTGGGAGCGGCTTGTGGCTGCTGCTGGTTCCCGGAGGACTTTCCGGAGGACGGGAGGCCGAAGTAGAGCGCGGTGCCACCGCCGGCCGCGGCCACCGCTCCGCCGGCCAGACCGAGCAGCAACTTGCGGCGGCTGGGGCGGAGTTCGGGCGCGGACTCGGGAGCGGCAACGAGCGCGGGCTCGGGGCGGCGGAGGTGGACGGTGGGCTGTCCGGTGGCGTCGCGCGGGGCGTCGTACGGCGGTACAGGCGGCGCGTCGTACGGCGGGCCGGCCGGGGGTGGTGCGTCGTACGGCAGGCCGGACGGCGGCGCGGGCGGGGCGTCGTGCGGCGGTGCGGACGGGGCCGGGGGCGGCGGCACGGGCGGGGCCGCCGAGGGGGCCAGGACGGCTGCCGCCTTCTCGATCGCCGTGACCAACATCGGGTGCAGCCAAGGCCCTTGGACCAGCGGGCCCGCTTCCCCCGCAAGCGATTCCATGACCTGCCGCGGCGTCGGCCGGTCCGCCGGGTCCTTCGCGAGGCAGGCCGCGACCAGGAGCCGCAGCCCGCCGGGCACCGCCGACAGGTCGGGCTCCTCGTTCGCCACCTTCTGCAGGACCGCCAGCGAGTGCCCGCCGTCGAACGGCCCGCGCCCGCCGGAGGCCGCGTAGACCAGCGTCGCGCCGAGCGAGAACACGTCGCTCGCCGGACTCACCGTCCGTCCCAGCGCCTGCTCGGGGGACATGTAGGCGGGCGTCCCGAAGATCGCGCCCTCGGCGGTCAGCACGGTGCCGTCCGCCGCCCGCGCGATGCCGAAGTCGATGACGTGCGGGCCGTCCAGCGCCAGCAGCACGTTGCTGGGCTTGAGGTCGCGGTGGGTGAGCCGGGCGGCGTGGATGTTGCCCAGTTCCTCGGCGATCCCGGACGCCAGAATGCGCAGCACGTGCTCGGGGAACGGCCCGACCAGCATCACCGCCTCGTCCAGCCCGATGCCCGGCACGAAGGCGGTGGCCAGCCACGGGATCGGGCCGTCCGGGTCGGCGTCCACGACCGGGGCGGTGAACGCGGAGGACGCGGCGCGGGCCGCCCGCACCTCGTGCCGGAACCGGGCGCGGAAGCTCTGGTCCCCGGCCAGTTCGGCGCGGACCAGCTTGACGGCGACGGTCCGCCCGCCGGTCGACCGGCCCAGGTACACCACGCCCATGCCGCCCGCGCCGAGCCGGCCGAGCAGGGCGTACGGGCCGATCCGGGGCGGGTCGGTAGGGTCCAACTGCCGCATGTTCAGGCTCCGTTCGCGTGCAGGGCGGTGACAGTGTGGGCGCTCGTGTCGGAGACGCAGAGCCGTCCGTCTCCGGCCGTCCAGGCCAGGTTCATCGGGTCCGCGCCCTTCAGTCCGGAGTGCTTCCAGCGGGGCTTGCCGTTCGCCGGGTCGAAGGCCCACAGGACGGCGTCCGGGCCCATCCGGTAGAGGGTGCCGTCGGCGAACAGCAGGCGGGTGCCGACGTACTTGGCGTCGGCCGGGTCGGCCGGCAGCGGGGTGCGCCAGCGGGGCTTGCCGTTGCCGCTGTCCAGGGCAGCGAGCGAGGAGCCGCCGTCGGAGTCGGTCAGCAGGCAGTACGCCGTGCCGCCGTCCGCGGAGACCGCGAACCCGTCGCCGTACGGGGACGGGCCGACGACGTCCTTGACCGACCACCCCGGGTTGCCGGAGGCCGGGTCCAGGGCGGTCACGGTGGTCTTGTCGGGCACGAGGTAGTGGCCGCCGGCCGCGCCCAGGCCGAAGGACTGGGTGGTCCGCTCCCAGGCGATGCCGCCCTTGGCGTCCAGCATCTTCAGGGTGTTCTGGGTGGAGACCGCCACGTGGTCGTCGCCCGGCAGCAGCGCCAGCGCGATCGGGAGCGTCTGGTCGCCGTGGAACCAGGCGGTGCGGCGGCCCACGAGGTCCACCGCCCAGATGTTGTTGCCGGTGTCGGCGATGCCGCGGTCCTCGCCGTCCCCGAGGCCGACCAGGTAGGCCTTGCCCGCCCGGATGCCGGCGAAGAGCAAGACGCCGGTGGCGTGCGGGTGGTCCTGCTGGAACCGCCAGTCGACCGAGCCGTCCGCCGGGTTGATGCTCACCAGCTCAGCCTTCATCAGGCCCGCAGTGGTGGTGGCCGTGCCGGCGGCGTAGAAGCGGCCGCCGTCCACGGCGCCGTAGTTCCGCGGCAGGTTACCGACGGCGAACGAACCGTTCACCGTCCACTTGGTCTTGCCGCTGTCGTCCACACCCCAGATCTGGCCCAGGGCGATGCAGGCCGTCACGCCGCCCGCGGTGAGGAGTTGGAGGCAGGCGGCGGGCATGGTCGTCGTCCAGGCCGGCTTCGCCTCGAGGACGTCGGCGGCGGAGGGGCGGACGGGCGGAGCGGGGGCTGCGCCGGTGCCTTTGGAGGTGCCGTCGGAGCCGTTGGTACGCAGTAGGGCAATGGTGGTGGCGGCGCCGCCTGCCGCGAGGACGCCGCCGCCTATGCCGAGCAGCAGCGCGCGGCGGCTGGGGCGGCGCGGCTCGGGTGGTAGCGGTTGGGGCGGGCTCAGGGGGTGGGGCGACGCGTCGGCGAGCGGCGGGGCCCAGGGCGCGGGAGGTGTGGGTGGTCCGGGCGGTGCCGGCGGTACGGGTGGTGCGGGCGGCGGCTCGGGGAGGGCGGTCAGGACGCCCCGCACCGCGATCACGTCCGTCGCGACGGCCGGCGGGAGCCAGCCGCCGGACGTCTCCGAGCGGCCGATCCGCTCGACCAGCTCGACGAGTTGGCGCGGCGCCGGCCGGTGCGCCGGGTTCTTCGCCAGGCAGGCGGCCACCAGGTGCCGGAGGCCGTCCGGCAGGGCGCTCAGGTCCGGCTCGGTGTTGACGACCCGGAACAGCACGGCCGCCCCGGCGCCCTCGCCGAACAGGTGGCGGCCGAGCGCCGCGTACGCGACCGTCGACCCGAGCGAGAACACGTCGCTCGCCGGGGTGAGCGGCTCCCCCAGTGCCTGCTCCGGCGACATGTACGGCGCCGAACCGATCACCGCACCGGTGGTGGTCAGCCCGGTGCCGTCGGCGGCCCGGGAGATGCCGAAGTCGATGACGTGCGGGCCGTCCAGCGCCAGCAGCACGTTGCCCGGCTTGAGGTCCCGGTGGATCAGCGCGGCCCGGTGCACCTCGTGCAACGCCTCGGCGAGCCCGGCGGCCAGGGTCCGGACCGTCCCCTCCGGCAGCGGCCCGTGCCGGGACACCGTCCGCTGGAGCGGGACGCCGACCACGAAGGAGGTGGCCATCCAGGGGGTGGCGGCCTCGGGGTCCGCGTCGACGACGGGCGCGGTGAACGCCCCCGACACCCGGCGCGCCGCCGCGACCTCCTGCCGGAAGCGGGCGCGGAACGACCCGTCCTCGGCCAGCTCCGGCCGCACCACCTTCACGGCGACGGTCCGCCCACCCGCCGACCGGCCCAGGTACACCGCCCCCATGCCGCCGGCACCCAGCCGGCCCATGAGTGTGTACGGTCCGGCCTGCCGCGGATCCGTGGGTCCGAGTCGCTCCACCGCTTCCCCCTCCCGTGAGCCCTCAAAGGCTAGGGCGAAGCAGGCGGCCGTGACAGTGGATCACCGGGGTTTTGCACAGAACTCGCGCGGTGGATCGCCGTTGGGCGTCACGTATCCCTGGGAAGGCCGACGAGGCCCTCCCACGCCGGATCCGGCAGCCCCGGCACCGCCCGCCCGGCCTCCAGCCAGAGCCGCGCCAACTCGGCATAGATCGGCACCTCCGGATCGGGCGCCAGTGGCGGCTGCACGGCATGCAGGAACGTTTCTTTGCCCGACCCCCAACGCGGAGCCGGCATCACCCCAGGACTACTCACACCCGCCCAACGCAACTCACCCATACCGGGACACGGCCGCGTCAACCGGGCGGCGCGACGTCAGCCGGTGGAGCGGCGGACGCGTCGCACAGAAAGTCGGCGGGTCCGACTTCCTGCGCGTGCTCGTCCCCCAGCGCGGCCGGCGCGGCCGCCGAATCAGTAGACCGACCTACATATTCGCCCCGCCTACCCCTTCCTCCGCCCCGCCGCCAGCAGCTCCGGTACCGTCGCGAGCTTGACCCGGGGGCGGCCTTCGGCTTCGCCTCGGGTGCGTTCGGCGCGGTCGACGGCCCGCAGCTCCTTCAGGCCGACGGCGTCGGGGCGGCGACGGCGGATGAGGCGGTCGAAGTCCTTGCGGGTGGCCGCCGGGGTGGGGAGGGCTCGGGCGGTGGCATCGTCGAGGAATGCGTCCACCGTTTCACGGGCGCAGGCGCGGTTGGCGCCGATACCGCCGGACGGGCCGCGCTTGGCCCACCCCACCACGTACGCCCCGGGCAGGGCGAGCCCGGTGGACGGGTCGATCACGCGGCCGCCGCGGTGGGCGACGGTGGCCGCCGCCTCGTCGAAGGGGAGGCCCGGGACCGGTACGCCCCGGTGGCCGATGGAGCGGACGACCAGGCCGGCCCGGATCACGTCCTCCTCGCCGGTGAGTGAGGCGCGCTCGCCCGCGAGAGTGGTCCGCCCGACGGTCACAGCAGAGACTCGCCCCTCCCCCGTCAGCGCCGTCGGCGCCGACAGGAACCGCAGCACGATCCGCCGCCCCGGCCCCGGCTCCGCCTCCCCGTCGAACCGTTCCAGCGGCAGCCCGGCGAGCAGCGCGGCCCGCGAGTCCGGCGCCGCCGCCCCGATCGCCGCCCGCACCTCCGGGTGATCGTCCACCACCACGTCCACGCCCGGCAGTTGGCGCAGCGCGAGGAACTCGGACCGGGTCCACGCCGCCTGCTCGGGCCCGCGCCGGGCGAGCAGCACGACCTCCCGTACCCGGCTGCCGCGCAGCGCCGCCAACGCGTGGTCGGCGATGTCGGTGGCGGCGAGCCGGTCCGGGTCCGTCAGCAGAATGCGCGCGATGTCGACGGCGACGTTGCCGTTCCCGACGACGACCACCCGCTCGGCACCGGCAGCGGACAGCGCCACCGCGTCGGCCGGCACGGTCGGTTCGGCGTTGTACCACCCGACGAAGGTGGTGGCGGGCAGGCTGCCGGGCAGGTCCTCGCCGGGTATGCCGAGCCGCCGGTCGGCCGCCGCGCCGACCGCGTACACCACCGCGTGGTGGTGGACGGCGAGTTCGTCGTGCGTGACGTCCGTCCCGACCTCGACGTTCAGGTGCACCCGCAGCCGGGGGTCGTGGAAGACGCCCGCGAAGCTCTCCGCGATCCGCTTCGTCGACTGGTGGTCGGGCGCGACGCCGTGCCGCAGCAGGCCGCCGGTGACGGGCAGCCGGTCGATCATGGTGATCTCGGCGCCGGTGCTGCGCAGCAGTTCCTGCGCGGTGTACCCGGCGGAGGGCCCGGTGCCGACGATGGCGATCCGCAGCTGCCCGCGGCCGTCGGGCAGGCTGCGCGGAAAGGCGGGCGCGCCCCAGGCGTGGTCGCTGGGGTGGTCGCGGTACCAGTCCCGGTTGAGGTCGCCGAACACGGTGTCGGGCCCGCGCAACCGGTCGACCGGGAAGACCGCGTCGACCGGGCAGGCGTCCGCGCAGGCGCCGCAGTCGATGCACGCCGCCGGGTCGATGTACAGCATGTCGGTGGTGCCGAACTCGGGTTCGTCCGGCGTCGGGTGGATGCAGTTGACCGGGCAGACGGACACGCACGAGGCGTCGTTGCAGCAGGTCTGGGTGATCGCGTAGGCCATGGCCGGGGTGGGGTCCTCGCTGCGTGGGGGATATCCGAGGGGGCGATCTCGATCTCTGACGTGACGTCAGAGCATGTGGATGCGCCGGTAGATGGACGCCGAGCGGCTGGTGAGCAGCCCGGCCTCGGCGAGGAAGGCCATCAGGTGCCGGGAGCTGGTGCGCATCATCACCCTGCGGTGCTCGCTGGACCGCACCTCGGCGAGCGCCCGCGCCACGTCGAGCCCGGCTGCCTTGTACACACCCGGGTGGACCATGCTGCTGACGATGACGTACGCGCCCATGGCGATGCCGGTCGCCGAGGTGCGCCGGCGGACGGGGCCGGCGTACCGCAGGCGTTCGCGGATCTCCTGGCGGGCGAACTTCATGTGCCGCGACTCCTCGACCACGTGGATCCGGGAGGTGCCGCGGACGATCTCCAGGACGTTCTCGCCGCGCATCCAGTCGCGCTGCATGACGTCGAGCACCTCTTCGGCCACCAGGATGCCGCCGTAAGCGAGTTCGCCCTTCGCGAGCGCCTTGAACGCCCGCCCGAACTGCGCGATCACCTTGTTCGGCCGGTACGCCGGGACGCCCATCTTCTCGCAGGCGCGCGCGAACATGATCGAGTGGCGGCACTCGTCGGCGATCTCGGTGAGCGCGAAGCGGAACTCGGCGCCGGCCGGGTCCTTGAGGTACTGGTCGCGGAGCACCATCTGCTGGAGGATCATCTCGAACCAGATGCCGGTGTTCATGATCGAGCAGACCTCGTGGCGGGTGAGGGTCACCCGCTGTTGCTCGGTCATCTCGCCCCACAGCCGGGTGCCGTAGAGCGTGCTCCACTCCGGGTTCAGCCCGTACTGCCCGTCCGGGAGGGGCGCGGCCCAGTCGATCTCGGTCGAGGGGTCGTAGGAGAGCATGGCGGCCGACTCCAGCAGCCGCTTCGAGACGTTGTCGTCGTCGGCGGTGTGGCCGTGGGCGTCTGCGCGTCCATGGTCACGCCTTCGCGCCGCCGGGTCGGTGAGAGCCATGGCTGCCTCCAGGTGCCTACTCCTGCGGGTTCCCGCTCACCCGCTTATTAGACGGACAGTACAATAAGAGCCCGCCCCCGAGAACCCCCCGTGCCGCAGACCGGGGGCGCGCACGACAAGGGCCCGCGCCCCCGGGTGCGGAGCCAGGAGCGCGAGCCAGGAGCGCGAGCCTCGCGCCGAGCGCTCGCCGGCAAAGCGCTCGTCAGCGAGCAGAACGCCCGACTCCAAGCAGAGCCCTCGTCAGCCAAGCGCCTTCCGCAGCGCCCCCGCTGCCTCCGCCGTCGCCTCGCGGAACCGGTGCCCGATGCCGAGGTAATGGGCGTACCCGTGGATCAGGTCCGGCTGCCGGCTCAGCTCCACCGCCACCCCCGCCGCCCGCAGCGCCGCCGCGTAAGCCTCGCCCTCGTCCCGCAGCGGGTCGAAGCCCGCCGTACCGACGTACGCGGGCGGGAGGCCGCCCAGGTCCTCGGCGAGCAGCGGCGACAGGCGCGGGTCCGTACGGTCCACGGGCTCGGGCGCGTAGTGGTCCGCGAACCAGTCCATGTCGTCGCTGGTCAGGAGGAACCCGTCCGCGAAGAGGCCCCGCGAGGGCCGCCGGGTCGACGCGTCCGTCGCCGGGTACAGCAGCAGCTGGAAGACGGGCGCCGCCCCGCCCCGGCGCACCGCCCGCTGGGCGACGACGGCGGCCAGGTTGCCGCCCGCGCTGTCCCCGCCGACGGCTATCCGCTCCGGATCCGCCCCCAGGTCGCCCGCCTTGGCGTGCGCGAAGTCGAACGCGGCCAGCGCGTCGTCCGCCGCCGTCGGGAACACGTGCTCGGGCGCCAACCGGTACTCCACCGACAGCACCCGCACCCCCGCCCGCTTCGCCAGGAACCGCGCGACGTGGTCGTGGCTCGCCCGGGAGCCGATCACCCAGCCGCCGCCGTGGAAGAACACGAGCAGCCCTGCGCGATCCCCCAGCCCGGCCGGCGTGTACAGAGTCGCCGCCAACTCGCCGTGCTCCGAAGGGATTCCGACCTCCCGGACGGCCACCGACCCGATCGTCGGCCCGCCCACCAGGAAGCGCGCGTACTCCATCGCCGCCCGCGACGGCCCGACCCCGCCCGGCAGCACCAGGTGGGACTTCGACAGCCGTTGCAGCTTCAGGATCAACTGCGCGTCCAGCGCGAGCGTCTGCCCGTCCCGCACCACCGGCGCCCCCGCGATCGCCCGCCGCACCCCCTCCGGCAGCGCGTACGCGCCCCGGACGACGGCGGCCTGGATCCGGACGGGGAGTGGGATCGTCATCTCTGCCTCCTGGGCGCTCTCTGGGGAGCCCCCATGATGGGCGCCACGGCCCGCTGTGAGAAGACCCGTCAACAAGCCGCCGCGAGGGCCCGGTCGTCGGCCCAGCCCCTCCCGCCCGTGACAGTGCAGTGGGAGGATGTGGCATCCATAGACGTCCGTGCGTCGACGAGCGGCTACGGCACGACCAGGACCGTACGACTGACGACCGGCGACGGGCGGCGGGCGACGGGCGGGCATTCCGCCTCCGGCCTTGGAGGACGGAGCCCGCAAGCAAGATCCGGACTTCGACGAGAAGTGCGAGCAGACAGTTGAGTTCTGGGAGCGCTACGCCTGATCGTGGGCACGTGATCAGCCACCTTGAGGACGACAGGCATCAGCCGACGCTCGACGAGATCGAGGAGCGTTTCGTCGCGCTGCTCGAAGGCCGGCTGAGCCGGGACGACGCGGACCGGTGGGCCTGCCGCCGGCTGGTCGACGACCGGTTGGAGTGGGGTGAGTTGGAGGGGTGGGCGCTCGACCTGCTGGCCGGGATCGACCTCCGACCGGGCCCGACGGCCGGCTACCTGCACGACGACGAGCAGGTCCGCGGGTGGCTGCACGAGCTACGGGCGCGCCGGGCAGCATCACGTTAGGCCCTCCAACCGCCGCGCCCGCCCGGCGAGGTGCCGCCGCTCGGGCGCACTCGCCGTACGGGCGGCAGCCTCCCGGTAGGCGCGGGCCGCCTCACCCAACTCCCCATCCAACTCCAGCAGATGGCCACGCACGGCAAGCAGCCGGTGATGGCGGGCGAGCCGCTTGTCGCCCTCCAGTTCCGCGAGCAGCCCGAGCCCGGCGGCCGAACCGTGGACCATGGCCACGGCGACGGACCGGTTGAGAGCAACCATCGGGTTCGCGTCGAAGCGCAGCAACACGTCGTACAGGGCGAGGACTTGCGGCCAGTCGGTGGCGTCCGCGCGCTCGGCCTCACCGTGCACGGCCGCGATCGCCGCCTGCACCTGGTACGGCCCGGCCCGCCCGCCCGGCAGCGTCCGCTCCAGCAACTCCACGCCCTCCGCCAGGAGTTGACGATCCCACAGCCCCCGGTCCTGCTCCGCGAGCGGCACCAGCTCGCCGTACGCCCCGGTGCGCGCCGGGCGGCGGGCGTCGGTGAGCAGCATGAGCGCGAGCAGCCCCGCCGTCTCGGCGTCCTCGGGGACGAGGCGCAGGAGCATCCGGGCGAGGCGGATCGCCTCCGCCGACAGCTGCGGTGCGGTCAACTCCTCGCCGGCGGTGACGGTGTAGCCCTCGTTGAAGACCAGGTAGAGCACGTGCCGGACCTCGGCAAGTCGGTCAACAGCCCCCGCATCCAGGGGCAGCCCTTTGATCGTCTGTTTGGCTCGGCTGATCCGCTGCGCCATCGTCGCCTCGGGCACGAGGAACGCGGCGGCGATCTGCGCCGTGCTCAGACCGCCGACCGCGCGCAGCGTCAGCGCGATCCGACTCGGCACGGACAGCGCCGGGTGGCAGCAGAGGAACAGGAGAGCAAGCGAGTCGTCCCGGTCCGGAACCGAGGCGTCGGCCGCGGGCGCGAGCAGCGCGGACTGCGGGGTGGCGAGCGCCAGCGCCTCCTCGCGGCGCCGCCGCGCCGACTCGCTGCGCACCTGGTCGACCAACCGGCGGGAGGCGACGGTCACCAGCCAGCCGCGCGGGTTCTCCGGCACCCCGCCCTCGGGCCACTGCAGCGCGGCGGCCAGCAGCGCCTCCTGCACCGCGTCCTCGCACGCGTCGAATGCGGAGCCGCCGTGCCGCCGAACGAGCACGCCGAGGACCTGCGGCGCCAGCTCGCGCAGCAGGTCCTCGACACCGTGGTTCAGCGGGCTCACGCGTCCGCCGCGTTCGACGGGTTCGACGGGGACTCGTGCAGTATGGGCCACAGTTCGACCGGCTCCGCGTCCGCGAACGGGAAGTCCGCAGCGATCTGCTGGGCGCGCTCCAGGCTCTCGCAGTCGAGGAGGTAGAAGCTGGCCAGGTACTCCTTGGTCTCCAGGTACGGCCCGTCGGTGACGACCGGCGCACCGTCCGCCCGGCGCACCAGCTGGGCGGCCGCAGCGTCCGCGAGACCGTACGCACCGAGCAGCTCGCCGCTCTCGCGGTACTTGGCGTTGAACGCCTCGACCTTGGTGATCGCCTCCGGCCACGCCTCGGCAGGGAAGGCGTCCCACTTCTCCTGGTTGCCGTAGATCATCGCGAGGTACTTCATGTCGGGTGTCCTCTCCGTGCTCGCGCGCCGTGCACCGGCGCGCTGTCACCCTTCGGTCGGAGCGGGGGCCGGGTCCTCGACATCCGCCGACAGCATTATCTTCGGACCTTCCGCGCCGACCCTGACGGCCCCACCGCACAGCCGAGCCGACTCGCCCACTTCCAGCCAGGATCGAACCGCCCGTTGACCACGGGAGGCACCCGACGATTGGCTCTCCCCCGAACCCACCGACAGGGGAGCAGGGGTGGGTCGGGCAAGTCCATCAGGGGAGGACGAATCACCATGCAATCGGCCAACCGAACAACCCGCATCGCACGGGCCGCCTGCGCGCTCGCCGCCGCAGCAGCCCTCGCCGCCACCGCCACGCCCGCCCAGGCCGACCCGGCGTGGGGCCTGACCAGCCAGGTCGACGTCGGGGTGAACGGCGCCCGGCCCGACCACCAGTCCACCGCCCTCGGGGTCAGCGCCGACGGCCGGTACGCCCTGTTCAGCTCGGAGGCGACGAACCTGCTGCCCGGGACCGGGACCGGCACGATCACGTTCGGGCTGTACGTCCGCGACCTCCGGAACGGCCGGACCGAACTCGTCAGCCTGGCCGACGACGGCACCCCACTGGCCGGCGTCGGCGAGGCGGCGGGGATCAGCGGTGACGGCCGCTACGTCGTGTTCAGCAGCGGCGCCGCCAACGCGGTGCCCGGGCAACCCGCCAAGGGCTGGGGGAACGTCTACGTCCGCGACCGCGCCACCGGCCACACCCAGCTGGTCACCGCCGGCACCGCGAGCGGCGGGGACCAGACCCGCAACGGCGCCTGGGCCCCGTCCATCAGCGCCGACGGCCAGTACGTCGCCTATATGTCCACCCGCACCGACCTCGTGCCCGGAGCCGCCACCAAGCCCGACGCGCGGAACGTCTACGTCACCGACCGCAGCACCGGCACCACCCGCCTCGTCACCACCGGCGCGGACGGCAATCCCGCCAGCGCCGACTCGGGCAACGCGGTGATCAGCGCGGACGGCAGCACGGTCGGCTTCAGTTCCAAAGCCTCCAACCTGATCCCACCGGCCCAGGGGGCACCCGACGCCGAACTGCTCCGGCTGCGGTACACCAGCCTCTACACCTACGACCTGGACAGCGGCCGCACCACCCTCGCGAGCCTCGACGCCACCGGCGGGTCGGGCTCCGCAGCCCCGGCCATCCGCCTCAGCCCCGACGGGCGCTACGCCGTCTACGCCCTCGGCGCCACCCCGCTGCCCGGCGGCAAGGCCCGCACCGAGCTCTTCATCCACGACCTGTGGACGGACGACGTGAAGAGCATCAGGACGTCGGCCAACCCAGCGGCCGTCTGCTGGGCGGACCCGTCGGCCGCCATCACCGCCGACGACCAGTGGATCTACTTCTCCGGAGGCTGCTCCGACACGGTCATCCCCGCCAACAAGGCCCGGTACGACCTCTACCGCCAGGATCTGACGACCGGACACACCGAGCCGATCAGCACGGCCCCCGACAGCGCCGAGGAAAACGGCAGCGCGTACGGCCCGTTCCCGGCCGACGACGGGGCGACCGTGGTCTTCACCTCCACCAGCACCAACCTCGTCCCGGGCAGCAGCGGCACCGGCTCGGGCAGCTGGCAGGTCTACGCCCGCACGCTGAGCGACGACTGACCGGGCCCGGAGCGGCGATCTCCCCGAGGTGGCGGTGGGGGCGGGACAGGTGCGGAAGGGCTCCACCGTGGACAGTCTTGCGGGAGCGGTCCTGAACCCGTCCGCCCCGCAGCACTGACCAGCGGAGACGCAGATGGCCCCTCACGAAACCGTGAGGGGCCATCTGCGTTCTCGGCCATCAAAACGGCCGGTCAACTCGACATGGTGTCGGGTTGACCGGCCGAATTGGGTCGGTTGACCTATGTGCGCGAGGGGGGAGTTGAACCCCCACGCCCTTTCGGGCACTGGAACCTGAATCCAGCGCGTCTGCCTATTCCGCCACCCGCGCATCTGGGTGATGGGTAAATAGTAGACCATCGGGAGGGGCGCTTCTGACCACCCCCGGGCTACGCCGGGAAGTCGCCCTCGCGGACGGCGGCGACGAAGGCCTCCCAGGCCGGGGCAGGGAAGACGAGGGCGGGGCCGGACGGGTCCTTGGAGTCACGCACCGGGACGACGCCGGGGAATCCGGGGGCTACCTCGATGCAGTTGCCGCCGCTGTAGCTGCTCTTTCGCCAGGCGGTCGCGGCGAGCTCGTTCCTCGTCATCTCTGAACCCTTCCAGCGCATCGGCGATCAGCGCGAGCGAGTCGGCCGCTGAGAGTGCCTCCTCGTGGAGCAGATCATAGCTGCGGCGATGCCTCGCCACGATCTCCGGATCATCACTGGAATGCCCGCGATCGAGGCTCTCGGAGTACATCTTCGCCAACGCCGTCCAGCACTCCGACGCCCCCGCCGACCGGCTCGTCGAGATCCGCTTCTCGCTCGTCAACACCCACCTCCGCCTCGAAGTCCACGACGCCGGCACCGGCCGCCCGTCCCTCCGCCCCTCCTCCCCCCCCAGGACGAGAACGGGCGCGGCCTGTTCATCGTCAACGAGCTTGCCGAGCGTTGGGGTTGCTGCCCGCGTGCAGGCGGGATCGGCAAGTTCGTGTGGGCCCTGATCGCCCCCGCGCCCGGCTTCACCGACCTCATCTTCGGCAACGCCCCGACCGTCCTCGCCGTCTGAAGGTAAGCCCCGATGCAATCGCCCTCCCCCGTCACCATCGCCCGGCACGCGTTCGACACCGGCGCCACCCCCGCCGAGGTCTACACCACCCTCGCCCGCCGCACCCGCGAACCCGCCGGCTCCGCCCGCGCCGTCTGCCGCGCCCTCGGCATCCCCGCCGACGAGACGTCCTGCCGCCTCGACGACTGCTTCGACGCCCTGCTCGCCAACGCCCGCCCCGGCGGCGAGGCCGACACCGGCGAACTCCTCGAAGCGCTCGGCGTGTTCGACGTCCCCAAGTCCCTGGACGCCCACGACCTGGCCGTCGTCGACCAGTTCCTCGCTGCCATCGACGCCATGGGCGGCATCCGCGCCGGCCACCAGCACGGCCTCACCCGCTGGTTCGTCACCGGCAACCTGACCGCCGCGTTCCTCTCCCTCGCCGCCACCCAGCCCCGCCCCGGCACCGGCGACCCCACCCACTACTGGACGGCCCTGATCACGGCCGGGGAACTCCTCGCCTCCCGCACGCCGCCCGACCCCCGCATCAAGCCCGCCCTGGACCGCTGCCGCGAGCGCGCGCGAACCACCCAGCCGTGACACACAGCTGCGCGCAGGAAGTCGACCCAGCCGACTTCCTGCGCAGGGGCAGCCCGCCTCACCCGGGATACTGAGCCCAACAACCCAGCACGACTGGCCCGTTGGGGGAACCGTGTTCCACGCTCCTCGCCCGCACGACTTCCACCTCCCCACCCCTCGCGAGACCTCCGAGACACCGTCGCCGACCTCGTTCTCCGTCCACCGACCGCGTTCTGAGGTTCACCCCAAGGTGGGGTTTGACTCAACGAACTACCGTCCGGCTGCCGAGAAGCCAACGGGGGCGGCGGCGCTGAGGGCCGCCGCCCCGCCGCACTCCGCTCATACGATGCTCACACGGTCGCGAGGAACTCCCGCACGGCGTCCCCGAATTCGACGGGGGCGGTGGTGACGAGCAGGTGGTCGGCGTCCAGCTCCGCCAGCACCGTGCCGGGGCGGCCAGTGATCATGGCCTCGACCTGCTCGGCGGGGATGACCCCGTTGGTCGCCCGGATCAGCAGGGCGGGGCAGCTGCTGCCTGTCCAGTCCGCCCGGTGGTCGCCATGCACCTGCTCCTCCGAGTCGTACATGTCCTGCGGGTGGAACGGCAGCCGCCAGCTTCCGTCGTGGCTCTCGCGCAGCCGGTCGGCGAAGTACGGAGCGGCGGGGCCGAGTCCGGCAACGAGCGCGTCGCGCGTGGGCGCGTCGTAGGGCATCTCAAGGACGAAGCTCAGCGGGTTCGGCCCCTCCAGTCCGAACACCACGGGCGCGTCCACGTTGACGAGCGCGCCGACCCGCTCGGGGTGGCGGGCCGCGAACTGGTAGGCGTTGATGCCCCCGAGGGAGTGGCCGAGCAGCACGACGCGGTCGAGCCCGAGGTGGTCCAGCAGCGCCAGGACGTCGGCCAGGTATCCCTCCCGCGAGTAGTCCCCGGCCCGGTCCGAATCGCCGTGTCCCCGCTGGTCGAGGGCGATCACCCGCCACTCACCGCCCAGCGACGCGGCGAGCTGCGCGAACATGGCCCCTTCCCCCAGATGCCCGTGCAGCGCGACGAGCGGACGGCCGGTGCCGCCGAAGTCGAGGTAGGAGAGCCGGCGGCCGTCGATGGTCAGTTCGGAACGGATGGCGTCGTTCATCGCTGTTCCCCCTGTGGAGTGGCTGACGAGAAGACCATATCCAGAACTCAGACGTACGTGCAATACAAACGTCCAAGACGCTCGTCCGTCCCGTGGGCGGCGCAGGAAGTCGGCCGGTCCGACTTCCCGCTCAACCCCTCCGCGCCACGGTGAAGTACTCGTACAGGCACAGGTCAATCCCGGCGGCGGCCCCGGCGGAGGTCCACAGGCCACCGCCGCCGGTGAACAGCACCTCCGGGTCGGCAACCCTCAGCCGGTGATCAGCGGCTCGTAGGCGCAGCCCTCCTCGGCGTTGAGGAGGACGTAGGCGCGGCCGGGGCCGGTGGCGACCTCGCGGAGGCGGGTGAGGGCCTCCGCCTCGGTGGGGAGGTCCAGGCCGAGGGCGCGGGCGGCGGCGTCGCGGTCGGCGTACAGGTCCGGCTCGTCCTCCAGGTACTGCTCGGCGGCCTCGGCGCTCTCCTCCGCGGTGAGGTTGCGGCAGTCGCGCCACCAGGGCACGGTGAGCAGCAGCCGGACCAGCTCGCGGAAGTCGAGGGCCATGAGCGCCGCGCCGCCCTCGGAGTCGGCGTACAGGACGGGACGCGCCTCGCCCAACTCGGTTTCGCCGCAGAAGAAGAAGGTGCCGCCCGCGCCGTCCTTGGCCACCGGCTCCAGGGGTTCGCCGGAGGCGAGGACGACCTCCTCGACGTGCGGGTAGTGCTCCAGGTCGAAGTCCCCCGGCCAGAGCAGGTAGTCGAGGGCGGCGGGGTTGGCGCGGATGGCGGCGAGCAGCGACGTCATGGCGGCCACCCTAACCGGCACCTGCGGCAGGGTCAGGACGCCAGCCGCTCGGCGAGGAAGTCCTCCCAGGTGCGGTGGCCCTGCTCGGCACCGGCGAGGGTGAGGTTGGCGCCCGAACGGTAGGCGCGGCCGACCTTGCCGGGCACCCGGACGGGCAGGTGCGGGCGGGTGCGGCCGAGCGCGCGCAGGTAACCGCGGGTCAGCTCGCCCATGGCGTACACCTCGGGGCCGGCCAGGTCGGGGACCAGGCCCGCGGGCTCGTTGAGGGCCAACTCGACCAGCCGGGCGGCGACTTCGCGCGCGTCGACGGGCTGCCAGCGGACGCCGCCGGGGACGGGGACGAGCGGCAGCTTCGCCATCTTCTCGACCACGGTGAGCGCCAGGTCGTGGAACTGGGCGGCGCGCAGGATCGTGTACGGCACGCCGGAGTCGGCGACCGCCTCCTCTGCAACGTGCTTGGCGCGGAAGTAGCCGAGCGGGATGCGGTCGGCGCCGATCACCGAGATGTAGACGAGGTGCCGCACCCCGGCCCGGCGGGCCGCCGCGACGAGGGTGCGGGTGGCGGCGTCGTCGCCCTTGGGGCCACCCGCGAGGTGCAGGACGGTGTCGACGCCCTCCAGCGCGTCCGCCAGACCGGTCGCGTCGCCGAGCAGGTCGCAGCGCACGTACGTCACACCGTCGGCGGCCTCGGAGGCGCCGTCGGCGGCAGCGCCGCCGTGTCGGCTGAGGACGCGGACGTCCCGCCCGGCGGCGCGCAGCAGCGGGACGACGTGGCGGCCGAGGGTCCCGGTGCCGCCGGTCACGAGTACGGGGGTGTTCGTCACGAGAGTCTCCGATTCGTCCGGGCCACAGCCGGCCCGGGAGTTGATCTCCGGGCCACAGCGGCTAGGTTGCGTGTGCCTCTGCTGCTCTGACCCACGGCGACGAAGGAATGTGACACGGTGGACGAGAACGTTGTGCCGGCCGGACGGACCGCCCTCTTCGAGGAGCACCGGGCCCATCTGCGCGCCGTCGCGTACCGGATGCTCGGCTCGCTCGCCGAGGCCGAGGACGCCGTCCAGGAGGCGTGGCTGCGGTACGACCGCACCGACACGAACGAGGTGTCGAACCTCGGCGGCTGGCTGACCACGGTGGTCTCGCGGATCTGCCTGAACCTGCTCCGCTCGCGCGCGCAACGGCGGGAGGAGCCGCTGGACGCGGGACCGTCGGGCGAGCCGCGCATCCCGGACCCGGTGATCGGGCCGGCGGGGGTGGTGGACCCCGAGCAGGAGGTGATGCTCGCGGACTCCGTCGGACTGGCGCTGATGGTGGTGATGGAGTCGCTGTCGCCGGCCGAGCGGGTCGCGTTCGTGCTGCACGACATGTTCGCGGTGCCGTTCGAGGAGATCGCCCCGCTGATCGAGAAGACCGCCGCCGCGACCCGTCAGCTGGCCAGCCGGGCCCGCCGCCGGGTGCAGGGGCAGGCGCCGGCGCCCGACAAGGACCTCTCCCGCCAGCGGGAGGCGGTGGACGCGTTCTTCGCGGCGGCCCGCAACGGCGACCTCGACGCGCTGGTGGCCGTGCTCGACCCGAACGTGGTGCTGCGCTCGGACGGCGGCGCCCTGCGCGCCCGGCACTCGGTCGTGTTCGCGGGGGCCGCCACGGTGGCCGGCCAGGCCGTGCTGTGGGGCAAGCTGTCGCCGTTCGCCCGCCCGGCGCTGATCAACGGCACGGCGGGCGCGGTGGTGATCGGCCCCAACGGGAAGCCGCTGTCCGTCATGGCGTTCACGGTCGTGGCGGGCGCGATCGCCACGATCGAGGTGCTCACCGACCCGGAGCGCCTGAACGCGCTCGACCTCTCGCTCTTCGACGCCTGAAACGCCTGAGCGCCTACGGAACAGCGGGCGCGCTCCCCGGGGAGCGCGCCCGCCTCCCCAGGTCAACGCCCGACCGCACCGTCCAGTTGCTCGCGGATGATGTCCGCGTGCCCGGCGTGCCGCCCGGTCTCCTCGATCATGTGGACGAGCACCCACCGCATCGACGGCGCCTCGCCGTCCGGCCGCAGCGAGCGCACCCCCGGCCGGTCCAGCTCGGCCCCGACGGCGGCGGCCACGACGTTCGCCCGGGCGATCACGTCCCGGTACGCGGCGACCTCCTCCGCCACCGTGGCCCCGTCCAGCGGCACGTCGTCGGACTCCGCCGGCTTGTCCCCCACGCCCTGGTAGGCCCACTCGAACCAGTGGAGCTCGACCAGGGTGAGGTGCCGGACCAGCCACAGCAGGCTGGTCCCGGAGGCGACGCCGGGCCGCCGCGCGTCCTCGTCCGAGACGCCGGCGAGCTTGCCGATCACGGCTTCGCGCAGGTAGTCGAGGAAGGTCAGCAGCGTGGTCGGCTCATCGGCGTTGACGCCGGGCGGACGGACATCGGAGCGCTTGAGCGGCGCGGTGTTCTCGGTCACCGCGCCACTCTAGGGCCCGCGAAATACCTGAGGAACCGTCACCAGCCCTGGGCGGCGACCCAGTCGGCGAGGTGGCGGGCGCAGGTGTCGACGGACTCCTGCCAGGTGTGGACGGCGCCGGCGCCGGCCTCGTCGCTGACGTGCTTGACGAGGCGGACCGGGACGCCGGCGCGGAGGGCGACGGTGGCGACCGCGTAGCCCTCCATGTCGACCAGGTCGGCGTGCTCGGCGAGGCGGTCGCGGGCGGCCGGGTCGGAGACGAAGAGGTCGCCGGTGGCCAGGATCGGGCCGTCGCCCTTGGCGATCACCAGCGGGGCGCCGTAGCTGCGGCCGGTGAGGGCGAGCAGGGCGGGGCTGTCGAGGTCGTGCTGGATCACCTGGGTGACGTGGTGGGTGCCCTCCCAGCCGGGGCGCAGCGCGCCGGCGGTGCCGAGGTTGATCACCTCGGCGGGCTTCTCGCCCTGGGCGAGGACGGTGGCGAGTGCGGCGGCGGCGTTGATCTTCCCTATCCCGGTGAGCAGCACGGGCAGCCGGTCGTCGAGGTGGGCGGCCTCCTCGCGGACGGCGACGACGAGCAGGGGGCGGTCGGGTGTGATCGTTCCAAGCAGGCGCATGGTCCCCATCGTACGGAGCACGGGCACGGACGCCCCGACGGCGACGGCCGGACGGGCGTCGCGCCCGCGTCACCACGACGACCCCGGGGAACCGCACAGGGTGCAACCCGCGTCGGACCGATCGCCACCCGCCTCCGCCCGGCAGAGCCCGGCGGACACGTGAAGACCGAGCGGAGGCGGCGGGCCCCAACTGTGCACGGCGAAGCTCAAGATCGGCGCAACTCGGGTGTGGCCGGGGGGACTGACGGCCATACTGCTGGCATCGGCCGGACCCTCGACGACGGGCCGGCCCCAGGGGAGGATGAGGCGGGTGGCGACACCAGTAGGTAACGGCGCACCGGGCGCCGTGGTCCCGGGACGGCCGAACCGTCCACCGGCGCCACCGCCCCGGCCGGGCGTCCCGGCGCAACGGCCCGGCGCAGCACCCGCGAGCCGGCCGCCCTCGGCCCTCACGCCGTCCGGCCTGAAGGCCCGGCTGACGCGCGCCTCGCGGACCGCGCCGGGCCGGCTGCGGCTGGCCGGGGCGGTGCTGGCGGTGCTGACCGTGGCGTTCGGGGGGCTGACCGCCTGGCAGCTGGAGACCAGGGCGCAGGCGGCCGAGCGGGTGGTGTCGTACAGCCAGCCGCTGAGCCGGGACGCGGCGGACATCCATCGCTCGCTCGCCGACGCGGACACCACCGCGGCGACCGGCTTCCTGCTCGCCGGCGCCGAGCCGAAGGCCGTCCGGGACCGCTACGAGCAGGACCTGTCGACGGCCGCCCGACTGATCGCCGAGGCCGCCGCCCGGACCACCGCCGCCTCCCCCGCGCAGGGCTCGCTGGCCAGGCTGAACCAGCAACTGCCGGTCTACGCAGGGCTGGTGGAGAGCGCGCGGGCGGACAACCGGCAGGGCTTCCCGCTCGGCGGCGCCTACCTGCGCTACGCCTCCGACCAGATGCAGAACGTGCTGCTGCCGGCCGCCGCCGAGCTGACGGCCGCCGAGAACCAGGAGCTCGCCGACGACTACGCCGCGGCCAAGGCCGTGCCGTGGGGGGCGTACGCGCTGGCGGTGCTCACCGTCGGCGCGCTGGTCTGGGTGCAGGTGGTGCTGTTCCGCCGCACCAACCGGGTGTTCAACCCGGGCCTGCTCCTCGCGACCGCCGCAGTGCTGGCCGGCGCGTTCTGGCTGGCCGTCACCAGCGCGTCCACCGGCACCGCGCTGAAGGACAGCGACCGCAACGGCGCGACCCCGCTGCGCGCGCTCAACACCGCGCGGGTGGACGTGCTGACCGCCCGGCTCGCCGAGAACCTGCACTACGTCGCCCGCGGCTCCACCACCAAGTACGCGGAGCAGTGGTCCAAGACCACCAATGGCCTGGCCGTGCCGGCGCAGAAGGATCTCCCGATGCTGCAGCGCGCCGGCTCGCTGCCCGAGGCCGTCAACCTCGCTCCCGCGGTCGCCGACCGGACGGTCCGCGATGCCGCCCAGCAGTACGACACCTGGTACGAACGGCACGACAAGGCCAGGAAGTCGGAGACCGACAACGCGGACTACCAGGGCGCCCTGGACGCGACCGTGACGGCCGACCAGGCCAAGGCGCCGGGCACCGCCGACGCCGCATTCAACGCCACCGACCAACTGCTCGCGAAGGCCGCCGACATCGAGCAGCAGGAGTTCCGCAAGGCCGCCGAGGGCACCGACGGGGACCTGCGCACCGCGGCCGTCGCGGTCGCGCTGCTGGGCCTGGCGGCCGCCGCGGCGGCGCTGCGCGGCCTCGGCCGCCGACTGGCCGAGTACCGGTAGAGGGGGAACGGACAGATGCGCAAGGGGACCGTACGGACCCGGTCGGTGACGGCGCTGGCCCTGCTCGCGTCCTGCGCGGCCGTGCTCGGCGGGGGCGGGCCGTCCGGCGCCGCACCGCTCGCGGCCACGGCACCACAGGGCATTCAGCAGGGACAGCAAGGGCAGCAGGACCAGGCCGCACCCTGCGACGTGTACAAGAGCGTCCCGCCGAGCAGCGAGGACGGCCCGGCGGTGAAGGCCATCAAGGCCAAGCGCAGCCTGGTGATCGGCGTCGACCAGAACAGCTACCGCTGGGGCGCCCGCAACCCCAACACCGGCCAGATCGAGGGCTTCGACATCGACCTCGCCCGGGCGATCGGCACCGCCATCATCGGCGACCCGGACAAGGTGGTGCTCAAGCCGGTCGCGACCGCCGACCGGATCGACGCCATCAACCTCGGCCGGGTCGACCTGATCGTCCGCACCATGACGATCAGCTGCGACCGGATGGAGAAGGTGGCCTTCTCCAAGCCGTACTTCAACATCACCCAGCGGGTCCTGGTCCCCCGCGCGTCCCCGGCGAAGAGCATCGACGAGGCGATCAACGGCAAGACGGTGTGCGCCGCGAACGGCTCCACGGCCCGGAGCGTGCTGGACGCCAAGAAGACCGCGAAGCAGATCGTCCCGGTCGAGAACCACCTGGACTGCCTGGTCCTCATGCAGCTCGGCAAGGTCGACGCCACCATGACCGACGACGGCCTGGCGGCCAGTCAGGCCGCCCAGGACCAGACCGTGCGTGTGGTGGACGGCGAGGTGCAGCCGGAGGTGATCGGCGTCGCGATGCTGAAGACCAGCCCCGATCTCACCGCACGGGTCAACCAGGTGCTCGCCGACTACTACGCGAGCGGCGCCTGGCGCAGCTCGTACGAGCGGTGGCTCAAGCCGTACATGCTCAACGAGGCCGACCACTACTGGCCGGGTTCGGCGGCCCACTGACGGGCCGCCGACCACGCATCGAACGCAGACGGGCCCTAGGGGCACGGACAGCGCACAAGCGGCCCGTTGACGCCGTCTTGACGCCCCGCGCCCGTAACGCCAGAAGGAGCACCGGCTAGGGTTCGGGACGATCACCACGGGGAGACCCGTCGTGCACGGGGAGATCCGGCGCTTGTCACGGCCGGGTCGGAATGCAGGGAAAGGAAGGACGGCAGTGGCATCTGCTGGCCCGGTACTGAGCCGGGAGGAGGTGGACCGCGCGCTGGCGCGCCTCACCGCGGAGCGCGACGCGGTCGAGATGGCGCTGCTGGCCCTGCAGGACCACCCGGGCCTGCGGCTGCTCGACGGCGCCGAGCTGACCGGGCGGACGCAGGAGCGCTGGGCCGTCGCCGGCCAGGGCCTGCCGCTGCTGTGGGCGCTGTTCGACCGCTACTCGGAGGCGCTGGCCTCGGCGCGCGCCGTGCGGGCCCGCAAGGGCAAGCTCGGCGGGCCCGAACTCGCCGAGCTGAGCGAGCTGTTGACCGGCGACGCGGTGACCGTCCCGGGCGGCGCGCTGCCGGAGGTCCCGCAGCTGCTCGGCGCGCCCGCCAAGCTGGTCGAGCGGATCAGCCTGGACGCGTTGGTGGCCCGGATGAACTCCTGGTACGCCAGCGTCCTGGAGGTGGTCAGCGCCGCCGACGCGGTCTGGTCCGCGCTGCCGGCCCGGATCGACCTGCTGCTCGCCGAACTGCACCGGGTCCAGACCCTGGCCGCCTCGCTCGGCGTGCACCCCGGCAGCCACCCGCTGGGTGACGACCTGGCCGGGCTGGACGCCGACCTGACGGAGCTGCGCACCGAGGTGCGCAGCGACCCGCTGGCACTGTGGCGCCCGGCCCGGGTGCCCGCCCAGCGCGGCACCGTGCCGGAGGGCAGCGCGTTCGCCTCCCCGTCCGGGATGGTCGACACCGAGCGGTTCGACCGGGCCGGGCGGGCGCTGGACGGCGTCCGGCTGGAGCTGGAGAACCTGCTGCGGCTGCGCGACGACGCCGAGGAGCGCCTGCAGGGCGTCGGCGACCTGCTCCAGCGGGCCGATGCCACGCTGGCCGAGGCCCGCCGGGCGCGCGGCGAGGTGCTGGCGAAGATAGCCGCCAGCGACGTGCCGGCCGTGCCGGGGCCCGCCTCGGCGCTGCGCGAACGGATCGTCGTGGCACTGGAGTTGCGCCAGGGCGGGCAGTGGGGCCGGCTGGCGCCGCTGCTGGACGCGCTGGAGGACGCCGCAGCCAAGGAGCTGGCCCGGGCCCGGCAGTCGCTCACCGAGGTGACCCAGCCGCTGGCCGTACGGGCGGAACTGCGCGGCCGGCTGGACGCATACAGGGCGATGGCCGGCCGGCTGCGGGTCTCCGAGGACCCCGAGGTGATCGAGCGGTACGAGAAGGCGCGCTGGCTGCTGTGGAGCGCGCCCTGCGACCTGCGGGCGGCGGCCGCCGCGGTGGCCCGCTTCCAGCAGTCGCTGCGGCCGGCGCACGCCGAGCCCGCACACGAGGAGACCGGCCAGACGCCGGTCGACGGACAGGTACAGGGGGGCTGAGGTTGATGGGCGAGGCGTGCGTACGGCCGGACTGCACCGGCACGGGGACGATCGACGCCGACGGCTACTGCGACGAGTGCGGGCTGGCTCCGGCGGGCGGCGGTAGCACGAAGACCGCGACCGCCGCTCCCCCGAGTCCCGCGAATCCCTCGAAGGCGCCGGCGGGCCCCGGCTCCCCCTGCCCGCGCGACTGCTCCGGCACGATCGACGCGGACGGCTACTGCGACGAGTGCGGCCTCACCGCGCCCGGCGGCGACACCGGGCTCACCCAGCCGTACGTGCCCTCGGCCCGGGTCTCCGGGGAGTCGGCGCGCAGCGGCTCGGTGCGCTCGACGCGCACCGGTTCGTCCCGTTCGATGTCCGGCCGCTCCCGCTCGCACCGCTCGACCCGCACCGGCAGCAGCCGCTCGGTCTCGGTGCGCAGCACCCGCGGCAGCGGCAGCGCGGGCACCCGCAACCGGCTCGGCGCCGGCCTGGTGACCGTCCCGACCGTGGAGACCGCCGACCCGTCGCTGGCGGTGCTGGAGAACCCGGAGGTGCCGGAGCGCAAGCGCTACTGCGCCAAGTGCGAGTCCCCGGTGGGCCGGGAGAAGAACGGCCGCCCGGGCCGCCCGGACGGGTTCTGCACCAAGTGCGGGACGGTGTACTCGTTCACGCCCAAGCTGCGCCGCGGGGACCTGGTCGGCGGCCAGTACGAGGTGGTGGGCTGCCTGGCGCACGGCGGCCTCGGCTGGATCTACCTGGCGGTGGACCGCCGGGTCAACGACAAGTGGGTCGTGCTCAAGGGCCTGCTGAACACCGGGGACGAGGACGCGCTGGCCGCGGCCGTCGCCGAGCGGCGCTTCCTGGCCGAGGTGGATCACCCGAGCATCGTCCGGATCATCAACTTCGCCGAGCACCTGGACATGGGCAGCGGCTCCACCGACGGCTACATCGTCATGGAGTTCGTCGGCGGCAAGTCGCTCAAGGACATCGCCAACGAGCGCCGCACCGCGGACGGCCGGCGCGAGCCGCTGCCGGTGGAGGTGGCGATCGCGTACGCGCTGGAGGCGCTGCCCGCGCTCGGGTACCTGCACAGCCGGGGCCTGATCTACTGCGACTTCAAGATCGACAACGTGATCCAGAGCGGCGACACGCTCAAGATCATCGACATGGGCGCGGTCTGCCGGCTCGACCACGACGGCCCGATCTACGGCACCGTCGGCTACCAGGCCCCGGAGATCGCCGGCGTCGGTCCCTCGCCCGCCTCCGACCTCTACACCGTGGCCCGCACCCTCGCGGTGCTCACCTTCGACTTCCAGGGCTACAGCACCACCTACCGCGACTCGCTGCCCGGCCCCGAGGACGTCGAGGTCTTCGCCCGCTACGAGTCCTACTACCGCTTCCTGGTCCGCGCCACCGACCCGGACCCGGCCCGCCGGTTCGCCTCCGCCGAGGAGATGGCCGACCAGCTCACCGGCGTGCTGCGCGAGATCCTGGCCCTCCAGGACGGCCGGCCCCGGCCCGCGCTCTCCACCCTGTTCGGGCCCGAACTGCGCGTCGTCGACACCGAGTTGGTACTGCCCACCGAGCAGGCCGGGCAGCTCCGGGTGGCCGCCCTCGACCCGGCCGCCGCCGCCCTCGCGCTGCCCGTCCCCCGGGTCGACCCCGCCGACCCCAACGCCGGCTTCCTCGCCACGCTGCTCGCCACCGACCCCGAGGAGGCGCTCGCGGCGCTGGCCGGCGCGCCGTCCGACTCCGTCGAGCGCCGGCTTCGCGAGCTGCGCGCCCAGCTCGAACTCGGCCGCCGCACCGAGGCCGTGGCCGCGCTCGCCGCGCTGGAGCAGGACCACCCGGACGACTGGCGGGTGGTCTGGTACCGCGGCCTGGCCGCCCTGGTCGGCGCCGCAGCCGGCCCGGACGGCCCCGGTGCCCCCGACGCGTCCTCGCTGCGCGCCGCCGCCGAGGCCTTCGACGCGGTCTACGACGCCTTCCCCGGCGAGAGCGCACCCAAGCTGGCCCTCGCCATCTGCGCCGAACTGCTCGGCGACGCCGGCGACGCGGCCGAGTTCTACCGGCTCGTCTGGACCACCGACCAGTCCTACCTCAGCGCCGCCTTCGGCCTCGCCCGGGTCCGCCTCGGCGAGGGCGACCGGCCCGACGCCGTCCGCGTCCTGGAGTCCGTCCCGGCCACCTCCAGCCAGTACACCGCCGCCCGGATCGCCGCCGTCCGCGCCCGGCTGCGCGAACGGGACGCCACCGAGCCGCTCGGCACCGACCTCGCGGCCGGCTCCGACCAGCTGACGGCGCTTCGGCTGGACGACCGCCGCCGCGAGGAGCT
This sequence comes from Kitasatospora aureofaciens, assembly GCF_019192735.1. Lineage (GTDB taxonomy): Bacteria > Actinomycetota > Actinomycetes > Streptomycetales > Streptomycetaceae > Kitasatospora > Kitasatospora aureofaciens_A. The sequence goes on from NZ_JAHTKP010000007.1 coordinate 209,583, forward strand.
GTCCGTCGAGGTGCTGCACGCGGCCCTCGGCTGGGTCACCGCGGGTTCCGCCGGCTCCGGCGGGCCGTCCGGGCCCGCCCGGCCGACGGTGCTGGGACGGCCCGCGGACGAGCGGGAACTGCGCTTCGCCCTGGAACAGTCCTACCGGGTACTCGCCCGGTTGGCCGACCGGGCCGAGACCAGGATCGAGATGGTGGAGCGGGCCAACCGCGCCCGCCCCAGGACGTGGGTGTAGCCGATGCCGCAGCAGACCGTGTGCCCGAGCTGTTCCGAGCCGCTGGACCCGGAGGACGCCTTCTGCGGCGCCTGCGGGACCGGCCGGGACGGCCGGCCCGCCCCGGGCGCGATGCCCGCGAGCTGGGCCGCAGCCCACTCCGAGGCCGTCCCGTCGCAGCACGGGCCGGTCTGCGTGCACTGCGGCCTGCCGCAGGTCACCGCCGACGGCTACTGCGAGGCCTGCGGCGGCGCCCAGCCGCGCCCGCGCGACCACATGGAGAAGGCCCTCGGGGGCGTCGCCGGGGTCAGCGACCGCGGCGTGCGCCACCACCGCAACGAGGACTCCTTCACCGTCGCCGCCACCTCGCTGCCCGGCGGCGAGCCGGTCGTCATCGCCGTGGTGTGCGACGGCGTCTCCTCCTCCGACCGCCCGGACGAGGCCTCCGAGACGGCCGTCGACGCCGCCTCCGAGTCGCTGCTGAGCGCCCTGGAGGCGGGCCGGGAGCCCGGCGCCGCGATGCGCCGGGCAATCGCCGACGCCGCCAAGGCGGTCGCCGACCTCGCCCAGGACGGCGCCGGGCCCGCCCGGCCCGACCTCAACGCACCCGCCTGCACCTTCGTCAGCGCGATAGCGGCCGGCGGCCGGGTCACCATCGGCTGGGTCGGCGACACCCGGGCCTACTGGATCCCGGACGACCGGGCCGCCGCCGAGCCGTTCCGGCTCACCCAGGACGACTCCTGGGCGGCCCGGATGGTCGAGGCCGGGCTGATGGGCGAGGCCGAGGCCTACGCCGACCCGCGCGCCCACGCGATCACCGGCTGGCTCGGCGCCGACGCCGAGGAGGTCGTCCCGCACACCCTCGACTTCACCCCGCACGTCCCCGGGGTGCTGCTGATCTGCACCGACGGCCTGTGGAACTACGCCGAGGCCGCCACCGACCTGGCGTACTACGTCCGGCCGGACGCCCGCACCGAACCGCTCGCGGCGGCGCAGACCCTGGTGAAGTTCGCGGTCGCCGCCGGCGGCCACGACAACATCACGGTCGCGGTCCTGCCGATCGACCCGCCCGCGGACGCGGCGTCGCTCGCCGAGGCGGAGCAGACGCCGACCGCGCTCGACCTGCCGGTGATCACCCCGGCGGGCGCGGCACCGAAGCCCGCGGGCGGCACGGACGACGGCACCGGTGACGACGGCGACGACTACGCGGACTACGAGCCGACCCTGCCGGACCTCCCGGTGATCGGCTCCCCCGCCGCCCCGCTGCCCCCGGCCCCGCCCGCACCGCCGGTGCCCCCGGCGGTCCCGGCCGTCCCGCCGCAGCCGCCGCACCCGCCGACGGCCTGACGGCACCCGCAGTCCCGCCGCCGCTTCCGCCGGCACCCGCCCGCCGGAAGCCCCGGCACCCACGGCCCGCCGGCCCGACCGGCGGGCCGCCCACCGACCGATCCGTACCGACCCCTCATCCCGACGGGAGCCACCGACCCATGGCAACACTGGCTAAGCCGAACCTGCCCAGGTTCGACGTGGACATCTTCCAGAACGAGTTCCTCGCCGACGGCGCCCGCGAGGTCAACGCCATCGTCACCGTCACCGCGACCGGCGGCGGCACTTCCGGCGGCCGTCCGCTCGGCATCACCGACGCCGGGCCGCAGGGCGCCGGCGCCTCCGCCGCCGTGGTGATCATGGTCGACTGCTCCGGCTCGATGGACTACCCCAAGACCAAGATCAACGGCGCCCGGGAGGCCACCGCCGCCGCCGTCGACGCGCTGCGCGACGGCGTCGCCTTCGCCGTGGTCGCCGGCACCCACGAGGCCCGCGACATCTACCCCGGCGACGGCACCCTCGCGATCGCCTCCGCCACCACCCGCGGCCACGCCAAGGAGGCGCTGCGCCGGCTCACCGCGGCCGGCGGCACCGCGATGGGCACCTGGCTGGCCAAGGCCGACAAGCTCTTCCTGACCCGCCGCGACATCGCCATCCGGCACGCCATCCTGCTCACCGACGGCAACAACGAGCACGAGTCGGCGGCCGACCTGGAGCGCAACATCGAGCGGGTCACCGGCCACTTCACCGCCGACTGCCGCGGCGTCGGCACCGACTGGCGGATCGACGAGCTGCGCAAGATCTCCTCCGCGCTGCTCGGCACCGTCGACATCGTCGCCGAACCGGGCGGCCTGGCCGACGACTTCCGCTCGATGATGGCCGGCGCCATGGGCAAGCAGGTCGCCGACGTCGCCCTGCGGATCTGGACCCCGGCCAACGCGAGCGTCAAGTTCGTCAAGCAGGTCGCCCCCGCCGTCGAGGACCTCACCGCCCGGCGCGCCGAGGCCGGACCGCGGGCCGGCGACTACCCGACCGGCTCCTGGGGCGACGAGAGCCGCGACTACCACGTCTGCGTCGAGGTCCCGGCCGCCTCCATCGGCAACGAGATGCTCGCCGCCCGGATCAGCCTGGTGCTGCCCTCGCAGTCCGGCGGCGGCACCCCCGAGGTGCTCTCCCAGGGCCTGGTCAAGGCCGTCTGGACCGACGACCTCGCCTCCTCCACCCGGATCAGCCCGCAGGTCGCCCACTACACCGGGCAGGCCGAGCTCGCCTCCTCCATCCAGGAGGGCCTGGAGGCGCACCGCGCCGGGGACGTCGACACCGCGACCGCCAAGCTCGGCGCCGCCGTCCGGATCGCGCACGCGACCGGGAACGAGGGCACCTACAAGCTGCTCCAGAAGGTGGTGGACGTCGTCGACGCGAAGGAGGGTACGGTTCGGTTCCGTAAGAACGTGAGCGAGGCCGACTCGATGACCCTTGAGACCCGGTCGACCAAGACGGTACGTGTGAAGAAGTGACCGCCGAAAGTGACCGCTGAAGACGTGACCGGGCCGCGACCCGGCGCGACCGCCGCCCCAAGCCGGCTCGTATTGAGGGGGACCTGATGCCGATCTGCCCGAGGGGCCATGAGTCGCAGGCCGAGGACTGGTGCGACTTCTGCGGCTTTCCGATGACTCCGCCGCTCCCGGCGCCGCCCGGGGCCCACCCGGGGGCGCACGGAGGCATGCCCGCGCCCGGAGCACCCGCCGGGTACCCGGAGCACGGGGGCGCACCGTACGGGTCGCCCATGCCGCCTCCGCCGATGCCGCCGGGCGCGGTGCCGCCGCCCGGCACGATGCCGCCCGGGGCCGTGCCGCCGCCTCCGCCCATGCCGCAGGGTCTCACCGAGGGCCTGGTGGTCTGCCCGATCTGCCGCAGCCCGCAGACCGGCCGGTTCTGCGAGGAGTGCGGGTACGACTACGACCTGTCCACGCCCTCGCGGCGGCAGGCCCCGGCCGCGGGTACCGGCGCCCCGGTGCCGCCGCCGGTCCAGCCGCCGGCCCCGCTGAACATCCCGGCGGCGTACGGAGGCACCGCCCCGCCGGCGCAGCCGGACGGCCTCCAGCGGCAGCCCATGCCCCCCGCGCACACCTACGGCTACCCTCCGCCGGAGGGCGCGTTCCCGGAGGCCCCGGTCCGCGAGGACTCCGGGCCGGTCTATGCCGACCCCGGCAACCGCGACTTCGGCACCTCGTTCAACCTGGCCCCGCCGATGCCTCCGCAGTCGCACGCGGAGGCCCCGCAGCCGGAGCCGGTGCGGACCAACTGGATCGCCGTGGTCGCGGCCGACCGCGAGTACTTCACCGAGATGATGGCCCGTAGCGGCCCCGAGGCGGCCGGCCTGTTCTTCCCGCCGTACTGCCCCGAGCGGCGCATCCCGCTGACCGGCCGCGGCCAGCTGCGGATCGGCCGGCGCAGCCAGCACCGCGGCACCGTGCCGGAGATCGACCTGTCGGTGCCCCCGGAGGACCCGGGCGCCTCGCACCAGCACGCGCTGCTCGCCGAACAGGCGGACGGCAGCTGGGTGCTGGTCGACCAGGACTCGACCAACGGCACCACGATGAACGGCGGCGCCGAGCCGGTCGCCCCGCACGTCGCCATCCCGCTGAACGACGGCGACCGGATCCACATCGGCGCGTGGACCACCATCACGGTGCACCGCGCCTGACCGTACCTCGCCTGACCGCACCGCGCCTGAGTGGCCATCAGCAGGGCCGGGCGGACTTCAACGTCCGTCCGGCCCGAGCTGTTCCCGTCAAGGCAAGATGATCTTCAAAAAGCTTGCCCCGAGTCTGCCCAGGGCCTTTGAATACCCGTAGGCTCAGGCCACATGACTGCAGCTATATCCGCTGACGGCATCCGCCAGCGGTACGGGGACGTGCAGGCTGTCGACGGGGTGTCACTCACCGTCGAAGCCGGCGAATTTTACGGAATCCTGGGCCCCAACGGCGCCGGGAAGACCACCACACTGGAGATCCTGGAAGGGATCCGCAAGCCGGACGAGGGCCGGGTCGAGCTCCTGGGGATGGCCCCCTGGCCCCGCAATCCGAAACTGCTGCCGCGCATCGGCGTGCAGTTCCAGGCCTCCGCCTTCTTCCGGAAACTGACGGCCCGGGAGACCATCCGCACCTTCGCGTCGTTCTACGGGACCGGTCCCAAGCGGGCCGACGCGATGCTGGAGCGGGTCGGCCTGGCCGACAAGGCCGGGTCGATGACCGAGGAGATGTCCGGCGGCCAGGCCCAGCGCCTGTCGATCGCCTGCGCGCTGGCCCACGACCCGGAGCTCGTCTTCCTCGACGAGCCCACCACGGGCCTCGACCCGCAGGCCCGCCGCAACCTCTGGGACCTCCTGCGGGACATCAACCGCGAGGGCCGCACGGTCGTCCTGACCACCCACTACCTGGACGAGGCCGAGGTGCTCTGCGACCGGGTCTCGATCATGGACCACGGGAAGATCCTGCACACAGGCGCCCCGGCGGCGCTGATCCGTGAGCTCGACGACACCGTCCGGATCACCGTCGAGTCCGGCCAGCTGGCCGTCGACCGGGCGCGCGAGCTGCTCACCGCGGCGGGCGCCGAGATCGCCGCCCTGGAGGACGACGGCGTCTCGCTGTCCGTCTCCACCCGCCTCCCCGCCCCGATCCTGGCCGTCCTGGCCGAGCAGAACGCGCTGCGCGGCCTCGAAGTGCGCGGCGCCACCCTGGAGGACGTCTTCCTCCAGCTGACCGGGCGGGAGTACCGCGCATGAGCGAGCGACGGGGGTACCCCCGGCCAAAGGCTGGGGGAGAGTTCATCATCAAGAGGTGTACATGGGCGAATGCCCCTGCCGAGCGAAGCGAGGTAGGAGCATGAGCGAGCGGAGCGAGTTCATCATCAAGAGGTGCGTACGGGCGAATGCCCCTGCCGAGCGAAGCGAGGCGGGCGCATGAGTCCCACCACGTCCACCGAGCCGAAGGTGCCCGCCCAGCGCGGCGGTTCGGCCGGCAACGGCGCCGACGCCGGCCGGGAGCGGGTCAGCGCGTTCTGGAGCCTGTCCCGGGCGATGCTGCTGTCCTTCCGCCGCGACCGCAGCGCGCTCTTCTTCGTCATGCTGTTCCCGCTGATGTTCCTGCTGCTGTTCGGCACCCTGCTCAAGGGCGCCACCAGCCCGCACGCCAAGGTCGCCCAGGTCGGCGCGGTGCAGGTGCTGGACTCGGTGCAGGGCGAGGGCCGGACCGAGCTGGAGAAGGTCCTGCAGATCAGCAAGGTCGACGACGAGTCGGCCGCGCTGACCAAGGTCCGCAAGGGCGACCTGGACGCGGTGATCAAGCAGGACCCGGACGGCAGGATCGAGCTGCGCTTCAGCACCGCCGACCAGGTCCGCGCCGGCTCGGTCCAGGGCATCCTCAACTCGATCGTCCAGCAGGCCAACCAGGCCGCCTACAAGGAGGCCACCGGCAAGCCGCCGGCGTTCACCCTGGACGCGACCCAGGTCGAGGACCAGTCGCTCAAGCCGATCCAGTTCCTCACCCCGGGCCTGCTCGGCTGGGCCGTCGCCACCGGCGCCGTGTTCGGCGCCTCGCTGACCCTGGTCGGCTGGCGGCAGAAGAAGGTGCTCCGCCGGCTGCGGCTGGCCCCGGTGAGCGCCTTCTCGGTCATCGCCTCGCGGGTCGTGGTGTCGACGGTGACCGCGCTCGCCCAGACTGCCATCTTCCTGGTGGTCGCCACCACGCCGTACTTCGGGCTCAAGCTCACCGGCAACTGGTGGCTGATCATCCCGCTGGTCATCTGCGCGACGATCGCCTTCATGTCGATCGGTCTGCTGGCCGGCTCGATCGCCAAGACCGAGGAGGCGGCCAACGGCATCTCGCAGATCATCGTGCTGCCGATGTCGTTCCTGTCCGGCTCCTTCTTCAAGATGGACGACGCGCCGACCTGGCTGAAGACCATCTCGGAGGCGCTGCCGCTGCGGCACCTGGTGGACGCCGCCGGGTCCGTGCTGAGCCGGGGCGGCGGTGTCATGGACGCCCTGCCGACCATGGGCATCCTGCTGGGGTTCGCGGTCGTGCTGACGCTCATCTCGGCGAAGCTGTTCAAGTGGGACGACGTGTGACCGACGCGCTCCGGCCGCTGAGCCCCTGACCGCTGTGCCCCGCGGGGTCGTACGCCTTTGGTCCCGGTGTACGGCCCCGTCGACGTCTGCGACCATGGTCGGGTGAACGAGATCCGGCGTGGCACGCTCAGCGAGGAGACCTTCTTCGACCAGGTCGGCGGCGAGCCGACCTTCCGGCGGCTGGTGCACCGGTTCTACCAGGGCGTCGCCGAGGACGAGTTGCTGCGGCCGATGTACCCCGAGGAGGACCTCGGCCCGGCCGAGGAGCGGCTGGCCCTGTTCCTGATGCAGTACTGGGGCGGCCCGCGCACCTACAGCGAGCACCGCGGCCACCCGCGACTGCGGATGCGGCACGTCCCGTTCAAGGTGAACCGCGCGGCGCACGACGCCTGGCTCAGGCACATGCGGGCGGCGGTGGACGACCTCGCCCTGCCCGCCGAGGCCGAGCGGCAGCTCTGGGACTACCTCACCTACGCCGCCGCCTCGATGATCAACACCGAGGGCTGAACCAGCCGAACTACCGGACGGGGCTGAGCCCCAGCCCCGCGCCCGGGGCGGCCGCCGTGCGGACCGCCACCGACCCGGCCGGGGCGCTCAACCGCAGCCAGCCGCCCGCCCGGTGCACCGTCAGCGGGGCGTCGGGCTTCAGGAAGCCGATCACGTAGGCGGCATGGACGGCCCGCAGCGGCAGCTCCGGCAGCGCCGAGACCGGGCGGGACCAGATCTCGTCGGCCAGCTCGTCCAGCACCGCACGGCTGCGGTGGTGCGCCGGAACGGCCTCGCTGCGCTCGCGGAACTCCCGTACGCCGGCCATCAGTTCGGGGTACACCCGGTCCACCGGCGGCTCGCCCAGCGGCCGCCAGCCGGTGCGCGGCGGCAGCAGCCCGGCCCAGGCCGGGCCGGTCACCGGCGCGGGCAGGGTGACGGTGCCCGCCTCGCCGTCCACGCCGTCCAGCAACTGGCCCGCCGACACGGTCAGGTCGACCGGCTCGCCGAGCCCGGTCACCCGGGCGGTACGGATCGCCAGCGCGCCCGAACCGCCCAGCGGCAGCCGCCCGAAGACCGCCACCACGCCGTCCCCCTCGACCGGGGCCACCGCCCGCAGCCGCACCGCCGCCGCCTTGTCGAAGCGCAGCAGGCGCAGCAGGAAGGCGGCGAGGTCGGCGGCCTCGCCGGCGTCGGTCAGAGCGAGACGGGCGGTGCTGGTCAACGCGGTTCAGCTCGAATCGGTAGGTGTGTGCAGTCGGCTCAGGCAGCGGCGACAGCCGGCTCCTCGTCCATGCTGCGTTCGTCCATGCTGCGATCTTCCATGCTGCGATCTTCCATGCTGCGTTCGTCCATGCTGCGTTCGTCCATGTACTGGCTGAGGAACTCCCGCTCCACCTCGGAGATCCGGCGCGGGCGCTGCTCGGCCAGGTCGTAGGGGACGACCACGGTGGACGCCCGGACGTAGACGAGGTCGCTGCCGTCCTCGGCGGTGTCCTTGATCTCGTACGACACGGTCAGCGAGGCGACGCCGATCTTGGTCACCCAGGTCTCGATGGTGACCGGCTCCGGGCGGTGCACCAACGGCCGCTTGTAGTCGATCTCGTGGCGCGCCACGACCGACCCGCCCGCGAACTCCCCGGCGCCGGCCGCGGCGGCCTGGGTGAACATGAAGTCGATCCGGGCCTCCTCCAGGTAGCGCACGAAGACCGCGTTGTTGACGTGCCCGAAGGCGTCCATGTCGGACCAGCGCAGCGGGCAGGCGTAGATGTGGCGGGCCACAGGTGTTCTCCTCGGTGTCCAATCACCCGCCGCCGGAAGGTGGCGGCGGGCCGCGGCCCGGCAGGCCGCCCCGGAGGGCAGTCTGCCGGGCCGTCGTGACAGCTGGATGTCAGCCCCGGGTCAGCTTCTTGTAGGTGGCCCGGTGCGGGCGGGCGGCGTCGGCGCCCAGCCGCTCGATCTTGTTCTTCTCGTACGACTCGAAGTTGCCCTCGAACCAGAACCACTTGCTCTCGCCCTCGTAGGCGAGGATGTGGGTGGCCACTCGGTCGAGGAACCAGCGGTCGTGGGAGATGACCACGGCGCAGCCGGGGAACTCCAGCAGGGCGTTCTCCAGCGAGGAGAGCGTCTCGACGTCGAGGTCGTTGGTCGGCTCGTCGAGGAGCAGCAGGTTGCCGCCCTGCTTGAGGGTGAGCGCCAGGTTCAGGCGGTTGCGCTCACCGCCGGAAAGCACGCCGGCCGGCTTCTGCTGGTCCGGGCCCTTGAAGCCGAAGGCGGACACGTAGGCGCGGGACGGCATCTCGACCTGGCCGACGTTGATCCAGTCCAGACCGTCGGAGACGACCTCCCAGAGGGTCTTCTTCGGGTCGATGTTGGCGCGGGACTGGTCGACATAGCTGATCTTGACCGTGTCGCCGACCTTGACCTTGCCGGAGTCCGCGGTCTCCATGTCCTGGAGCATCTTGAACAGCGTGGTCTTGCCGGCGCCGTTGGGGCCGATGATGCCGACGATGCCGTTGCGGGGCAGGGTGAAGCTGAGGTCGTCGATCAGGATCTTCTCACCGAAGGCCTTGGAGAGGTTCTCCACCTCGATGACGACGCTGCCCAGGCGCGGGCCCGGCGGGATCTGGATCTCCTCGAAGTCCAGCTTCCGCATCTTGTCCGCCTCGGCCGCCATCTCCTCGTAGCGGGCCAGACGCGCCTTGGACTTCGCCTGGCGGCCCTTGGCGTTGGAGCGGACCCACTCAAGCTCTTCCTTGAGTCGCTTGGCGCGCTTGGCGTCCTTCTGGCCCTCGACCTTGAGACGGGACTGCTTGCTCTCCAGGTAGGTGGAGTAGTTGCCCTCGTACGGGTAGGCGCGGCCGCGGTCGAGCTCCAGGATCCACTGGGCGACGTTGTCCAGGAAGTACCGGTCGTGGGTGACGGCGACGACGGTACCGGGGTACTTGGCCAGGTGCTGCTCCAGCCAGTTCACCGACTCGGCGTCCAGGTGGTTGGTGGGCTCGTCGAGCAGCAGCAGGTCGGGGGCCTCCAGCAGCAGCTTGCAGAGCGCGACGCGGCGCTTCTCACCACCGGAGAGCTTGGTGACCGGCCAGTCGCCGGGCGGGCAGCCCAGGGCGTCCATGGCCTGCTCCAGCTGGGCGTCCAGGTCCCAGGCGTTGGCGTGGTCCAGGTCCTCCTGGAGCTTGCCCATCTCGTCGAGCAGCGCGTCCGAGTAGTCGGTGGCCATCAGCTCGGCGATCTCGTTGAAGCGGTTGAGCTTCCCCTTGATCTCCTTGACGCCGTCCTCGACGTTCTCCAGGACGGTCTTGGTCTCGTCGAGCGGCGGCTCCTGGAGCAGCATGCCGACGGTGAACCCGGGCGAGAGGAAGGCGTCGCCGTTGGAGGGGTGCTCCAGGCCGGCCATCATCTTCAGAACGGTGGACTTACCCGCGCCGTTGGGGCCCACGACGCCGATCTTCGCCCCGGGGAGGAAGCTGAGCGTCACGTCGTCAAGGATGACCTTGTCTCCGTGAGCCTTGCGCACCTTGCGCATCGTGTAGATGTATTCCGCCACGTGAGATCGCTCCGGCGTCGTCGGGAGTATTCGGCTTGCAGCCTTCCATTGTGCCGCACCCGGCCGGGAGCCCCGAACCGCCCGGGTGCCCCTGGGGGGTATCCGGGACACGGCGGTGGAAGAGGACGCGGCGGTGGAAGGCCGACGGCCCGACCCCCCGCAGCGGGTGCGGGGAGCCGGGCCGTGGCTAGGGGTTACTGCTGGTCGGCGCTACCGGTTCAGGCGGCGTTGCCACCGTGGCGGCCACGGCGACGCAGGAAGAAGACCGCGGCACCACCGGCGATGACCAGGGCGCCGGCGACGCCGGCCAGGATCGGGGTGTTGCTGCTGGCACCGGTCTGGGCCAGACCGCCGGTACCCGGGGCCGAGCTGGTGACGGCCGGAGCCGGGGCGGTGCTGGACGACTTGGACGGGGTGCCGGCCGGGGTGGTCGGCGCGCCGGAGGCGCCCGGGGTGGACGGGCCGGACGACGGCGTCACCGGGGTGGTGGCGGACTTGCAGTCCAGGATGCCCTTGAAGTTGTTGGTGTAGCCGTTCGGGCCGGTGACGGTGATGTCGTAGGCGGCCTTGTTGGCGACCGTGAGGAGCAGGCTCTCGGTCTTGCCCGGCTGGACGGTCAGGTCCTTGCCCGGCTTCACCGTGACGGTGGCGGCCTCGTCACCGCCGTTGGCGACCGAGACACGGACGCCGCTGTTCTCGCACTCGACCTGGGCGATGCTGTCGATCAGCGCGCCCTTGCCCTGCTTCCAGTTGGCCTTGGCGTTGGCGCTCACGCTGAGCTTGCTGGAGCCGGCCAGGATCATGGTCTGGCTGTGCTTCTCGGGGGTGTAGCCCTCGCTGAGGAAGACCCGGCCGCTGGGGACGACGGTCTCGGCGGAGGCGGTGAGGACGGCCCCGCCGTCCGGGGTGCCGGCCGGGACGTCCAGGAAGAGCTGGGTGTCCTTGGCGATGGGGCCGTTCAGGGCGTCGCCGACCGGCTTGCCGTCCTTGTCGAGCACCTTGATCTTGTCGGCGGAGTTGCCGTTCACCGCCAGCTTCACCTGGCCGGCGCTGGAGTTGAGCGTGAACGGGCCGAGCTTGCTGCCCGACTTGCCGGAGACGTCCGGGGCGAGGGTGAGCGAGGGCTTGGGCTCGGCGGCGATGCCCTTGTTCTTGTCGCCGATCAGGTAGTCGCGCAGTTGCCTGGCCTTGGAGTTCTGCGGGACGGCGTCCTTGCCGTCCGAGAACTTCCAGATCGCGGCCTGGGTGCCGGCCGCGGCGTCCTCCTTGCTCAGCTGACCGTCGACGGCGGCGTCCTTGGACAGCTTCTCCAGGTCGGTGACCTGCGGGTAGGAGTTCTCCAGGATCCAGCGGATCTTGGAGGCGTCCTGCGCCTTGTCCTTGCGGCCGAGCGAGCTCGACTTCCAGTCCGACTCCTGGTACTTCGCCTGGCTGTCGAGGTACACCGGGTTGCCGAAGTCGATGCAGTAGGTCTGGAGCTCACCACTGGACGTCTTCAGGGTGAACAGACCGCCCTCGACGGTGCTGCCACCGTCGACATCGATCTTCTCGCCGAGCATCGTGTTCTCGACGACGGCGGTCACGCCGGCACCCGGTGCGGCCGCAGCCGCCGCACCGGCCGCAAGCAGACCCCCACCCAGCGCCAGGCTGGTCGTGAGCATGACAGTTGCTATGCGGGGAAGACTCCGCCCCTGCATCTGGAACATCTGGTTTCCCTCCGGGCCGGGCCGTGCCGATGGGCAGCCCGCCGACTTGCCTTGCCGCGGGCGCCCCCTGTGGCGCCGCTGCGGGGTATGAACCAGACGAATCCTATTGAGCCCCAGGGGCCCGCAAACCCCCATGCCAAATCAGGACGATTCCGTATCTGTATCGTTATCAATCCTCCCAGTTTCCACACAAGCTGACGATCGGCCAGAAACTCTCCGGCACTTTCCGTTAACCGGGCGGGATTGCGCGTGCGGGCGCAACAACCGCCTCGATCTACATATTTGTCGACAGTTCCGGTCGACTCCCAGTCAGATCAGCGCCGCCTGCGCGCCACCTCCACTTCCCTTTCCGGACACTCCGTCACCTTCACCGGACGCCACGGCCGCCCCAGCCGCCACCCCCGCCGGCTCCACACCCGACTCCCCCGGGCCTGACCCCGAGGCCAGCGCGGACGCCTTGCGCGCCGCCAGTGCGTCCGCGATCCACCCCGGCACCGCCTCGCCATCGCCCTGCCCGCCGGGCTCGCCGCCGACCGCCCCGGCACCGGTCGACGGATGCCCCCGCGCGCCCGACGCCCAACGGAACGCCGAGGTCCCACGGGTGAGATCGTGCCCGACCCATCGAGCGTCGATCTCGACCTTGGCACGCTTGACCTCCCCCTCACCCCACTCCCGCATCCGCAGCCGGCCGCTCACCACGACCGGATCCCCCTTGGCGAGCGAGCCGATCAGATTCACCGCCAGCGCCCGCCAGGCCGTCACCGACAGCCACTGGGTGTCACCGTCCACCCAGCACTCCCGCTGCCGGTCGTAACGCCGCTCGGTGGACGCGAGCCGAAAGCTGGCCATCGGCACACCACTGCCCGTTTCGCCGTAGGTCACCTCCGTCGCGACATTGCCGATGACCGTCACCTGAGTCTCGTTCACAGCGCACTCTCCGTTCTCGCCGATGCACCGTACGGAATCGACCGGTGCGAGTTGAGAGTGCGCTTCCCCGGAAATCCCCGCCAACAAGTTCCGAAATCCTGTGGACAACTCCGCCTTGTGGAAAACCCGTGTCACTCGCGGGGGTGAATTTCGGCCTTCCGACCCCCCTGACACCCCGACTCTTCGCGGCCATGACAACAATCCGGCCGCTTCCCGCCGCCGCCCGTACACCCCGGAACGCGGTCCGGCCGCCGTCCACGCACGTCATCCGACCGAAGGGACCCGAATACGGCCCCCCACCCGCGCCGGAAGCGGTACTTTCTCCGTGCCGAATCCATAACGGGTGAGGCGGCAGCCCCGTAACGACTGCACAACGTCCGGCACGGAACACTGCCAGACCGCTGCACACACGGCGTTCACCTGCGATTATCGGACCGCCCCTCCGGGGCCGACACACCAACGGCGGTGCTGTCGAACCCGGCCGAGGAACTGGACACCCTTATCCTGTCCCCGACAGGGCGAGGGCCCGCCAACCCCCACCCCCACCCTCAGGTACGGGGCCGGACACGGGCGCCCCACGCGCTCGTCGCCCGATCCCGGCAACGGTCGCGCCCACCCGGGCGCCGTCCGTCCCGCCCCCATAGCTCAGCGGATAGAGCACCCGCCTTCTAAGCGGTAGGTCGCAGGTTCGAATCCTGCTGGGGGCACCACCTGCCATTTCCCGCCGGCCCTCGCCGCGGCGGACGCATTGGCGGCCCCGCGGCGGCCGGGGAAATCCCCGCACACTCACCGCACATAACCCGTGACAATGCGTGTCATGGTCCGAGCAGAAACTCCACTCGGGCAATCGGCGCCGGTTCGGGACCAAACGCACCACGCCCGCCGAACGACGGAAATCCGGGGCGAATCCCCCTCGGATCCCTCCCCGGGGACCCGGGCCCACCGCCCAGCACGCGGCCGACCCAGCACGCGGCCGACCCACCGCGCGGCCGACCCACCCCGCGGCAGACTCAGCCCGCGGCCGGCCCGGCCAGCCCCGCCAGGTAGGCGTCCAGGAGCGCGGTCTGCCGCTTCGGCGGGAACTCCCCCGGCGCGAACAGCGCCTGCACCACCAGCCCCAGGACGAAGGCCTGCGCGCCCGCCGCCAGCGCGGCGGCGTCCACCCCGGCCGGCAGCTCGCCGAGCCGCTGGGCGTCCGCCACGTGCGCCGTCAGCGCCTCGCGCGAGCGCCCGTACCGGCCCGCGTGGGCGGCGGCCAGCTCCGGGTCGGCGAGGGCGACGTCCCAGGAGCCGACCCAGATCCGGTTGCCGGCCACGGCCGCCTCGTCCAGCGGCAGGACGTCGAGCAGCGCCGCCCGCAGCCGGGGCAGCCCGGCGGGCGGCGGCGGGGTGCCGTCGGCCGGGTCGGTGCGCCGGGGCCGGGAGAGGGAGCGCCGGTCGAGTTCCTCCAGTGCGTGGCCCAGCAGGGCCCGCTTGTTGGGGAAGTAGTGCGTCAACAGACCGGTGGAGGCACCCAGTTCGGCGGCCACCGCACGCAGCGTCAGCCCCTCGAACCCGCGGGTGGAGAGCACCCGCCAGACCCCTTCGGAGACTTCGAGGCGGCGGGCGTCATGGTCTCCACGGGCCGGTGTCATGGGGGCTATCGTACATACCAAACGTTTGTTATGAATGGTCTCCGGAACGACCCGCCTGCCGGTTCGCTCCCCCGACACCGCGCACCACGGAAAGGCCCGCCCTTGTACGCCGTACCGCTCGCCGAGAACGCCGAACTGCGCCCGCTGGAGCCGTGGCAGGCCCCCGAGTTCCTGGCCCACATCGACCGTGCCCGGGCCCACACCGACCCGTGGATCCCGTGGGCCACCTTCTCGACCGACCTCGACTCGGCCCGCGCCACCCTGCAGCGCTACGCCGACCGGCTGGCCGGCGACAGCGGCCGCATCTACGGCATCTGGCGGGACGGCACGCTGGTCGGCGGCGTGATGTTCGTGAGCTTCAGCACCCAGACCGGCATCTGCGAGATCGGCGCCTGGACGGAGGCGGCCGGCGAGGGCGGCGGGCTGATCACCGGCGCCGTCCGGCTGCTGCTCGACCACGCCTTCACCACCCGGGGCCTGCACCGCGCCGAGTGGTGGTGCTCCTCCGCCAACGCCCGCAGCCGGGCCGTCGCCGAGCGGGTCGGCATGAGGCTGGACGGCACCCTGCGCGAGTGGTTCCTGCACAACGGCGTCCGCCACGACAAGGAGATCTGGTCGATCCTGGCCTCCGAGTGGAAGCCCCAGGCCTGAAGCCAAACGTGACAGGGCCCGGTGGACGATCCCCCGTCCACCGGGCCCCGCGCCGTACCGAGTGCTCAGGCCGCGAGCATCGGCTGCTCCGGCGCCTGGGCGTCCGGCACCTCCACGTCCGCCGGGCGCAGCCGCAGCGCGAGCAGCACCACCAGCGCCATCACCCCTCCCGCCGTCAGGAAGACCACGTCGACGGCGTCCGTGAAGCTGCGCACCGCGTGCTCCCGGGCCGCGCCGGTCAGCGTCCGGACCGCGCCGAGCGGGCGGCCGGGCTCGCCGGCCGCGAAGACCCGGGCCAGCACGGTGCCGAAGAACGCGGCGCCGAGGGCGCTGCCGAGGGTCTGGAAGAACCGGATGCCGGTGGTCGCGACGCCGAGCTGGTGCCGCGGGGCGGCCTCCTGCACCACCGTGATCAGCTGCCCGATCAGCTGGCCGAACCCGGCGCCGAGCAGGGCGAGTTCGGCACCCACCGCCCACAGGCCGGTGTCCGGCCCGCTGAGCCCGAGCAGCGCCAGGGCGAGCGCCGCGCAGCCGCCGCCGGCCACCAGGAAGGTGCGCGGCGAGTGGCCGCGGGCGGTCAGCCGCCCGACCAGCAGGCCGATCGCGGTCATCCCGGCCGCCATCGGGATCAGGTAGAGGCTGGCCGAGGTCGGGGCGATCCCCCGGGCGATCTGCAGGTAAATCATCACGTACATGATCGCGCCGGTCATGCCCATCCCGGCCAGGCCCTGCACGGCGAAGCCGAGCCGCACCACGCGGATCCGGAACAGCGAGAGCGGCAGCACCGGCTCGGCGGCGGTGGCCTGGCGCCACAGCAAGAGGCCGAGCGCGGCCAGCGTGCCGGCGGCCGTGCCGAGGATGACCGGGGAGGTCCAGGCGTAGTCCTTGCCGCCCCACTCGGTCACCAGCAACAGCCCGGTGGCGAAGGCGGCGGCGAGGGCCGCGCCCGGGAAGTCGAGCCCGCGGCGGCCCGCGGCCGGCGGCAGCTTGATCGCCAGGGCGGTGCCGACCATGACGAGCACGCCGAGCGGCAGGTTGATGTAGAAGATCCAGCGCCAGCTCACGTGGTCGGTGAACAGCGCCCCGATCAGCGGGCCGATCGCCATCCCGAGGCCGGCGACGATGCCGCCCATCGCACCGCCCTTGCCGGGGCCGCGCACCTCCGGGTCCCTGAGGTGGGCGATGACGACCATCGTGACGCTCATCAGCCCGCCGCCGCCGACGCCCTGGACGGCACGGAAGGCGATCAGCTGCCCCATCGTCTGCGCGGCCCCGCAGAGCGCCGAGCCGACCAGGAAGGTGCCGACCGCGCCGAGCAGCACGCGCTTGGCGCCGTACACGTCGCAGAGCTTGCCGTAGAGCGGCAGGAGGGCGGTCGCGGCGAGGGCGAACGCGCTGACCAGCCAGGGCAGCCGGTCGACGCCGTGGACCGGGTCAAGTTCGCGGACGATCGGCACGGTGGCGGCCGACACGATGTTCATGTCGAGCACGGCCAGGACGATCGTGACCAGGCAGAGCAGCATGCCCAGTTTGCGCCGGGCGGGTGTCATCAGGGCAGCGGGTGTCGTCAGGGCAGCGGGCGCCATCGGTAAGTCCCCCCGGGGGTCTTGGAGTTCGGGGCCGGGCCGGGCGGTCCCGGCGGCACGTCCCCACCATGACAGGACTACTTATACTGAGTCAATTCTTCATCCAGATCGATTTTTCAGCCGAGGACAACATTCATCCCGGATCATCTTTGAGCCTGGTACAGTCAGGTCATGGCGACGCACACCGGTTTCAGCCCCGTCCACAACCGCGACATCGACGCGCTGCCCCTGCGCGAGCGGAAGAAGATCCAGACCGGTATCAAGATCTGGCGCACCGCCATCGGCCTGTTCGCCGCGAAGGGCTTCGACCAGGTCTCGGTGGCCGAGATCGCCGCCGCCGCCGAGATCTCCAAGATGACCGTCTTCAACTACTTCCCGACCAAGGAAGACCTGGTCATGGCCCCGATGGAGCAGCACCTCGGCGAGCCCGCCCGGGTGGTGCGCGAGCGCGCCCCGGGCGCCTCGGCGGTGACGGCGCTGCGCGAGCACTACCTCGCCGCGCTCGCCGCGTTCGACCCGGCCACCGGCCTGAACGACGATCAGGTGGTCCTCGACGTGGTCCGGCTGGTCCACCACACCCCGGCCCTGGCGATGCGCGCCACCGCCGGCTTCGGCCGCGAGGCCCAGGCCCAGCTGACCGCCGAGCTGCTCGCCCAGGACCCGGCCCACGACGAGTTCGTCGCCCGGGTCGCCGGGGCCCAGCTGCTGGCCACCCGGCTGACGCTGACCACCGAGAACCAGGTCCGGATGCTGGCCGGCGAGTGCGCCGCCGACGCCCTGCCCGAGGCCCTCGACCGCGCCCGCCGCGCCTTCGACCTGGTCGAGCGGGGGCTCGGCGACTACTGCGCCGACACGCCCTGAGAGAGTGGGCGCACCACGACTTCCGGAGGCGCGCATGGACCAGTCGCTGCTCACGCGGGACCGCTCCCCGCTGCCCGCCCACGCCGACGGGCTGCACGCCCACGTCGGCGAGGACGGCGTCGCGGTGCTGGAGTTCGCCCGCCCGCACCGGCGCAACGCGGTGACCCTGGAGATCTGGCAGGCGCTGCCGAAGGTCCTGCAGCTGCTCGCCGAGCACGAGGGCGTACGCGCCCTGCTGCTGACCGGCGCCGGCGGCACCTTCAGCGCGGGCGCGGACATCGCCGAACTGGCCGAGGTGTACGGCGATCCGGACCGCGCGGACGCCTACCACGCGGTCAACGTCGCCGCCGAGGAGGCGCTGGCCGCCTTCCCGCACCCGACCATCGCCGCCGTCCGGGGCGCCTGCGTGGGCGGCGGCTGCCAGCTGGCCGTCGCCTGCGACCTGCGGTTCGTCGCCGAGGACGCGCGGCTCGGGATCACCCCGGCCAAGCTCGGCGTGGTCTACCCGGCGGTGCCGACCCTGCGGCTGGCCCGGCTGGTCGGCCCGGCCCGCGCCAAGTACCTGCTGTTCTCGGGCGAGTTGGTGACGGGCCGGGACGCGCTGCCGCTGGGCCTCGCGGAGCGGGTCCTGCCGGACCCCGAACTGGACGCCGCCGCGCTGGAGTTCGCCCGGGTGCTGACCGGGCGCTCGACGCAGACGATCGGCGCGGTGAAGGCCGCCCTGGCCGTCCCGCCGGAGCGGGCGGCGGAGGCGCTGGCCCCCTGGGAGCGCCGGTCGCGGGAGTCCGGGGACGTACGGGAGGGGCTGGCCGCCTTCCTCGAGGGCCGCTCGCCCCGGTTCTGAGCGCTCGGCCCCCAGGTCTGCCCAGGTCCGAGCCCTCCGCCCCGGTTCCGAGCCCTCCGCCCCGGGGAAATACGATCGTCCGACCAACCCGATCCGGACCGCCTGGAGCACTCCCCCGATGACCGAGACCATGGCCGAGCCCACGACCGCCCCCACCAGCAGGACGATCTGGGCCCGGCGGGTCACCGACGGCGTCGAGCCGAAGAACGTGATCATCGCGATGCTGCCGCTGCTCGGCGGCCTGCGCTACGGGTGGAAGGGCATCGCCTGGGCGGCCTTCGCCGCGCTCTTCGCGGCCGTCATCCCGACCCTGTTCATCCAGCGCGGCATCCGCAAGGGCACCCTGGAGGACCGGCACGTCGGCCACCGGCAGCGCCGGCTGACGGTCATCCCGTTCATCATGGGCTCGGTCGCCACCAGCTTCGCGGTGATGCTCTGGCTGGACGCCCCGGCCGACCTGACCGCCATGGTCGCGGCGATGTTCGCCTCGCTGATCCCGATCCTGGTGATCACCGTGTGGTGGAAGGTCTCCGTGCACACGGCCGTCGCCAGCGGCGCGGTGGTCTGCCTGGCGATCGCGCTCGGCCCGTGGTGGCTGCTGCTCTACCCGGTGGTCGCGGTGATCGGCTGGTCCCGGGTGGTGCTGCGGGACCACACCACCGCGCAGACGATCGTCGGCGCGATGGTGGGCGCGCTCACCGCCGGGCTCACCTTCTGGGCCACCAGGTAGTCAGCGGATCGGCATCCCCGAGATCGCCCGGGCGATCACCAGCCGCTGGATCTCGCTGGTCCCCTCGAAGATCGAGTAGATCGCGCTGTCCCGGTGCATCCGCTCCACCGGGTACTCCCGGGTGAAGCCGTTGCCGCCGAGGATCTGCATCGCCTGCGCGGTGACCCACTTGGCCGTCTCGCCCGCGTACAGCTTGGACATCGAGCCCTCGGCCGCGGTGAACGGCTGGTTGTTGACGGCCATCCAGGACGCCCGCCACACCAGCAGCCGGGCGGCGTCGATCCGGGTCTTCATGTCGGCCAGCTGGAAGGCCACGCCCTGGTTGTCGATGATCGGCCGGCCGAACTGCTCGCGCGTCCTCGCGTAGTCCAGCGCGACCTCGTAGGCGGCCCGGGCGATGCCGATCGCCTGCGCCCCCACGGCCGGGCGGGAGGCCTCGAAGGTGGCCATCGCCGCGTTGCCCCGGCCGCCGCTCTTCTGCACGCCCTCCCGGGCCCGGGCCAGCCGCTCGTCCAGCTTCTCCTTGCCGCCGAGCAGGCAGCTGCCGGGCACCCGGACGCCGTCCAGCACGACCTCGGCGGTGTGCGAGGCGCGGATGCCGTGCTTCTTGAACTTCTGGCCCTGGCTCAGCCCGGGGGTGCCCGGCGGGACGACGAAGGACGCGTGGCCGCGGGCGCCGAGCTCCGGGTCGACGGTGGCGACGACGACGTGGACGGCGGCGATCCCGCCGTTGGTGGCCCAGGTCTTGGTGCCGTTGAGCACCCACTCGTCCTTGGCCTCGTCGTACACGGCCCGGGTGCGCAGCGCGGAGACGTCGGAGCCGGCGTCCGGCTCGGAGGAGCAGAACGCGGCCACCTTGACGTCGTCCGGGGTGCCGAACATCTGCGGCGTCCAGGTGCCGATCTGCTCGTCGGTGCCGTTGGCGAGCACGGCGACGGCGGCCAGCGTGGTGCCGACGATGGACAGGCCGATGCCCGCGTCGCCCCAGAACAGCTCCTCCATGGCGATCGGGATGCCGATGCCGGACGGGTCGAAGTACTGCTGGGCGTAGAAGTCGAGCGAGTAGATGCCGAGCTTGGCAGCCTCCTGGATGACCGGCCAGGGGGTCTCCTCGCGCTCGTCCCACTCGGCGGCGGCCGGCCGGATCACGTCGGCGGCGAAGCCGTGCAGCCAGTCGCGTACGGCGAGCTGGTCCGCACCCGGGTCCATCGAGAACGTGCTGCTCATGGTGCTTGCCTCCGAAGAAGGGGTACGGCCGACCGGGGTGTTACCCCAGGTAACATCGTCGGAGTCTGCTACTGATTGGTAACCGGTGTCAACGCCCGGCACCGCCCGGTGTCACCGCCGGATCGCCCGGTGCCACCACCGGGCCCACCCCGCACCCGAGGAGCAGCGCATGTCCCGAGAGCCCCGCCGCGAGCAGCTGCTCAACGCCGCCGACCGGGTCATCCAGCGGGAGGGCCCCGGCGCCAGCATGAACGCCATCGCCGCCGAGGCCGGCATCACCAAGCCGATCCTGTACCGGCACTTCGGCGACCGGAACGGCCTGATCAAGGCCCTGACCGACCGCCACACCGGCGGCCTGCTGGCCGCCGTCCGGGCCGCCCTCGCCGAACCGCTGGAGCGCCGCGACCGGGTCGAGCACGTGCTGGACACCTACCTGGCCGGCATCGAGGCCCGCCCGCAGGTCTACCGGCTGCTCACCCACCCCGAGCCCGGCGACCCGAGCGGCGCCGGCAACGCGCTCGCCCCCGCGCTCCGGCGGATCGCCGAGGAGATCACCCGGGCCGTGCAGAGCCAGGTCGACCTCGGCGCCGACCGCGACCTGCTCGCCGAGGCGTGGGGCCGGGGCATCACCGGCATGGTGCTGGCGGCCGGGGACTGGTGGCTGGAGACCAAGCCCTGCTCGCGCACCCGCATGGTGCAGGCCCTCGCCGACCTGCTCTGGGGCCGCCTCGCCGCCGCCGCGGACCTGCCGACCGCCGTCCTGCCGACCGCGCCCGCCGAGCCGGCCGCGGAGCCGCCCGCCGCCGGCTGAGCCCCGGACCCGGCCGATCCCCCGCCGTCGAATCCCTTGTGCCGTGCGCAGCGCCGAGGGCATCATCGGGCCCCCACCCCCCGCCGTGCGAGGTCCCGATGTGCCTGCGCCGCACCGCCGTTGCCCTCCTGCTCGCCGCCACCGCCACCCTGACCGCCGCCACCGCCGCCCCCGGCGCCTCCGCCCACCAGGCGTGCCCTGCCCGGTTTCCCACCGGCACGGCCACCGGCCCGGACGGCCGCACCGCCCTCACCGACGCCCAGGGCCGCCGGCTCCAGCTGCGCGGCTTCAACCTCGACAAGTACGCCGAGACCACCGAGGCGGACGTCAAGTCCCTGGCCGCGCAGGGCTTCACGCTGATCCGGGTGGCGGTCTCCTGGACCAGGCTGGAGCCCGAACGCGGCCGCCTCGACCCGGCCGAACTGCACCGCCTGCACCAACTCCTCGGCTGGGCCGACCGGTACGGCGTCCTCGCCCTCGTCGACTTCCACCAGGACGTCTACGGGCCGGCGTTCGGCGGCGGCGACCGCGGCATCCCGACCTGGGCCACGCGGGACGACGGCCTGCCGTTCACCCCCGACCCGAACGACTGGTTCGCCGGCTACTTCCAGCCCGCCGTCCAGGCCGCCTTCCGCCACCTCTACGACGACCCCGACCTGCGCGCCTGGCAGGCCGACTTCTACACCCGGCTCGCCCGTGAACTGCGCGGCCACCGCTCCCTGTTGGGCTACGACCTGTTCAACGAGCCGTTCGGCCCGGTGGACGGCGACCCGACCGACCCGGCCGTGCTCGCCGCCGCCTCCGCCGCCCTGGAACAGGGCCGGCTCGCCGCCATGTACCGCCGCCTGATCGCGGCCGTCCGCCACGTCGACTCCCGCGCCTGGCTGTTCGTCGAACCGACCGTCCTGGTCGGCCAGGGTGTGCCGACGCAGCTGCCCGGCTTCACCGACCCCCGCCCCGGCGCGCCCCGCCTCGGCTACGCCCCGCACTTCTACGACACCGCGGTCGAGTCCGGCGCCGACTGGGACCCCGCCGACGGCTTCGTCGAGCGCTACACCTCCGCGATCACCGGCTACCCGGCCGCCCAGCACCTGCCCGTGCTGGTCGGCGAGTGGGGACCGCCCATCTCCCGGACGCCGGGCAACAGCCGGCTCGTCCGCCGACAAGTCGCGGCGATGGACGGCTTCGCCGAGGGCTGGACGATGTGGTACTGGTGCCGCGGCACCGGCGGCTACTGCGCGCTCGATCCCGCCGGACGGCCCGCCCCCGGCGACGAGCCCGCGTTCGGCCCGTACCCGGCGGCCGTCGCCGGGACGGACGTCAGCACCACCGGCGACACCGTCCGCTGGACGGCCGACGGCACCGGGCGTGCCACCGAACTCGTGCTGCCCGCCGCCGGATTCCCGCACGGCGCCCGCGTCACCGTCTCCCCCGCCACCGCCCTGGTCGACCTCGACCAGCCGGACGGCGACCGGGCCGGCACCGCCCGGATCCGCCTCCCGCATGCCCGCCCGGGCACTCCGGTGACAGTCACACTCACCGCCCGCTGACCGTCACCGGAGCTGCCAGGGCTACGCCAGACCCCGGCGCGCCAGCAGCGGCCCGGTCTCGGGCGAGCGCCCGACCACCTCACGGAAGGAGTCCAGCGGGTCCCGGCTGAACCCGCGCGCGAGCAGCTCGCGACGGAACACCTCGCCGCTGTTCCGCACCGAGCGCCCGTTCCCCGCGAACCACTGCACGGTGTCCGCGTCCAGCACCTCCGACCAGATGTACGCGTAGTACCCGGCGCTGTAGCCGCCGGCGAAGATGTGCTGGAAGTACGCCGTCCGGTAGCGCGGCGGGATCGCCGGCACCGCGATCCCGGCCTCCGCCAGCACCCGCGCCTCGAACTCCTCGGCGTCCGCGATCTCCCGGCCCTCCGGCACGGTGTGCCAGGCCCAGTCCAGCAGCGTCGCCGCCAGGTACTCCACCGTCCGGAAGCCCTGCCCGAAACCCTCGGCCGCCGCCATCCGCTCGACCAGCTCGGCCGGCAGCGGCTCCCCGGTCACGTGGTGGCGGGCGTAGTTGGCCAGCACCTCGGGGCGGATCATCCACATCTCGTTGACCTGCGAGGGGAACTCGACGAAGTCCCGGGGCACCGCGGTGCCCGCGAACAGCGGGTAGCGCACGTCCGAGAACAGCCCGTGCAGCGCGTGACCGAACTCGTGGAAGAGCGTGCGCACCTCGTCCCAGGTCAGCAGCACCGGCTCGCCCGGCGCCGGCCGCGCGATGTTGAGGTTGTTCATCACCACCGGGCGCCGGCCGGTCAGCGCCGACTGGCCGACCAGCTCGTCCATCCACGCGCCGCCGCGCTTGGACGCGCGGGCGTGGAAGTCGCCGATGAAGAGGCCCAGCGAGCCGCCGTCCTCCTCGAACACCTCGAAGACCCGGGCTTCGGGGTGGTAGGCCGTCAGGTCCGGCCGCTCGGTGAAGGTCAGCCCGTACGCCAGCCCGGCGGCGTGGAAGACGCCGTCGTGCAGCACCCGCTCCAGTTCGAAGTACGGGCGCAGCGCGGCCGCGTCCACCTGGTACGAGCTCTGCCGGACCTTCTCCGAGTAGTGCGCCCAGTCGTGCGCGGCGATCTCGTCGATGCCGTCGGCCGCCGCCACCTTGGCCAGCTCGGCGGCCTCCCGGCGGGCGTTGGCCACGGCCGGCTCCACCAGGCGGGCCAGCAGCCCGGCCACCGCCTCGACGGTACCGGCGGTCTCGTCGGCCACCACGTACGCGGCGTGGGTCGGGTGGCCGAGCAGCCGGGCCCGCTCGGCCCGCAGCCCGGCCATCCGGATCGCCAGCGGGCCGTTGGTGTCCCGGGCCCGGCCGAGCGAGGCCGCCAGCAGCCGCTCGCGCACCGACCGGTCGGTGAGCAGGGCCAGTTCGGGCTGCCCGGAGGTGTTCTTCAGACTCAGGACGTACGTGCCCTCGTCGCACCCCAGCACCCGGGCGTTCTCCCCGGCGGCGGCGATCGCGTCGGCGGACAGGCCGTCCAGCTCGTCGGCCGAGTCCAGGACCAGCGCGGCGGCCTTGGTGGCGGCGTTCACGTTCTGCTGGAACGTCGTTCCGAGGGCGGCGAGTTCGGCGTTCAGCTCGCGCAGCCGCTCCTGCTCGGCCGCGCCCAGCCGGGCGCCGGAGCGGACGAATTCGGTGTGCCTGCGCTCCAGCAGCCGCAGCGACTCCGGGTCCAGGCCCAGCTCGGCTCGGCGCCCGTACAGCTCCTCGATCCGGGCGAACAGCGCGCGGTCCAGGTGGATCGCGTCGTGGTGCGCGGCCAGCAGCGGGCTGACCTTGGCGTCCACCTCGTCGACCGCGTCGCTGGTGTCCGAGGCCACCTGGTTGCGGAACACCGCGTCCACCCTGCGCAGCAGGTCCCCGGAACGCTCCAGGGCCACCAGCGTGTTGGCGAAGGTCGGCGGCTCGGGATCGGCGGTGATCGCGGCGATCTCGGCCAGCTGCTCGGCCATTCCGCGCTCGTAGGCCGGCAGGTAGTGCTCGTCCCGGATCTCGGCGAACGGCGGCAGTTCGTAGACCAGGGTGCTGGGCTTGAAGAACGGGTTCTCGGTCATTTCACGGACCCTACGCCGTGTCCCGGACCCTGCCTACGCGCCCCACCCCACGTTGTCGTACCCACCGGTTACCGTCGAGGAAGGAGCCCCCGCGCAATCCGCACGCCAGTCCCGCCGTCCGACACCTGCCCGCACACCGAGAGCCCGCACACCGAGAGGAAGAGCCCCGTGGCCCCCAGAACCGCCCTGGTCCCCGACCCGCACGGCCCCGGCGGCAGGCTCCAGCCCCTCGACGACGCCGGCAGCCCGCTCGGCCCGCCCGAGACCGTCCCGGACCTCGCCGCCGCGGTCGCCGCCCGGGAGGCCGCCGAGCACCCTCGCTGGGTCTGGGCCGCCGCCGACAGCGCGTACACCCCGCTGCTGCCCCGGCTGCCCGACCGGCTCGCCCGCTGCCACGACCTGCGGCTGACGGAGGCCCTGCTGCTCGGCCACGAGGGCCGCTTCGGTGCGCCCCGCTCGCTCGGCGCGGCCTGGTGCCGGCTGCGCGGCCTGCCCGTGCCGGAGGACCTGCCGGAGCCCGGCTCGCCCGAGGCCGAGGGCGGACAGGACACCCTGTTCACCCCCGACCGGCTGCAACTTCCGCCTGGCGCCGATCCGTTGGCCACCGTCGTCGCCGTGCACGCCGAGCAGCAGCGCCGGCTCGCCGCGATCACCGACCCTGCCGCCCGGCACCGGTTCCGGCTGCTGGTCGCCGCCGAGTCGGCCGGGGCCCTGGTCGCCGCCGAGATGGGCCACGACGGGCTGCCCTGGCGCGCCGACATCCACGACCGGCTGCTCACCGACCTGCTCGGCCCCCGCCCGACCGTCCCCGGCAACCAACCCAAGCTGCTCGCCGAACTCGCCGTCGAACTCCACCAGGCCCTCGGCGCCCGCCCGTTCAACCCCGACTCGCACAGCCAGGTGCTGCGCGCCTTCGCCGAACGCGGCATCCACCTGAGCTCCACCCGTTCCTGGGAGCTCAAGGCCGTCGACCACCCGGCCGCCGCGCTGATGATCCGCTACAAGGAGCTGTCCCGGATCCACGCCGCGCACGGCTGGGCCTGGCAGGACACCTGGGCCCGCGGCGGCCGGTTCCGGCCCGAGTACGTGGTCGGCGGTGTGGTCTCCGGCCGCTGGGCCAGCCGGGGCGGCGGCGCGCTGCAGATCCCGCGCATCCTGCGCGGCGCCGTCGTCGCCGACCCCGGCTGGCTGCTGGTCGTCGCCGACGCCGCCCAGCTGGAGCCGCGGGTGCTCGCCGCCCTCTCCCAGGACACCGGTCTGGCCCGCACCGCCGCCGGCGGCGACCTCTACGAGGCCCTCGCCGCCAGCGCCTTCCAGGGCGACCGGGAGAAGGCCAAGCTCGGCCTGCTCGGCGCCATGTACGGGCAGACCAGCGGCGACATCGGCCCACTGCTCGCCACCCTGCGCCGCCGCTACCCCGCCGCGATGGGCTACGTCGAGGCCGCCGCCCGCACCGGCGAGGACGGCGGCGTGGTCGTCTCCCGGCTCGGCCGGGTCTGCCCGCCCGCCTCCGCCGCCTTCCTCGACCTCACCGAGGCGCCCGAGACCGCCGGCGAGGCCGGTGGCCGGACGGCCCGCGCCCGCGGCCGCTTCACCCGCAACTTCGTCATCCAGGCCAGCGCCGCGGACTGGGCCCTCGCCATGCTCGCGGCGCTGCGCCGGCGGCTCAACGCGCTGCCCGCGGCCGTCCCGGAGGACCGCCCGCACCTGGTGTTCTTCCAGCACGACGAGGTGGTCGTGCACACCCCGGCCAACCTCGCCGACGAGGTCGCCGCCGCCGTCGCCGAGGCGGCCGACGAGGCCCGGCTGCTGGTGTTCGGCGACACCCCGGTCCGCTTCCCGCTGACCACCGCCGTGGTGGACTGCTACGCCGACGCGAAGTAAGCACTCACAGCTTGCGGCCCCTCAGAACTTCCGAAAGGCTCGCGCTTCCTCGGCCGCCGCCACCACCTCGGCCAGCGCCGCCCCGGTCGAGGCGGTCACGGCGGCGGCCACCGCGCCCTCCACGAACGGCGCATCCACCAGCCGCACGCCCGGCCGCGGCTCGTCCTCCAGCACGGTGACGGCGGTCAGCACCGAACTGCCCAGGTCGGGCAGCACGACGACACCCGCCCCGCCGTCCGCCTCGGCGACCGCCCGGGCGATCAGGTCGTAGCTGGTGCCGAGCCCGCCGTCCTCCGTCCCGGCCGCGACCGCCACCCGCACCCCACCCGAGGCCAGCTCGCCGAGCAGCTCCCGCAGCCCGGCGGCGAGTTGGGCACTGTGCGAGACCAGGACGATACCCACGTTGTCGCTCATGCCGCCGACCCTACGACGCGTCCCGCTACTCCGGGAGAGTGACCGGA
The DNA here is from genome assembly GCF_019192735.1 of Kitasatospora aureofaciens. Classification (GTDB taxonomy): domain Bacteria; phylum Actinomycetota; class Actinomycetes; order Streptomycetales; family Streptomycetaceae; genus Kitasatospora; species Kitasatospora aureofaciens_A. The sequence continues at coordinate 236,716 of NZ_JAHTKP010000007.1, forward strand.
ATCCCGCGTGTCGCACCCCGTGCCCACCACCCCCGTCTGGCGTAGCGTCGGGGCAGTCGGGGCAGCAGCGTCTGCGCAGGGCCCGCCGAAGCGTCCTCACCGAAGCGTCCTCACCAAGGGAGCGAAGAGCGTTGAAGAAGCTGATCAACACCCCGGAGAGCGTCCTGGAGGACGCGCTGGCCGGAGTCGCGGCCGCCCACCCCGAGTTGACGGTGGACATCCCCAACCGGGTGATCACCCGGGCCGTCCGCCCCGCCGCACCGAAGGTCGCGCTGATCTCCGGCGGCGGCTCCGGCCACGAGCCGCTGCACGGCGGCTTCGTCGGCCCCGGCATGCTCGACGCCGCCTGCCCCGGCGAGATCTTCACCTCCCCCGTGCCCGACCAGATGCTCGCCGCCGCCAAGGCCGCGGACTCCGGCGCGGGCGTCGTCTTCATCGTGAAGAACTACACCGGCGACGTCATGAACTTCGAGCTCGCCGCCGAACTCGCCGCCGAGGAGGGCGTCGAGGTCCGCACCGTCCTGGTCAACGACGACGTGGCGGTCGAGGACTCCACCTGGACCGCCGGCCGGCGCGGCACCGGCGCCACCGTCCTGGTCGAGAAGACGGCCGGCGCCCTTGCCGAACGCGGCGCCCCGCTCGACGAGGTCGCCGCCCTGGGCGAACGGGTCAACGCCGCCTCCCGCTCCTTCGCGATCGCGCTCACCGCGGCGACCGTCCCGGCGGCCGGCAAGCCCGGCTTCGACCTCCCCGAGGACGAGATCGAGGTCGGCGTCGGCATCCACGGCGAACCCGGCCGCCGCCGCGAGAAGCTGCGCCCGGCCCGCGAACTCGCCGCCGAGGTGGTCGAGACGATCCTCGCCGACCACCACCTGAACCCGGGCGACGAGGTGATCGCCCTGCTCAACGGCCTCGGCGGCACCCCCCTGCTGGAGCTGTACATCGTCTACGGCGAGGTCGCCGCCCGGCTCGCCGCGCACGGCATCACGGTGGCCCGCAGCCTGGTCGGCAACTACGTCACCAGCCTGGACATGACGGGCTTCTCGCTCACCCTCACCAAGGCCGACACCCAGCTGCTGGAACTCTGGGACGCCCCCGTCGACACCCCCGCCCTCAAGCGGGCCTGAGGAGGAGCCGCCATGGACTTCGACACCCCGCTGGCCGAGGCCTGGGTCCGCGCGATCGCCGCGGCCGTCGAGAAGGAACAGGGCCGGCTCACCGAGCTGGACTCCGCGATCGGCGACGGCGACCACGGCAGCAACCTCCAGCGCGGCTTCGCCGCCGTCCTGACCGCCCTCGACGGCCTCCAGCCGGCCGGGCCCGGCGCGGTGCTCACCAAGACCGGCACCACCCTGATCTCCAAGGTCGGCGGCGCCTCCGGCCCGCTCTACGGCAAGGCCTTCCGCGCGATCGGCGCCGCCCTCCCCGAACCCGCCGGCCCGGCCGCCCTCGCCGAGGCACTGGCGGCCGGCCTGGACGCGATCCGCGCCCTCGGCAAGGCCGAGCCCGGCGACAAGACCATCGTCGACGCCTACACCCCGGCCGTGGCCGCCTTCCGCACCGCCGCCGCCACGGGCGCCACCCTCCCCGAGGCCGCCGCCGCAGCCGCCGACGCCGCCGACCAGGGCGCCCACGCCACCATCCCGCTCCGAGCCCGCAAGGGCCGCGCGTCCTACCTGGGCGAACGCAGCATCGGCCACCAGGACCCGGGCGCCACCTCCACGGCCCTCATCTTCCGCACCCTCGCCGACATCACCACGAGCTGACCCGGGCCTCTGCCCCCGCTTCCCCCCTCTCGCGCAGTTCCCCGACCCCGAGCCCCCTCCGCCCTTCCCACTCTTTCGCGCAGTTCCCCGTGCCCCGACAGGGGCGCGGGAACTGCGCGAAGCGGAAGGCCCCCACCGTCACCGCCCCACCGTCAGCCATCCGTCCGAGTAATCAGCAACAGCAGCGCATCATCCCGAAGCCCCCCACCCGTATGCGCCAGCAGATCCGCGTACACCCGCCCCACCGCCGCCTCCAGCTCCCCCGCCGAGCGCGCAGCTCCCTGCACCAGCGGCCCCACCCGCTGCGCCAGCTGATAGAACTCCCCGTTCTTGCGGTGCCGCGCCTCCACCACCCCGTCCGTGCAAAGCACCAGCACGTCCTCCGCCCCGAACGCCTGGTCCCAGCTCGCCGGCTCCCCCGCCGCGAGCCGTCCGAGCCCGAGCGGCACCCACGGATCGGGCGCGTCCAGCACGTGCGCCCGCCCGTCCCCGTCGACCCGGATCGGCGGCACGTGCCCGTACTGCAGCAGTTCCATCACACCGGGCGTGCGGAACTCCGCGAACAGCGCCGTGGTGAACTCCCCGTCCGGCACGTGCCGCTCGACGCTCGCCTCGATCCGCGCCGCGACGCCCCGCAGCCCGGGCTCGTCGTACGCGGCCTCGCGGAACGCGCCGAGCACGACCGCCGCGGTCTGCACCGCCGCCAGTCCCTTCCCCCGGACGTCGCCGACCGCGACCCGGGTGCCGTGCGGGGTCTCCAGCACCGAGTACAGGTCCCCGCCGATGTGTGAGGCGTCGGCCGCGGAGACGTACCGCACCGCGAGCCGCAGCGGCCCGACGACCGGCCCGGGCAGCCGCAGGAGCGCCCGCTGGGCGGCCTCGGCGACGGAGCTGACGGCCGCGAACGCCGCCGCGCGCCGCATGCGGATCTTCGCGACCCAGGCGGAGAAGAGGGTCAGCACCAGGTAGCTGACCATCGCGCCGTAGAGGAAACGCGCGTCGTTGATGTTGACGACCTCGTCGTACCGGCTGAGCCCGAACACGGCGACCAGCCCGACCGAGCAGACCAGCAGCAGCTCGCCGGGCTTCAGGGTCAGCGCGGCGATCGCGGGCACGACGGTCATCAGCGGGGCGAGGTAGCGGTCCCGGCCGGAGAGCAGGTCGGCCAGCCCGACGAGGAGGATCGCCGCGAGCGCCGGGGTGGCCCGCCGCCAGAACGGCACGTCCTGGAGGTCCGCGGCCAGCAGGGCGTCGCGCTGCCGGTGCGGTGGCAGCCCGGCGGCCGTGGGGGCCGAGGGCGACCGGACGCGGCGGATCGGAAACACATATCGAACATAACGGACGATCAAGACGCCCACCCACCCGCCTACCGCACCCCGATCCCCGTCGGCGCCCGACCCGCCGCCCACTCGGCCAAACAGTACAGAAATGCCCCATTTGTCATACAGTGCGACCAAAGCAGCGGCTATACAGATGGAGGCCATGACCGGTGTCCGGATACCTTCTACGACACGGCGGGGCTGGTCATGGTCTCCTTGGGCGGGCTGCTGTGACTGCGACTGCTGGTCCGCCGGGAGCGGGCGACGCCGATCCCGGCGCAGTTCCCGCCCTCCCCGGCCTGAGCAGCCCAGGCACATACGCTCTCCTGTCGAACGCATCCGTGATGCGGACCACTCGACCCCACCCCTCCGGGAAATACCCCTCAGGGGTATGGTGTTGTCACAGCCAGAGCCCGGGCCGCGCCCGGGGCCGCACAGACCTCCCGGAGGCCCGGATGTCCAGCACCATCACCTACACCGTGACCGGCATGAGCTGCGGCCACTGCGAGAACGCGATCAGCGAGGAGATCTCCGCCCTCACGGGCGTCACCGAGGTCGCCGCCGACGCCAAGACCGGGACCGTGACCGTCTCCTCCGCCTCCCCGTTGGACGACGAGCAGGTCCGCTCCGCCGTCGACGAGGCCGGCTACGAGCTGGTCGGCCGGAGCGCCTGAGCCCACCCGGTCACGGCGGGGCCCGGGCAGCGGACCCCGCCGCACGCCCCACCAAGGAGCTGAACCGCATGAGCACCACCGCTCCCGGCCTCCAGGGCGCGCCCAGTGCCGAGGCACAGGACCGGGTCGAGCTGTCGATCGGCGGGATGACCTGCGCCTCCTGCGCGGCCCGGATCGAGAAGAAGCTCAACCGGATGGACGGCGTCGCGGCCACCGTCAACTTCGCCACCGAGAAGGCCCGGGTGGACTACGGGCCCGGCGTGACGGTCGAGGACCTGATCGCCACCGTGGAGCGCACCGGCTACACCGCCGAGCTCCCACCGCCCCCGGTCACTGCAGCACCGGAGCCGGCCGGCGCCACCACAGCGCCCGACCAAACCGGCCGGCCCGCGCAGCCGGCCGCCGACCCCCTGCTGGACCGGCTGCTGGTCAGCACCGCCCTCAGCGTCCCGGTGGTCATGCTGTCGATGATCCCCGCCCTGCAGTTCACCAACTGGCAGTGGCTGGCCTTCGCCCTCACCGGCCCGGTCGTCGTCCACGGCGGCCTGCCGTTCCACCGCGCCGCCTGGGCCAACCTCAAGCACGGCGCCGCGACCATGGACACCCTGGTCTCGCTCGGCACCCTGGCCGCCTTCGGCTGGTCGTTCTGGGCGCTGTTCTGGGGCCACGCCGGGATGCCGGGGATGCGGCACGCGTTCTCGCTGTCGATCGGCGACACCGACGCCTCGTCCACGCTCTACCTTGAGACGGCCGCCGCCGTCACCGTGCTGATCCTGCTCGGCCGCTACCTGGAGGCCCGCTCCAAGCGCCGGGCCGGCGCCGCCCTGCACGCCCTGCTGGACCTCGGCGCCAAGGACGTGGCTGTGCTCCAGGGCGGCCAGGAGGTCCGTATCCCGGTGGACCGGCTGGCCGTCGGCATGCGGTTCGTGGTCCGTCCCGGGGAGAAGATCGCCACCGACGGCACGGTGGTCGAGGGCACGTCCGCGGTGGACGCCTCGATGCTCACCGGCGAGTCCGTCCCGGTCGAGGTCGCCGCCGGCGACGCCGTCACCGGCGCCACCGTCAACGCGGGCGGCCGGCTGGTCGTCGAAGCCACCCGGGTCGGCGCGGACACCCGGCTCGCCCGGATGGCCAAGCTGGTGGAGGACGCGCAGAACGGCAAGGCCGCCGCGCAGCGCCTGGCCGACCGGATCTCCGCCGTCTTCGTCCCGGTGGTGATCCTGATCGCGCTCGCCACCCTGGTCGCCTGGCTGCTGGTCTCCGACAGCCCCACCGAGGCGTTCACCGCCACCGTCGCCGTGCTGATCATCGCCTGCCCGTGCGCCCTCGGCCTGGCCACCCCGACCGCCCTCATGGTCGGCACCGGCCGCGGCGCCCAGCTGGGCATCCTGATCAAGGGCCCGGAGGTGCTGGAGACCACCCGCAGGGTGGACACCGTCGTGCTGGACAAGACCGGCACCGTCACCACCGGCCGGATGGCGCTGGTCGCGGTGCACACCGCCGAGGGCGTCACGGAGGCCGAGGCGCTGCGGCTGGCCGGCGCCCTGGAGCACGCCTCCGAGCACCCGATCGCCGCCGCCATCGCCGCGGCCGCCGCCGAGCGGACGGGCGCGCTGCCGCCCGTCGAGGACTTCGAGAACGTGCCCGGCCTCGGCGTCCGGGGCGTCGTGGACGGCCACGCGGTCGTCGCCGGACGCGAGGCGCTGCTGAACAGCCGGTCGCAGTACCTGCCGGACGGTCTGGCCGAGGCCAAGCGCACCGCCGAGGCGGCCGGCCGGACCGCGATCGCGGTCGGCTGGGACGGCGCCGCGCGCGCCGTCCTGGAGGTCGCCGACGCGGTCAAGCCGACCAGTGCGGAAGCGATCACCGAGTTGCGCGCCCTGGGCCTGCGCCCGGTGCTGCTGACCGGCGACAACCGGGCGGTGGCCGAGGCCGTCGCCGCCGAGGTCGGCATCGCCCCGGAGGACGTGATCGCCGAGGTGCTGCCCGAGGACAAGGTCGCCACCGTCGAACGCCTCCAGGCCGAGGGCCGCTCGGTCGCCATGGTCGGCGACGGCGTCAACGACGCCGCCGCGCTCGCCCGGGCCGACCTGGGCCTGGCCATGGGCACCGGCACCGACGCCGCCATCGAGGCGAGCGACCTCACCCTCGTCCGCGGCGACCTGCGCTCGGCGGCGGACGCCATCCGCCTCTCCCGCCGGACCCTGGGCACGATCAGGGGCAACCTCTTCTGGGCCTTCGGCTACAACGTCGCGGCGATCCCGCTGGCCGCGGCCGGACTGCTCAACCCGATGATCGCCGGGGCCGCGATGGCCTTCTCCTCGGTCTTCGTGGTCACCAACAGCCTCCGGCTGCGCCGCTTCCAGCCCGCTTGAGGCACCCGATGCGTGAGGGCCCGGACCGTCGGAAACGGTCCAGGCCCTCACGCACGGACAACACGGACGACACGGACGACGTCAACGCCCGAGCAGCTCGCCGCCGTTGCAGTGCAGGATCTCGCCGGTGATGAACCCGGCCTCGGGCGAGGCGAGGAAGTACACGGCCGCCGCGACCTCGCCGGTCTCCCCGATCCGGCCGAGCAGGGTGCGGGCCGCCCGGCGGGAGACCTCGGCCTCGTCCAGCCGCGGGCCGAAGAACTCGGTGCCGGCCACCGTGCCCGGGGCGACGATGTTGGCGGTGATCCCCGAGGTGCCCAACTGGGCGGCCAGGAAGTGGTTCCAGGCGTGCAGCGAGGCCTTCGCCGCGCCGTACGAGCCGGCCCCGCGCAGAGCGGCGATCGAGCTGATGGTGACCACCCGCCCGGAGCCCGGGGTCAGCCGGTCCCGGATCGACTCGGTGAGCAGCACCACGGTCAGCACGTTCCGCTCGAAGTCGCCGCGCCAGCGGGCCAGCAGCGCGTGCGGGCCGCCGCCGATCACCGTCTCCCGGCTGCCGGCGTTGTTCACCAGCACGTCGATCCGCTCGGGCAGTTCGGCGAGCGCGGCCTCGACGGCGTCCGGATCGGCGAGGTCGCACACCAGCGGGGTGACGTTCGGCCCGAGGTCGGCCGCGGACTTCTCCAGCACGGCCCGGCGGCGGCCGACGATCACGACCCGTTCGCCCGCCTCGGCGAACCGCCGCGCCACCTCGTACCCGATTCCCGTGCCACCGCCGGTGACAACGACGTTCCTGGTCATCTGCGCACTCCCTCCCCAGTTCCGCCGCCACGCTGCGAGGGTGCGGGACGGTCCGTACCGGAATGCCACGATTCCTATCACGCTCGGTTGCCGTGACTGCGGGGAGGGTGACGTCGCGCCCGCGGGAACGTGTGATATGGGCCTGGCACCACGCGCACACGGAGCGTGGCGAGAGGCAGCTCACACCCCTCGGGCGTAACTTCTCGCACCCTGATACGTCTTAGGTTGGTAGTGCGGCAGTTTTCCCGGGGCGGAGACGTGACGAACGGCATCACGTCCCCGCGCCTTTACTGCCGTCGACGGGGCTCCGGCGGGCCCCGGGACGGCCGTCGATCTCGACGGCCCTCGCGCACGGCGCCGGGGTTGTGGCGGGCCAGGGACGCTTTGAGCGGCCGTCCCGGGCTGCGGCCGGCCCCGGAGTCGTGCGCCGTACGATTCCGTCCCCGCACGGACGCGCCCGCGAGGGCCGCCGCGCGGGGACACGCAAGGGCCCGGCCGCACACGTGCGGCCGGGCCCTTCGGGTTGCTGCGTCAGCGGTCGCCGAGGGCGACGTAGTCGCGGATCGCGGTGCCCGTGTAGATCTGGCGCGGACGGCCGATCCGGCTGGTCGGGTCGTTGATCATCTCGTGCCAGTGGGCGATCCAGCCCGGCAGCCGGCCGAGGGCGAACAGCACGGTGAACATGCTGGTCGGGAAGCCCATGGCGCGGTAGATCAGGCCGGTGTAGAAGTCCACGTTCGGGTAGAGCTTGCGCGAGACGAAGAAGTCGTCCTTGAGCGCGTGCTCCTCCAGCTTGAGGGCGATGTCGAGCAGCTCGTCGCTCTTGCCGAGCTGGCCGAGCACCTCGTGGGCGAGCAGCTTGACCTGCGCGGCGCGCGGGTCGAACGCCTTGTAGACGCGGTGGCCGAAGCCCATCAGCTTGACGCCGTCCTCGCGGTTCTTCACCTTGCGAATGAACGCGTCGACGTCGCCGCCGTCCTTCTGGATGCTCTCCAGCATCTCCAGCACGGCCTGGTTGGCGCCGCCGTGCAGCGGGCCCCAGAGCGCCGAGATGCCGGCCGAGATCGAGGCGAACAGGTTGGCGTGGCTGGAGCCGACCAGGCGCACGGTGGAGGTCGAGCAGTTCTGCTCGTGGTCCGCGTGCAGGATGAGCAGCTTGTCCAGCGCGTTGACGATGACCGGGTTGAGCTCGTAGTCCTCGGCCGGGACCGCGAAGGTCATCCGGAGGAAGTTCTCGACGTAGCTCAGGTCGTTGCGCGGGTAGACGAAGGGCTGGCCCATCGCCTTCTTGTACGCGCAGGCCGCGATGGTGGGCAGCTTGGCGAGCAGGCGGACGGTCGACAGGTGGCGCTGGGCCGCGTCGAACGGGTCGTGGCTCTCCGGGTAGAAGGTGGAGAGCGCGCCGACCACCGAGGACAGCATGGCCATCGGGTGGGCGTCCCGCGGGAAGCCCTGGAAGAAGCGCTTGACGTCCTCGTGCAGCAGGGTGTGCTGGGTGATCTCGCGGTTGAACTTCGCCAGCTGGTCCGCGTTGGGCAGCTCACCGTTGATCAGGAGGTACGCGGTCTCGACGAAGCCGCCATCGGAGGCGAGCTGCTCGATCGGGTAGCCGCGGTACCGAAGGATGCCGTTGTCGCCGTCCACGAAGGTGATCGCGGACTTGTAGGCGGCGGTGTTACCGAAGCCGTTGTCCAGGGTGACCAGGCCGGTCTGCGGGAGCAGCTTCGAGATGTCGAAGCCGGCGTTGCCCGCAGTGCTCTCGACGACGGGGTACTCGTACTCGCCGTCCTGGTACCGCAGTACTACCGAGTTGTCGCTCACGTCTTCCTCACCGACGAAATGAATCCTCTTCCAGAGGTGCCCTGACTGTCTCTACCATCCCCCATCCGGAGGACAGCCGCGCACCCGGGGTGGCCCGAAAGGGCCCGCCCCTACAAAACCTGCCGCCGCAGCCGGTACGAACCGGACAAGATCGACACAACCCTAGGCTCTGCCGTAAATCTCTTCACGTCAAGAGAACATTAGAGGCAACCATCCTGCTGGATAATCATCCAGTTGCAAGTCGATGATCGAGTGCGGCATGCCGCCGGCCTGCACTGACGGCCCGCACGGCCTGCGCGATCGCCTTCCGTGATCCCACCAGCACCACGAGTTTCCGTGCCCTGGTCACGGCGGTGTACAAGAGGTTTCGCTGGAGCATCATCCAAGCGGACATGGTGACCGGAATCACCACCACCGGATACTCGCTGCCCTGCGAGCGGTGGATCGTCACCGCGTACGCGTGGGCCAGCTCGTCGAGTTCGTCGAAGTCGTACGGCACCTCCTCGTCCTCGTCGGTGAGCACCGTCAGCCGCTGGTCGTCCACACTGAGGGCGGTCACCACTCCCACTGTGCCGTTGAAGACGCCGTTCCGCCCCTTGTCGTAGTTGTTGCGGATCTGCGTCACCTTGTCCCCCACCCGGAACGTCCGCCCGCCGAACCGCCGCTCCGCCAGCCCCTCCCGGGCCGGCGTCACCGCCGCCTGCAGCAGCGTGTTCAGGTTCCCCGCCCCGGCCGGCCCGCGGTGCATCGGCGCCAGCACCTGGACGTCCCGGCGCGGGTCGAAGCCGAACTTCTGCGGGATCCGCCGCGCCACCACGTCCACCGTCAGACCGGCCGCGCGCTCCGCGTCGTCCTCCGCGAACAGGAAGAAATCCGGCAGACCGTCCGTCAGCGGCGCCTTCCCCTCGTTGATCCGGTGCGCGTTGGTCACCACACCCGACTGCTGCGCCTGCCGGAAGATCCTGGTCAGCCGCACCGACGGGATCGGCCCGCCGTCCGCCAGCAGATCCCGCAGCACCTCCCCCGCGCCCACCGACGGCAGCTGGTCCACGTCCCCGACGAACAGCAGGTGCGCCCCCGGCGGCACCGCCTTGACCAGCTTGTTCGCCAGGATCAGGTCCAGCATCGAGGCCTCGTCCACCACCACCAGGTCCGCGTCCAGCGGCCGGTCCCGGTCGTACGCGGCGTCCCCGCCCGGCTTCAGCTCCAGCAGCCGGTGCACCGTCGAGGCCTCCGCCCCGGTCAGCTCCGCCAGCCGCTTCGCCGCCCGGCCGGTCGGCGCCGCCAGCACCACCTTCGCCCGCTTCGCCAGCGCCAGCGTCACGATCGACTTCACCGTGAACGACTTCCCGCAGCCAGGACCGCCCGTCAGCACCGCGACCTTCTCGGTCAGCGCCAGCCGCACCGCCTGCTCCTGCTCCGGCGCCAGCTCCGCACCGGTGCGCTTCGCCAGCCACTCCAGCACCACCGGCCAGTCCACCGACCCGAACCACGGCATCCGGTCGGTGTCCGAACGCAGCAGCCGCAGCAACTGGTTGGCCAGCGAGATCTCCGCCCGGTGGAACGGCACCAGGTACACCGCGGTGATCGACTCACCGCCGTCCCCCGGCACCGACTCGCGCACCACCCCCTCCGCCGCCACCAGCTCCGCCAGGCAGTCGATCACCAGCCCCACGTCCACCTGCAGCAGCTTCACGCCGTCCGCGATCAGCCGTTCCTCCGGCAGGTAGCAATGCCCCTGGTCGCTGCTCTGCGACAGCGCGTACTGCAGCCCCGCCTTCACCCGCTCCGGACTGTCGTGCGGGATGCCCACCGCCTGCGCGATCCGGTCCGCCGTCAGGAACCCGATGCCCCACACGTCCGAGGCCAGCCGGTACGGCTCGTTCTTCACCACCCCGATCGAGCCGTCCCCGTACTGCTTGTAGATCCGCACGGCCAGCGAGGTCGACACCCCGACCCCCTGCAGGAAGACCATCACCTCCTTGATGGCCTTCTGCTCCTCCCAGGCCGCCGCGATCTTCTTCGTCCGCTTCGGCCCCAGCCCCGGCACCTCGATCAGCCGGCCCGGCTCGTTCTCGATCACCTCCAGGGTGTCCACCCCGAACCGCTCCACGATCCGCTCGGCGAACCGCGGCCCGATCCCCTTGATCAGCCCCGAGCCCAGGTACCGCTGGATCCCCTGCACCGTGGCCGGCAGCACCGTCGTGTAGTTCTCCACCACGAACTGCCGCCCGTACTGCGGGTGCGAGCCCCACCGCCCGTGCAGCCGCAGCGACTCCCCGACCTGCGCCCCCAGCAGCGCCCCCACCACGGTCAGGAGGTCGTTCCCGCCCCGGCCGGTGTCCACCCGGGCCACCGTGTACCCGGTCTCCTCGTTGGCGTACGTGATCCGCTCCAGCACCCCCTCCACCTGGGCGAGCTGGCGCTGCGCGGGCTCCTGTCCCGCCTGCGGCTGCCTGGCCACCGGGACCCCCCTTCGACCGGTACGGGCGGACCTTTCCGCTACGCACCGTACCGTCCCGCTCGGACAGCCCCGCCACCCTTGTGGACCCACGATCCGCCTGCCGTGCGGCCCTCCGGCGCAAGTGCCAGGCTGGGAAGGACCGGGGGGTCGCCGACCGCGCCCGCACGGGCCCCGTCCGAGGAGCACTGCCGTCATGCTCACCACCGCCTACCGCCCCGGCGCCCCCGTCTGGCTCGACCTCGGCAGCCCCGACACCCGGGCCTCCGTGGACTTCTACACCACCCTGTTCGGCTGGACCTTCGACTCGGCCGGTCCCGAGGCCGGCGGCTACGGCTTCTTCCAGCTCGACGGCCGGACGGTCGCCGCCCTCGGCCCGCTCGCCGAGAACAGTGCCCTGCCCGCTTGGACGCTGTACTTCAGCACCCCCGACGCCGACCGCACCACCGAGCTCGTCCAGCAGGCCGGCGGGCGCGTCCGGTTCGCCCCCTTCGACGTCTTCACCGCGGGCCGGATGGCCGGCTACACCGACCCGACCGGCGCCGAGTTCGCCGTCTGGCAGCCGCACGACACCCGCGGCCTGGACGTGGTCACCGAGGAGGGCAGCCTCTGCTGGGCCGAGTGCTACAGCGTCGACGCGGAACGCGCGAAATCCTTCTACCGCACGGTCTTCGGCTGGCAGGAGCAGGACGTCCCGCTCGGCAGCATCCTCTACACCGTCCTCACCCCGGCCGGCGGCGGCACCGACGACGCCCACGGCGGCATCATGCAGCTCGGCCCCGAACACACCGCCCGCGGCACCACCTCGCACTGGCTCCCCTACTTCGAGGTCCCCAACGTCGACGCGAGCCTCGCCATCGCGAGCACCCTCGGAGCGACCGTCCGGATCCCCGCCATGGACGTCCACGGTGTGGGCCGGCTCGGCCAGCTGCTCGACCCGCACGGCGCCGTCTTCGCCGTGATCACCAGCGCCAAGCCCGGTGAGTGACGCCGGATCACCCCCGAGGAGGGGCGTGAAGGGGTGCTGCGGGCACGGACGGGCGGTGGTGCGAAACAGGTCCTTCTATGCTCTGATCATGACCGAGAGCGTGACTGAGACCATGGCCGAGAGCATGACTGATCTGACGATCCGCCGGGCCGCCGAAGAGGACCTGCCGGCGATCGTGGCGATGCTCGCCGACGACCCCCTGGGCGCCACCCGCGAGAGCCCCGACAACCTCACCCCGTACCGCGCCGCCTTCGCCCGCATCGACGGCGACCCGCACCAGCACCTGGTCGTCGCCGAGCGCGCCGGCCGGACCGTCGGCACCCTGCAACTGACCTTCGTCCCGGACCTCTCCCGTAAGGGCTCCACCCGCACGATCATCGAGGGCGTCCGCATCCACGCCGACGAGCGCGGCAGCGGCCTCGGTACCGAACTGATCCAGTGGGCGATCGAACGCTCCCGCGCACTCGACGCCGACCTCGTCCAGCTGACCTCGGACGCCACCCGCACCGACGCCCACCGCTTCTACGAACGGCTCGGCTTCGTGCGGTCGCACTTCGGTTTCAAGCTCCAGCTCTGAGGAATTTGCTCCGGAAACGGCTCCGGAAATGCAAAGAACCCCCATCCGGAATCGGATGGGGGTTCTTCGGAATGATTGTTCGGCGGCGTCCTACTCTCCCACAGGGTCCCCCCTGCAGTACCATCGGCGCTGTGAGGCTTAGCTTCCGGGTTCGGAATGTAACCGGGCGTTTCCCTCACGCTATGACCACCGAAACACTATGAAACTGTCAACCGCACCAACCCCTGGCCAGGGATCGGGGTCGTTGTTTCAGAACAACACAGTGGACGCGAGCAACTGAGGACAAGCCCTCGGCCTATTAGTACCGGTCAACTCCACCCCTCACAGGGCTTCCATATCCGGCCTATCAACCCAGTCGTCTACTGGGAGCCTTACCCTCTCAAGGAGGTGGGAGTGCTCATCT
>NZ_JAHTKP010000080.1 GCF_019192735.1 Kitasatospora aureofaciens
CTGCCGGGGACGGTCGCGAACACCGTCTGGTAGGCCTCGATCGGCCAGTCGCGGTCCACGTAGCCGTACCGGATCGCCCGGCCGTGCAGCGCAAGGTAGGACAACAGCTGGGCGGGGAGGGTGAGTTCGGCGTACCAGAGGCGGGCAGTGAACGGCCCGGTCAGCTCCGCCGCGCCGCCCGCCGGCAGGCCGACCCGCAGGCCCGGGCGCGCCGGGGTCTCGTCCGGCGGGTAGTACGCCGCCGCCTTCCCGGGGACGACGCGGCGCAACTCCACCAGGTACGCGCCGCGTTGGTCGGGCTGGCCGGAGGAGAGGTGGAGCGCGACCGGAGTGCCGTCGGGCAGCCGGCCGGGTAGAGCGGCGGGGAGCGTGGCCGAGTTGTTGACCACCAGCAGGTCGCCTGGTCGCAGCACCTCGGGCAGGTCGGTGAAGCGGTGGTGCTCGACCGTCCCCCGATCGCGCCGGCCGACCAGCATCCGCACGCCGTCCCGGCTCCCGCCACGGGCCTCCGCCGGTGCGCGGGCGGAGAGTTCGGGCGGGACGGTGACGTCGAGGCCGAGATCCACGAGTGCGGTCATCGGCCACCCCGGGCGTTGGCCGCCAGCTCCTCGGCGCGGTAGCGGCCGGAGGGCGTGCGGTCGCGGAGCAGCCCGAGCAGGATGGGGGCCACCTCGCCGGGAAGCGGCTCGCCGGAGATGTCCTCGCCGGGGCTGGCGTCCTGGAGCATCCGGGTCCGCATGCTGCCCGGGTCGACCGCCCAGACGCGCAACTCCGGTTCCTCGCGGGCGAGGACGGCGGCGGCAAGGTCCAGGGCCGCCTTGCTCGCGCCGTAGCCGCCCCAGCCGATGTAGGGGACGACGGCCGCGTCGGAGCTGATGTTGAGGACGGCGCCGCGGTGGGCGCGCAGCTGCGGCAGGACGAGCTGGGTGAGCGCGATCGGGGCGAGGGCGTTGACCTCGAAGGTCTCCAGGAGGCCGGGCAGCGGGACGTCGGCCAGCCGGGGCAGCGGTTCGGCCTCGGCGTCGTCGGTGCCGTTGAGCGTGCCGGCATTGTTGACCAGCAGGCTCGCGCCGCCGAGCCCGGCGGCGGCCTCGGCGAGGTGGGCGCGGTGATCGTCGTCGACGATCGTGCCGGGCAGCGCGACGACCTTGGTGACGGCGGCCAGGCGCGCCTCGGCGGCGGCGAGTCCGGCGGCGCCGCGGGCGGTGATCACCAGCTGCCAGCCGTCGGCGGCGAGGGCCTCGGCGAGCGCCAGACCGAGCCCGCGGGAGGCCCCGGTGACGACGGCGACGGGGGCGGTGGGGGCGGTGTGCTGTGCTGCGTTCATGGCCCTACGATCGCGCCGCCGGGACGGTCGGCGGATCGGCCACCGGGACCGGGACCGAGTCGTTCGTTGGACCTAGGGCCGGGCCCTAAGGCCGGATTTCAGACTCCCAGCCTTCGGGGTCGGTCCAGGCGGCGAGGGTGCGGCCGCTTTCGAAGCGGCGGGCGCGGCCGGTCAGGGGGTCGGTGAACTCGACGACGGAGGCGAGGAGTTGGAGCGGGCGGCGGAAGTCGTCCGGGGCCGGTTCGGGCAGGACCACCGGGTAGACCGGGTCGCCGAGGATCGGCACGCCGAGGCCGCACATGTGCAGGCGCAGCTGGTGGGTGCGTCCGCTGAGCGGGCGCAGGCGGTAGTGGCCGAGGCCGTCGCGCCGCTCGACCAGGTCGATCCGGCTCTCGCTGTTCGGCGGGGCGTCGATCTCCCGGGCGGCGATCACCCCGCGCTCCTTGACGATGTGGCTGCGGACGGTGCGTGGCAGGCTCAGCGCCGGATCGTAGGGGGCGACGGCCTGGTACTCCTTGCTGACCAGGCGGTCGCGAAAGAGGGTCTGGTAGGCGCCGCGGTCCTGAGGACGCACCACGAACATGGCCAGGCCGGCGGTGAGCCGGTCGAGCCGGTGCGCGGGGCTGAGCGCGGGCAGGTCGAGGGTGTGCCGGAGGCGGGAGAGCGCCGTCTCGGCGACGTGCCTGCCGCGCGGGGTGGTGGCGAGGAAATGCGGCTTGTCGACGACGACCAGGTGCTCGTCGCGGTGCAGGACGTCGAGCTCGAAGGGGACGCGTACCTCGTCGGGGAGGTCGCGGTAGAACCACAGGTGCGCGCTGGGACGGAAGGGCGCGTCCGGGGCGACCGGGCCGTCCTCGCCGACGATCTCCCGCCCGCGCAGCGCCGCGTCGATCCGCTCGGCAGCGACGGCGGGCAGCCGCTCGACCAGGTAGGACCGGACGGTCGGCCAGGAACCCTCGGCCGGCAGCCGCAGGTGCACCGGGTCCACGCCGTTGCGCTGCGGGAGGGGGGAGGCCGGGCGGCGGCTCTTGCGTCTCATCTCGCGGCCCAGCCTAGTCGGGCCCGAGGTGCTGACCGGGAGCGGGCCGGGGACAACGGACGGCTCGCCACCGCGCTGTTGCTGACCGTGGCGCCGGGCCGGGGGCGCGCACACCTACGTCCTGGAGTACGAGCTCGGCCAACACCCATCGGGTCACCCGGCCGGCCGCGCGCCGCGCGTTCCGGGCGGTCACCCGCACTGCCACGATGATGCGATCAGTGCACGATCGACATCGGAGGGTGACCCATGCCCGGTGCGGTGGCGGCAGCGGACGGCGCGGTGGTCACGGTCGACGACGTGGTCGGCCGGCTGCGGGAGATCGGGGCCGGCCTTCCCCCGGAGGACGGGGTGGCGGTGTTCAACCGCGCTTACCTCACCGTCACGGAGGCGGTCCGCGACCGGCTCGGCGGCCCGTACTTCGCCGATCCGGCGGCGATGGCCGAACTGGACGTGGTGTTCGCCGGGCGCTATCTGCTCGCGGTGGCCGCCGACGCCGCCGGGCGGGAGCCGCCTGCCTGCTGGCGGCCGCTGTTCGAGTTGCGTGCCCACGCCGGGGTGCACCCGCTGCAGTTCGCGCTGGCCGGGAGGAAAAACCGTTAACACCACCACCAGCCTACGGGACTCGGCAGCGCGGCTGTCTACCCAGCTGAACGGCCACACCAGCCTCTGGCACCCCGGGGGGCCGCCCGGGTACTCCAGCGACCGGCGACTCGCCGCTCCCCCGCCCTGAGCCGCTCAGGTAACCAACGGCACTGGGTACGCCAGGCAGCGGTGCACTGCGCGGACCCACCTGCGCCCAGTCGTGGACGGACGACCGCGAGCGCTGTCGTGCGGCTGGGATCGGCGACGAGGTCGAGTTCGCCACGAAGGTCCAGCTCGCGCGGGCGATGGTCCGTCGAGCGATCGACGATGGGATCCCGTTCCGCTGGGTGACCGCGGATGCCGGTTACGGCTACAGCAAGGGCTGGCGCTACGAGTTGGAGCCGGCCAACGTCTTCCACGTCGTGGCCACCACCAGCCATGACACGGTCGTCACCCGGCGGGCCCTGGACCATCGGCTGCACGACCTGATCGCCGACCTGCCCCGGCAGAAGTGGAAGCGACGGTCATGCGGCGAAGGCGCCCAAGGCCTGCGGATCTACGACTGGGCACGCGTGGAGGTCCCGTCCCGACCGCAGGCACTGGGTGCTGGCCCACCGCAGCATCACCGACCCGACAAAGGTCGCCTACTACATCGCCTACGCGCCCGCGGACGCCACCCTGAACGAGTTGATCGCCGTGGCGGGCGCCCGCTGGGCGATCGAGGAGTGCTTCCAGGCCGCGAAGGGCCAGT
The DNA here is from genome assembly GCF_019192735.1 of Kitasatospora aureofaciens. Taxonomy (GTDB): domain Bacteria; phylum Actinomycetota; class Actinomycetes; order Streptomycetales; family Streptomycetaceae; genus Kitasatospora; species Kitasatospora aureofaciens_A. The sequence continues at coordinate 3,700 of NZ_JAHTKP010000080.1, forward strand.
GCGGTACCAGGTCCGACGCCACCAGGGGTGGTACCGGCACATCACCCTGGCCATGGCCGCCCACGCCTACCTGACCGTCCTGCGCGCCCAGCACCTCGAAAAGGGGCCGGACCCGCTCGAACGTCAGACCTGATCCCCCTCACCGTCCCCGAGATCCGCCGACTGATGGCCCACCTCACCCGACCTGCTCGCCGCAGAACCGACCATGTCCTGCACTGGTCCCGCTGGCGCCGCCGACGCCAGCACCAGCCACTACAAACGACGAGTCCACAACCCAAGAGCTGAAGCCTCGCCACGGTAAGCACCGTTGCAGTACTAGCGGGCCGCGAGGCCGTAGCCGCCGACGCCCGCGTACACCGTGTCGGCGACGTGGCGCGGCGCCGAGTCCGTGGTGGTGGTGAGCGGCGGCTCGTTGCCGTTGGCATCGCGCATGTTGAGAGTGGTGGACCCGCCGCCGTCCATGTTGATCGCGTCGACGAGGTTGAGCGACTTCAGCAGCCGGGCGAACTCGCTGCGGGTGGCTCCGCCGGCGAGCGCGGCCGTGCCGCCCTTCTGGCCCTCGATCGTGACCAGGAAGAGGTGGCCGTAGCCGTCGGCGCCGATGGCCGTGCGCCAGGCGCGCTTGTCGGTGTCGGTCGCCGGCTGGTAGTCGAGCGAGGCGTCGCGGATCAGGACGTCGCCGCCGGGGCTGGCGTACAGCGCCGGGTCGATCGGCCGCTCGATGGCGCCGGCGGGGGCGCGGCCGAACCAGGTGTCGGCCAGGGTGTCACCGAACCGGGTGTCGGTGATGACCGTGTGCTCGGTGACGGACCCGCCCGCGCAGGCGTTGTCCCAGAGCCAGGTGGCCCCGTCGCCGGTGCCCTGGAGGGCGCGGCCGCCGGGCGGCACGTCGTGGCCGCCGCGCGAAGCGTCGGCGACGATCCCGCCGGGGGTGGCGCCGGGGCGGAAGCAGGCGGTGGCGTCGCCCGCCGCGTCGAACAGCACCTCGACGCCCGGGTCGTCGTCGGTGGTGGTGTCCTTCAGGAAGTCCGGCGACGGGGTCTTCGCCCCGAACTCGGGGGTGAACTCAACGATCTCCGACGGGTCGAAGCAGACGCCGTCGACGACCTTCACGTCCTTGTTGGCGGGGTCGGGGTTGCGCAGGCAGTGGGCTTCGCGGCCGGGGAGCCGGTTGATGCCGTCGATCCTGCGGCTGACGGTGGGGTCGTCGGAGAGCTGCACGGTGAGCTTGGTGGTGAGCTCGGTGATGTACGGGCGGCCGTTCTGCAGCATCACGACGGAGCCCGACGGGCGCAGGACGGGCTTCGCGTCGGTGGGGGCGCCGGCCGGGAGCGGGATGTAGCGGCCGCCGGCGGCCTCGCTGAGCAGGCGCCCCTTCTTGATCGAGACGCCGCCGAGGTCGCCCAGGAAGACGCGGTTGGCCGGGTCCGGGTTCAGGACCACGGCGTCGTCGAAGTAGCCTCCGTTAACGCCCGCGTAGGGGCGGCGGCTGGCCACGCCGGTGGTCTGTTCAAGCATCTCCTGGACGGTCTGGGTGGTGTACATGCCGTCGCCGATCGAGCCGTTGAAGGTGATCGGGGCCCGGCTCGGGTCGATGTCCACCACGTTGACGGTCCAGGTCCGGTCGGCGTCCTGGTAGACGGTGCGGGTGATGCCCGGGAACGGCGTGCTGCGGGCACTTTGGGCGAGCGTGATGGAGCCCAGCACGATGTCGGTGTCGGCCGCGCCGGCGAGGCCGCCGCCGGGGGCGGCGAGGACGGACGCCGCGAGACCGAGGATCACGGCGGTTCGGGCGAGTGCGGTGCGCTTCATGTCGGGTCGTCCCTCGGTCAGCAGAAGTCGGTGGCGGGGCGGCCGCCGGAGGCGGTGACCAGGCGGTCGGAGCTGAGCGTGCCGGCGTACGGCGCGGGCACGAAGGTGCTGTCACCGCTGAGGACGACGAAGGCCCGGTAGGTGGAGCCGTTCGCGGTCCAGAAGCCGGCGAGGTCGGGCTTCGGGTAGAAGCACGCGTGCTTGGCGGTGTGGTTGAAGACGGAGGCGGCGCGGCCGTTCCAGTCGGCGCCGAAGGTGGGGACCTCGTCGTCGGTGAGGGCGGTCATCGCGCCGCGGCCGCTCTCCTCGGCGAACAGGCACAGCTGGCCGGTCGCGCAGCGCTCGTAGCCGGTGAAGCAGCCGGCCTTGGACTTGGCGCCCTTGAACGAGGTGACCTTGCCGTCCAGCCGGGTGCCGAGCTCGGCGAGGTTGGCCTGGCCGCCGGGACGGACGGCCTGGACGGTGCCGCCGTAGGACGCGTCCGCGTAGAAGCAGGCCCAGTACGACGACTGGTTGTCGACCGAGCGGGCCCGGTCGTTCCAGGTCGCGTCGAGGCCCTGGACCGGGGCGGTGGGGTCGGCGGCCAGCGCGGCGCCCTGGCCGCCGTCCTGGTCGTACAGGCAGAAGCTGCCGGCGGCGCAGGTGCTGGTCCAGCTCGCGGCGGTGGCCCGGGTGCCGGGCAGGAAGGCGACGACGAGTGCCACGAGCGCAAGGCCCAGGACGGCACGCGGAAGGAATTGCCTCACGGCGGGGATCCCCTTTGGGTCATGATGGGTCGATCTCGCTCCGACGACCGCATCCATAAGGCGCCGTTCATCGTCCGATTGATCGCCGGGAATTGCCCGGACAACACGGGCTGCCGAGGGCGCATGGAGAGCGTGCGTGAATCGGCGCATGCGGGCCGCTCGGTCCCGTTCCACAAAGCTATCAGCGCCCTTGCCGGGCATCGGCCCGCCAGGGCCCGGCCTGGCTCCTCCTGAGCTGTCTCACCGCTCTGACCTGCTCTTTGAGACGCGCTGGCGCGCCGGAGTTGAGACACCGGAGTAGTCGACTGGCGGTCAGTCAGTTCGACGGCTCACCCTCTGCCCGCGCTCCGGGGGTGCACGGAGTTACCTCAGCGCGTGACAAAACCCACACGGAATCAATTCATCTGTCCAGCCCGCGGTTCCGGTGCTACATATGTGCCGGGCCGGTGTGGCGTTCTGAGTGCCATGTGGTTTTGCCTCGTATTTGGCAGGCATTGAACGGCCCACTAAAGAGGCCGGCGCGGCGGGATCGATGCCGGTCGAACAGAGACTGGGGAGAAAGTGACAGGAGCAAGATGGAGGCGGTCCGCGCGGGGCTGGCTGGCCGCCGCCGTGACCGCGGGGGCGCTGATCGGAGCGGCGGTCGTACCGGCGGTCGCCGCCGCACCCGCCGGGCCGGGCCAGGGGACGGCCGTCGCAGGCCGGCCGGCCGAGAGCGCAGGCCCCGAGCAGCTCGCGGCCGCGGAGGCGAAGCGGACCGGCAAGCCGGTGGAGGTCGGGGCCAAGCGGACGGAGTCCAGCGACACCGTGGCGCAGCCGGACGGGCGGCTGATGACGACGACGTACGTCCAGCCGAAGTGGGTGCGCAAGGGCGGCGCCTGGGTGGACATCGACCCGACCCTGACCTCGCGGCCGGGCGGTGTGGTGGCGGCGAAGGCCGTGACCGCCGAGGTGGAGTTCTCGGGCGGCGGCAGCGGCCACCCGCTGGTGCGGATGGCCTCGGCCGGGCGGGAGCTGCGGCTCAGCTGGCCGAAGCCACTGCCGAAGCCGGTGGTGCAGGGCAGCACGGCCGAGTACCGGGCGATCCTTCCGGACGTGGACCTGCGGCTGACCGCGACGAGGAACGGCTTCACCCAGATCCTCGTGGTGCACACCCCGCAGGCCGCGAAGAACCCGGAGCTGGACCGGCTCCGGCTCGGGCTCCAGGGTGACGGCCTGACGATCGAGCAGGCCACCGACGGTTCGCTGAAGGCCGTCGACAAGGGCGCAGGCGGCACGGTGTTCGAGGCTCCGACACCGGTGATGTGGGACTCCTCGGCCAAGGCGGCGCAGCCCGACCGGCCGCAGGCGAGTCAGGCCCAGCCGGATCAGCCGCGGGCCTCCCCTTCTCAGGCCAGGCCGCTCGCCGCCGACACGCCCGCGCCCACCGCGGCCCCGACCCCGGGGGATCAGTCCCTCGCCGCTCCCGCCGAAGGGGCGAAGGTGGCCAGGCTCGGCGTCGAACTGCCCAAGGCGCAGGACGGCATGGTGCTGACCCCGGACCGGGCGATGTTCGAGGACCCAGCGACGGTCTTCCCGGTGATGATCGATCCGGCCTGGAACACGCCGCACGCGGGCGACTGGGCGGGCGTCTCGCAGTACTACCCGTCCCAGTCGTACTGGCACTTCAGCTACACCGGCAAGTACGTCGGTGAGTGGGGCGTCGGGTACTGCGGTGACACCTCGCGCTGCCAGCCCCGGGACGTGAAGCGGGCGTTCTTCCAGATCCCGACCGGCCAGTTCGCCGGGAAGCACATCCTGAGCGCTGAGTTCGTCGCCACGGAGACCTGGTCGTTCGACTGCTCTCACCAGACGCCGGTCGAGCTGTGGAACACCGGCTACATCAACTCGGGTCTCACCTGGGACAGCCAGAACACCGCCGGGTTCTGGAACCGCTATCTGCAGACCGTCTGGGCGGCCAAGGGCTGGAGCGGTGACTGCCCGGCCGGCCAGCTGGAGTTCGGAGGCGACTCGGGCCCGGTCCGCGATCTGGTTCAGGACGCGGCCAACTGGGGTTGGTCGTCCACCACCTTCGGGCTGAAGGCCCGTGACGAGAGCGACCTCTACGGCTGGAAGAAGTTCACCGACGACGCCGCCCTGCGCGTCTACTACAACGTGCCGCCGCGGCAGACCCCGATGAGCGATCTGACCATGTCGCCCGGCATGTGCGTGGCCACCGGCGTGAAGCTCAACAAGTGGCCGCAGCTCACCGCGAAGGCGAGCGACCCGGACGGCGAGGCGATCGGCATCCAGTTCGCCGCTGCCTGGGACGACGGCACCGGCTTCCGGCGCCGCTGGTGGTCCACCGGCTCGGAGGACGCCGCGCCGGACGGCAGCGCGTTCAAGGCCTCGGGCTCGGCGTTCTCGATCTCCCTGCCGGTGCTGCCGGCCCCGGCCAAGGGCATGTACGGCTGGGAGGTCCGGGCCTGGGACGGCGCCGACTGGGGGCCGTGGTCCTCGGACGGCGACCCGACCGACTGCTACTTCTCCGTCGACACCACGGCACCCGACGGCCCCGCCATCACTTCCGCGTCCTACCCGGGCTCGGCGGACGCGACAGCCTCGCTGCCCTGGACCGACGGCGTCGGCCGTTACGGCACCTTCACCGTGAAGTCGAAGGCCACGGATGTGGCCAAGTACCAGTGGGCGGTGGACGGTACCGCGCTGGCCAACGAGGTGCCGGTCAGCGGCGGCGCGGCCGCCACCGTCAACGTGCTGCCGGAGAAGCCGGGCCTGCACACGTTCACGGCCCGCGCGATCGACGGCTCGGGCAACGCCTCCCAGCCGGAGACGTACTACTTCAACGTGCTGGCCGGCCAGCCGCAGCGAGTCGGGTGGGCCATGGACGACGCCTCCGGCACCAAGCTGGCCAGCGCGGGCGGAAGCTCGGACGCCACGCTCGGCTCCGGGGCGACCCCGCACGCACCCGGCCACCTGGGCGACGCCCTGGCACTGGACGGCACGGCCAACGGCTACGCGAGCACCCAGGGCGCGGTGCTGGACACCGAGCGGAGCTTCACCGTCTCGGCCTGGGTAAACCTGGCCAACGCCGACCGCAACCGGGCCGCGGTCACCCAGTCCGGCCAGTACATGGCGGGCTTCAGCCTGGGCGTACGCAACGGCAGCTGGGCGTTCGAGACGGTCAGCACGGACGGCACCGGGTACGGCTACCAGCTGGCGAGTTCCACCACGCCGGCGGCCGTCAACCAGTGGACCCACCTGAGCGGAGTGTACGACTCCGCGGCCAAGACGGTCGTGCTCTACGTCAACGGCGTGCCCACCACTCCCGTCGCCGCACCGGCCGCCTGGTCGGCCCGCGGCCCGCTGGAACTCGGCCGGATGCGCTACCGCGGCGGGTACAGCGACCCGTGGTCCGGCGCGCTGGACGAGGTGAAGGTCTGGGACCGCGCGCTCTCCGCCGGCGAGGCTGCCGATGTCGCCGCGGACAAGGCTGTCACCGGTCTCCCGGCCAAGGCGGTCTGGCACCTGGACGGCAGCGCGGGCACCGCGGCCGGTGTCTCGGAGACCGACGACCTCACGGTGTACGGCGGCACCCAACTCGGCATCCCCGGCGTCGCCGACAAGGCGATCCGCCTGGACGGCAAGAGCGGCTACGCCCGCACCGCCCGCCCGATGGTCGACGGCACCAGGAGCTTCTCGGTGTCCAGCTGGGTCAGGCTGCCCAAACTCGCCGACGGCGACACCGCCGCACGCGTGGTGATCGATCAGATCGGAGCCCACAACAACGAGTTCTCGCTCTACTACTCCGCCTACAGCAAGAAGTGGATCTTCGGCCGGTACAAGGAGGACAGCTCCGCCGACACCCTCGTCCGGGCCGTGCAGCCGGTCTGCACCGGACCGGTGAACGGCATCCCCTGCTTCGGCCCGAACGAGGGCCAGTGGACCCATCTGCTCGGCGTCTCCGACGCCACCGCGCAGAAGCTCCGCCTGTACATCAACGGCACGCTCGTCGGTGAGACGGACTACGTCCAGACCACGCCCTGGCCCACCCCCGGCCCGGTGCAGATCGGCGCGATCAGCCGCGAGGGCAAGAACGGCGACTTCTTCGACGGCGACATCGACGACGTCCGCCTCTACGACCGGGTGGTGACCTCCGCCGAGGCCGCCGACCTGGTCAAGCAGCGCCCGCAGCTGGTGGGCCGGTGGAAGCTCAACGCGGCGAGCGGCACCCCGCTCACCACGCCCGACGAGAGCACCGCCGCCTCCGGGGCGCAGCTCACCGACGGCGCGACCGTCAACCCGGCCGGCGGACTGCTGCTCACCCCCGGCACCCTCCAGCTGGACGGCGTCAAGGGCTACGCACAGAGTGCGGCGACCCCGCTGCACGCCGACCAGAGCTTCACCCTCGCCGCGTGGGCGGACACCGCCGGCGTCCCGGCCCGCGACATGACGGTGCTCTCGCAGGCCGGCGCCAACGGCGACGCCGTCACGGTGCGCTGGCACTACCTGAAGGACGACCCGGTCACCGGCGCCCACCTGGGCCAGTGGCAGGCCGAGGTGAACACCGGCGACGGCGTCGCCAGCGGCCGGACGGTGGTCGCCCACTCGCCGGTGACCAGCGTGCTGGAGAACTGGACCCACCTCGCGGTGACCTACGACGCCCTCCTCGGGCAGCTGTCGCTGTACGTCAACGGGCAGGTCGAGAACCAGCTCTGCACGACCGGCGACGGCTGCGTCTCCCGCACCTCGTGGGGCCCGGCCAAGCGGCCCTTCGACGCGGGCCCGGGGCTGCAGTTCGGCCGGGCCCGGACAGGTACAGGCGCCTGGGGCGAGTACTTCTCCGGTGAGCTGGACGACGTCTGGGCCTACCAGGGCGTGCTGAGCCCGGCTCAGATCGCCAGGCTGGCCGACTACAACGCCGAGATCCCCACCACCACCGGTCCCTGACCGATCCGTGTGCGGGCCGGGCGGCGGCCACCGTTGCCGCCCGGCCCCCACGTCGACCGAACCCACTCACAGAAATCAGCTCAGAGGAAACGATGATGAGGACGAAACGGGCTGCCCTGCGGCGGTCCCGGCCTAGGACGGCCGCCGTGGTGGCGGGCACCCTGGTCGGGTCACTGCTGCCGACGCTGCCGCTGGCCGTCGGTGCTACAGCGGCCGGATACACCAAGCCCGCGGCGGTGTCCGCGGAGCACCCGGTCAAGGGCTCGACCGGCGCGGTCAAGGGCCGCAAGCCCGACACCACCGTCAGCGCGCCCGCGGCCGCGAGGACCGCGTGGCCGACGGCGGGCAGCGCCATCGTCACCCTCCCCGCCGAGGCGGGGGCGGCGGCGCGGGCGGGCACCCTGCCGGTTTCGGTGGCCCCGGCCGGGGGCGGCGGCGCGGGCGGGCAGGCCGAGGTGAGGGTCCAGGACCAGGACCTAGCCCGCCGCGCCGGGATATCCGGCGTGCTGCTCAGCGTGTCGAGCCTGGGCGGTGGCGCGCAGGCAAAGGTCAGCGTCGACTACAGCGGCTTCGCCCAGGCGGCCGGCGCCGGCTTCGGCTCCCGGCTGCGGCTGGTGCAGCTGCCGGGCTGCGTGCTGACCACGCCCGAACTGCCGGAGTGCCGGACGCAGACCCCGCTGGCCGGCGGCAACGACCCGGCACACCAGACCGTCACCGCGGACGCGGTACCGCTGTCCGCGCCAGCCCCCGCGCCCGCCGGGAGCGCCCCTGCGACGGGCGTCCGGACCGCCTCGTTCACGACGGCATCCGGACCGGCGCCCGCCCCAGCGTCGGCACCCGCGACCGTACTCGCGGCAACGGCGACGACATCCGGACCGAGCGGCGACTACAAGGCCACCCCGCTCTCCTCCGCCTCGACCTGGTCGACCTCGCTGAACAGCGGGTCGTTCTCCTGGTCCTACACCATGCCGCTGACGGCCATGCCGGGCGGGCTCACCCCCAGCGTCAGGCTCTCCTACAACTCCGGCAGCATCGACGGCCGGACCGCCAACACCAACAATCAGGCGTCGTGGGCGGGCGACGGCTTCGACTACTCGCCCGGCTTCGTCGAGCGCACCTACAAGCCGTGCGCCGACGAGGGCGTGAAGACCAACGACCAGCAGGTCGGCGACCTGTGCTGGGCCACCGACAACGCCACGATCTCCTTCGCCGGTCACTCCGGTGAGCTGATCCCGCTCTCCACCGACGAGTGGCGCCTCAAGGGCGACGACAACACCAAAGTCACCCGTATCCGGGACGCCGCCCGCGGCAACGGCGCCCACGACGGCGAGTACTTCCGCGCCGTGACCGCCGACGGCACCCAGTACTACTTCGGCTACAACCGCCTTCCCAACTGGAGCGACGGCAAGCCGGAGACCAAGTCCGTCTACACCGTGCCGGTCTACGGCAACAACAGCGGCGAGCCATGCCACGGCGACGACTTCGCCTCCTCCTGGTGCCAGCAGGGCTGGCGCTGGAACCTCGACCTGGTGGTCGACACCCACGGCAACGACATCACGTACTGGTACACCCAGGAGACCAACAACTACGGCCGCAACCTCAAGGCAAGCGACCGCACCCCCTACGTTCGCGGCGGCCACCTCGACCACATCGAGTACGGCCAGCAGCAATCCGACCTGTACTCCGCCACGGTCAAGCCCATGGGCCGGGTCGAGTTCGGCACCGCAGAGCGCTGCCTGGAGACCACCTCCGGCACCTGCGACCCCGCCAAGATCGACGCCAACCGCCAGTACTGGTACGACACTCCGTGGGACCTGAACTGCAACACGGGCACCGACTGCGACGCCGGCCGGTACTCCCCCGCCTTCTTCACCCGCACCCGGCTGACCGGCGTCACCGCCAAGACCCTGCAGGCCGACGGCAGCTACTCGGCCGTCGACAGCTGGGCGCTCACCCACAAGTGGGGCACCGCCGACTTCGACTACCAGCTGCTGCTGGACTCCATCCAGCACACCGGTTCCTCGGCCAGCCCGTCGATCGTCCTGCCGAAAACGAGCTTCGCCTACAAGCAGCTGGTCAACCGCCTCGACAGGGACGGTGACGGTCGGGCACCGTTCATAAAGCAGCGCCTCGGCACCATCACCGACGAGGCAGGCGGTCAGCTCGACGTCAACTACTCGGCCCCGGTGTGCGACTGGAACAGCCTGCCCACCCCTCAGACCAACACCACCCGCTGCTTCCCGCAGCAGTACCAGCCGTCCAACGACGTGCCGGTGACCACGGAGTGGTTCAACAAGTACGTCGTCGAATCGGTCATCGCCACCGACCGCGCCGGCGGCGCACCCGACATGGTCACCCACTACACCTACCTCGGTGACGCCGCCTGGCACTTCGACGACGAGGACGGCATCACCAAGGAGAAGCTCAAGACCTGGTCCCATTGGCGCGGCTACGCCCACACCAGGGTCGAGACTGGCGGAACCTCCGCCATGTCCACCCAGGCCGAGCACTACTTCCTGCGTGGAATGGACGGAGACCGCTCCGACCCAGTCGACAAGACCCTGAAGCGCACCGTCACCGTCGACGACGGCCAGGGCAACGCGCTCACCGACGACGACGCCTGGGACGGCTTCGAATACCGCACCGAGCAGTACGACAAGCCCGGCGGCGTGATCCTCGCCAAGTCCGTGAACACGCCCTGGAAGAAGGAAACCGCCAAGCGGGTCCGCGACTGGGGCACCACCACCGCCAACCTCACCGGCACCTCGACGGCGAGGTCCTTCACCTCCCTCGACAACGGCGCGGGCCTCTCCTGGCGGGAGACCCGCAGCAACACGACATTCGACAACTACGGCCGCGCGGTCCAGGTCGAAGCTCTCGGGGACACGTCCATCGGCAGCGATGACCAGTGCACCCGGATCACCTTCGCCGACAACACCTCCGCCTGGATCCTCACCGGAACCATTCGTACCGAGACCGTGGCGGCTGCCTGTGCCGCCACCATCAACCGGGAAACCCAGACTGACGGCACCTCCGTCGTGCTGTCCGATGTCCGCTTGCGCTATGACGGCCAGGGCTACAACGTTGCCCCCACCAAGGGGAATGCCACCCTCACCGAGACCCTGAAGTCGCGGACCGGCACCACCGCCGTCTACCTTGATGACGCCGCCTCCTACGACGTGTACGGGCGTGGTCTGACCACGACCGCGCTTGCCTCCACGTCCACCTTCGACACCACTGACGCCACCAATCCCGTGACCACCGCGTCATCGGGCGCCCGTACGACCACAACGGCGTACATCCCTGCCACCGGTCGGCCCACGAAGAGCGTGGTCACCAGCCCGCCAGCCACGGCGGGTGACAGCACCACGACGCAGATCACGACAACCGACTTCGACCTCGGCCGCGGGCTCGCCGCCGATTCGCTGGATGCCAACAACCGCCGCACCGACCTGCTCTATGACGCGCTCGGGCGCGCGCTCAAGATCTGGCTCCCGAATCGCTCCAAGGCATCCGGCCAGACCCCGAACCACCAGTTCGGCTACAGCGCCGCAGACGGGCAGATAACCTCGGTCGCCAGCATGACGCTGAATGCCGACGGTTCTCAGGACACCGCCTACACGCTCTACGACGGCTTCGGCCGGGTGCGTCAGACCCAGGCCCCCGGTGACAACGGAGGCCGCATCCTGAGCGACACGTTCTACAACGAGCGCGGCCAGTCCGCCCTCGTCTATGCCTCCTACTACGCCACTGGCGCACCCGCCAAGGACCTGTTCAAGGTCGACGACACCACTGCCGTCGAGACGCAGATCGCCACCACCTTCGATGGTCTCGGACGTGTCGTCAAGAACACGGTGCTGGCGGGCAACGGGGCAGGCACTCCGCTCGCGACCACGCTCACCGAGTACAACGGCGACCGGGTCACCGTCACACCGCCACAGGGCGGGACACCGACCACCACGATCACCGATGCACTGGGCCGCACGACCGAGTTGCGCCAGTACCGGGCAGCCACCCCGACCGGCCCCTACGACTCCACCACCTACGGCTACGACGCGGCCGGTCACCTCACGACGCTGACCAATCCCGTACAGACCGTGTGGACCTGGCTGTACGACCAGCTCGGCCGCCAGACCAAGGCCACGGACCCGGATTCGGGCACCATGGCGAAGTCGTACAACGACCGCGGGGAGCTCGTCACCACCACCGACGGCCGGGGCAAGGCCGTCGCCAACGTCTACGACAATCTCTCCCGGATCACCGAGACCCGTGACGGTTCGGTCACCGGCCCGCTTCTGACCTCCCAGGCCTGGGACCCGTCCGGCAACAAGGGAGTCCTCTCCTCAACCACCCGGTACAGCACGGTGGGCGGAGCCACCTACCAGTACAAGACCGCCTACTCACTCTTCGACGCCCTGGCGCGACCCACTCGCACCACCGTCACCGTCCCGTCCGTCCCCGGCCAGGAGGCGCTGGCAGGCAGCTACATCAGCGGTACCACCTACCGGCTCGACGACCAACCGCAGAGCATCTCCTACCCGGCCGCCGGCAATCTGGCAGCCGAGTCGGTTGCCTTCACGTACGACCTGCGTCACCGTCCCACCGCGGCGTCGGGCCTGAGCAGCTACCTGACCGGGCAGACGTACAGCCTCACCGGCAAGCCGCTTCAGAGCACTCTGAGCGACGGCACCGCCGGCAAGGACATCTACGTGACCAACGCGTACGAGTGGGGCACCCAGCGGCTGGCCTCCAGCCGGACCGACCAGTACGGCATCGCCGCCCCGGCCCGCGCCGCGGTCTACACCTACGACCAGATCGGCAACGTCACTTCCGTCACAGACACGTCCCGCTCGGGGACCGACCGGCAGTGCTTCCAGCACGACTACCTCGCCCGGCTGACCGAGGCGTTCACCCCGAGCCGTGATTCCTGCCCTGCTGCGCCCGACGGCACGTCACTCGGTGGACCAGCCGCCTACTGGACCAGCTACACCTACAACCCGGACGGCACCCGGGCCACCGAGACCCGGCACGATCCGACCGGCAACACCGGCCAGGACGCCGTCACCAGCTACACCTACCCGGCGGCCACGGCCGGTCAGCCGCACGGCCTCAACTCGACCAGCACGGTCGCCGGCGCGGTCGGCACCCCGACCGTCCAGAGCTACTCGTACGACGCCTCCGGAAACACCACGGCGCGTCACCTCAAGCCCGCCGCCAACCAGACCAGTGACCAAGCGCTGAGCTGGAACGCCGAGGGGCGGCTCGAGCAGGTCGTCGGCACCGTCAAGACCACGACCGGCAGCACCACCACAACGACCAACGAGACCACCGACTACCTCTACGACGCCACCGGCAACCGTCTCCTGTCCCACAACCTCGACACGGCCAACCCGGCCGCCGAGAACTGGACGCTTTTCCTCGGCACCTCCGAGCTGAACCTCGTCAAGGGCGCGGCCAAGGCGACGGCCACCCGGTACTACCCGCTCGGTGCCGCGACCGCCGTCCGCACGGACAACAACAAGGTCACCTTCCAGGTCAACGACCACCACAACACCGCCGAGCTCAACATCGACGCATCGACAGGCGCCGTCGACCAGCGGCGCAGCCTCCCGTTCGGCGGATCCCGCGGCACCACCCCCACGGGCTGGGCCGGCAACCGGGGCTTCGTGGGCGGCACCAACGAAGCGACCGGGCTCGTTCACCTCGGTGCACGTGACTACGACTCGGCCACTGGGCGCTTCATCTCCGTCGATCCCGTCCTGGCCTCCGGCGACATCCAGTCGCTGAACGGATACGCCTACAGCGACAACAATCCGCTCACCCTGAGCGACCCCTCCGGCCTGCGGCCGGCGGGCGCATGCGACGGACCTTGCGGCGGCGGAACCACGGAGTACTGGGGCGGTGGGCCGGGCCACTGGCAGTACACGATCATCTCTGCCCCGGACCACGACAACAACGTCAAACTCCAGCACATCGACTTCCGCGACAACGAGAACTCATACAGCGTCTCACTCAAGGTCCAGAAGCCGAAGAAGTACGAGTGGCACTGCAGCCGGGTCGGCTGCGGCAAGCGCGAGGTTCGTGCCGAGGGCGGATGGAAGGAAGCCCTCGCCGGGGTAGGACAGTTCTTTGTGAGCGCGGCCGAAACCATCCGCCGCACTGGACCGCAATTTGACGATTCCAAAATCTGTAAGTTCGCGAAGGATGCCGCATCCTGCAACCTCGGCGACTCTGACCCCAGCTACACAACCGCCTACGCCAGGTTCCTCGCGGACCACGGCGTGGACACGAACAGCACCGCTTTCCTGGGTGTCTACTCGGAGCTGGAAGCCGCATCCATCATCGCCACCATCGGCGAGGCGTCCATGGGCCGCCCGCCGGCAGGCTGTCCCAACAGCTTTGTCGCAGGGACGCCCGTCCTGCTCGCCGACGGGACAACCAAACCGATCGAGCAGCTCCAGGTCGGCGACAAGGTCGCCTCTGCTGACCCCGAGTCGGGAGAATCCGGCGGCAGGACCGTCGATGCCACTATCGTCACGCCGGACGACACCGACTTCACCGTCATCACCCTGGATGATGGCAGCCGACTGACCGCAACGGCCCACCACCCGTTCTGGTCCCCGAGCGAGAACAGCTGGACCCTCGCCGGGGAACTCAAGCCGGGCATGGCCCTGCTGACTGCGGCAGGTCGGACCGCAAGAATCGCCACGACCCAAGGTTTTCATCAGCTTCACGCCGCGTACAACCTCACGGTCGAGCAGCTCCACACGTACTATGTACTCGCGGGTGTTACGCCGGTCCTGGTTCACAATTGCAACGGCGACTTGCCGGAGGGCTATACGTCATCTCCCGCACTTAAGGGAGACCCGTATCACCCAGATTCGGTCGCGGAGCGCAGCGCTCAAAATCGGGAGCTCTATGCTGGGTCAGTGCAGGATCGTGCAGCAAACCGCGGATACACTACACGGATCCCAGCCCAGAAGGCGCCGTTCAACTCGCACGGCCAGGTAGTCTTCTCTAATGGAAAGAACTACATCACTCCCGACGTGGACAGCCACAATGTGACAAATGGCTGGAAGATGTTCGATCGGCGAGGAAATCGAATCGGTACCTACGACTCGGACTTGAACTATGTCAAGGAATAGCGGCTTCTCTATTGATGTCCTGCGGGCCGATCCTGTCGATAAGGCTCCGTCGCTGCGAGATGTGCAGGCTACGGGCAGGATCCTCATCGGTGAGTTCGCAGAGACGTTCCAGATGGATCTTTCATTCTGGAGCGTGGGCGACTATCGTCAAAGCTGGGCTCGAGCCCTCCAGGCGCTTGATGCGACGGAGGTGTGTGACTCGTGTCTCGTCACGTCGATCACTGAACCGGAGTCGAGCAACTTCATCTTCTGCTGGCCCCTGTATCGGCGAGGCGAGGATGTGTTTGTGCAAAATTCCCTGATTTTTCTGGATGAACTTGAAATCAAGTTCAATCCGGAGGAGCCTTGGTTGTCTGTCGGCGCGCGCCAAACGGTCAATGAGGATGGAATTCGGATTTCAGAGTGGAAGACGAGTATCTCTGAGGTTCGAAGATTCCTTCAAATGGATCCCGATAATTAGGGATAAATAGATCTCTGAAGCCCCGCTGGAACGTGCTCCAGCGGGGCTTCAGGCATTCTGACGGCAGTAGCTGACGGCAACGTCATCCCTGAAGGGGCGGGGCCGGGTCAAGTCCTTCGGGGGTTGCTTTTTGGGTGTTTCCGGCTGGTGTGGGCGTGCGTGAGCAGGGCGTTCGGGGTCAAGGTGGAGCGCCCGGAGGCGGAGCCGAGGACGAACGGCCTTGAGGCCGGGAGCCCTGCTCACGATGATGTGGATGTCGGAAGCACACTCGGTGTTGGGGGTGGTGCTCTCCTATGGTGGGTGAGGTGGGGCGTGTCGTCTCCAGGGTTCGGACCGGTGTCCGAGGGCAGGCCGTGGGCACGGCTGCGGTCATCCCTTCGCCCTGCGGGTGGGGCATGGAGCGGTGCGGCGCGCGGCCGGACGGGGTCAATCAGCGGGGCGACCTTGCCGCGGAGCGGAGGTCAGACGTTGCACGGCCTCGCGTCCGGACGCTGGGTACCTGGTCATGCCGTGGCCTTGTGGGCGTGCAGGGCGCGGATCTCGTTGTCGCGCAGGCCGTAGTAGACCAGGGTGAGCAGTTTGCGGGCCACCGCGACGGTGGCGGTGTTGCGACCTCGGCGCTCGGTGATGGCGGCCCGGGTGGAGGTGAGCCAGCAGCCCGAGGGGATCCTCTGTGCGGCCTCGATGGCGGCCCAGCGCACCAGCGTGGAGCCCTGTTTGGTGATCCGTCCGCGGCGGACCTTGGTGTCGGACTCGCGGTGACGTGGCGTCAGCCCTGCCCGGGAGCACAGGTGGGCGGCGTCGGTGAAGCGGTCGACCTCGCCGATCTCGGCGACGAACACCGCGGCCAGGGTGGGGCCCACGCCGGGCAGGGTCTGGAGCGTGCGATAGCCGGCGTGGGTGGCGAGTCGGCCCCGCAGCCATCCGCTCGCGAGCTCGATCTCGAAGTCGTAGGCGTCGATCAGGCGCAGGACAGCGTTCGTCCGGGCCCGGAACGGACCGTCCAGCGGTGCGGCGGCGAGCAGTTCGCGGCCCCGGACGCCGAAGATGTCGCTCGCCGGCACCGCGAGGCCCTGCTTGGCGAGGACGGCGTGGACCTCGGCCTTGAGCCCGGAGCGCAGGGCGACGCACTTGGCGCGGTGCCGGACGAGTTCCCGCAGCTCGCGTACGGCGGGTGGGGCGAGGTAGGCCTCGGGCAGGCGGCCCGTCCGCAGCAGGTCGGCCAGGTCGGCGGCGTCCCGCACGTCGTTCTTCACCCGCCGGTAGGCGAAGCCCTTGATCCCCAGCGGGTGGGCCAGATGGACGCTGGCACCGGCCTCTTGGAGCACGTCGGCGGCCCAGTACCAGCCGTAGGTGGCCTCCAGGACCACCTCCGGGTTCGGCCCGGCCTTGGCGACCTCCAGGGCCAGGGCGATCGGGTCGTTGTCGATCCGGACGGTCTCCAGCAGTTCGCCCTCAGCGGTCTGCCTCACGATCACCGAACGGCGGCGGTGCAGGTCGATGCCCACGTACTGCCGCCCGGCGTAGTCTGCACGCATGGGGGCCTCCGTAAGTTGTTAGGCGGCCCGGGAGGGCCGGATGTGGCTGATGCGGTCTTGCCTTCTGTGGCTCCCGAGGAGTGGCCGTCCGGCTCTCCGGGGCGCCCTGGCTGCTGATTGAGATCTGCGTTCCGAGCGCTGTTTACGGAGCTGACGGCGGGGTGTTCCTCGGGCCAACGGCGAAGCAGGCAGTTCGAGGAGGGGCGAATGAGCAGACAGCGGGACCAGGTCTGGGCCGGCATCGACGCGGGCAAGGGCCACCATTGGGCGGCGGTGGTCGACGACACCGGCGCGGCCCTGTGGTCGCGGAAGATCGACAACGACGAGTCGGCGATCCTGACCGCGATCGGCGAGATCCTCGCCCTGGCCGACCGGGTTGCCTGGGCGGTGGACATCTCCGGCACCGCCTCGGCGCTGCTGCTGGCCCTGCTCGCCGCCCACGGGCAGAAGCCCGGGTATGTGCCCGGCCGGACCGTGAACCGGATGTCCGGCGCCTACCGGGGCGAGGCGAAGAGCGACGCCCGCGACGCCTACGTGATCGCGGAAACCGCCCGCGTCCGCCGGGACTTCGCGGCGATCGACGTGCCCGCCCAGCTGGCGGCCGACCTCGCGCTGCTGACCGCGCACCGCACCGACCTGGTCGCCGACCGGGTCCGGATGATCAACCGCCTGCGCGATGTGCTGACCGGGATCTTCCCGGCGCTGGAGCGGGCCTTCGACTACTCCGCCCACAAGGGCGCCCTGGTACTGCTGACGGGCTACCAGACCCCGGCGGCCCTGCGTCGCCGCGGGCGGGCCCGGCTGACGGCCTGGCCGGCCAATCGCGGCGTGCGTGGCGCGGACGCAGTGGCCGCCACCGCTCTGGAGGCGGCCGGCGCCCAGCACACCCTGCTGCCCGGCGAGGATGTCGCCGCGCAGATCGTCGCCGACCTCGCGGCCCAGATCCTGGTCCTGGACGACCGGCTCAAGGGCATAGACAAGCAGATCAAGGCCACGTTCCACGCCCACCCGCAGGCGGAGATCATCGAGTCGCTGCCGGGCGTCGGGCCGATCCTGGGCGCGGAGTTCGTCGTCGCCGCCGGCGACCTGAGCGCCTACGCCGACGCGGGCCACCTGGCCTCGGCGGCCGGGCTGGTGCCCGTCCCGCGCGACTCGGGCCGACGGACCGGCAACCTGCACCGGCCCAAGCGCTACAGCCGCCGCCTGCGCAGGGTGTTCTACCTGTCCGCGCAGACGAGCATCATCAGAGACGGGCCCAACCGTGACTTCTACCTCAAGAAGCGCGGCGAAGGGCTCAAGCACGTCCAGGCGATCATTGCTCTCGCCCGCCGACGGGTCAGCGTCCTGTGGGCCCTCCTGCGCGACAACCGGGTCTTCACCCCCGATCCGGCCGCGCAGACGGCTTGACTCAATCATTGAGACTCCCTCATCGTGCTGGCGTGGACAACCCCAGTGTCGACCCGGCACCACGGGAGCCCGCGAGGAGCGGAGGCCCCGCCCCTTCATCACATCAGCGGACGGCTGCTGCACAAAGCGGCGGGTCGTCACCGTCGTCGGGCTCAGCTGTGACCTCCGAGGGGCCGCGCAGCGTGCGGCCGAGGAGGTCGATGGTGTCGCGCTGGAGGCGGAGTCGGACGTGTAGACGGTGGCGGTGACGCCGATGTGGGCGTGGCCGAGGAGTTCCTTGATCATGACGAGTTCGACGCCCTGTTCGAGCAGCAGGGTCTCGGCGGTACGCCTGAGGTCGTGAAACCGGATGCGGCGAAGCCTGGCCGTTCCGCCCAACGCTGTGAAGTGCCGGGTAAGAGTGGACGGCTCGGTGGGTGAACCATCCGGCGCGGTGAAGACGAAGCCGCTGCCCTTCCATGCCTTCCCAGCGACTTGGTGCTCCCTGTCCTGTCGTTCGCGGTGCTGCTTGAGCGAGTGGACGCACTCGGTCGGGAGGGCGATGCGGCGTTCGGAGCTGACCGTCTTGGTGGGCAGGGTGGTCAAGCCGCCGGTGGGGTCCGCTGCAGGGTGCGGCGGATGCTGGCTGTGCCGTTGTCGAGGTCGAGGTCTTCCCAGCGCAGGCCGAGGAGCTCACCTTTGCGTAGTCCGGTGCGGAGTGCGAACTCGAACAGAGTCTGCAACCGGCGACCTTCGACCGAGGCGAGGAACCGCCGTGCCTCGGTGGCGGTGAGCGGTTCGAAGCGTCGCGGCCGGGGTGTTCCGGTCTTGATGTTGCGGGCGACATTGCGTGGCAGCTCGTCCTCGCGGATGGCTTGCTGCAGCGCGGACTTGAGCACGGAGTGCACGTAGGCGACGGTGAGCGGGGACAACCGCTTGTCAGCCCACGGGCGCAGCACTGGCAGGTGATGCGGAGCTGGTCGAGCCAGGTGCGGACGTCCTTGGCTGCCAGGTGGGCGACCTGCTTCCGGCCGAGACCGGGTATGACGTAGAGGCGGACACAGGTGCGGTACCGGGTGTGGGTGTTCTCCCGAAGCCGGTGGATGGCGACGCTGTCCAGCCAGTAGGTGAGGTATGCGGCCACGGTGCTGTCGGCAGCGGTGATGGGGTGGCCCTGGTTGCT
Organism: Kitasatospora aureofaciens; assembly: GCF_019192735.1. GTDB lineage: Bacteria > Actinomycetota > Actinomycetes > Streptomycetales > Streptomycetaceae > Kitasatospora > Kitasatospora aureofaciens_A. The sequence continues at coordinate 22,917 of NZ_JAHTKP010000080.1, forward strand.
GGCGGCGATGCGCTCGGCAAGCTTGTCGGCGGCTTCCTTGCGGGTAGTGCCGTAGACGCGGACGCACTTGCGGGTGCCGTCGGTGGCCAGGATGTAGCCGGCGGCTTCCCACCGGCCGTCCTGCCCGTCGTCACCCGGCAGGCGATGTGCGAGCGGATCGCCCGCGAGTCGGGCCTGCACCTCGCGGGCGTGATCCACGACGACGAGGGCGCCACCGAACCCGACCAGCGCCGAGGACTCACCTACGCCCTGCAGATGCTCCTCGACGGCGACGCCGACACCATCATCGTCCCCACCGGCGAGATGCTCTCCTGCCCGACGAGAAGGCCCGAGTCAGCCGCTCCGTGAGGAAGGCCGGCGGCCGAATCATCGTGGCCAGCCAAGTGATCGCCCGATAGCTGAGCCCAGCTCGGTCGTCCTCGCACAAGGCTGCCGCCTCGGGGCGCAGGGAAGCGGGCCTCTCGACTATCGGCTGTGCCACAGTCCAGCGCGGACACAACCAGTCCAGTGAACAGCGGTGGCCGGCAGACCGGTTCAGCAGTTCAGCGGGCGGCCCCGGTGGTGGAGTGCGTCGAAACTTTCCTTACGGGTTCAAGGCGGCCCGCCTACGCGGGCCGCGCGCGCCCGCAGGCCGGGCCGCCCCGCGATTCCTGTCTACGCCCCACCGCGCGACGGCCCGGCCACCTGCGCGCGCAAAAGCGGAGAAAGGGCCGGGCGGGCCCGGTGATGGCCTGGCAGCAGGCCAACGATGGGGCCAGCCAGGGAAGTGCGGGATCGGCCAGCATCCGAGCCGCGGTCGGCGTGCGATGTCCCAGCGATGCTCGTCGTCGAGTGGCTGGGTGGGGCCGTTCCAGCGAAGGGCGGGGACGTGGACGGCACTCAGCTTGCTGGTGCGGGCCCAGCGGATGAAGTGCCCAGCTGTCTGGCGGTATTTGGCGGAGTCGTCGGTGAGCCAGCGGTCGAGGTCGGCCTGTCGGCAGGCGTCGAGCGTGAGGTCGTGGGCCCTGAGCCAGTCCAGGAAGGCGACGGCCGCATGGGCGCGTTGACGCACGGATCCGAACTGCTGCGGGGTGACGGGGCGGCCGTTGTTGAGTCGCCGAAGGCGCCTGACCAGGTGCCAGCTCGTGTAGCGGTGGAGAAGCTGCCGCTGGTCGGGATCCTGCTGGGCTGCGAGAAGGCCGGCGAGGAAGCGTTCGACGCGGACCATGTGCTCGTCGCGTTCGGACAGAGCGCCGACACCGACGAGTACTTGGCGCAGATGGGCGAGGGGCGGGCTGTCGGGCAGTTCGTCCAGGGCCTGGTGCGTCAGCGGCCGCCGGCCAGCGGCGAGGTCGGACACGACGGGGGCGATGGACCGGGCGGTGGTGGGGTGCTCGGTGGTGGCGATGTTGTGCCGCAGGGCTTCGAGTCCGGGATGGAGTGAGGCGGACGCAGGGCCCAGTAGTTCGTTGAGGCGTTGGTTGATGAGACACCGGACGCACTGGCCTGGGTGTGGGTAGTCAGGATCGGTGCAGGTGGGACAGGTGTGCCAGACCTCGGGGGCAGTGCAGTTGGCGCAGAGGGGCCGGGCCAGGGTGCCGGAGGCGATCGCCGCGAGGCGGCCGCAGGCCGAGCACGAAGCCGAGCGGCGCTGGCAGGCAGGACACCATGGTCGGCCGGTGATGGTCCCGCAGGGCTTCTCCTTGGCGCAGATGCTGCAGCTCGACAGCGGCAGAGGTGGACAGTTCGGACAGAGCGGGCCGTCCGGGGTCCGGGTGTCCACGAGGCGGCGACGGCCGCAGTTGATGCAGGACTCCAGGTCCGCCGGGTCGGTGATCAGGCAGTTCGGGCACAACGGTCGGCCTTGGTCGTCGCGCGTGGCCGGCTCGCCTCGGGCTCCGCAGCGTGAGCACTCCTCGATGCGGGAGTGGGCTATGCAGGTGCGGCAGACCCGCTGGCCATCGAGGGCTTGTTGATGCGTACGACTCTGTGGCAGCGGGGGCAGGCAGGCCGCAGGACCCCGGCGATTTCGGCGTCGATGAGATGGTCGATCAGTCGCAGGATCGCGGGGAACGGTGCGAGGTGAGCGTTGCCGGTCAGCAGGGCGCGGGTCCAGTTCGGCGATCACGGACGAACCAGCAGTACACCCAGTCGGGTTGGCTGTGCAGAGTGCCGCCCGGCCTGTCGACAGCTACCGCCCACGGGCGGCCAGCGCACCGTGCCGGGAAAGACCGCAACCAAGGCTTGCGAGTTGGGGCCCAGGCCTGACGCAATCCGATTCATCGTCAGGGAACAACGCAGCCGTCCAAGTTCGCACTTGCGCCCTGGCCGGGAGGAAAAAACCGTTAACACCACTAGCCTACGGGACTCGGCAGCGCGGCTGTCTACCCAGCTGAACGGCCACACCAGCCTCTGGCACCCCGGGGGCCGCCGGGTACTCAGCGACCGGCGACTCGCCGCTCCCCCGCCCTGAGCCGCGCAGGTAACCAACGGCACTGGGTACACCAGGCAGCGGTGCACTGCGCGGACCCACCTGCGCCCAGTCGAGCACGCCGAGCTCTGCGATCACTGAAAGCTTCATCGCAACGATGGCATCCGCAGCAACATCAAGGGCAGTCGCCGATCCATTGCACACGGCAACCAGCTCATGCAGGTGCTCCTTGGTCATCTTCGACCAACGAGCGACCAGCTGTTCGTACGACTTAGAGGCCGCGCAGATAGGCGGGGGTGGGATACCCGGGCAGCGATGCGGGCACAGGTCTCCGCGATCATGGAGTTGCGACGCTCTGTGATCACTGGGGGGACCTGTGCCCGTGCTGCCATCATGGCTGACCGAACCGCTCTGGGACCAATTCGCGGCGCTGCTGCCCGAGCGCCCGACGGTCGATCCGTCCCACCCGCTGGGTTGCCACCGGCCCCGCATCAGCGACCGGATCGTGTTCGACAAGCTGCTGCAGCTTCTGCGGTTCGGCTGCTCCTACCAGGCGATCGCCGACACGACCTGCTCAGCGACCACCGTCCGCAACCGCCGCGACGAGTGGATCCGGCTCGGCCTCTTCGCCCGGCTCAAGCAGGTGGAACGCCGACGCCGAGTGCGCCCACGTCGCCCTGGACGCTGATCAACGCCACCTCACCACGAGGTGACCAGAAAAGGTTTCCGGCTCGCGGCAACCTTTTGCGGCCCCTGCGACCACAAGGGAGTGGATCCGGCCGGCCCGGTGGCCGGATCCACCCGTCCCCTCGTGCACAGGTCGCAAGGAGAACGTCTACCCATGAGCAACCCCACGAACGGCGGGCGCCGCGGGCGTCACCGCCGTCGCCTGAGCGTCACAGCTCTGGCGCTCGGTGTGTCCCTCACCGTCGGGTCGTACTTCGTGTTCGTACACGAGAACTCCCAGGCCGCCGTGACGGTCGACAGCGGTGCCTACTACAGGCTGGTCTCGGTGCGCAGCGGCCAGGTGCTGGACGTCAACGCCTTCTCCACCGCTGATGGCACCCGCATTCAGCAGTGGACCGACCAGAACACCGCCAACCAGCAGTGGAAGCTGAAGTCCGCCGGGGACGGCTACTACGAGCTGGTGAACCGCAACAGCGGCAAGGTGCTGGGCATAGCGGGCGACTCGACGAACCAGGGCGCCGTCACCGAGCAGCAGACGGACCGGTCCGCGCCCTCCCAGCAGTGGCGGATCGGCGACGTGAGCGGGTCCGACGCGGTCACCTTCACCTCCCGCAAGAGCGGTCAGGTCCTGGACGTCACGGGCAACTCCACGGACCAGGGCACGCAGATCATCCAGTGGCCCGGCTGGGGTGGTCCCAACCAGCAGTGGAAGCTGGTGAAGGTGCCCGGTACCGGCACTACGGGGTCCGGATCCGGGTCCGGCGGCGCAGAGGGCTCCGGACCGTATGTGTGGAAGAACGCGCAGGTGGTGGGCGGCGGTTACGTCACCGGGTTGGTGTTCAACCAGAAGGAGAAGGGCCTGCTGTACGCGCGCACCGACATGGGTGGTGCCTACCGGTGGGACACCGGGGCGGAGCAGTGGATCCCGCTGACGGACTTTCTCGGTGAGAAGGACTGGAACCTGCTGGGTATCGACTCGCTGGCCACCGACGCGGTCGACCCCGCCCGGCTCTACCTCGCGACGGGCACCTACACCAACGAGTGGGCGGGCAACGGGGCGATCCTGCGTTCCACCGACCGGGGCCGTTCCTTCGAGCGGATCGATCTGCCGTTCAAGCTGGGCGGCAACGAACCCGGCCGCGGAGCGGGCGAGCGGCTCGTCATCGACCCCGCGAACCACGCCAACCTCCTGCTGGGCAGCCGGAAGAACGGCCTGTGGCGCAGCACCGACTACGGTTCGACGTGGCGCCAGGTCTCGTCGTTCCCGGTGAAGGACGGGGCGGGCAGTGGTGCGGGTATCTCCTTCGTGACGTACGGCCCGGCCGGCAGCAACACCGTCTACGTCGGTGTCAACGACACCTCCACGCCCCTGTACCGCTCGACGGACGGCGGCAGCAGTTGGCAGGCGGTCGCGGGGCAGCCCACCGGGCAGATGCCGCAGCACGGTGTGGTCACCGGTGACGGGTCGCTGTACCTGTCCTACAGCAACAGCATCGGCCCCATGGACGCGACGGCCGGCGCGGTCTGGAAGTACACCCCGTCCGGCGGCGGGTGGAAGAACGTCTCGCCCCCGCAGGGCAGTTACGGGTTCTCCGGTCTGGCCGTCGACCCGCAGAAGCCGGGCACGGTGATGGTCACCACCCTGGACCGGTGGTGGCCCGAGGACGAGATCTACCGCACCACCGACGGCGGCTCCACCTGGAAAGCCCTCGCCGACAAGTCGCAGCGCGACGCCTCCGGCGCCCCTTACGTCGGTACCCACACCGGGCACTGGATGACCGCGCTGGCCATCGACCCCTTCAACTCCGGCCACGTCCTCTACGGCACCGGCAACGCCATCTGGAGCAGCAACGACGCCAACGCCTCCGACACCGGCGCCATCAGCCACTGGGTCTCCGGGGCCCGCGGACTGGAAGAGACCTCGCTGTCGAAGGCGATCGCCCCGCCCGGCGGCGCCACCCTCATCACCTCCATGGGCGACCAGGGCGGCTTCCGCTACGACTCCCCCACCTCCCTCACCCAGGTGCCTTCCGGCCGGATAGCGAACCCGCTGATGAGCAGCAGCAGCGACATCGACTTCGCCGAGTCCAACCCCTCGGTGATGGTCCGCGTCGGCCGTGGCGGCGCCCAGGACGGCGCCTACTCCACCGACGGCGGCCTCAACTGGAACGGCTTCACCGCCAAACCCGTCCCCAGCGCCAACATGGGCCACGTCGCCCTCTCCGCCGACGGCTCCACCATCATCTGGGCCGAGGACGGCCAGGCCCCCTACCGCTCCACCGACAAGGGAGCCCACTGGACCAAGGTCAACGGCCTGGGCACCGACGCCGTCGTCGTCGCCGACCGCTCCACCGCCAACACCTTCTACTCCCTCACCAACGGCACCCTCAGCGCCAGCACCGACGGCGGCGCGACCTTCACCACCCGCACCACCAACCTCCCCTCCGGCCGGCTCGTGGCTGTCCCCGGCATCAGCGGCGACCTCTGGATCTCCGGCGGCGACCGAGGACTGCTCCACTCCACCGACGGCGGCCGCACCTTCACCACCCTCACCACGGTGAAGTCCGCCTCCGCCCTCGGCTTCGGCAAGGCCAAGACCGGCACCGACTACCAGGCCCTCTACCTGATCGGCACCGTCAACAACGTCACCGGAGTCTTCCGCTCCACCGACAAGGGCACCACCTGGATCCGCATCAACGACGACGCCCACCAGTGGGGCGCCATCGGCAGCCTCGGCGTCATCACCGGCGATCCCGACACCTACGGCCGCGTCTACATCGGCACCAACGGCCGCGGTCTCCAGTACGGCGACCCCTCCTGACCCCGACACTCCGCCGCGCTGACTGATGCCCTGCCGGCGCCCTCGATCGAGGGCGCCGGCAGGGCATTCGTCCTGAGACCGCCTGGGGCACCACGATGGCTCGCCGAGGAGACAGGTCAGCTTCCGGCACTTTGCGTACCACCGTGCAGGTTGAACGTGAGGGAAGCGAAATCCCGTCCCTGGATGAGGGGGCCGCTCTGAGTACCACCGTTGATGCTGTTGTGGACGTCGCCCGGGGAGGCGGCCAGCGGTCCAGCGCGTAGGCACGGTCCAGCACGTTGTCCAGGGTGCGGGGACAGCCCCACACCGGCCAGGAGTTCCAGTCGCCCTGGAGGAAGCCGAGCCGCCCGTCCTTGACCATGTTCGACAGCAGCCACCTGAGCTGGTCACCCCGGGCGTGGGGGTTTCCGAAGTTGGCGTGGACGCTGGCGACCGACAGCTTGCCCCTGCTGCTGGCACCGGTGGCAAGGTCGATCAGGTACAGCCTCACCATGGAGGGGCGGTGCCGGATCCCCTCCACGTACGGCACCCACTCGCCGTCCGGCCGGAACACGGTCGGGTCGTAGAAGATCGCATTGCGGGACCCAGGACGGACGTTCGGCTCCTCCACGTACGCCAGGCCCAGCCGCTCGGCGACCACAGCGGCCTGGCCCTCCTGGAGTTCCTGAAGGGACAGCAGGTGCGGGCGGATGCCGCTGTCTCGGGCGCGCCGCTCGGTCAGCGCCAGGAACTCCTCGACCTTCCAGCCGTGCAGCCCGTCCAGTTCCGCCCGGCGCGCGGTGATCCGTTCCAGTACCTCGCGGTCCACCATGCCCGGGAGCGTAGGAGCCTCGGGAGCCGAAACGGACCAGAACCCACGAATACCTCCCTGCCCGACGATCTATACGGCAGACTGCCGCGCGCTACCAGCACGAGCACCCGGGCAAGCAATCACACCAGGCCCGTGACCTGCAACTTCACGATGCACACCACTCAATGCGGGTGGCGCCGATCATCGCAGAGGACTCAGGCCGTGTCGGGCGTATCCCGGAGCATCGCCGGTTGAAGGCGGGGTCATGCGGTGTTCAGGCCAGCGGCCCGGGATGCCCGAGCCAGCGCCCACGGGTTCTGGGCCTTGGCCTTGATCGCCCGGAAGTAGCGCTGCATAGCCTTGCTGTCCTTCGCCCAGTCACCCATCTCGGCGATCTGGTCCTCGGGCACCCCGGCCTCCTTTAGCTCGGTGGCGCCACCGGCCCGCAGACCGTGGGCGGTGACCCTGGCGGCGGTGCGGAGGTTGAGCAGGGCGTTGAAGCCGTGCTCAACGCGCTCCTCTTCGGTGAGGCGGGCGAGTCGGCGCTCGGCGGCCTTGGCACGGGCCTTGACATAGCCGTTGATGGCCTCGCCGCTGAGGAAGGACAGCTCGGTCCATTCCTCGGTGGTCAGGTCGTGGGGATCGGACGGGCTGCAGTCGCTGTGCTGGGGGCAGCTCTGCTTTGTCAGGCGTTGTGCCAGGCGGCCAGCCTTGTCGAGCGCGCGGAAGACCGCCTCGTGCTCGGGCTGGCGGATGCGGCGCCCGTAGTCCAGCCAGGCTCGCATACGGCGGACCGGGCACAGGGTTGGCGCGTCGTCGCGAGCCGGTACCCAGCCTTCGTACACCGAGCCGTCCTTGCGTGTCTTGCGGTCGACCAGGCGCACGTCCATGCCGTCCGCGTGCAGGGTGAGGTGGGTGACGACCAGGCGAGCGAGCTCGATTCGGCGGGTCAGGAGGTGGAATCCGAGGGTCAGGATCGCGGCGTCACGTAGGTCGGCCGGGCGGCCCCGTTCGTCGCAGGCCGCAACCATCTCCTCCAGGTCCGCCTCGCGCACGGCCGGGGACTGCTTCTCAGTGTTGGTCCTGGCCCACTGGGAGCGGAAAGCGGAGATCATCTCCTTGACCTCGATGGTGCCCGGCCGGGTCCGGCCCGGGGTCTTGCGTTCCTGCCAGGTGACGACCGCGGACTTGTAGGCGGAGACGGTGTTCGGGTCATACCGGCCGCTGTTGATCATCCAGCCGACGTACTCGATCAGCGTCGCGGTCGTGCAGGGCAGCGCGACCCGGTCTCGCTCGGCGCACCACTGTTCGAACAGCTTGATCTGGTTGTCGACGTTGCGGCGGGTGTTCGTCGGCCGGGCGTCCCGGTACAGCCGAGCGGTCTCCTCGCTGATGACGAAGTCCCGTGCACTGTAGACCGGTTGAACGAACGGGGAGGGCAGCTCCTGGCCCGCGACCAGCACGGTGTCACGGTTGAAGCCGCTGACGTTCAGGCCCCGG
>NZ_JAHTKP010000081.1 GCF_019192735.1 Kitasatospora aureofaciens
TCAACTCAATTCCGTCGGCCGTACGCAGTGACTCCATGAGGCGGAGTAAGTCAGACTGGGACAAGGCCATCGCGCACCCCCTGGTGAACTCGCCGTTCTACTCAGAGAGTTGCGCGATGGCTCTCCCATGACCAGGGGTTACTCCAAGATCCTTGCTACACCACTCCACGGGACGCCATCGGATGCGAGGGCACTGGGCCCGAGGAAGGGCCCCGGGGAACCGGGTCAAGAATCCGCCAAGACCGCCAAGACCGCCGAGTTCGCCGAAGGCACGTGGAAGGTGCGGCCGTGAGGGCCTGACGACCCCGCGGCGCGCGCCGGGACGGTAGGGCCCGCCTGACACAAATCCACTGACAGGAGGTGACAGTGGACCGGCTCTAGCCTCCGGGCCATGAACAACTTCGACTTTCTCCACAGCTCCTGGGACCTGACCGACCGCCGGCTGACCGGGCTTCCGGTCGGCGGTGACAACGGTGAACGGTTCCCCGGCTGGGAGCTCAACCGGGTCATGGAGCCCAGCCGGGCCCGGTCGGGGGACGCCTCGTGACCATCGTCGAACTCCGCCAGTACACCCTCCGTCCGGGCGCCCGCGACACCCTGATCGAGCTCTTCGAGCGGGAGTTCGTGACCGGGCAGGAGACCGCGGGCATCACCGTCGGCGGCCGGTTCCGGGACCTGGACGACCCGGACCGCTTCGTCTGGCTGCGCAGCTTCCCGGACATGGCGGAGCGGGCGCGAGCGCTCCAGGCCTTCTACTACGGCCCCGTCTGGCAGGCCCACCGCGAGGCGGCCAACGCGACCATGCTGGACTCGGACGACGTCCTCCTGCTGCGCGGTCCGGGCTTCACCGCCCCGGACGGCGCCGGGCCGGTCGTCGCGACCGTCTGCCATCCCCTGGACGCCGCCGCCTTCGCCGACCACTTCGAGCAGCATCTGCGCCCGGAGCTGGCCGCCGCGACACCGGCACTGGCGGTTCACCGCACCGAGCACGCGGAGAACACCTTCCCCGCCCTGCCCGTGCGGACGGGCGAGGACGTCCTGGTGTGGTTCACCGTGGGCGACACAGCACCCCTGCCGGACCTCTCCGTGCACCTGAAGTCCGCACCGCAGCAGCTGCGCCTCGCACCGGTGCGGAGACACGTGGAGGGGTGTTGATCAGGCGGGCTTGGGGTCGGCAGCTTAGGTTGAGGGGCGAGGCCGTTGAGGGCACGGGCGAGGAGAAGCATGCGCCGGTACCGGAACTACTGGGTCTACAGCTGCGGGCTCGGCGTGGCCTGGGCGGTGGTGCTCGGTCTGACAGCGGTATTGCGCGGGGAGTCGGCACTGCGCAGGGCGCTGCTCGTCTTCGGCGGCTTCTGCATCGGGTGGGTGAGCACGACGATCGCTCGCTACGTCTACCCGCCACCGAAACGCTGGATGTCGAAGGAGCTCCCGGCGCCAAAAGCGACTGCTCAAGACGGCTCCTGACCGGGTCGCCTCCGCCGCTCTGAAGGCCGGGCCGGCACCTCCCACACAGGTGCCGGCCCGGCCCATCAACGGCGCTGCGGTCAGCGGGTGTCGAACGAGGTGTCGTCGATGACGAAGATGCGGGTGCCCGGCGCGTTCGGGTCCAGGGCGAGGCAGCACGGGCCGACAGATATCGGCCCGTGCTGCCTCATCTCGCCGGTTGAACCTGGGCCTGCTCGGCGAACTACTGGACGGAGGCGTTGGGCGTCCGGCCGTTCTGGGCCTGCTGGGAGCGGGCCGCGAACATGCGGGCGAGTTCGGTGGCGTTCTCCGCGTCGTGGGAGTCCGAGGAGCGGGGGCGGTAGGACACCATCAGAACGGTGCTGCCGGACTTGACCAGGATGTCGGTGTTCTGGTCGTTCCTGTGGGCGGTGGAACGGTCGCCGACCGCCGGGACGGCCACGGGGTCGGCGCTGGAGTCCTTCTGGTAGGAGGCGAGGAGCAGGTCGTACGCCTTGTCGGCCCAGGTGGGGCTGGGGCCGGCGATGATCCTGAACTGCGCCCGGGTGTTACCGGTGTCGTTGTGGAAGGTGGCGGTTCCCGAGGCCACGGTCTGCGCGCACAGGTCCGCCTCCGCCGCGTTCGAGCCGCCGTGGCAGTCGCCCGGGGGTTCGGCGGTGGGCGCCCGGTCCTGGCGCCAGCCGGCGGGGACGGCGTGCAGGTCGGGCAAAACGGACTGGACCTGGGCCGCGCTGGTCAGCGGTGCTGCCGCGCCGAGCGGGCCGCCGGGCATGCCGAGGTGCTGGGGCTGGCCGGAGTTGAGGTGGATCCCGAGCGCGATGAGGGCGGCGGCCACGACGAGAACGGCGATCAGCACCCCCACGTTGCCGCGCCGGCGGGTGGTCCTGATGTCGCCGCCTGCGACGGTGTTGTTCGCGCCCATCGCGGTCTGCCCGGACGTCCAATGACCGCCCCCGAGCATCGTCACCGGTGCCCCCGCGGGCGGCGGTGGCTCGGTCGTGGCCACGGACAGCCGGGCCCGGAGGTTGGCGGCCAAGCCGGGGTCCCAGCCGAGCAGTTCGCCGACCGCCCGGGTCAGGTTCTGCTGGGCCTGCGGGTCGCCCGGGGTCGCGTCCACCTGGTCGGCAGCCTGCGCCCAGTGCGGCGCCTGCCGCAGGCCCTCCTGCACGCGCGCGACCGCCTCGCTCCCCAGCGCGGCGCCGGCCGCCCCGACCGTGTGCGACGCGGCCTGCACCAGCGCCTGGACCACCATCGCGACGAGGTTCGAGCCGTCCCCCGTTGTCATGCATACCCCCCGAGCTGAAATGACGTCGGGGACACTGTGGCACTACTGCACGGGTCGCGCACAGACCTCGTCCAACGGAGACCGAACCGCAATCCGGGCCGCCGCTTCGCCGCCCGAATATCGCCGCCCGAATATCGCCGGGGACGGTTACCAGGGGCGGGCCGGCTCGTTCTCCAGCCGGAAGTCCTCACCGCCGAACCCTGTCCGAACCCGGTCCGGGCCCCGCCCCGGCCGCCGAAAAAACGATTCTGCAGCACCCGACCACCCCGCCCCGCCGCACCACACCACCCGAGGATGAGGAATGAACGAACCGCACGAGATGCCCGGCGCCCCACAGGAAGACGCCTGCGCCGACGAGGAGTTGGTGCTGTACATCGACCTGGAGGCGGTCGCCTGCCCCGGCCTGCTCGTCTCCGTGCCCGCCCGCCTGCGGTACCGCCCCGAGGACCCGTACGCCATCTGCCTCGACACCCACGTGGACCTCGACGAGCCGATCACCTGGATCTTCGCCCGCGAACTCCTCGCCACCGGCCTCACCGGCTGGTCCGGCCTCGGCGACGTCACCGTCCACCGCGGCACCGGCCCCGGCTCGCACACTCTCTTCATCGCCCTGAGCGCCGACGACACCACCGCCGTCCTCCGCGCCCCCGCCAGCCTCGTCGCCGCGTTCCTGACCGCGACCGAGCACCTCGTCCCGTACGGCTCCGAGACGCTCCACGTCGACGTGGACGACCTGATCCTGCGCCTGATGGAGGCCGACGGCCCGCCGCTCGTGTGACATACGGACGCGATCGCCCACGACAGACCCCGCCCCGACGGTGCTGCTGGTGACGATCGGCCTGCTGCCGGGGCGGACAGGCGGCCACCCGGTGAGGTACCCGGTGGCCTGGTAGCGTGCGCGCAAGTCGTCGGCGATCAGGCGCAGTTGCGCGGCCTCGGGGGTGCGGCCGGCGGACTGGGCGGGGCCCATCATGGCGGCGGGGTTGGTCCAGCGTTCGTCGGGGCCGAGCAGTTCGTCCAGGGTCTCGCGGCTCGGGCCCGAAACGAGGTACGCGGCGAGGTAGTCGTGCAACGCGGTCAGGGCCGGTCGCGGGCTGGCAGCGCTGCGGACGCCGTAGCGCCCGGCGGCGCCCGGCCCCGGGGCCGGGCGCCGCCATCGACACCGTGCGGGCAGGAGCCGTCAGCCCCCCACGTACGCCGCGAGATGCTCCCCCGTGAGGGTGGGCCGCTTGGCGACGAGGTCGGCCGGGGTGCCCTCGAAGACGATCCGGCCGCCGTCGTGCCCGGCGCCCGGGCCGAGGTCGATGATCCAGTCGGCGTGCGCCATGACCGCCTGGTGGTGCTCGACGACGATGACCGACTTGCCGGAGTCGACGAGCCGGTCGAGCAGCCCGAGCAGCTGCTCGACGTCGGCGAGGTGCAGGCCGGTGGTCGGCTCGTCGAGCACGTAGACGCCGCCCTTGTCGGCCATGTGGGTGGCCAGCTTGAGCCGCTGCCGCTCGCCGCCGGAGAGCGTGGTGAGCGGCTGCCCGAGGCTGAGGTAGCCGAGCCCGACGTCGGCGAGTCGGGTGAGGATCGCGTGCGCGGCCGGGGTGCGGGCCTCGCCCTCGCCGAAGAACTCCTCGGCCTCCGTCACCGACATCGCGAGCACCTCGCTGATGTCGCGCCCGCCGAGGTGGTACTCCAGCACCGACGCCTGGAAGCGCTTGCCCTCGCAGTCCTCGCAGACGCTGGCGACACCCGCCATCATCGCGAGGTCCGTGTAGACGACGCCGGCGCCGTTGCACGTCGGGCACGCGCCCTCGGAGTTGGCGCTGAACAGCGCCGGCTTTACACCGTTGGCCTTGGCGAAGGCCTTGCGGATCGGGTCGAGCAGCCCGGTGTACGTGGCCGGGTTGCTGCGGCGCGAACCGCGGATCGCGCCCTGGTCGATCGACACCACGCCGTCACCACTCGGAATCGAGCCGTGCACGAGGGAACTCTTGCCGGAGCCTGCGACGCCGGTGACCACGACGAGCACCCCGAGCGGGATGTCGACGTCGACGTCACGCAGGTTGTGCGTGGTCGCGCCGCGAATCTCCAGCGCGCCGGTGGGCGTGCGCACCGTCTCCTTGACGGAGGCCCGGTCGTCGAGGTGACGGCCGGTGATGGTGCCGCCGGCCCGCAGCCCTTCCACCGTGCCCTCGAAGCAGATGGTGCCGCCGCCCGTACCGGCGCCCGGGCCGAGGTCGACGACGTGGTCGGCGATCGCGATCGCCTCCGGCTTGTGCTCCACGACGAGCACCGTGTTGCCCTTGTCCCGCAGCCGCAGCAGCAGGTCGTTCATCCGCTGGATGTCGTGGGGGTGCAGGCCGATGGTGGGCTCGTCGAAGACGTACGTGACGTCGGTGAGCGAGGAGCCGAGGTGGCGGATCATCTTGACGCGCTGCGCCTCGCCGCCCGACAGCGTGCCGGACGGCCGGTCGAGCGAGAGGTAGCCGAGCCCGATCTCGACGAACGAGTCGAGGGTGTCCTGGAGCGAGGTGAGCAGCGGCGCCACCGAGGGCTCGTCGAGTCCGCGGACCCACTCGGCCAGGTCGCTGATCTGCATGGCGCAGGCGTCGGCGATGCTGATCCGGCCGATCTTCGACGACCGGGCCGCCGCGCTGAGCCGGGTGCCCTCGCAGTCGGGACAGACGGTGAAGGTCACCGCCCGGTCCACAAACGCCCGGATGTGCGGCTGCAGCGCCTCCTTGTCCTTGGCGAGGTACGACTTCTGGATCCGCGGGATCAGGCCCTCGTAGGTCATGTTGATGCCCGCGATCTTCATCCTGACCGGCTCGCGGTGCAGGAAGTCGTGCAGCTCCTTCTTGGTGTACTTGCGGATCGGCTTGTCCGGGTCGTAGAAACCCGACTCGCTGTAGAGCCGGTAGTTCCAGCCGCCCGGCGTGTAGCCGGGGATGGTGAGCGCGCCCTCGGCGAGCGACTTGGTGTCGTCGAAGAGCTGGGTGAGGTCGATGTCGGTGACCGCGCCGCGGCCCTCGCAGCGCGGGCACATGCCGCCGGTGATGGAGAAGCTGCGCCGCTCCTTCACGGTCTTCCCGGCGCGCTCGACCGTGACGGCGCCCGCTCCGCTGATCGAGGGGACGTTGAAGGAGTACGCCTTGGGTGAGCCGATGTGCGGCTTCCCGAGCCGGCTGAACAGGATGCGCAGCATCGCGTTGGCGTCGGTGGCGGTGCCGACCGTGGAGCGCGGGTCGGCGCCCATCCGCTGCTGGTCGACGATGATCGCGGTGGTCAGCCCTTCGAGGACGTCGACGTCGGGCCGCGCCAGGGTGGGCATGAAGCCCTGGACGAACGCGCTGTAGGTCTCGTTGATGAGCCGTTGCGACTCGGCGGCGATCGTGTCGAACACCAGCGAGCTCTTGCCCGAGCCGGAGACGCCGGTGAAGACCGTCAGCCGGCGCTTGGGGATGTCGACGCTGATGTCCTTGAGGTTGTTCTCGCGTGCGCCGTGCACGCGGATCAGGTCGTGGCTGTCGGCATCGTGCGGCGTGGGCACAGGTGCAGGCGCGTGCGCGTCCGTCCTCTTGGCCATGGTCGTCGTGTCTCCAGTTCTGTCGGGCGGGCCCGCCCCCGCGGTCGCCGTCGGGGTCTCCCGGCTCGATCTCACCAACACTCGATGTCACCAACATCGGGAGGGCGCGCCGGGTTCCCGTCGGGGGCAGGCGGGGGCGGGCGGTCAGGGCTGCGTGGCTGCGAGGGCCCGTGGTTGCGAGGCCAGGGGCTGCGAGGCCCGGGGGCTCAGCGGAGCTCGTTGAAGCGGACCAGGTTGCCCGCGGGGTCGCGGAAGGCGCAGTCGCGGAGGCCGTACGGCTGCTCGGTCGGCTCCTGGACGAGCTCGGCGCCGCCCTCCTTCAGCCGGGCGAAGACGCCGTCGAGGTCGGTGGTGGCCAGGGTGATGCGGGCGTACGTGCCCTTGGCCATCATCTCGGTGACTGTGCGGCGCTCGTCCTCGGTCACGCCGTGGTCCATGGCCGGCGGCTCCAGCACGATGGACGTGCCGGGCTGGTCGGCGGGGCCGACGGTGATCCAGCGCATCCGGCCGTTGCCGACGTCGTTGCGGACCTCGAAGCCGAGGAGGTCGCGGTAGAAGGCCAGGGA
Organism: Kitasatospora aureofaciens; assembly: GCF_019192735.1. Taxonomy (GTDB): domain Bacteria; phylum Actinomycetota; class Actinomycetes; order Streptomycetales; family Streptomycetaceae; genus Kitasatospora; species Kitasatospora aureofaciens_A. Next base: position 6,896 of record NZ_JAHTKP010000081.1, read on the forward strand.
GACCTCGGGGTCGAGGTGCGGGAGGAAGGTCCAGTGAATGCTGATGTCCATGCCCGCAACGCTAGACGCGGCTCCTGGGCCTGCGCTTCTCCGATCCTGATCGGTCCCGCCGCGTCGCCCAGCCCTGTGCATGCCCGCTCTCGGCGGCCTTCGGACACACCGCAGGCCGGGTCCGTCCCCTGCGCGGACCCGACCGGCGCGCCCCATCGGGCGGTGTGTCTCCGAACCTAGGTGGGGGTGGCTTACCGATCGCTTACCGATCGGCTTACAGGTCGGCCTCCGGGTCGACCTGCACGTCAGCCGCCGTGTGTCAGCGCGCCCGCGCCGCCGTTCGCGGGACCCTCGCCCAGCTCACGGGCCTCCCGCCGCACGCGCTCGGCGGAGTCGGGCAGCCCGGCCGCGGCGTAGGCCCGGCCGAGGGCCTGGAGCGCCTCCGCGAGGAAGGACCGCCAGCCGCGGGCGCGCCACACCAGGACGGACTCCTCCAGGTGCGCGACGGCCGCGGCGTGGTCGCCCGCCGCGAGATCCAACTCGCCCAGGATGCCCAGGGCTTGCGCGAGATGGTGGCCCATGTCGAAGCGCCGGGCGATGGCCAGGGCCGCCTCGGCCGTCTCCCGGGCGCGGTCGTCCCCGGTGGCGGCGTACAGCATGGCCAGGTAGAGCAGCGAGAACGCTTCCACATAGCGGTCGCCGAGGGAGCGGGCCATCGCGAGCGATCGGGTGAGCAGGTCGCGCCCGCGCTCGACGTGGCCCGCCCGGCCGTGGGCGGCGCCCAGGAACTGGATGGCGGTCGCCTCGAAGCGGGTGTTGCCGATCAGCCGTGCGAGTCGCAGCGTCTCGGTCAGGTGGTGGATGGTGCGGTCGATGTCGGTCTCGTTGTACGCGACGGCGATGATCTGGTGCGCCCGGGCCTCGCCGCCCGGGTGGTCGTGGGCGGTGGCGAGGTCCAGGGCCCGCCGGCCTGCGTCCAGCGCCTCCCGGCCCCGCCCCTGGGCGACCAGGCTCCAGGCGCTCAGGACGAGGGCGTCGGCCGCGCCGCGCGGCTCCCCGACCCGCTCGAAGAGGCCCAGCAGCTGCTGGGCGCGGTCGTGCAGGGAGACCATGGTCTGGGTGCCGTCCGCCGGGGTCGTCCAGGTCGTCACCTCGATGAGGCCTCGGGTGAGCACCGCCTCGCCCCGGACGTCGCCGGCCGTCCGGCAGGCCCGGAGGACGGTCTCGTGGGTGGTGCGCCAGTCGTCGTAGAGGCCGCGGACGTCGCAGTACTTCTCCTGGCAGGCGGCCAGGTCCCAGGCCACCGGCACCATGCGCAGCGCCGCCGCCTGCCGGGCGCTCGCGTTCAGGGCCGGCTGCTCGGCTTCGAACCAGGCCATCGGGTCGTCCAGCAGCCGGGCGGCGACGCCGGACGGCAGCGGGTGGCGCGGTGCCTCGCCGTGGATCGGCGCGAGGCACGGCCCGGGCACCTGGTCGGCGGCCTGCTCGGCGAGCCGGAGCCAGGCGCCGAAGGCCCGTTCGAGTGCGGCGGCGCGTACGGTCGGGCCGTCGGTGGTGCGGGCGTGCTCGCGGGCGTACAGGCGGACGAGGTCGTGGAAGCGGTAGCGCAGGTGCGGCTCGGCGCCGGTCTCCTGCAGGAGTTGGGCGTCGATCAGCTCCTCCAGCTGCCGCTCCGCCTCCTCCACCGGGAGGTCGGCCACCGCCGCCGCGACCCACGGCGCGAAGTCGGGCGCGTCGAGCAGGCCGAGCAGCCGGAACGTGTGGCGGGTCGGCTCCGGCAGCCGGGCGTAGCCGACGGCGAAGCCGGCCCGCACGGCGAGGTCCCCGGCCTCCAGCTCGTCGAGCCGGCGCCGCTCGTCGCGCAGCAGGTCGGCGAGCCGGGCCAGGCTCCACCGCGGCCGGGCGGCCAGCCGCGCGCCGGCGATGCGGACGGCCAGCGGCATGCCGCCGCACAGCTCGGCGATCTGCCCGGCGGCCACCGGTTCGGCGGAGACGCGGCGGTCGCCGACGATGCGGCGCAGCAGCATCTCGGCGTGGGACGGGTCGAGTTCGCCGAGGTCGACGAGCCGGGCGCCGGGCAGGGCGGTCAGCGCGGTGCGGCTGGTGACGAGGACGGCCGGGCGGGCGTGCGTGGCCGAGCGGGCGTGCGTCGCGGTGCCCGGGAGCAGCGGGCCGAGCTGGCGCTCGCCGGCGGCGTTGTCGAGGACGACGAGCACGCGGCGGTCGGCGAGCAGGGTGCGGTACAGCGCCGAACGTTCGTCGAGCGACTCCGGGATCTCCCGGGCGTCCGCACCCAGCGCGCGCAGGAAGGCGGCGAGGACGCGGGCGGGCTCGGCCGGCGACTCGTCGGCCCCGCGCAGGTCCGCGTACAGCCGGCCGTCCGGGTAGTCGGCGGCGGCGCGGTGGGCGGTGTGGACGGCCAGCGCCGTCTTGCCGATGCCGCCCATGCCGGCGATCACCGGCATCCGGCCGTCGGCGAGCGCGTCCAGGACTCGTTGGACGGGCTGCTCGCGGCCGGTGAAGTCCGGGAGGTCGGGCGGGAGCTGGGAGGGGGTGCGGGTGCGTGGCCCGGTGTCGTGGTCCCGGGCCAGAAGGGCGAGGAAGACGCGCTGGACCTGCTCTCCGGGCTCGATCCCCAGTTCCTCGGAGAGGCGCTGCCGCAACGCCTGGAACCGGCGCAGCGCCTCGGCCGGCCGCCCGTCCGCCGCCAGCAGCTCAAGCAGGGCGGCCTGCACGGGCTCGTCGAACGGGTACTCGTCCGCGAGCGCCGTGACGGCGGGGACGGCGGATCGGGGCGCGGTTCTCGCCAGGGTCAGCGTGGTGGTCCGGACGGCCTCCTCGACGGACGTCACCAGCGCGTCCTCGCGGTTCACCCGGTCCAGCCCGGCCAGTACCGGCCCGCGCCGCAGCCCGAGCGCCGCCGCCGGCTCCCCGGCGGCCGCCAGCTTCCGGAACCGTCCGAGGTCCACCGCATCGGGCCCGACGCCCAGCCGGTAGCCCTCCCCGTCGGACTCCAGCGCCACCGCGTCGTCCCCGAACTGCCCGAGCCACCCGCGCAGCCGCGACACCCCGGTGTGCACCGCCCCGCGACCGACCCGATCCGCCTGCCCGGCCCACACCAGCTCCAACAGCCGCGCAGCGGAGAGCCGGTCACCCTCGGCGAGCAGCAACGCCCCGAGCAGCCCTCGCACCACCGCAGCCCGCGGCAACGCCTGCGGCACGGAGTCCACGGCGACCACCAGCGGCCCCAGCACCCCGAACGTCATCCCCACTGGCTTCAGCTCCCAACGCTCACCACCCCACCGCCCCCCTTACGACAGTTGACCGACCAACGTGATCATGGTTCGTCGGCGGACAGTAGATCAGACCCCGCCGACAATTCCCCTACCAGGCCGGGCGCGGGTCCTGGCGCTCCGGCGAGAAGCCGGTGGGCGTGGGTGTGTCCGTGCGCCACAGCAGGCCCGGGCTGGGCGGGAACTCGTCGGTGGGCGGTGCCGGCGGGTGGAGGCGGGTGTGGCCGGGGACGCGGAGCTCTGTCAGCTTGCTGTCCTGCATCATCCACAGGCCGAAGCAGTCGTCCTCCTCGTCGTGGATCAGCACCTGCACACTCTCCGGGTGCGGCCACGGCAGGGACTCCAGGTGCCGGAGCAGTCCGGTCCTCGGGCGCATCCGATTGAACTCGATCACCCACGCCTCGACGAAGGTGCTGAGCTGCTCGAACTCGCCGCACCAGGTTCGGGAGTCGTCCGGCAGGGTCAGCGGTGCCATCACCTCGTCCGCGTACGGGGCCAGGACGATGACTTGTGCGATTCGGGACATGCCGAAGTATCGGCACGGCCCGTGAGCCGGCCGCAAGCGAATTCCGTTGCGGCGGCGGCTACGCGGAGCTCTCGGAGGCGCGGTTGTCCTCGACGTGGACGACGTGCAGGTCGGTGCCGTCCTGGTGGCGCTTCGACCGTCCGCTCAGGCCGACGGCGATCTCCGACGGGTCGTGGACCTCGTCGGGCGCGACGTACGTCAGGACGTCGTTGTGGTGGCCGGTCACCACCCATCCGTCGGCGTCCTGGAGATCGATCACGCCGAAGTCCCCGGCCGGGGAACCCGCGTGAACCGGGCCGAACTCTCCGAGGATCCCGGTGGCCTGGTCGGCGAGGTCACCCTCGGGGGCGGTCAGCACGACGCACGTGCCGTGTTGGAACAGCACCCACGACTTGTCCGGGTCGGCGAGGAGGCGGCGCCAAACGTCGATGAGTATCTCGGTCTTCATGGCCTGCATCATGCCGCAGAGAACCGACACGCAGTCACAGTGCCGGAGAAGGAGGACGACGGTCAGCTCCCGCCCCCGCTGCCAGTGCACCGCACCGTCGGCCACCCAGAGCCGGGTCCGGCCCTGGACCAGGATCACGCCCGATGATCTGTCATCCCCCATGAATGATCACCGCACGAGAGCGGCCGCTCCCAGGTGCGGTCGGGACGGTCGTGGCGCAGGGTCGGGGTATGGCCACGATCGTCGTCCTGCTGGAGATGGAGCCCGACCAGGCCCTCGGCGCCGAGGGCGTCGGGCCCGCCGTGCTCCTCGTCCACGCCGCCGGAGCCGACCCGGACGCGCCGGAGGACCCACAGGCGTGGACGCTGTGCGGCCGGGACACCACTCCGATGGAGCACGCGCACTACACCCCCGCCCGGCCGGGCGAGCCGTGGTACCCGCCCGCGCTCCACGACCGGCGATGCCCGGACTGCGAGCGGGCCCTGAGGCTCCGCTGAGGCCGCCGACGGCCGGGACGGTGCGCGACCGGCCCTCCCGACCCGGAACGGTCCTGTCAGTACGGCCAATGCCCCACCTCACCCGAAAAGGTGTGGTCAGCGGGTTTCGAGGTTGTGCGTCATCCGCTCCAGGACGCTGACGGCCGTCCGGTACTCGTCCATCGTGATGCCGGCCGTCGAGAGTTCGCGGAACGCATCGATCCGGGTCTCGACGGCGGTCAGGCGTTCACGGCCGGACGGGGTGAGATCGAGGCGGCCGGGGGCCGGGCGGGTCGCCCAGGCGTCGCCGAAACCAGTGTGCAGGACGGTGTCGATGGCGGCGCCCAACGCAGGGCCGTCCGCGTTGGCGGCGAGGGCGGTGCGGACGTCCGCGTCGGTGGCCTCCGGGGTGTCGCGGATGACGTTGAGGACCTGCCACGCGACACGGGTGAGGCCGAACTCGGCCAGCATGCCGTTCATATAGGCGGTCAGGGCCTTGTCGGTGCGGTTGAGCCAGTAGCCGATGGGCTTCACGGTGTCACTCCTTCGGGAGCGTGAACGCGGCGGAGTTCTCGACGGCCCACTGCCGGAAGCTCCGGGCGGGCGTGCCGAGCAGGGTCTCGGTGGTGTCGCCGATGACGGCGGGCCCGGCGCAGGCGGCGGCCCACAGCGCGAGCAGGGAGCCGACCATCGGGGCGGGCATGAAGCGGCTCATCTGCTGCTCGGCCTCGGCCGGCGTGATGGTCTCGACGGTGACATCGTGGCCGAGGACGTCCGCCAGAGTGGCGAGCTGCTCGCGGAAGGTCATCGACCGGGCGCCGGTGAGGGTGACGGCGCGGCCGGCAAGGCTCGTACCGGTCAGCGCCTCGACGGCGACGTCGGCGATGTCCTCGGGGTGGATCGGCGCGATGTGCGCGGCGGGGTAGGCGAGTTGGACCGGCAGGCCGTGGGCGATCGGGTGTGCCCAGGCGAAGGCGTTGCTGGCGAACGCGTCCGGGCGCAGGAAGGTGCAGGACAGGCCGCTCGCGGTGAGGGCCTGCTCGACCCGGAGGCTGTGCGAGGCAAGCGGGTCGGTCGCGGCGTCGGGGGCGAGCACCGACGCCGACGACAGCAGGACGACGTGCTCGACGCCGGCGGCACGAGCGGCCTCGACGAAGGCGGCGATGCCGGCGGGCTCGGGGTAGAGGAAGACCTTCCGCACGCCGTCGAGGGCGGCCGCGAAGGTGCCGGGCCGGTCGAGGACCAGCTCGACGGCCTCGATGCCGGCCGGGACGGTCAGCTCGGCCGGCTTGGCGCTGGCGGCGCGGACGGGCAGGCCGGCGGCGTGCAGGCGGTCGAGGACGGCCTGTCCGACCTTGCCGCGGGCGCCGGTGATGAGGATGGTCATGGGTCCCCCCAGTTCGATATGCGACCGCAGCTCCTTGCTGCAGCACACATGCATGCTGTCATGCATGTAATTGAGAGTCAACACATGCCTGCCCGAGCTCACGGACCTTACGATGGGCGACATGACGACGAACGAACCCGAGCACCGCACGGCCGAGGACCTGCTGAACGCCGTGGGCCCGGCGTTCTCCAAGCTGCGCCGCACCTCGCTGCTGGAGGTCGAGAACCCCATCTCGGCCAAGGACCTCAGCCGCACCCTGGTCCTGAACCTCGTCCAGCAGCACACCCGGGACTCCGCGCAGGAGATCACCGTCGGCGCGGTGGCCGAACTCCTCGGCGTGGACCCGTCCGTCGCCAGCCGCATGGTCGGCGACAACATCAACGCCGGCTACCTCACCCGCGCCGCCTCCCAGCAGGACGGCCGCCGGACGGTCCTCCACCTCAGCCCGCAGGGCGCCGAGCTCATGGCCCGCCTCCGCCGCCACCAGCGCGACGCCTACGACTACATCACCGCAGACTGGGACGAGCGCGACCGACTGGAGTTCGCCCGCCTGATGCTCAAGTACGTCGACTCCCTCGACCGCCTCGGCGAGCGCGATCCGGGGGACTCGTCGCGCGACCGATGAGTTTTCGCGGCGGGCGACGTTTCACCTTGCAGCCGGCCACGACGGGCCGGCGCAGAACGATCGAGACACGGAACGATCGCCGGCAAAACGATCACCGACAAGGAGACATCGCCATGGACTGGACCCTCGAACTCATCGTCGTCCCCACCGCGGACATCGACCGCGCCAAGCGCTTCTACCTCGACCAGGCCGGCTTCGAACTCCTCGTGGACGTCAACCCGGGCGGCCGGTTCCGGGTCGTCCAGCTCACCCCGCGCGGCTCCGCGTGCGCGATCGCCCTCATGCTGAAGGAGGAGTCGGCGGGCACGCTGGAGGGCCTGCACCTGGCGGTGCCCGACATCAAGGCGGCCCGCGCCGAGCTGGTCGGGCGCGGGGCGGAGGTCAGCAACTTCTTCCACTTCCCGGACGGGCAGCAGACGCCCGGCCTCGACCCGGAGCGGCGCAGCTACGGCTCCTTCTTCTCCTTCGCCGACCCGGACGGCAACGGCTGGCTCGTCCAGGAGGTCAAGCGCCCGGCCAAGGCGGGATGATCAAGGAGCACCTGGGACGTAACACCGAGGATCGGGGACGAGCCATGGGCCGCACGGCAGGCAGCGCGGAAAAGCTCGGCGAGTTGGACGAGGAGGCCTTCACCCGGCTCGCCGAACGGCACCGCCGGGAGCTGCACGTCCACTGCTACCGCATGCTCGCCTCCTACGACGAGGCCGAGGACGCGGTGCAGGAGACCCTGCTGCGGGCCTGGCGGGGGCGGCGCGAGTTCGACGGCGGGCCGCTGGCGCGCGCCTGGCTCTACCGGATCGCGACCAACATCTGCCTCGACCTGCACCGGAGCCGGGCGCGCCGCCCCCAGCGGGCGGCCGCCTCCCCGGAGGTGTCCTGGCTGCAGCCGTACCCGGACCGTCTCCTCGACGAAGCCGCACCGCCCCGGGACGAGCCCGACGCGGCGGCGGTCGGCCGGGAGACGATCGAACTCGCCTTCGTCGCCGCCCTGCAGGCGCTGCCCGGCCGCCAGCGCGCCGCGTTCGTCGCGCGCGACGTGCTCGGCTGGCCGGCGAAGGAGACCGCCGCCCTGCTGGAGACCAGCGTCGCGGCCACCAACAGCGCGCTCCAGCGCGCCCGCGCCACCATGCAGGAGTGCCTGCCGGCCCGCCGCGACGAGTGGACGGGCCGGGAGCTGAGCGCGGAGGAGCGCGACGTGCTCGCCCGCTTCATCGAAGCCCACGAGCGCTGCGACGCGGCCGCGGCGATCGCCATCTCGGCGGAGACGATCCACGTCACCATGCCGCCCTACCCGTCCCGCTACGACGGGATCGACGCGCTGGTGCCCCTGTTGGAGCGGGCCTTCGACACCCCGGCCATGGGCGAGTGGCGCCTGCTGCCGACCGCCGCCAACCGCCTTCCCACCGTGGCGAGTTACCTCCGCGCGCCGGGCGACACCCGGTTCCGGGCGTTCAAGTTCGACGTGCTGCGGGTGGAGCGGGGACGGATCCAGGAGATCACCGTCTTCGGCCCGCACCTGTTCCCGGCCTTCGGCCTGCCCACGGAGCTGTGAACGCCGAGCCGTGAACGCCGAAGTCAGCGTTCGGCCACGGCCTGGCCGCGAAGGTGCTCGGCCGGTCCCGGTCAGGCGGCGCTCACGGCACCGGAGTTGCGGCCGTGGGCATCGATGAAGGCCAGACATTCCTGGCGGGACGACCCGGGCAGCGTCGCCGCCCAGCCCGCCGGGGCCGGGAGGGTCGCCGGCCAGAGGGAGTGCTGGTGGGTCTGGTTGGTGAGGACGAGGTACGTCGCGGTCGGGTCCTCGAAGGGGTTCGTCATGGCGCGGTCCTTTTCGTGCTTCTCGTGATGGGGGTGAGCAGGGAACCAGCCGCCGCTGCCAAGCAGATGGTGCCGACCGTGCCGGTGACGGCGGGGACGCCGTAGGCGCTGGTGGAGGTGGTGAGGGCGACGGCTCCCACGGGAGCCAGGGCGGATTGGACAGTCCAGAAGGCGGACGTCACCCGGCCCAGGACGGCAGGTGGGGTGACTGTCTGGCGGTACGTCCTGGAGCAGGTGTTGGCGAGCGTCGTGCCGAAGGAGAAGAGGGTGGCGGCGACGACTGCCTGGGCGAGCGTGTGGCGCAGTGCGAGGCTCAGGGCGGCGGTACCGCACAGGACGTAGGCGCCGACCCAGCAGGTACCGAAGCTGAGGCGTTGTCGGAGGCGCGGCGCCGCGGTTGCCGAGGCCACGGCGCCCAGGGCCGCCGCCCCGACGAGGTAGCCGACGGCGGTGTCGCTCTGGCCGAGGTCGTGGCGGACGTAGTAGATGAAGACGTCGGTGAGGCCGAGGGTGCAGAGGCTGATGACCGAGGCGATGACGGTCAGGGCGCGGAGGGCGGGGTGTCTCCAGAGGAAGGCGAGGCCGGCGAGGCGGTCGCCGGGCGCGGGGGGTGTTCGGGTGGCGGCGGGAAGCCGGAGGAGGGTCAGGGAACCGCAGGACAGCGCGAACATGAGCGCGTTCGCTCCCACCGCGCCCGCCGGGCCGGTGACGGCGGAGAGGGAGGCTCCGGACACCGGACCGACGATGTAGGCGACGGCATAGGTGGCATCGAACTTTCCGTTGGCCGCCGCGAGTTGGCCGGTCGGGACGACGCCGGCCACGACGCTGGTGTAACAGACCTGGGACACCATGCCCAGCGCCGAGCCGATGAGCATCACCGCGTAGAGAACCCCGACCTGCCGGTCGACCAGGACCGTCGCGAAGACCGCCGCCCGCGCGGCGTCGCACGTCACCAGGATGCGCCGGTGGTCGTACCGGTCCACCAGGTGCCCGGCGAACGCCCCGGCCCCGATCGTGCCGATGCTGCCCGCCGCCGTGAGCCAGCCCATGTGGGCGACCGACCCGGTGGCCCGCAGGACGAGGATCGGCATCGCGACGAAGGAGAACGCGCTCCCGGTCACCGACAGCGCCTGGGCGAGCCAGAGCAGCGCGAAGTTCCTCCGGGGGGACGGGACGGCCGCTGCGACGGACCCGGTCACCGGGCCTGCCATCGGGGTGGGCGGCGTTCGGTGAACGCGCGCGGCCCCTCCAGGGCGTCCTCGCTGTGCATGCGGCGTTCCTCCCACACGAAGCGGGTGGCGAAGGCCTGTTCGAGGGGCATGTCGAGGGAGCGCAGCACGGACTCCTTGATGGCACGGACGGACAGTGGGGCGCTGCGCAGCAGGTCGTCGACCCAGCCGGCGACGCAGGCGTCGAGGTCCGCCGGTGGGACGACGTCGTTGACCAGACCGAGTTCCTTGGCCCGGGCGGCGCTGAGTTCGCGGCCGGTGAGGAGGTAGCCGAGGGCGACCTTCAGAGGGAGTTGGCGGGCGAGGCGAAAGGCGCCGCCGGCGCCGGGGATGAGGCCGAGTCTGGCTTCGGGGAGGGCGAAGACGGATCGGTCGGAGGCGATGATCAGGTCGCAGGCGAGGGCGAGTTCGAAGCCGCCGCCGAGGGCGTAGCCGTCGACGCGGGCGATGACCGGTTTGGCGAGGGTGAAGCGTTCGGTGAGCCGGGGCCAGCCGGGGAGTTCGCGGCTGCCGAAGGTGGTGGGGCGGGCGCCGTCGCGGTTGAGGCCGGCGCGTTCCTTGAGGTCCTGGCCGACGGAGAAGGCGCGGCTGCCGGCGCCGGTGAGGACGGCGACCCACACCTCCTCGTCGGACTCGATGTCGCCCCAGACGGCGGCGAGTTCGTGGTGCATCCGCAGGTCCATGGCGTTGAGGACGGAGGGCCGGTTGAGGGTGACGTAGGCGACGCGGTCCTTCTTCTCGTACCGGACGCGCGGTTCTTCAGCACCTTCAACACTTTCAACACGTTCAGCGCCTTCAGCACCGTCGGTCGGTGGGAGCGTATCGGTCACGCTTCCGCCCGGGCGCCGGCCGAGAAGCGGCCGGCCTTGGTGATGACGTCCTCGCTGTAGAGCCGCAGCGCCTGTTGGAGGGCGAACTCGGCCAGGTAGGCCCGGAACGCCTCGGGCGGTTCTTCGGCGAGGTGGAGCATCCGGCGGTTGGTGACCACGGCAGGGCTGTCGAGGCGTTCGGCGCTGAGGTCGACGGCCTCGTCCATGTCGGCCGGGTCGACGACTTCGTCGACGAACAGCCGGGCGTGGAGTTCCTGGGCCCAGATCTTCCGTCCCCACAGGAGGAGTTGACGGTTGAGGCGGCCCCCGGCCATTCGGCCGAGGCGGAGGTTCGCGGCGCCGGGGACGATGCCTTCCTGAGCGGCCGGAAGGCTGAGGAAGGAGTCGGCGGCGGCGATGACCCGGTCGAAGACGAGGAGGAGTTGGGCTCCGCCGCCGATGGCGAAGGTGTCGACGGCGGCGATCCAGGGCTTCTCGACGGAGCGGTGGCGCCAGGAGTGTTCGTCGACCAGGAGGCCGCGGACGATTTTGTTGATGTAGCCGAGTTCGCGGCGAATCAGGAAGTCGACGAGGGAGATCTGTCCGGCGTGGAGGCTCTTGAGGTTGATGCCGGAGCTGAAGACCCGGCGGTCCTTGTAGCGCTTGTGGGTCATGGGGCCGCCGCGCACGACGCCGACGCGCACGGCGGGGTCGAGGAGGGCGAGGTCGACGGCGGTCTCCATGTCCTCGACCTGCTGGTTGTCCTCGGCGTTGAGGCAGTCGTCGCGGATCATGGTGAGGTGGGCGACGCCGTCGCGGCGTTCCAGCCGGACGGAGCGGAGTTCGACGATGCCGGTCCGCTGGAACCCGGGCAGCAGGGTGAGGGCGCGGTCGGTGGGGCAGCGCATGGAGTCGACGAGGTGGCGCCCGGCGCCGGGGGACGCGAGGAGGCGGCTGAAGAAGATGCCCTGGTCGATCTCGTGGCCTTCCTTGCCCGCCTGGGGGCGGGCGCGGTCGGCGGCGAGCTGGGCGGTGGTGGGCAGGAGGCCGGGGAAGGCGGTGGGTCCGCCGGAGGCGAGGTCGGCGATCCGGGGGCGGGCGCGCCGGCCTCCGGTCAGTTCGTCGTAGACGGCCTCGGTGTGGACGGCGAGGAAGCGGCTGCGCAGGGAGCGGGCGGCGTCCTTGGCCGTGGCGGCCTGCTCGGTGTGGAGCGGAGAGCGTTCGGCGGGCGCGGGCAGGGTCTGCAGCAGGTCGTCGACGCGCTGCGCGACGGCGGCCAACTGTGCGCGAGCGGCCGACAGTTCACCAGGAACGGGGGCGACGGCATCCGCTGTGATCCGGTCGAGGGCGGCAGCGGTGGTCATGCCCCGGCCTGCTCTCCGGCGGCCCGGCGCAGCACACGGTCGCAGGCCGCGAGGTGGCGGCCGAGGGACTCCTCGAACGGGGTGGTGGTCGCCTCGAACATCAGGCGGCGGCGGATCGCCAGCTCGGCGCCGGACAGGCCGGCGACGAGCGCGGCGACGGCGGGGACGGCCTCCGCCGGGTCGCCGTCGGTGACGGTGTCGACAAGGTGCAGGGCGAGTGCCCGGTCGGCGGTGATGGGCGCGCCGAGGAGCACGGCGCGGCGGCTGCCGGCGACTCCGGTCTGGTTGGCGAGCCGGTACAGGGCCATGCCGGGCCACATTCCCTCACCGCCGGTGGGGGCCAGCAGGCGCAGGTCGCGGCGGGCGAGGCGGTGGTCGGTCGCGAGCAGTGTTTCGAACGCGGCACCGCCGCAGTCGCCCTCGGCGAGCGCGACCGTGGCGACGGGCAGCCGCTCCAGGCGGCGAAGAGCCCGCTCCCACCGGCTGACCTGCTGGATGTCCTGGCCGGCGGCCGACCACGGGCCTCGCGGGGCGCCACTGAGGCGCAGGAGCACGTACGCGCCGGGAGCGGCGTCCTCGGCGCGGTCGCAGAGGGCGTTGAGCGCGGCCACCAGCTCGGCGGTGACGGGCTGCGAGCCGTCGACGCCCAGCTCCAGGACGGTCTGCTCGGCAAGGTCGGCAGGGGCATTGGCAGGGGCATTGAGAGTGATCAACGTAGTCTCCAATATTCCGTCGTGATACATGGTCACCACTGCACCAGCGCGGTCTCGATGGTCGAGCCCGGGCCCATGGTCATCAGCACGCCGTACTCGCCGGGGCGGGCGATGTCCTCGTCGAGGAGGCGCTGGTACGAGAAGAGGAAGGAACCGCTGGACAGGTTGCCGTGATCGCGCAGGACGCCGGTGGTGTGGCGCACGTCGTGGGCGGTCAGGCCGAGGTTGACCATGACCGAGTCGATGACCTTCTTGCCGCCGGAGTGCACCAGCCAGTGCGCGATGTCGCTGCGCCGCAGCCCGGTGCCGGCGAGCAGCCGGCCGATGACGGATTCGGCGTTGGCCCCCACCACGTAGGGGACTTGCGGGTCGAGGTAGAAGCTGAAGCGGTCCTGGTCGTCGTCCCAGTCGTAGCGCATCGCGTCGATGGCGTCGGTGATGATGTGGCTGGCGAACCTGAGCAGCCTCGGGGCGGCGGGACCGGCCGACTCCCCCCGCTCCCCCGCAGTGACGGCCCCCGCAGTGACGGCGATGGCGGCGGCGCCGTCACCGAACAGGCTGTTGACGACCGAGGTGCGCATCGTGCCATCGAAGACGTACGCCGCCGAGCAGGCCTCGGCGCAGACCATGACCGCGAGCTTCCCGGGGTTGGCTCCGGCCCAACCGGCCACGGCGTTCAGGGCGTTGAGGCCCGCGTTGCAGCCCATGCCGGTGACGTCGAGACGGCTGCAGCCGGGGTCGATGCCGAGCTCGCGGATGAGGTGGGCGCTCAGGCCGGGGGTGAGGAAGCCGGTGGTGCTGACGGCGCACAGGTAGCCGATGTCGGAGAGTCGGGCGCCGGCGCTGCTCAGGCAGGACGTGATGGCGCGGGTGCCCATGTCGACGGCCTGCCGCTTGTGCTTGGCGAGCAGTTCGCCCTGGACCTCCATGCGGAAGGCGCCGTTGTCGCCGCGCGGGGGCAGGGTGAGGTGGCGGCGGTCGATGGCGCTGTTGAGGAAGATGGAGCGGATCCGCGGGTCCTCGATACGGAAGAGTTCCAGCAGTTCGGCCTGGCTGTAGGAGGTGGGGGGCGAGGCGGTGCCGACGGCCTCGATCCGGGCGGTGCCGGTCATCGGGCCACCTCCGTCACCGGGGCGGCCTGGGCGCGGGCGAACGCGGCGAGCCGGTCGAGGCCCTCGGTGATCTCCTCGGGTGTCAGGTGGCTGACGGAGAGCCGGATCTCGCGGCGCGGGCGGCCGTCGCCGTAGAAGTGGTGCATCGGGGTCCAGAGGACACCGTGCCGGAGCGCGGACTCCTCCAGCAGGTCGTCGCCGGCGACGAACGGCAGGGTGAGGACGACGAAGAACCCGCCGCGCGGCACGTTCCAGGTCACTGCGGGCCGCGAGCCCTGCGGGAAGCGCGCGGCCAGGCCGTCCAGGACCATCCTCAGGTTGTCCCGGTAGACGCGGATCTCCCGGGCGTTGGCCGCCCGCAGGCTGCAGTCGTGTTCGAGCAGCTTGCCGCCGATCACCGCCTGCGCGACCGGGGAGGTGTTGACGGTCAGCATGCTCTTGATCTTCGCGAGCTGGTCGGCCAGCCGGCTGCGCCCGCCGCCGGGTCCGGCGACCCACTGGTCGGCGACGACGTAGCCGACCCGGGCGCCGGGCAGGCCGGTCTTGGCGAACGAGCCGAGGTAGACGACGCGTTGGGCGCGGTCGAGGGCCTTGAGGGTGGGCAGCGGCGCGGAGCCGTCGCCGAAGAACCCGTACGGGTTGTCCTCCAGGATCAGGAAGTCGTGCTCCTCGGCGGCGCGCAGCAGCCGTTCCCGGGTGTCCAGGTCGAGGCTGGTGCCAGTCGGGTTGGCGAAGTCGGCGACGACGTAGCAGCCGCGCGGGCGCAGGCCGTCGGCCTTGGCCCGGGCGACGACCGCCGCGAGGTGGTCGAAGTCGATGCCCTCGTCGGAGGTGCGGACCGGCAGCACGCGCATGTCGGCGAGCTGGGCGGCGCCGGTGAGGCCGACGTAGCTGGGGACGACGGCGAGCAGGACGTCGCGCTCGGTGCGGCGCAGGGCCCGCAGGGTGAGGTACAGGGCCTCCTGGCAGCCGACGGTGACGACGATCGACTCCGGGTCGGCGGTGATGCCCTCGTCGACGGCCAGGTGGCGGGCGACGAGGTCGTGGATGATGCCCTTGGTCCGCCCGTACTGGAGCATCGTCCGGCGGACCTGCGCCTCGTCGTGGCCGTACCGCTCCCTCAGGTGGGTGCGGTAGGTCTCGATGTGGCGGGTGACCGCCTCGATCTCCAGGAAGCCCTCGTAGGGGCGGCCGGCGGCGAGGGAGATCGCGTCGGGGTAGCGCTGGGCCACCTCGTTGAGGAAGTTCATCGAGTCGCTGATCGGTGAGCTCAACGAGGTGTGGAGCTCGGCCAGTTGGAGCTCGGCCAGTTGGAGCTCGGCGACGGCGTCGACGACAGCTCCGGGTCCGGTGTGCGGCGTCATGACCGCCTCCCGGTCTCGGTGGGACGCATGGCTGGGGGACCTCCGTGGTGGGTGGCGGGCGGGGCGCCCTCCCCGGCCGGCGAGGGCCGGGGAGGGCGGCAGGGGGCGGCCGGGCGGGGCGACGGGGACGGCAGCCGGGGGCAGTCAGGACCCGTTGGCGGCCGCGGCCTTGGGACGGGCCGGCTTGGCGCTCTCGATCCTGCGGGCCAGCTCGGTGACGGTGGGCGCCTCGAAGACCGTCTGGGTCTCCATCTCGACGCCGAACTCGACCCGGATCCGGTTGGTCAGCCGGATGGCCAGCAGCGAGTGCCCGCCGAGCTCGAAGAAGCTGTCGTCCAGGCCGGCTTCGGGCACCCCGAGCACCTCGGCGAACAGCCGGGAGAGCTGCTCCTGGCTCCGGCTGCGCGGGCGCATGTCGGCCAGCCCCCCGTCACGGTCGGGAGCGGGCAGGGCGGGGCGGTCGAGGATGCCGTCCCGGGTCATCGGCAGGGCGTCCAGCACGACGAGGGACGAGGGCACCATGTACGGCGGCAGGTTGTCCACCAGGTACGACTGCACCAGCTCCTGCTCCAGGCCCTCACCGGGCTCGGGGACGACGTAGCCGACCAGGCGGCGCTTGCCCGGCTGGTCCTCGCGGACGCCGATCGCCGCGTGCCGGACGCCCGGCGCGCCGGTGAGGGTGGCCGCGACCTCGCAGGGGGCGAGCTCGTAGCCGCCGACCTTGACCTTGCTGCGCCAGCGGCTCGGCGGGATCGGCGCGCGGACCGGCTTGCCGATGTCGAGGTGCTGGGCGAGGCCGGCGACGGTCGGCGCGTCGGTCAGCGTCTGCTGGTCGACGGTCAGACCGAGTTCGGCCCGGATCCGGGCGAACAGGCGGGCCGCGGCCGCGGCGTCGCCGCCCAGGTCGAAGAAGTTGTCGTCGATACCCGGCTCGTCGGCGTCGAGCACCTCGGCGAACAGGGCGCACAGTTGCTGCTCGCCCTCGGTGCGGGGGAGGCGGCTGCCCGGCACCGGGCCGTACGCGGGCTCGGGCAGCTTCGTGCGGCACAGCTTGCCGTTGCCGGTCAGCGGGAAGGACTCCAGCTTCACCACGACCGAGGGCACGCAGGGGTCGGGCAGGCGGTCGCCCACGAAGGCGCGGACCGCGATCGGGTCCAGGTCGACACCGGGCTGCGGCACGACGTAGGCGAGCAGGCGCTGCCCGCCGCGGCGGTCGTCCCGCAGGACGGCGGCAGCGAGCTTCACGCCGGGGGCGCGGACCAGCATCGCCTCGACCTCGGCGGTCTCGACGCGAAATCCTCGGATCTTCACCTTGTACTTCCTCCAGTCGTCTCACGGCGCCGGGTGCGGCCGTCGAATACGGTGCGAATACGTGCGAACATGCCGGTCGGTTCGGTGTCCTCGGGTACGACGGGGGCGGCCGTCGCGGGAGCGGCGGGCTTGCGGGCCCCGCCGGACGGCCGGGCGTAGTCGGGCGCCGGCAGTGCCGCGCGGTCCAACTTGCCGTTCGCGGTCAGCGGCAGCGCCGCCACCTGGACCAGCGCCGAGGGCACCATGTAGTCCGGGAGCCGCCCGGCCAGCCGAGCCGCCAGCGCGGCCGGGTCGAGGGCCGTGCCCTCCTCGGCGACCAGGTAGCCGACCAGGCGCTTGTCCCCCGGCCGGTCCTCGCGGGCGATCACGGCGGCCTGCCGCACGCCCGGGGCGTCGACCAGGGCGGCTTCGACCTCGCCGGTCTCGATCCGGAAGCCCCGGATCTTCACCTGCTCGTCCGTGCGGCCGACGAAGTGCAGCTCGCCGTCGCGGGTCCACCGCACCACGTCGCCGGTGCGGTACATCCGCCCGCCCGGCTCGCCGTACGGGTCGGCCACGAAGCGCTCGGCGGTCAGGCCGGGCCGGCCCTGGTAGCCCCGGGCGGTGCCGGCGCCGGCCAGGTAGAGCTCGCCGGTCATGCCGGGGAGCACCGGCCGCAGGAGGCGGTCCAGGACGTGGGCCCTTGTGCCGGCCATCGGGCGGCCGAGCGGCACGACCGCGTCGAGGACGTCCCCCGCCCGCCACGGCTGCTGGGTGACGCACAGGGTCATCTCGGTCGGACCGTACGTGGTCCGGACGATGATGCCGGGGCAGGCGTCCAGCACCAGCCGGACGGCGTGGGCGGAGATGACGTCCCCGCCGGTGGTGACCTCGGCCAGGCCCGCGAACGCCTCGGGGGCGTCCTCCGCGATCACCCGGAAGAGGCCGGCCGTCAGGCTGACCCGGGTGAGCCCGTGCTCGCGGACCAGGCGCTGCAGGCGCTCCGCGTCCAGGCCGCCCGGCGGGGCGACGACCACCCGGCCGCCGGCCAGCAGCGGTGCCCAGATCTCGTAGGTCGACCCGTCGAAGGCGGGCGGCGCCTGGAACAGCACCCGGTCGGCCGCGGTGACCTCCCAGGACGGGTCGAGCGCGAGGTCCACGACGCCCTGGTGGGTGATCTCGATGCCCTTCGGCTCTCCGGTGGAGCCCGAGGTGTACATCACGTAGGCGAGGTCGTCCGGCCGCACCTGCGGCCAGGCCGGCAGCTCGGCATCGAGAGCGTCGAAGGCGTCGAACGCGTCGAAGTCCCGGGCGACCAGGACCGTACGCCCCGACTCGGCCTGCTCCGCGACGACTTCGTGCCCGCGCAGGGCCCCGCTCACCAGCAGCACCGGGGAGGTGCTGGCGGCGAGCGTCTGCCGGACCCGGGCCGCCGGGTGGGCGGTGTGCAGCGGGAGGTAGGCACCGCCCGCGCGCAGGACCGCCAGGAAGGCCACCAGGATCTCGGCCGACCGCTCCATCAGGATCGGCACCGGCGTCTCCGGCAGCACTCCGGACCGGATCAGCTCGGCACCCAACCTATCAGCGCTGTCGTAGAGTTGACGGTACGTCAGGTCGTGATCCCGATCACTGACCGCGACCGCGTCCGGAGTGGCCGCGACCTGCCGGTCGAACGCCTCCAGCAGCGTGCCCGGCGCCTGTGCCACGCCGGTGGCGTTGAACTCCGCCAGCACTCGCGCCTCGTCGGCCGACAGCAGGTCGTACGCGCCGATCCGGGTTTCCGGCTCGGCCGCGGCGGCGAGCAGCAGCCGGACGAACCGGTCGCCGATCGCCTGCGCCGTCCCCCGGTCGAACAGGTCCACCGAGTAGCGCAGCAGCAGGGCGAGTTCGCTCTCCGGGCCGTCGCCGACCGGCTGCTCGTCGATGCGCAGCCCGAGGTCGAAGCGGGACACCTCGGACTCGGCCGGCGCCGGAGTGCAGGCCAGCCCGGGCAGCCCGAGCAGGCCGTCCGTGGCGCCCGCCCAGGAGAGCATCACCTGGAACAGCGGGTGACGGGCGAGCGAGCGGGTCGGCTGGAGGTTCTCCACCAGCCGGTCGAACGGCAGGTCCTGGTGCTCGTAGGCGGCGAGGTCGGCGTCCCGGACCCGGGCGAGGAGCTCGCCGAAGGTCGGGTCGCCGGTGGTGTCGGTACGCAGTACCAGGGTGTTGATGAAGCAGCCGACCAGACCGTCCAGCGCCTCGTCGCCGCGGCCCGCCACCACCGTGCCGAGCGGGATGTCGCCGCCCGCGCCGAACCGGGTGAGGACGGCGGCCAGTGCCGCCTGGGCGACCATGAACACCGTGGCGTGGTACCGGTGGGCCACGGCCTGGAGACTGCGGTGGGCCGCCGCGTCCAGCCGGAAGTGGACGGCGTCGCCGCGGTTGGTCGGGCGGGCCGGCCGCGGCCGGTCGTACGGCAGCGCCAGCTCGTCCGGCAGGCCGGCCAGGGTGTCGCGCCAGTAGGCGAGTTGGCGGTGCGCCTCGCTGTCCTGATCGCGTTCGTCGCCGAGCAGCCCGCCCTGCCAGAGGGTGTAGTCGGCGTACTGGACCGGCAGCGGCTGCCAGTCGGGCTGCTCGCCCTGGCGCCGGGCGGCGTAGGCGAGCGAGAGGTCGGTGTAGAAGGGGCGGATCGAGAAGCCGTCGGTGGCGATGTGGTGCAGCACCACCAGCAGGGTGTACTCCCCGGGGCCCGACTCGACGACCAGGACCCGGATCGGCAGATCGGCCGCCAGATCGAAGGCGCGGGTGCTCTCCTCGGCGACGAGCGCGTCCACCTCGTCCGGTCCGCACTCGGCGGTCCGCACCGGGACGGCGGCCTCGGCGGCCGGGACGATCCACTGGTACGGCTCGCCGTCGTGCTCGCGGTAGAGCGTGCGCAGCGTCTCGTGGCGGGCCGTCACGTCCTGGAGGGCAGCGGTGAGCGCCGCGTGGTCCAGGGTGCCGGTGATCCGGGTGACCATCGGGTCGTTCCAGGTGGCGCTGGGGCCGGAGAGCTGGTCGAGCACCCAGAGCCGCCGCTGCCCGGAGGACAGGGGCAGGAACGCGGGCCGCTCGGCGGCCTCGACCGCGACCACTCCGGGGCGGCTGCGGCCGGCGGCGGCGCCGAGCCGTTCGGCGAGCCCGGCGATCGTCGGGTCCTCGAACAGCATCCGGACCTCGGCGGTGGCGTCCACGGTGGTGCGGATCCGGTTGATCAGGCGGATGGCCAGCAGCGAGTGCCCGCCGAGCTCGAAGAAGTTGTCGTCGATGCCCAGCTTCTCGACCCCGAGGGCCTCGGCGAACAGGTCGTGCAGGATCTCCTCGCGGGCCGTCCGGGGGCTGCGCCCGCCGCGGCCGCCGGTCACGACCGGCGCGGGCAGCGCGGCGCGGTCCAGCTTGCCGTTGGCCGTCAGCGGGAGCGCGTCCAGGACGACGAAGGCGGACGGCACCATGTAGCCGGGCAGCCGCTCGGCGAGGTGCGAGCGGACGGCGGCGTGGTCGAGCTGCGCGCCGTCACGGGCGATCAGGTAGCCGACCAGGCGCAGCCCCGCGGGCCCGTCCGCTCGCGCGGTGACCACGGCGTGCTGGACGCCGGGCACCGCGACGAGGGCCGTCTCGACCTCGCCGGTCTCGATCCGGAAGCCGCGGATCTTGACCTGCTGGTCGTTGCGGGACAGGTACTCCAGTCGGCCGTCCGGGCGGACCCGGACGATGTCGCCGGTCCGGTAGAGCCTGGCACCGACGCGGTTCGGGTCGGGCCGGAAGCGCTCGGCGGTGAGCTCGTCGCGGTCGAGGTAGCCCGCGGTGACGCCGGCGCCGCCGAGGTACAGCTCGCCGGGCACGCCGGCCGGGGTGCGGCGGCCGTGCTCGTCGAGGACCCGCACGGTGGTGCCGGCGATCGGCCGGCCGATGGTGACGGGGCCCGCCGGATCCACCCGGTCGAAGGTCGACCAGACGGTGGTCTCGGTGGGACCGTACATGTTGAGCAGCGCGGCACCGGTGTGCCGGGCGAGCTGCCGGACGAGATCGGCATCGAGCGCCTCGCCGCCCAGCAGCAGGGTGCGCAGGCCGCCGAGCGCGGCGGTGTCGGCCTCGTCCAGCAGGGCGCGGGCCCGGGACGGGGTGCATTGCAGGTGGGTGACGCCGTGCTGCCGGATCAGGCCGGTCAGCGGGGTGTCGGCGACGGCAGGAGCGGCAGGAGTGCCGGCCGCGGGGCCGGCGGCCGCGGCGTGGCGCAGCGCGTCGAGCCGGGGCAGCGCCGCCAGGGTCGCCCCGGCGGGGACGCCGAAGTCGACCAGGCAGGCGATCTCGTCGACGCCGATCGCGCCGAGCCGCCGGACCAGCGGCAGACAGTCCTCGGCGGTGCCGATCAGCGAGCCGCCGCGCAGGTAGCGGGCGCAGGCGTGGTCGAGCAGCGCCTCCTCGTCCGCCTTGCTGAAGTCGGCGGCCCGGATGTCCAGGCCGAGACCCTTGGCGAGGTTGGCGATCAGCCCGAGCGAGGAACGCAGGTAGTCGCGGAACGGCTGCCGGGCCAGGCTGCTCACCTCCTCGGCATCGGCACCGACGAAGGTGTGCACCATGACGGTGACGTGCGGCTCGCCGGGGTGCCCGGCCTGCTGCCAGGCGGCGCGGTACTCGGCGATCCGCTCGGCGAGTTCGTCGACGCTCTGGCCGAGCAGGTGGGTAAGCAGCCGGGCGCCGATCTCACCGGCCCGCCGGCAGGTGTCGGCGCTGCCGGAGGAGGTGAGCCAGAAGGGCAGTTCGGGCTGGACGGGGCTGGGCAGCACACGGGTCTCGACGGTCCGCCCGCCGGGTGCCTCGAACGCCAGTTTCTCGCCGCGCCACAGCCGCCGCACCTGGTCGATGCCGTCGACGGTGCGCTGCTGGCGATCGTCGTAGGCCTCCTTGGCGAGCAGGAAGTCGTCGACGTGCCAGCCGGAGGCGAAGGACAGGCCGACCCGCCCGCCGGACAGGTTGTCGACCACCGACCACTCCTCGGCGACCCGCGCCACGTGGTGCAGCGGCAGAACGACGCTGCCGGCCCGGATCCCGACCCGGCTGGTGACCTGGGCGACCGCGGCGGCCAGCACCGAAGGTGCGGGGTAGGAGCCGCCGAAGTCGTGGAAGTGCCGTTCGGGGAGCCAGATGCCGTCGAAGCCGTGCTCGTCGGCGAACCGGGCGCCGTCCATCAGCAGCCGGTAGCGGTCCGGGCCGGGTGCGGTGTCGGCCGGGTCGCTGGCGAAGTAGAACAGGCTGAACGCGGGGGCGGCGGTGCCGTCCTGGCGGGCCGTGCCGGCGTCCGGGCTGAGCACCACGCGGTGGCCCCGGCTCAGCGTCCAGAGCAGCTCCAGAACGGAGATGTCGAAGGAGACGCTGGTGACGGCGAGCCAGGTGACCGGCTCGGCGCCGGCCTCCACCGCCCGGTCCATGGCGGCCAGGAAGGCGGTGAGGTTGCGGCGGCGGACCACCACGCCCTTGGGCTGCCCGGTCGAGCCGGAGGTGTGGATGATGTACGCGGCGTCCTCGGGCGAGGGCTCGGCGGCCGGCAGGTCGGCCGCGCCGAGCGGCAGCCGGTCGAGGTCGAGCACCGGCGCGGCGGCCGGGACGGCGGAGCGGCTGTGCCCGTCGGTGACGACGACGACCGGCCGGGCGTCCTCGATGACGTAGGCGAGCCGGGCGGCCGGGTAGTCCGGGTCGAGCGGCAGGTAGGCGGCCCCGGCGCGCAGCACGGCGAGCATGGCGGCGGGGAGGTCGGCGCCACGGCGCAGGCACAGGCCCACCCGGTCGCCCGCGCGGACCCCGGCCCCGGTGAGGCCCACCTGGATCTCCCGTACCCTTGCTTCAAGTTGACGATAGGTCAGCTCATCCGGTCCGGCGATCAGGGCGACGCCGTCCGGTCGCTCCCCGACCATGCGGGCGAAACCCACGATGATGTCCTCGGCGTCG
Organism: Kitasatospora aureofaciens; assembly: GCF_019192735.1. Taxonomy (GTDB): domain Bacteria; phylum Actinomycetota; class Actinomycetes; order Streptomycetales; family Streptomycetaceae; genus Kitasatospora; species Kitasatospora aureofaciens_A. The sequence goes on from NZ_JAHTKP010000081.1 coordinate 29,305, forward strand.
GCGGGCAGCTCGCCGCCGTCGGCCGAGGCGTCGAGCAACGCCGTTTCGACCGCGGTGAGTTCGAGCAGCTCGGAGAGCCGCAGCGCGGGGTCGGCGGCGCCCCGGCGCAGGACCCGGACCAGCGCCTCGGTGAGCGTGACGGCCGTCGCCTCGTCGAACAGGTCCCGGCTGTACTCGCAGATTCCGGCGGTGGTGTCGCCGTCGAGCGCAAGCTCCAGGTCCAGGTCGGTGCGGCACAGTCCGTAGTCCAGTTCGACCGGTTCGACGGTCAGGCCGGGCAGCGAGAACTGCGGCGCGGGCACGTTCCGGTAGCCGAACTGGGCCTGGTAGAGCGGCGAGTGACTGAGGTCGCGGTCCGGCTGGAGCTCGCGGACGATCCGCTCGAACGGCACCTGGCCGTGCGCGAAGGCGTCCAGGGCGCCCTCGCGGACCCGGGCCAGCAGCTCGCCGAAGGTCGGATCGCCGGAGAGGTCCGTCCGCAGCACCAGGCTGTTGACGAACATGCCGACGGCGCTTTCGAGTTCGGGCCGGTCGCGGCCGGCGGTCGGCACGCCGACGACGATGTCCTGCTGCCCGGAGTGGCGCATCAGCACGGCGTTCCAGGCGGCGAGGGTCACCATGAACGGGGTGGCCCGGGCGGCCCTGGCAGCGCTCTCGACGGCGGCGGTGGTGGCCGCGTCCAGGGTGAACCGGACCCGGCCGCCGCGGAAGGTGGGCACCGCCGGCCGGGGCCGGTCGGCGGCCAGGTCGAGCAGGAGGGGCGCGCCCGCCAGCCGCTCGCGCAGGTGGGCGAGCGGGCCTGCCAGGCGTTCCTCGCTCAGCTCCTGCTGCCGCCACACGGCCCAGTCGCCGTACTGGACGGCCTGCGGCACGGGCTCCGCGCCGCCCTCGACCCGGACCCGGTAGGCGGCGCACAGGTCGCCGACCAGGACGGAGCGCGACCAGGCGTCCCCGGCCATGTGGTGGTTGACCACGACCAGGAGGGCCGACCCGGGCGCCGAGCGGATGAGCAGGGCCCGGAACAGCGGCCCCCGCGCGAGGTCGAAGGGCCGGGCCGCCTCCTCCCGGGCCAGCTCGTCCTCGGCCCCGGCGGGAGCGTCGGCGGGCAGGTCGACGGCCCGCAGGACGGAGGACACCGGCTCCAGCACGCGCTGCACCAGCGCGCCGTCCACGCTCTCCACCACGGTGCGCAGCGCCTCGTGGCGGACGATCAGCGACGTCAGCGCCGCGTCCAGCGCGGCCTCGTCGAGCGGGCCGGTGAAGCGCAGGGCCACGGCCTCGTTGTGGACCGCCAGGCCGGGGCGGAGCTGCTCCAGGAACCAGAGCCGCTCCTGTCCGGCCGACAGCGGCGCCGGGACGGCCGGGTCGCGGGGCCCGATCACCGGCTCGGAGGGCTCGGAACGATCGGACGGGGAGGCGGAGTTGCCTCGGATCCGGGCCTCGAAGCGGGCCCGCTGCTCGGGGGTCAGCCGGGACAGCCGGTCGGCCCGGCTCGGGGCGCTGCCGTCGGCGGGCACGCGCGGTTCGGTACTCACTGGCGCTCCAGTTCGGCGAGGATGCTGTCCTCGATCTCGGCGGCGAGGTCCGCGACCCGGCCGCCCTCGAAGAACAGGCGGGCGGGAATGTCGACCTCGAACTCGGCCCGCAGCCGCGC
>NZ_JAHTKP010000082.1 GCF_019192735.1 Kitasatospora aureofaciens
GCTTCGGCCGGGGAGCCGGGTCGGCAGCGGACGGATTGGTGCTGGTCATCAGGGGGGAACTCCTACTCGGGCCCTCTCAGGCTAACCCGACAAAGCGGGATGTCTCACCCAAGGCTGACAGAGAGGGCCTCCTGCCAGTAGTGCTGGGCCTGCACACCGGTTGCTGCCCCGACCCGCCGCCGGAACCCGACGGCAATCCGGGCCGCCACCTCATCCGTGGCCGCGAGTTCAAGACCGCCCGTGACGAGGACGGCAACCACCTCTCGCGCGGCACCGAGCGTGCCCTGCCCTGGGTCGCCATCGCCCCCGTCGTCAACGCCATCCGGGTCCTGGAACGCATGGTCCCCGAGGGCCACCTGCTCTTCGACAGCCGCACCCACCACTTCGCCACCGTCCGGCCCGCAACCGGCTCCCTCGTCGCAGGAGCCATGGTCCGGCGGATCGAGGACTTCATCACCTGGGCCAACACCGAAGCCGCCCGCCACGGCCTCGCCCGTGAGGCCATCCCGCCCGACCCCCACGGCAGGGTTGCCAGCGCCCGCTTCCGCCGCACCCTGGCTTGTGCACGCCTGGTCACTGACCATCATGGGCGGTTGGGTGAACATCAGAGGCTCAGCCCGAGGAAAGTGAAGATTCCGAGGACCACGCTGGTGGCTATGGCGAACGCGCTTGCTGCTTGGACGATGCAGCCGGCGATGTTCTTGCCCGCCTTACGTGCGAGCCATCCGCCCAGGAGGGCCGCGATGACGCCGATCAAAAGCGCGATGCATACCAACGCCACCGCCATCTCGATGCTGCTGTTCATCAGACCCCTCCTGGTCTTGTCGGCCTAGTGATCAGTAGCGTCTCAACGGCATGCAGGGGAAAATAGTTAATCTGCTGCAGCGTCAGAAGGAGGTTTGCCGTGCATGCCTCGAACTGGCCTCAGCTTCGGATATTTCACCGGCAAATGTATGTCGATCTTGTCCGTGCGTATCTAGTCGACTACGGAACGCAAGAAGATCTTGCTCGGGCGCTCAACCTCTCGGCGCCCTATGTTTCCTATATCTTGAAGCCTCTTGAGGGGGACCTGGAGGGTGGTCGCGCATTTGCTTATTGGGAAGATGTCGACGATGCGACTCTGCTAGACATTAACGAAGCTCTGAAATACTTGAAGACGCCTGCTAAGGTCAGGGCGGAACAGATAGCCGATAGCCTCTGCTCGGATAGCGAAAGGCGCGAGGTTCTGCTTGAGCATATGAGGCTCGCCGCTGCGCGACACCCTCCGGGGGGTGTCGCGGTCAACCCGCTTGGTCGCGAGGAACTCGAAGCGACCATTAAGGCAATCGGTCAACTTCATTCCGTTGCGCTGTCGAGCCTAGACCCGGGCGACACCAAGAGGGCCTATTCTCAAGTGTGGGCATACGCGCGACAAGTCGTGGAACGTATCGATGCTACAGTTTTCCCTATTGAATTCGCTCAAGTCCTCATGTTCTTGCACGATGCGGCGTCGGTGCTGGGCCGCCATGACCTGGCCCTGCAGTCCGCCAGACGTGCACTCGTCGCCCTGGGCGGCAGCCGCACGCTGACAGGAGGTTCGAGAGACTACGCGATACGGTTCCGTCTGAATGCGCTACTGGCGGAAACCGTTACTCTTAATAATTTTGGACTGCGAGATGCCGCCATGGCAGTAGCGGAGCGGGCTCAAAACGTTCCCGGGTGCGCTTCCATGGAGCCAGAACACTGGCGGAGATCTTTCCTTGAAGAGCAGTTGAAATCGATGGCGGCAATGCCGAGATCCGCAATTTCTGAAGCGGAGAGGAAGGCGGACGAGGCGTGTTGCCTCGCGGGTGAGAGGACTCAGCAGCGGATCGGAACAGAGTCCAGATTGTTGGATCTTTACGTATCCCGCGGCAGTAAGGGAAATGCCCGAAGACTTGCTGAGCGCCTGGCCGGTGAGGACGAACATGGCTTGAGTCCCCTCTATGGCGTTAGGCTCTCTCGGGCGTTGGCTCGTTATTACAGTTCAAGATCTGAACCGCAGGCAGCAGTAGATGCTCTCTCTAGAGCACGTACCATTGCTCTGTCGGCTGACCTCAAGCATCAAACTGATGAAATCAACCGACAGGTCGATCTACTGACAAAGGCGGGCCGCCGAACAGGGCGACACCGCAACTTTGACCAACCCGGAACATGATCAGACTTTTAGCCTGGCCGCCTGATTTGACCAAGACCTATATGGTCCGCGGATGCTGAGACGAGGAGCCTGGTCAGTCCACTACAGCTCGCGGGATCTACCGCAGCCTGAGCCGCAGCCCTGGCACCTGCAGTTTTCCCCGGACGAGTGGGAGATGTGGCTCGATGACCTGGGCATTCCTGATGGCACGCCGTACCTGTTGTCGCCCCGCTTCGTCTACGACACGGACCTGAACTCTTACTTCCATCGGGTGAACCTCTTGGAGGGCCCGCTGAACAGTCAGATCAACCGGGCGTCGGCCCTCTGCAGGAAGCTGAACTTCCTGCATCAGAGCCGGGGCGGGAAGAACTGGCGGGACGCGACCGAGGCCGATCACACGGCCTACCACTACTGGCGACGCCTTGATCCCCGCGGGCCTCGGGTCGACGGGGACACATGGAGCCAAGAGGTCTCCCATCTGCAGCAGTTCTACGTCTACGCGAAGCGCAAGCAGTGGGTGTCGGAAGTGCCGGTCCCGCAGCGGCCACGACGCGACGGGAAGGCCGAGCAGAAGGGAAACAGGCACCGCTCGAGGCCGGTGGACACCGGGGAGACGGTGCCAGCGACTTACGCTCACGACACAGGTGGCGAGGTGATCGAGTGGCTTCCCGCACGGTCTTACCGACGATGGCGGGACGTGGGAGTCCTCGGCTATGACCGAGAGGGCCTGCCTCGGGACAACTTCCGCGGCCGGTGGGCGTCGCGCAACGGCACCTTCACTGACTCCACGGTCCGCACCGGCTGCCATGAAGCGCACTCCTGGGTGGAAGGGCTCAGCCGCCCAGGAGCGAGAGCAGCCGTTCCGCCTGACGCTCAGCTGTCCCTACGGGATTGCGCGCCTTCTCGGGGTCTTGAAGGGTGAGAAGGTGGAGCCACATGAGTGCCAGGAGGCGCCGGCACGCGAGAAGTCGTCGCTGTTCCGTTCTGCTCAGGTCGAAGAAGTCCAGGAAGAGCGGGACGGCGAAGTCGCTGTCGACCCAGGTGGAGACGTGCTCGGCGACTTTGGCGAGTTCGTACGCGCGGTCGCTGCGGCCGGAGTCTTCGAAGTCGACGATCCGGATCTGCGCCCCGTCCCAGAGGACGCGAGGTTGCCGTCGGCTTGTCCGAAGACGGACGCGTCAAGGGATGCCCGGACCGAGGCGAGTCCCGCCCGGTCGAGCCAGCGGATCCCTTCGGCGGCTGCCCGCCGGATCGCCGGTGGCAACTTGGCTCGTTGTACCTGCTCGCACCGTGTGCGGATGCCGAGGGTGGCCTGGTGCTCGTTCCACAGGCGTGGCGGAAGTTGTGCTGCCACTGAGCGGGGGATGGCTTCATGCATGCGCGTCAGCGCGGCGGCCAGGGCCTCCACCTGTGCGGTTGTCACCGATTGGCCACGCAGGGGGGTGCCCGGTAGACGCGACATGCTCACCACCGCAGCGGTGGCGGACAGGTCTGCCTCCAGCGGCGTCGGGAGCCAGGCCTGGTGCCCACTCCTCCAGCAGGGTGAGGGCCCGCCACTCCCGTTCGTGCTCGCCGTCGACCGTCGGGCGGAAGCGCTTGATCACGCGGTCGTTCAGGACGTCGACCCCGTGGGTGCCCCACTGGGCGGCCATGCGATGCGGACCCGGTGACTGGCTCATGCGGGCCAGCCGTCGCCGGTGAGGCCCTGGAGTCGTGCGACGGCGAGGGAAGCGGTGAGCAGCCCGGCCGGGTTGCCGCAGTCGAGGTACCGGCCGGTGAGCGAGTGGATCAGGATGTCGTGGTCGGCGGCGAGCGCGGCGACGGCGTCGGTGGCCTGGAGCTCGCCGTTGGCGGCCGGGCGTACGGCCAGGAAGTAGCCGATCGCGGCGACCGGGAGCAGGGTGCGGGAGACGTTGATGTAGGCGGTCGGCTCCCGGTAGTCGGCGGGGCGCTCGAGGAGGCCGGCCAGCAGCAGGTGCCCGCCGGGCGCGGTGCGGGGCTGGAGCAGGCCGTACTGGTGGGCGTCGGTGCCGGGCACGGTGGCGGCGGCCACCGCGCCGGCGGTTCCGGCGGTAGTGCGGGCGGCGACCAGGTCGGCGAGGTCGGAGCCGCCGTCGTCACGCAGCAGCAGGTCGTCGCCGGAGACCAGCAGGACATCGTCCTCCTGGCCGACCCAGTCGGCGGCGTAGATCAGCGGCAGGGCCGTGCCGTAGCTGCCGCTGGTGCGGGGCTGCTCGATGACGGTGATGTCGCCCGGGAAGGTAGCGGCGGGCTTGTACTTGTTCTGCCACCCGCGGGCGTCGAAGTACGCGCGCAGCTCGGGGTCGTCGGCCACGTAGTGGCGGATCTGGCGGGCGCCCTCGCCGGGCGGGGCGACGATGGCGATCCGCTGGGCGCCGGCCGCGATGCAGTCGGCCAGGGCGTAGTCAAGGACGGGCCGGTTGAGCACCGGGAGCATGCACTTGGTGATCGTCCTGGAGACGGGGAAGAGGCGGCTGCCGACGCCGGCAGCGGCGATGACGGCGGACAGGGACATGGCGATTCACCTCGCATTTGATCGGATGATCGTGCAGCAGAAGCAAATTGATGGTCACTCAGATCACACAGGTAGGCTGGCTGCTGCCTGGCACCACCGCGCACCCCGGGCACGGCGCAGCGCTGTCCGCTGGCCGCCGGGCGGCGCGGCCGATCACCGGCGCCGGGCCCAGCACTAGGGATCGGTGACCAGCATGACCACTGCCGTGGAGCAGGTGTCGGACTTCTACTGCCAGGAGGCCTTGACCGGGAACACCCCGGTCAAGGTGATCGAGGAGACGGATGACGTGCTCGCCTTCGAGCACACCCGGCCGTCGTACCCGGTGCACATCGTGGTGGTGCCGAAGCTGCACACGCCGTCGCTGGAAGACCTCGGTGAGGGCGGCGAGGAACTGCTGATGAAGGTGCTGCGGGTCGTGCGGTCGGTGGCCGCGAAGGTGCGCGAGGAGTACGGCGCGTGCTGCATCGTCACCAACCTGGGCGAGTACCAGGAGAGCAAGCACCAGCACTGGCACGTGCTGTTCCGGGGCGAGCTGCCCGAAGGCCACGTCTGAGCAGCCCGCCCTGGGAGAGTTCAGCGCCGTCGGCGCCGGCGCGGCCGGGCCAGGCCCAGGGTGCGCTCGGCGAGGTCGCGGGCGACCCGGTGGATCTGTTCCGGGTCGGGCTGCGGGCGGCGCCCGGACAGCTCGGGCAGCAGCTTCTCGCAGGCGACCAGCAGCGGCACGCCGTCGGCCAGCTCCTCGTCGGCAACGACCTGGCACACCGCGCGCCGGGCGTAGTCCCGGGCGTTGTCGAGCTGGTCGCCCCGGCTGACGGAGGCGGGCAGCGGCACCAGTACGGCGGGTTTGGCCAGGGCCTCCAGCTCGGCGAGGGTGGTCGCCCCGGCCCGGCCGATCACCAGGTCGGCCAGCCACAGGGCGTCCACCATCTCGTCGTGCAGGTACTCCAGCTGCCAGTACCCGGGCACGGCGGTGAGCGAGGGGTCGAGGTTGCCGCGCCCGGTGATGTGCACGACGGCGAAGCGGGCGGTCAACGCCGCCAGCTGGCGGCGGATCGCCTCGTTGATGCGGGTGCTGCCGCTGGAGCCGCAGAAGATGAGCAGCACCGGCAGGCCAGGCGGGATGCCGAGGCGGGTGCGCAGCCGCTCGGGCCGACCGTCGGCGAGGTCGTCGCGCAGCGGCAGGCCGGTGACCACGGCCTTGCTGTCCAACCAGGCCGGGAGGTTCTGGCCGGGCTCGGACAGGCACACCGTGCGGGCGAGGCGGGCCAGGATCCGGTTGGCCAGGCCAAGGGAGTGGTCGGACTCGTGGATCAGCAGCGGCACCCGGTTGAGCCAGGCCGCGATGCCGACCGGCACCGAGACGTAGGAGCCCTTGGAGAAGAGCGCGTCGGGACGCTCGCGGCGCATCGCCAGGTAGGCGGCGCCGATCCCGCGCAGCACGGTGAACGGCATGACGGCGTTCTTCCAGGAGCGGTAGCGCTGCATCCCGGCCGAGGGCACCGCGGCGAGCGGGATGCCGGCCTGCGCGGCGAGGTCCGCTTCGATGCTGCCGGCCCGGCCGAAGAACACCAGCTCGCCGACCCTGGCCCGGCGCAGCTCGGCCGCGACCGCCACGGCCGGGACGACGTGGCCCGCGCTGCCGCCGCCGGTAATTCCGACTTTTAAGGCTTCGGTCATCGGCACAGAATAGCAGAGGCTATTCGGCTTTCCGGACGAGCCGGGGTGTGATCTTGGCATTTCTGTGCTCCTGCTGTGTGGAGACGTTCGCCCGGCGAACTCTCTTGCTGTACAAGTCTTCTAGGACCTTCGCTGGTCCGTCAGTCGATGTCGTGCACGACGCGGAATCCGACATTTACATTTCGGTCCGTGGCGAAGGAGAAATGCCGGTTGTCGCAGCGCCCGTACCATTCCGGGTAGGAGAAAGACCCGCCATGGATCACCCGCCCGGCCGGGAGGACCCGGCCCTTCCAGTGCGAGGATTCCGGCCTGGCCGCCGGGCCCTGCGGGTCGTGCTCGACGTTCGCCTGCGGGTACGGGGCGTACCAGTCCGAGCACCATTGCCACAGCACGCCGTTCAGCGCGTGCAGTCCAAGCGGGTTCGGTTTGGCGTCGCTCGCCTGCCAGCTGGCCAGGAACGCCCCCGGCCACTGACGTCCTTCATGGGTGCGCCGGGGCACGCGCGACTGGGCGCACTCCAGCTTGCAGGAGCAGGCGGCGCGGGTGGCGTACTCGTACTCCGCCTCGGTCGGCAGCCGGTACCGGCGCCCGTCGCGCTCGGACAGCCAGGCGATGAAGCCGAGCGCGTCGTTGAAGGAGACGCCGACCACCGGGTGGTCATCGCCGTGGATGTTGGCCTGGGAGAAGAGCGGGCCGGGCCGCCAGTCGCCGTCCCAGATCTCCAGGACCGGGTCGAAGCCAGAGCCGATTGCCTCCAGGTAGGTGCGGTACTGCCCGTAGGTGACCGGGCGCTCCTGCCAGGCGACGGTCTTGGTGATGTGGACGGTCTGGAACCGGTCGTCCTCTAGGCGGCGGTGGAAGCTGCCGGGCGGCACGGTCACGAGGGTGAGCACCGGGACTCCTTCGGGGTCGGGCGGTGGCCGGCCCGCGACGAGCCGCGGGCCGGCAGCGCGGCGGGGGTCAGGCCAGGGCGGCGGAGGCGACCTTGTCGGTCAGGTCGGCCAGCTGCCCGGCGGTGTAAGCGATGTCGTACCGGCGCGCGTTGTCCAGCCCGGCGCGGACCAGGGCGCCTCGCCAGTGCGCGTCGCGGGCCAACTCGTCCAGCGCGGCGGCCAGGCTGACCGGGTCACCCGCCGTGTAGGTGGTGCCGGCCTGGCCCAGGGTCTCGGCCAAGCCGGCCACGTTGGAGTAGGCGACCGGCAGGCCGTGGGCCTGCGCCTCGATCGCCACCAGGCCGAAGGCCTCCAGGCCGGAGGTGGTGAACACGAAGGCGTCGAACTCGTCGAACCGGCGCCACAGCTCCTGGCGGGGCATGAACGGCACGAACCTGACCCGGTCTTGGACGCCGAGGTGCTGGGCCCGCTCGCGCAGCGCCTCCTCCTCCGGGCCGCTGCCGATGATGGTCAGCCGGTGCCGCTGGCCGGCCACCGCGAGGGCCTCGATGGCGGTGACGGTGTTCTTGTTGGTGTCGAGCCGACCGGCGTGCAGCAGGTTCAGTGGGCCGGCCACGGTCTCCTGCGGGCGGTGGCGCACCAGCGCCTGGCCGAGCGGGATGCCCCACGGGATGATCGTCAGCCGATCGCTGTACCGGTGGTCGGTGAGCTTGTCGATGTGGTCGGCAAGGGTCGCGTTCGGCGCGACCACGGCGGCGCTGCCCGCGATGACCTCGGTCAGCGCCTGGCGGGCCTGCTCGGACTCGTCGGCGGCGATCACGTCGGTGCCGTGCGCGATGGAGATCACCGGCACCCGGTCGGCCGCGCGCACCAGCGCCGGGGCGAGGCCGAATCCGAGGTGCTGGGCGTGGATCACGTGCGGCTCGTGCTGCCGGACCAGCTCGCGGACCTCAGCGGTCAGCTCGTCGACGTAGCGGCCGTAGTCCGGGCCGTAGGACCGCTTCGCCGTGTCCAGCGCGATCAGGCGGTCGAAGGAGTGCCAACCGTTTTCGATCGGCCGCATGCCGAGGAAGGTGCTGTGAACGCGGTCCGCCATCGCGGCGTAGGTGTCGTCCACGAGGATCATGCTGCCGCAGGAGGGGGCGACCGGCAGGTCGATGCCGGTGAGCACCCGGGTTCGGGTCATGCTGGCACTCCGTCCAACTCGTTCTGGTAGGTGGTGAATCCGTCGGTGAGCAGGGTCCGCAGGCCGGCCCAGCCGAGGTTGCAGGCGGCGTCGGCGACGGACAGCGCCGGAGTGAAGGGCCGGCGGGGCCAGGTCTGCGGGTAGATGGGGTGGCGCGGGTAGTACTCGTTCCACAGGACCCGGATCCCCGCGGCGCCCACCGCGGCGGTGTCCAGGTAGCCGCGGGTGCCGGAGCCGGCCCACAGCGTCTGCTCGCCGGTGTGCTCGCAGACCGCGACGATCCGCTCGATCCGGCCGCTGGCCGGCAGCGGCATGGTGGAGCTGCGCAGCAGGCGGCCGGTCGCGCCCAGCGCGTCGTGGATGCGGGTGAGCAGGTCGGCGTTGAGGTCGGCGAGCAGCTGGTGGCCGGCCTCCAGCGCCGGGGTGATGGTCGCCATGGTCTCGGCGTAGAAGGGGGTGCGGCTGTAGGCCATGGCCAGGGTGCGCAGCAGCGTGTCGGCGTCGAAGTTCGCGGCGATCCGCGCCTGCTCGATTCGCTGGCCGTGCTGCTTGACGACCGGCACGGTGAGCCACTGGATGCCGGACTTGGTGCGGATCTTGTTGCGGTTCTGCCAGCCGCCGTCCTCGAACTGGACGTCGTCGTAGAGCACGACGGTGTCGCACGCCAGCAGGGCCTCGCAGAAGGCGAGCCAGGGCAGGAAGGCGGGCTGCTCGATGTAGATCACGGTCGCTCCGGTTGGCCGAGCAGCAGGAGGGCGGGGACCAGGCCTTCGAAGCAGCGGCCGTCGGCGGCCGGCTCGGGGAGCAGCCGGTAGCCGGCCTCGGCCGCGCGGTGCCGGGTGAACTCCTCGCCCAGGTAGTACCGGCCGGCCTGGGACTGGTGCCGGGCCAGCGCCTTGACCTTGTCGTCCACGTAGGCGGTGATGTCCACCAGCACAGTCGGCGCCACGTGGCTGTGCGCGTTGTGCGGCTGGCCGTGCAGCACGGTGGTGCAGCCGGGCACGCGCACGGCGGCGTTCACCGCGGCCCGCGCCACGGCGTGGTGGTCCTGGTGGTCGTTGCCCTCGTGCACGGCGTGGGTGAGCAGCACCGTGCACCCCAGGCGGACGAGCGCGGTCTCGACGGCGGAGACCAGCTGCCGGTCGGCGCGCAGCGCGCCGTCCTCCAGCTCCAGACACTCGAAGCCAATACCGGTGCCCTCATAGGAGGCCGCGGACTCAGCCGGCCGATCGCCGCGCTCCAGCCGCGCGCCTACGGCCTGGTCCGCGAGGGAGACGCCGCCGGCGCCGTGGGTGGCGACCACCACGCTCACCTCGGCCCCGGCATCGTGCCAGGCCCGCAGGGTGCCGTAGAACATCAGCTCTGCGTCGTCCGGGTGGGCGACCACCGCGACGACCCTGTCCTGGGCGGACATGAGGGCGGGCATCAGGAGGCCTGCTCGAAATCGCGCCACACCTTGGAGGGCATCGGCAGGGTAGAGCCCTGGTACTTGCCGGTGTACGGCTCGATCACGCCGAGCGGGCGCCACCACGTGACCTGGCCGATCCGCATGCCCGGGTAGATCTTCACGGGCTGAACGGCGTGCAGCTGGAGCGTCCAGCGGTTGATCGAGCCGATGTCGATCAGGTCGGCCGTGCAGTTGATGAACAGGCCGAGGCGGGCGACGCTGCTGCGGGCACGGATGATCGGCACGAACAGGTGGCTGCCCATGGTCTCGGCGGTGGAGACCAGGTAGATCCGGTCCGGCTCCAGGACCATACCCTCGTCGGGGATCACGGCCCGCTCGTACGGGTTGTCGATCTTGCAGTCGAGGACGTCGCCGGTGTACCAGGCGATGTCCGCCGAGAGGTGGAAGTCGTAGCTGTTGGGGCTGACGCAGTCGGGGTCGAACGGGGAGATGGTGATCTCCTCCGCCTTGACGCGGTGCTCGATCTCGCGGCCGGTGAGGATCATGCGGCGACCTCCAGGGTGCGGTGTCCGGCGGCGGCCGCCGGGTTGCAGGGGACCGGCTCGCTGACGCGGCCGTAGAAGCCCTGGTAGGGCAGGCGTTGGCCCTCGGGCGCCCAGAACGAGAACTGGCCGATCTTCATCCCGGCGTAGACGCGCAGCGGCTGAACGGCGACCATCTCCAGCGTCCAGCGGTGGCAGGCGCCGAGCTGACCGAGGTCGGCGGTCACCTGGAGGAACAGGCCGAGCCTTCCGAGGGAGCTGCGCCCGATGAGGCTGGGCACGTACTGGCGCGAGCCCACGGTCTCGACGGTGGCGCCGAGGTAGAGCGTGCCGGGCTGGAGCACGTACCCGTCCTCGGGGATGGTGACCTCGGCGACTGGGGTGTCCACCCGGGCGTCGATCACGGCGGCGGAGCTGAACTTGAGCGTCGGGCCGAGTCGGTAGTTGTAGGAGTTAGGGTTGAGCATCTCCGGGTCGAACGGGTCGATGGTGATCTCGCCCCGGGCGACGGCGGCGGAGATGGCGGCGCCGGTGAGGATCATCGGGTGCCCGCCTCTCCGACGTAGGCCTGCTGCAGCAGCCGGCGCTCGCCGTCGGCGATGTCGCCCTGCCCGTCGCCGAGCGGCATCCGGCCATGGGCGTAGCGCTGCTGGTCCCAGATCAGCAGCTGCCCGGGGCGCAGCCGCACGGTGGTGCGCTGGGCGTAGACGGCGGCCACCAGGCGGCCGAACGCCCCAGCGGCCTGGTCGGCCGACAGCAGCGTGGTGTCGATCAGCTCGGCCTTGTCCAGGTGGGGGCCCATCTTGCTGGTGAAGCGGACGGGGAAGCCCCACTCCAGATGCTCCGGGACGATGGGGAAGCGCTCCAGGCTCTCGCCGACGCCGTGCACGCCCTCGTCGGCCCAGTACGAGTAGGCCCGGCACTTGAGGATCTCGCGATCGGCGCTGGCGAGGGAGTCGACGGCGGCCCACATGTCCGCCAGCGCGGAGGCGCCGCCCCCGGCCGGGTCGTCGCGCACGCAGTACAGGGCGATGATCCGGGGCGTCAGGTCGCGCTCGACCATGTCGATGTGGAGCTTGTTCTCCCCGATGCCGTGGGTGCGGCCCGGGTCGGCGTCGGTGCGCACCGACAGGTCGCTCCAGGGGCCCAGGTGCGGGTAGACCGCGAGCACGGTGCCCAGCGAGGAGAGGAGCGCGAGGGCGCGGTCCTGGTTGCGGCGGTGCGCAGTCGGGTCGTCGAAGGTGACCAGCGCCCTACCGTGGCCCCGGGTGGCGAACGCCTCGGCGAAGGTGCGGTGCGCCGTGGGGCCGGCGAGCAGGTCGCCGGCGGGCAGTTCCAGCAGGTCACTCATGGGTGCCTCCGAACAGATCGGTGATGGTGGAGCGGATGGTGTGCGGGTGGACCGGCGCGGCGGGAATGCCCAGTCGGCCTGCCAGATAGGTGGTGGTGACGACGCTGCCCCGGTCGAGGCCGCCGGTGGCGAGCACCGGCTCCTCCCCGTACTGCAGGGCGCGGCGCTCCAGGTCTGTGAACAGGTGCCGGCCTTCCAGGCGCACGAGCGGTCCGTCGAAGGGGGCGGCGTCGGCCAGCGCGCGCCGGGTCACTGCGGCGGGCAGGCCGGTGCGCAGGGTGGGCCAGGTTGAGGAGGAAGGCGTCCGCACGGGTGGCGGTGCGGGCGCGCTCGCAGAGGCGGTGGGCCAGCTCGGTGCGGTCGCCGATCGGCTCGGGCAGGGTGCCGAGCACGGTGTCGCCCCAGGCCCGGAACGGTGTGAGCGCGTGGCTGCCGGGGCCGGCGGCGCTGGCCGGGCCGCGGTGGTGTTCGACGGTGAACGAGGTGGTGCCGTCGCCGCGCAGGCCGATCCGCAGCAGGCCCGCGCCCAGCTCGGGGGCCTTGACGACGTGGCGGCCGCCGTCGGACCACTGGTAGTAGGAGCAGTGGCAGTGGCCGGCCACGATGGTGTCGAACGGGCTCTCGCCGCTGGTCTGGAAGGCGATGTCGCGCTCCAGGCCGGTGTGGCTGACGCCGATCACCACGTCGGCTCCGGCCACGCGCAGCCGGGTGTGCTCGGCGGCCAGCAGCGCGGGGGTGGGCTCCTTGAAGGTGAAGCCGGCCCGTTCCTCGGCGGGGACCGCGGTGAAGGCCTGGGCGCCGATGAACCCGACGACGCCGACCCGCGGGCCGCGCTCGGGCAGCAGCAGCCCCGGCTCCCAGCGGCCCGGGAAGCTGTCGGGCGGGATGACGTTGGCGCACACGACGGGCGGGTAGCGCTTGGGCTCGCGCAGGCGCTGCAGGTCGGCGAAGTCGTGGTTGCCGGGAACCATCGCGTGGAAGAGCCCGGCGGCGATCTCCTCCTCGTAGCGTCCCTGGGAGAACTCGTGGAAGGCGTTGCCGCCGTAGAAGTCGCCGGCGTCGACCAGGAGGGAGCCCGTGTCCCGCAGCCGGGCGAGCGCTTCGAGGGTGGCCAGGCCGTCGGGGACGGAGGAGTGGAAGTCGGTCGTCGCGACCAGCGTGGTGGCCACATCCGGGGTTTCCGTGAGCATACGTCCGCCTTTGTCTGAATGTGTGGGACGCCTGTGGTGGGTGAGGGGCCGACGCGGCGGCCGGTCGGGGTGGCTGTCTCCCGATCCGGCCCGGTGGCCCTCGTCGTAGAACTACGCTACGAGCCAAGGAATTTGATGAGGACTCACCCGCAGTACGGGTTTCTGGCCAGCCTCCACCGGGTGGACTCCGCAGCCAGACCGACCGGTGGCACACCAGGCCGTCGGGCACCCGCGCTCGGGGTGCGCCCGTTCACCTTGGCCGTGATCGAGGAGGAGTCGAAATGGCGGTCCGTGACCGAAGCCGGGCAGAGGTCGGCGTGGTGTCCGGGTACCTGCTGCGGCTGGTCCGCGAGAGCATCCCGCGCACCCAGGTCCGCCTGGCTGAGGACGTCGGCGTCGACCTCGGCACCGTCCAGGGCTGGGAGTCCGGGCGCCGTCCGCTGGCCAACACCCGCGCCGCGGACCTCCTGCAGCTGCGCCGACGCGTAGTCCTTCTCGGTGCCGATACCGAGCTGCTCTCGCTTCTGGACTGTGCGATGGACGCGGACCGCATCCTCACTGCGGTCCTGCGCCCGCCTTCCGACCCGAGCGACCACCCGCTGGCGGGCTGGGTGCAGTCCCGCGAGACCGCCCACCTGATCGCCTGGGCTGTGCGCGGTATCACTCCGCCCGCCGTGAGCGGCCGGGCGGCCGGCCCGCGGCGCGGCCCCACTCCTACCGGCCCGCAGCTCGGGGCAGCCGACCGGGCCGCCTTCTTCGCGCACCTGCGCCAGGTCGCCGAGAGCGCCGAGACCGCGGGCGAGCGCGCGCTGCTGCTGCGCCGCCAAGCTCTCTACCTGGCTAGCTACGACCCCGCCCCCGACGCCGGCGACTGGGCCGAGCAGGCGCTGCGCACCATGCGCCCGGCCCTGGCCCTGCGCGGCTACACGCCCCGGTGGATCGAGGCGCGCACCGCCGCCACCGTCGCCGCCCGTCAGGGTGACCCCGAGCCGCTGAGGGACTTCGTCGCCACCGCCCTGGCCGACGACCAGCACGGTGAACTCGCCAATTTGGCGTACTGGGCGTACTGGCTGGGAGCCATGCCGACCGACCAGCCCGACGACGGCTTCATGCACGCCCCCACGCCGGCCCAGTGGAATCCGCTCGCCCTCTTCCGCGGCCTGGTCGGCTCGCTCCACGACGCGCCCGGCACCGTGGACCTGTACGTCCACTCCGTCACGACCCTGATCGACCTGCACCCCTGGCTGCCGCTGGCCGACCCCGAGAGCGCGCGCGCCTTCGACCTCCGCGCCACCCAACTGCTCGACGGGCGGCTCGTCTCCGCGGCATCCCGCCACGATCTGGAGTCGGTCCACTACCGTCTCCAGAAGACGAACTGACGAGGCACCAGGAGGCCAACGGTGAGCGAGCACCCCCGTGTCGACGACGAAGCGGCCGGCACCGCAGCCCTGATCTTCGAAGACGGCACCCTGCGCGACCTGCCGCGTACCGGCTGGCGCTACGACGGCATCAGCCACGCTGAGACCGTCGCCGAGCACAGCCACCGCACCGCCTTCATCGGCATCCTGCTCGCCGCGATGGAAGGCGCCGACCCCGCCCGCACCGCCATGCTCTGCGTTCTCCACGACTTCCACGAAGCGCGCACCGGGGACCTCACCCCGATCAGCCGCCGCTACGTCACCGCCGCCGACCCGGGCGAGGTGACGGCCGACCAAGTGGCCGCCGCCCACCCCGCCGTCCAGGACGCCGTCATCGGCGCCGTCACCGAGTTCGAGGCCGACCAGACCCTGGAGGCCCGCTGCGCCCACGACGCGGACAAGCTGGACTGCCTGATCCGGGCCCGGGAGTACCAGGCCGTCGGGTTCCCCACGCAGGGCAAGATCGACCGGTGCCGGGCTGCCCTGACAACCGACTCCGCCGAGCGCCTGGCGAACGCCGCGGTGACGATGGACCCGGCCCAGTGGCAGAGCAGCCTTCGCAGGGCGGCGGCCGCGCTGCGGTGAACAAGTGGACGAGCGTGCTCGGTAGGGAAGAGCAGCGCGCGTCGCACCGCGATGGGGGCCGGCCATCGCGAACGCCGCGGTACGGGTGACGGAGCCGTCCTGGGGGAGGACACCGCAGCCAGTCATGCGCGACCACCCGGGCCGTCGTACGAGCAGGCCATCCAGGGCAGACCCGCCAACGAAGTGCGCGGTGGTCATGAACACGCCGTCGTCCTGCCGTGCCGAGGACAGGACCCACAGTGCGCGGTCGCGGGGGTGTCGCCGGCCAAGCGGGCCGCGGCGCCGCCGTGCCGTGACACCACACTGCTGGAGTTCGCTCACCGTCGCCGTGGCCAGCGCGGTCCTCTCGGGTGGGTCAATTCGGGTGAATCGCACCAGAAGCATCATATCGTCCTCAGCTCAAGGTGAAGATCAGGACCGCCGGTCGGCAAGGGCCTCCGGGCACCGCACGGGCGGGGCGTACCGGGGCACCGCCGCTCGGCACGGCCGGTGAAGGGGAGACTGCGGCAACTTGAATCCGCGCCGACGAACGAGCCCTACCGCGCCGCTCCGTTAGCTGATACATAGTCAACGCCGTTGGCGGCGCGCGCTCTGGTGCCGCAACCGAGGGCTGGAACCCTGTCCTTCCCTCCTTCTTCCTACGTCTTTCCTTAACCCCCCTACCCCCACGGCTACGCCGCAGGGGAGTCCTCGGCAGACCCGGTCCCGCGGCGCTGCCCACTCCCGCACACGGGTGCTCGGCCAGCTGGAACACCAACCGCGCGAACCCGGCCGTCAACGGCCCAAGGACCGCCCGCTCAACATGAGGGGCTGATCAGCTCAGGACACGACTCGGCCGGGCGCCAGGGTGGAGGCGAGAGCCACGGGACGCTGCCGTAAACGACAAGGCCGACGCCCGCCCCTCGTGGACCGCTTTTCCGCCCAGTGGGCCCCCGCCGCTCGCACTTTCGTCGGCTTCGGCAGAGGTGATGCACAAGTGGCGCGAGTCCAGCGGGAACAGTTCGCCTGTACCGGCCACCTTGACGCTTGCGCCACAGAGCTGACGGTGTGGGCGGTCAACCGCGCCGTTTCCGCCTTCGAACAGCACCTCCGCTCGGTACCGGCTCGTGGCCCTGTGGACGGCAGAGCGTGCTCCGGAGCAGGTCCTCAGGCACGTCCGGGTCGGCACCTGCGGCATGCACGGCGAGCCGGCTCGACGCCATCAGGTCCTAGACGAGTCTTTCCGAATGCCTGCGGGCACGAAGAGAGGGTGTCCATGATCGCTTGTGACGACGAACCTGGACACCCTCGTGACCGCACGGTACGTGAAGATCGACGACGACTGGGCGGATCTCGCCAGGTTGCCCGGCCGCCCACCGAGGCTGAGCCACTCCGAGTTGTTGTGCCTGGCGGTGATGCAGGCGATGCTCGGCTTCCACTGCGAGGCCCGCTTGCTGCGGCACGCCCGCGTGCACTACCGCCACCTGTTCCCCTTCATCCCGCAAGACTCCGGATACAACAAGCGGCTGCGGGCCGCTCTGCCGCAGATCAAGCGCCTGATACGAGTGCTGGCCAAGGACACCGACTTCTGGCACGACAGGGTGTGGATCACGGACTCCACCCCGGTGCCGTGCGGCATGTCCCGACCCACGGTGAAGCGATCCGAGCTGGCGGGCTGGGCCAACTACGGCTACTGCGCGTCGCACTCACGGTTCTTCTGGGGCCTGCGGTTGTACCTGGTGTGCACTCCGGCGGGGATGCCGATGCTGTGGGCACTGGCCGACCCGAAGCTCGGCGAGCGCGAGGTGCTGGCCGCGATGCTGGAGGTCGACGCCGCCCTCGTCTCCGCCAGGCCGGGCCTGCTGCTGATCAGCGACAAGGGCTTCGCGTCCAAGCCCTTCGAACGGTCACTGTCCGAACAGGGCATCACCTTGCTCCGTCCGTCCCGCAAGCGTGAGGTCATGTGGGCCGGCGAGCCGATGCTCAAGAAGGTCCGCCAGCTCATCGAGTCGGTGAACGACACCCTCAAAGGCCAGCTCGACCTGGAACAACACGGCGGACGCACCGTCGAGGGCGTCGCTGTGCGCGTGGCCCAGCGCATGCTCGCGTTGGCTACCGCAATCTGGCACAACTTCCAGACCGGTCAAGCGGTCAGCCGTTCACTGACCGCCTTTGACCACTGACCGTGTTCGGAAAGACTCGTCTAGGGTCTCGTCCTGCTCCATCTCGAACAGGACGGCGATCGCTGCTATGCCTTGAGCGGCTAGTACCAGGGCCAGGTGCGCACGGCGACCTGCAGCGATGTACAACCCATCGGGGCCCTATCGAACTCGGTTCGGCGGGCCCCGATGGTGCAAGGGCTTTCGCTCAGCTGGTGTACAGGGCGTTCACCTGCGCTGCGGTGAGCGGGTACGGATAGGTGTGCACCTCGCTGACGGAGCCGGTGCCACCGCTGTACGGAGTGTTGTCGGGGTTGGCGCAGGCGCCGATGGAGAGGCCGTACGGCGCCTGCCAGGGGCTGAGGTTGTTAGCCGAGGCGGCGTACTTGCCGTTGACGTAGAGCGTCAGGACATGGCTGCTGACGTCGTAGGTGCCGACCAGGTGGGTCCAACCGGTCGTGGTTGTCGGGACGGTGGCATCGATCCAGTTGGTGCTGGGGGCGTCACTGGCGGTCTGCAGAAAGTGCCAGGACTTCGGGTTGGCCGTGTAGCTCAGGTAGAACGCCTGGTGCTGGTTGCCGCCCTCGGCGAGGAAGACCTGGTCGGCATCGGGCGAGGTGACGTTCACCCAGGCGGAGACGGTATAGCTCTGCGAGGTGTCCACGGCTGGGCCGGTCGTGCGCAGCAGGCTGCTGCTGTTGAAGCTCACTGCGCCGTTGGCTGTGCCCTTGCGGTCGGTGGTCCAGCCGGGGGTGCCGTAGATGGTGGCGGGGTAGCTGCCGCTGGCGTCGTTGGCCTTGCCGTTGTTGCTGCTCGCGCCGTTGAGGCGCCAGCTGAGGGGGCTGCTGTTCGTGGTGCCGACGGTGCTGGGGCCGACCCAGTTGTAGCCCGGCGAGGTGCTGGTGCCCGTCGGGCTGCCGGTCCAGATCTGGATACCGCCGCTCGGGGTGATACCCCACAGGGTGGAGTGCCCGCTGCCGGTGAGGTCGCCGTCGGAGCCGATCCGTGGCCAGGAGGCGGCGGTGATCCCGCTGCCGATTTTGGTGTTGGTGACCATGTCGGTGATCACCGGGTAGTTGATCTTGCCGCCGAAGCCGTCGTCATAGCTGCCGGTTCCGACGGTGAAGGTGTAGCCGCGCAGGTCACCGTTGCCGAGGTTGCGCGCCATCAGGCCAGGGTGGCCCTGGCCGAACCAGTCGCCGGGCGAGAGTAGTTCCCACTTCTTCCAGCCGGTCGTGATCAGGTTGACCGGGGCGCCGAGGGTAGAGTCGCCGATCACCGGGTAGTACCAGAGGGCGCCGTCACCGGTGCTGTTGGTCTCGATGGTGAACAGGCCGGTGCGGTTGAGGAATTTGCGGTTCGGGTTGAGGTTGCTGGTGGTTGGGTCGCCGGCGGCGGCGATCTGCAGGGTGCCCGACCAGTCCGCGGCGTAGCCGGTGCAGGTCTTGTTGAGGCTGTTGACCACGCAGGCGGGCTTGGCGAGCACGCTGTGCGCGTCGAACAAGCCGGGGATGCCGGAGTTGCCTGGGTTGTAGTAGGCGTAGAGGTTCGGATCGCTGTCCTTGTGGACGATAAGGTCGTCGGCGTTCATTCCGCCGCGCAGGCTGCCGCGGTGTGTGATGCGGTAGTTGGCCCAGGAGTCGCCGGCGGGCGAGTTCGCCCGAGCGGCGGCCAGTGGCGTGGTGGGCGCCGTCTCGGCAGGCGCGCCGGCGGGCGTGGTGGTGGTGTTGCCGGGGACGCTGAAGGCGCGCAGGTTGCCTGCGGTGTCCGGCGCCAGGATGTCGGGCACGCCGTCGCCGGTGACGTCGCCGAAGACGGGCGCCGGGCCGTTGGCGTTCCACGGGACGTAGAACGCGTACGGGGCTATGGGCGAGGTGTTGCCGGCGTTGTCCTCGGCCTGGATGTAGAGGATGTTGGTGCCCCAGTGGGCGGGGGTCACAGGGATCTGCGAGACCGGCATGCTGCTGCCGCACTGCCAGTTGCCGTCGGCGAGCTGCGGGTCCCAGCCCCAGCGGGTGCAGGCCACGCCGGAGGCGTCCAGGCCGGCACCGGGGGAGGGGTCGGTCGGGGTGTAGGGCACGTAGCCCTGCTGGCCGACATAGAGCTTGGTGACCTGGCCGTTGCCGGCCGGCGGGAACTGCGTGGTCGGGTCGCTGACGGTGGTCGGGAAGGAGACCGTGGGCGGGGTGAGGTCGACCCGGAAGTGGCAGACCGGGGTCATGGCCGAGTTCGGCACACCCGCGAGCTGGTCGGTGGCCATCATGTGGAAGCCGTAGGCGTGACCGTCCGTCAGTGCGTTTGCCGGCAGTGGGAAGCTGGCCGTGTTGCCGTTGCCGGTCAGCGCCGAGAGGCCGGAGGCGACGGACGGGGCGTTGGCGACCGAGTCGTCCCAGATGTTGGTCCAGGTGTAGAGCTGGGACTGGGTGGGGCTGGAGAGCGTGGCGTTGAGGCTGACCGCGCCTGCCTGGTTGCTGCCGGCGCCGAGCCAGTTCCATTTGCTGGTGGGGGCGTCGTAGCAGACCTGGTCGGTCCCCGACGGGCTGACCGTGCGCGGCGCGGGGTTGGCGCCCGGGTTGGTCGGCGTGCTGGGTGCGCGGTCGTACTGGACCGTCAGCGTCGGCTGCGGCTTGACGCGCTTGAAGGCGTTCTGGTTGCTCTCGTCGCCGTAGAGGCCGAAGGTCAGCGAGCTGCTGCTGGTGCCGTACTGCTGCATGGTGGAGGTGATGTCGTAGTCGAACGGCACGTTGCCGTAGCAGCTGCCGTGACCCGACCCGCCGACCTGCTTGGTGCCGAGTGAGCCGCCGTTCTGGGCCGGCTGGTTGTTCCAGGTCGTCGAGTTGTCGATGCCGCTGGTGAGGTACAGGTCCACCGGATAGGTGGTGGTGCAGTCCCAGTTCGCGGTGACGTATTCCTCGAAGGTCAGTGTGGCCGAGGACAAGGACGCGCCGCTCAGGGCGCTGGTGTCGATCTGGAAGAAGGCGCGGTTCTTCGAGGTGGGCGAGCAGCTGCCGCCGGCCGCGTAGTAGCCGCACAGGCCCACCGCGGGGTAGTCGGTGTCGTTGCTTCCGCTGCGCTGCCAGTTGGAGGTGTCCGGGGTGGCGGACTGCACCCAGGTCCAGCCGCTGGCGGAGTTGCTCCACGGCAGCCAGCTCGGGTCGATGTAGTAGGGCGCCTTGCCGTGCTTGAGCAGGTCCTGATCTGGCGCCAGGTCGATGCTCGTGTCGTTTGCGGTCACCGGCATCCGGGAGACCTTGGCGGTGCTGCCCGGGCCGCTGGCGTCGCTGTGCAGACGGGTGTCTGCAGCCGATGCAGCTGGGAGGGCGGTCTCGGCGCTCAGGGCGGCCGCGCGTGGCGCCGCCAGCGCGGTCTCGGAGCTGTCCCACATCGTCGGGGTGCTCGCGGTCCAGCGCGGTTTGCCATCGGCAGCCTTCGCGGTCAGGTTACCGCCCTTGTCGGCAGCGACGATCACGCCGTCCGCGGTAGTGGTGAAGTGCAGGTTGCTCAGTGCCGGACTGTTCGCGGCAGCCTGTGTCTTGACGATCAGTACGGTCTTCACGCCGCCGGACTTGGTCGCCGTTACCCTCAGGTCGGTGTCGGGGGCGACCGACGGGTAGAGCAGGCTGTCGCCGCTGGCGATGGGAGCGGGCAGCGTAAAGGACGCGGTGATCGCGAGTTTCTTGCCGTCGCTGCTGGTCATGGTCGCCAGCGGCCCGTCGCCGCCCTTGGAGAGCACCAGCCCGGCGGGGGCGGCCTTCGGTGAGAAGGTGCTGTCGGGGTTGGCGGCCAGGGTGGCGTCCAGCGAGACCCAGCCACCGCCGCGCTTCATACGCTGCTGGTCCGGGTGCTGGGTCAGCTGCAAGTGGCCGTCCGGGGTGGCGGCGGTCTCGCTGTACTCGGTGGTCAGCGAGTCGATCGGCATGTTCTTGTGGGTCGCCCGGGCCTTGGCGATCGCCTCCTCGGTCGTATTCGGCGCGTGGTCGTGGGCGTGCCGGGCGTCGTCGGCGGCGACCGCCGCGCGGTCGAGCCGAGACGTCGCGGCCGAGTTCGCCGTGGTGTCGGCGTGCGCGATCGGGCCGGTGAGCGCGGCGGTGACCGCGATGACCGCGACAGGCGTCAGGGTACGGAAAGGCGCGCCACGGTGGCAGCGTTTTCTGTGCATATGTGAGATCCCCGTAATGAGGCGGCGGATGGGGTCCGCCAGGTGGTGGCAAACAACACCACGGTGGCGGGACCGAAGGTTTTCTGGCAAACCGACCGGTGCTCTGAGGTCCGTTTCGTGGGACTAACTGACCAAATGTCAAGTGAGAATGACAAGGCCTCACTCGACGGCGGGGAGTGCCGGCCAGGCTGATCACACAAGGGCTATGAGGTGCGGAGATGCATCGGATGCGGCATGGGGTCGGCGGCCAGCACCCTCCTGGGTCACGAAGTCTGTGCGCAATCGATTTTGACGATCTTTTGTCCTGTTTGCGCCTGATATAGAGCCATGCGTGAGGCGTGAGATAAATCACTTGATAAACGGTCGTATGCGCATGTGACCTGCCAGGCCAAGTAGTCGATAGGATCCGCGTGTTATGCGCCGTTGACCGTGCATCGGTCCGGCAATTCGGTCTATTGGGGGAGACCAGTAATGGTGTTCCGCGTTGCTCGCGTTGTCCGAAGTCCCTTGAAACCCCGGCGTCGAAGTATCGCCGCGGCCACGGCTGTGACGGTTGTGGGGTCGCTCCTCGTGCCGATGGCGGCGGCAGCGGCCACCGGGCCGGACTACTCACACATCTGGTCGCCGACGCACACGGCCCTGCCGAGGACCGCCTCGGTGACGGGACACGGCGTCCCTGCCGTGCCGGTCGCGAAGCCGGCCCACCCGGTGCCTCCGACCTGGCAGCCGCCGAAGTCAGCCAGGCCCGCTGCCAGCGGTCACGCGACCGTGCGACTGGGCGCCGCGCCGGCTGCCACCCCGGCCGTCACGGCGAACGCACCGACCGGTGCCGTTGCCACCATGCCCGGGCTGCCGGTCTCGCTCACGCCGCTGCCGGGCTCTCCGGTCGCGGAGCAGGCCGTAACGGTGGACGTGATGGACGCCAAGGCTGCTGCGGCAGCAGGCATCCCCGGCCCGGTCGTGTCGCTGTCGCGAGACGGGAACGCCGCAGGCGGCGCGGTACGACTCGGGATCGACACCACGCAGCTGGGCGACGGCCTCGGCAGCGACTGGGCCTCGCGTGCGCATCTGGTCGCGATGCCAGCGTGCTCGCTCACAACTCCTGCGGTGAAGGGGTGCCTGGAGCAGACTCCGCTCGCCTCACAGTACGACGCGGCGAGCAAGAAGCTGGTGGCGGATGTGCCGATGAGCGGCGGGGCGCCGGGCGCCGTGAGGACGATGGCTGCGGCCGCGCCATCCGCGTCCGCCACGGTGGTCGCTGCGGTATCGGGCCCCTCCGGTGGGGCCGGCACCTATGCGGCGACCTCGCTGAACCCGTCCCAGGCGTGGACGTCCGGCAACGCGCAGGGATCGTTCACCTACTCGTACCCGATCCAGTTGCCGCCGACGCTCGGCGGCGGGTCTCCGCAGGTCTCGCTGGCCTACGACTCGTCCTCGGTGGACGGCCGGACCTCGTCCACCAACGCACAGGCGTCCTGGATCGGTGACGGCTGGGACTACAACCCCGGTTTCGTGGAACGCTCGTACAAGCCGTGTTCGACGGACGGGCTCACCCACTCCGGCGACGAGTGCTGGGCGGGCGCGAACGCCACACTCTCCCTCGCGGGCCACTCCGGTGAACTCGTCCCGGACGACGCGTCGTGCCAGTCCAACGCCCCCGGTACCGCGGAGCAGTCGAACTGTACCTGGCGGATCAAGGGCGACGACGGCACGAAGGTGCAGTTCTTGACCGGTGCGACCAACGGTACCTGGAACGGCTCGTACATCAAGGTCACCGACAACGCTGGCACGGTCTTCTACTTCGGTCTGAACCACCTGCCCGACCCCAACGGCAACCCGACGACCACCGGCGCTGACAGCGGCTCCGCCTGGACCGTCCCGGTGTACTCCCCGAACTCCGGCGACCCGTGCTATGACTCGTCCAAGGGCCAGGGCTCCTGGTGCCAGACGGCCTGGCGCTGGAACCTCGACTACGTGGTGGACCGGCACGGGAACCTCACCACCTACAGCTACACCCCCGAGTCGAACTTCTACGCCCGCGGGGCCGGCCAGAACAGCGGCACGGGCACCAGCACCTCATACACGCGAGGCGGCGTCCTCGCCTCGATCGGCTATGGCCAGCTGCTGTCGGACCAGTTGAACGCCAACGGCTCCTACGACCCGGCCGTGAAGGTTGTCTTCGCCTCGACCGAGCGGTGTGTCACCTCGACCAGCGCCTGCGACCCGGCGAACAGGACCAGCGCGAACGCGGCGAACTGGCCGGACGTCCCGATGGACCAGCAGTGCACGAGTACGGACACCTGCACCACCTGGGGTCCGACGTTCTGGAGCACGAAGTGGCTCAGTTCCATCACCACCCAGGTGCGGGTCAACGGCGCCTACCAGGACGTTGACTTCTATGCGCTGAACCACCAGTTCGTCAACGTACAGAACGCCACCGAGAACACCCAGGTGCCCTGGCTCGCGTCGGTCCAGCGCACCGCCAAGGACAGCCAGGCATCCGCCGCCCAGGTGACGACGTCGCCGGTGTCGTTCACCGCGGTGCTGCTGCCCAACCGGGTGGACGGCACCGACCTGGTGCCGGCCCGTCCGGCCTTCAACCGGCCGCGTATCCAGCTGATCACCACGGAGATCGGCGGCACGATCGGCGTCGACTACCAGCAGTCCGCGTGCTCCCGAGTCAACAAGATCATGCCGGTTTCCGCCGACACGGACACCCTGTCCTGCTTCAACGTCAAGTGGCACCCGTCGACAGAGCAGCCGGACGCGGCCCCGATCGATGACTGGTTCCTGCGCTATCCGGTCGCCACGGTCACCACCAACCCCAACACCCCGGGGGCGGTGCCAATGACGGTCGCCTACAGCTACGGCAACGCGGCCTGGCACCGCAACGACTCCCCGCTGACCAAGGACGCCGACCGTACCTGGGACCAGTTCCGGGGCTACGCCTCGGTGACCACCGTCGCGGGCAGTGGCAGCGACGGTCCGAAGACCCAGAAGGGCACGACGTTCTACCAAGGCATGGACGGTGACATCACGTCCAGCGGCACCCGAAGCGTCTCCGTGGCCGGACCGATGAGCGGTCAGGTCACTGACTTCGACTGGCTGTCCGGCACACCGCTGGAGGAGGACACCTACACTCAGGCCGGCGGCACGGTCGTCGGCTACACGGTCAACACCAGCTCCGGTCCGGTCGTCACCGCGACGCATGCACGAGGCAGCCTGCCGTCGCTGCTCGCCCGCTACGGCGCCACTGCCAGGACGTCGACGACCAAGGCGCTGAAGGCCGACGGCAGCTGGCGTGCGACCAGCACCATGACGACCACCGACCCGGCCCACGCTGATCGGACCCTGACGCTCCTCGACTCGGCGGACGGTCAGCCGGACCTCTGCGCGCGTACGTCCTACGCCAGCGGCCCGGACCCGCAGGTGACCGCCCTCGTCTCCGAGACGCTCTCAGTGAGCGGACCTGGGGCGTGCGCCGCCGCGCCGACCGCCGCGAACACGGTGAGCTGGAGCCGCACCTACTTCGACAGCCTGTCGCTGGGCCAAGCAGGGGTCACCGCCGATCCGACCACCGGGGAGGTCGCCGACCACTTCGACAGCTCCGGCACCGCACAGTTCACCACTACGGCCCGACAGACCTTCGACGCCTACGGGCGCAGTCTGACGGTCACCGACCCGAAGGTCACCGACAGCGCCCACCCCAAGGGTGGAACCGTCACCACCGCCTACGCCGCGCCGGGTGCAGGCGAGCTGCCCAGCAGCATCACCGTCACAACGCCCGCGCCGACCGGCGCGAGCGATGCCGGCACCGGACGGGCCACGACCACGGTCCTGGACAGCGCCCGAGGCCTGCCGAAGACCGTCACCGACCCCAACGGCCGCACCACGACCAAGAGCTACGACGCGATGGGGCGGCTGACCGCAGTCTGGCTCCCCGGCCGCGACACCGCGAAGAGCGCCAGCAAGACCCTGGCCTACGCCGTCCCCGGCGTGGTGAACGGCAGCGCGGTCCCGCCGACCATCACCGCCACCACCCTGGCCGGCCCCGGTGACACCTACGTCACCGGCGTCGAGCTCCTGGACGGCCTGGGCCGACCGATCCAGACCCAGACGACCCCGGCGATCTCCGCATACACCGGCCGGATCATCACCGACACCATGTACGACTCGTTCGGGCGGGTGACTCGGTCCAACAGCGCCTGGTACAACAAGGACGCCGCCCCTGGCGCGACCCTGTACCAGACCAGCACCGACCAGGTCCCGGCCCAGTCGCACACCGTCTACGACGGCCTCGGCCGCCCGGTGACGAGCGAGTTCCTCGCCTACGGCAACATCCAGAGCACCACCACCACCGCCTACCCCGGCGCGGACCGCACCGACGTGACCCCGCCCGCCGGCTCCACGCCGACCAGCACGGTCACCGACTCCCGTGGCCGTACCACCCATCTGTGGCAGTACAAGACCACCACCACGACCGGCAACCCGGCCGACGCGGACGTGACCGGCTACAGCTACACCGCGGCCGGCCGGCCAGCCTCACACACGGACGCCGCAGGCAACACCTGGACGACCGGCTACGACCTGCTCGGACGTGAGATCTCCGCCACGGACCCGGACTCGGGCACCAGCACGAAGGCCTACGACGCCGATGGCCGCCTCGCCTCGACCACCGATGCCCGCGGGCAGACCATCACCTACACCTACGACCTGCTCGGCCGCACCACGGGCAGCTACGCCGGTACGACCGCCGACCCGGCCCAGCAGCTGACGGCCAAGACCTACGACTCCGTTGTCAAGGGGCAGCCGGCGACCTCCACGCGCTATGTGGGAGGTACATCCGGAGCCGCCTACAGCACTTCAGTGCTCGCCTACGACACGGCCTATCACGCCGTCAAGTCGACGACCACGATCCCCGGTTCGGAGATCGGCTCGACCGCGCCGTTCACCTACACCTACCAGGCGACCTACGACCCGAGCACAGGTCTGCTGACCTCGGACAGCCGCTCCGCCGTCGGCGACATCCCCGGTGAGACCGTCT
Organism: Kitasatospora aureofaciens; assembly: GCF_019192735.1. GTDB lineage: Bacteria > Actinomycetota > Actinomycetes > Streptomycetales > Streptomycetaceae > Kitasatospora > Kitasatospora aureofaciens_A. Next base: position 26,283 of record NZ_JAHTKP010000082.1, read on the forward strand.
CTTACAGCTATGACGCCTACGGACTGCAGCGGTCCTATGGTGCGATGGGCGGCTCGACCTACGACCTCGCCAACGACTACGACGCCTACGGCCACCCGACCCGCAGCACCGTCAACCCGTGGGGCACCCAGATCGTCGTCACCAACAACTACGACGAGTCCACCGGCCGACAGCTGTCGCAGTACGTCGACAAGCAGACCGCCGGTACCGGCGCCGTCCAGCAGACCAGCTACGCCTACGACCCGTCAGGTCGCATCACCGCGATCCGCACCGTCGCCGACAACAACCCGTCAGCAACCGATCTTCAGTGCTTCGGCTACGACTACCTCAGCCGGCTGACCACCGCCTGGTCCGACACCAGCACGCTGACCATGGCCGCGCAGCCGACCGTCGGTGGCCAGGGCTCCTGCACCGACACCACCCCGACCAGCGGCGCCGTGGCCCCGGCCAGGACGACGGTGGGCGGACCAGCCCCCTACTGGCAGGACTACTCCTACGACCTGACTGGCAACCGCAGCGGCATGACCCAGCACGACCCAGGTGGTGACACCACCAAGGACGCCGTCACCACCCAGGTCTTCCCAGCGGCCGGCACCGTCAACACGGGCAAGGGAACCGGCGGCCCGCACGCCCTGACCAGGAACAACACCACGACCAACGGCACCACCACAGGCCTGGCCCTGGCCACCTACGACGCGTCGGGTAACACCGTGTCCAGCTATGTCCCGGCGACCCGCGCCACGACGATGGCCTGGAGCCCCGAGGGCCGCCTCGACACCGTCACCCCGTCGGTCCAGATCACCGGGGTCGGCGGCAAGTGCCTCGACCTGAGGGGCGCCAGCGCCGCCAACGGGACAGTCGCGCAGATCTACACCTGCACCAGCACGGCCGGCGGCCAGAAGTTCAACACGACCGGCAACGTGCTCAGGGCCAACAACAAGTGCCTGACCGCGATGGGCACCGCGGCTGGCTCCGCGATCCAGCTCCAGCCGTGCGACGGCACCGCGTCCCAGACCTGGACCAGCCGCGCCGACGGGACCCTGCTCAACGCCGCCTCGAACCGCTGCCTCGCCGTCCCCGGCGACGTGAGCACCAACTCCACCGCCACCGCCCTGGCAGACTGCGCAAGCACCGTCCCCGCAGGCCAGCAGTGGACCATCCCCAACAAGAACACCACCTTCGTCTACGACGCAAGCGGCAACCAGCTGCTCCGCCGCGATCCCGGCAGGACCACGATCAGCCTCGGCAGTGACGAGCTGCTCTACGACACCAACGCCAAGACCCTCAGCGGTACCCGCTACTACCAGATGCCTGCCGGTCTCACCCTCATCCACCAGGGCGGCACCTGGACCTACCAGATCAGCGACAACCACGGCACCGGCACCCTCGCCCTGGACGGCACGACCCTCACCGAAACACGGCGACTCAGCGACCCGTTCGGTCTCCCGCGCGGCACTCAGCCGAGCACCTGGGCCGGTGACCTCGGCTTCGTCGGCGGCACCAAGGACGACGCCACCGGCCTCACCAACCTCGGCGCCCGCGAGTACCAACCGAGCACCGGCCGCTTCCTCAGCCCGGACCCCGTGATCGACACGGCAAGTCCCCAGCAGTGGAACGGCTACTCCTACAGCAACAACAACCCCGTCAACCTCAGCGACCCCTCCGGCCTGCACCCAGAAGGCAAGTGCGACGGAACCTGCCAGGACGGCACCATCGACCTGTGGGGCGGCGGCCCCGACCACTGGGTCTACGAGAACGTCTCAGAGCAGAGCGACAACACCGTCAGCATCATGCTGATCGACTTCAGCAACAACGAGAACTCGGCGGTCTGGACCGAGAAGGCGCCGCCCAAGCGCCACAGGCCCACCTCATGGGGCTACGCTGTAGAAGTCCCCAACCACGACCGCGACTTCTGGGCGGGACTCGGCTCCACCCTTCTCCATCCCGTCGCCGTGTTTGCCAACTACGCGCTGTACCAGGGATACGGGCAGCGCCCGGGAGACGCACTCGAGGACAAGTACGACCAGTGGGCCCTGTCCAAGGGAGTAGAGCCCGAGAGCGCAAACTTCGCGGCGGGCTCCTTCCTCCCGTCGGCGCTCGACGATCCCATCGGCGTCGGAGGGCTCGGTGCGGCGTCGTTCGGCCGCGCCCCAGGCGAGGCTGCACTCATGGCAGCCGTGCGGCAGCGTGCGGACGGGGCCATCGATGCCTTCTCGGGCAAGAAGCGGCCGGGCATGTCCGAAGGGCTGCTACTCCAGGACGGGACGATGTTCCTGTCCTACAGCATGAAGGGGAAGCAGTCGCCGAAGCTGGCTCCCAGCGTGGCCGGGCCTCTGAACAAAATTCCAAGATTCGCCTGGTCGAACGGCCATGGCCAGTGCGGCCTTCCTCAGTGCATAACGGCGGCCCTGGAAGACGGGCGTGACCCGACCGGTGGTACAGTGGCCGCAAATACGATCAACGGTTCCAAGTCTGACAAGCATGGTGTCGGGGTCGGTGCGTGCCGAAGCTGCGCCATGCTGGTGAACACGTTCGAGCTCAAGGTGATCACTGGCCCGACGGTGGGCAGGCCGGTGTGGGGGTCCAACGGCTGGTAGCGCCTTGGACGCCTGAACTCCAATTGGCTCTGATGATGTTCCCGCCCGAAGGGCGGGAACATCATCAGAGCCGTTTTCGTACCGGCCGGGCTCGTGGAGTTGCCCCAGGAACCAGCCCTTGGTGCGCCCGGACTGCGACAGCACCAGCTCTGCGGCCAGCCTTTCGGTGCGCAGTCGGCGCAACCGCGCCCGCATCTTCTCGATGCCCGCGTCCGGGGCGGTCAGCTGGCGCAGCTGCTCGGCGGTGGCGATGCGGAACTGGAACAGCGCGGCCCAGGTGATCTCCACCTCCCGCGTCTCGTTGTCCGGCTCCGCACTCGCCCGGGTCCTGGTCTTCGACGCCACTGACGTTCTCCTCGACTTCGGCGGGGAGCAGTTCTCCGAGCGGTCGCCGAACTGAGTGCGTGGTGGTGAACCGGTCGGTGTTCGGCGGGTGCGGTGGGGTGACGGCTCGAACGTTGTTGCTGTCCGGTGGATGCGCATAAGCGAACGGGCCTCTCGGCAGAGATGAGGTTGTCGACCAACACTCCGCCGCAGGAGGCCCGTTGCCGCACCAGTTCACCACCGCCGAGACCTCCGGTGCCACTTCGGCCACTCTCGCGTGTGACTGCTACGTACACCAGTACGGAGCGATCGCGGCGGGACGGCGAGCGCCGCACTACCCGTCCGACATGACGGACGCGGAATGGGCGCACGTCAGAGCCTCGATGCCGGTGCCAGCCTGGCTGGAAGGGCGGGGTGGGCGCCCGGAGGCGCACTGCCACCGTGAGATGTTCGACGCGGTGCGCTACATCGTCGACAACGGCGCGAAGTGGCGGGCGATGCCCATCGACCTGCCCGCGCCACGCAAGGTCTACGACTTCTTCCGCCGCTGGTCGCGCCACGGGTATGTGCGCGAGCTCTACCAGCGGCTACGTCGCCTGCAGCGCCAGCGAGAGGGGCGGGCGGCCGAGCCGAGCGCGGGCGTCATGGACGCGCAGTCGGTGGACGGCTCCGAGACCTGCCCCGCGGCCACGCGCGGGATGGACGGCAACAAACTCAGCGACGGACGCAAGCGCCACATCCTGACCGACACGGGCGGCCTGAACCGCTGCGGGTTCAGTAGAGACTTTAGGTTGTGGCTGTGACCTGCAGGTTTGGCTGCTGTTGGTTGTAGTAGGCGGCTTCGTACTCGATGGGTGGGGTGTGGCCGAGTTCACTGTGGAGTCGGGTGGAGTTGAACCAGTCGACGTACTCGGCGGTGGCGATCTCGACGTCGGTGAGGGTCCGCCAGGGCCCTTGGCGCTTGATGAGTTCGGTTTTGTACAGGCCGATGGTCGATTCCATCAAGGCGTTGTCCAGGGCGTCTCCGACGGTGCCGATGGAGGCCGCGATCTGCTCGGCCGCCAGGTGGGTTGCCAGGCGGAACGACGTGTACTGCTCGAATTCAATCAGTCGTCGCAACACAGGCTCTGACCGGCGACTTTAGCCGACTATCGAGGGCTTCGGCAGGTGTTCTCCAGCCGAGGGTCTTGCGAGGTCTGCCGTTGAGAGTGGCAGCCACCG
>NZ_JAHTKP010000083.1 GCF_019192735.1 Kitasatospora aureofaciens
CCTGACGCCCCGGCGTCAGGTGCGGGTGTGGCGGAGGAATTGTTCGGCCAGGTCGACGGCCTCCCGCACCGGGACCAGGCGGCAGTCGGCGGTGCCGATTCGGGCGGTTGCGACGCCGGTGGCGGCGTGGAGGACCTGCTCGCCCAAGACACCGAAGTGGAGGTCGTCCAGGTCGGGGGCCTTGAAGGTGGTCCAGCCTTCGGTGCCCACGCAGCGGTACTCGCGTTGGGGGACGTCCGGCATGCGCTGATCGGCGAGGTGGAACGCGGTGAAGCGGTCCATCGGAACGCCGATCATCAGGACTCGGGCGTCCAACTCGTAGAGGTGGCCGAGGGGAGAATCGGGGCCCAGGTGGGAGTTCAGCGGGTGCTGTTCGGTGATGGCGCGGGCCTGCGGGCCGACAGCCGCCCAGGAGGTCTGCGGGTGCGCGCTGCGCAGGGCGCCGGGGTAGGTGCGGATGGCTTCCGAGAGAGCGCCCATCGTCGGGGACGCCGGGGTGGTCGCCGGGTCGAACCGAGGCATCCGCGAGTGGTACTCCTCCACCTCCGCCGGGGAGAGACCGGCAGTGGCGGCCCGGTGGATGCGCGAGGTGGCCGAGTTCTCGGGCGTGGCGGTGTAGGCGACCAAGGTTCCCTGGCCGCCGAGGACTTCGAGCAGGGCTTCGACCACGGCGGCGGCACCCCCGGCCACCGGACCGAGGGTGCGCAGGGACGCCTGGACATGCAGCACCATGCCCGGGCGGACGCCGAGTTCGGCAAATTGGCGGACGAGATCGTTCCGGTCGAGGGCGGCGGCGACACTGCCGGCGCGGTATTCGGTGAGGATGACGGTTCCCCGAGGTTGAGGGCCCCGGGTGAGGGAGTCCCGGGGCGGGGTGAATGAGGTCAGACCATGGCCCGTTCCTGCCGAGCCCGGGCGGCCGCCTGTTCGGCGGCGGCGGGCAGGGGTACCGCGAGCCAGGGGGCCACAGTGGCCCGCATGCCGTCGGCGAAGCGCACGCCGGTCCCGGTCAGCGAGCCGGACTCGGCCAGCCGTTCGATCGCCTCGGCGGTGTACCGCCGCCACAGCGCGAACTCCCGCCGCGCCCGGTCGGCGGCCTCGCCCGGCAGGCCGTCGTACGCGAGCGTGCGGGTGCCCCAGTACTCCGTGACCGCCAGGTGGGCGTACGTGCCTTGGAGCAGGCCCTCAAGCGGCCGGGGGTCGGGCCGCCAGGGTGCGAAGTAGAGCGTGTCGTCGTTCCGGTCGTACAGGTCCATCAGATCCAACACCGCGCCCAGCTTCACGTGTTGGAACTCATGTGTCAGCAGCAACGCGAGCGTCGGCGCCGTGGCCGGCTGGGCGATGCCGACCGCGCCGAACGCCTGCCGGGCGGCCGAGCTGACGTCCCGCCCTGCCGGGCCCGGCCGCAACGGGGTCACCGTCGCGAGGCCGGCCCGGATGCCTTCCGCGTACCGGGGCAGGTCCCGCCCGAGCAGCTCCCAGGCCTCGCGCAACGCGCCCGCCCAGTCGAGCAGTTCGGTGTCCGACAGCCGGTCGGACACCGCGTGGTCGTGACTGTCGCGCAGCGGGTCGAGGTCTTCGAGGGCGACGGTCCACCCCCCGGCCAGCCGGATCCGCCGCAGCGGCTCGTCCAGCGCCGTGTGCACCGTACCGTCGGACGCCCGCACGGTGAAGCCGTCGGCCGCGCCCGTGACCACCGCCTCCCCGTCCGGGACGGCGATCCGCCCGAGCGTCGGCAGGTGCAGCCACCCGCCGCGCACCGGCACCGCGACCGCGTCCCCCCGCCCGGCCCGCACCGCCGCAGCCGCGGCGAGGGCGGCCAGCGGCCCGAGCCCGGTGCCGAGGTCCCCGGCCAGGCACCGGGCGGCCCACGCCCGTGCGTACGGATGCGCGAGGACGGCATCGACGGCGGCGGGCGCGGCACCGTCAAGCGCGGACAACACCGACCACGCCTCGGCCCGCCCCTGTCCGGAGGCGTCCCAGGCGGCGGCCAGCATCGCCCGGGTGAGGGCGAGTTGGGAGCGGGTGAGGGCGGCGACGGTGTCCGCGCTCCCGTAGCCGCGGGCGAGTTCGTCGACCTGCGCCGGGGTGAGAGCGGCCGGGACGACCGGTGCGGCGGCCTGCGCGGGCACGGCGACCGGCCCGCTGCGCGCGGCGATGCCGTTGATGAGCGTCATGAGGTCCCCGCAGTAGACGGAGGGGTTGTCGAAGCCGCCGCCACCATCGTCGCCCCGATAGCGGTGGGCGTACAGACCGCCCCCGCAGGTTCGGACGACCGGGCAGGAGCGGCAGGTGGCGCTGAGCCCGGCGAGGCCCGACTGGCGGGCAGCGATGCCGGGGTGCCGGGCGACGTCGTCGAGGCTGTGCGCGAAGACGTCGAATCCGGTGGCGGGGGCCCCGTCGAAGGCGGTCTTGAGGCTGTCCACCTGCTCGAAGGTGCCGTCCGTCTCCAGCACGACGAGATCGGAGGGTTCCAGCCCGAGCGACTCGGTGAGACTGGTGAACCCGCGCCGCGTCCGGTGCACCGACTCGAAGGTCCGGACCGCGAAGGGACGCCCGTCCGCCTCCCAGAGGTCGTGGACGGTGAGCAGCCAGTCCGCGTACGGGGAGGCTCCCGCCCCGGAGGGACGTTTCGGCGGGTCGTCCCAGGTGGCGTGCGGGAGCAGGAAGTCCACGGCCGGGGGCTGGAGTTCGGCCAGGGCTCGGTACACCGCGACCGGGTCGTTCTCCACGTCGATGGTGCACAGCAGTCCGGCGAAGAGGCGCCGGTACGCGGGCTCGCGCAGCAGCGCCACCGCCCGCAGCACCTGCGGGTGGCTGCTGCGGCCGTCGGCGAAGCGCCGGTGGCGGTCGTTGGCGGCCTTGTCGCCGTCCAGCGAGATGCCGACCTTGATGTCCAGCTCGGCGAACAGCTCGCAGAACGCGCGGCCGAGCAGGACGCCGTTGGTGTGGATGCGCAGGTCGAGGGCGCAGCCGGGCGGGAGCGCCGCCCGGAGTGCCTCGGCGACCAGACGCAGGCGGTCCGGGCCGGCGAGCAGGGGTTCTCCCCCGTGCAGGACGACCCGGACGGCGGGCAGCCGGTGCGTGGCCGCGTGCGCGCCGATGCGTTCGGCGGCCTTGGCCAGGACCTCGTCGCCGATGACCTTGGGTCGCGTGCGCCAACTGGTGTCCGCGTGCTCGTAGACATAGCAGTGGTCGCACGCGAGATCGCAGCGGCTGTGCACCTTGACCACGAATTGCGAGAATGGCAGCGGAATTCGCGTCGTCATCGATCTGGTTCGGTCGGACTCGGCCAGGGTTCGTTCGGAATTCCGGGTCGGTCAGATCGAGGAGTTGAAGGCTGCGACCGGCACGCGGCCGGATTCCGCGCCGGGGAGTGCGCGTCGCAGGCCGGCGGCGAGCTCCGCCGCGCCCAGCGCGGCCAGTTCGGCGAGGGAGGGGCGCTCCGGCGACTCCTGAGTGTCAGTCAGGTTGCCGGCCGGCCTGGTGCTGGTTACCGGTGTCATATTCGTTTCCTTAGGCGCGGTTACGACCTGCCGAGGGCGGGTAAGCCACCCGATTGCGACCAATGTAGTGCCCGCGGGGCCCCCGCGCGGCACCTTGCGGTCTCAAGTTGGTCTCCGCGGCCGGTCGACGCCGTGTGACGGCGCACGGAACCCCGAGAATTCACCCGTTCAGCGGTCGCGCACTTCGCCGTGGCGCACGCCCAAGCGGGTTTGCCGGGCCAGGTACGTCGAGTCGGCCGACTCATCCCCTCGCGAACGCCCGACGCTTCAGGGCAGCGACCCGGGAAACCCCGCAGTCCGGGCCCGGGCTGCGGAACCCCCTCAGACGCTCCGCTCCGACCCGCCCAGTTCGCGGACGGAACGCACGAGTTCCGCCGTGAACTCCATTCCATGGATGGTGAGTTCACCACTCTCCAGAAGCGTGCCGCCGGCCGCGAGAGTGTGCGCCTGCCAGCGGTCGAACTCCCGTTCCGCACGCACCCGGTCGCCCTCCCCCGCGACCGCCTCGGCGCACCAGAAGTCCGCGACGCCCAGGTGCGCGTACGTCCCCTGCAGCAGTGCGCCGACCGGGCGCAGGTCGGGCCGCCAGGGGGCGTGGTAGACGGCGGCGCCGTTGGGCCGATGCAGCGGTACCAGGTCGAGCAGGGCGCCGAGTTGGACGTGCAGGAACTCGTGCACCAGGGCCAGCGCCAGCAGCACCGGATCGCCGGGCAGCGAGGCCGCCACCGCACCGTACGCCCGACGGGCGGCGGCGCTGACCGCCTCCCCGCCCGGGGCCGGGTGCAGCGGGACGATCGTGGTGATGCAGGCCGCGACCGCCTCCGCGTGCCACCGGTGGCGGCGGACCAGAATCCGCCAGGCCTGTGCCAACTGCTCTTCCCACGACGACAGTTCGGTGGCGGAGAGCGGCCCGGCCGGGGACCGCCCGTAGTCCACCCGGCGCGGTCCTGCGTGGTCGATGACCGGCGCCCAGCCCAGCCCGTCGCATTCGAGCGCGAGCGCGCGGCCGGTCGTGGCGCGGACGAACTCGCCCAGCCTGCCCAGCGCAACGTCCTCACCGGCCGCGAGGCCGCGCAGGCAAGCGGCCGCCCAGGCGTCCAACTCCGGCTGCAGCAGCACATCTTCCCACCGCGCGCGGTCCGCCCGCTGCAGCGCCCGTACCTCGGCGTACACCTCGTGGTAGCCGTCGTCGTCCGGCGCAGCCCGGCGCAGCGCCAGCAGCAGCAGCGCCCGCTTGCTCACCTGCCCGGCGCGCAGCAGCCGGACGGCCTCCGGCCCGCCGCGCGCGCCCGCGATCGCCCGGAACGTCGCCCGGTCCACCCCGTGCCGGGGCAGCCCGTCCGTCCCTCGCGCGCCCGGCACCCCGGTCGCCACCGCCTCGTCCGTACCCGCCACCGGTCATCCTCCTCGTTCGACGCCGGCACCCGGCCGGCCATGTCCGCCCGCAGCTTCCCCGCGATGCGGCGGATCAGCCGGGCCGGGACCGCGCATTACACGGACGGGTGAGCAGAAACCCCACCCGCACGCGCGACACCGGCCAGGCCCGCCAAACCCGCCCGCAGCCTCCCCGCCATGTGACGGATCAGCCGATCCAGATCCGCGCAGTACACCGACGGGTGAGCGAAGCCCCCGCCCTCACCCCCCGCCGCGTACCGATGGGCGTACAGTCCGCCGCCGCAGACCCGGGCCAGCGGGCAGGCCTCGCAGACCGGCCCGAGCCCGCCGAGGCCGCGCTGGCGGGCCCGGAACGCCGGGTGCGCGGCGGCCTCGGCGAAGCCGTGCCGCCACACGTCCAGGCCCGTCCCGGCGGCCCCGTCGAACGCCACCTTGAGGCTGTCCGCCTGTTCGATCGTGCCGTCCGCCTCGACCACCACCAGGTCGACCGGCGCCAGGCCGACCGCCTCGCTGGCCGCCCGGCCGCCGAGCAGCAGCACGGCCAGCTCCTCGAACAGCCGCACGCCGGTCTCCCGCCGGGGCGCGTCGTACCAGCGGTCGAAGGCGGCGATCAGCCACTCCCCGTACGGCGCGGGCCCCTCCCCGGAGGGTGGCGAGAGCGGCACCGACCGCCGTACCCCGGCCGGCTGGGCCTCCCAGGTCGCGTGCGGCAGCAAGAAATCAATCCTGGGCGGGGCGAACTCGAGCAGTGCCTCGTAGGCGGCCACCGGGTCCGCGGCCAGGTCGACGACGCAGAGCAGCCCGGCGAACAGCTCCCTGTGCTCCGGCGAGCCGAGCAGCCGGACCGCCTCCGCCGTCCGGGCCCAGCTGCCCGCGCCGGAGGGCAGCAGCCGGTGCCGGTCGTGGTCGGCCCGGGTACCGTCCAGCGACACCCCGACCGCGACCCGGCGCCGGTGCAGCACGTCGAGCAGCGCGGGCTCGTCCAGCAACCGCAACCCGTTGGTCTGCAGACTGAACCGCACCCGCGGCCCGGCCGACGCCAACTCGCCCAGCAGCGCGTCCAGATGGCCCGCGCCGACGAGCAGCGGCTCGCCGCCGTGCAGCACGACGGAGACCTCGTCGAGCCCGTGCTCGGCGGCGTGCTCGGCGATCCGCCGGGCGGTCCGGCGGACGGTCGGCAGCGCCATCCGCCGCGGCCGGGAGCGCCAACTCTGGTCCGCGCCCTCGTACATGTAGCAGTAGTCGCAGGCCAGGTTGCACCGACTGTGGATCTTCAGCAGGAACTGCCGGAACGGCACCATGCGCGCGAGCCTAGCGCCGTCCGACGGCGAACCTGGCGCCGTCCGACGGCGAGCAGCGCGTCACACGTGCGGCGGCTCCACGTCCGAGTCCAGCCGCTGCCCGGCCTTCACCGCCACCGTCGTCGGGTGCTCCTCCCCCAGCGTCGCCCGCGCCCTGCGGATGCAGTCCGCCCGCAGCTCCGCCGCCCGCTCGGTCTCGCCGGCCGTGGCCAGCGACAGCGAGAGGTTGGAGTTGATGCCGATGGTGTCGTAGTGGTCCGGGCCGAGGGTGTCTTTCATCAGCGGCGCCGCCTCCAGCTCCAGCGCCAGCGCCGCCGCCGTCTCCCCGGACAGGGCCAGGTCGTTGGCGTGGTTCATCATCGCGATCGGGATGTACAGGTGATGCGCGCCGAGGACGGCCCGGAACTGCGCCAGCGTCCGCCCGGACAGCTCGCGGGCCTCCGCCGTACGGCCGGCCAGCCGCAGGTAGACCGAGAGGTTGTTCGCGCCGGCCAGCGTCACCGGGTGGTTCTCGCCCAGGTAGTCGCGGTACCGCGCGAGAGCCCGTTCGGCGAGCGGGATGGCCCGGTCGGTGAGGCCGAGGGCGTTGAGGTCGCTGGCGAGGTTGGTGGCGGAGGCCAGGGTGTCGGGGTGCTCGGGGCCGTTGATGTCGAGGTAGCGCTGGTAGATGTCCTCGTCGATCTCCAGGGCCTCGTTGTACCGCCCGGCCCGGCGCAGTGCCACGGCGAGGTTCTTGCGGGCGCGCAGGGTGTCGGTGTGGCCGTCGCCGATGGTCTGCTGGTAGATCCGGACGGTCTCCTCCAGCAGGTCCAGGGCTTCCCGCAGCCGTCCGGTCTCGCGCAGGTCGCGCGCGTAGTTCGAGGCGGACGACAGTGCGTAGAGGCTGTGCGCGCCGAGGGCGTCGCGCTGCTGGAGGTAGTTGCTGCGATGGCGCTCCAACGCCGCCCGCCGGTCGCCGGCCAGATAGTCGGAGACGGCGAGGTTGTTGGTGATCATCAGGGTGCGCGGATGGTCGGGGCCGAGGGTGCGCCGGGCGGCGTCCAGGGTGCGGCGGTCCAGCGCCCGGGCCTCGTCGTAGCGGCCGAGGAAGCGCAGGTCGGCGCCGAGGCTGTTGGCGACGGCGAGGGTGTGCGAGTGCTCGGGGCCCAGCGTGGCGGTGAACCGGTCCAGGATGTCCCGGTCCATCTCGTACGCCTCCTGGAGGGCGCCCTGGGAGCGGCGGATGTTGCTGAGCTGGGTGCGCAGCATGAGCGTCTGGGCGTCGTTGTCGACGTCGAAGTCGGGCCCGCCGTAGCCGTCCTGACGCCAGTGCTCCAGGGTCCGCTCGGCGAGTTCCCGGCCGGATTCGTGCAGGCTGCGCTTCCACTGGTAGCGGACCGAGTCGATGATCCACTGCCGGACGTCCTCGTCGGCGCTGTCGACGGCGCCGGAGGGCCAGAGGTGGGGCAGGAGTTCGGCGTACTCGGCCCAGTTGGCGGGGACGTCCGGGTCGCCGGGGTTGGCGGTGGCGAGCGCGGCGTGCACGACGGCGCGCAGTTCGGCCCGCCGCTCCTCCTCGACCTGGTCCCGGAGCACGGCCTGGACCAGCCGGTGCACGGTGATGGTCTCGCTGCCCTGGTCGGTGCGGGCGAGCCCGAACCGGTTGATGGCGCGCAGGAACTCGCCGATCGCGAGCTTGTCGCGGGGCGCGCGCGGGGGCAGCCACAGGGCGCGGGTGACGGCCCGGCTGTAGAGCAGCCGCATCGGGATGGCGTCGGGGCCGAAGAAGGCGCAGATCTCCAGGATCTGGGCGGCCGGGGCGTTCATCCGGCGCAGTTCCTCGACCGAGATGCGCCAGGTCGCGGCGGCGGAGTGCGGGTAGTCGGCGGTGCGCAGCCGGGTGCGTTCCAGCATCTCGGTGAGCTCTTCGTCGAGCAGTTCGAGGTAGGTGGCGATCGGCATCGACGTCTCCTGGAGCCAGACCGCGGCCTGGCCGACGGCGAGCGGCAGGTCGCCGAGCCGGTGCGCGACCTGGTCGGCGTCCTCCAGGGAGAGGCCGCCGTTGAAGCGGCGCAGCAGCCGGATGCTCTCCTCGCGGAGGAAGACGTCGACCTCGACGAGGCCGGCGTGCCGGGCCCAGCCCTGGTTGCGGGAGGTGATCAGCACGTGCCCGCCGGAGGAGCCGGCCGGCTGCCAGGGGGCGAGCTCCTCGGGGGTGCCGGCGTTGTCGAAGACGAGCAGCCAGCGGCGGTACGGCTGGCCGCGGCGCAGCGCGTCGAGCACGGCGACGGCGGTGTGCGCGACGTCGTCGCTGCTGGGCACGCCGAGCCGGGGGGCGAGTTCGGCGAGCTTCTGCGGGATGTTGGCGGGCTCCTCGGCGGGCACCCACCAGACGACGTCGTAGGCGGCCTTGAAGCGGTGCGCGTACTCGGCGGCGATCTGCGACTTGCCGGCGCCGCCGAAGCCGTAGAGGACCTGGCTGAGCACCGCGGCGGGGCCGCCGGTGAAGCGGTTGCGGAGCAGTTCGAGCAGCTTGCCGCGGCCGATGAAGGAGGCGTTGCGCGAGGGCGCGTCCTGGACCTGCGGGGCGGTGCCGGGGAAGCGCGCCGGGGCGAGGAACTCGCCGCTGTCGGAGTCGGATTGGCGGGTGCTGCCGGGCGGCGGGCCGAGTTCGGCGTACAGCTGGCTCTCGGCGGCGACCGCCGAGGAGCGGACCAGGTCGGGCACGGCCCCGCCGACGAACGGGCGGGGCACCGGCTCGTCCGAGTCCTGCAGCCGCAGGGCGACCAACGCCGGTGATCCCGAGGTCAGTTCGCGCCCGTGCAGCAGCTTCCAGACCTCGGCGGCGCGGGGCAGCGCGGTGTACTCGGGCGAGAGCAGCGCGACCAGCCGGCCCTGGCCGTCGAGCGGCCCGGCGACCTCCGGCGGCCGGCTGCCGGTGTACGGCTCGGCGGCGTTGTGCAGGGAGGACTGGTAGCCGAAGCGGGTGAGAGTGGCGGCGGCCCACTCGGCCCACATCCGGTCCTCGGGTGCGTAGCTGACGAAGACCTGGCGGGGCACCGCGCGGGCGGAGCGCAGGTACGCGCCGTAGAGCCGGCGGCGGGCCTCGCCGGTGAGCGGGCGCAGGGTGCGGACCCGTCCGTCGGTGATCCAGCCGGCCAGCCGTTCGAAGGCGTTGAGCAGGCTGCGGGCCTCCTGCGGCCGGTCGGCGACGGTGGCCGGCACCTCCTCGTAGGCGTAGAACGGCTTGTACGGCACCTCGACGTCGGCCCAGTAGCCGGCCCGGCGCTCGGAGGTCAGCCAGCGGCCGAGGTAGGGCGCGAAGGCCTCGCGGGCGAAGTCGCGGCCGGCTTCGAGGCGTTCCTGCTCGGCGTCCTCGACCCGCATCGGCACCGGCAGGACGCGGATGGCCCGCTCCTCGGCCTCGGCGATGGCGCGGGCGGCGTCGACGCCGCCGCGGATGTTCTGGGCGCTGAAGGTGAAGCAGTCGACGACGGTGTCGGGCATCAGGACGGTGCAGATGCCGGAGGTGTCGCTGACGCCGGTGCGGCTGTCGATGAGCACGTAGTCGTAGGCGCGGGACCAGCGTTCGCGCAGCTCGCGCAGGAACTCGCCGCCGCGGATGTCCCGGCCGTGGTAGAAGCTGCGCCAGTTGAAGCTGGTGACGGCGGCGGCGTAGGCGGCGTTCTGCCGGCCGGCGGGCAGGAAGTCGAGCCGGCCGCCGGGCGGCAGGTCGAGGGCGAGGCCGCAGATGTAGCCGTCGAGCCGGCCGGGTTCGTCCAGCCAGGCGGCCGGGGGCAGTCCGGTCGGTCCGGCGGCGGAGGGCAGCGCCTGCTTGACGTAGGAGCGCAGCAGGTCGATCAGGCCCTCGGTGGAGTGCAGTTCGGGGTCGACCAGCAGCGGGTGGTAGTAGCGGTGGAGGCCGGGCGCCTCCAGGTCCCAGTCGACGACCAGGACGCGCAGGCCCCGGCTGGCGAGGATCCAGCCGACGTTGGCGAGGGCCATGGTCCGGCCGGTGCCGCCCTTGAACGAGTAGAACGTGACGACCGATCCCGGTCCGCCGCGCGCCAGCTCTGCGCCGGGCTCAGTGATCATCGTCCTGGTCTCCCCTCAGCGGCGGCGCGTCGTCCGGGCGGTCCGGCGCGGCCGGTATGGCCAGTCCGGGCATCGGCGGGCCGTTCGATCCGTCGGGGTTGCCGAAGCCGAAGGCCGCGCCGTCGCCATCGTCCCCCCAATCGAAGTTGTCGTCCATGAGCTTGTTCTGAGCGACCGTCACCATGATGGTGAGATCGGAGTCGAAGGTCTCCCGGTTCACTTTGACCCGGAACAGGTGCTCCGGATCGCTCCGGCGCAGCCAGTTGCGGCGGAACACGCCGCGCACGCCGGCCCACAGCGCGTCGCGCTCCGGTCCGACGGCCGGATCGCCGCTGCCGGTGGGCACCATGACGCCGGTGACCGGGTGGTTCTGGTCGTCGTACTCGCGCAGCGCCGGGCGGTAGCGGTCGGCGCCGGCCACCCACGGGTCCACCAGCAGGACGCTGACCTGGTTGCCCTCGCGGGCCTGGTCGAGCTTCTCGCCGAGGCCCGTGCCGACCTCCTCCAGGGTGGTGGTGTGTCCGGCGGCGGTGATCACCTGCTGGGCGCGCACGGCGAGGGACGGCTGGGTCGGCGGGTGGTAGGGCGCCCAGTGCCAGGGCTTGGCTCCGTACCAGCCGCCCGCGGACGAACCGCCGTCGGCGGCGGCATCGGAGGCCTTGCCGGCCGCGATGAACAGCCGGACCATCCCGGGGGTCGGCGCGGGCTCCACCGGCTGCGGCCCCGGGAAGTAGCCGCGGACCGCGCCGAGGTCGAACTCGGCCAGCTCGGTGAGCCGTCGCGCGGCCGCGTCCCGGATCCGTTCGGCGACCACCTTGACGACCTGCCGGTACGCGTCGCTCTGCGGCCCGGTGCGCAGCAGGGCGCGCAGGCCGTAGCGGGCGTAGGCGTCGCCCATGTCCGGCTGGGCCCACTGGATCTTGGTGACCTCGGCGGCCAACTCGCCCGGCACGACGGGTTCCCAGAGCACCGGTATCAGGGCCGGGATGAGCTCCCCGGTGTCCTCGTGGTGGCGCCGGACCCGGCCGCGGAAGGCGGTCCACTCCTTGCCGCAGTAGAGGCTGGCGAAGTAGGCGGGCGAGTACAGCGCGACCATGGTCCGGCTGCGGCCCAGCATCTTGGCCAGCTGCTCGGCCCAGTCGTCGCCGACGCGCAGCTGCTCGGTGTCCCGGTAGGCGAGTTCCTCGGCGCGGGCGGCCGGTTCGATCCGGCCCAGTTCGTCCCTCAGGTCGTTGAAGAACTGGTCGACGAAGGCGTCCTCCGCCTCGAAGTCTCGACGCGCGTAGCTGAAGAAGAAGTAAGGCTGCAACGCTGGTCCCCCCGAAGCCCGACGGTGTCGCTACGGCGCTGGTTTCATACCCAGCATGTCGTGAACTCCACCGACCGCGCGGGGAATTGGCGAACTCGTGGGCTCCGGGGGGTTTAACGGGCGGTGGGGACGTACGCACGACTGCCGGGCGCACGCGCGTGGTCGAGTCTGCCCTGACCGTCGAGCATGCCCTAGCGGTCGAGCGCGGACTGGAACGCCGCGAGCGGCTCCGCGCCGGGGGTCAGCGCGTCGGCGACGACCCGGCGCAGCAGGTCGCCGAGGACGGTGTCGGGCAGGGCGTCGAGCTCGTCAAGCGGCAGGGCGGCGACGTCGACCAGGTCCGAGCCGAGTCCAGCGGCGGTTTCCGCACCGGTGACACCCATCAGTCCCTCACTCGATCGTGCCGGCACAGCGGGTTGCTGGCCGGAAAAGAATCGACCCAGGTCCGCGACGGGCAGCATCCTACTACCTGCGTCGTGACGGGCCATCAGTTCCGCGGGGACGCCGCGCCAGGAGTGGGCCGGGCGGCTCACGGGCAGAGCCGTTCGACCCGCCAGCCGGTGGGGGCGGCGGGGTCGGCGAGGTAGCGGAGGCGGTCGTGGAGGCGGTTCTCCCGGCCCTGCCAGAACTCGACGCTCTCCGGGATCACCCGGTAGCCGCCCCAGAACGGCGGGACGGGGACGCCCTCGCCCTCGGGGTAGCGGCGTTCCAGTTCGGCGTAGCGCTGTTCGAGGACCTCCCGGCCGCCGACCGGGCTGGACTGCTCGCTGGCCCAGGCGCCGAGCTGGGAGCCGTGCGGACGGGTGCGGAAGTAGGCGGCGGTCTCGTCCCGGCCGACCTTCTCGACCCGGCCCTGGACGATGACCTGGCGGGCCAGCGCGATCCACGGGAAGAGCAGCGCGGCGTGCGGGTTGGCGGCGAGCTCGGAGCCCTTGCGGGAGCCGTAGTTGGTGAAGAACACGAAGCCGCGGGCGTCGTAGCCCTTGAGCAGGACGGTGCGCGAGCTGGGCCGCCCGTCGGCGTCGGCGGTGGAGAGCACCATGGCGTTGGGTTCGACCACGCCGGCGTCGTCCGCCTCGTGGAACCAGCGGGTGAACTGGCCGATCGGCTCGGGCGCGAGCTGCTCCTCGACCAGCCCCTCGTGGGTGTAGTGCTTGCGCATCACCGTGAGGTCCGGGCCGGGCCGGGCCTCGTCGGCCAGGATCCGGGGGGCGGGGCTCAGGGGCGTCGACTGGGCGCGTTCCGGGGTCTGCACGTCAACATCATCCCGTACGACAAGCAACCGGCACCGCTACCTCCGGACAAACCTCGGTGGGAGATAAGGTGACTCGCCACCGCTTGGCCGCCCGTCGTACGGTGAATTGTCCGGAAACTGGCGTTTGGCTCCGGAGATTTCCCGGGTACGACCGACCCTCGGCGGAAAAGTCAAGCGGGCCCGCGGGCAACATCACCATGGTGGTGTATGGCGCAATGCACCCCGTGCCTGCCACTCTGGCACGGAGTGCCAAACACCATCGGTCACTGGCGTGCCGCCCCACCACGGCGGAGCGCCGATCGCAGAACTTGAAGGAGCCGTCGCATGTCCGACTTCGTACCCGGGCTTGAGGGAGTCGTCGCGTTCGAGAGCGAGATCGCCGAACCCGACCGGGAAGGCGGCGCCCTGCGCTACCGCGGTGTCGACATCGACGACCTGGTCGGCCACGTCTCCTTCGGCCACGTCTGGGGCCTGCTCGTGGACGGCAAGTTCAACCCCGGCCTGCCGGCCGCCGAGCCGTTCCCGATCCCGGTGCACTCCGGCGACATCCGGGTCGACGTGCAGTCGGCGCTCGCCATGCTCGCCCCGGTCTGGGGCCTGAAGCCGCTGCTGGACATCGACGCCGAGCAGGCCCGTGACGACCTGGCCCGCGCCGCCGTCATGGCGCTGTCGTACGTCGCCCAGTCGGCCCGCGGCCAGGGCCTGCCGATGGTCCCGCAGAGCGAGATCGACAAGGCCGAGACGGTCGTCGAGCGGTTCATGATCCGCTGGCGCGGCGAGCCGGACCCGAAGCACGTCAAGGCCATCGACGCCTACTGGACCTCGGCCGCCGAGCACGGCATGAACGCCTCCACCTTCACCGCCCGTGTCATCGCCTCCACCGGCGCGGACGTCGCGGCGGCGCTGTCCGGCGCGGTCGGCGCGATGTCCGGCCCGCTGCACGGCGGCGCGCCGTCCCGCGTGCTCGGCATGATCGAGGAGATCGAGCGCACCGGCGACGCCACCGCGTGGGTCAAGAACGCGCTGGACAAGGGCGAGCGCCTGATGGGCTTCGGCCACCGCGTCTACCGCGCCGAGGACCCGCGCGCCCGCGTGCTGCGCCGCACCGCCAAGGAGCTCGGCGCGCCGCGCTACGAGGTGGCCGAGGCGCTGGAGAAGGCCGCGCTGGAGGAGCTGCACAACCGCCGCCCGGACCGCGTGCTGGCCACCAACGTCGAGTTCTGGGCCGCCATCATGCTGGACTTCGCCGAGGTCCCGGCGCACATGTTCACCTCGATGTTCACCTGCGCGCGCACGGCCGGCTGGTCGGCGCACATCCTGGAGCAGAAGCGCACGGGCCGGCTCGTGCGCCCCGCCGCGCGCTACATCGGCCCCGGCCCGCGCCGCCCCGAGGAGATCGAGGGCTGGGACGCCATCGCGCACTGACGCGCACCCGGTTGCACCGTTTCTGAGCAGTTGCACCCCCTCTGAGCAGCGGGTCCGGCCTTCGCCGGGCCCGCTGTTCGCGCACCTGCGAGCCGTGAAGATCACAGTCTCAGCGGGCGGACGACCGTATCCGCGCCCATACGGCGGCCGGTAGGCTGCGCGCGTGGCTCAGATCCGGATCCCCGCTGACATCAAGCCCGCAGACGGCCGTTTCGGCTGCGGACCGTCCAAGGTGCGCCCCGAGGCCCTGAGTGCCCTCGCCGCCACCCAGACCTCCCTGCTCGGCACCTCGCACCGCCAGGCCCCGGTCAAGAACGTGGTCAAGCGTGTACGCGAGGGCGTGAGCAGCCTGTTCTCGCTGCCCGAGGGGTGGCAGGTGGTGCTCGGCAACGGCGGCTCCACCGCCTTCTGGGACATCGCCGCCTTCGGCCTGGTGCGGGAGAAGTCCCAGCACCTGGACTTCGGCGAGTTCTCCTCGAAGTTCGCCTCCTCGGTCAAGGCCGCGCCGTGGCTCGCCGAGCCGAGCGTGATCAAGACCGCCCCGGGCACCCACCCCCTGCCGGTCGCCGAGGCGGGCGTGGACGTCTACGCGCTCACCCACAACGAGACCTCGACCGGTGTCGCGATGCCGATCAAGCGCCCGGCCGGCGCGGACCAGGGCTCGCTGGTGCTGGTGGACGCCACCTCGGGCGCCGGCGGCCTGCCGGTCGACATCACCGAGACCGACGTCTACTACTTCGCCCCGCAGAAGTCCTTCGCCTCCGAGGGCGGCCTGTGGCTGGCCGTGTTCTCCCCGGCCGCCCTGGAGCGCGCCGCCGAGATCGCCGGCTCCGGCCGCTACATCCCGCCGTTCTTCGACCTGCCGACGGCCATCGACAACTCGTCGAAGGACCAGACCTACAACACCCCGTCGATCGCCACCCTGTTCCTGCTGGCCGACCAGCTGGAGTGGATGAACGGCAACGGCGGGCTCGACTGGGCCGTCGCCCGTACGGCTGATTCCTCGTCCCGCCTGTACGCGTGGGCCGAGAAGTCCTCCTTCGCGACGCCGTTCGTGGCCAACCCCGCCGAGCGTTCGCAGGTCGTCGGCACGATCGACCTCGACGAGTCGGTGGACGCCGCCGCGGTCGCCAAGGCACTGCGTGCCAACGGCATCGTGGACACCGAGCCGTACCGCAAGCTGGGCCGCAACCAGCTGCGCATCGCGATGTTCCCGGCGATCGACCCGGCGGACGTCGAGGCGCTCACGCACTGCATCGACTACGTGGTCGAGCAGCTCTGAGCAGCTTCACCGACATGACGAGGGCCACCGCCTGCGGGCGGTGGCCCTCCGTCGTTTCGCTACCGGTTGACGAGCGAGCTGATCAGCACGACGACCAGCAGCAGCACCAGGGCGCCGGTCACGATACGCATACGAGTCTTGGGATCCACGGTCAACGAGCGTACCCCCGGCTCACCCCCGGCTAGACGGCGAGGCCCGCCCCGCCAGTGGCGTCCAGGTTCTGCCCGGTGATCCAGCGGGAGTCGTCCGAGGCCAGGAAGGCCACGACGTCGGCGATGTCGGCCACCTCGGCGACCCGGTTGAGCGCCGTGTAGCCGGCCACCCGGACCTGCTGCTGCGCGTCGTCCAGCCACGGGTTGATGTCGGTCGGAACAATGCCCGGGAGCACCGAGTTGACGGTGATCCGGCGTGCCCCGAGCTCCTGGGCGAGGGTCAGGGTGAGCGTGTTCAGTGCGCCCTTGGTCATCGAGTAGGCGATGGCGGACGGAAACGCCACCCGGGTGACGCCCGAGGAAACGTTGACGATCCGGCCGCCGTCGCGCAGCCGGTCCAGGCCGTGCTGCGCGATGAAGAACGGCGCCTTCGCGTTGACCGCGAACACCCGGTCGAAGCCGTCCTCGGCCACCTCGTGGATCCGCCCGAACAGGCCGATCCCGGCGTTGTTCACCAGGATGTCCAGGCCCTCGCCGCCGCCGTGCTCCGCCAGCCCCCGGTCGAAGGCCGCCCAAAGCGCCTGCGCGTCGCCCGGCACGCCCAGTTCGGCGCCGATGGCGAAGGCCCGCCCGCCGGCCTGCTCGATGGTCTTGACGACCTCCTCGGCCGCCGCCGCATTGCTGCCGTAGTGCACGGCGACCAGCGCACCGTCGCGGCCGAGCCGTTCGGCGATGCCCCGCCCGATGCCCCGGCTGCCGCCCGTCACCAGTGCCGTCTTCCCTGCCAGCGCGCCCATGGCCACGCCCCCTCACTTCTGTAGCGGTCGCTAATGAAAGGAACCGTAGCACGCCTTCTGTAGTGCTCGATATAGAATTGGCCCATGGCCACCACTCCCGCCGCCGGAACGCGCGGCCGCCCCCGCTCCTTCGACCGCGAGGCAGCCCTGGAGCAGGCCCTGCGCCTGTTCTGGCAGCACGGCTACGAGGCGACCTCGGTCGCCGACCTGACCGCCGCCATGGGCATCCGCCCGCCGAGCCTGTACGCCGCCTTCGGCGACAAGCGGACACTCTTCGCCGAGGTCGTCGCCCGCTACCGGGAGAGTCACGGCGCGTACACGACTCGTGCGTACGCCGAGGAACCCACCGCCCGGGCCGGCGTGGCCCGGATGCTGCGCGAGGCCGCCGCCGAACTCGCCGACCCGGAGCACCCGTGGGGCTGCCTGATGATCAGCTCGACGGTCAACTGCACGTCGCCCGAGGTCGCGCAGGCCGTGCGCGAGCAGCGCAACGCCAACGTGCGCGCGCTGGAGTCCCGGATCCGGGCCGACGTCGCGGCCGGCCGTGAACCAGCCGACACCGACCCGGCGCTGCTCGCCCAGTTCACCGCCGCCGTGCTGCAGGGCATGTCGCAGCGCGCCCGCGACGGCGCGGGCCGGGCCGAGCTGGAGCAGGTCGCGGCCGCCGCGATGCGGGTCTGGCCGTAGGAAC
This sequence comes from Kitasatospora aureofaciens, assembly GCF_019192735.1. GTDB lineage: Bacteria > Actinomycetota > Actinomycetes > Streptomycetales > Streptomycetaceae > Kitasatospora > Kitasatospora aureofaciens_A. Next base: position 17,188 of record NZ_JAHTKP010000083.1, read on the forward strand.
CGATCAGCTCCAGTCGGCCAACGGCCAGGCGCGGACGGTCTCGTAGTGCACCAAGCCGCCGTCCAGCCTGCTCTCCATCAGGTGCAGCTCGGCGGCCTCCCACTCCGGCCCCTGGTACTCGGCCAGCGCCATCGCCAGCCCGTCCAGCTCCGCCGCCGCGACCCGTTGGACGGCCCGCCGATGCCCGCGCGAGGAGCCGGCCCGGGCGAGGGTCAGGTGCGCGTGGAAGTTGAACGTGTCCACCTCGCCGGTGAAGTCCGCAGTGGCCTCGTACACGGCCTCGGCGAGGCGGCGCAGTGCCCAGGTCTGCCCCTCCACCCCGGCCCAGAGCACCCGGTCGCCGAACCGGCCGGCCCCGGAGATCCGCAGCCGGTGCACCGGGTGGGTCTCGGCGACGTCGGCGAGGCCCGCCTCCAGCTCCGGCAGCCGGTCCTCCGACACCTGGCCGAGGAAGGCCAGCGTGAGGTGCCAGCCCTCGACGGTGGTCCAGCGCAGCCGGTCCGCCCCGGGCAGCCCGCGCACCGGCGCCACCGCGTCGAAGAGCCCCTGCAACGCCTCGACCGGCGGGAGCACCGCCACAAAGAGCCTCATAGGGACATCTTCCCGCGCGAGGCCGTTTGGGCTAGAACAGTTCTCCATGAAGATCCGCAACGGGGGCCCCGACGACATCCCCGACATCCTCGCCCTGCTCGACGGCGCCGTGGCCTGGCTCGCCGGCCAGGGCCGCACCGGCCAGTGGGGCGACCAGCCCTTCTCCACCGTCCCGGCCCGGGTCGAGCACATCGAGAAGTACGGCCGCGACCCGTTCCTGATCCGCCTCGCGGTCGACGACGAGGGCCGTACCGTCGGCTCCTGCGTCCTGTCCGAGGATCGCGGGCCGTACATCCCGGCCGTGGACGAGCGCGAGCTGTACGTCCGCAACCTGGTCACCGACCGGACGCGCACGGGCGCGGGCATCGGCGCCGCGCTGATCGCCGACGCGCTCGACGAGGCCCGCCGGCGCGGCATCGGCCTGCTCCGGGTGGACTGCTACGCGGGCGCCGACCGCAAGCTGGTCGGCCAGTACCGCGCGCTCGGGTTCACCGAGAGCGTGTCCTTCGAGGTCGAGCAGCCGAACGGCGTCTGGCCCGGCCAGGTCCTGGAGATCCGGATCTGACGCGCCATCGGACCCCGGGGGCTTCGCGCCTCCGGGGCCTGACCAATCATCAGCAGGCTGGCACCAGCGCCGACTTGGGCGTGGCGACGGTACGCGGCACGAAGGCCACCACCCGGCCGCCGCGTCCCGGGTGCAGGTCGAACCGCACCCGCAGGTCCGCGCTGCGGGCCAGCACCAGGCCGACCGCGCCGGCGGCCAGCGCGGACACCAGCCCACAGGCCAGCAGTCCGAGCCGGGGCCCGTACGAGGCGGTCACCCAGCCCACGATCGGCGCACCGATCGGCGTGCCGCCGGTGAAGACCAGCATCAGCAGGCCCATCACCCGGCCCCGCATCTCGGGGTCGGTGGCCAGCTGGAGCATGGAGTTGACCGAGGTGTTGAAGCTCAGCCCGCACACCCCGATCAGCGTCAGCAGCACCGCGAAGGTCCAGTAGCCGGGCGCGAACGCGGCCACCATCTCCAGCACGCCGAAGCCCAGCGCCGCCGCCACCAGGCGGCGCAGCCGGGGCGCGCCCCGACGGGCCGCGAGCAGCGCGCCGGCCAGCGAACCGACCGCCATCGCGGTGTTCAGCAGGCCGTACTGCCCGGCGCCCACCTTGAAGGTGTCGTAGGCGAAACCGGAGAGCAGCGTCGGGAAGTTGAAGCCGAAGGTGCCGATGAACCCGGCCAGCACCATCGGCCAGAGCAGCTCGGGCCGCTCCTTCACGTACCGCAGGCCCTCGCGCAGCTGCCCCTTCTCGCGGGCGATCGGGTCGGTCGGGCGCAGTTCGCTCTCCCGCATGGCGAGCAGCCCGCCGATCACGGCGGCGAAGGACAGCGCGTTGACGGCGAACGCCCAGCCGCTGCCGACCGCGGCGATCAGCAGGCCCGCGACGGCGGGGCCGACCAGACGCGCGGTCTGGAAGTTGGCGGCGTTCAGGCTGACCGCGTTGGCCAGGTCCTTCGGACCGACCATCTCGGACACGAAGGCCTGCCGGGTCGGGTTGTCCACCACGGTGACCAGGCCGAGCAGCAGCGCGAACCCGTAGACGTAGTACGGCGTCACCACTCCGCCGACGGTCAGTACGGCCAGGCCCGCGGCGAGCAGGCCCATGGCGCCCTGGGTGTAGATCAGCAGCCGGCGCTTGGGCATCCGGTCGGCGAGCACGCCGCCGAACAGGCCGAGCAGCAGCATCGGCAGGAACTGCATGGCGGTGGTGATGCCGACGGCGAGCGGGCTGCCGGTGAGGCTGAGCACCAGCCAGTCCTGGGCGATCCGCTGCATCCAGGTACCGGTGTTGGACACCACCTGGCCGGCGAAGTAGTAGCGGTAGTTGCGAACGCGCAGGGAGGAGAACATCCCCCCGGGCCTCGTGAAGCGGGCGCCTGTGGGAAATGAGAGGGGCCGAGCGGAGCTCGTCGCTGAAAGGGTGGCGGTGGGCGACGGGTGGGACGCGTGGCTGCGGCCGGGAGCGGCGGGGTCGTCCGCCGCGGTGCGTTCGTCGGGGTCGTCGTCGCCGTTGCCCGGCAGCCCCGTGGGGGCGGGTGCCTGGGAATCGGCGGCCGCGGCGCTCGCCGCGGCGGGGTCGGTGGTCGGCTCGTCGGTACGGATGGCGGCGGCGCTGGCTGCGGCCGGCGGTGTCACGGTGTTCTCCCCTCGCGGCGCGACGGCCCGTACGACGGCCGTCGCGCTCCTGGATTCGGTGGTCGGTCCTGCGGTGATGCGGTACTCCTTTGTCTTCCGGCTTGCCGGAGTCGGTGTGCCTAGAAGTGTGCGAGCTTGTAGAGCACGGGCGCGGCCTCCCGGAGGACGGCCCATTCCTCCTCGTCGAGCCCCTCGGCGAGCTCGGCGAGCCAGGCGTTGCGACGCCGGCGGCTCTCCGCCAGGATCACCTCGGCCTGCTCGGTGCTGCTGACGACCACCTGCCGGCGGTCCTCGGGGTGCGGCTCCCGCCGCACCAGCCCCTTCTCCTCCAGCATCGCGACGATCCTGGTCATCGAAGGCGGCTGCACGTGCTCCTTCCGGGCGAGCTCACCCGGCGTCGCCTTCCCGCACCGGGCGAGGGTGCCCAGCACCCCCATCTCGGTAGGACTCAGCGACTCCTCGACCCGCTGGTGACGCAGGCGGCGGGCAAGGCGCATCGTGGACGACCGCAGCTGACTGATCGCTGCGAGGTCCTGCTCGGACATCTCGGGCATGTTCTTTAGCTTACGTCATTACTCTCGCTAAGGAAAATTGGTTCCCGTACACCCCGCAGTTCACCGCCGCGACCCCGCCGTTCACCGCCGTTCGCCGGCGTTCACCGCCGCGCCAGAAGATCGCCCCGGTGCCATGCTGGTCGTAGGTCTCGATCCGATGCGCCACCGGGCGCCCGCACTTCCCCTCCCAGAAGGGCCGACCAGACATGTCCGACCTCGCCGCCGAACAGGCCGAACAGAACGACACCGGCTTCGCCCGGCTCGCCATGGTCACCATCGACTGCGCCGACCCGGTCGCACTGGCCGCGTTCTACGGCGAGTTGCTGGGGTGGGAGACGCGGCACGCGGACGAGCACTTCGCGATCCTGGACAACCCGGAGGGCGGCAGCCCGCTGGGGTTCGGGCGGGTACTCGGGTACCGGCCGGAGCCGTGGACGGAGCCGGACGGCAGCAAGCACTTCCACCTGGACTTCTACGTGGACGACCTGGAGGAGGCCACCGCGAAGGCGCTGGCGCTGGGGGCGACGGAGCCGACGTACCAGCACGGGCGGACGCTCAAGGTGCTGATCGACCCGGCCGGGCACCCGTTCGGGCTAGCTCCCCTGGAGTAACGGACAAGCCGGCTGGGTGGCCATGCGCAGGCGGTGTCAGGGGTTGGTGCCAAGATCTTGCAGACCTCGTAAAGAGCCATGCTGACCTGGGACTTCACGAAACAGTCGAACCTTGTGCGACTGGCGGGTAATGGCTACTGTCCCCGTTGTCAGGGGCACCACACGCCAGGTCTCCCCTCGGCGGACCCTGTCCGTGCCCATCTCTGCACGTAGTCCATCGGCCATGCCCTCCCGGCCGCCCGCGTCCGCCCGAGCCCTGGCGCCCTCATCCCCTCGTCCAGGGAGCTCAATTGGGTGAGATCCATCATGCCGACCACGGCTGGGTGACACCGGCGGTCTCGTACTTCATCGCCTGCCTCGGCGCCTTCGTCGCCCTGCGCAGCGCCCGCTGGGCACTCGTCTCGCACGGCCGCACCCGGATCAACTGGCTCCTCTTCGCGTCGACTTCGCTCGGTGCCGGGATCTGGTCGATGCACTTCATCGCGATGCTCGGCTTCTCCGTCTCCGGCGTAGACATCACCTACAAGCCGGGACTGACCGTGCTCAGCCTGGTGGTCGCGATCGTGGTGGTCGGCATCGGCCTGTTCACCGTCGGGTACAGCCGCCGCCCGGTCCTGTCGCTGCTCGCCGGCGGGCTGACCACCGGCCTCGGGGTCGCGGCGATGCACTACCTCGGCATGGCGGCGATGGTCCTGCCCGGGCACGTCGGCTACGACCACACCACGGTGGCGCTGTCGATCGGCATCGCGGTGTTCGCGGCGACGGCCGCGCTCTGGGCCGCGCTGAACATCAAGGGCACGCTCGCCGTCCTGGCGGCGGCGCCGGTGATGGGCGTCGCCGTCTGCGCGATGCACTACACGGGCATGGCGGCGATCGCGGTCCAGCTCGACTTCTCGCAGAACACCCAGGGCGGCGTGATGGCCCTGGAGTTCATCTTCCCGCTCGGGGTCGGGCTCGGCTGCTACGTGTTCTTCGGCGCGCTCGCCTTCGCGGTGTCGCCGAGCCGGAGCGTCACCCAGCCCGTCATGGTCGGCCCTGCCGCGCCGCTGGCCTCGCGCCGGCCGCTGAGCGCGCAGTCGCGCCGGCGCGGCTTCATGCTTCTCGGACCGACTGGTTCGGGGCTCTATTCGGGCCGGCTCTGTTCGGGCCGGCCGAGCAGCCCGGTCAGGTGCTCCGGCGTGGCCACCGGGCAGACCTTGTGCACGAAGTTCCGCCGCAGCGTGTGGTACGGCTCGTCCGCCCGGTAGAAGTTGGCGTGCATCCGCCGCAGCTCCTCCGCCCGGTAGTCGGCCAGCGGCTTGGCCTCCTCGTCCGCGGCCCGGCGGCGCTTCTTGTCCACCAGCCGCCCGGTGAGCTCGGGCGAGGCGGCGAGCCGGGCGGCCTCGCGGGCCACCCAGCGGCGGAACCCGGCCGCGTCCCCGCCCGCCGTACGGTCCACCAGGCCGATCCGGCGCGCGTGATCCGCGCCGAGCGGCAGCGCCTCGGTGGTGAGCCGCTCGGCCTGCTCGGCGCCGACCCGGCCCGGCAGGGTGTAGGTCCAGTACTCGGAGCCGTACAGGCCCATCAGCCGGTAGTGCGGGTTGAGCACTGCCGACTCGCGGCACCACACCTCGTCGGCGGCGATCGCCAGCATCAGCCCGCCGGCGGCGGCGTTCCCGGCCAGCGCCGAGACGGTCAGCTTGTCGGTGGTGGTGAGGATCGCCGCCACCACGTCGTCCATCGCGTTGATGTTCTCCCAGGACTCCAGCGCCGGGAAGGGCGCGCCCTCGATGACGTTGAGGTGGATGCCGTTGGAGTAGAAGTCCCGGGGCGCACCGAGCACCAGCACCGAGGTGGGCCGGTCCGCGGCCTCGCGGTAGGCGGCGAGCAGGCGGCGGCACTGGTCGGTGCTCATCGCCCCGCTGGGGAAGGCGAATTCGAGGAAGCCGACCTCGCCGTCCTCGTGGTAGCGGATCTCCGACCAGGTCGCGCGGCGGGCCGCGGCCGACGGGGTCACCGGCACCTCGCAGACCCGGTGCAGCTCGTCGGCGAGCACCGTCGCGGCCGGCTGCTTGAAGGTGGCCGGCCCGCCCGGGGTTCGGCGCGGGCGCAGCTGCGCGATCCAGACCGCGCCGTCCACGGTGGCCCGGCAGATCGCGCCGTCGCGGGTGGCGAGCACGGCGCCGGGCACGGGGCCGCGCAGCTCGTCCTCGGGGTGGCCGCCGTGCAGGAAGTACTCGCGCCCGTACAGCTCGTCGAGGACGCCGGGCTGGGAGTCGGCGGCGCGGAGCTTGCGCAGCACGGTGGCGGTGTCGTCGGCGGCCCAGTCGATCCGGCGCACGTCCTGCCGGAGGAACGGCCGCAGCCGGCCGTGGACGTCGGGCCGGTCGTAGTCGAGCGGTTCGGGGGTGAACAGCCCGCCCTCGTAGCGCTGGACGGCCAGCAGGACGGCCTCGACGGCGGCGTCGGCGACCTCGTTGCGGTACAGCTCGCTCTTGCCGCAGTCGGCGACCGGGAACTCGACGGAGGCCCAGATGTCGCCGGCGTCCATCTCCTCGACGGCCTGCAGGACGGTGACGCCCCAGCGCTCGGCGCCCTCGGTGATCGCCCAGTCCAGCGAGGACGGGCCGCGGTCACCCTTCGGGCCGGGGTGCACGATGAGGACGGTCCGGCTGCGCCAGATGTCCTCCGGCACGGCCTTGGTCAGCATCGGGCAGAGGATCAGCTCGGGGTCGGTGCGGTCCACCGCGGCCCGCATCTGATCATCCCCGAGGGCGAGTTGGACGGCGACCTGGTGGCCGCGTCCGCGCAGCTCGGCGTGGACGCGCTGGGTCAGGCTGTTGAACGCGCTGGCGATCAGGAGAATGCGCAAGGGGGGCCTCCGGGCAGGACTGGGGTCGCGCGGAGGCGATGAAACCAGGACATGGACACGTAACGATTACGTTTGGCGCGTTCTCGCCCGACCCTCACGTACCCCGCACACCTGTGTCCTCGGGATGACGCGTGCGTCGCCGGATCTCCGCAGCCCCTCCCCCGATCCCCCCTTTACCTCGGGAACGCCCGGCGGGCCCGCCAGGTGGTGTGCTCGCGCGACACCGCGTCCTCGGCCTCGGCCGCGAGCCGGGCCCAGCGGGCCTCCGCGTCCGGCCCCCGGAAGTCGAGGTCGGACAGCTGGTTGCCGACGTTCTCCAGCTCGCGCGCGGCCAGCTGGTAGGCGGCGGCCAGCGGGCGGAGCTGCTTGAGCTGGGTCCAGGCGATGATCGACGCGGCCGCGGCCGAGCTGGCCCCGAAGACGTGCACCTGGAGGGCGCCGGTCGCCTGCGCGATGGCGGCCGCCGCACCGATGATGATCAGCGCCGCGATGCCGAGCCCCCAGGTCACCGCCTGCGACTCGCAGGCCTCGGCCCGGGACCGGTACCAGGTGCGCTGGCCCTCGACCCGGGTGCGGAGGTAGAGCGTCCGCCGGGCGGTCAGGTTGCCGGCCCGGACCCGCCGCATCTCCGGGGTGATCTCGGGGACGGTGCCGGGCGGCACGATCTCCGGGTCCTCGAAGGCCCGCAGCACGTCCTCCAGCTGCAGCAGGTAGCCGCGGTCCACGTCGGCCGACTCCGCCTCGCCGTCGAACGGCCGGGCCCGGACGGAGTACTTCCAGGCGAGCGTCTTCACCGACTCGGCCGCCGCCCGCGCCTCGTACCAGCGCCCCTGCGGGTTGCTGCGGCGCAGCCGGGACCAGAAGTAGCCCGCGATCAGGAACGCCACCACCGAGAAGAGTGGCGTGATGTCGCTGTCCCCGTTGTCCGGCCCGGGGAACGAGCCGACCACGGCGGCGATCACCAGCATCGCGATAAGCCCGCGGTACCACCGCAGCGTCTCGCGCTGTCCGTCCAGCGAGGCCTTGTCCGCCGTCCAGAACAGCTCCGGCAGCAGCTTCGCCTCGTCTCCCCCGGGCGGATCCTGTTGCACCATCGGTCGAGTCCCCTCCCCGTCTCCGTCCAGGCAGTATGCCCACCGCCAACTGCCTCACACAGGCGCCTTTTTGACAGCTTCGCGCGGCTCCGGAAACGCCGTGGCCCCGCCCTCCCGGAGGAAGGCGGGGCCACGTGGGACCGCAGGACGTCGGAGCAGGACGTCAGAGCATTGGCGTCAGAGCAGGCCGAAGGCCGGCATCAGGTAGTAGAAGGCGAACACCGCCGCCACCGCGTACAGCGGGATCGGCACGCTGCGGCCCCGGCCGGCGGCGATGCGCAGGATGCAGAAGACGATGAAGCCGGAGCCGATGCCGTTGGTGATCGAGTAGGTGAAGGGCATCATCACGATGGTCAGGAAGGCCGGGATCGCGATGGTGTGGTCGGCCCAGTCGATCTCCTTGATCGAGTTGGCCAGGATCAGGAAGCCGACGGTGACCAGGGCCGGGGTGGCGGCCTGGGCGGGGACCATGGTGGCGAGCGGGGTGAGGAAGAGGGCCACCACGAAGAGCAGGCCGGTGACGATCGAGGCGAAACCGGTGCGGGCGCCCTCGCCGACGCCGGCGGTGGACTCGACGAAGCACGTGTTGGCGGACGAGGAGGTGGCGCCGCCGGCCGCGGTGGCGATGCCGTCGACCATCAGGATCTTGCTGATGCCCGGCAGGTCGCCCTTCTCGTCGAGCAGGTGGGCCTCGTCGGCGACGCCGAGGATCGTGCCCATCGCGTCGAAGAAGCACGACATCAGCACGGTGAAGACGAACAGCGCGCCGGTCAGCACGCCGACCTTCCCGAAGCCGCCGAACAGGCTGACCTTGCCGACCAGGCCGAAGTCCGGGGCAGCGACCGGGCTGCCGGGCCACGCGGGAACGGTCAGGCCCCACTTGAGCGCCGGGATGTCGACCAGCTTGTCGATCACCACGGCGACGGCGGTGCTGACCGCGATGCTGATCAGGATCGCGCCGGGCACCTTGCGGATCACCAGGACCAGAGTGAGCAGCAGGCCGATCACGAAGACCAGCACCGGCCAGCCGAGCAGGTGGCCGGTGCCGCCGAGCTGGAGCGGGACGGTGGTGTGGGCGGCGTCCGGGATGCGGCTGACGAAGCCGGAGTCGACCAGGCCGACCAGGCTGATGAACAGGCCGATCCCGATCGCGATGGCCTTGCGCAGGCCGAGCGGGACGGCGTTCATGACCCGCTCGCGCAGGCCGGTGGCGACCAGCAGCATGATCGCGAAGCCGGCCAGCACGACCATGCCCATGGCGTCCGGCCAGGTCATCCTGGGCGCGAGCTGGAGCGCCACGATGGTGTTGACGCCGAGGCCGGCGGCCAGGCCGATCGGGACGTTGCCGATGACGCCCATCAGCAGGGTGGTGAGGCCCGCGGTGAGGGCGGTCGCGGTGACCAGCTGGGCGCTGTCCAGGTGGGTGCCGTTCAGGTCCGTGGCGCTGGCCAGGATGATCGGGTTCAGCACCAGGATGTAGGCCATGGTGAAGAAGGTCGCCACGCCGCCGCGGATCTCGCGCGGCAGGGAGGAGCCGCGCTCGGTGATCCGGAAGTAGCGGTCCAGGGCGCCGGACGGGGGCCTGGGCGCGGTGGCGGCGGGCTCGGGCGACTCGGTGGTCGACGGGACCACAGGCATGCGTGCGTCCTCTGTGGGGGGCGGAGGAGAGGGTGAGAACGCCCGGGGCGACGGTGGCCGGGCGCGGAACTTTAAGTATGGTTTCCTGATCGCACACACGCTATCTTCGCGCGTAGAGCCTGCCTGCGGCCCGCATAGAGCCCGCCCTCAGCCCACATAGAGCCTCCCCCCGGCCCGCATAGAGCCTGCCCACAGCCCGCAGGGCAACGGCCGAGCGCCCACCGCACCGTACGCTAGGCCCCATGCCCAAGACCCCGCTGCACCCCTCGCCCCCTCCTCTGGAGGCCAACGACGTCGCGATCGTCGGCGGCGGCACGGTGCTGTGGTTCGTCGCCTTCCTGGCCCTGCTCCCGTTCCAGGGCACCCTCTCCGACCACGGCCACGGCACCTGGCCGTGGATCTGCCTGGCCGGCGGCCTGCTCGGCCTGATCGGCCTCTGGTACTGCCGCGCCCGCCGGAACGCGATCGCCCGCAGCCGCGCCGCCGAGGCGGCGCACCGGGCCGAGGATGGGGACGGTCAGGACCCGGCCACCCGGTCGGACTGAATGGTCCTTTAGTAGCACGCATCGGACAAAAGGCACCCGTAGAGTCGGTGCCATGACGCAGCCTGCCCACCCCGCGGAAGAGCAGCCCGGCGACGGCGACCGGCCCGATGGTGCGCACCCCCTCGGGCTCCTGCCCGGCCGCCGTGGTGGGCTGAGCAGCTCCGAGGTGGCCGAGCGGATCGCCCGCGGGCAGGTCAACGATGTCCCGGTACGGTCCAGCCGCTCCGCCAAGGAGATCGTCCGGGCCAACGTCTTCACCCGCTTCAACGCGATCATCGGCGTGATGTTCGGGATCATCCTGATCGTCGGACCGATCCAGGACGGCCTGTTCGGCCTGGTCATCGTCGCCAACACCGCGATCGGCATCATCCAGGAGCTGCGCGCCAAGAAGACCCTGGACAGCCTGGCGCTGATCGGCGAGGCCCGCCCGCAGGTCCGCCGGGACGGCGCCGTCCAGCAGATCGCCGTCGCCGAGATCGTGCTCGACGACACCGTGCTGCTCGGTATCGGCGACAAGGTGATCGTCGACGGCGAGGTCACCGAGGCGGACGGCCTGGAGATCGACGAGTCGCTGCTCACCGGCGAGCCCGACCCCGTCCTCAAGCAGCCCGGCGCCCAGGTGATGTCCGGCAGCTTCGTGGTGGCCGGCGCGGGCGCGTTCACCGCCACCCGGGTCGGCCGCGAGGCGTACGCGGCACAACTGGCCGAGGAGGCCAGCCGGTTCACCCTGGTGAAGTCGGAGCTCCGCAGCGGCATCAACAGCATCCTGCGGTTCATCACCTACCTGCTGATCCCCACCGCCCTCGGCCTGATCATCAGCCAGCTGGCGGTCGAGGGCCGGGACTGGCGCGAGGCCGTGCGCCGCATGGTGGCCGGCATCGTGCCGATGGTCCCGGAGGGGCTGGTGCTGCTCACCTCGGTCGCCTTCGCGATCGGCGTGATCCGGCTCGGCCGCAAGCAGTGCCTGGTGCAGGAACTCCCGGCGATCGAGGGGCTGGCCCGGGTCGACACCGTCTGCCTGGACAAGACCGGCACCCTCACCGAGGGCGGCATGGACGTCATCGACCTGCGCGTGCTCTCGAACGGCGAATCCGGCGCGATCGCCCCGGAGACGATCGAGCACGCGCTCGGTGTGATGGCCGGCGCCGACGCCCGCCCCAACCCGTCCATGCAGGCCGTCATCGACGCGTACGGACGCGGCGACGGCTCCCCGGGCGACCGCCCCCCGGGCGACGGCCGCGCGGACGGCGGCAGCAACGGCTGGCGGGTGATCGAGGCGATGCCCTTCTCCTCCGCCCGCAAGTGGAGCGGCGTGCAGCTGCTGGAGCCGCAGGGCGGCGAGGCCAGCTGGCTGCTCGGCGCCCCCGACGTCCTGCTGCCCGCCGGCCACCCGGCGCTCACCGAAGTGGACGAGCTGGGCGCCAAGGGCCTGCGCGTCCTGCTGCTCGGCCGCACCCCCGTCCCGCTGGACTCCCCCGACCCGGCCGCCGGCCTCACCCCGCTCGCCCTGGTCGTGCTCCAGCAACGGCTGCGCGAGGACGCCGCCGCCACCCTGCGGTACTTCGAGGGGCAGCACGTCCGGGCCAAGGTGATCTCCGGCGACGCGGCCGTCTCGGTCGGCGCGGTCGCCGGCCACCTCGGCCTGCCCGGCGCCGACCGCCCACTGGACGCCCGCACGCTGCCCGCCGAGCCGGAGGCGCTCGCCGACGCCGCCGAGCGAACCAGCGTGTTCGGCCGGGTCAGCCCGCAGCAGAAGCGCGAGCTGGTCGGCGCCCTGCAGTCGCGCGGCCACACCGTCGCGATGACCGGCGACGGCGTCAACGACGTGCTCGCGCTCAAGGACGCGGACATCGGCGTCGCGATGGGCACCGGCAGCGACGCGACCAAGGCGGTCGCCCAGATCGTGCTGCTGAACGACTCCTTCGCGACCCTGCCCTCGGCGACCACCGACGGCAAGATC
>NZ_JAHTKP010000084.1 GCF_019192735.1 Kitasatospora aureofaciens
GGGCAGGTCGCGCGCACCGGGGGGTACGGCGGCCGCACGGGGCCGGGGGGAGATCGGGCGTGGCTCGGTTGTCGGCGAGGCGGGGCAGGCGCGGCGCTGCACCTGGCGCTCCTGGGTGGACGGGCGCCCGGCCCTCGCCATGGTCGCGCGGGTAGCGCCCTCATGGGTGCGGAGACGCCGCTCGCGGGATTGTGTCTGGGGCCTGCTGGCCGGTGTGCTCCGGGCGCCCCTCAGTCCCTGGAGTGAGGGGCGCCCCCTCAGCCGCGTCTCGGGGTCGGCGGCGATCTGGTCGTGGCCGGCGCCGGCAGCCGCCAGGACGATCGGCCTGCGCTCGGCGCCGGTGAGGTTGGGCGGAGTGCCGAAGGTCACGGCGTCTTCTCCGTCGGGGTGGTTCGGGCGGGTCGCAGCTGCTGCGGGATCGGTACGTCCGGGGCGGCGAGGTGGAACAGCAGCCTCGGTCCGAGCCGTTCCGCCTGGTCGGTCCCGACGACCAGCACGAGGTCGCCCTCGGTGGTTGTCTCGAAGATCCGCTGCTCCGGGCCGGGTTCGCACGGTCCGGAGCGGACGCGGTGGACGGCTCCTGCTCCGAGCGCCTGGCGGGCGGCCTGCTCGACAGCGTCCAGCGGATCAGGTGCGAGGTGGGCGGCAAGCGGGGTGCTGACCGGTAGCAGCACCGCGTGGTCGGCATCGCCGAGAGCGGCGCCGAGTTCGGCGGCGTGTGCGCTGGTGCGGGCGATGCCATCCGGCTCCAGGACCACGACCAGCGAGCCCTCGGTGAGCATCCGGGCGGCCGTGACGTCCTGGGCGATCTCGCGCGGGTGCCGGGCACGGGAGTCCACCACGGTGATGCCGGACTGCGTGCCGACCGTGGCCAGCGAACGCTCGACGCCGCGGAAAGCGCTGGCTCGCTCGGCGAGGGTCTGCGGGTCCTCGCCCAGGACCAGGGCGGTGGCGATGGCGGCGCACACGGCCAGGGCGTGGTGGCGGCCGGTGACCGGGAGGACGAAGGCGTGGTCCGTCCCCTCGTGTCGCAGGGTGACGCGGAAGTCCTCGCCGGTCCAGCGGGGCCTCATGATCCACACGGTATCGGCCGGGTCGGTGCCGACGGTGACCACATGCGGTCCGGGCCGGTCGCCCAGGCGCTCGCGCAGGATCTTCGCGCCGTTGTCCCAGGTGGGCAGGACGACGGTGCCGGCGCGGCGGGCGAGGCGCTCGGCGGCGTCGAGGCCGGCGATGTTGTCCTCGTAGTGCGGGGCGTTCGCGCCGGTGGACAGGATGAGCGCGGCGGCGAAGTGGGGCTCGTGGTGGAGGAAGTGCGGTGCGGGGCGGTGCTGCCGGGCGCCGGGCGGAGCGGCTTCGTGGGTGGCGGTGTCCGGGCAGAAGTCCGCGACGATACGGCCGTCCCCGGCGTGGCCGGCGCTGCCGCCGCCGGCCGGGGCGTTCAGGACCCAGCCCGTCCGGCCGTCATCCAGCACGGCGGCCAGGGCGGCTGCCGCGCTCGCGGTGCTGTGACTGCCCGCCACCGCCACCGCCTCGGACCCCGCCTGGGCGCAGATGGCCGTGAGCGCGGCGGCCCGGCCGAGAATCGGCAGCCGCAGCACCTGGGCGTGGTCGAGCTCGGGATGTGCCCCGGCGAAGACACCCGACCACACCACGGCCGTCCGGTCGGTGCGCACGTGCTCAGGCTCGAAGCCCACCCGCACCTGGACGCCGGCAGCTCTCAGCGCGGCCACCGCCGGGCTGTCCCGGTCGGCCTCGGGGACGCTGCCGGTGACGTCGGCGCCACTGCCGGCCAGCCACAGGGCCAGGCCCTTCATGCCGGGAGCGGCGACATCGACCAGGTGTACGGCCCTCAGCAGATCGGGCACGGCAGACGTGGCCGGGCCCGCGACGGGGTGGCTGCCGGGGTGGGGGGTGGTGTCCATCATGGTCTCCAACGGGAAGTCAATGGAAGGAAGTTGGGAGGGGCGGGGAGGGGGTCGACCCGCCGCCGACCCGGGGCTCATGCCTGGGTGAGACCGCGCTCCAGCTCGGTTCGGTGACGCGGGCGGCGTGGTGCTCCAGGTCCAGGCGGGCGACACCGGCCAGGTGCGCGACGACCTGCTCGCCGAGCACATCGGAGGCGAGCCGGCCGGTCTCGAACGCGGTGAGCGCCTCGGCCAGCGAGCGCGGCAGCCGGCGGTGGGTGGCGGCGCCTTTCGTCTCCGGGGCTCCGCCTGCGCCAGGGACGCATGGCCGGCGGCGGGCCTGTGCCGGACCGAAGCGCGTCCGATCGGTGGACCGTGCTGTGTCGCCTTGGTCTTCTGCTGACCGCCGTTCAGCGTTGCGAGGTACTCGGTCCTGAGTTCATCGCCTCTGGCGGGTGAGGCATCGTCGGGGCTGTCCGTCCGGCCTTGGGCGCGCGGTGTCTTCCGCGGCTGCGGTGCCCGGGGGTTTCGGGGAGCGTCTGCGACCAGGTGGCTACCGGGTTGCCGAGCCAGCGAGTGGCCGGCGGCACCTCCTCGCCGCGCATCACCAGCGAGGCCGCGCCGACCGACGAGCCCGGCCCGAGGGTGGCCCCCGGCAGGACGATCGAGTGCGGTCCGATCGACGAGCCCTCGGTCAGGTGCACCTCGTCCAGCCGCATCACCCGGTCGTGGAACAGGTGCGTCTGCAGCACCACCCCGCGGTTGACGCTGGCGCCGTCGTCCACCCGCACCAGGTCGGTCTCCGGCAGCCAGTGCGTCTCGCACCACACACCCCGGCCGATCCGGGCGCCCAGGCTGCGCAGCCAGATGTTCAGGAACGGCGTGCCGATCAGGGCCGAGCCCAGCCAAGGCATGGCGAGCGCCTCGACGAAGGTGTCGTACAGCTCGTTGCGCCAGACGAAGGTCGACCAGAGCGGGTGCTCGGCGGCCCGGAACCGGCCCAGCAGCAGCCACTTCACCAGGGTGGTGGTCACGCAGGCGGCGATGCCGGCGCCGAGCAGCACCAGACCGCCGCAGGCGATGGCGGCCGCCAGGCCGTCGGTGTCCATCACGTCCTGCAGGGCGGCGAAGGCCAGGTCGCCCAGTAGCGCGGTGCACACCACCGGCAGGAACCGGCACAGCTCCACGGCGGCCCGCGCCAGCACCAGCCGCCGGGGCGGGCTGTAGGTGCGGCTCGGGTCGCCGGTGTCCGCGACCCGGGGCAGCGCGATGCCCGGCCGGCCGAGCCAGGACGAGCCCGGCGTGGCGTGCGGCGGCGTGTCGGCGAGCACGCCGACCAACGCGTTGTCCGGCAGCTCGCGGCCGGCCGCGACGATGCCGGAGTTGCCCACGAAGGCCTGTCGGCCGACCCGGGCCGCCCCGAGCCGCAGCCAGCCGCCGCGCACCTCGAACGGTGCGATCAGGGTGTCGTCGGCGAGGAACGCACCGTCGTCCACTCGCATCAGCCCGGGCAGCGTGAGCACCGTCGAGGCCTCCACCCGGCGCCCGACCTTCGCGCCCAGCAGCCGCAGCCAGACCGGCGTGAACAGGCTGGCGTAGAACGGGAAGAGCGAGCCGCGCGCGGTGTCCATCAGCCGCGCGACCACCCAGACGCACCAGCCGACCCGGCCGTGCACCGGGTGGTACCCCGGCCTGATCGGCCGGCTGAACAGCCGGACCAGCAGCACCAGCAGCAGCGCGTAGCAGCTCACCGAGACCGCCACCAGCACCGGCGTCACCAGCATCAGCTGCAGCAGCGCGGAGCCCAGCATCCGGTCGGTGTCCAGCAGCGGGTAGGCGAGCACCAGGGCCGGCGCCGCGGAGGCCAGCGGCAGCAGGCCGAAGCCGAACAGGCCAAGGCTGTAGGTGAGTTCCCAGCGGCGGGACCGGTGATGCTCGGGGCGAGGCCAGCCGGAACCCGCAGGGGCGGCGTCGGGGACCGGGCGGGCCGGCGAGCCGTGCACGTGCGCGTCGGCCGGCGCCGGGTCGAGTACGCAGCTGCCGGGGGCGACGTCGGCCCGGGCACCGACCCGGGCGCCCGGCATCAGGGTGGACCGGGTGCCGACCCGGGCGCCCTCGCCGACCTCGACCGCGCCCAGGTGCAGCAGGTCGCCGTCCAGCCACCAGCCGGCCAGGTCGACCTCGGGCTCGATCGAGCAGCCCGCGCCGAACCGGCCGAGGCCGCTCACCGGCGGCATCGCGTGCATATGGACGTCTTCACCGATCTCACAGCCAAGTGCTCGGGCGTAGTAGCGGGCCAATGGGGTACCAGCCACTACTGCGACGTTGAACATCGCGACCGTCCGCTCGGCGGCCCACAGCCGCAGGTGCACCGAGCCGCCGCGCGGATAGCTGCCGGGCTTCACCCCGGTGGTCAGCAGCCGGGCCGTGCCGGCCCCGATCACCAGCCGCCCGGGGGCGCTGGACAGCACCGCCCAGCCGATGAGGATCAGCCACCACGGGGTGTACGGCGCTCGCAACAGGGTGCCGCCGGACAGGTTGTCCAGCGCGGCGAGGCCGAGCACCCAGCGCAGGCTGCTGACCGTGTACAGCACGGCGAGTACCAGGAACTGCACCAGACCGGCCCGGCGCGGGGTCGGCCGGACGGTCCGCTGCTCGCGCGGCGGGCCGCCCAACTCGTCCAGCCTGGCGGCCATGTCGAGCAGGCCGGGGCGGGCGTAGAGGTCCGCGATCGAGACGGCGGGGTACCGCTCGCGCAGCACCGAGACCAGCTTGGCGGCGGACAGGCTGGTGCCGCCGAGCGCGAAGAAGTCGCCGTCGGCGCCGACCGGGGTGCCCAGCAGCGCCTCCCACTGCCCGGCCAGCCAGCCGGCCGTACCGGTCGGGCGCGGGCCGTCGGCGGCGGCCGGGCCGGTGGTGGCCAGCGGCCAGGGCAGGGCGCTCCGGTCGACCTTGCCGGAGGTCTTGGTGGGCAGCTGGTCCACCACGCCGAGCACCGGCACCAGCGACTGCGGCAGTCGCTCCAGCAGCAGCGAACGGGCGGCGGCCGGGTCGAACGGGGCGCCGTCGTGCAGCACCAGGTAGCCGACCAGCACCTCGCCGCCGGCCGGGGTCTTGCGCACGGCCGCCGCGGCGGCCCGTACCCTCGGCAGTGCCTGCAGCGCGGCGTCCACCTCGCCCAGCTCGATCCGGCGGCCGGCCAGCTTGATCTGCTCGTCGGCGCGGCCGACGAAGACCAGGCCCTCCGGCTCGGCCCGCACCAGGTCACCGGAGCGGTAGACCCGCGGGCTGCGCAGGTAGGGGCTGTGGCCGTACTTCTGGGCGTCCTTCTCCGGGTCCAGGTAGCGGGCGGTGCCGACGCCGCCGATCACCAGCTCACCGGTCTCGTACCAGGCGACCGGCTTGCCCTCGCCGTCCACCACGGCGATCTCCCAGCCGTCCAGCGGGGCGCCGATCCGCACCGGCTGCCCGGGATGCATCTGCGCGGCGGTGGCGACCACGGTGGTCTCGGTCGGGCCGTAGGTGTTCCAGAACTCCCGGCCGGGCACCGCGATCCGCTCGACGAGCTCGGGCGGGCAAGCCTCGCCGCCGACGATCACCAGGCGGACCTGGGCCAGGCACTCCGCCGGCCAGAGCGCGAGCAGCGTCGGCACGGTGGAGACCACGGTGATGCCGCGCTCGACCAGCCAGGGCCCGAGGTCGGTGCCGGCCTTGACCAGCGAGCGTGGCGCGGGCACCAGGCAGGCGCCGTGCCGCCAGGCCAGCCACATCTCCTCGCAGGAGGCGTCGAAGGCGACGGACAGGCCGGCCAGCACCCGGTCGCCCGGGCCGAGCGGCCGGCGCTGCAGGAACAGCCGGGCCTCGGCGTCCACGAAGGCCGCCGCCGAGCGGTGGGTGACGGCGACGCCCTTGGGGCGGCCGGTGGTGCCGGAGGTGAAGATGATCCAGGCGTCGTCGGTCGGCGACGGCCAGGCCGGCTGCCCGCCGGGGCGGACGTGCGGGCTGGGCGTGATGGTGCGGCCGGCCCCGAGCACCGCGCAGACCTGGGCGTCCTGCCAGATCATCTCGGCCCGCTCGTCCGGGTCGTCGGCGTCCACCGGGACGTACGCGGCGCCGACCCGCAGCACGGCGAGGATGGCGAGGTAGAGGTCGGCGGTGCCGGACGGCACCCGCACACCGACCCGGTCGCCCCGGCCGATCCCCGCGGCGGCGAGTCGGCCGGCGAACTCGGCGACCTGGCGCAGCAGCGTGCGGTAGTCGAGCACCTCGCCGCCGGCGTCCAGCGCGGGGGTGTGCGGGCAGGCCTCGGCGGCCGCTACGAGGGTGTCGAGCAGCGTGCGGGCCGGGGCGGCCGGGGCGAGCGGCCAGAGCGCCCCGGCAGTTACGTCTGGAGTGACCTCGCCGGGACTTTCCGCCCCGAAATACTCGCATGTCTCCATCGAATGTCTCCATCGGCAGGGCTTCTCGATTCTCTGCCGACGGGACTCCTCATCCGCCGGCGGCCGAACGGGCGTGCAGACACCACGGCAATCACTCCGAAGTGCACGGATGAACAGAGCATCAAATGCCATTCCATGCCGGGTCTGATCTGGGGTTCGATCTCACGAGGGTCAGATGCCGAACTGAGCGTCGTACGGCGGGCTGACGTAGGAATCCGGCGGGTAAGAGGTGTTCTCGTATCCGCTGAAGGGCAGTGGCTGGGGCTGGGGCTGGGGAAGGCCTGTCGTCGTGATCTTCATACCTCCTGGCGGCATCGACCGCGGAGGGTCGGCGTCGTGATCGCAGGTGCCGTCCGTGGCCGTTGCACCGTGATGGGTTGAAACCGGGTCGGTGTCCGGCCCGGCGGATCGATTGCCGGTCGTCACCTCAGGAACGGCGGCGGGAGACCGCGACCTGGATGGCAACTGCGGGACGGGACAGGAGGTTTCCGGCCTGCGGTACGCCGCCGAGCGTATAGGCACAACGACGTCAAGGTCCGATGGCGGCATACGCCTTAAGAGGTTGCTAAGGATTCGCTCAGTCTCGTCCGTGGCCCGCAAAGGCGCTCGCTGGGTCAGGACACTGCAGGTCAGGGCCGATGTGGCGGTGGCTGTGACGCCCTTGTCGCCATGAAGTGGATCACCGGAGTGTGTCGGAAATGTCGGCCGTGCCCGCCGGGCCGGGTGAGCACTCTCCTGAATGAGCAAAACCTTATGTGTCGTTTAGGGATGGCGCTGAACGGAGCGTCGAGCGCGTGGATCTCTTAGCATCCATGTCACCAGCGGCCGATCTGCCGGGCCGTCAGCCCGTAACCGTCCTGGCCGGCCATCGCCGGAGAACGACCGCGATTGCGATCCCCCCTGTCAGCAATCGCCTCCTCCTTCCTCCCCCGACGAGGCATCAGCCGTGCCGGTGCCTCCTTCAGGAGTACTGACATGAAACACGATCCATTTCGCCATCGCGCCCGCGGTCGAAGCCGCAAGGTGATGGCGCTCAGCCTCGGCCTGGGCGGCGTGCTCACCGCCGGCGCCGCCGCTCTGGGGGTGTCCTTCGCCGCCACCACGCCCGCGCCGCCCGCCCAGCCCAACATGAACTGCACCCTGAAGGTGCCCGCCAACCCGCTCACCGCGAAGGGTCTGGCCACGCCGTACGTCCTGTCGGCCACCAACGCCGCCCAGGGGGCGTGCCACGAGGCCAACGCCAACCAGTCGGCGTTCGTCCAGGCCACCGTGGTCGACCCGGCCACCGGAGCAGTGTCCGTCTACAACCCCCTCGTGGTGGACAAGGGGACCAAACCTGCCGCCGCGCCCGTCGTTCCGGCCCTGCCGGCCGGTGCCGTCGTCGGCATCTGGTTCGGATTCACCGGCAACGTCCTGACCATGGCCGGGCAGACCGCCGCCGGAAAGTGCGTCGGCGGCACCCCGGGCGGCCAGCCGTTCGGGCAGTTCGCCTACTGCAACGCTCCCGCCTTCTTCACCGCGGCGAATGCGGCCGACAAGGCCGGCAAGCTGAAGATTCCGGCGCTGGG
Organism: Kitasatospora aureofaciens; assembly: GCF_019192735.1. Classification (GTDB taxonomy): domain Bacteria; phylum Actinomycetota; class Actinomycetes; order Streptomycetales; family Streptomycetaceae; genus Kitasatospora; species Kitasatospora aureofaciens_A. The sequence continues at coordinate 7,915 of NZ_JAHTKP010000084.1, forward strand.
TACCGCCAAGGACGGCAAGCCCTGTCCGACCACCCGCGACTACGGTGTCGTTGACCAGGACCAGAGCGACAACGTCACCTCCGAGTACCTGGCGACGGCGAAAGGTACAACGGCGCAGAAGACCAAGAAGAACTCCGCTGCGTTGAGCGGGGGGATGAAGATGATGCAGCCCACCGCGTTGCTGAACGGCAGTGACAACCTGCTGCTCGACAACTTCATCGACCCCGCCCTCGGCTGCACCCCGTGGACCGCCCCGGACCTCGCCGACCCGGGCAGCAACGTCACCTCGCTCGCGCTGAACGAGCTGCAGGCGGCCAAGTTCCAGGCCGCCCCGATCGCCCTGGTCCCGCTCAGTGACCCCATGGTCCAGGAGAGCGGCAAGCAGAACCCGGCCAAGGTCGACCTTTACCGCGCGGGCGTGGACCAGCCGCCGCTGGGCGCCGCCGCCAACGGTGACTCGGCGGCGTACTGCACCGGCATGACCACGGCCGGTGCCCAACGTATCGCCCTCGACAGGCAGTTCACCACCGCGGCGGCCTCGCTGCAGGCCGGGCAGAACCTCTTCGACTTCCTCAGCCAGCGCTACACCACCTCGCTCACCAGCCTTGGCTGCCAGCAGCCCGCCCCGACTCCGACCGGCAAGCCCAGCCCGAGCCCGAGCATGAGCGGCAAGCCCACCGCGGTTCCCACGGTGTCAACCAAACCCACGGTCCCGCCGAACACGAGCGCCAAGCCCACCACCACCATCAGCCAGTTCCCGCCCTGCTGCAACGCAGGGCAGTAGGACCAGCCGCCTGGCCCGGTCCGTCCGCCCGGCGGCACCCCTGCTCGTCACCCCGGACGAGCCACCGGGGTGACGAGGAGCCCGGGTGATCGCGTTGGCGCCGGGAGAGGCCGGCGCGCTGCCGGCCACCAGCGCCGCACCTGCCAGCGGCATAACAGCAAAGAGAGTTGTGCCAATGCACTCCAGACCACGATGTCAGCGCTGCGGTTTCGGCGGGCCTGGCACCGGCCACATCTGCAATTCACAATCCGACGCCCCGTTCCCGCCGGACCCCCTCCTCGATCTGCGCATCCCGCCGTACCTCCTGGAACTCGATGCGCCGGAGGCGGGAACCGAGGCGGAGACAATCGTGCTTCCGGTCATCGGCGAACTGGATCCGTCCGCCGAGCGCCGCGCCGGTGATCCCGGTCCTGGAAGACGCCGACATCCACAGTCGTCCGGGGCTACCGCCCGCCAGCTCACCCGCAGGACGGTGCTGATCTTCGCGCTGGCCTTGACGGTGGGGGTGGTCCTGTATACGCAGATATCGGGACTGACCGCGCCGGCCGGCTCCGGGGACGGGACGGCGGTGGCCATCCCCGGCGGCCCGGTTGGGCAGAACGATTTCTCGCTCTCGCCGTTCGCGTCGCCCTCCCCGAGCGGGGCGCCGTCCCCGCAGCCGGTCGGTAGCACACCGGGCTCCGTCGCGCCGGCGCCGGCGGGCACCACGCCGAGCCCCGCCGTACCGGCGCCGGCGGGCACCACACCGGGCTCCGTCGCGTCGGCGCCGGTCGGCACCATTCGCTCGACCCCGCCCGTAGTTCCTGCCGCCCAGGTGCTGGTGGACGCCGCGTCCGGCAACTGCCTGACAGCCGGCCCGGACGGCAGCCTGCAGATCTGGACCTGCGACGGGCGCGCGACGCAGCAGTGGACCCGTACCGCCGCCGACGAACTGCGCACAGCCAACAGCACGCTCTGCCTTGCTCCCGCACAGGACTTCGGGCAGGACGGTACCCGGGTGATGGCCATCCTCTGCACCGGATCGGACAGCCAGAAGTGGACCGTGCGCCCGGACGGCAATCTGGCCAACGCCAGATCCGGGCTGTGCCTGGACGTACTTGATGGATACCGGGCCAACGGCACCCCGCTCCAACTGTGGACCTGCCCCGGCCCGGCCAGCCGGGCCTGACAACGCCGTTACGGCACAACGTCGTTGGCAATCGGTTCCGGCACGTCCCGAGGCACGGCGAAGCCAGGGGTGAGCGATCCCTTAGCGGAATCGAAAGTTCCACGGAGGCGGTGTTTCGGAGAGTGGACGGGCCTTAGTGTCGGTCTCAGTCAGCCAGGCTCTGAGGGCTTTCCGTACCGGGCTCGCGGTTTCCCCGACCGCTCCGCCCGCACGGTCCGTCTGGCAGGCGGAGTCCGGGCTTCACGCCCCTGGCACTCGCCGCGTCACCGGCCCCCGACTTCCGGCCGTTCCACTGCGGCTCCTCGCGTCCCCGACCCGCACAGTGAGGATCACTCCATGAACGACATGACCGACCCCACCGGGGCAGCCGCCCCGGAACGAGTGGTCCGCCCGCTCTGGGAACACGCCGCCGAAGTCGGTGCCCCCGCGGCGGTATCGGCCGCCGAAGCGCTGCGGCGGGTCGCCACCGACGAAGCGGTGAGTCGTCGGCCGGGGTCCCGTAGCCGCCCGGTGACTCCGGCCCACGACACTCCTGGCACTGTGGCCGGTGCCCATGACGGCACGCCGGCGTCGCCGGCCTTTCTGGAGAGCGGCATCCCGGCCCGGTCTGCGGCCGTTGTGGCGGTCCCGCGCTCGGTCGGGCAGGCAGCCGTGCCGACGTCGACCGACGGCGAGAACGCGTACCGGCCGGCCACCGCTGGATGATCGGCCGGCGGGCACGACCAGGTCTTGAATCGGCGCACCCGGCTCCGCCACCTGCCGCACCACACCCATCGGATCACCCATCCTGGAGGAACGCAGCATGGAACGCCCATCCCCAACTCCCGCTTTCCGGTATGCCGACCGGTATGCCCACTGGCGGAAAGTCCGGTATGCCGATGCCCAAGCTCACCGGAATGCCTTCCGGTATGCCTGCGCCGATGCCGGCCGGTATGCCCACCGGCGTTCCGACGTCGATGCCGACCGGTATGCCGACTATGACGGGTTCTGATCCCATTCCGGTCTTCGGCAGCCACTGGTAGGCCCGCTGCCGCAACCTGCCCGGAAGTTTACCCGTGCACTCAGGGCGGCCGCTCATCCGCGCAGGTCTCCGGTGTCGCCGGGAAGTACGTGAACCGGTCTGCCATGAGATCAGGCGGCTGCCACTCGACGAGGAGAGACCTTGAGGAAATCGAATTCGCCAAGCCGTCGTTCGGCAGCGGGGGCGTTCGGGCGGCTTCGCGCCGCTGTCGCTGGGGAGGCCTCGGAGCTGCCGCGGTTGCCCGTTCCGATCCTGGCCGTCGCGCTGGTGGTGGTCCTCGGTGTGGTCGCGACCGTGCTGCAGGCGCTCCAGCTCCCGGCGACGGCGCACAACCGCAGCGGCACGGAGGCGGTGCTCCGGTTCGTCGACTTCTTCTTCGGCGTACTGACCCTGATGGCCCTCAGCGGCAGCGTCACCCTCGGCCTGCTCGCCGCCGATCGCACGGTCCTGACACCACGTCACCGGGTAGTCGTCCAGGCGCTGCACCGCGCGCTGTCCACGGCCGCTGTGGTGACCCTGGTGATCCACATCGGGAACAAGGTCGCCGAGGGCCACGCCGCGCCGGCCACGGCCGTGGTGCCGTTCGCTCCCGGCACCCGGTTCGTGGTCGGCGTCGGCACTCTCGCCGCCGAACTACTCGTCCTCGCCGCCGTGACCGGCGCACTGCGCGGACGGTTCACCGCCAACCCCCGCCTCACCCGGCTGTGGCGGCCCATGCACTGGGTCGCCTACGCCTCCTGGCCGCTCGCCCTCGCCCACGGACTGGAGGCCGGCCGGCCAAGGGCTGGGTCATCTGGTCCTACGGCGTCAACATGGCCGCCGTCGCCTTCGTCCTGCTGATCAAGTTCCTGTACGGCGTGGGCCGGAACACCACCGGCGTCAACGCCAACCGCCGCCTGCTGGCCACCGATCTGACCACCCCCGGCGGGCGCGCGAACACCACGACATCCGGCGACCAGTTGCCGGTCTTCGGCGAATCCTCCGCCCTGCTCGCCCTCGACGTGGACCTCCCGCCCGGCGAACCCGTGGCCACCGAAGAACCCGCGAGCGCGCAACCCGCCACCACCCGATGGGACACCGGCGAACTCAACGCGATGCTCGTCGCCGGGCACCAGCAGTACCTGGCCGAACAGGCGGCGCTCCAACAGCAGCAGTACCAGGCCATGCCCCAGACACCCGCCACGTTCTGGGCCCCCCAGGCAATCGCGCCCGCGCTCGACCCCCGACAGCAGCAGGCGTACCCCCAGCCGTACCCGCCCCAGGCCTTCCCCGGCCAGCCCGGGTCCGCGTATCCGGCCGGCGTCGAGGCGCAGTACCCGTCCACGGACCTGACCTGGACCACCGGTGTCCAGTGGCCTCAGCCCACCCAGCCCCAGCCTCCCATGTACATCATCGACTCCTGGCAGAACCGCTGATGGGCGTCAACCAATGCCCTGCGCCGGCCCTGCGCTCCACCGCGACCGACAACTCGTCTCGCTCCGCACGATCGGGTCCACCAAGCGGCGTGTTTCGGCTGTCGGGCCGACGCCCGCTCCTTCGCTATCGGCAGGCCCCGCCCAGGATTCGGATCGATGCACTGTCGATCGTGTCCGTACCGCCACTCCTTCGACGTCCGACGACAAAAGGATCAACGCATGCCCAGAACACCGAACAGACACCAGTCCCGGCCCGACAGAAGCCGGGTGGCCACGCTCAGCCTGACTCTCGGTGGGCTGCTCGCCGTCGGCGCGTCCTTGCTGAGCGTCTCCTTCGCCGACACCGTCCCCGTCGCCGCCCCGCCCGCCCCGGACTGCACGCTCACCGTGCCCGACGCACCACTCACCGCCCGCGGGCTGGCCACCCCCTATGTCCTGACAGCCACCGACCCCGCCAAGGGCCCTTGCCACGAGAGCAACTCGCACCAGGCGGCCTTCGTGCAGGCCACCGTGCTCGACCCGGACACCGGAAAGGTCTTCGTTTACAACCCGTTGGTGACCGACAAGGGCAGTGAGCCCGCCGTCGCCCCGGTTCTGCCCAAGCTGCCCGAACACGCTGTCGTCGGCGTCTGGTTCAGCTTCGACGGCAATACCCTCACCCTGGCCGGCCACGCCGCCGCCGGCAAGTGCGCAGGCCGATCACCGATGCAGCCGTTCGGCCAGTTCGCCTCCTGCAATGCCGCCGAGTTCTTCAACTCTGCGTGGTCCGCGCAGAGCGCCGGTCGGCTCGTCGTGCCGCCGCTGGGCATGGCCCGTGACGGCCGCCCCTGCCCGACCACCCGCGACCTGGGCATCGTCGGGCAGGACCACGACGGCAACGTGACCACCGAGTACCTGATCACCGCACGCGGTGCGACAGCACAGCGGACCGCCGCCACCACCGGCCGGCTGTCCGGCTCGACCGTGGCACGCAGCGCCGTCGCGCCGTCCACCGGCAGCGACAACCTGCTGCTCACGAACTTCATCGACCCGGCGCTCGGCTGCACCCCGTGGACGGCTCCCGACCTGGCAGACCCGGGCAGTAGGGTCACCTCGCTCGCCCTGAACGAGCTCCAGGTAGCCAACTTCAAGGCATCCCCCGTGGGCCTGGTCCCGCTCACCGGAAGCCCCACCGGCCCGCCGCCCGTGGGAGGCAAGGACCGGACCCGGCAGTTCCCCGCTGACGGCAACCCGCCGCCGGCCGATCACGCCACAACCACGGATCTTCGCACCTACTGTCAGGCCCTCGCCACCGTGGACACCCAACGGCTCCTACGGGACAAGGAGTTCACTGCCAAGGCCGCCTCGCCGCAGCCTGGACGCACGCTGTTCGACTTCCTGAACCAGCGGTTCGCCGACTCCTTCACCGGCCTAGGCTGCCGCCAGGTCCTCGCGCCGGCCCCCAGCCCGACAGCCGGCGGAACGCCGACCGTCACGCCCAGCCCCACGGCTGGCGGAAAGCCGATCGCCACTCCCAGTCAGGCAGCCGGCGGAACGCCGACCGCCATGCCCATCCAGATCCCGTCGGCCTTCGGCAACCACTTCTGAGCTTGTCGTTCAACCTCGCCGGTCACTCGGCCTGCTGAGATCCCCGGGAACCGGGGACAGGCGACGCGGCCGTTCTCCACGCTTCGAGATGTCCGGTAACGAAGTACGAGAGAACGGCCGCTGCCTGTGAGTCTCCCAGCCGACGAGATGCTGGTCGTCACGGACTCCGGCTACGACGTCGCTGGCGGTGAGCTTGTCGAAGGCGTCCCGCAGCTTCGGTTCGCTGTTGGACGGCCCTTTGTCGAAGACGGTCTTGCCTGCGGCGGTCAGACCGTGGCCGTGGTGGGTGCCCTTGCCGACGTCCAGGCCGGGAAGACCGCCGTGTCACTGGTGTCGAGCACCGAACCCCTCGAGGGTCACTCCTGGCGTCCTGGGGCCGGAGTATCGGCCAGTTCGTCGCCCCGCCGGGATGGAATATGTGTCGCGGGAGATCTCCCGCACGCCACGCCGCCTGCGATCCGCGGGCAGTCCGGCCGTGCCCCCGGCGCGCGGTGCCGGTGTCCGGGTCCCGGGTCAGCCCATGGTGAAGAGGAAGCTGTCGGAGTTGTAGTAGTTCGGCAGGTGCATCAGAAGTGATCCCGGGTGCGGTGGATTCGCCTTCGTCCAGTCTTGGGGGCCCAGGAGGTGCGCGGGATAGTCGCTGGAGGGGACCGGTGGAACGAACAGGAGGCGGAATGCGGCTGCCTGGGCGTCCGGAGCGAATCGCCAGAGTTGCTCGGCTGTATCGGATCGGCAGGCCGTGAGGGTGACAGTGACACTGTTTCCGCCCGTGGTGGTGCCGTCGAGACATGTCCCGGTGCCGGTGTTGCGCAGCTGGTAGGTGTCCTGTCCGGCCGGTAGCCGCTGCCAGCGCTGGGTGGCCTGGCCGTTGCATGGCTGGAGCTGAAGCGGGCCGGCGGTCTGTGCGGCGGTCGTGAGGCCGACGCAGAGCTCCGAGCCGTGGTTGACGAGCGGAAGCCCTGCGGCGACCGGTTGCGTGGGTGAAGGGGTGGTGTTGGTGGGCATGGCGGTCACCGGTCGGGTGGGCGATGGGGGGGTGCTGGTGGGAACCGCGGCTGAGGCGGAGGCGGTGGGCGGAAGGGAGGACATTGCGGCCGGGCCGATTTCCGGCGGCGCATCGTCGGAGCCGTTGGTCGGCAGTGACCTGCCGGGAGCGGGCAGGGTCGGGGCGTCGACCGGCTGCGGATGTTCTCCGGCCCTCTCCACTGTGGTGAGGAGCAGGCCGGCGATGGCGAGTGCGGCCAGGGCGCCGGCGCCTGCCGCGGCGAGGGGTATGAGCAGGCGCCAACCGGTTCGGCCGTCGGTGCGTGCCGCTCGGGGCAGGCGCCGGTTCCTGTCGTGGGTGCCGGGGTTGGGATCGTCGGATTTCGGATCGATGGGCGTCGGGTCCTGGGGCTCCTGCTCGGGTGCGAGGGCCATGGCCGAGGGCGATGATCCCGCGTCCCACAGCACCAGTGCCTTGAGCAGGGCGGGCCGTTGCCAGGTGCGAATGGCGTCGAGGTCGGCCCGGAGACTTTGGCAACTCTCGCACTTGGCGAGGTGGCGGTCGAGGTCGTCGGCTTCGCCGCTACCGGCGTGGCGGACGTGGTCGCCGAGGCGTGCGGCCAGGTGCCGGCAGGAGCGCTGGGGCGCGCGGGAGGCGTAGGCCTGGAGGCAGGCGTCCTGGAGACGGCGCCCGACAGGGCTGTCGGTGCACGGGGCGGGCGACCCGGTCGTGTCGTCGAGGCGCTGCCACAGATCTTCCTGCCGTGCCGCGGGCAGGCTTTCGAACGCGCTCAGGATGAGCGAGTCCGCTTCCGCTGCGGTGAGCGCCGCACGCGCCGACGCAGCTCCGTCGCCGGGCCGGGGAAGGTCTGCGAGCCAGGCGGTGAAGGCCGGGCTCAGTGTCGATCCGCGTCCCGTGTCGGCCCATTCGGCAGCTGTCCTGGTCACCTCGGCCAGAAGGTGCAGGCGGCTCGGGGCCGGGTCGCTGCCGGGGCCGCAGGCTTCCACTGCTCGCTGCCACGCCTCGTTCGCGAGCTCCTGCGCGGCGCGGCTGTCGGCGCTGCACGTGTTGGCGTACGCCGACACGGCCTCCTGGTGACGGTTCGTCGGCTGCGTGGCGCTGGGTTCGTCCGGCTGTCGGCTGCCCGGGAGCCGGTGTGCGGAATCGGCTTCCGGGCTCGTCGCGGTCCCCGAATGTGGCATCTTCACTCCTGAGCATGCCGGTGGGAAGGCAAGTTGTCGGACAGTCACTGCTCGGCCCGGCGCGAGGGCGGGGCCGGGCGCTGCGGGCCGGCCGGAGGATGCCGTGGGTGAGGCACCCCGCGCGGCGCCGTGACCAGTGGATTCAATGGCGGGCGTTCCCCGGGGGGATCTCCGGACCCGGCGCCGCCGAGGTCCACCGGTGGCGACCTTGGCGGGAGGGGGAATTTACCAGCTGGTAGCGGTCAGCAAAAGATGATGATCCATCAGTGTGCGAATTATCTGTGAGACGTTCCGTCAGTAACGGGTTCTTTCGGGTCTGTGTTCGGGCTGCGTGCGGAATGGAGTCGAGCCTCGCTGTGTCCCGGTCCGTCAGCCGTGTCGGCCGCGCGGCTTCTGCGTTCCCCGCCGGCGGTTGCGCCAAGGACGGCCGAGGGGCCGTCGGTCCTGGGCCGCCAGCGCGAGGTCCACCTCCACCCGTGCTCCGCCCAGCGGGCCGGGCCCGATGCGAAGGCGGCCGCGGGTGGACTCGGCCGCGCTGCGCGCGATGTCCAGGCCGAGGCCGGTCGATCCGGCGCCGCTGGTTCCTCGGGAGAGCGCGACGGCCGGGTCCGCGATGCCGGGCCCGTCGTCCTCGACCACCAGGACGACGCTCTGGGCTGTCCGCCGTACGCTCACGGCGAAACGGGTGGCATCCGGGGTATGCCGGAACACGTTGCCCACCAGGGCATCGACCACGGCCGCGACGTGATCGCCCGGCAGCTGAACGGGCGTTGGCTCGTCCGTCGCCTCGAAGGTGCAGACCCGACCCTGTTGCTCGGCGAGGACGGCCCAGAAGCCGACGCGGTGGGCGGCGACCTCGGACACCTGGCATGACTCACCCGGGGCCGGGCCGGGCAGTCCGGTGCCCGTGGCGCGTGGCGCGACGCCGGACTCAGCCCTGGTGGACCTGGTGGACAGGGGCGTGCGGGCGGCGACGATGATCGCGTCCAGTTCGTCCTCGAGTTGTTCGACCGCTTTCGCCAGCTGGGGTGCGGCCGGTGTGGGGCCGATGCGTTCGGCTGCGAGGCGCAGTGCGGTCATCGGGGTGCGCAGTCGGTGCGACAGGTCGGCCACCAGCTCCCGCTCGGTCGCCAGCAGCTGCCTGACCCGGTCGGCCATGGTGTTGAAGGCGTCGCCGACCGCCCTGAGGTCGGGCGGGCCGGTGGGTTCGACGCGGATGTCGAGGTCACCCGCGCCAAGGGCTGCTGCGGCGTGGGACAGCTTGCGGGAGGCGCGTACCACGCGGGCGCCGAGGCGGTCGGCGACCAGCACCGAGCCGATGACCAGTCCGGTGGCGAGCAGGGCCATGATGGTCCAGGCGCGGGTCAGTCCGCGGTTCAGCTCCGAATTGGGCACGAACTCCTCGATCACGGCGATCTGGTCGTGCCCGAGCAGGACGGGTTGGAGGTAGTCCCGGCCTCCGGGAACGTCGCCGATCAGAGCGGTCCTGCCCTGCGTCGCCCGGTTCAGCAACGGGGTTTCGGCGTGCGTGGTGCCCAGCCGGCTGCCGTCGGGCAGATGGATGCAGAGCTGGCCCGTGGTGTCCGCGCGGGCCACCGCCTTGGCGAGATCGGCCTGGTCCGTGCCCAGGGTCAGCAGCGGCATCGCGGTGTTCACGCGTTGCTCGGCGGCGAGCATCGCCTGGGTCTGGACGTGGGTGCGCAGGAGCAGGGCCAGCGGGACGAGGAACGACACGGTGACCATGACCGTCACGGCGAGTGCGACCGTGGCAAGGGCGGATCTCACCGGGGCGACACCAGTTTCACACCGACGCCCCGGACGGTGTGCAGGAAGCGCGGCCGGGCGGCGCGCTCGCCCAACTTCCGGCGCAGGCAGGACAGGTGCACGTCCACGGTCTGCTCATCCACGTACGTCTGCCGCCACACCTCGGCGAGCAGCTGTCGTTTGGAGATCACCCGGTCGGCGTTCAGTGCCAGGAACGACAGCAGGTCGAACTCGCGTCGGGTCAGGCCGATCTCGCGGCCGGCGAGATGGACCGTCCGGGCGAGCGGGTCGATCCGCAGCTCGCCCAGCACCAGCGGCCCGGGGCCCGCCCCGGGGACGCCGCCCCCGGGGGAGAACGTGCGAGCGGGGCTGGTGCAGCGACGCAGGACGGCGGTCAGCCGGGCGAGCAACTGCCCGCCGGAGAACGGCTTGACCAGGTAGTCGTCCGCACCCGCGTTGAGCAGCTTGATGATCTCGGCGTCGTCGTCCCGCGCGGTCGCCACCAGCACGGGGACCTGGGACAGGCCGCGGATCATCTTCAGCGCGTCGGCGCCGTCGAGGTCCGGCAGGCCGAGGTCCAGCACCACCGCGTCCGGCTGCCACTGGGCGACCTCGCGCAGTGCGCCGAACCCGTCGGGGGAGCTGCGCACCACCATCTGGTGGCCGGCCAGCAGTTCTATCAGCGAGGCACGGATGGCCGGGTCGTCTTCCACCACGAGGACGGATGTCATGGCGCACACCGTAGCCGACGGGCCGATCCGGCTGACAATGTCTTCGAACCGGTGGGTGGGCAGGGGCGGGTACACCGGGCCATCCGGTCGGCCACGGCCCCGCCCGTCATGGATTTCCGCTGGTCAGCGGGGTAATGCAGACGGGATTCGGGGAAGTTTAGCGGAGGCTTAGGGCTTCCTTAGCGGAGGTACAGCGAGCGGTCTCGGCTGGGTGGCCGCGGCTGCCGGAGTACCACGGCCCGCCCTCGGGAACTGCCGACACACCATCGGCGGCGGCATCGGTCGGCACCGATCGTGGACGGTTCCGGCGGGCGCGGCTGGATGCCGCGCCCGCCGGGGGCGCTGTTCGGACGGGGCCGGTGTTCGGACGGGGGCGGGCGACACGGCGGTCGGCCGGTGCGCCGGTGCGTGCGTCCTCGGACCCGTTCGCCCTGATCGCTCGCCGACGTGGTCAGGAGACGTTGAGGGCGGTGTCGTCGATCACGAAGCTGGTCTGCTCGGCGCCCGTGGCCTCGACTCCGGTGAAGGTGATCGTCACCTTCTGGCCTGCGAAGGCCGAGAGGTCGAGGGTCTTGTGCACATAGCCGTCGGCTGCGTCCCGGTTGGTGTAGGTGGCCAGGGCGGTCGAGTTGGCCTTGACGGTCAGGGTGTCGGCGCCGGTGGACGGGTCGCAGCTGGCGACGTGCAGCCAGAAGCTGAGGCCGGCCCTGCAGCCGGCCGGGACGGTCACCTGCTGTGACAGGGTGTCGGTTGCGGGGGAGGCGTAACCTCCCAACCAGGCGTCCCAGTTGCCCGAGTGGGGCTGCATTCCCGTGGAGTCGTAGATCACGGCGTCGGTGGCCGTCCATGGCGCGGCCGCACCGGTCTCGAAGCCGGGATTGCCGAGCAACTGCGCCGGGGAACAGGTGGCGGAGGCCCGGGTGGGGGTCGGCTTGCCGGTCGGGGTGGCGGTGGGCTTGGCGGTCGCCGTGGTCCTGCTCGACGGCGAAGGACCGGTGGTGGTCGGTGTCGCGGTCGGCGTCGGCTGCTGGCAGCCGAGGTTGGTGCGGGAGGCGGCGAGGCGCTGGGTGAGGAAGTCGAAGAGGTTCTGGCCGTCCTGGGGTGAGGGGACGGCGGCGGTGAACTGCTTGTCGAGGTTGACGCGCTGGGCGCCGAGTGTGGCGAGGTCGGTGCAGTACGCCGCCGGGTCGCCATTGGCCGCTGTGCTGAGCGCGGGCTGATTCACGCCCGCGCGGTAGAGATTGGTCTTGTTGCGGTTCTGCTGGTTGTTCTCGTTGACCATCGGGTCGCTGAGCGGGACGAGCGCGACGGGCGCCGCCTGGTGCTTGGCGGCCTGGAGTTCGTTGAGTGCGAGCGAGGTGACCTTGCTGCCCGGGTCGGCGAGATCGGGGGCCGTCCACGGGGTGCACCCCAGTGCAGGGTCCAGGAAGTTGTCGAGCAGCAGGTTGTCGCTGCCGTTGAGCAATGCGGCGGGTTGCGTCGTTCCCCCGCCGCTCATGGCGGAGAGATTCTTCGCGGTCTTCTGGGCGGTCGCGCCCTGGGCGGTGGACAGGTACTCGGTGGTGACGTTGTCGCTCTGGTCCTGGTCGACCACGCTGAAGTCACGCGTGGTCGGGCAGGGCTTGCCGTCGCGGGCCGTGCCCAGCGGCGGGACAGCGAGCTTGCCCGCCGCTTCCGCAGTGTTGGCGGCGGTGAAGAAGGCCGGCGCGTTGCAGTAGGCGAACTGACCGAAGGGTTGTCCACCCGGCGTGCCGCCCGTGCACTTTCCGGCGGTGGTCTGGCCGGCCAGGGTGAGGACGTTGCCGTTGTAGCCGAACCAGATCCCCACCACGGCGTTCGCCGGCAAGGTCGGGACGACCGGCGCCACGGCGGGGGCGGATTCCTTGTCGATGACCAGGGGACTGTAGACGGATATCGCGCCGGTGGCCGGGTCGAGGACGGTGGCCTGGACGAACGCTGACTGGTTGCCGTTGGACTCGTGGCAGGCTCCCTGTGCCGGAACGGTCGCCTCCAACGTGTAGGGCGTGGCCAGGCCTTGGGCGGTGAGTGGGTTGGCCGGAACCTTGATGGTGCAGTTCGGGTTGGGCTGGGCCGCCGCGTCGGCGTGCGGCGCGGCCGGCGTGGTGGCGGCGAAGGACACGCCCAGGACGGCGGCGCCCGCGCTGAGTACAGCGGCGAGGCCGAGGGCGGGCCTGGTCACCCGGCGGCTTCGGCCGGGGGAGCGGTGATGAGCTGATCGTGAGGTCATGTGGGTCCTCCGGCAAGGGTGCCGTGACGGCGCAATGAGGGGCTGGGGGAGCAGCCGCACGCGGACCGGTACTCGGGTCCACGCGGAAGTCCGCTTCGGGGGCCGCAGCCGGGGAGCGGGTCTCAACCTGCTTCGAACAGCGGCGTGTTCGATCGTAGGAGGCGGAAGGGCTCGATGGCGTCGGCAGCGAGATCCCCTAAAAGTCGCCTAAGGACCAGCTCATCTGACGGACCGCTGCCGATGCCTCCGTCGCCCCTGCCACCACCCGACCGGGAGCACGAGCGCGCCCAACGCGGGCGGCGCGGACGGAGGCTGCGCCGGGAAATGATCGGGATCGGGAGACGGTCGAGCGTGCCCCAGGCCTTCGGCCGCGGCCGGCAGCGAGGAGAGCGAAGCGGGTGCGTCCAGGTGCCGGATCCGCGGGACCGGCCAGACGATCGCAACCGCCCGACCCACCACGCTCGTCAGCGGAATGGTTCCTTGGCCCGGACTCCCCATGTGGAAGCGGGAGTCGGCGGACACATCGCGATGGTCGCCCATCACCCAGAGCCGTCCCGCGGGCACGGTGACGTCGAACGTCTGCTGAGAGGGCGCATTGCCCGGCGCGAGATAGGGCTCGTTCACCGCGACGCCGTTGACGGTGATCCTGCCGTGGTCGTCGCAGCAGGCCACGGTGTCGCCGCCGACCCCGATCACCCGCTTGATCAGGTTCCGCTTGTCGTCCGCGGGGAACAGGCCGACGAAGGAGAAGGCGGTCTTCACCGTGCGCAACACCGGCCCGTCCGACGCGTTCTGTCGATCTGTCTCCAGCCAGCCGCCAGGGTCCTGGAACACCACCACGTCACCGCGGTGCGGCTGGCCGCCGAACCACGGGCTGAGCTTGTCGACCACGACCCGGTCGCCGATGCCGAGCGTGTTCTGCATCGAACCTGACGGAATCACGAACATCTGCGTCAGGAAGGTCTTCAGCAACAGGGCCAGCACTAGTGCCACCAGCGTGATCAGTGGCAGCTCGAACAGGCGGGAACGCTTCCGCCGGCGCACCGCACGCCGGGCGACCCTGCGCCGCTCGGCCCGCCCCCGAGCGGCACCGTGGCGCACCCGCCGCCGCGAACCGTGAAAGCCTCGAGTTCTCATCGGCGGGAGCTTAGCGACCATTTGCGGGTGAGGGCCGATACGCGCGTCGGTGAAAGTCGCCGGCCATTCCGAAAATCCCTGGATCACCGGGGAGGCGAGCTTTCCCATCACCTTTCGATAAAGCCGACCTAAGCCTTCTCTAACGGTTCTTCGGCAAGGCTCGTTCGAACGTTCCCCGACCCGGAACGTTCCCGTCCTCTGGAGGATCCGTGCGATATCGATCGTTCGCCCTGTCTGCCGGTCTGGCCGTGTTGTCGCTGGCCGCCGTCTCGTTGAGTGCCAACGCCTCGCTGACTCCGCAGGCTGCGGCCGCCCGAACGGCGCTGCCGGAGACCATGTCCCCGGCCGTGTCCCATTCCCAGCGGCAGGGCGCCCTCGTGGCCGGGCAGCCGCTGGCGGTCTCCGTCAACCTCAAGCTGCGCAACACCGCCGCCCTCGACCGGTTCCTCACGGCGGTCTCCACCCCGGGGGATCCGCGGTACGGGAAGTACCTGACGCCGGATCAGTTCAAGGCCGAATACAGTCCGACCCAGGGCGACGTGGACCGGGTCACCCGTTTCCTCACCTCCCAGGGCCTGACCGTGACCGGGGTGAGCGCCAACCGGCAGGTGGTCAACATCGGCGGTACGGCCGACCGGATCGCCGCGGCCTTCGGGACCCACGAGAGCACGTACCTCGACGGCGAGCAGCACCGGACGTTCCATGCCAACGACACTCCCGCGTCGGTGCCGTCCGATCTGTCGGACGTCGTCGCCGGGATCGTCGGCCTGGACGACCACACCAGCCGCACCACCCGCATGTCCGGACCGGACGCCTCGACCCCGGCCGCCACTCCGGGCGGGTACGGCCCGGCCCAGTACGACGGCGCCTACAACCTCGGCAAAGTCGGCACCAACGGCGCCGGAACCACGGTCGCCCTCTGGGAGTTCGACGGCTACCGTTCGTCCGACCTGACCGCGTACGACCGCAGGTTCGGACTGTCCGGCCCGGCCGTGCAGACCGTCCCGGTGGACGGTGCCAACTACGACGCCCGCCCCGGCCAGGGCCAGGGCGAGGTCGAGCTGGACAGCGAGATCGTGCGCGGTGTCGCGCCGAACGCCCAGCAGCTGATCTACGAGGCGCCCAACAGCGACCAGGGCGAGGTCGACATGGCGGCCAGGATCGTCGCGGACAACAAGGCGTCGGTCATCTCGATCTCCTGGGGCTCCTGCGAGCCGGACACCACCGCCTCGATCATGACCGCGGTCGACAACTCGTTCAAGCAGGCCGCCGCCCAGGGCATCTCGATCTTCTCCGCCTCCGGTGACGACAGCTCGCGCGACTGCACCCGCTCCGCCGGCGGCCCCGGCGTGGCCGCGGTCGACTTCCCGGCCTCCAGCCCGCACAACACCGGTGTGGGCGGCACCAACCTGAGGTTGAGCGGGAACACCTACTCCGCCGAGAGCGCCTGGAGGACCTCGGGCGGCGGCACCTCCAAGGTCTTCGCCAAGCCGGTCTGGCAGAACGGCACCGGGGTCAACACCGCCGGGCGCACCGTACCGGACGTCTCCTCCGACGCCGATCCCGCCAGCGGCTTCGCGATCTTCACCCAGGGTCAGGCCGGCCCCGGCTGGCAGATCATCGGCGGCACCTCGGCGGCTGCTCCGCTGTGGGCCGGCTTCACCGCGCTGTACAACCAGAAGGCCAAGGCGGCGGGCCAGGCCGTGCTGGGCGAGGCGAACCCGAAGCTGTACGCGCTGGCCGGCTCCGGTGGCGGCGGGGCGGCGTTCCACGACGTGACCTCCGGCGGCAACCAGGACTTCCGGGCCAGGACCGGCTACGACCAGGTCACCGGCTGGGGCACCCCGGTGGCCGACCAGCTGGCCGACCGACTGCTCGCCGCCCACCGCTGAACGGGACGGCCCGAGTGGGGCGACCCGAGTGGGACGGCCCCGCCCGGCCCTTGAAGCCGCGTACGGCGCAGGCCGCTGCCGAACGCACGAGGTCCCGCGCGCCCGGTGGCCCGGGAGCTTCCGAGGGCTTCCCGCCCAGCACCGTCGACGCGGTGCTGGGCGGGACCCGGGTGGTACCGGTTGAGCCCGGAGTGAGCGCTCCCTTAGGGAAACCTGAGGTTCTGCGCTGACGGTGTTTTCGACGGGCCGAAAGGCCGTACGGTCTCTCTCGCCAAGCCCGGTACGGGCAGCACAGCGCCGGGCTCACCTCGCCCGCCCGCGTCGCCATGCCGTCTGTCGGGCGGCCGGCATTCGGGCCCACACCGACGCATGCCGACGCACGCCGGGCCGCCGGCCACGGCCGACTGCCGACGCGCGTCCCCGCCACGACCCCCGCCACGACCCCGCACCGTAAGGATCACCCGTGAACGACATGGCCATCCCGACTGTCACAGCCGCCCCTGACGGAGGCGCGGAGCTGCGCCTCGTGGTCCGTCTCGACTGGCAACGCGTCGCCGAACTCGGGTTTCTCGCATCTGAGTTGGCCAGTGAGCTGAAGCGGCCGGTCACTCTCGACGAAGCGGTGAGCCACCAGCTGGCCTTCCGTACCCGCCCGGTGGCTCCGGCTCACGGCACCGTCGGCACCACGCCGACGACGACGGTGATGCCACTGTCCGGCGCGGCGGCCGTCGAAGCCCCTGGCCAGGCGCCGGTCGCGGCGGGCAAGCAGGCCGGACCAGCGTCGCTGGAGAGCGGCCCGTCGGGCCGGCCCGCAGCCGTTGCGTCCGGTCAGTCTCCGGCACAGCAGGCAACCGCGTCGGCACAGGTCAGCGACAAGAACGCTCATCCGCTGGTCGCCGCAGGGTGACCGCCGAGGCCGGACAGGTACCGCCCTCCTCGTCCGGTTCGTCCGGCTCCGGCCCGTACCGCGCTCACAGCGCTCATCGGAATCGCTCATCCCGGAGGGACCGCAGCATGGAACTTTCATCCCGGACCACTTCCCTCCGCCCTCGCGGCGGAGGTGGCCGAGTCCCCGGCGGCCGGCGGATGTCGTACCTCCTCCTCGCCGTCGGGACCTCGCTGCTGGCCGTGGCGTGCACTCCCACCGTCCCGACCGCCGCTCCTTCCGTCGCCGCGCCGCCGTCGGATGCTGGGACAAACGGCACGCCGACCGCACTGCCGGTCGGTGCACCGTCCGGCAGGCCGACATCCGAACCCGTAGGTACGCCGACCGGAATGCCCGCCACCACGCCAGTCGGAGCGCCGACGCTGAAAACGGGCGGAAAGCCCACCACCAGGCCGCCCGGAATGCCCACCGGTCGGCCGACCGAGCCGAGCGGTATGCCGACTGCCATACCGACGTCCGGCCAGACCGATCCGTCCACCGGCAAGCCGGCGTCCGGCGCAACCTACCCGCCCACCGGCATGCCGACCGCGACGGGCAGTGCCCCCACGCCGGTCTACGGCAGCCACTGGTAGAGCGCCACCCGCCGGGCGCGGAGGCGCGCCGGCACCCAGGCGGTGGGTCTCCCACCGCTTTCCCCGGCGCCACACGGCTGATGTCGTCCGTCGCCGGGGAACCCACGCTCATGTGCACCGGGTCCGAGCCGACCGCCGGGCCACCATCACTATCGGACAAGGACAGAGCTTGAGGAATTCGACAAGGCCACGTCGCAAGTCCCCGCGGGACACCGTGGTGCGGCTTCGCGCGGCCGCCGCCGGCACGGCACCGGAGCTGCCGAGGCCCCCGGTGACGATCCTGATCGCTGCCGCCGTGGTGGTGCTCGCCGTGGTCGCCACAGTGCTGCAGGCTCTCCAACTCCCCGCGACGGCACACAACCGCAGCGGCACGGAGGCGGTGCACCGGTTCGTCGACTTCTTCTTCGGCGTGCTGACGCTGATGGCCCTCAGCGGCAGCGTCACACTCGGACTCCTGGCAGCCGAACGACGCTTGCTGACGCCGCGCCACAGGGTCGCGGTGCAGGCCCTGCACCGCGCCGTCTCCGTGGCCGCGGTGGTGACGCTGGTGATCCACGTCGCCAACAAGGTCGCCGAGGGGCATGCCGCCCCGGCGGCGGCGGTCGTGCCGTTCGCTTCCGGTACCAGCTTCGTGGTCGGCGTCGGCACCATCGCCGCAGAGCTCCTGGTCCTGGCCGCGGTGACCGGCGCGCTCCGCGGCCGCTTCGCCGGCAACCCCCGTCTCACCCGGCTGTGGCGACCGATGCACTGGGTCGCCTACGCCTCGTGGCCGCTCGCCCTCGCGCACGGGCTGGAGGCCGGGCGACCGGCCAGGGGCTGGGTCGTGTGGTCGTACGGCGTCAACATGGCCGCGGTGGCACTCGTCCTGCTCATCAAGTTCCTGTACGGAGCCGGACGCAACACCACCGGCGTCAACGCCAACCGCCGCCTGATGGCCGTGGACCTGATCGGCCCCGGCGAGGAGGCGGGCTACCCGCCGATCGGCGACCAGTTGCCCGTCTTCGGCGAGTCCTCCGCGCTGCTGGCGCTGGACGTGGAGATTCCGGACGCCCGGCCGGCAGCGACGCCGGAACCCGCCTCGGCTGCCACCGTGCCCGCCCCGGTGTCCATGGACCCAGCCGCCATGCACTGGGACACCGGTGAGCTGAACGCCCTGCTCGACGCCGGCCGTCAGCAGTACCTGGCCGAGCAGGCGGCGTTCCAGCAGCAACAGCAGCAACAACAGATGCAACAGCAGGCCCAGTTCACGATGGATGCCTGGGACACCGGCGAACTCAACGCGATGCTCTACGGAGGGGGTCAGCAGTACCTCGTGGAGCAGGCGGCGTTCCAGCAGCAGCAACAGCAGGCCGAGTACCCCCAGCAGTCGTACGTCCAGCAGTACCCGCCCCAGGCGTACGTCGGCAACCCCGGGTACCCGCAGGGACCCGACACCGGCCCGCAGTTCCCGCCCGCGGAGGGGTCCTGGGCCGGTCCCGGCTACGGGTACCAGCCCACGTGGACACAGCCCTTCGGCTACGGCGTCGACTCCTGGCCGAACCGATGACGGCCGGCACCGCGGACGTCCCGGAGGTCATCCGGATGGGACCGCCCCGGCTCACCGCCGGGCTCGACCAGTACATCCGGATGGGCTACGAGGCCCATCTCGCCGTCCACGGGCCACTGCCCAAGTACGGCGCGCCGGAGCTGGTCGACCTCGCCCAGCGGATCGGGCTGGCCGGGAAGGGCGGCGCCGCCTTCCCCTTCGCGCGCAAGCTCCAGGCTGTGATCGACTCCACGCGGCGCCGGCGTCTGCCCGCAGCCGTCGTGGTCAACGCCACCGAGGGCGAGCCGGGCAGCGCCAAGGACCGGATGCTGCTCGCCCGCGCCCCGCACCTCGTCCTGGACGGTGCGCTGCTGGTCGGCGAGGCGCTGCGCGCCGAAAGCGTTGCCGTCGGCGTGGACGAGGGCAGCCCGGGCGTCACCTCGATGCCCGCGGCGGTCGCGGAACGCCGCTCCCGGCTGCCGATCCGGGTTGTGCAGCAGCCGGCCCGCTTCGTCTCCGGCGAGTCCGGTGCGCTGATCCGCGGCATCAACGGCCTGGTCGCCCTGCCGCCGAGCCGCAAGGTCCGCTCCTCCGACGGCGGACTCGGCGGTGTGGACGGGCTGCCGACGCTGCTCTCCAACGCCGAGACGTACGCCCAACTGGCCGTCGCCGCCCGGCTCGGAGCGGAGGCGTACCGCGCCGTGGGGCCGGACGCCGAGCCCGGAACGGTACTGCTCACGGTCAACCGCCCGGGCGCCCGGCGGCCCGTGGTGGTGGAGGCCCCCGCCGGGACCCCGCTCGGTGCGGTGCTGGACGCCTGCGGGACCGGGCCGGGCCAAGGAGTGCTGGTCGGCGGCTACCACGGCATGTTCCTGGATGCGGCGTCGGCGGTGACCGCTCCCTGCTCCCGGGCCGGGATGCGGCAGTCCGGCGGAACGTTCGGCGCCGGGATCGTCATCCCGCTGTCCGAGGACACCTGCCCGCTGGGCGAGGCGCACCGGATCGTCCAGCGGCTGGCCGCGGAGTCGGCGGGCCAGTGCGGCCCCTGCCGGCGCGGACTGCCGGAGCTGGCCCGGGCCTTCGGCGCGATGGTCGCCGGTGGCGGTGCCCGCGCGGTGGAGGAGGTCCGTCGGCTCGCCGCCGCAGTGGTGGGACAGGGAGCCTGTTCCCACCCCGACGGTTCCGCCGGGTTCGTCCGGTCCGCGCTCAGCGCCTTCGCCGAGGACGTCCGAGCGCACACCGAGCGCGCCGGCTGCGGACGGCGGGTGCGCGCAGTGCTGCCAACTGTTCCCTGGGGCCCGGACCGGGACGTCGGCGAGGTCGGCCGGGTGAACCTGAAGGTGGACTGGGCTCTGTGCGACGGGCACGGGCTGTGCGCGGACATCGCCCCGGAGCTGTTCACGCTCGACCGGCACGGCTTCCCGGTGGTCAGTGAGGGCCCCGTGCCGGTCTGGCTGACGCTGTCCGCCAAACGGGCGGTCAACCAGTGCCCGGCCTTGGCCCTTCGCTTCGCCGTGTCCGGCCGCTGAGACGGGTGGCCAGGTGATCGAGGGGCCCGGCCCGCGTCTGACTACACGGGTGCCGGACCGCTGAGGCATTGGTGGACCAGTTGGCGAGGCTCCCGCAGGAGGAGATCATCGCCTACCGGGAGCGTTTCGACGAGGTGCACGGCGCCGTGTACCGCTGGGACGTGTGGGCGGGCGCCTATCTCATCGGGGGAGGTTGCTCGGACGACAGCTTCATGGACCTCCGGGCGGGCCTGATCGCCCTCCGGCAGGACCGGCACGAGCCGGCAGCCCGCTCACCCGGACGATCTGGCGGACAACCCCCGCAGTGATCGAGGCCGCGGCCCCGGGGCTTCGACTACGTGATCTACGACGAGGCCGCGAACTATGCGGCAAGCTACGCGTTCGAGTACCTCACAGGTGACGCTGATGTCTTCTACGAGGCGTGGAAGCGCCATCGGGCGCTGCTCGTCGAGATGGTGGACGGGGCCAGTGAAGTTCCCCCACTGAACTGGACAGCCTGATACTGGGACGTTGAGTCCCGGAGGAAGCAGTCCTGATAGTGAGCGGTAAGAGCAACATGAGCAAGCGGTACACGGCCGAGTTCAAGCGGGACGCG
>NZ_JAHTKP010000085.1 GCF_019192735.1 Kitasatospora aureofaciens
AGATGAGCACTCCCACCTCCTTGAGAGGGTAAGGCTCCCAGTAGACGACTGGGTTGATAGGCCGGATATGGAAGCCCTGTGAGGGGTGGAGTTGACCGGTACTAATAGGCCGAGGGCTTGTCCTCAGACGCTCGCGTTCACTGTGTGGTTCCCGGGTAGCGAACAGCTATCGCCGGCGAAGTGCCTATTATTTGGCTCCGCCAAAGGGCAAGAAACACTTATCAACTGAAAAGTGTGTTTCGCTGAATACCCGATAGGGTTTCGGTGGTCATAGCGTGAGGGAAACGCCCGGTTACATTCCGAACCCGGAAGCTAAGCCTCACAGCGCCGATGGTACTGCAGGGGGGACCCTGTGGGAGAGTAGGACGCCGCCGAACAATTATTCAAGGCCGCGGCCCCAGCGATTCGCTGGGGCCGCGGCCTTTTTGTGTTTTGCGATCATGTACGGCCGGCAGGCCGGGGCCTCCGCCCAGACGCGGAGTGTTCCCGGATGCCGGACAATGGAGTTGGTGCGCGGCCAGGAGGCCGGCACTGAGCCGCGTGAGGGCCGTGACGATCGGCCCGCTCCGCGGCAGAGCTGAAGCAGCAGAAGGAGTCACCACGATGTCGAACCAGCCCCAGGACCGTCCCGAGCGTCGATCGGACGACGGCCGAGGCTACGAGCCCCGGTCCCGCGGGGGCTGGTCCAACGACCGTGGCGGCCCCCGCCGGGACGACCGTCAGGGCGGCGGTGGCCACCGTCGCGACGACCGTGACGACCGTCCGCGTCGTGACGACCGTCCGTCCGGCGGGTACGGCCACAACCGCGACGACCGTGGCGGCTCCCGTCGCGATGACCGTCCGGCCGGTGGCGGCTACCGTCGCGACGACCGCCCCTCCGGCGGTTTCAACCGTGACCGTGATGACCGCCAGGGCGGCGGTTTCCGTCGCGATGACCGCCCCTCCGGTGGCGGCTTCCGCCGTGACGACCGCCCGTCGGGTGGCTTCAACCGTGACCGTGATGACCGCCAGGGCGGCGGTTTCCGTCGCGACGACCGTCCGGCCGGTGGTGGCTTCCGTCGTGACGACCGTCCGTCGGGTGGCTTCAACCGCGACCGTGACGACCGCCAGGGTGGCGGTTTCCGTCGCGACGACCGCCCCTCCGGCGGTGGCTTCCGCCGTGACGACCGCCCCGCTGGTGGCGGTTTCCGTCGGGATGACCGTCCGAGCGGTTTCCGTCGTGACGACCGTGACGACCGTCCGCGTCGTGACGACCGTCCGTCGGGTGGGTACGGCCGTGACCGTGATGACCGCCAGGGTGGCGGTTTCCGTCGCGACGAGCGCCCCGCCGGTGGTGGCTTCCGTCGTGACGACCGTCCGTCGGGTGGGTACGGCCGTGACCGTGATGACCGCCAGGGTGGCGGTTTCCGTCGCGATGACCGTCCGGCCGGTGGTGGCTTCCGTCGTGACGACCGTCCGTCGGGTGGCTTCAACCGCGACCGTGACGACCGCCAGGGCGGTGGCTTCCGTCGCGACGAGCGCCCCGCCGGTGGCGGTTTCCGTCGTGACGACCGTCCGTCGGGTGGCTTCAACCGCGACCGTGACGACCGCCAGGGCGGTGGCTTCCGTCGCGATGACCGCCCCGCCGGTGGCGGTTTCCGTCGGGATGACCGTCCGAGCGGTTTCCGTCGTGACGACCGTGACGACCGTCCGCGTCGTGACGACCGTCCGTCGGGTGGGTACGGCCGTGACCGTGATGACCGCCAGGGTGGCGGTTTCCGTCGCGACGAGCGCCCCGCCGGTGGCGGTTTCCGTCGCGATGACCGACCCTCCGGCGGCTTCAACCGCGACCGTGGTGACCGCCCCGAGCGCGGCGGCGACCGTGGTGGCTTCCGCCGGGACGACCGTCAGGGTGGCGGCGGTTACCGTGGCGGCGACCGGGACGACCGCGGTGGTCGCTTCGAGGGCCGCCGTGACGACCGTGGCGGCCGGGACTATGACGACCGCCGTGGCAACTACGAGCCCGTCAAGCGCCTGCCGATCCCGGAGGACGTCACCGGCTTCGAGCTGGACGCGGACGTGCGCCAGGAGCTCAAGAGCCTGCCCAAGACGCTCGCCGACGATGTCGCCCGCAACCTGGTGATGGTCGCCCGCCTGCTCGACGGCGAGCCGGAGGAGGCGTACCAGTACTCGCGCGTCGCGCTCCGCCTGGCCTCCCGCGTGGCGGCGGTCCGCGAGGCGGCCGGTTTCGCCTCGTACATGACCCAGCGTTACTCCGAGGCGCTGACCGAGTTCCGCGCCGCCCGCCGGATGACCGGCCGGGCGGACCTGTGGCCGGTGATGGCGGACTGCGAGCGCGGTCTGGGCCGCCCGGAGCGGGCGCTGGCGATGGCCGGCGAGCCCGAGGTGAAGCAGCTGGACAAGGCCGGCCAGGTGGAGATGCGCCTGGTCGCGGCCGGTGCCCGCACCGACATGGAGCAGTTCGACGCGGCCGTGGTGACCCTGCAGAGCCCGGAGCTGGCCTCCAGCGCCGTGCACCCGTGGACCGCGCGGCTGCGGTACGCCTACGCCGAGGCGCTGATCGCGGCCGGCCGGGGCGACGAGGCCCGTGAGTGGTTCGCCAAGGCGGCCGAGGCCGACACCGACGGCTCGACCAACGCCTCGGAGCGGCTGGCCGAGATCGACGGCGTGGAGTTCGTGGACGCGCTCGACCCCGAGCTGGACGAGGACGACGCCGCCGACCAGGCCGAGGCCCCGAAGAAGCGTGGCGCCGACATCGCCGACGACCGCGTGATCTTCGAGGACGAGGAGGAGGTCGAGGAGTTCTACGACGAGGACGACCTCGAAATCGACGAGGACTTCGACGGCGTGGTGCCCGAGCGTTCCGGCGATGCGAACAAGAGCGATGCCGACAAGAGCGACGCCAACAAGAGCTGACGCCGCCAGGCGCCGAGCCCCAGACGGCGAGTAACGAGTGAGGCCCTGCCGCACCCCGGGAGATCCGGAGTGCGGCAGGGCCTCACTGCGTTGCGAAGTGCGTCACGCACCGCAACTGCGGCACGAACCGCCGCAAAGCCGGGGCGGCTCAGCCCAGTTCGAGGTTGCGCAGCACCAGCCCGGTGGCCGGCTTCGGCCCGAAGGAGGTGGACTTGCGCGGCATGGTGACGCCCTGCTCGGCCAGCCGCCGCACCACGCTCTCCCGCACCGGGTGCAGCAGGACGGCCGTCCCGCCGGTGCGGGCGGCCTCGCGTTCGGCGGCGACGGCGGTGTGCAGGTAGCCGATGTCGTCCGGGCCGTCGGGGACGTGCCAGGTGCGGTCGAGCAGGGTGGCGTGCAGGACGGTCGCGTCGAGGCGGCGCCACTCCTCGGGGCGGTCGTGCCGCACGGTGGCGTCGAGCAGGGCCTCCTCGGGCTCGGCGACGAGCCAGAAGACGCCGTCGCCGCCGGTGAGCACGAAGCCGTTGCCGCCGTGTCGTTTCTGCTCGGCGAGCGCCAGGAGCGCGGCGTTGAGCGGGCCCGGGACCTCCTTGACCGTCCAGCGGTCGCCGAGCCGCTCCAGCGCCTCGGCCACCGGCAGCCGGTACAGCACCCGGTGGATGGCCCGGACCCGCAGCGGGTAGCGGGCGGTGTCGACGAGCAGCACCATGCCGCGGTCCCACGGACTGCGCGGGAGGTGGCGGTGCTCGCGCTGGAGCCGCAGGTACATCTCCCAGCGGTGGTGGCCGTCGGCGATCAGGGCCCGGCAGCGGGCGAGGTCGCGGCCGATCTCGGCGATGTCGGCGGGGTCGGTGACGGCCCAGAGGCGGTGGTCGGTGCCGTCGCTGGTGGCGGTGGCGAGCAGCGGCTCCCGCCGGACGGTGCGTTCGATCACGGCGGCCGCGTCGCCGCTGCCCCGGTAGGTGAGCAGCAGCGGTTCGAGGTTGGCGCGGGTGGTGCGCATCAGGCCGACCCGGTCGGCGACCGGCCGCGGCATCACGTCCTCGTGCGGGAGCACCACGCCGGCCTCGCTGCCGCTGACCGCGAGGGCGCCGATCAGGCCGCGCTGCAGCAGCTCGGGGGACTCGGCGGTGGCGGGGACGCGCTGCTCGTAGACGTAGAGCGCGGGCTCCGGGTCGGCGGCCAGGACGCCCTCGCGCTGCCAGTCGCGCAGCAGCCGGGCGGCGTGCCGGTACCGGGTGTCGCGGTCCGGGCGGTCCCCGCTGTCCTCGGGCTCGGGGCGCGGCAGGATCAGCCGGACCACGTTGTGCGGGTCGGCGGTCTCCAGGTCGAGCCGGCGGCCGGGGTCGACGACGTCGTACGGGGGTGAGGTGACCGCGGCAAGGGTGCCGACCCGGTCGGGGACGTAGCGCAGGCCGCGGAACGGGGACAGGGAAAGACCTGCGGTGGCGACGTGCCCGGGATCGCCGGGGCCGCCCTGCGGAGTCTCGGCTCCGTCTTCTGCACTGGAGGTGCTCATTCTGGGCATCGTAATCGGGTACGCGTTGTTGAGAGATCGGAACACCTGTGCCGACATCTGGGGCGGGTGGGCGACCGAGGGGCGATCGAGGGCGAGGTACGGCATGAACGACAGGTGGGACCGGGTGGACGACGGCGGTCCGGCCGAGCCGGGCGGGCCTGGCGCCGCCACGGGCGGGGGCGGCCCGGGCACGGGCGGTGTGCCGGCGCAGGGACGGTCGGGCGATCCGGCCGGGGACGTCTACGACTGGTTCCGCCGCGGCGGGAAGCTGCTGGCCCAGGGGAACCCGGCGGCGGCCGAGCAGTTGCTGGCGCGGGCGGCGGCGGCCGAGCCGCACTCGCGCAGCATCCGGGAGACGCTGGCGCGGGCGCAGTTCGACGCCGGTTCGTACGCGGCCGCGCTGGAGAACTTCCGGGCCGTCGCGCTGGCCGATCCGTCGGACGACTACGCTCAGTTCGGGTGGGGCGTCGCGGCGGCCCGGCTGGGCGACTTCGAGGCGTCCGCCGAGCACTTGGCGCTGGCCGTGGCGATGCGGCCGGACACCGACCACTACCGGGCGGCGCTGCGGCAGACCCGGGCGACGCTGGCGGCCCGCGCCGGGGCGTTCGGCCCGCTGCTGCCCGGGGCGCCCGGCCACCTGGAGCCCCCGGCGGACGAGGCCGACGGCGTCAACGGCGACGCGTGACGGGCCGGTACCAATCGCAGAGTGCAGTGACGACGCAGTGCAGTGAACGAGCAGTGCAGTGAACGAGCAGTGCAGTGAACGACGCAGTCAACAACGCAGTGAATGAGGTAGAGCAGGCATGACCAAGACGGCCATCACCGTGCGACGGACCGCCCCCGGGGGCTGTGAGCACCCGCTCACCGAGGCGTACGACACTGCGCTGCTGGACCTCGACGGCGTGGTGTACGCGGGCCCGCACGCGATCGAGCACGCCGTGGACGCGCTGGCGGCCGCCCGGATGGCCGGGATGCGGCTGGCGTACGTGACCAACAACGCCTCCCGCCCGCCCCGGGTGGTGGCCGAGCACCTGACCGAGCTGGGCGTGCCGGCCGAGCCCGCCGACGTGATCAACTCGGCGCAGGCGGCTGCTCGGGTCGTCGCCGAGAAGGTGCCGGCCGGGGCGAAGGTGCTGGTCGTCGGCGGTCCGGGCCTGGAGGAGGCGCTGGCCGAGCGTGGGCTGGTCGCGGTCCGCTCGCTGGCCGAGGAGCCGCTCGCGGTGGTCCAGGGCTACGACCCGTCGGTGGGCTGGGCGCACCTGGCGGAGGCCTCGTACGCGGTGCAGCGCGGGCTGCCGTGGGTGGCGTCCAACACCGACCTGACCGTGCCGACGGCCCGCGGCATCGCGCCCGGCAACGGGACGCTGGTGGCGGCGGTGCGGGCGGCGACCGGGGTGGAGCCGGAGGTCGCGGGCAAGCCGCTGCCGCCGATGCACCGGGAGACGGTGCTGCGGACCGGCGCGAAGCGGCCCCTGGTGGTCGGCGACCGGCTGGACACCGACATCGAGGGCGCGTTCAACGGCGGGGTGGACAGCCTGCTGGTGTTCACCGGGGTTACCACGCCGGTGCAGCTGCTGGCAGCCCGGGCCGAACACCGGCCGACGTACCTTGCGGCGGACCTGCGCGGGCTGCTCACGCCGCACCCGGCGGTGACGGCCGCGGACGGCGGCTTCCGCTGCGGCGGCTGGGTGGCGCGGGCCGAGGACGGCGTGCTGCGGCTGGACGGCGCCGGGGCGGATCGCTGGGACGGCCTGCGGGCGCTCTGCGCGGCGGCCTGGACGGCGCTGGACGCGGACGGCGAGCCGGCCGACGGGCGGAAGGCGCTGGCCGAGCTGGGGTTCTGAGCCCGACGGGCCACGGGCCCAGGCCGGGTCAGAGCAGAGTGCGCAGCCGCAGCAGGTCGCGGATGCCCGCCTCCAGCCTGACCCGGCCGGTCGCCCACGCGGAGGCGAAGCTGAGCCGGCCGCCGACCAGGGCGACCAGGTCGTCGCTGGCCATGGTGAGCCGGATCGCCGCCTTCTCGGCGGGGGCGCCGGGCGCCGTGACGACGTCCTGGATCCGGCCGTCGCGCAGCTGCCCGGTGAAGGTCAGGTCGAGGTCGGTGATCCGGCAGCTGAGCGAGCGGTCGAGGGCCGCGGCCTTTCGGACGTCGCCGGTGGACGTCGCCATGTTCCGGCTGAGCTGTTCCAGCGCCTCGCGGCACTCCTCGGCGTTGGCCATGGAGGTGGATCCCCTCCCCGGGTGTACGGGCTTCTCGTATCGGCTGTTCGTACGGGCTTTCCGGCGGTCGACGGCGGCCGGGCGGCGGCCGTCGGTGCGGGGCCACGGTACCGCAGGAGGGTTTTGGCGGTAGCGTCGTCAGTGGGGTGCCCGGAACCGGTCGGGCACTGACGGCGACGGAGCGATGCGCGCAGGCGCTAAGGAGGCACCCGGATGCTGCCGAGGACGGTGCGGGGAGTGGTGGAGGCCGCCGCCGTGGTGGTGGAGGAGGTCGGCAAGCGGGTCGTCGGGACGGCGGCCACGATCCTGGAACGGACCGGGGTCGACGTCGCCGAGGTGGAGCGCCGGCTGGGCGAGAAGTTCCCGCCGTCGGCGAAGACGCTGCAGACGCTCGCGGAGGAGGCGGTCACCGCCGGACGGGCCGGGGTGGACCTGGCCGTCGGGGCGGCGCGCGGTGAGGTGGAGAAGGTCTTCGAGAAGGTCGGCGACCAGGTGACCAAGGTCGGCGTGGTGCTGGCCTACCTGGAGAGCAAGCTGCGTGAGGTCGAGGAGGGCGGCGTCCCGGCGGCGCAGCCCGGGCCGGCCGAGGAGGTCGAGGAGCCCGCGCCGGCGCCGCGGGCCGACGACCTGTTCGGGCGCGGCTGGGAGCAGGAGGAGCCGCCGGCGGCCCGGACGGTGGGGGAGCCGATAGTGGCGGAGCGCGTGGAGGTGGACGAGCCGGTCGAGGTCGACCCGCCGGTGGCGCCCGCCAAGTCGGCGGCCAGGACGCCCGCGAAGAAGGCACCCGCGAAGAAGACGTCGGTGGCGAGCACGGCGGGCACCGGCACCGCCAAGAAGGCTGCCGCCAAGACGGCCGCCGTCAAGAAGACGGCGGCCGAGAAGACCGTTGCCAAGAAGACGGCCGCCAGGACCGCGGTGAAGAAGACCGCCAGCACCAAGAAGACGGCTACCACCAAGAAGACGGCCGCCGCCGCCGAGGTGCCCGCCAAGCGCACCGCGACGAAGAAGGCCACCGTCCGCAAGGCCACCAGCACGAAGAAGCCCGATGCCTGACGACCCCCACGACCCCGTGACCGCCGCGCCCGAACCGCTCGGCGTCGAGCTGACCTCGACCGGCCACCCCGCCGTCGACGCCGGACTGGCCCGGCTGGAGGCGCTGGACGGGGTGCCGGCCGAGGCGCACGTCGCGGTGTACGAAGATGTTCACCAGCGGTTCGCCGACACGCTGGCCGCGCTCGACCAGGAATGACGCAGCCGGGCATGACGCAGGGACCTCTCTGCGCCGGAAGCATCCCCCCGTAGCACCCGTAGGAGCTGAAACACCAGTGGCAGTGGCACGACGCCGTCTCGACGCGGAGCTGGTCCGCCGCAAGCTGGCCCGGTCGCGCGAGCACGCGTCCGAGCTGATCGCGGCCGGCCGGGTGACCGTCGGCGGCACCACCGCGACCAAGCCGGCCACCCAGGTGGAGACCTCGGCGGCGGTCGTGGTGGCCAAGGACGAGAACGACCCCGACTACGTCTCGCGCGGCGGCCACAAGCTGGCCGGGGCGTTCGCCGCGTTCGTGCCGCAGGGCCTGGTGGTCGAGGGCCGCCGGGCGCTGGACGCGGGCGCGTCCACGGGTGGCTTCACCGACGTGCTGCTGCGGGCCGGCGCGGCCCACGTGCTGGCGGTGGACGTCGGCTACGGGCAGCTCGCGTGGTCGCTGCAGAGCGACGAGCGGGTGACGGTGATGGACCGCACCAACGTCCGCGAGCTGACCCCGGAGCTGATCGGCGGCACGCCGGTCGACCTGGTGGTCGGCGACCTGTCGTTCATCTCGCTGGGCCTGGTGCTGCCGGCGCTGGCCGGGTGCGCGGCCGAGGACGCGGACCTGGTGCTGATGGTCAAGCCGCAGTTCGAGATCGGCAAGGAGCGCCTGGGCAGCGGCGGGGTGGTGCGCAGCCCGCAGCTGCGCGCCGAGATGGTGCGCCAGGTGGCCGGGCAGGCGTGGAAGCTCGGGCTTGGCGTGCGGGCCGTCACCGCGAGCCCCCTGCCGGGGCCGTCCGGGAACGTCGAGTACTTCCTCTGGCTGCGCCGGGACGCCCCGCAGCTGGACCCGGCGGAGGCGGACCGGGCCGTCGCGGAGGGCCCCCGGTAGGGTGCTCTGCGGACGTCCGGTCCGTCATGCTGTGCGAGTGCTGTGTGACGCGACCGCACCGGGCCGAGGGCGACCCGGCAGGCGTAGGGAGAGGGCAGCGGCATGAGCGACGAAGAACGTACGGTCTTCCTGATCGCGCACACCGGCCGGGAGGCGGCGCTGCGCAGCGTCGAGGGCCTGGTGCACGGGCTGCTGAAGGCGGGGATCCGGATCAGGCTGCTGGCCGCCGAGGCGGTGGACCTGGACCTGCCGGACGGGGCCGAGAAGGTGGCCGGGGGGCCGGGGGCGGCGGAC
Organism: Kitasatospora aureofaciens; assembly: GCF_019192735.1. Lineage (GTDB taxonomy): Bacteria > Actinomycetota > Actinomycetes > Streptomycetales > Streptomycetaceae > Kitasatospora > Kitasatospora aureofaciens_A. The sequence continues at coordinate 9,088 of NZ_JAHTKP010000085.1, forward strand.
GGCTGCGAGCTGATCCTGGTCGCCGGCGGGGACGGGACGCTGTTGCGCGGCGCGGAGTTGGCGCGCGAGCACGGGCTGCCGATGCTCGGGATCAACCTGGGCCGGGTGGGCTTCCTCGCGGAGGCGGAGCGGGACGATCTCGCCGTGGTGGTCGAGCGGGTGGTGAAGGCCGACTACGAGGTCGAGGAGCGGATGACGATCGACGTCATCGTCCGCACCAACGGCGATGTGGTGCACCAGGACTGGGCGTTGAACGAGGCCTCGATCGAGAAGGCGTCCCGGGAGCGGATGCTGGAGGTGGTGACCGAGGTGGACGGCCGTCCGGTCTCCAACTTCGGCTGTGACGGCGTGGTTTGTGCGACGCCGACCGGCTCCACGGCGTACGCGTTCTCGGGTGGCGGGCCGGTGGTGTGGCCGGAGGTGGAGGCGCTGCTGATGGTGCCGATCTCCGCGCACGCGCTGTTCGCGCGCCCGCTGGTGACCTCGCCGGACTCGGTGCTGGCGGTGGAGGTGCAGCCGAAGACCCCGCACGGCGTGCTCTGGTGCGACGGGCGGCGCTCGGTCGAACTGCCCGCCGGCGCACGGGTGGAGGTGCGCCGGGGGCAGACGCCGGTGCGGCTGGCCCGGCTGCACCGGGCGCCGTTCACCGACCGGCTGGTGGCCAAGTTCGCGCTCCCGGTGACGGGTTGGCGCGGACGGGCCGACAAGCACCACTAGGCCGTGCAGTACTGACGGTTCGTCAGACCGCCAGCGGCTGGGTCTCGTCCGCCGCGCCGTACCGTCCGCCGGTGCCCGCTCGGGCGGCCACGGCGGCGAGGCGTTCGACGGCGGCGGGGGCGGCCGCGGCGGGCACGGTGAGCGGGATCCGGATGTGGTGCTCGAAGGCGCCGTCCGAGCCGAACCGGTTGCCCGAGGCGATCCGCACCCCGCTGCGCTCCCCGGCCAGCGCGAGCGCCGCGCCGGACAGCCCGTCGGTGGACACCCAGAGCGAGAGCCCGCCGGGCGGCGGCGCATAGCTCCAGGACGGCAGGTGGACGGGCAGCGCGGCGGCGAAGGCCTCGGCGGTCGACCGCAGCCGGCCCAACTGGTGCGCCCGGACGGCCGGGAGAGGTTCGCCCAGCAGCTCGGTGGCGATCAGCTGGTCCAGCACCGGGGTGCCGACGTCGCTGTAGACCCGCTCGGAGGCCAGCCGGCGCACCAGCGCGGGCGCGGCCCGCACCCAGCCGATCCGCAGGCCGCCCCAGAGCAGCTTGCCCGCGGAGCCGACGGTGACCACCTGGGCGGACCGGTCCAGCGCGGCCATCGGGCGCGGCAGCGGTGCCGACTCCGGCACGCCCCAGCCGAGTTCGGCGGTGGTCTCGTCGACCAGCACGATCGCGCCGGAGCTCCGGGCGGCGGCCAGCAGCTCGCGGCGCTGCTCCTCGCCGATCAGTGCGCCGGTCGGGTTGTGGAAGTCCGGCAGCACGTAGGCGACCTTGGGCGCGGCGCCGAGCAGTACCTGGCGCCACTCGGCGAGGTCCCAGCGCGGCTGCAGGTGGGAGTCGGAGGTGTACGGGACGGGCACCAGCCGGGCGCCGGCGAGCCGCAGCGACTGCAGGGTGTGGGCGTAGCTGGGCGCCTCGACGGCGACCCGGTCGCCGCGGCCGATCAGCACCCGCTGGAGCAGGTGGAGGCCGCCCATGGCGCCGGTGGTGATCAGGATCTGGTCGGGGGTGGTCGGCAGCCCGCGCTCGGTGTAGCGGCGGGCGACGGCCTCGCGGAGCACGGGGACGCCGGTGGGGTAGTGGCCGTGCCCGGCGGCGTAGCGGGGCAGCTGCTCGACGGCCCGGGCGGCGGCCTCGCCGAGGAAGGGCTGCGGGGCGGGCAGCGCGGCGACGCCGAGGTCGAGCGTGCGGTGCTCGTCCGGCGGGACGGGGTGCAGGGCGTCGCTGGGCGGCGGGGCGCCCTCGGGCAGGGCGGTCCAGCTGCCGGAGCCGCGGCGGCTGTGCAGATAGCCGTCGGCGCGCAGGGTCTCGTAGGCGGTCGCGACGGTGGTGCGGCTCAGTTCCAGGGCGGTGGCGAGTTCGCGCTCGGCGGGGAGCCGGGCGCCGACCGGCAGGCGGCCCTCGGTGACCAGCAGCCGGATCTGCCCGGCGAGGGTGCGGTAGGCGGGCCGGCGGGCGGTGGCCGGGTCGGGCAGCCGGGCGGTGGCGAGCAGTCGGGCGAGCGCGGGGGGAGTGACGACGGTGTGCCAGTCGGCCATGGCAGATCAGTCCACTTGCTCGGGATTGGCCCTGGAGTGGGCCTCTTTGGCCCGATCATCATGGCAGGGCGGCCATCGAGTCCGCCACCGCCGGGGCGGCCCCGGGGTGCAGCACTACCCGCAGGAGCACCCGTTGGCCACCACGACGGCGTGGACGCGCTGCCCGCCCGGATCGCGCTGATGGCCGCGGCGATCGTGCTCAACGGCCTGGCCACCGACCTCTACATCGGCGCCTGCTTCGGCCCCGGCCCGCGCGATGGCCTGATGACCGGCCTGCACCGGCGGACCGGACGGTCCCTTCGGCTTCTCCGCACCGGCATCGAACTGATTGTGCTGGCCGTCGGCATTCTGCTCGGCGGCACCGCCGGGGTCGGCACCGTCGCGTATGCGCTGGCCATCGGCCCGCTGGTGCAGTTCTTCCTGCCCTGGTGCACCGTCCCCATCGCCGGGCAAACCTCCCGGAAGGGATGAACTTCCGGGCGCGGAGTTGCCGCTCGCCGTTGTCGCTCGTCGCGCGCCGGGGGTGGAACCTCGTAAGGTCGTCTCCGTGTTGGACGAGATGCGGATACGGGATCTTGGGGTCATCGACGACGCGGTGGTCGAACTGGCCCCCGGCTTCACCGCCGTGACCGGTGAGACCGGCGCCGGCAAAACCATGGTGGTGACCAGCCTCGGCCTGCTGCTCGGCGGCCGGGCCGATCCGGGGCTGGTGCGCAACGGCACCGGACGCGCCGTCGTCGAGGGCCGGCTCGGCCTGCCCGCCGGCTCCCCAGCGGCGGCCCGCGCGATCGAGGCCGGGGCCGAACTGGACGACGGCGCCCTGCTGATCAGCCGCACCGTCTCCGCCGAGGGGCGCTCCCGGGCGCACGTCGGCGGCCGGGCCGTGCCGGTCGGGCTGCTCGCCGAACTCGGCGAGGACCTGATCGCCGTGCACGGCCAGACCGACCAGCAGCGGCTGCTGCGCCCGGCCCGCCAGCGCGGCGCGCTGGACCGGTACGCGGGCGAGTCGGTCGCCGAACCGCTGGCCCGTTACCGGGAGACCTACCGGGCGCTGCGCGAGGTGTCGGCGACCCTGGAGGAGCTCACCACCCGGGCCCGCGAGCGGGCCCAGGAGGCCGACCTGCTTCGCTTCGGCCTGGACGAGATCGCCGCCGCCGAGCCGGTGGCCGGCGAGGACGTCGAGCTGTCCGCCGAGGCCGAGCGCCTCGGCCACGCCGACGCACTGTCCTCCGCCGCCACCCTCGCCCACGCCGCCCTGGCCGGCGACCCGGCCGACCCGGAGGCGCTGGACGCCGGCACCCTGCTCGCCCAGTCCCGCCGGGCCCTGGACGCCGTCCGCCAGCACGACGAGCGCCTCGCCGCCCTGGCCGACCGGCTCAACGAGGTCGGCTACCTGCTCGCCGACGTGGCCGGCGACCTGGCCGGCTACGCGGACGACCTGGACGCCGACCCGGTGCGCCTCGCCGCCGTCGAGGACCGCCGGGCCGCGCTGGCCCAGCTGCTGCGCAAGTACGGCGGCCCGGACAACACCCTCGCCGAGGTGATCGCCTGGGCCGAGGAGGGTGCCGTCCGGCTCGCCGAACTCGACGGCGACGACGACCGGATCGACCGGCTCGGCGCCCGGGAGACCGCGCTGCGGGCCGAGTTGGCCGAGCTCGCGGCCGAGGTGTCGGCGGCCCGGCAGGCCGCCGCCGGGCGCTTCGCCGAGGCCGTCTCCGCCGAGCTCGCCGAACTGGCCATGCCGCACGCCCGGGTGACCTTCTCGATCAGCCAGGTCGACGACCTCGCCGGGATCGAGATCGAGGGCCGCACCGTCGCCTACGGCCCGCACGGCGTGGACGAGGTCGAGGTGCTGCTCGCCCCGCACCCCGGCGCCCAGCCCCGCCCGATCGCCAAGGGCGCCTCCGGCGGTGAGCTGTCCCGGGTGATGCTCGCCGTCGAGGTGGTCTTCGCGGGCGCCGACCCCGTCCCCACCTACCTGTTCGACGAGGTGGACGCGGGCGTCGGCGGCAAGGCCGCGGTCGAGATCGGCCGCCGGCTGGCCAAACTGGCCGAATCCGCCCAGGTCGTGGTCGTCACCCACCTCCCGCAGGTCGCCGCCTTCGCGGACCGGCACCTGGTGGTGGAGAAGACCAACGACGGCACCGTGACCCGCAGTGGCGTCAAGGTGCTGAACGACGAGGAGCGGGTGCGCGAACTCTCCCGGATGCTGGCCGGTCTGGAGGACTCCGAGCTGGGCCGCGCCCACGCCGAGGAACTGCTGGCCGCCGCCCGGGCCCCGCGCCAGCGCTAGCCGACCCCGCGCCGACGCCGGCGGCCCTCGCGGCACGACGACGCGCCCCGTGGCGCCGACTGTCCAAGAGGGCCGCCGACCTGGCATGGTGGCGGCTGGACACTGGCTTTCCAGTCCCGAGCGCCGCCGGCGGGCAACCCTCGCAGCGGGGCGCGCGAACCTGATCGAGTCGGATGCGAGACGACGTGGACCATTCCGCCGCCCGGGTCACCCCGGCCGCCCCCGAGCCGGGGCAGCTGCACGTGGTGCTCGTCCTGGCCGCCAGTACCGGCGGCATCGGTGCGCATGTGCGCTCCCTGGCACAGGGCCTGGTCGCACACGGGGTGAGCGTCACGGTCTGCGCGCCGGCCGGCACGGACGCGCTGTTCGGCTTCTCCCGCACCGGCGCGCGGTTCCACACCGTCGACATCACCCCCACCGCGGGCGCCCGCAGTGACGCCACCGCGATCGGCGAGCTGCGCCGGGCCTTCACCGGCGCCGACGTCGTGCACGCCCACGGGCTGCGCGCCGGGCTGCTCTCCGACCTGGCGCTGCGCACCGCCGGCCGCTTCCCGGGCCTGCGCCCGGAGACGCCGCTGGTGGTCACCTCGCACCACGCGCTGCTGGCCACCGGCATGGAGCGGCGCCTCCAGCGGCTGATGGAGCGCCGGGTGGCGCGCGCCGCCGACCTCGTCCTCGGCGCCTCCTCCGACCTGGTCGCCCGGGCCCGCGAGCTGGGCGCCACCGACGCCCGGCTCGGCCCGGTGGCCGCCCCGCCGATGCCCGAGGGCCGGCTCGACCGGGCCGCGGCGCGGGCCGCGCTGCTCGGCGACGGCCCGGACCGGCCGCTGGTGCTGGCGGTCGGCCGGCTCGTCCCGCAGAAGGCCTTCGGGCTGCTGCTGGACGCCACCCGCGAGCTGTCCGCGCTGGACCCGGAGCCGCTGCTGCTGCTCGCCGGGGACGGCCCCGAGATGGGCGCCCTGCGCGAGCGGATCGCCGCCGAGAAGCTGCCGGTGCGGCTGCTCGGCTACCGCACCGACGTGCCCGACCTGCTGTCGGCCGCCGATGTGGTGGTCGTCTCCAGCCGCTGGGAGGCCCGCTCGCTGGTGGTCCAGGAGGCGATGCGGGCCGGCGTGCCGGTGGTCGCCACCGCCGTCGGCGGGATCCCCGAACTGGTCGGCGACGCGGCCGTGCTGGTGCCCTCCGGCGACCCGGCCGCGATCGGCCGGGCCGTGCGCGAGCTGCTGGCCGACCCGGCCCGCCGGGAGCGGCTGGTGGCGGCCGGTCGCCAGCAGGCCGAGACCTGGCCGGACGAGGCCGCCACCGTCGCCCAGGTGCTCAGCACCTATGACGAGCTGGTGCAGCGCGCTTAGGGACTCTGGCTCTAGACCGTCGCCTGCTCGCGGTCGGCGGCGAGGCCGTCGGGCTGGGCGGACAGGTAGGCGCCGCCGCAGGCGGTCAGCCGCAGGGCGGTGTCGATCAGCGGGACGTGGCTGAAGGCCTGCGGGAAGTTCCCGACCTGGCGCTTCTCGCGCGGGTCCCACTCCTCGGCGAGCAGGCCGAGGTCGTTGCGCAGCGCGAGCAGCTTGTCGAACAGCTCGCGGGCCTCCTGCACCCGGCCGATCATGGCGAGGTCGTCGGCCAGCCAGAACGAGCAGGCCAGGAAGGCGCCCTCGTGGCCGGAGAGGCCGTCCACGTTCTTCTGGTTGCTGCCGCTCGTATCGTCGTGCGTCGGGTAGCGCAGCACGAAGCCGTCCTCGGTGGACAGCTCGCGCTGGATCGCCTCGATGGTGCCGATGACGCGCTTGTCGTCCGGCGGCAGGAAGCCGACCTGGGGGATGAGCAGCAGCGACGCGTCGAGCTCCTGGCCGCCGTAGTACTGGGTGAAGGTGTTGCGCTCGGAGTCGTAGCCCTTCTCGCAGACGTCCCGGTGGATGGTGTCTCGCAGCTCGTGCCAGCGCTCCAGGTGGCCGTCGGAGGGGGCGTCCTCGGGGGTCTGCTCCAGCAGCTTGATCGTCCGGTCGACGGCGACCCAGGCCATCACCTTGGAGTGGACGAAGTGCCGGCGCGGGCCGCGGACCTCCCAGATGCCCTCGTCCGGCTCCTGCCAGTGGTCCTCCAGGTAGTCGATCAGGCGCAGCTGGAGGTGGTGGGCGTGGTCGTTGCGGACCAGGCCGGTCATGTGGGCCAGGTGCAGGGCCTCGACGACCTCGCCGTACACGTCCAGCTGGAGCTGGCCGGCCGCGCCGTTGCCGACCCGGACGGGCTGGGAGCCCTCGTAGCCGGGCAGCCAGTCCAGCGAGGACTCGGTGAGCTCGCGCTCGCCGGCGATGCCGTACATGATCTGCAGGTTCTCCGGGTCGCCGGCGACCGCCCGGAGCAGCCACTCGCGCCAGGCCTTGGCCTCGTCCCGGTAGCCGGTGCGCAGCAGCGAGGAGAGGGTGATCGCGGCGTCGCGCAGCCAGGTGTAGCGGTAGTCCCAGTTGCGCTCGCCGCCGATGTCCTCGGGCAGCGAGGTGGTGGGTGCGGCGACGATGCCGCCGGTGGGGGCGTAGGTGAGGCCCTTGAGGGTGATCAGCGAGCGGATGACGGCCTCGCGGTAGGGGCCCTGGTAGGTGCACTGCTCGGCCCAGTCGTGCCAGAAGTCGGCGGTGGCGTCGAGCATCTCCTCGGCGTCGGGGGCCTTCGGCGGCTCCAGGTGGGAGGCCTGCCAGGTGAGGGCGAAGGTGATCCGCTCGCCGGCGGTGACGGTGAAGTCGGCGTAGGTGGTGAGGTTGCGGCCGTAGGTCTCGGCCTCGCCGTCCAGCCAGACCGAGTCGGGCCCGGCGACGGCGACGGTGCGGTGGCCGCCGTCGGCCTGCTCGACCCGGTGCACCCAGGGGACGATCCGGCCGTAGGAGAAGCGCATCCGCAGCGCCGAGCGCATCCGGACGGTGCCGGCCACGCCCTCGACGATTCGGATCACCTGGGGGACGGCGTCCCGGCCGGCCAGCGGGCGCGGCGGCATGAAGTCGATCACCCGGACGGTGCCGCCCTGGGAGTCCCACTCCTGCTCCAGGATCAGCGAGTCGGCCCGGTAGCGGCGGCGGTCTGCGGGCACGGCGGGGGCGGCGGCGGTGGGCGGCGGGACGCGCAGGTCGGCGGTGTCGGCGATCCGGAGGCGGCTCGCGGCCAACGGCGGTGTGGCCGCGGCCGGGGCGGCCGCGTGGGCGGGGACCGCGGTCACGACGGCTTCGGCCGGGCCGATCCGCCAGAAGCCGTGTTCATCGGTGCCGAGCAGGCCGGCGAACACGGCCGGCGAGTCGAAGCGGGGAAGGCAGAGCCAGTCCACCGCCCCGTCCCTGCTGACCAGGGCAGCGGTCTGCATGTCCCCGATGAGTGCGTAGTCCTCGATACGGCCGGCCACGTGGATCTCCAGTTCGCAATGTGGTCACGACGCATCGGCGATCCGAGGGGAGCGGGCGGTCTGCGGGGCCGGAGGGTTCACCCCGGGACGTCCGGCCCGCCGAGGGGTGGTGGCGGGCCTTGCTGGAGTGTCCGCGCGGGGCTCGGTCGAGCCCCTGGAGTGGGTGGGGAGAAGCTGGATTACGGGGAGGTCCGGTCGCGCATCGGGGACCGGGAGTGTCCTGACGCTCCCACGCCCTCCGTGTGCTCGTGCTGTCGGCGATGCGTCCGTGCAGCTTACGACGGACGAAAGGGGCGAAGCACGCGGGCGCAGCCTCGTGTGGCGCCACAATTCGGCGGAAATGCCGTGCATCGCAGGGGCGCCGGGCAGGATGGTCCGGACGGATCAGTTCCGGCTGGTCCGCTCGGAGGGGGCGTCATGGCCCGGTCGGGGAGTGCGGCCGTGGCCCGGTCCGGCGGTGGTGCGACCGGTGTGACGGATGCGCCACGAGGTGCGCCGGGCGCACGCCCTCGGGGTGCCGCGAGCGGGCCGGAAGGCGTCCGGGTCGGGTCACTGATACCCTGGTATCCCGTGGACCGGTGGGATCAAACGCCCCGGACCAGCCGAACCGACGACCCTTCGAGTGCCGTGCCTCACACCGCACTCCCGTCGCCCGGCGAGCCGGTGAGCCTCCCACCCACGTCACTTTCGACTCGCGACCCACGGGAGCCCCCTCTTGGCACAGCCCCATTCCGGCAAGGCAGCAAACGGCCGCGCCGTGACGACCAAGCACCTCTTCGTCACCGGGGGTGTCGCCTCTTCGCTCGGCAAGGGCCTCACCGCCTCCAGCCTGGGCGCCTTGCTCAAGGCCCGTGGCCTGCGCGTCACGATGCAGAAGCTCGACCCGTACCTCAACGTGGACCCGGGCACCATGAACCCGTTCCAGCACGGTGAGGTCTTCGTCACGGACGACGGCGCCGAGACCGACCTGGACATCGGCCACTACGAGCGGTTCCTGGACACCAACCTGCACGGCTCGGCCAACGTGACCACCGGCCAGGTCTACTCCACCGTGATCGCCAAGGAGCGCCGCGGCGAGTACCTGGGCGACACCGTCCAGGTCATCCCGCACATCACCAACGAGATCAAGTCCCGGATCCGCCGGATGGCGACCGAGGACGTCGACGTGGTGATCACCGAGGTCGGCGGCACCGTCGGCGACATCGAGTCGCTGCCGTTCCTGGAGGCCGTCCGCCAGGTCCGCCACGAGGTCGGCCGGGACAACGTGTTCTTCGTGCACGTCTCCCTGCTGCCGTACATCGGCCCCTCGGGCGAGCTCAAGACCAAGCCCACCCAGCACTCCGTCGCCGCGCTGCGCAACATCGGCATCCAGCCCGACGCGATCGTGCTGCGCGCCGACCGCGAGGTCCCGCAGGCCATCAAGCGCAAGATCTCGCTGATGTGCGACGTGGACGAGGAGGCCGTGGTCGCGGCCATCGACGCCAAGTCGATCTACGACATCCCCAAGGTCCTGCACGGCGAGGGCCTGGACGCCTACGTGGTGCGCCGGCTCGACCTGCCGTTCCGCGACGTGGACTGGACCACCTGGGACGACCTGCTGCGCCGTGTCCACGAGCCGCAGCACATCGTCAAGGTCGCCCTGGTCGGCAAGTACATCGACCTGCCGGACGCCTACCTGTCGGTGACCGAGGCGCTGCGCGCCGGCGGCTTCGCCAACAACGCCCGGGTCGAGATCAAGTGGGTCACCTCGGACGACTGCGTCACCCCCGAGGGCGCCCGCGAGCACCTCGGCGACGTGGACGCGATCTGCATCCCCGGCGGCTTCGGCGACCGCGGTGTGGACGGCAAGGTCGCCGCGATCACCTACGCCCGCGAGAACAAGATCCCGCTGCTGGGCCTCTGCCTGGGCCTGCAGTGCGTGGTCATCGAGGCGGCCCGCAACCTGGCCGGCCTGCCCGAGGCCAACTCCACCGAGTTCGACGCCGCCGCCAAGTACCCGGTCATCTCCACCATGGCCGAGCAGCTGGCGATCGTCGACGGCAAGGGCGACCTGGGCGGCACCATGCGCCTGGGCCTCTACCCGGCCAAGCTGGCCGAGGGCTCGATCGTCCGCGAGGTCTACGGCGGCGAGCAGTACGTCGAGGAGCGCCACCGCCACCGCTACGAGGTCAACAACGCCTACCGTGCGGACCTGGAGAAGACCGGCCTGCAGTTCTCCGGCCTCTCGCCCAAGGGCGACCTGGTCGAGTACGTCGAGTACCCGCGCGAGGTGCACCCGTACCTGGTGGCCACCCAGGCCCACCCGGAGCTGAAGTCCCGCCCGACCCGCCCGCACCCGCTGTTCGCGGGCCTGGTCAAGGCGGCCATCGCGATCAAGACCGCCACGGCCGAGTAAGTCGTCGGTCGTTCACCGGACGGCGGCCCCGCGATTCCCGCGGGGCCGCCGTTCGGCGTTAGATTGTGTCGTACTGACGAAAAGGGGAGAGCGATGGACGACCACAGCGACCGGGTGATTGCCGACACGGCCGAGGAGTGGGAGGTCCGGGAGAGCCGGACGCCGTTCCAGGGCCGGGTCACCGGCGTGCGCAGCGAGGAGGTCCGGATGCCCGACGGCAGCTGGGCCCGCCGCGACTACCAGACCCACCCCGGCTCCGTCTCCGTGCTCGCCCTGGACGACAAGGAGCGGGTGCTGATCCTGCGCCAGTACCGCCACCCCGTCCGCCAGCGGCTCTGGGAGCTGCCGGCCGGCCTGCTCGACGTGCCCGGCGAGAACCCGTGGCACGCCGCCCAGCGGGAGCTGTACGAGGAGGCCCACGTCAAGGCGGACAGCTGGCGGATCCTCGCCGACTACTACACCTCCCCGGGCGGCACCGACGAGGCGCTGCGGATGTTCCTCGCGACCGGCCTGTCCGACGCCGAGGGCGAGCGCTACACGGCGGAGGGCGAGGAGCAGGAGATCGAGGTCGCCCGCGTGCCGGTGCCCGAGCTGATCCGGCTGATCCAGGCCGGGCAACTGCACAACCCGACCCTGATCACCGGCACCCTCGCCGTGCACGCCGCGCTCACCGGCCCGGGTGGGCTGGACGCGCTGCGCCCGGCGGACGCGCCCTGGCCGGCCCGGCCCTTCGAGGCGTGAGCAAACGGCCCCTGTGCGCGCTGGTTGATCCTCCGGGGTGATTTGCCGGTTCGTACGACCGGATGTCACCTCGGCCGAGCCGGACGGTCGAACTACGCTTCGCAGACAGGGCGCCCGTCCCGGGCCGCCTCCGCTGAGCGCCGGATGACGTCGGGAGTGGCACGGGTGGCGAGGAAGACGGCGACGATGGACACCGGCCCCGGCGCGCCCGCCGGGGCCGTCCCCGGTCTGGACCGGCTGCCGGCCGGGCCCGCGGTGTTCGCCGGGCGGCGCGCGGAGCTGGCCGCGCTACGGGCCGCCGCCACCCGTCCGGCCGCGGGGCGCTGCCCGGTGCTGGTGCTGGCCGGGCGCCCTGGCTCGGGCCGTACCGCGCTGGCCGTCCGCTTCGCCCGCACCGCCGCCGTCGACCACCCGGACGGCGTGCTGTTCGCGCGCCTGTCCGCGCCCGACGGCGGCCGGGTGCCGCCCGCGCGGGCCGCCCGCCTGCTGCTGGAACAGCTCGACCCGGACGCCGCCGTGCCGCTGCCCGGCGCGGTCGAGGACGGGCGGGACGAACCGGCCTGCGTCGCGCTGCGCGAGGCGCTGGCGGGGCGCAGGGTTCTGCTGCTGCTGGACGATGTCCGGGACGCCGGGCAGGTGTGGCCGCTGCTCGCCGACGAGCCGGGCTGTCTGGTGCTCGCCACCACCGCGGGGCCGCTCACCGGGATCGAGGACATTGACCCGGTGATCCTCGGCGGGCTCGACCGGCAGGCCTCCGGCGAACTGCTCGCGGACCTGGTCGGCGGCACCCGGATCTCCTGCGACCCGGTCGGCGCCGCCGATCTGGCCGAGGCCTGCGCCGCCCGGCCCGCCGCGCTGCGGCTGATGGCCGGGTGGCTGCGCGGCAACCCGAAGACGGCCGTCACCGACGCGGCGCGCGAGCTCGCGAGGGTCGTGAGCGAGGAGGCGGCCCGGCCGGCGGCGCGGAAGAAGGCCGCGAAGGAAAAGAAGGCGGAGAAGGGCGCCAAGGGTGCGAAGAGCGCGAAGGGCGACGGAAAGGCCGCGCTGCCGGAGCCGCCCGCCGAGCCTGCCGGGGACCCGGCGGCCTGGGTGAAGCCCGCCCCGGAGCCCGCCGAGCCGGTGCCCGTCCCGGACAACGACCCGCTGATCGGCGCGTTCATACTGATGTACGGCACGTTGCCGACCGTCCAGGCGCGCATGCTGCGGTCTCTCACCCTGGCCCCGGCCCAGACCGCCGACCCGCGCACCGCCTCCGCACTGGCCGGCTGCCCGGCCCCGGAGGCCGCCGCAACCCTGGCCGCGCTCGCCGAGCGGGAACTGCTCGGCGAGGAGCCGCCCGCCGCCGACGGCACGCCGCGCTACCGGGTGCCCGCGCGCCTCTACCCGCGGCTCGTCCGGCAGCGCGAGCAGGAGGATCGGCCCGCGGAGACCGAACTCGCCCGGGCCCGGCTGCTGGAGCGGCTGGTCCGGCTCACCGAATCGGCCCGCGCGCTGCTCGACCCGGCCGCCGGCCCCGAGCGCGCCCCGCTGTCCGCCGCGCTGCGGCTGCGCTCGGCCGCGCACGCCCGGGAGTGGCTGCTCGGCGAGCGGGACCTGCTGCTCGGCGCCGTCGCCGACGCGATCGGCCAGGGCGATCTGGACGGCTCGGCCGGGCGGCTGGTCACCGCGCTGCTGCGGGCACTGCCGCTGACCGGCGGCGCCGCGCCCGCCGACCTGTACCGGCTGCACGAACTGGTGCTGACCGTCGCCGAGCGGCACGGCAAGCCCCGTCGGGCCTCGGCCGCGCTGCTCAACCTGGGCGACCTGCAGGCCGCCGCGGGCCGCTGGGAGCAGGCCGGCGCCCACTACCGGGCCGCGCTGGAGCACGCCCGCACCGCTGACGACGAACCGCTCTGCGCGCGGGCGCTGGAGGGCGCGGCCGGCTGCCACCGGGCGCTCGGGGACGCCGTGCGCGCCGCCGACTGGTACGGGCGGGCGCTCGGGCTGCGGCAGTCGATGGGGGACCGGGCGGCGGAGGCCAGGCTGCTCGCCCGGGTGGCCGAGGCGCACACCGCGCAGCGCCGCTTCGAAGAGGCCGAGCGCGAGTACCGGGCGGCCCTGGCGGTGCTGCGCAGGCTCGGCGACGAGCGCGGCCTGGAGGCCGTCGGCGACCGTCTCGCGGACCTGCGGGAACGCCTCGACGCCGGGTGGTGAGAGGCGTTTCAGAGGTATTGTCGAAGATGCCCGGTTAGGACACCTTTGGTGGGAAGATCGGAGCGGAAGCCTACGAACCTGCCAATGTGTCCGGCAAAATTATTCACTTTGGAAGGCTGACACGCCGACTGGGCTTCATTACACTCGAACTCAGTCGCGCAGCGATCCATGCCCCGGTGTGTCCGGAGGCTTCCCCACGTGCGCGTCGCCCGCCGGTCTTCTCCGGTAGGGACCCCCATGGCAAGAGGACGTGTTTAGCCGTGAAGGTCGGCATCCCCCGCGAGGTCAAGAACCACGAGTACCGCGTGGCCATCACGCCCGCCGGCGTGCATGAGCTGGTCCGCAACGGACACGAGGTCTACATCGAGGACAACGCCGGTGTCGGCTCCTCGATCCCCAACGAGGAGTACGTGGCCGCCGGCGCCACCATCCTCCCCACCGCCGACGAGGTGTGGGCCACCGCCGACCTGCTGCTGAAGGTCAAGGAGCCCATCGCCTCCGAGTACCACCGGCTGCGCAAGGGGCAGACCCTCTTCACGTACCTGCACCTGGCGGCCGACCGCGCCGGCACCGACGCGCTGATCGCCTCGGGCACCACCGCCATCGCGTACGAGACCGTGCAGCTCGCCAACGGCGCCCTGCCGCTGCTCGCCCCGATGTCCGAGGTCGCGGGCCGTCTCGCCCCGCAGGTCGGCTCGTACCACCTGATGCGCCCGGCCGGCGGCCGCGGCGTGCTGCCCGGCGGCGTGCCCGGCACCCACCCGGCCAAGGCCGTCGTCATCGGCGGTGGCGTCTCCGGCTGGCACGCGGCCACCATCGCCATCGGCATGGGCTACGACGTGACCCTGCTCGACCGCGACATCAACAAGCTGCGCGAGGCCGACCGCATCTTCGGCACGAAGATCAAGGCCATCGTCTCCAACACCTTCGAGCTGGAGAAGGCCGTCATCGAGGCCGACCTGGTCATCGGCGCGGTGCTGATCCCGGGCGCCAAGGCCCCGAAGCTCGTCACCAACGAGCTGGTCTCCCGCATGAAGCCGGGCTCCGTGCTCGTCGACATCGCCATCGACCAGGGCGGCTGCTTCGAGGACTCGCACCCGACCACGCACGCCGAGCCGACCTTCCAGGTCCACAACTCGGTCTTCTACTGCGTGGCCAACATGCCGGGCGCCGTCCCGAACACCTCCACCTACGCGCTGACCAACGCGACGCTGCCGTACGTCGTCGAGCTGGCCAACCGTGGTTGGAAGGAGGCGCTGCGCCGTGACCCGGCGCTCGCCAAGGGCCTGAACGTGCACGAGGGCCAGATCGCCTTCCCGGCCGTCGCCGAGGCGTTCGGTCTGGGGTCGGTCTCGCTGGAGAGCGTGCTCGCCTGATCTCCCTGACCGCACGGCGGTCGTTCGCCCCCGGCCCGCTCCCCTCGGGCCGGGGGCTTCGCCATGCCTGTGAACGGCCGGCGACCCGGGCGGGTCGCTCTGTCGTCAATCTCCGTCGGTCACATCACCCGACCGCAGAAACGTTAGGGTCAAACGGCCACTCATCCCTTGACATCGGCCTGCCCGATAGTCGACACATGGTGCCCACTACCGTGGATTGTGTTGCTGCGAACGCCTAGAACGGCCTAGAGTCGCAAACCGTCGGCATGCTGCCACGCTGACGAATCGATATAGAGTCCTGGATGCCCAAGGAGGTAAGACGACTTGTGAATGAGTCGACATTTGCTCCCGGGGGTGGTCAGCCAGGACTGGCGGAACTCACCGCCGGCCAGCCGAGTGAGGAGCCCGGGGCCCGGCAGCCCTCCGTGGGCTCGGCCGAGGTCGGCTCGGTCGCACTCCGTACTTTCGAAGCACGCCAGAACACAGCACAGGTGACCACGGTGACCGATCACGACGCCGACTTGGCGGCCTACGGCCTGGCCTACGGCGAGTTCGCCTACGGCGCCTACGAAGACCCGGACGCCGAGTACGAGCCGGACCCGGAGTACGCGGCCACGCTGGCCCCCGACGCCGCGCGCCAGCGTCGCGAGCGGGTCGGCCCCACCGGCCGCCCGCTGCCCTACTTCCCGATCCCCGCGCCGGTGGCCGAGCACGGCCCCGCGCAGATCATCGCCATGTGCAACCAGAAGGGCGGCGTCGGCAAGACCACGTCGACCATCAACCTGGGCGCAGCGCTGGCCGAGTACGGCCGCCGCGTGCTGCTCGTCGACTTCGACCCGCAGGGCGCGCTCTCCGTCGGCCTCGGGGTCAACCCGATGGAGCTCGACGTCACGGTCTACAACCTGCTCATGGAGCGGGGCCTGACGGCCGATGAGGTGCTGCTCAAGACGGCCGTGCCGGGCATGGACCTGCTGCCGTCCAACATCGACCTCTCCGCCGCCGAGGTGCAGCTCGTCAGCGAGGTGGCCCGGGAGTCCGCGCTGGCGCGCGCCCTGAAGCCGCTGCTGCCCGACTACGACTACGTCATCATCGACTGCCAGCCCTCGCTGGGCCTGCTGACGGTCAATGCGCTGACGGCCGCTCACAGCGTGATCGTCCCGCTGGAGTGCGAGTTCTTCGCCCTGCGCGGTGTCGCGCTGCTCACCGAGACCATCGAGAAGGTCTGCGAGCGGCTCAACCCCGAGCTGCGCCTGGACGGCATCCTCGCCACCATGTACGACTCGCGCACCGTGCACAGCCGCGAGGTGCTCGCGCGGGTCGTCGAGGCGTTCGGCGAGCACGTGTTCCACACCGTCATCGGGCGGACCGTGCGCTTCCCGGAGACCACCGTCGCCGGCGAGCCGATCACCACGTACGCGACCAACTCGGTCGGTGCCGCCGCCTACCGTCAGCTCGCCAGGGAGGTGCTCGACCGGTGCCGCCCCGCCGAGTGAGTCTCCCGGGTGCCGACGAGCTGTTCCGGACCACCGGCGGGATGGCGCTGTCGCCGTCCCTCGCGCCGCGTCCGGCCGTCGAGGCATCCAGACCGGAGACCGCGCGGACCGTCAACGGCACGGACGGCGCCGAGGGCGTCGGGGGCGCGGACAACGTCGGCGAGGCGGGGCGGCAGCCGTCCCACGATCAGCCGCAGGCCGCTGTCCCGGCGCCCGCGCAGCCGCCCGGGCAGCGCCCCGCCGGCGCTCCGGCGGGCGGGCAGGGCACCGCACCGCTCGGGAAGACCGTGTCGGGCGGCCGCGCCGCTGCTACCACCCCGGCGGCCCGCCAGCACGCCGGTGCCGCCGAGGAGCAGCCGGCCTCCGCCGGGCGGCCCCGCCCGCGCGGCCGCGCGCCGCGCCGCCCGAGCGGGCGCGAGCGGCACGACGAGAAGATCACCGTGTACGTGTCCGCCGAGGAGCTCATGGACCTGGAGCACGCCCGGCTGGTGCTGCGCGGCGAGCACAGCCTGGCCGTGGACCGCGGGCGGATCGTCCGGGAGGCCATCGCGGTCGTCCTGGCGGACCTGGAGCAGCGCGGCGAGGCCTCCATCCTGGTGCGGCGGCTGCGCGGCCGCTGAGGCCCGCCTGTGCGGCCCCCCGGGCGCCCGGGGGCGTCCGGTGCGCGGCGTGTCGGCGGCCCCGGCGCGGGGGCGCGCGACGGGGCCGGGTGAAGATGGACCGTCATGCCGAGCACCACCGAACCACCTGCCACCGCCGCGAGCGCCGGGACCGCCGACGGGCCGCGGGGCGGCTTCCGGGTGCGGCTGGACAACTTCGAAGGCCCCTTCGACCTGCTGCTGAGCCTGATCGCCAAGCACCGGATGGACGTCACCGAGGTGGCGCTGGCCACCGTCACGGACGAGTTCCTGGCGTACATCCGGGCGATGGGCCCGGACTGGGACCTGGACGCGGCCACCGAGTTCCTCGTCGTCGCCGCCACGCTGCTCGACCTCAAGGCCGCCCGGCTGCTGCCCGTCGCCGAGGTCGAGGACGAGGAGGACCTCGCCCTGCTGGAGGCGCGCGACCTGCTCTTCGCCCGGCTGCTGCAGTACCGCGCGTACAAGCGGGCGGCGGCCGTGTTCGGCGAGCGCTGGGCGGCCGAGCTGCTCCGGCGCCCGCGCACCGCCGGGCTGGAGCTGCACCACGCCGAGCTGCTGCCCGAGGTGGTCATCAGCATCGGCGCGGATCGGTTCGCGCAGCTGGCGGCCAAGGCGATGGAGCCCAAGCCGAAGCCGGTCGTCTACGTGGACCACATCCACACCCCGCCGGTCAGCGTGCGGGAGCAGGCCGGGCTGGTGGTGGGGCTGCTCACCTCGCTGGGCGAGGCGTCGTTCCAGCGGCTGGTCGCGGACGCGCCGGACCGGCTGGTGGTCGTCGCCCGGTTCCTGGCGCTGCTGGAGCTGTACCGGGAGCGGGTGCTCGCCTTCGAGCAGCCGGAGGCGCTGGGCGAGCTGACGGTGCGGTGGGTCGCCGAGGCGGGGCGGGGCGTGGTGGAGGTCACGGGCGAGTTCGACCGGCCGGCGGGGGCGATCGCGGGGGAGAACGAGGAGGACGGGCGCTGATGGAGACGGAGGGTGGGCGGCCGGTGCGGCGGCAGCTCGGGCTGCCCGGGCGGCCGCGGGCCGAGGAGTGGCTGGAGCCGGCCTTCGAGCTGGTGCTGGAGCCTGTGGGGCCTGCCGAGCCTGTGGAGGAGCCGCAGGCTGAGGCGCGGGTGGTGCACCAGAAGTCGGCTCCGTCGACTTTTGACGCATTGGGCGAGGAAGCGGGCGAGGTAGCGGCCGAGGAGCCGGGCGTCGGGCTGAGGGCCGAGCTGGAGGCGATCCTCATGATCGTCGACGAACCGGTCGGGGAGGTCCGGTTGGCCGGTGTGCTGGAGCGGCCCCGGGCCGAGGTCGCCGCGGCGCTGCGCGAGCTGTCCGCCGAGTACACCGCCCAGGGCCGTGGTTTCGACCTGCGGCAGGTGGCCGGCGGGTGGCGGTTCTACAGCCGGGCGGACTGCGCCTCGGCCGTCGACCGCTTCGTCCTGGACGGCCAGCAGGCCCGGCTGACGCAGGCCGCGCTGGAGACTCTGGCGGTGGTCGCCTACCGGCAGCCGGTGTCCAGATCGCGGGTCTCCGCCGTCCGTGGTGTGAACTGTGACGGCGTGATGCGTACCCTGGTACAGCGAGGACTGGTGGAAGAGGCCGGATCCGAGCCCGAAACAGGTGCGATCCTGTATCGGACGACGAACTACTTCCTGGAACGGATGGGGCTCCGCGGCCTGGACGAGCTGCCGGAGCTCGCTCCCTTCCTGCCCGAGGTCGACGACGTGGAAGCGGAGTCCCTGGAGGGCACGATGATCGCGGAGGCGGTCGCCGCCGCTGCCGCGCAGGCCGCGGACGGCAGTGGCGAGGCCGATCGGGCTACGCCCGATCGGTAGGGGGCGGTGAGGTCGGCCGAAACGACCGCACATCCCAGACGGAACGACGTACGGACACTTTGATGCGTAGCAGTGGCAACGGCAGGAACAGCAGCGGCGGCGGAAGCGGTCGCGGCGGACAGGGCGGGGGCCGGGGCGGCGGCTCCTACGGGGGCGGCGGCCGCGGCGGCTCCGGCTCGCGCGGCGGTTCGTACGGCGGCGGTTCGTACGGTGGCGGCAGCGGCTCGCGCGGCGGCTCGGGGGCGGGTTCGCGCGGTGGCTCCGGCTCGCGCGACGGCCGCCGGGACGACCGGCGTGACGACCGCCGGGACGACCGCCGCGACGACCGCCGCGACGATCGGCGCGACGACCGCCGCTACCCGGACCGCCCGCTGCGGCCCGAGGAGCGGCGCTACGACCGCCCCGAGTACGGCGGCGGCCCCAACG
>NZ_JAHTKP010000086.1 GCF_019192735.1 Kitasatospora aureofaciens
CCGCCTCCTACGCCGACCGCGTCGTCTTCCTCGCCGACGGCCGCATCGTCGACGAACTCCACACCCCCACCGCCGACACCGTCCTGGACCGCATGCGCCGCTTCGACGCCAAGGGCCGCACCAGCTAAAGGCCACGACCAGTCAGGGCCCGGCAGCCCGCCGCCCCCCACGCGACTTCAGGACACCTCATGTACCGCACCGCTTTGCGCAACGTGCTGGCCCACAAGGGCCGGCTGCTGATGACGGCGCTCGCCGTCATGCTGGGCACCGCCTTCGTGGCGGGCACCATGGTCTTCTCCGACACCTTCGGCAAGGCCATGCGGGACAGCAACTCCAAGAGCTACTCGGACGTCTCGGTCCAGGTCGTGGACCGCGCGGCCGGCTCGAACGCCTCGGCCAAGCAGAAGAGCGAGAGCGGCTCCGCCGCGCTCACCGACGCCACCGTCCAGCAGCTGGACGCCCTGCCGGGCACCGCCAACGCCCGCGGCGTGGTCAGCGGCTTCACCGGGGTCGCCGACCGGGGCGGCAACCTGATCGGCCAGTTCTGGGCCGCCAAGGGCGCCAACTTCGCCCCGGGCCAGGACGGCAAGGACCCGCGCTACCCGATGGCCGAGGGCCAGGGCCCGAAGAACGGCAAGGAGATCGCGCTCGACCGAAAGACCGCCGACAAGGCGGACTACAAGGTCGGCGACACCGTCCGGGTCGCCGCCAACGGCCCAGTGGTCGAGGCCAGGCTCACCGGCATCTTCACCACCGACGACCCGGTGGTGAACACCGGCGGCACGCTCACCCTGTTCGACCGCGCCACCGCCCAGCAGCTGCTGCTGGAGCCCGGCCGCTACAGCAGCATCGTGCTCACCGCCAAGCCCGGCACCACCGAGGACGCGCTGCTCGCCCAGGCCCAGCCCACCGTGTCCGGCCACCAGTTCGACGTCGAGACCGGCGCCAAGCTCAAGGCCGACGAGCAGGCCATGATCACCAAGAGCACCGACAGCATGCGCACCATGCTGCTCGTGTTCGCCCTGATCTCGCTCTTCGTCGGCATCTTCATCATCGCCAACACCTTCACCATGCTGGTCGCCCAGCGCACCAAGGAGCTCGCGCTGCTGCGGGCGATCGGCGCCAGCCGCAAGCAGGTCACCCGCTCCGTCCTGATCGAGGCCCTGCTCATCGGCACGGTCTCTGCCACGGCCGGTCTGATCGTCGGTATCGGGATCGGCGCCGGGATGCAGTCCCTGATCGGCACGCTGAACGAGAACATGCCGAACGGCACG
Organism: Kitasatospora aureofaciens; assembly: GCF_019192735.1. Taxonomy (GTDB): domain Bacteria; phylum Actinomycetota; class Actinomycetes; order Streptomycetales; family Streptomycetaceae; genus Kitasatospora; species Kitasatospora aureofaciens_A. The sequence goes on from NZ_JAHTKP010000086.1 coordinate 1,275, forward strand.
CTGGTGATCAAGCCGCTCACCGTCGTGGTGACCATCGGCGTCGGTGTACTGGTGACGGTGCTCTCCGCCCTGCTGCCCGCCCTGCGCGCCGCCCGGATCGCCCCGGTGGCCGCGATGAGCAGCGGCGACCAGCCGGCCAGCCAGAAGAGCCTGGTGGTCCGCAACACGATCGGCTCGCTGCTCGCCGCCGGCGGCCTCGCGCTGATCGGCTTCGGCGCCTCCACCGGTGACGACAGCGGCCGGATGCCGGTCGGCCTGGGCGCCTTCCTGGCCCTGATCGGCGTGTTCGTCCTGCTGCCGCTGCTGTCCCGCCCGGTGGTCGCGCTGGTCGGCCCGCTGCTGCGGGGCCTCGGCGGCACCCCGGGCAAGCTCGCCCAGCAGAACGCCGTGCGCAATCCGCGCCGCACCGCGGCCACCGCCGCCGCGCTCACCATCGGCCTGACCCTGGTCAGCGGCCTCACCGTGATCGGCGCGTCGGTCGGCGGCGCGATCGACAAGGCCGTCACCAGCTCCATGAAGGCCGACTACATCGTCTCGGCCGCCAACGGCATGAGCCTGTCCGACCAGGTGGCCGCCCAGATCGCCAAGGCCCCCGGGGTGGTCGCCTCCTCGCCGCTGACCGCCGCCTACTGGGAGCTCGACGGCACCAGCAAGGCGATCACCGGCCTGAACGCGGACACCTTCGACCAGCTCGCCGAGGTCAGGCTGACCAGTGGCTCCGCCGCCGCGCTCGGCCAGGGCAAGCTCCTGGTGGACCAGGACGTCGCCAAGAAGTTCAACGTCACCACCGGCTCGACGATGACCGTGTCCTACCCGGACCAGTCCACCGGGCAGCTCACCGTCGGCGGCGTGTACGAGACGGGCGGCATGCTCGGCCCGGTCGTCCTGGCCAACAGCGAGATCGCCAAGCACGACCCGAAGCCGTACGTCTCCGACGTCCTGGTCAAGAGCAAGGACGGCGCGACCGGCGCGCTCAAGCAGTCGCTCAAGGACGCCACCGGCGCCAACCCGGTGATCGAGGTCAAGTCCAAGCAGGAGGTCCGCGACGACTTCAGCCAGATCATCACCTTCGCGCTGAACCTGATGTACGGGCTGCTGGCGATGGCGGTCCTGATCGCGATCCTCGGTGTGATCAACACGCTGGCGATGTCGGTCTTCGAGCGCAAGCGCGAGATCGGGATGCTGCGGGCGATCGGCCTGGACCGCCGGGGCATCAAGCGGATGGTCCGTCTGGAGTCCGTGGTGATCTCGCTGTTCGGCGCCGGCATCGGCCTGCTGCTCGGCTGCTTCATCGCCTGGGCGATCAACGGCACCCTGAAGTCCAGCCTGGCCGGTCTGACCACGGTCCTCCCGTACGGCCAGCTGGCGCTGTTCCTGGCCCTGGCCGGACTGGTCGGCCTGGTGGCCGCGATCTGGCCGGCCCGCCGGGCGTCCAAGCTGGACATCCTGGAGAGCATCAAGACCGACTGACGCTCGGCCGAGCACGCGGAAGGCCCCTGCCGGGTTCGGCAGGGGCCTTCCTACTTCTGTACTCCGCCCGGTCGCACGGCCGGCTGAGCACCACGGAGGTCGTGGTCCGGCGACGCTGCCGGGCGGAGGGCCTCCGACTCATACCCCGGTGCTCCCACACCGGGGCCTCAGTCGCTTACTTGCTGGCGAGTTCCTTCTCGGCGGCCGGCTTGGCGGCCTCCACGGGCTTCGTGGGCGCCGTGACCTCCTGGATGGGCAGGTACGGCTTCTCCATCTGGGACAGGCCGACCATCTCGCGCTTCAGGAAGACGGCCAGCGTCCAGTCGGTGAAGACCCGGACCTTGCGGTTGAAGGTCGGCACCATGGCGCCGTGGTACGCGCGGTGGAACCACCAGGCGAGGCGGCCCTTCAGCTTGAACTTGCCGAAGAGGATCGCGACACCCTTGTGCAGGCCGAGACCGGCGACCGCACCGAGGTTCTTGTGCTTGTACTCCTTCTGCGGGAAGCCGCGCATACCGGAGATCACGTTGTCGCCGAGGACGACGGCCTGACGGCAGGCGTGCTGCGCGTTCGGCGGGCACCAGGCGCCCTCGCCGACGGCGAGGTCCGGCACCTGGGCGTTGTCGCCGGCGGACCAGACGTAGTCGAAGCCCTGGACCTGGAGGGTCGGCGCGGTGTCGACGTGGCCGCGCGGGCCCAGCGGCAGGCCGAAGTTGGCCAGCACCGGGTTCGGCTTCACGCCGGCCGTCCACACGATGGTGGAGGCGTCCATCTCCAGGCCGTTCTTGAGCACGACGTGCTGGTCGACGCAGGAGTCCATGGAGGTCTCGATGTAGACCTCGATGTTGCGCTCTTCGAGCTTCTCCTTGGTCCACAGACCGAGGTCCGGGCCCATCTCCGGGAGGATGCGGTTGGCCGCCTCCACCAGGATGAAGCGCATGTCGTCGCGGCTGACGGTCTTGTAGATCTTGGCGGCGTCGCGCGCCATGTCCTCGATCTCGGCGATCGTCTCGACACCGGCGAAGCCACCGCCGATGACGACGAAGGTCAGGGCCTGGCGGCGGATCGCCTCGTCCGTGGTGGACTCGGCCTTGTCCAGCTGGGCCATGACGTGGTTGCGGAGGCTGATGGCCTCCTCGACCGTCTTCATGCCGATGCCGTGCTCCGCCAGACCCGGGATCGGGAAGGTGCGGGAGACCGAGCCGGTCGCGACGACCAGGTACTCGAAGGGCAGCTCGTAGGAGTCGCCGGCCGCGGGCTGGATGGTGGCGACCTTGCGGGCGTGGTCCACACCGGTGACCGCACCGGTGAGCACCTCCGCCTTCTTGAGGGCGCTGCGCAGCGGCGCGACGAGGTTGCGAGGCGCGACGTTGCCGCCGGCCGCCTCGGGGAGGAAGGGCAGGTACGTCATGTACGACCGCGGGTCCACGACCGTGACGGTCGCTTCGCCGTAGCGCATCTTCTTGAGGATGCGCATCGCGGCATACAGGCCGACGTAACCACCGCCGACAATGAGGATGCGAGGACGCTCCGTGGTGCTCATATCCGAAAGTATCCAGCACCGTCCGGAGCAGCCTTCGTGAGCCCGGTCACAAGTGCATGGACACCCCGTGCTACACTGCGCGGCCACAAATCGGCCCCCTGAGCGACATCTCACCACCCCCGGGGGCACCCCGTGAGCACCGGGGCACACACCACCCGGCTGAGCAGCAACGATCCGTACAGCGCCCGGGTTCCCGCTCGTGATTTCGATTCTCAAACCTCAGCCGAGGCCTGACCTGCGATCCAACGGCCGCTACGCACGGCGAGCCTTCGGTCCCACATTTCGGACGTAGCGGGCGACCGGCTGCAACGAATGGCGGGATCGCCATGTGAAGAAATTCACGAAGCTTCCCGCACGCACCCGGGCGTGCCCCGGCCCCGGACCCCCGAAAGGGGCTCCGAGGCCGGTCAGGTAAGGCGTGCAGGGGGTCAGGTGGCCATACTCCAGGCGATCCCGTCGAGGATGTCGTGCTCGCTCACGACCACCTCGGCGGCACCGGTCCGGTCCATGATCTCCAGCAGCTCCAGCGCGCCGGCCGCGATCACGTCCACCCGGCCCGGGTGCAACGACGGAATCGCCGCGCGCTCGGCGTGCGTGGCAGCCAGCAGCTCACGGGCGATCTCGGCGACCCGCTCCCGACTGATCCGCGAGTGGTGGACCGCCACCGAGTCGTAGGCGGGCAGTTCCTGGGCGATCGCGGACACCGTGGTGACCGTCCCGGCCAGGCCCACCAGAGTGGCCGCGCCGGTCAGCGGGACGACCTCCTCGGCCTTGTCCAGCTCGGCCCGCACGTGGGCCCGGGCGGCCGCGATCTGCTCCTCGGAGGGCAGCTCGGCGCCACCGAAGTGGCGCTCGGTCAGCCGGACGCAGCCGATGTCCACCGAGCGCGCCGCCTGCACGTCGTCCCCGCCGAGCACGAACTCGGTCGAGCCGCCGCCAAGGTCGAACGCCAGGTACGGCGCCGGGAACTGACCTCTGGTCAGCTCCTTGGTGGCGCCGACGAAGGAGAGGTGCGCCTCCTCCTCGCCGCTGACCACCTCGGGCTCGACGCCCAGGATGTCGCGGACGCCCTTGACGTACTCGTCGCTGTTCTCGGCGTCCCGGGAGGCGCTGGTGGCGACGAAGCGGGTGCGCTCCGGGCCGACGCCGAAGCCGCTGATGATCTCCCGGTACTCGCGGCAGGCCGCGAAGGTGCGGGCCAGCGCGTCCGGGTGCAGCCGGCCGGTCCGGTCGACGCCCTGGCCCAGCCGGTTGATGATCATCCGGCGGTCCAGGTCGATGATCTCCCCGGTCTCCGGGTCGAGATCGGCGACCAGCAGGCGGATCGAGTTGGTGCCGCAGTCGATCGCGGCCACGCGGGTCATGCTCACTCGGACTCCTGCTCCGCTTCGGCTTCCTCGGCCTCGCGCTTCTTGGCGGCGCGCTCGGCGGTCTTCTGCTCCTTGGCGGCGATCACGGCCGCGTGGTCCTGCTCCTTGGCCCGGTTGCGGGCGACCCGCTCACCGGCCGCCTCGACCTCGGCCGGGGAGACGCACGGGCCCTTGGCCCACCAGTCCTCCAGCATGCCGATCGCCTCGTCGCCGAGCGGGTTGACGCCCTCGCCGGCCGCCAGCGAATGGCCCACCAGCACGTGCAGGCACTTGACCCGGTCCGGCATGCCGCCGGCGCTCGGGAAGCCCTCCAGCACCTCGATGGCGTCGCGCCGGGCGATGTAGTCCTCGTGCGCCTTCTGGTAGGCGGCGGCCAGCTCCGGGTCCTCGGCGAGCCGGGCGCTCTGCTCCTTCATCACGCCGTCCGCCTCCAGGGTGCCGATCAGCGAGGCGGCCTTGGGGCAGGTCAGGTAGTAGAGCGTCGGGAACGGCGTGCCGTCCGGTAGCCGGGGGGCCGTCTCCACGACGTCCGGGTTGCCGCAGGGGCAGCGGTGCGCCACGCCGCGCAGGCCGCGCGGCACCCGGCCGAGCTGGGCGGCGATGGCCGCGACGTCGGCGTCGGAGACGGCGGGGTGGTTCTCAGTGGTCATGGGGGGAGGTGTCTCCAGCGGATGGCGGTGGTGGGAGCGGACGAGCCGACGGAGGGGCCAGGGTAGCCGGGGCCAGAGCAGCCGGGGCGGCGGTGTCGGCGGCGTCCACCGAGTCCCAGATGCTGGAGTACCAGGGCTTGGCGGCCTTCAGCGGGCCGGTGGCCGTGCCGTCGGAGGGGGCGGACGAGGCGGCGGAGGACGGGGCGGCGGCCGGAGCTGCCGGGCCCACCGCGATGTACGGGGTCTCCCCCGGCATCGCGTAGTGCAGCCGGGCGCGGGCCTGCGCCTTGACGTACTCCGGGTCCTGCCAGCGGGCCTTCTCCCGGCGCAGCTGCTCGACCTGCTGCCGGGCGTGCTCGGCCTTCGCCCGCTGGGCGGAGATCTCGGCGCGCTGGGAGATGAACTGCCGCGTCGGGTAGGCGAGGATCGCCACCAGCGAGCAGAGCACCAGGACGAGGACGGTCGCCCGGCTCGTGAAGCGAGGCCGGGCCGCCAAGCCCGGGATCCTCCAGCCTGCCATCTCCCGTTCCCCTCCTGGTCGCGACGGTGCCCCGCCGTCCACCCTACGGGGTGAACGGCGGGGCACCGGTCAGGCATGCACTACCGGGGGCGCTCAGCCCCCTGGCGTCAGCGCTCAGCCCTCGTGCTTGAACCGCGGGAAGGCGCCGCGGCCGGCGTACTCGGCGGCGTCGTCGAGGATCTCCTCGATGCGCAGCAGCTGGTTGTACTTGGCGACGCGCTCGGAGCGGGCCGGGGCGCCGGTCTTGATCTGGCCGCAGTTGGTGGCGACGGCCAGGTCGGCGATGGTGACGTCCTCGGTCTCGCCGGAGCGGTGCGACATCATGCAGCGGTAGCCGTTGCGCTGGGCCAGCTCGACGGCGTCCAGGGTCTCGGTCAGCGAGCCGATCTGGTTCACCTTCACCAGCAGCGCGTTGGCGGTGCCGGTCTCGATGCCCTTGGCCAGGCGGGCCGGGTTGGTGACGAACAGGTCGTCGCCGACCAGCTGGACCTTGTCGCCCAGCTTGACGGTCATGGCCTTCCAGCCGTCCCAGTCCGACTCGTCCAGCGGGTCCTCGATGGAGACCAGCGGGTAGGCGGCGACCAGCTCGGCGTAGTACTCGATGAGCTCGGCGGCGGAGAGGGCCTTGCCCTCGAACTGGTAGGCGCCGTCCTTGTAGAACTCGGAGGCGGCGACGTCCAGGGCGAGCGCGATGTCGCGACCGGGCACGTAGCCGGCCTTCTGGATGGCCTCGGTGATGAGGTCCAGGGCCTCGCGGTTGCTGTCCAGGTTCGGTGCGAAGCCGCCCTCGTCGCCGAGGCCGGTGGACAGGCCGCGCTCCTTCAGCACGCCCTTGAGGGTGTGGTAGACCTCGACGCCCCAGCGGACGGCCTCGGAGAAGGACTCCGCGCCGATCGGGGCGATCATGAACTCCTGGATGTCGACGTTGGAGTCCGCGTGCGAACCGCCGTTGAGGATGTTCATCATCGGGACCGGCAGGACGTGCGCGTTCGGGCCGCCCAGGTAGCGGAACAGCGGCAGGTCGCTGGCCTCGGAGGCGGCGTGCGCGACGGCCAGCGAGACGCCCAGGATGGCGTTGGCGCCGAGCGAGGACTTGTCCGGGGTGGCGTCCAGGTCGAGCATGGCCTGGTCGATCAGACGCTGCTCGGTGGCGTCGTAGCCGACCAGCTCCGGGCCGATCTGCTCGATGACGGCCAGAACGGCCTTCTCCACGCCCTTGCCGAAGTAGCGGTTCTTGTCACCGTCGCGGAGCTCCAGCGCCTCGAAGGCACCGGTGGAGGCACCCGACGGGACAGCGGCACGACCGGTGCTGCCGTCGTCGAGGCCGACCTCGACCTCGACCGTGGGGTTGCCACGCGAGTCGAGAATCTCACGGGCTACGACGACATCGATGGACGGCACGAGGCATCTCCTTGCGGAAGCAGGGTCCGGCTGACGGTGGTGATGTCAGCGGGACGATTGCGGAGTCGTTACGACCAGAGCCTAACCGCACGGGCTCCCCGGGCCACGCTGACCTTGGGTCCCGTCTCAGCGTGTGGCCGTGCTACCCGCCGGTAGTTCACCTGGTTGCCCCAGCAAAGGGGGCGAACGCGGACGAAGGGGGCCGGAAGCGGCCCCCTTCGTGAATTCCGTTGCCCGGGCGGGTCAGCCGAGGTGCAGGACCTGGCCGGGGAGGATCAGGTTCGGGTCGCCGCCGACGGTGCCATGGTTGCCGTCGTACACCGACTGCCAGCCGCCGGAGACGCCCTGGGCGGCGGCGATGCTCGACAGCGTGTCGCCGTCGCGCACGGTGTAGTCGTGGCCGCCCTGCGGCGCGGCGGGCTGGGCGCGGTGCGCGGGGGCCGGCGCGGGGGCGGGGGCGGACTGGGCTGCCGGCGCGTACTGGGTCGCGGCCTGGCCGGCGTACTGGGCGTACTGCTGGTAGACGCTCTGGTGGCTGGTCCAGTACCAGGCGCCGTTGTTCTGGTACCAGTACACCTTCGCGTCGGCGTCCCAGCCGGCCTGGGGCTGGGCCTGATGCTGCGTCTGCGGCTGGGCGGCCGGCCTCTGGGTCTGCTGCTGGGCCTGCTGCTGGACGGGCTTCTGAGCCGGCTTCGGCTGCGCGGGCTTCGCGGCGTGCGACTGGGCGGCGGGCTGGGCGTCCGAGGAGGTGTCGACCGACGCCGGGGCGCCGCCCTTCGACAGGCCGGCCTTCTTCGAGCAGACCGGCCAGGCGCCCGGACCCTGCGAGGCCAGGACCTTCTCGGCCACCGCGATCTGCTGCGCCCTGTCGGCCTGGTTGGCCTGCGGCGCGTACGAGGTGCCGCCGTACGCCTTCCACGTGCTGGAGGTGAACTGCAGGCCGCCGTAGAAGCCGTTGCCGGTGTTGATGCCCCAGTCGCCGCCGCTCTCGCACTGGGCGACGGAGTCCCAGGCGGAGGCGGGGGCGGCGGAGGCGCCGGTCGCGGTGAGGATCGGCAGCGCGAGTCCGACGCCGGCCACGCCGGCGACGGCGATGGCCTTCTCGGCCTGGGTGCGACGACGATGACGGCCAGTTCCAACGAACAGCATGAAGAGGTCCCTCTCCGCACGCCTGCGAGGTGAGCTGTCGGGTTCGGACCGGGAGGTGGCCCGGCCGCCGTCAGCGGAAACGATTCCGCTTGGGCGGCTTCACCCCAAGCCGTTGGGGAACGGCAACAAACCTGGTTCCCCCGCCCCTGCCCAGGGTTCTGGTCGGTTTCCCGTTGCGCGGCGGGCAGGACTCGGCGTTCCGCGTACGAGGTCCGCAGCTGCGAACTCCACGGAGAGTAGACAGATCCTCAGACCGATCACAAGCTCATATCGCCGACATCACACAGAAATTACGGCGCAGGGTCGATCGCCTACCAACGGAGAAGGTTTGTCCGGGTTGATGGGTGTTCATACCGGCTTCAGGAGCGTATTGGCGACGTTTCGTCAGCGTGTCGGAGCGGTCGGGGACGCCGCGACGGGTGCGTGCGGCGACCGGCTCTCCGGGCTGAATTCGACCGGAAGTTCACGCAATCCACGCATGATCAGGCCACCGCGCCAGCGCAGATTCTCCGGACTTTCCGCCAACCGCAGATCGGGCAGCCGGGAAAGCAGCGTGGCCAGCGCACTTCGCCCTTCGAGCCGGGCCAGCGGCGCGCCGATGCAGTAGTGGATCCCGTGCCCGAAGCCCAGATGCGGGTTGTCCGTCCGGGCCAGGTCCAGGGTGTTCTCGTCGGCGAACCGGGCCGGGTCGCGATCGGCCGCGGCGAGCACCACCAGAACCGGGTCGCCGACCGGGATGTCCACCCCGCCGATGGTCAGCGGCCGGGTCGCGAACCGCCAGGTCGCCAGCTCCACCGGCCCGTCGTAGCGCAGGAGTTCCTCGATCCCGGTCTCCAGCAGCGCCGTCTCGCCGCGGGCCACCGACTCCTGCAGCAGCGCGCGCTGCTCGGGGTTGCGCAGCAGCGCGTACGTGCCGTTGCCGATCAGGTTGACCGTCGTTTCAAACCCGGCGAATAGGAGGATGAACGCCATCGCGGCGGCCTCGTTCTCCGTCAAGTGCTCGCCGTGGTCGCTCGCCCGGATCAGGCCCGAGATCAGATCGTCCCCGAGGTCCGCCCGCTTGCGGTGGATCAGCTCCAGCAGATACGCCCGCATCCGCTTCACCGCACGTCCCACGCCGCCGCGCTGGCCGCTGCCGTGACCAGGCTTTGTGTGTCGCAGCATCATGCCGGCCCAGTCGCGGAAGTCGTCCTGGTCCTCGGCCGGCACGCCCAGCATGTCGCAGATCGCGTAGATGGGGAGCGGGAACGCGAACTCGTGGATGAGGTCCGCCGAACCGCGCTGCGCGAAGCCGTCGATCAGGCGGTCGGTGAGCTGCTGCACCCGCGGCTCGAACTCGGCCACCCGGCGCGGCGTGAACGCCTTCGACACCAGGCGGCGCAGCCGGGTGTGGTCCGGCGGGTCGATGTTCAGCAGGTGCGTCATCAGGTCCGCCTGCCGCTCCCCCGGGATGCCCACCCGGCCGGTGCGGTGCGCCTGTTCGCTGTGGTGCGCCGGGTTCTTCGACAGCCGGCCGTCCGCCAGCGCCTGGCGCGCGTCCGCGTACCTGGTCACCAGCCAGGCCTCCACCCCGCTCGGCAGCGTGGTGCGGTGCACGGGGGCGTGCTCGCGCAGCCACGCGTAGGCCGGGTACGGATCGGCGGCGAACTCCCAGGTGAAGAGCGGCGGGCGGGCGGCGTCGGGCTGAACTGGCATGGGTCGACCGTATCCGGTGGGTCGGGTGCGCCCGGCCATCCGCGGTCGTCCCCGGCCATCAACGGCACGTGACCGGTTCGTCAACGGGCGGCGGACGGCTTCGGGACGCCTGCTCAACACCCCGTGGATGGTTTGTGGACGGCCAGTGGACGGCTCTTGGACAGGTCTTGGCCGCACGGCAGGCGTGAGCCTGGTCACCTGAGGGGTAATCCCTGTTGCGGAGGGTCAGGACGTGCCTACGATCCTCGGCAGAAAATCGTGGGCGCCGGTGCGGAGCCGCCCACAGGGAGGAGCGCACCATGCGGGTCACCGGGGCAGTCGTCGTCATCGCGGTACTCGACGGCGGGTCGGGGGCCGACCTCGCCCGACGGTTCACCGCGGCCGGCGCCGCCGGGGTGCTGATCGCCGACACGCATGTCGGCGTCGCCGAGGACCTCGCCACCGAGCTCGACCGGCCCGGCTGCCCCGTCGTCGGCGTCGGCGGGGACGTCCGCCGCCCCAGCGACGTCGCCGCGCTCGTCGACACCGCCGAGAAGCACCTCGGGCCGATCGACCTGTTCTGCGTCGCGGGCCCGGACGGCGAGCGGATCGTCTCCCTCGCCGACCTGCCCGACCACCTCGGCCTGGAGCGGCTCGCCGAACTCGTCGCCCTCGTCGGCGAGGCGATCGGCGAGGTCGTCCCGCGGCAGCGACGGGCCGTCCGGGACGCTGCGACGGCGGCGTAGGCGCCCTTGTTCGGGCTGTTCGGGCTGTTCGGGCTGTTCGGGCTTATCCGGGCCTATTCAGGCTGCTCGGGCTTCGCGGGCTTGAGCCCCTCCGCCGCACGCACCGCGTCCCGGTAGCCGCGCGCGGCGGCCCGCAGCGCCGCGTCCACGTCCACCCCGGCGTCGTGCGCGCGCTGCGCCACCGCCAGCAGCAGCCTGCCCGCGGACTCCGCCGTGAGCTCCGCGGGCAGCTCGTACGGCTCGTCCGGCACCCCCGCGAACCCCGCCCGGCGCACCCGCGACACCAGCTTCGCCGCGTACGCCAGCGACGGCAGCCCGGCCGGCACGCCGTCCAGCACCGACTCCCGGTCCGCCTTCTCGGCCGCCTTCAGCTGCTCCCAGTTCGCCTCCACCTCGGCGGCGCCCTCGGCCTCGACGTCCCCGAACACGTGCGGGTGCCGGTACATCAGCTTCTCGACGATGTCGCCGGCCACGTCGTCGATCGAGAACGCCTCGGTCGGGTGCTCCTCGGCGATCCGGGAGTGGAAGAACACCTGGAGGAGGACGTCCCCCAGCTCCTCGCGCAGCGTGTCCCGGTCCCCCTCCTCGATCGCCTCGACCAGCTCGTACGCCTCCTCGACCAGGTACTTCACCAGGCTCGCGTGCGTCTGCTCGGCATCCCACGGGCAGCCGCCCGGCGAGCGCAGGCGGTCCATCACCGACACCAGGTCCAACAGGCGCGCCCCCGGCAGGTCGTACGACCCCGGCAGCACCTCGATCTCCGGCACCTCGCCCGCGTGCTCCACCGCCAGCCGCGCCAACGCATTCGTCAGCCCCGGATCCCCGTCCGGGCTGCCCAGCCACACCGTCGGCCCCGCCTCCGCCGGCTGCCCGGTCAGCAGCCGCGCCAGCGCGGGCGCCGACCCGGCCGCCACGACCTCCACCGCCACCCCGGCCTGCCGCACCGCTGGCACCTGCGGATGCCCGGCATCCCCGACCAGCACCCGCCCCGCCGACCGCAACGCCTCCCACGCCGGCCACGCCAGCAACCCGGGAGCCACCCGGTGGGTGGTGGTGAGCAGGATCAACTTCGCGCCCGGAGAATTCGTCGTCACACCCCCGAACCTACCCGCCACGGCACCCCCGCCGCCCTCCGGATCCGCGGGCTCCCACCACTCCGCTGGAAGTCGACCCCGCCGCGCTCAGCACAAACCGGCTGCGCAGTAAGTCGACCCTGCCGACCTCCTGGTCACCGGAGCGAACCGCTGAGCGGGAGCCCGGCAGTCGCTCTCGGGGTGGCCGCAGCAAGTCGGCGGGTTCGACTTCCTGCCGCGGGCGGCGTTCAGGCCACCACCTGTGCGCAGGAAGTCGGAAGTATCGACTTCTGGCGTGGGCGGGGATGCTCAGCGGGTGGTGCGGTGGGGTTGGAGGGTGTCCAAGGTCTGGCGGAGGCGGCGGACGGCGAGGTGGTGGGGGCCGTCGCGGCGTTCGCGTTCGAAGAGGAGCTGGAGGAGCCACTGCCAGGCGTTCTCGGTGTCGCCGGCGGCGGCGAGGCGGAGGCCGATCCGTTCGCGGAGGTCGTAGGCGCGCTCGGGGTCGGTGTCGTGGGCCGCTGCGGCGAGCAGGGCCTGGTACTCGGCCATCGCCTCCGGGCCCTGGCCGAGCTGGTCGAGGCAGATCGCCGCACGGTAGCGGTGGTCGAGGGCCTGGGGCCCGTACGGCCCGCCCTCGGCGGTGGCAGCGAGGCGGCGGTACTCGGGGAGGGCCTGGCCGTAGTGGCGTTCCTGGAGGAGGGTGCGGGCGTAGATGGTGCGGATGGTGCGCACCAGCGGGGCGCCGTCGCCGAGTTCGGCCTCCGCACGCCGCAGCAGCTGGGCGGCGAGGCCGAGGACCTCGGTGTGGCGCCCGGCGTCGACGAGGTCGGAGAGCCGGGCGCACTCCGTGGCAAGGTCCGGGCCGGAAGGGACGGGCGTCGGCACCACAGGCGGCGTGGGCGGGGGCGGCGGCGTGGGCACCGACGGGCGCACCGGCGTGGACGCGACCGCATCCGCCGGGCCGGGCTGCGGCTGGTGCGGGAAGCGGTACGGGCGCGTCGGGTCCGGCAGCACCGCGTACCGCGGCTGGGCGGCAGGCTCGGCCGAGGGCAGCAGCGGGAGCAGCCGCGCGTACACCTGCTGGGCGTCGGCGGGGCGGTCGGCGGGCTGCTTGGCGAGCAGGTCGAGGACGAGGCGTTCGAGCGGCAGCGGCACGTCCGGCCGCAGTTCGCGCAACGGCACCGGCGGCTCGTCCACGTGCCGCCGCAGCACGCCGAGGGCGGTCGGCGCGCGGAACGGCTCCTCGCCGGCGAGCAGCTCGTGCAGGAGGCAGCCGAGCGCGTAGAGATCGCTGCGCGGGTCGGTGGTGGCGGAGAGCGCCTGCTCGGGGGCCATGTAGGACGGGCTGCCGATCGGCACGCCGGTGAGGGTGAGGCGGGTGGCGTCGGTGTCGAGGGCGGTGGCGATGCCGAGGTCGAGCAGGACGGTCCGGCCGTCGTGGCGGACCATCACGTTGCTGGGCTTGAGGTCCCGGTGCACCACCGGCACGGCGTGGACGGCGGCCAGTGCGGCGCACAGCTGGGCGGCGACGGCGACCGCGCGCTCGATCGGGAACGGCGCGTCCTCGGCGATCAGGTCGGCGAGGCTGACCCCGGGGACGCGCTGCATGACGAGGTACAGCTCGTCCTCGTCCTCGCCGGCGTCGAAGACGGTGACCAGCCCGGGGTGGTCGAGCGCGGCCGTGATGCGGCACTCGCGGAGGAAGCGGCGGCGCAACTCGTCGCCGTGGCGGCGGCGTTCGGTGGTCGTGGTGGCGTAGGACGGGTCGGGGGTGACGAGGTGGTCGGTGCGGAGCAGCTTGACCGCGACCGGACGCTCCAGGCGTTCGTCGTGGCCGCCCCACACCTGGCCCATGCCGCCGTGACCGATCTTCTCGGCGAGCCGGTAGCGGCCGCCGATCACGCGGGCGACGGCGGTCACGTCCGGCCCTCGCGGGCCTGACGGCGCAGCAGTTCGCCGAGCTCGCGCAGGTCGTCGGCGGGCGGCGCCGTGGGCGGTGCAGCGGGTGGCACGGCGGGCGGCGCGGCGGGCGGTGCAGCGGGCGGTGCAGCGGGCGGTGCAGCGGGCGGGGGTGTGATGTGGCCGGGCATCGTCGACGCGTACGGGGAGAAGGTCGGCGCGGCGGGAGCGGTGGGCTCCCAGAGAGGGCGACGGTCCATCAGGAGGAAGTGCAGCGACGGGGTGAGCCAGAGCAGGCCCAGCGCGACCTGGCCGACGACGTCCGCGGCCGAAGCCTTCAGGCTGCCCGCGATTCCCGCGCAGACGATCATGGTCAGGAACAGCGCGCAGTACACCACCGCGCCGACGACGTCGTACGGCCGCCGACGGCGGATCGCCAGCACCAACGACGGGACGGCACCCAGCAGACCCGCCGTCAGCAGCGGGGCGAGCGCACACAACACCCGTACGGGCACCCCGAACCGGCCGGGCGCGGCCGAGGCCGCACCGGGTATCCCGCCGGTGACGGCACCACCGGGCGGAGGTCCGAACGGCCCGGGGTACTGCCCTGCCATGTGTGCTCCTGAGCTGGTGAGGACCAACGCCGGCCGCGATGCGGACGGACCCAGCACACCGTACCGCCCGACCCACCGACTCCGGAGGCCTTCGCTCCGCTGCCAAGGCGCCCGGCAATGGCGACTTGGGGGTGGCCTCACCGAGAAGGCACGCACCGGGCAGGCGGGCGATGGGCGGGGGCCGCGTGTGGGGCTCCTCGCAGGCCGGCGAGCGGGCGAGGCGTCGCGACAGGGGCTGGGGCGGCGGGCGTTGGCCGGGGGCCGGCCCGCTCGCTATGGGGTCAGGGTGCCGGTGGCCAGGGCGTCCGTGGCGGCCTGGGTGAGGGTGTGGGCGAGGGCGGCGGCCTGGGTGAGGGTGGTGGTGAAGGTGGCGAGGCGGGCGAAGGCGGTGCCGAGGCGGTGTTGGTCGGGGAGGGGGAGGCGGGGGAGTTCGACGCGGCGGATGTCGAGGCGGGCGGTGGTGGTGGCGTGGCTGGCGGCGCGGCGGGTGCCGGCGGTGGAGCGGAGGTGGCCGGCCAGGAATTCGGGGTCGAGGGCGGTCGGGTCGGGCCGGAGGAGGTGGAGGCGGCTGCCGAGGGCGGCGCCGACGAGGGGGCCTTCGGCGGGGACGACGAGGGCGAGGCCGCCGCCGAGGGCGGGGACGAGGACGTCGCCGGGCCGGGTGCGGAGGTCGCCGGGGGTGGCGGGGGCGGCGAGAACGGCGGTGGGCGGGTTGCCGGTGGCGAGGTCCTGGTCGGTGATGACGGGGGTGTCGCCCGGGCCGGGACGGGTGGGGGCGCCGGTGCCGGAGGAGTACACCTCCAGCACCCCGCTGCGGACGAGTTCGCCGACCGAGACGACGCCGGCGGCCGGCTCGGCCCCGGGCCGGGGCAGGAGGGTGTCGGGGGCGGCCAGGCCGGCCAGGAGCTCGGTCAACCGTCCGCTGAGGTGGGCGAGTTCGGCGGCGCCGCCGAGCGGGGCGGCGGGCGGGACGTGGCGGGCGGGCGCGAGGTCGGTCTCGTCGTCGAGCAGGTCGATGGCGGCCATGGTGCGGTGGACGCCGGGGCGGTCGGCGGGCACCGGCCGGCCCTCGCGGGCGGCGAGGTCGAAGGCGTGCCAGGCGTCGAGGACGGTCCGGCGCAGTGCGGGCCAGTCGACCTTGTCGCGTCCGCCCTCTCCGGCGTCCGTCCCGGCCCCCGCGTCGAGCAGCAGGACCTGCCGGAAGTCGTCCCCGGGCCGGGGCGCCCGGAGCACCCACAGGTGCAGCGGGACGCCGTACGGCGGGGCGGCGCCGGCGGGCAGGGCGATGACGGCGCGCAGCGCGCCGGAGCGGAGGAGTTCGGCGCGGATGCGGCGGCCCGCCCGGCGGGTGGCGACGGTGGGGGGCAGGAGGAGGGCGGCGAGGCCGCCGGGGCGGGTGTGGGCGAGGCAGTGCAGGACCCACGCGAGTTCGGACTCGCCGCGGGGCGGGACGAGTCCGCCGGGCCAGCGGGTGTCGTACTGCAACTCGTCGTGCCCCCAGTCCCGTTCGTTGTACGGGGGCTGGCAGAGCACGGCGTCGAAGGTGTCGCCGGGGTAGCCGTCGGCGCGCAGGGCGTCGCCGGGGCGCAGCGTGAGCGCGAGCGGGCCGGGTTCGGCGGCGGGGGTGTGCAGGGCGAGCCGGAGCTGCGCGAGGGCGGCGGTGACCGGGTCGGCGTCCTGGCCGTGGCGGGCGGTGGCCGGCGGGTGGGCGAGCAGGACGGCGCCGAGGCCGGCGGCCGGGTCGAGCACGGAGGCGGACGCGTCGGCGAGGGCGGCGAGCAGTTCGGCGGCCTCCGGCGGGGTGGGGCTGAGCTGACGGGTGTTGGCCTCGGCGTAGCGGGTGAGCAGTTGCTCGTACGCCCCGGCGGCGCCGGTGTCCGCGGCGAGGGCGGCGAGCAGGCGGGCGAGGTCGAGCTGGGTGCTGCCGAGGAGGCCGGGGAGGCGGAGGAGCGCGGCGCCGTCCAGGCCGAGGGTGTGAACGACGGTGTCGGCGACGGCCCGGGGCAGCGCGGTGGCGAGGCGGGTGTCGGATTCGGCGGCGAGGGAGGCCCAGCGCTCGGGGGCGCGGTGCAGCAGGAGGAGGACGGCGCCGGCCTCGACGAGGGGCGCGGCGGGGTGGCCGGCCGGGTCGCGCAGGGTGTCGACGAGTTGCCAGGCCTTTTCGAGCAGCGGGAGTTCGGCGATCTTGCCCTGGTCGCGCAGCCAGGCCTCGACCTCGCCGAGGTCGAAGGTGGGGCTGGCGTCGGTGCCACCGGCCGGGCGGGGGAAGTCGGCGTGGCGGCGGCGCCAGTTGCTGACCGCGGCCCGGCCGACGCCGGCCAGCCGGGCGATCTCGACGGCGGTCACTTCGGGACGGTCCGGCACGGGGGCTCCTTCGGCGACGCGGGCGAACCCGGAGGGCAGGGGTGTGATCACACAGCATAGCGACGGACCCGTCCGCCCGAGTTCACATGTGAACAGAGGTCT
The DNA here is from genome assembly GCF_019192735.1 of Kitasatospora aureofaciens. Taxonomy (GTDB): domain Bacteria; phylum Actinomycetota; class Actinomycetes; order Streptomycetales; family Streptomycetaceae; genus Kitasatospora; species Kitasatospora aureofaciens_A. The sequence goes on from NZ_JAHTKP010000086.1 coordinate 17,850, forward strand.
TTTGTGAATTACTATTGACATGGTTCACGAATCGGTGATGTGATCTCTCTGTCGCCACCGAGCGAGGGGTGACCACCAGGAAGACACCGAGCACCGGGAGAACCGCCATGTCCGCGAGCACCGCCCGCCGCACCACCGCCCGCCGCACCACCCGCCGCACCGCCGCCCTCCTGCTGGGCGCCGCGCTGGTCACCCTCACCGCGACGGCCTGCAACTCCACCGGCGGCACCACCGTCTCGACCGAGGCCAAGCAGACCTCCCCGGCCGCCGGCGCGGCGGCCAAGCCCGCCGACAGCAAGCCCGCCGACGCCCCCAAGGCCCCGGCCAAGGTCGGCGACACCATCGCCCTCAAGGGCATGGACAAGGGCAACACCGCCGACGTCACCGCCGTGACGGTGGTCGACCCGGCCGAGAGCGCGAACGAGTACCTCAAGCCCGCCGACGGCAAGCGCTACGTCGCCGTGCAGTTCCAGATCAAGGCCACCGGCGGCCAGGCCTACAGCGAGGCCCCCTGGGACAGCGCCAAGGTGGTGGACGCCCAGGGCCAGGCGTACGGCCCGAGCCTCGCCGAGACCAAGGCCGGCCCGGCCTTCCAGACCCCCACCAACATCGCCCCCGGCGAGACCGGCAAGGGCTTCGTCACCTTCGAGATCCCGGCCGACGCCAAGCTCGACAAGGTCCAGTTCGCCCTGGACAACGGCTTCTCCAACCAGGTCGGCCAGTGGAAGATCGGCTGACCGCAGGATCGGCCGACACCTCGGTTCACGGCACCGGCCCGGGAAAGCAGCACCGGCCCGAGAAGAAACGACAGCGGCGGTCCCGGGCCGAGCCCGGGACCGCCGCCAATTCCCCGAATCGGGGGTCGCTACTTCTTCGTCCCCGCCAGGTCGTCGAACATCGCCGACAGGAACTCGCTGCACCACCCGAGCAGCTCCCGCCCGACCAGCGGCTTGCCGCCGATCCGGCCGGTGCTCGGCCGGGGCACCAGCAGCTGCCGGCTGGCCGCCTTGACCTGGCTGCGCGGGTACAGCCGGTTCAGCCGCAGCTGCTGCGACTCGCGCAGTTCCACCGGCCCGAACCGGACGTTGGCCCCCTGCAGCGTGATGTCAGAGATACCGCACCGCCGGGCGTACAGCCGCAGCGCCGCGACCAGCAGCAGGTTCTCCACCGGCTCGGGCAACTTGCCGTAGCGGTCCACGAGTTCGTCCCGGACCTGCTGGATGTCCGCCTCCGAGTTGACCGCCGCGATCGAGCGGTACGCCTGCAGCCGCAGCCGCTCCCCGGGCGCGTAGTCGTGCGGCACGTGCGCGTCGACCGGCAGCTCGATCTTCACCTCCAGCGGCTCCTCCTCCGGTTCGCCGCCGCCGGCCAGCGACTCGCGGAACTCGGCCACCGCCTCGCCGACCATCCGCATGTAGAGGTCGAAGCCCACGCCCGCGATGTGCCCGGACTGCTCGCCGCCGAGCAGGTTGCCGGCGCCGCGGATCTCCAGGTCCTTCATCGCGACGTACATGCCCGCGCCCATCTCGGTGTGCTGGGCGATCGTGGCGAGCCGCTCGTGCGCCGTCTCGGTGAGCGGCTTCTCCGGCGGGTACAGCATGTACGCGTAGCCGCGCTCGCGCCCCCGGCCGACCCGGCCGCGCAGCTGGTGCAGCTGGGAGAGGCCGAAGGTGTCGCCGCGCTCGACGATCAGGGTGTTGGCGTTGGAGATGTCGATGCCGGACTCCACGATCGTGGTCGACACCAGGACGTCGAACTCCTTCTCCCAGAAGTCGACGACGACCTTCTCCAGGTGGGTCTCCCCCATCTGCCCGTGCGCGGTGGCGATCCGCGCCTCGGGGACGAGGTCCTTGAGCCGGGCGGCCGCCCTGTCGATCGACTCCACCCGGTTGTGGATGTAGAACACCTGGCCCTCGCGCAGGAGTTCACGCCGGATCGCGGCCGAGATCTGCTTCTCGTCGTAGGGGCCGACGAAGGTCAGCACCGGGTGCCGCTCCTCCGGCGGGGTGGTGATCGTGGACATCTCGCGGATGCCGGTGACGGCCATCTCCAGCGTGCGCGGGATCGGGGTGGCGGACATGGTGAGCACGTCGACGTTGGCGCGCAGCTTCTTCAGCTGCTCCTTGTGCTCGACGCCGAACCGCTGCTCCTCGTCGACGATCACCAGGCCGAGGTCCTTGAACCTGGTCTCCGAGGAGAACAGCCGGTGGGTGCCGATGACGACGTCCACCGAGCCCTCGAACAGCCCCTCCAGGACGGCCTTCGCCTCGCCGTCCGTCTGGAAGCGGGACAGCGCCTTCACCGTCACCGGGAAGTTGGCGTAACGCTCGGCGAAGGTCGAGAAGTGCTGCTGCACCAGCAGCGTGGTCGGCACCAGCACGGCCACCTGCTTGCCGTCCTGCACCGCTTTGAACGCGGCTCTCACAGCAATTTCAGTCTTACCGTATCCAACGTCGCCGCAGATCAGCCGGTCCATCGGGACGGACTTCTCCATGTCGGACTTGACCTCGGCGATGGTGGTCAGCTGGTCCGGCGTCTCCGCGTACGGGAAGGCGTCCTCCAGCTCGCGCTGCCACGGGGTGTCCGGGCCGAAGGTGTGGCCGGGCGCGGCCATGCGCGCCGAGTACAGCCTGATCAGGTCGGCGGCGATCTCCTTGACCGCCTTCTTGGCCCGCTGCTTGGTCTTCGCCCAGTCCGCGCCGCCGAGCCGGTGCAGCGTCGGGGCCTCGCCGCCGACGTACTTGGTGACCTGGTCGAGCTGGTCGGTCGGCACGAACAGCCGGTCGCCGGGGTGGCCGCGCTTGGCCGGCGCGTACTCCAGCACCAGGTACTCGCGGGTGGCGCCCTGCACGGTGCGCTGCACCATCTCGACGTACTTGCCGACGCCGTGCGCCTCGTGGACGACGTAGTCGCCGGCGACCAGGGCCAGCGGGTCGATCGCGTTGCGGCGCCGGGACGGCATCCGGCGCATGTCCTTGGTGGAGGACTTCTGGCCGGACAGGTCGGTCTCGGTGATGACCGTCAGCTTCAGGTTCTCGTCGACGAAGCCGTGCTCGATCGAGCCGCAGGAGACGTAGACGACGTCCCGGGTGGGCGCCTCGACGAGGTCGGCGACCAGCCGGGCCGGGATGCCCTCGTTGCCCAGCACCTCGGCGAGCCGGGAGGCGGGCCCGTGGCCCTCCGTCACCATGACGACCCGCCAGTCGGCGGCCAGGCGCTCCTTGGCGTCGGCGATCGCGCGGGCGGTGTCGCCGCGGTAGGCCTCGACGGCGTGCATGCCGAGGGTGAGCGTGTTGGCGTCGCCGTGCCAATCAGCGACTCCGTCGCGGGCAAGCACCTCGCTCACCGTCGACTCGCTGGTCGCGAACGGGCTGACGGACCACCAGGGCAGCCCGATCTCGGCGGCGTGCTCGCGCACCTCGGCGAGCGAGCGCAGCGAGGCGGCGGAGACGTCGATGGTCTCCAGGTCGATCGGCCGGTCCCCGCCGGCCGCCGCCGCGACCCAGGAGGCGTGCAGGAACTCCTGGCTGGTGGCCACCAGGTCGGCGGCCCTGGTGCGCACCCGCTCGGGGTCGCAGACCACGGTGACCGAGCCGAGCGGCAGCACGTCGATCAGCAGTTCCATGTCGTCGACCAGGACGGGCGCCAGCGACTCCATGCCCTCGACCGCGATGCCCTCGGCGATCCGGTCCAGGATCTCGGCCAGCCCGGGGTGCTCGGCGGACAGCTCGGCGGCCCGCGCCCGCACCTCGTCGGTGAGCAGCAGCTCACGGCAGGGCGGCGCCCACAGGCCGTGCTCGGCGACCTCCAGCGAGCGCTGGTCGGCGACCTTGAAGTAGCGGATCTCCTCGACGTCGTCGCCCCAGAACTCCACCCGCAGCGGGTGCTCCTCGGTCGGCGGGAAGACGTCCAGGATCCCGCCGCGGACGGCGAACTCGCCGCGCTTCTCGACCAGTTCGACCCGCGCGTAGGCGGCGGCCGCGAGCCGGCGGGCGACCTCCTCCAGATCGTGCGACTCCCCGCGCTGCACGGCGACCGGCTCCAGCTCGGCCAGCCCCTTCACCTGCGGCTGGAGCACCGAGCGCACCGGGGCGACGACCACCTGCACCGGCCCGGCCGCCGGGTCGTCGGCCCGCGGGTGCACGATCCGGCGCAGCACGGCCAGCCGGCGGCCGACGGTGTCCGAGCGGGGCGACAGCCGCTCGTGCGGCAGCGTCTCCCAGGCCGGGAAGTCGGCCACGGCGTCGGGCGGCAGCAGCGAGCGCAGCGAGGCGGCGAGGTCCTCGGCCTCCCGGCCGGTCGCGGTGACGGCGAGCACCGGACGGCCGCGGTCCCCGGCCGCCGCGACGGCGAGCGCGCGGGCCAGCGCGGCGATGGCGAACGGCCTGGCGGCGGGCGGCCCGACCAGGTCCAGGTGGCGGCGGTCACCGGCCGCGGCTCCGGTGGCGGTCGCGGCCTCGATCGCCTCGGCGAGCGCCGCGTCCCGCGCGACGACATCGAGCAGTCCGGTCAGGCTCATCTGGGGTCTCTTCTTCGTCCCGTGGCTGGTGCTGCCTCCGGGCGGCGAAGGCCTGCCGGGGCAACGCGAACGGCCCGGCACGCCGAGCGGCCGGGGGTCTCCAGCCTACGCCGCGGCACCGACACGCACGCGGCGTACGGGCCCGGCGGGGCCGGGCGGGGACGAACCACCCCGGCGCCCGCCTTCGGCGCACTCATTTCGACACCCGCCGCCGGCGCCCCGACGCGACCGCGGACGAACCACTGGACGGAACACCGGACCGGCCCGTGGACGAACCAGCCGAACGCCGGTCAAGCTCCGGCTCCGCGATCTGCCATGAAGTGGACATACTCCTGTCACTGCCCGTCCATGGAGATCGCGCACCATGGTGAATGTGCCCGCCGCACCCAACCGTGGGGGATGGCTGCGGTGGCACAGTCGCACCCCCGATGGGGGTCGGAGGTGCGAGGCCGGGCGACCCTGGGTGGGGGCGCCCGCCCAAGCGCCGGGAACCGTGGCGCCCTTTCCTGGAGGGCGCCACGGGTCTCGGCCTCATTCGTTTCCGGGGCGCCGCCGAGTTCCAGGGGTGCCGCCGGACGTCCGCACCCGCCCGGACCGCACCACCTCTACGCGCCACCCTCAGAGCACGGGCGCTACCAGCGCGAGAGGTTGATGTCGTACATCATCACCTGGTGCCCCTGGTTGCTGTTGAAGTCGTACTGCTCCCAGTTGAAGACCGTCCAGGAGCCGAGCCCGCCGCCCAGGTAGGTGACGACCCGGTTGTTGCCGGCGTCGATCCGGTCGACGTTGTAGATGCGGACGGCCATCCAGCCGTCGTTCGCGAAGCAGAGCCGGCCGCCGTAGCCGTAGTTGTACACCTTTGCGAAATCGTTCCGGGTGCCGCAGTCGACCCGGTCCACGGCATTCGCGCCGGACACCGGCAGAAGTGTCGCGGCGGCCGCCGTGAGGACCGTCAGCGCGCCCAGCCGACGGGCCTTCCCATTTCCGTTCCGGTGGCTCGTCCGGGGATTTGTGCGGATAACCATGAACCCCTCCATCGGTCGCGGTTGCGACTCCAGAGATTTTCACGGCGGGGCAGCACCGGACAGTTGTTTTCCGGCCAAGCCGGGCCCCCGGGGCCGCCCCGGGATCCGGCCCGGGCGGAATGCGCTAGGGTCCGAACACGCTTGCAGCGCTTGAGGATCGGAGCAGACGCTTGCAACTCCCCGCGAATTTCGGACGCTTCACCGCCGGCGCCCTGACGGTCGCTCTGGCGGCATTCTCCGCGAGTTGTGCCAGTACCTCCGGCGGCGGCTCCGCGGATTCCGCACCGACCCCGCCGGCGATCACCACGGCACCGGCCCCGGAATCGGGCCGCGGCGGAATGACCGGACTCCCGCTCTCCGCTTATCAGGCCGATGACCAGGGCGCCGTGAAAGAGATTCAGGCACGGAATATCCTGATCGTCTCGTGCATGCGCCGGGCCGGGTTCCCCGCCTTCGACGGGGACGGCCTCCAGCCCGCCCAGGCCCCGGACAACGCCACCGCGCTGCCGGCCGGCGCGTGGGGCTACCTGGGCGCCGACGCCGCCGCCGTCCAGGGCTTCCACCCGCCGAAGCGGACGCTCCCCCGCCCGGCCGCCGCCCCGGCCGGCTCCGGCGAGGCCTACGACACCGCGCGGGTCGACTGCGACCGGCAGGCGGCGGAACGGCTCGGCTCGCCGCAGGGGTCCGGCACCGAGTTGGTGGGCCGGCTGTTCGACGACTCGCTGAAGGCCACCGGGAAGGACACCCGGGTCGTCGCGGCGACCAAGGAGTGGTCGGCCTGCATCGCGGCGGCCGGGTTCGAGGCCGCGAGCCCGGAGGCCCTGCCCGAGCGATTCCGGGCCGCACCGGAGATCACCCCGGAGGAGCTGGCCACCGCCCGCGCCGACCTCGACTGCACGGCGAAGAGCAACCTGGCCACGCTCTGGTTCGCCGTCCTCGCGGGCTACCAGCGGCAGCTGATCGACCGCAACGCCGAGGCCCTGACCGCCCAACGGGAGGCGGTCAGGGCCCAGGACGCGAAGCTCACCAAGCTGCTGGCGGGCGAGTCACCCGCCTAACGACGGCGGTAGGTGACGGTGTTCGGAGTGGCGTAGTCGGCACCGTCGTCCACGATGACGATCTTCGGGATGATCCGGGTCTCGTCCTCCTGCTGCCCCTCGGCGGCGTCGGCCGGGCCCGTCGGAACCGGGACGGGCTTGGGCGGCGCGGCCGGCTTCGGCGGCAGCCCGGCGGGCGCGACCGGGCCGGTCACCACCGGGGCATCGACCGGAGCTGCGTCGGCGGGCGCAGCGTCAGCGGGCGCGGCCTCAGCCGGAGCGTCGACCGGGGTTCCGGCCGGGGTGGACGGCAGCCGCAGGACCGCCGTCGCCTTCTCCCGCGCCGCCGGCACATCCCGCTTCCGCAGGTCGGGGACAGCGATCTCGCCGGTGTCCGCCTCGGAGTCCGCCGAAGCGGCGTCCTCGGCCGCGGCCGGAGCCGGAACCGCAGCCGCAGCCGCAGCCGCAGCCGCCTCCTTGACCGCTTCGATCTGCCCGACCGCCGCCCCGGTGAGCGAGGCGAGCGTCGCCTTGATGTGGTCGAGGTGCTGCTGCACCGTCTCCTGCCGGGCCGCGAACTCGCGCTGCTCGCGCTCGCTCGCCGCGTTGATCTTCTCGGCCTCCCGGCGGGCCTGCTCGATCAGCTGGTCGGCCTTGGCCTGGGCCTCGGTCTCCAGTTGCTTGATCCGGCCCAGCACCGTCTCCCGGTGCTGCTCGGCCTCCTTGACCCGGCGCTCGGCGGTCGCCGACACCTCGGCGTCCTCGGCGTCGGCCCTGGTCTGGGCCTCGGCGAAGATCTCGTCGGCCGTGCGCCGCCGCTCGGCCAGCTCGGCCTCGGCCTGCTCGCTCGCCTCGGCGGCGGCGACCCGCACCTTGGCGGCGTAGGCGGTGGCGCCGTCCCGGGCGGTGCGGCTCTCGCGGTCGGCGTCGGCCCGGAGGGTCTCGGCCTCGGCCCGGGTGCGCTCATCGGTGCGCCGGGCGGCCTGGTCGGCCTCGGCGCGGGTGGTGGTGGCGTACTCCTTGGCGGCGTGGTCGGCCGCCTGGCCGGCCTCGTACACCTCGTCGCGCAGGTCCTCGGCGAAGCGCTCGGCCTTCTCACGGACGGCGCGCGCCTCGTTCTCGGCCATCGCGGCCAGTCCGGCGGCCTGCTCGCTGAGGACCTGGTAGTCGGGGGCCGGGGCGTCCTCGGCGGCCTGCCGGATCTCGGCCAGCCGGCCCTCCATCTGACGGATCCCGGCGCCGAGGACGCTGAGCCGCTCCCACGCCTCGTCGCGCTGTGCGGTGAGGGCGGCCAGCGCCCGGTCGACCTGCTCGGGCGCGTAACCGCGCCGGGCCGGAGTGAAGCCGTACTGGGGGACGGCGTCGCTCATGGGCTCTTTCCCCTCGTGTCGCGGGCTGCGGAGCCCATGATCGGACGGAACGGACGGATCCGGAACCGGTTCGGCGACCGGGTCCGGATTCATGCGTCGGACGGATCTCAATCTGTCGAGGACCGGACGAATAGACCGATCCTCTTGACCTATTTTGCGCAGATCCGGGCGAAACCCCAACGAGGCGGCGCCGCGACGGCATGCCGAAGGGGCCGTTCCGGGCACCGGAACGACCCCTCCCCACCTGCGAGGATCCGTGACGGCCCGCTACAGCAGGCCGTCCCAGAACTGCTCCAGCAGCACGGCCCACCACGTGTCCGCGTTCTGCAGGGCAGCCGGGTCGATCGCGGCGAGCTGGGCCTGGAAGTCGGTCGTCCAGCGACCGGCCTGGTCCGGGGTCAGCCCGTACCGCAGCCGCCACATCCGGCCCAGGAGGGCCAGGGAGCGGACGAACTCCGGTACACCTGTGTTGACGAACCGGGGCGGCTGGCCGGTTCCGTCGACGTCCACCGCGACCACGTTCGCGGTGCCGTACTGGACGCACAGCTGGCGGCCGTAGTCGCTGCCGAGCACCAGGTAGCCGCCGAAGTCCGGACCGGACGGCAGGCCGCGCTCGGCAGCCAGCTCGGCCAGCGTCGGGATCGGCCGGCCCTCCTGGGCCTGCGCCCAGAAGAACGGTGCGAAGTCGCGCGGCAGCCCGGCCCACATCAGGGTCTGCGCCACCGGCTCCGGGACGCCCTGGCGGGAGACCGCGCGCTGCTCGAAGCGGAACACGCCCGGCCCGAAGGCCTGCCCGAGCTCCTGGGCCAGCTGCTGCGGCGGGAGCGGCGGCAGCGGCGGGACCGTCCCGGGCGCGGGCAGCGGCACCCGGAACGGGCGGACCCGCTGGGCGCCCGAGGCCAGCTGGTGCAGCTCGTCCAGGTGGTCCAGCAGCTCGGCCATCCCGGCCTGCCGGGACGCGTGGTCGCGGCCGTAGGCGGCGGTGTGGGTGAGCCGGACATTCGGCCAGGACGCGGCGATCATGCGGTTGCAGTAGCCGCCCGGCAGATCGCAGGACTCCAGCTCGGTGTAGAGCTCCAGCACCTGCTCCGGCGGCACGTTCAGCCGCCGCAGGTCCTGGAGGATCTTCCACTCGGGGTGCGGGGTGCCGGGCTCGCTGCGGTGCAGCAGCTTCTGCTCCGAGCCGTCCGGGCCGCGGTAGCTGAGCGCGGCGAAGTAGCCGGGGCCGACCGCGGGTACGCCGGGCGGCACCGGGGCGCCCTGCGGCGGACCGGGCACCGGCGGGACGACGCCGGGGGCACCGCCCGCGTTCGGGCCGCTGGACCCGGACGGCGGTGTGCTGCGGGCTCAGGTCGAGCGCCTCGGCGAGTTCGGCGCGGGTGAGGTCGCCGCTGGCCTCCAGCCACCAGAGGGCGAGCAGTTCGCGGTCGTCCGGGTCGAGC
>NZ_JAHTKP010000087.1 GCF_019192735.1 Kitasatospora aureofaciens
GCTTTCCCGGCATGCTCTGGTCCCCTCCCGCTTTCGCGCTCAGGTAAGCCGGGCGACCCAAGAACCTCCCTCCAAGTTCCTCCCGACTGCGCCGGGGATACAACGAAGCGCCTCACGGCGCACACCGGACATGACGGTTTCCCTGTCATCCGGCTCTCCAGTGATCACGGCGTGTGTGATCCGGCCGTTCGTGCCTCGTGAATGCGGTCATGGCAGGCAGCGCAGGCCACCAGGGTCTTGCGCCGCCGGTCGAGCATGACGCGCGCCCAGTCGGACGGCGGCCATCCGGCACGAGCGAGATCGGCAAGGGCCCGGACGTGATGCACCTGGACATCACCGGTGGCCCCGCAGACCTCGCATGTGTCCGCCAGGAGCCGGGTGATCAGCTCCTTGTGCGGGTAGTCCACCCAGACAGGCCGACGGTCAGTGATCTTCGCCGACCGCTGCTGCTGGAGTGGGATTCCACCGAACCGCGCCACCAGCGGCTTCCTGTTCTCCCGCTCGATGCGGGCCTCGAAGCAGACTCGGGGCCCGTTGGGAGTGTCGATTCTGGCCTTGTGCTTGGCGGCCATCTTCGTCACGGTCGAACGATGCTTGCCCGCAAGGGTTTTGAGCATGGAGGTCTCCATGACCCATTGCAGCCGGTGCAGCCGGAAGACGTCTCCGGCGAGCAGGTAGTACTGGACGATGCCCCGGTAAACGGCCCCGAACGTGGCGACGATCGCGTGATCGCTGCCGTTGGTCAGTTCCGTTCGCTTCGCGGGCTTGCCGCGGGCGAGATAGGGCTCGCACTTGGCCTTGATCACGTCCCTTGGGACACGAAGGGCGATCTGGCCGTTGACCCTGCGGTAGCGGCCGGTCTTCTTCGTGTCGTTGTGCTGGGTCGTGATCTCGTAGCCGAGGAACCGTGCCGCCCGGGTGCGGGCGTGGGTGACCAGCGTCTTCTCCCGGGAGAGTTCCAGCATGAGTTCGTCACGCAGGAACTCAGCCAGACGGCGCTTGATCTGCTCGGCCTCGGCTTTCGGTCCGGTGAATCCAAGGAGATGGTCGTCTGCGTAGCGGACATAGCGAAGCCTGCGATATGACGGATCGTTGGGATCCGCGCTCGGCAGGCTCACCATCCGCTGACGCAGTGCCCGGGCCTGGGCCCGGTCACCGCGCCGGCGGGCTTTCGCCAGCAGATTCTGCAACTCCAAATACGCGGGGTTTCTGGCCCGTCGCTCTCCACGGGTGTACTCCGGGATCAGAACTTTCTCAACGAACTCGTCCAACCGGTGCAGGTAGATGTTGGACAGGATCGGGGAAGCCACTCCGCCTTGTGGGGCTCCGGAGAGTGTGGCGCCCCATTTCCAGTCCTCCAGGTATCCGGCGCTGAGCATGTTGTGCACCAGCCGCAGGAACCGCTGGTCATGGATCTTCTCTCCGAGGATCGACAGCAGGACCTGGTGGTCCAGGCTGCCGAAGCAGTCGGCGATGTCCCCTTCGATGAACCAGGACGTCCCGGTCCAGGTGTGGGCCACCTCCCGCAGCGCGGTGTGGCAGCCCCGACGGGGACGGAATCCATGCGATCGGTCGGAGAACGTCGGCTCGTAGTACGCCTCCAAGAGCAGGCGGACCACCTCGCCGACGAGCTTGTCCGACCAGGTCGGCAGGCCCAGCGGGCGCGTGCTCCCGTTCCTCTTCGGGATGTGCACGCGCCTGACCGGCCGGAAGCGGTAGCGCTCGTGGCGCATTGCTTCGATGATCCGGTCGATCTTCCGCTGGGACATGCCGTCCACGGTTTCCGGCGTGGCCCCGGGCGTCATCGCGCCGTGGTTGGCGTAGATGCGCCCGTAGGCCAGCAGATACAACTGCGGGTTGAACAGTTGTCGATACAGTTCGTCGCACGGCAGGCCGCGCCTGCCGCGTTCACGCAGGACACCCAGCACCGTTGCGGCGCTCTGCATTTCGCATACCTCCCCATATCCGGGTGTCCGAATCACCTGGCCCCCTTCGCCCTGCGGACGGCTTTCCCGCCCTCCTCGGCCGGGCGTGACTCCGGCGACTACTACGGGGCCTCCGTCGCCATAGGACTCGCGTCCCGTAGGCGATCCCACGTTCGTCCCTGTCTGTACGTTCTAGCGCGACTTAGGCGTCCCACTCATCTCCTTGAATGTCCTCGCTGGACATCGCTCCGAACCCCGGAAGTTGCACCAGTTGACACAATCGAAACCGGTGCAGGGTCGGCGTCGGTTTCAGCTGCCCTTCCGACGGATGGGAACTTGCATCTTCTGGAGATTGGGCTTCAAACAATCCAGTCTTCGCCATATCGCACGGGCCGCCCGGCACACCGTCCCTGACAACTGGGCCCGGTCACTGGTTTCCTGACATGCTCTTGTCCCCTTCACCTTTCGGATCCAGGTAAGTCATTCGGCCCAGGAACCTCCTTCCGAGTTCCTCCCGGTTGAGCCGGGGATACAAACAGAGCGCCTCGTGGCGCACTTCGTGCGCTCGACCACCCAGCGCCCGTCGGCCTGGATCGGGGTCTTCGCGCCGCGCTCGGCGATCCTGCCGATGATCCGCCTAGTGTCGAGATCCTGGCGGACCATGCTGTAGTCGTAGCCGGCGTCCAGGCTCAGACGCGGGTGCTCAGGCAGCGGCCCCAGAGCTGCTTCCAGGGCGGCGAAACGGTCGAGGGTGGCGGGCAGCAGGGTGTGGTCTCGGGTGTTGGCCGGCGCCGGGTCGGTGACCAACGGTATGCCGTAGCCGTCCGTCAACTGCGAGCGTTTCATGCCGAGTTTGGCCCGGTCGACGGGACTCTTGCCGGCGCATTCTCCGCCGGATGGCGCCTTGGCGATGCAGCCGTCCGCGGACAGCTGGTCGAGTTCGAGGCCAATCATCTGGTCGTAGCAGGCGAGTACGAGCAGACGCAGGCTCTCCATCACGCCGGTGGCGATCCACTCGTCGCGGCGGCGGCGCATGGTGGTGGCGGAGCACAGGTGGTCGGCCACCCGCTCGTATCCGCATCCGAAGACCAGGACCTGCACGAGGCGGTCGAAGACCACCGCGTCGCTGATGCGCGGGTTGTGGCAGCCCAACGGATGACGAACCTCACGAACGGGCAGCAGCGCGAGGAACTGGTCGCGGATCGGGTCAAGAATGCATGATGGGACGGCAGGCACGGATCCCCCGGTGATCATGAAGCGTAGAGAACTCCATGATCGGGCGAACCGTGCCTGCCCTGCTACTGCCGCTCAGCTCCGCACCTACTGGCGGACCGTCTTAACATTTCAGAATGGCCGGGCGCTTCGCCCCGCCGGAGTCCACTCGCCGACCGCTGCGGTGCCGGGCTCGTCCTGCCCTCCCTGATCATCTGGCTGCGCGAACCAGCCAGGTGATCATTTGTCGGACGGGCTCAGGAGACCACGTCACTCGGGCAGAGCCGCTGCGTGCCCGGCCGCCCGCGCAGGGTGGCGTCGACACAGCCGCCCGGCAGGCCGTCGTGGGCCGTGGTGCCGAAGTTGGCAGTGACGGTCAGCGTGCCGTCGCCGAAGACGGTCCGCTGCACCAGGTGGTCGTCGGTCAGCCAACGGAAGGAGGTCAGCCACTGGGTGCCGGCCGCCTGGTGCAGCGGGGCGAAGTACTGCTGCAGGGCGGTCAGTTCTCGCAGGTTCTGCCCGTTGCGCGGGTCCTTGTCGCTGAGCACGAAGTTGAGCGGGGTGTTGTAGAGCATCGCCAGCAGCGCACGCGTGGTCTTCTGCTCCGGCAGTTTGCCGAAGGGCAGTTCCCAGCGCTCGACGTTGACCAGCGAACCGTGCAGCGCCGTCTCGTACAGCGGCACTCGGTACCGCGGGTCGTACATCGCCTTCAGAGCGGCGGCCACCCGGGCCTGGTGCTCGGGCTTGAAGTCCGTGGTCCGCACCGGCTTGAAGAAGGTGGCGGCGGCCTGTTCCGGGGTGTAGCCGCCCCAGGCGCCGTCGTCCTTGGGGTCCTGCGGCCCGCCGTCGAAGTGTCCGGTCTCCATGGCCCACAGTCGCCCGTCCACCGGGATGCCCGAGCCGTGGTCGAAGGCCAGGACCTCGTTGGCCCAGGAGCCGGCGGACTCCGAGCCCAGGACCAGCGGTGCGTGCTGCCGCGCGGACGCGTCGTACGAGCCGTCCGCCAGGCGCCGCATCCGGGCGAGCCGGTTGGCACGGTCCTCGGCCATGGTCATCGAGTGGCCGGGGTCGAAGTCACGGAAGAGCTCGCCCGCCGCGTCCACGTCGAGGAAGTAGCTGTCGGCCCCGTTGGCGACCAGCGAGCGGGTGCGCTCGGCCAGGTAGTGCTGCTGCGGCTCGGCCTGCTCGAACGCCTGCGAGCTGAGGTAACAGCCCTTCTTGTGGAAGCCGGGCTGCGGCGTTCCGTCGGCCCTGCGCACGCAGAACCGGGGGTAGACGTCGTCCGGCCAGACGGTGTTGGGGGACGAATCGGCCGTCTTCTGCTGGCCGTTGGCGAAGGAGTCGTACGGCCCGACCAGATAGCCGGCGGCCTCGGCGGCCGTCACGTCCTCGCTCGTCATCGGGGAGTCGTCCGAGTCGTAGCCGAGCCAGAGCCGGGAGACGCCCAGCTCCTTGAGGCGGCCGAGGTACGCGGACCGGCGGGCGCCACCCCAGGCATAGGCATGGAAGGCGCCGAGCAGCTTCGCGGTCTGTGGGTTCTGCTTGATCTTCTCGCTCAGGCTGCCGAGCTGCCCGTGCTCCGCGAGCCAGTTGCGGTAGTCCGCGGCCGGGGCCACCGGGGAGCCGTCGGTGAGGGAGAAGGCCACGGTGTACGTGCCGGTGCCGTTCCCGGCGGCGAACCCGTGCTGGGCCGTGGCCTGCAGCCGCCCGTCCCGGGAGGCGAACGTCAGCGACGTGCCGATGTCGGTCGGGACGATGTAGCCGACGCCGGCCCGGCCGGAGCGGAGGGTGTAGCCCCACATCGGCATGGACAGCTGCGAACTCAGCTCCTGCTCCTCGCCGACCAGCGCTCCGTCGGAGGAGTTCCAGAACGGGTCGTCGACGGGAACGGACAGCCCCTCGCCGCGCGGGAACTGGATCGCGGCGGCGGCCGGATCGGTGGCGGTCACCGGCCACCGCACCGAGGTGTCGCCGCCGGTGCCGGTGAGGGTGACCAGCAACCGGCCGTGATCGGCGCGAACTTCGGCCCGCAGGCCCTTCTCCGGATACGACCAGCCGGCGCCGTCCGCCGTCCTGACCGGGTCGGTCACCTTGCCCAGTCCCTGGGCGGCCGGAGCGGAGAGCAGGACCACCCGCCCGTCCTCGGTCCTCGCCTCGGCCCGCAGCGTGGCGGCGTCGATGCTGGCGGTGCCGCCGCGTACAGGCACGTCGACGCGCCCGCCGTGGACCCGCACCCGCGAGGCGGAGCTGCCGGTGGCGCTCGCCACGGTTCCGGACACCAGCGCGGTGGCCACGGCGAGGACGAGAACGGCGCGCGGAGCGTACCGGCGAGCCGGGCCCGCAAGGGATGACGTATGGGTACTGGTGTGCATGACACAGTGATACGGAGTACTTCTAAGAGGTTCTTAAGAACACACCGTTGAGCACCTCAGGGCCTGGGTGCGATCGGTAGCCTCCCGGGGGCCGGCCCGCAGCGATGGTCCGCGCACCATCGGGCCCGAGCATCGAGACCGGCGCCATCGACGCGGTGTCGTCGTCGCGCGGCGTAGCGGCGAGGGCCCCCATGCCCCGGATGGGCCGGGGCATGGGGGCATGCCGGCCGACTTCGACGCCGACCTGGACAGCCCATTCCCGAACAGCCCGTTCCTGGCCGGCGCGGCCTGGTACCTGGGGCAGGTCATCTGCCGGCAGCGGGACTCCGTGTGGCTCCACTGGGCCGAGGACCCCGCCGCCGAGCCCGGCAGCCACCACCATCCCGACAACCCGTGGTCCGGAATCCCCTTCACGCACCAGCCGCACAGGCGCAAGGCCCAGGCGATCGACCCGACGACGGAGCTCCGGGGCCTGGTCCGCCACGGCGACGGCTACCACCTGAGGGACATCCTGGACAGTGTCCACTGACATCCGGGTCAGAGCTCTTCCTGCGGTCCTTGGTACGACCTGCAAGCGCGTTGCCTCCGACAACCGACCCACGGCACAGGCAGCTCGGCCACGCTCAGCTCATCCGGCGTTCGGGGGTGGGCTCCGTGAGCTCAAGCGCGTACACCTGGCGACGCTGAGTCTCGAACCGGTACGGACTCATGTCGTAGGTGAACCCGGCGGGGTCAGGTACGGCTGCCCGGCGCCGGGGCCGTCGCCGTGGTGCAGGTCGGCTGCGGTTGGATCACGGGGTGGTCCACTGCTGGTTGGTCTTTCCGGTGCCGCAGGTCCACTGGACGACCTGGGCGCCGTCGGTGGTGGAGGCACCGGTCACGTCCAGGCACTTGCCGCTGTTGACGCTGGTGACGGTGGTTGTCGTCGGACCGGCGAGCGGGGCGATGGCGACGTTGGCGAAGTCGGCGTGTTGGAAGCCGCCGACGCCCAGGCCGCTCTGGCCGGCCACGTGGCTGCTGTCGACTACCGAGGCGACCTGCACGTGGTCGACGGACGCGGTGATCGACTGGCCCTGCATCGCGAGCGTGAGGTTGTGCCAGGTCCCGGCACCGGCGCCGGAGTAGCTGCCGCCGGCCAGGACGGTGTCGGTCCTGGAGCGGTCCTCGGTGAAC
This sequence comes from Kitasatospora aureofaciens, assembly GCF_019192735.1. Lineage (GTDB taxonomy): Bacteria > Actinomycetota > Actinomycetes > Streptomycetales > Streptomycetaceae > Kitasatospora > Kitasatospora aureofaciens_A. The sequence goes on from NZ_JAHTKP010000087.1 coordinate 6,683, forward strand.
AGCGTCCAGGTGCCGGTGTCGTCGATCTTCAGGTGGTAGGCGGAGCGGTCGTGGTCGACGTGGTCGATGCGGCCGAGCAGTTCGGCGGCGCCGCCGGACTGTTCGAGGTCGACGTCCGTGCCGACCTGGTAGTTGTTCCAGGTCGGGTCGCCCAGCAGCGTGGCCGGGGTGTAGTTCATGTCCGAGTGCCATGGCAGCGGGGCCTGGGTGATGACCTGGCGCAGGCACATCGGGGTGCCGGCCCCGGCCGGGCATGCTGCGGTCTCGAACGCGCCGGCCCAGTCGTGGAAGTAGCTTGCGGTAGCGCCGATCTGATAGGTGCTCAGGTCGGCCCGGTAGGGCAGCGGGAAGGTCTTCGCCGCGGGAGCGGTGGCGGAGCCCTTGCCCTGGCCGGTCGTGGTGGTCACGGTGTAGAGGTAGCCCGGCTGCAGGGTCAGCGAGTACGAGCCGCCGTGCGGGGTGACGTCCTGGGTGTGGACGAACCACTGGGCCGGGTCGGCGCTGTTCATGTCGGTGGCCCAGACGTGCACCGCACCGCTCGAAAGACCGCCGGTGACCGTGAAGTTGGCCGTGGTCGCGGCCGAGGCGTTGGTGGTCTCGATGACGGTGCTGTAGTCCTGGCCGGACTTGAGGGTGACGTAGCTGCCGCTGTGCGGGTCGCCGTTGAGGCCGGTGCCGGGCAGGTAGCCGGTGGCGCCGTCCAGGTACTGCCAGCCCGGTTGGGCGAACTGCTCGGTGTGGGCCATCACCCAGATGTCGCGGCCCACCTGGTAGTTCCCCGACCAGGGCTGGTCGGCGGCCATCAGGCCGGCGCCCGCGAAGGGCAGGTTCGAGGGCCAGGAGCTGACCGGGGCCCACTTGATGTCCGCGGTCATCCTGGCGTCGATGTACTCGCGGTTGACGTTGCGGGCCAGGGCCGACGGTTCGGAGCCGTAGCTGTCGTTGTCGTCCTCGGAGGCCCACAGCGGCTTGCCGAGCCCGATCGCGGTGCTGCTGCCGGGGCAACCGGTGTACGACGGGGTCGAGTGCCAGCAGGTGCCGTGCAGGCCGACAACGCCGACGGCCTTGTTGAAGGCGCTGTCGGCGGCCATGTCGGAGGCCACCGACCAGTTCACATCATCGTTGTCGGAGGCCACCAGCGTGGTGCCGGTGTAGCCGTGGCTGTCGAGGGAGGTGCGGAGGTTCTCGAACCAGGTCTTGTCGTAGCCGCTCTCGTTCCAGCCGCCCAGGTAACCGATGTTCAGCCCGTGGCTCTGCGCGCAGCCCAGCCAGGACTGGATGTAGTTGATGTTGTCCTGGGACCAGATGCCGCCGTTCAGCCAGCCCGGCGCGGCCCACTCCAGGCCGTAGAACTTGATGTCGGGGTTGCGGGCCTTGGCCTGCCCCATGATCCACCACTCATAACCGCGGTCGCAGTTGACCTCGGTGGGAGTGCGCATGTGGCTGGGTTCGGGGCCGTCGCTGGAGTTGGCGTCGCCGCCGATCTCCACCTTCAGCATCTGCAGCCCGGCGCCGTAGCCGGGCTTGAAGAGGTAGTCCAGCACCTGGCTGCGCTGCGGCTCGGGGTAGTCGACCAGCAGCCGCGAGGTCGCCCCGCCACCGCTGATCGCCCCGAGACCGTCGAAGGTCCGGCCGGTCGAGGAGCCGTCGATCGCGATGCTCTGCGAAGCCGCGGTTGCCGTCGCGCCCGCGGCGACGGCAGTGGGGGCGGCCGGCGCCGGGGTGGCGGTGAAGGCGGTGGCGAGGCCGAGGGCCAGCGCCGCCAGCAAAGTCCCGCTTCGCGGCGCGAGGGGAGGTCTACGCACGGAGGTGCTCCGAATGACGGGTGAGGGTGGGGTGTAGCGGTGTGACGCGGGCGGGCCGGGCGAGCGGTGCGGCTTCGCCCGGCCCGCAGGCCGGGGTTACGGCAGCGTCCACCGCTGGTTGGCACCGCCGTTGCAGTCCCAGAGCTCCAGCCGGGTGCCGTTGGCGGTGTCGAGGTTGGGGTCGTCGAGGCAGCGGCCGGACTGGGCGCTCTTCACGGTGCCGTCCGCCTGGGGCGTCCACTGCTGGTTGGCACCGCCGTTGCAGTCCCAGAGCTCCACCAGGGTGCCGTTGGCGGTGCCCTGGCCGGTGACGTCGAGGCACTTGCCACCGTGGGTCAGGGCGCCATTGGCCCAGGTCCACACCTGCGAGTCGCCGCCGCTGCAGTCCCAGAGCTGGACGGCGGTGCCGTTGGCGGTGGCATCGCCCGCGGCGTCGACGCACTTGCCGGGCAGTGCGGAGGCGATCGGACCGACATGGGTACTCGGGGTGCCGGGGGCGAGGGCGAAGTTGTCGAACTGCTCGGTCCGGTAACCGGTCACGCCGAGGCCGGCCTGGCCGTTGGTGTAGCTGCCGTCGGTGGCGCTGCCGACCACGACCCCGTCCACGGTGGCCGACAGGGTGGTGTCCTGGAGGGTGAGCGCGAGGCTGTGCCAGCTGCCGGTGCCGAGCGCGGTGGTGGTGCCGCTGGCCAGGGTGGTGAAGTTCCAGCTGGTGTCGCTCTTGTCGATGGACCAGGCGCCGGTGTCGCTGACGCGCAGGTGATAGGCGTTCAGGCCGTTGTTGTTGCGGCCCTGCTGGTTGACCCGCCCGAGCAGTTCGACGGTGCCCGGCTGCTCGAACATGGTGTCGGCGCCGACCGTGTAGTTGCTCCAACTGCCGTCGCCCATGATGGTGTACGGCGCGCTGTAGGGCTCATTGGTCCAGCGGATCGGCGTGGTCGGGGTCATCTGGCGCAGGCAGCTGCCGGTGCGGCCGCCGCCGCAGGCGACGGTCTGGAAGGCGCCGTTCATGTCGGTGAAGTACTTGGGCGAGGTGGTGGTGGCCGGCGTCTCGAAGTCGTCCGTGTAGGGCAGGTTGAGCGCGGCGGGGGCCGGCGGGGTGGCGGTGCCCTTGCCCTGGCCGGTCGTGGTGGTCACGGTGTACACGTAGCCGGGCTGGAGGGTGAGCGTGTACTTGCCGCCGCTGGGGGTGACGTCCTGCTGGTGGACGAACCAGGCGGCGGGGTCGGTGGAGTTGAGGTTGGTGGCCCAGACGTGGACCTGGCCGGTGGACAGACCGCCGGAGACAGTGAAGCTCGCGGTCCGCGCGGCGGTGGCGTCCATCGTCTCGATGACCGTGCTGTAGTTCTTGCCGGTGGCCGACTCCAGCGTCACGTAGCTGCCGTTGGTGCGGGAGCCGCCGAGGTAGCCGCCGGCCGAGTCGATGTAGCGCCAGCCGGGCTGGGCGAACTGGGCGGTGTGCGCGGTGACCCAGGTGGTCTTGCCGATCGTGTAGCTGCCGGACCAGGGCTGGTCGGCGATCGACATGCCGTCGGTTGAGAAGTAGAGGTTGGGGTAGAGCGCGGCGATGACCGGCCAGTTGATGAACGAGGTCATCCGGCCGTCGAGGTAGTCGCGGTTGATCGCCCGAGCCACCGCCGGGGCGCCGTCGTTGGCGTCCTCGGAGCCGTTCTCACTGGCCCAGAGCGGCTTGCCGAGCGACTGCGCGTTCGCGGTGCTCGGGCAGGAGGTGAAGGAGCCGAGGTAGCCGCAGGGGTAGTGGACGCCGACGATGTCCACGGCGCTCTTGAACGCCGGGTCCTTGGCCATGTCGTCCGCCACGGCCCACGAGTCGTCGGCGGCCACCACCTTGGTCGCGTAACCGTGCGAGGTCAGCGCGCTCTTGAGGTTCTCGTACCAGGTCTTGTCATAGCCGCGCTCGTTCCAGCCACCGAGGTAGGAGACGGTCAGGTGGTGCTGCGCGGCACAACCCATCCAGGACATCAGGTAGTCGATGGTGTCCTGGGACCAGAAGTTGCCGCCCCCGATCCAGCCGGGCGCGCCCCAGGACAGGCCGTAGAACTTGATGTCGGGGTTGCGGGCCTTGGCCTGCTCGGCCAGCCACCACTCGTAGCCCTGGTTGCAGTCGACGGCGCCCCTGGTGTGCTCGATGCTCGGCTCGGCGCCGTCGGTCGAGTTGGTGTCACCGCCGATCTCCAGCTTGAGCACCTGGAGCGAGGCGCCGTAGCCGGGCTTGAACAGGTAGTCGAGCAGCCGGCTGCGCTGCGGCTCCGGATAGTCGACCAGCAGGCGGGAGTTGCCGCCGCCCCCGGAGATGGCCCCGACACCGTCGAAGGTCAGGCCGGGCTTGGTGCCGTCGAGCGCGACGGCCGTGGCGGGAGCGGCTGTCGCGGCGACCGACGGCGCGGCCGCGGTGGTGGCCGCACTGAGCAGGAGGAGAGCGGCGCTGAAGGCCGCGCGGAATCTTGTGGGCATGGCGCTGCGACGCATGGGGGACTCCACGGTGATGGGTGGGGGATTGCGTTCGAGCGCTGATCAATATGAAGTGAAAGTGAGCAAGAGTCAACAAGTTCAAACAAAACTCGACTCACGCCCACGTGAGGTCACCCACCTTTGGCCGATACATCCTCACCAAGGTTTGAATCAGCAGAAGTCGAGCGGCTCTGCTTCACCCTGCCCTTCCGCCCTTGGCCGGGGTGGTGCCGCTCGGGCGCGGTCCCGCGCCTCTCGTGCGTTCACTGCTTGAGGAGTTCAGCGAAGCGGTCCAGCGCACGGTCGGTGCGGTGGCGGTCGCCGGTGGCTGTGAGATCGAACAGCAGACCCCGGACAACGGCCATGACCAACGTGGGCGTGACGGTGTCGTCAGGACCGGTGGAGACGTCGCGGAATGTCGCACCGAGAGTGTCGAACCAGTCCGTGATCGCCTGACCCTGGTCGGGGTAGTTCTCCGGGTGGACCAGGCCGTCGGCGTGCACCTCGAAGAACAGCCGGACGAATGGCGCACGTTCGTCCGCGCTGATCCACGCCCAGATGCCACGCAGCCGCTCCTGCACGGAGCCCGTCTCCGCCGGAAGGTGCCCGGCCAGGCGCACCGCACCTCGGCGGCGGGCCTCGGCGAGGACCGCCGCGACCAACTCCTGTTTGCTGCCGAAGTCGTAGAGCAGCATCCGCGGGCTGGTGTCGAGGGCCGCGGCCAGTGGTCGAAGGCTCAGCCCGGCCAGCCCGTGCGCCAGCACGTAGTCGGTCGCCCGCGCCAGTGTGCGCTCGCGCCGGGCGGGATCTGCGGGTCGCCCCATGGCGGGCCTCCTCTCAATGACTCGGAACCGAAACAGCGTTAGCGAATATATGGTACGACTGTTTCAATAACGAGGGGAGACCACCATGTACACCTTCGACCGAGCACTCGTCCTGGGCCCCGGGAGTCACGTGGGCACGGCCTGGATGGCGGGGCTGGCCCACGGGTTGCGCCGCGATGGCGTGGATCTGGGCGAGGCCGACCTGCTCGTCGGCACGTCGGCCGGTGCGATCGTCGCAGCGCTCCTCGCCACCGGCCAGGACCCGGGGCGGCTGGCGACATCGGCTCGCCCGGCCGCTCACCGGCTCAAAGCGGACCCCGCGCGGATGGGCGAGGTGTTCGCCGTGCTCGGCGACCGCAGCCTGGAACCCGGCGAGGCCAGGCGTCGCGTCGGCCGGCTCGCACTCGACAGCACCGACCCCCAGGCCGATGAGGCGCTGATCGCGGGGCGCGCCGCCTTGATCGGTGCAGATGCGTGGCCGCAGCGGCGACTGCTGATCACCGCCGTGGACGCCGGCACCGGTGAGCCCGTGGTGTGGGACCGCGACAGCGGCGTGCCGCTGGTGCACGCGGTGGCGGCGAGCAGCGCCTTCCCGGGAGCCGCGCCGCCCGTCGCCATCGACGGCCGGCGGTACATGGACGGTGCGCTGCGATCAGGCCCCAACGCCGATCTCGCTGCCGGAGCCCGCACGCTGGTCGTGGTCGAGCCGATGGCCCACCTGTTTCCTCGCGAACCACTCAACCAGCAGCTGGCGGCCGTGGGGGCGGACACCGTGGTGACCATCAGCCCCGATCCGGCCTCGGTGCGCGCTTTCGGCTCGGACATGGGCGACTTGGCAGCCTGGGAACCGGCCTACCAAGCAGGTCTTCGCCAGGCCGGCGACATCGACGCGCAACTCCGCTCCACGTGGAGGACAGAAGCCGACACGGACTGACCGCCGATCAGGTCGGTGATGCGCGGGCGGTGGCAGATCGGCGGATGAGTCGCCGCGTAGGTCGACCCCTCCGGCAGCAGACCGTCCAAGCCGGTCTCGATCCAGGCCCAGTCAGAGGTCGGTTCGGCGGGGCCGGCGCAGACGGCGCCAAGGCGGCGCGGTGCTCTGTGGCACGAGCAGCGTCGCGGCCTGCTCCCCGATCCAGTGGCCGAGCGCCCGGTAGGCGTCGAACCGCCGGTTGTCGAACCACTGGTCGCTGGTGCCGTCGTGCGGGAACTCCTGGCCGGCCTGGGCGTAGGCGAGGAGCTCGTAGGGCATCTCGGGGGTCAGTGTCGCCCGGGCGACGATCAGACGTCCCTGCGTGCCGAGCATCCGGCCCTTCTCATCCACCAGCTCGCGTGGGTAGGTGATCGTGCCCTCGACCACCGCCGCGGCCGAGAGCCGGGTGTTGAGCGCGGCCAGCGGGTTCGGCGGGCCCAGGGGGTTCGGCGGTGGTGGCGGGCTCTGCGGCGTGAGGGGGGCCGCGCTGCCGGGGACGAGCCTCTCCCAGTCCTCGCGCGCAATCGTGACCTCGACGCCGAGCTCCTCCTGGGCCAGGGCGATGGCCTCGCCCAGAGTGGCGGCGAAGGCCCCGGAACCTCCGCTGGCGTCGACGCACACGGCGGTGGTGACGCCGTGCCGGAGCAGTTCGACCAGGCCGAGGTTCTCGTAGTGCCCGCCGTCGGTGACCAGCAGCATCCGGTCGTCCATCGGATAACGGCCGGCGACCTCCCGCAGCAGGTAGGGCAGGCGGCGGATGCCCGGCATCGGCGGCAGCCCCCAGTCGGGGTGCTCGCCCCAAAGGGCGCCCAGCACGCCGGGGTTGGGGAGCCAGGTGCCGAGCCGGGCGTTGGAGAGCGCGAACAGCGTCTGGAAGGCGCGCGCCTGGCGTCCCATGGCCGAGGCGAAGGCCGCACCGGAGACGGCGACGGCGGATTCGACGGTGAGGTCCTTGCGGATGACCGGCTTGGTGCGGTTGCACAGGACGTCCGTACGGGCGTACCCGACGTCCGGGCCGCCGACGTAGTCGTGCGACAGCGTGAACGACACCGCGTGCCGCCCCGGCGGCGTCCGGTCGTCGCCGGACAGGTTGGCTGCCGCAGCAAAGATGACTTGGGGGAAGCCGTCGTGCCGCCGGTCGTACCAGGGAAGCGGCGTCGCCTCGTCGAACCGGTAGGGGACCGCGATCTGTTCGCCGTCCGGGCTGGTCCGGCGGCGGACGGCGAACGCGGAGGCCAGCCGGGCACGGTAGAAGGGGTGGAGGCCCAACCATGTCTGGTCGAGGCTCAGCACGACCAGCCCGAGGCCGACGAGGAGGGCGATCTGGTAGGGCACCGGCCAGGTCCTCCCGGTGGCAGTCGCCCAGCCCAGGACGAGCAGGGAGGCCGCCGTCACCACCACGAGGACCGCCCATACCAGCAGGTACTTGGAGAACCCGTTGGGCACGGCACGCACCAACCGGGAGCGCTCGGCGGAGCCGACCGCGTGCTCGACGGCCTCGATGCGCCGCCACGTAGTGCTGACCAGCACGGTCACATAGGTGAGCAGCACGGCGGCACCGGCGCTCGCCCCGGTCTCCGGGGCCTGCACCTTCCATACCTGCGGCGTGGCCCACGCCAGGCCGGGGATGACGACCACCACGACGACCAGCAGCAGGACCGCCACCACGAACGTGAGGAAGACCGTCTTCAGGGTGCCCGACAGGCGCCGCCTGGCGAGGCACAGGGACACCAGCCAGAAGAACCAGAACAGGGCTGCGAGACCGGCCAGGACCAGGACGGCCCCCAGCGCGGGTCCCCGGAAGGCCAGGTGCCGGGGCAGCGGGGTCAGGTTCGTCAGCGGAACGAGGTGGTAACCCCAGCTCAGGGCGAGCCCCAGGACCAGCAGAGTGGCGGTGAGCAGGCTCAGGGAGGCCAGCAGGCCCCGCAGCACGGCGCCCAGGGCGGCCAGCCACTGGCCGGTGCCTTCCGCGACGTACTTCGAGTGCCGGCGGGTGTGGTCCTCCTCCGGCGTGCCGGGCATGAAGACGTCATCGGGACCGGGCCCACACCGGTCCTTCCCGGCCAGCGCGAGCTGGAGGGCTCCCGTCGTGTAACCGCCGCCGGAGACCGATACCAGGTAGCGGGCCCGGCACAGGTGGGGACGGAGGGCCTGCAGCGCGCCCAGTGTGACACAGGCCGAGCGGATGCCGCCGCCCGAGACGCAGAAGCCGAGCCCGCCCTGTTCCCGGCCGGGCGGCACCCGGCTGCCGTTCTCCCATCGCGCCCGCCGGGAGCGGGGAGGGTCCTTGCGCACCGCCGTCGGCCAGCGGCGTCCGTCCGACTGCATCACGGGCCAGGGCGGGACGACGTCGGGCCGCCGGGGACCGGGGCCGGCCGTACCGCCTCCGCGTTTCCCCTCACATCCGCACGGCTCGGCGTAGTCGTGTCCGCGCCGGGCCCACCCGTAGAACACGGCCCGTTTGAGGACGATCGCGACCACGAACGCCGCGACGGGCACGGTGAGGACGAGCAGCAGCCACTTGACCGTCGCCAAGCCCGTCGCCACCGCGAACGGCCAGCCCGCACCGCCGAGTCCGTGGAGAAGCAGCAGTTTCTCCGCCACTGCGCACCCGCACGCGGCAAGGACGCCGGCGATCCCGTACCGGACGAGGCCGCGGTGTCTCATGCGCACCGCGATCGTGCGGCTGCTCAGCCAGAACACGAGCACCGTGCTGAGCGTGTACGCCCCGATGAGGAAGAAGTCGGCCGTCAGCGCCTTCCGGAAGTCGGCCATCCGGTCTCCGACAAGGGCGTGTGCCGCACGCGCGCTGCCTGCCAGTTGCAGCCCCACGTCATCGACGGCGGGGGCATTGTGGCGGATCCAGAGCCCCGCGGCGAAGACGACGGCTGCCAGGCCGGCCAGCATGATGGCGCCCTCGCGCGACAGGCGCGGGGGGTCGTGCGCCTCCCGGGACGAGTGGCACGTTGCTCGTCCCATCACCCGCCTCCGGACGCACCGCGCGGCCCCGCGGCGGTCCACGGGGCGAAGGCGTTGTCCACCGACCGCAGGGACGCACGCAGCCCCGGGAAGTGCCGCAGCAGCACGCTGGTCATGCTGTTGTTCTCGATCCAGTCCAGACCGGTCTGCATGTACACCTGGGGTGTGTAGTCCCTGGTGAGGAACCGGTCGCTGTTGAGACGGCGGGACGCCATCAGGATGAAGATGCGGAAGGCCGTGTCGCTGAACGCGAAGCCCTGCGGCAGGGGTTCGGCGAACATGCCCACCGAGAGGTCGACGCGCTCGATGTCCCCGTCGTAGACCCGGCGCAGTTCCTCGGCCCAGACGGGATTGTCCGTGAGGGTGTCGAAGTCCTCGGCCGGCAGGAGGTGGAGCTGCCGCCGGAACTCGTTGTAGCGGGGAACGCCGACCTCGCGCGAGCGCAGGATGTCGACCGCACCGAGGTCCATGAGCTTGCCGTCCGGACGCTGGAACTCCTGGAGGAAGCGCGGGTAGTTGTGCAGGGTGACCAGGCCCGGGTGCGAGGTACCGAAGGAGTACAGGAGGTCGGTCAGGGTGTGCTTGCCGAGGATGTCGTAGGCGTTCCGCCCCGTCAGGTCCCGGAAGGTGGCCTCCTGCAGCAGCGAGTCGTCCGAGGCCGACCGGAAACTCCAGTCGTCGGGGATGAGGGGATGCATGCGGTAGACGGCGACGAACTCCTCGGTGAGCGAGTACGGGACGCCGAAGTGGTCGGTGAGCCCGCCCACGATGCCGCTGAGCACCTCGCTCTTGCCGATGCGTCCGAGCAGCTTGTGCACGCGCTCGCCCAGGAGGCCGTACCAGTTGGCGTGCAGGGCCGCGACGGTCGTGGGATGGCTGATGACGGCGGGGGTCCACTCCACGGTGTGGATCTTGGCGATGAGTGCCGCGTTGACCAGCCGTGCCCGCTGGAAGAGCTCCTCGTCGGACCATGCGGGGTACGTGTCGTGCAACGTGTCGCAGATGGCGTTGTGTTCGAGGAGGAACACCAGGTGCATCATGGCGAGTCCCAGCCAGAAGCCGGGAACGCCCGCCGGGTCCTTGTCGGGGTCGTCCGGGAACAGCGGGCCGTCGGGGACCCGGAGTCTGCCGCCCTGGCCGGTGCGCAGCGACCGCTGCTCGTCGAGGGTGTTGCCGTACAGCTGGGAGGCGTCCCACCAGGGCGAGTTGTCGTTGAGGAAGGTCTGCGGCAGGCCGTCGTCCCCGTCGGGGCGAGTGGGGTCCGGAATCGTCCGGGGCACGACCATCGGGGGTGCGGGCCACGGGTCGTCGGCGGCCAGGCCGATGTGCCAGGGACGGTCCATGGTGCCCTGCCCGTGGCTGACCCAGTCCTTGATCATGAACTGCAGCCAGGCGGCGACCAGGGCGTTGACGGACTCGGCGGGGATGAACTCGCGCCGGGTCAGCAGGGCCCGGCTCACCTCACGGGGGCTGGGGGAGAGGATCGCCGGCTCGGGTTCGGCGAAGGCCCGGTCCGGTGGCACGTTGCGGCCGAAGCGCGAACGGGCCATGCCCATGCGCGGATCCGCCAGGTCGTTGTACGTCCCGTCGGCCGTGCGCCCGGTGAGGTCCTGCGCGTCCGGCGGAGCGACGTCCGGCAGGTTGCACGACGGGTAGCAGCCGGTGTCGAAGAGATTCTTGCGGCGCAGGTTGTCCCGCAGCCCGATGAGGGTCAGCAGACCGAGCGGCTTGGGCAGGTTCTGCCAGCCGACCTTCTGGTCAACGGCGACCGCCAGGCTGTCGTGCAGCTGCACGAACCACGGGGCCCTGCCGTGTGGTGCTGTGCTCATGAGGAGACTCCTTCCGGCGTCCCGTCCAGGGGAGTCCGGCAGGGCGGCGCCGACGTCAGCGGGATTCCGGCGGTCGGCACGGCCACCCCCGGGCCACGAGGGTCAGCGCGACGTTGACCGTCGAGATCGCAGTGGTCACCGCGGCCATGCGGCGCGGGAGCAGGCCTTCGCGGCCGGCGCAGGCGGCCGACAGTGCGTCGCTCGCGTGAATGAGGGTGCCGGTCCGCAGCGCCCGGTCGAGCCCGTCCGCGTCCGCGGGGCACAGCAGTTGGGCGCCGATGACCACGGTGCGCACCCCGAACATGCGCAGCACATAGACGAGCGCAGGCTGTTCGGGGTCCGCGCCCAGCCGGCGGGCCATCGCTCGCGGGGTCAGCAGTGCCGCCGCGCCGTTCACCAGTCGGATTCCGGCCAGGGAATAGCGCGCGGCTGTCCGCGCGTCCATCTCAGCGCCCCTTCCCGGGGACATCCAGGGGATGTTGCGCCCTTGATTCGACGATATGGGAAGTGCCGCCGATGCGCGCGCCGGGACCGTGCGGCGGCCGCCGGCCCGTCATTCCTCGTCCCGGGGCTCCTCGTGCGGCGTGCCGTTCATGGCCTGCCTGAGCCGTGCGAGCTGCAGATAGACGGTGCGGCGGGCGCGGTTCTGGTTGCCCAGCGGCCGGTGCTCGGGCAGGGCGTGCCAGGGGTTGAAGGACAGCCGGTCGGCGCGGTCGAACTGGTCCGCTGCGGCGCACTCCTGCCGGGGAACGCGCAATGTGGCCACCGGCACGAACGGTGACAGACGTTCGGGCCAGACCACGGACGCGTTCTCGACGGGCATCCGGTGAGCGTCGGTCTGCACCTGCACGAGGAAGTCGAAGCAGACGTCTCGCTCCCGCAAGGCGGCGAACAGCGCCTGCTGCAAGTAGTCGTCGGGCGGGTGCCACGGCGCCCGGCCACGCGTCCCGTCGCGGGGCACGAAGGAGTACTGCACGGCCTGGCCCGGCCCGAGGAGGCACGGTGTGCAGCTCCAGTACCGGGCCTTGAGCGGACTGGACTGGGTCTTCGCGTACAGGCCCTGCATGATCATGTCGCAGAGGTGCGGGTGGCGGGGGTCGAGGAAGTACAGGACCGGGGTGCCCGCGGAGACGTGCTGCTGCAGTCGGAGATTCTCGACGACGTCCGGGGTGGTGAAGGTGGGAGCGCTGATGCCGGTGAAGTCCTGGGTCCACCGCTCGTCGTCGATCAGCTTCTCGCCGTCCACGCCCAGGAGTTTGACGCCGATGCTGAGGATTCCGTTGTCCTTGATGTCGGGCGGCGCAAGGGGACCCGGGCCCGCGAACCGGACCCAGGCCGGGAAGGTTGCGGGCCGGCGGAACACGCCGTGCCGCAGCCGCGCGGGCAGGTCGTCGTGGACGCTGAATTCCGCGTGCACGACCCCGTAGGTCTTGGTGTTGCCGGCCCGTTGGGCCTCGCCGGGCCGGTACTGGCGCCTGACGAAGCGGGCCATCTGCTGCGCGACGGCCTCGGCGGCCGCGGCTTCTCCGGGCACTGCCGCCTCTTCGGCGAGGCCGAGGTGCTCGTCCCGGCGGCGCACGTTGATGCACCACTGCACCGCGGCCTGCACGGGGCGCAGGAGGGTCCGGTCGAACAGCGGCCGGACATAGGGGTCGATGCGCCGCTCGAACAGGACGCAGCCCAGGATCGCGTCGTTGAGCCGCTGCGGGCCGTTCACTGCTGCCCGCCCTCGGGTGCGGCCGTGCAAAGCCAGTGCAGCGCCCTCAGGCCCGGGAGGAAGAAGTAGGCGCCGCCCCGTACGGTGACGAACTGTGGCAGGGCGAGGTGGCGTGTGCGTACCGGCCTGCCTTGTTCGGTGAACGTCGAACGGTTGTCCTGGCGCGGTCCGACGAGCGGGTCGGGGGCGTCGTGGAGCCCGTTGAAGTCCGGGTCGTTCAGCCAGGTGTGCTGGATGAACTCGAACTGGCGCGAGATGTTCGCGTTCAGGCCGATGAAGTGCAGTCCGCGCGCGCCCGTGCCGTCCCCTGATCCGTCCGGCCCGTACGGCCGGCCGCGGCGCAGCAGCCGGTGGCGCCGTCCGATGGAGACCGACTCGGCCGAGCCGGGACGGGGATCGAGGGAGTCCCGCGGGTTGGCGCGCCGGATGTGGGCCCCGAGGGGGCAGCGCAGGCCGTCCGGATCCGTGGCGAAGTAGCCGAAGTCGTTGTCGGTGGCCAGCGCGGGATCGTCCTGCCGCGGCGCGTGGACCAGGGGTGCGCCGCCGGACCAGCGTCCCACCATGCGCGCGGCGAGCGCGTCCCGGGCGGCGGGGTCGCTGCTGCCGTCGGGGCGCCGGGTCTGCGCGTCGAGGTAGCCCCAGAAGGCCTCGACGTCCTGGCGGAGCTGCCGGAAGACCAGGTAGCTGCCGTTGCGCCCGAAGTCCGCGGCTCCTTGGGGAGTTCTGGGCAGCAGGCCGTCGGGGTCGTACCGCGACGGCAGCAGGGGGCGGTCCGTCAGCAGCCCGTACTCGTTGGGGTAGCCGAGGACGAACTCCCCTGCCCTCACCACCTGATCGCCCTCTCCCCCGCCGCCTGCACCGGCCGCCGCGGCCTTGGACAGCCCTTCGGCCTTGGACAGCCCTTCCACGAGGGGCTGTGAGATGCCGTCGCGGAAGCCGAAGGGCTCGTGGCCGGTCAGCTCGGCGGTGCCCAGGCGTATGGTCTCGGCGAGGGCGCCGCCGGCGAGGGCCCCCTGGCGTGTCTCCTCCTCCAGCCGGTGCAGCCGCTGCTCGTCGCGTGCGTACAGCATCACCAGGACATGCACGGGTGGAGTGGCCGGCCCGCCCCACCGCCAGTACCGCGGGGCGTTCTCCCCCACGTCGCCGAGGAAGCGGCTGCGGTCGGGGGCGGTCATGCCCGAGACGAACTCGTACGGAAAGCCGCCGAGTTCGGGCGTCTCCAGCCCCAGGCGCCGCAGGCCGTCCGAGGTGAAGGCGAGGTTGACCGCGGTGTCCGAGGGCTCCGAGAGGCCGTTCGTCACCCGCCGGGCGAGCCGCCCCAGCGCGGCGCGGGCGGCTGTCGGTTGCGTGATCGCGAACACCAGGAAGCCGGCCCGGGGCAGCGTGCTGTAGCCACGGGTGACCAGGCCCTGGATGTCCTGACGATCCAGTGTCGTCGTCATCGTGTCACCCCCTTCTGCGGAGGAGCCTGGAGGAGCCTTCAGAGCAGGGCGAGCCAGGCCTCGGTCTCGGCCGGGCCGAGGGGCCCGAAGAGGCCCGCGCGGATCCGGGCGTTGGTGTTGAGGTCCCGCAGGGTCCACGTGTCGTAGGCGGAGTACCAGACCTGGGTCGGCACCTGGTGGCAGCGCAGGTAGTTCTTGAAGGCCAGTTCGTCCTTGGCGCCGTCCAGTACGAGCCACCGCACCCGCGGGTAGCCCTGGCCGTTGCTGAAGACGGCGTTGAGCCCCCAGGCGACCTTGTCGATGAAGTCGTCCATGTAGCTTTCCAGGCTGCCGTCGTAGTTGCTCGCGAAGATCATCCGCCGTCTGCCGTCGATGAACACCCAGCGGGCGAAGTGGATGGTCCTGACACCGGCGAGATTCCCTCGGTTGAAGACGTGACGCACGCCGTAGTCGACGACGAACAGGACGGCGGTCAGCGTGGCCCGCCGGAAGCGCCCGGCCTTGACCGAGCCGACGGCGGTGAACGGGTTCTGTGCCACGAAGTCCTCGCAGTCCGCGAGTTCGCGCACGTGGTCATGGCTCGGGCGGGCCGGGTCGGGGACGTCGCGGCGTTCGTGCAGCCGCAGGAGTACGGCCCAGACCGGGAGGGCGGCCACGAGAAGCGGCAGCAGTGCCAGGGCGGCCAGTGGAACCCCGACGAGGTGCACGGCCTGACGGACCCGCCACCCCAGCGGGGGCGGCGCGGGCCGGGCCCGGGCCCAGGCGAGGTCCGCACGGCCCTTGACGTGTTCCTGGATGGCGGCGCGGACCCCCGCGGGGCTCGCCCCCGCCAGCGCGGGACCGTTCCGGTCGAGGAACTCCTCGATCGCCTCGCGCAGTCGGGCCTCCTGGTCGATCTGCTGCCGTCCCCTGCCAGCGGTGTTGACGTAATAGGCCGCGCAGGACGTGCCATGGGAGCGTAGCCAGGCGATCTGCGCCCTTTCCGAGGAACCCGGGGAACCACCCGCCGGATACCCGTCACAGAGCCCGAACACCCTCCCCAGCCCGTCACCCGCCTTACGGACGAGGTCCCTGAGATGCGCCTCCAACGGCCCGTCCACCTCGGCCATGTAGACGACGCTCGCAGGCATCGCCGCGTCCGTACCGCCGGGCGCTTCGGGGATCAGGACCACGCGCGCGAAGTGGATGCTCTCCACCTCGGCGAAGGGAAACAGCTCGCCGGCGGTCCCCTTCCGGCCGGCCTCGCGCAGCAGCTCCTGCACTTCTGCGACCCGGGCCGCCGGTACGGAGGCCCGGACGGTGACCGCCAACTGGTACGGCATCTCAGGCACCTCCGACCCGGGCCTCAGGATTGCGGATCGCGGAAACTCAGGCTGAAACCGAGAACTCTGTGCCGCCCCCAATAGACGAGGCCGAGATAGGTCCCGTGGCCGATGCAGCGGATCTCGTCGCGGATCCAGTGGGCCAGGAGCGAGGTGTGCGAGTAGTCAAGAACGATGCATTCACCGTCGTCGAACCAGCTCTCGTCGCGGTAGACCCTTGCCCTCACCGCGCGCACTCCGAACGGCGTGACCATATTGCGCAGTTCGCCACGGCCGGAGTCGAAGACCTTGCCCTGCCAGGCGAGACGGCGCACGAGCGTGGCCGCCACGGTGGACACCTTCGCCCCGCGCCCCAGGAGCACCGTACCGCGCCCCTTGCCCCGCGGAATCCCGCCGGGCGGGCTGGTGCGAAACAGCCGGTCGAGCTCGGGCCGTGACATGGCCAGCAGCCGGCCGGTGTCGAATCCGGTGCCGTGGCTCATCGTGCACCTCCATGAGCCCATGCCGGTGCGCATTCACTATGGCCATCGTAGTTCGGTCCGTATCCCTCCGGCATCTCGGCCGCTTCCCGCATTCGACATCGGCGAGGTGCACAGCGCACGATGGACGGGGGAAAGCCGTCAAGGGTGGCTGAGTTCGCAGCAGGTCCCCGACTCCGAGCGGAACCGTTCCCGGCTGGGGAGGACCGCCCACCATTGCGCAGTTCGGTGTCCGAGGCCCGCCTGTCGCTGCTTGGGGAGCGGGCGCGGCACCTGACGTCCCCTCCCGCTGATCCCATCAACACGCTGGGAGGCTCTCTGTGAGCGAACGTCTCAATGCGTGGCCGACACTGGTCTATGAGGACCTGGCGCCCATGGTTGACTACGTGAACCGGGTGGTACAGGTCGGAGGCAAGTACACCCTCGACGAGCCCTTCGAAGCCGGCTGGGGAAACATTGTCCTCGATGTCACCCCCCGGGGGCTCAGTACGCCGACCCTTCGGCAGCGAGGCGCGACCTTCGCGGTGCACTACAGCCTGCTCGACGGTGGCGTGGTCATCGAGGCCGACAACGGCTCGCGGACGGTGCCATTGTCCAAGGGATCAGTCGCCACGTTCTATGCGTCCTTCTGCGATGCGGCGGACGAGCTCGGCATACACCGACCGCGTAGCTCGTTGATCTGCGAGATTCCGGATGCCCCGCCGCGCTTCGAGGACGATCACGTCGAACGCACCTGGGATGGCCACGCGGCCCGGCTGATCTGGACAGCGTTGAACCTCGCCGCTGACGGGCTCGAGGCGTGGCAGGCCCCCTTCCTGGGATACCGCCCCCGGGTCGGTGTGATGTGGGGCGGCTTCGACCTGTCCGCCACGCGTTACCGGGCGCAGCCCACCGTGCCGCCGCTCCACCAGCCGCCGTTCATGCAGAACGCCCAGCTCGACGCGTACGTGTCGGTGGGATTCTCCTTCGGGGATGCCAAGGCGCCGAACATCGGCATGTACGCGTACATCTGGCCCCAGCCGGACGGTCTCGGGGGCCGGTCCTGGGGTGTTGAGGGCGCCGCCTGGCATCCCGACGCTGGTCTGGTTCGTCTGCCGTGGGCCAGGCTCAGGCAGACAGCGGACCCGCACCAGGCCATTGTGGAGTTCGGCGACGCCGTCTACGATGCCGCCGTCGAGACGGCAGGCTGGCCGTCCGATCTCGTCGGCCCCCGCGTCGAGGGTTGGTACATGAGCAGGACACCGCCCGCGCCCGTCCAGCACCAGCACGGCTGACTCAGGTCGAGATTCCTGACTCGGAAGGCTACTGGCCGGCGCGGCGGCTCGTTGAGGCCCTGGACGATGACGGCGCGTCGCGACTGGGCAGCTGGTCTTGCGGAACAGCGGCCCCATGGTTCATCCGCCCACTCACCGGCTCTTCAGGCATCGGTGCCGAGCGCGCTCAGGCCTGCGTGGTCAGGCCCCGGGTGCGCAGGACGTGGCGGGACACGGGGGCGAAGGCGGCGGCCTCGACGAGTACGCCGATGGCGAGGATCACCGCCGTAGCCGCCAGGACCAGGCTCAGGCGGCCGCTTCTCCTGCCGTCGTCCAGCAGGTGGCCGATGCCCGGGAGCGGGGTGGCGGCGATCAGTTCCGCGGTCATCAGGGCCCGCCAGCCGAAGGTCCAGCCCTGTTCGAGCGCGGTGACCAGACCGGGGAGGGCGGCCGGGAGCAGCACGTGCCGGACGTACCCGAATCCGGTGGCACCCATCGACCGGCCGGCCCGGCGCAGCAGTGGGGGGATCCGGTCGAGGGAGGTGAGCGTCCCGCTCGCGATGGCCGGGACGGCGCCGAGCAGGACCACCGCGTACACGGCGCTTTCGGAGTTGCCCATGCACATCACGGCCACGGGGACCAGGGCGGCGGCGGGCAGTGCCTGGATCGCGCTCAGGATCGGGGCGATCGGCGTGCGGAGCACGGCGGTTGTGGAGAGGAGCAGGCCCATGGGCACGCCGATCGCCGCCGAGGCGAGGAACCCGGTCAGGCAGCGCCGGAGGCTGTGGAGCAGGGCCGGGGCAAGCACGCCGCTCGACCAGGAGGCGGCGAGGTCGTGCCCCACCGCGGCGGGGGCGGGGAGCGTGGCCGACAGGTGCAGGGCGAAGGCGCACTGCCAGAGGCAGAGGACGGCCGTGACGGCGAGCAGTGGTCCCGCCGCCATGGACATCGCTCGGCGCAGGAGTCCGCGGGCGCGGGCCCCGGTCCGGGTGGGGGCGGGCGACGGGCTCATCACCGCGGCCACGGGTCGCGGGCGGGGGGCGGTGAGGGTGGTGTCAGTGACGGGCATGGCGGCGGATCTCCTCTCCCAGCCGGCCGGTGATCTCGTGGACGAGGGAGCTGACGGCGGGCTCCTCGGCCCGGCGCGGACGCGGGATGTCAACGGTCCACTCCTGAGCGATGCGGCCGGGCCGGGAGGACAGGAGGACGACGCGTCCGCCCAGGCGTACCGCTTCCTCCACGCTGTGTGTCACGAAGACGACGGTGAGCCGGTGTTCGGACCAGACCCGGGTGAGCTCCTCGTGGAGCAGGTCCCGGGTGATCGCGTCGAGCGCGGCGAACGGCTCGTCCATGAGCAGGACCTCGGCGCCCTGGGCGAGCGCCCGCGCCAGGGCCGTCCGCTGCCGCATGCCGCCGGACAGCTCGTGCACCCGCCGTCCGTACGCGTCGCCCAGTCGGACCGAGGCGAGGAGCCGGGCGGCCCTGGGGCGCCGCTCGGCCTTCGGCACACCGGCCAGGCGCAGCGCCAGTTCGATGTTCTGGCCCGCGGTGAGCCAGGGGAAGAGCGCGTGGTCCTGGAACATCATGGCGGGGCGGGGGCCGGACACCGACACCTCGCCGGTGGTCGGGCGGTCGAGCCCGGCGATGAGGTTCAGCAGGCTGGACTTGCCGCAACCGGAAGCCCCGAGGAGGCAGACGAACTCCCCTGCGGCGATGCGGAGATCGATACCGTCGACGGCGGGCAACAGGGTGGAGCCGGCGCCGTAGGACCTGGTGACCCCCCGGACGTCGATGACGGTGCTGGTCGTGGTAGGCACGGTCAGAAGTCCCATCCGTCGTCGTCCGGGACCGGCAGGGCCGGCGTCGCCGCGAACGAGGCGCCGGACATCCCGGCCGCCAGGGTGGTTCCGTCGGTCGGGTCGATCAGCAGGAAAGAACCGGTACGGCGGGAGTCGGCGTAGGCGTCGAGCGCGAGCGGCTCGGCGGTGCGGACCACGACCTGTCCGATGTCGTTGGCGACCAGTCGCCCGGGATCCGGGTGCTGGGAGAGGTCGTCCAGGGTGAGCCGGGACGGGATCCTCTGGACGATCGCCTTGACGGTGCGGGTGGTGTGCTTCAGCAGCACCCGTTGGCCCTCGGTGAGCGGCTGGTCGGCGACGTGGCAGACGGTCGCCGTCACCTCCTGGGCGGTCGCGGGCGCGGCCGCGCTCGGCACGATGAGGTCGCCACGCGCGATGTCCAGGTCGTCGGCGAGCAGGACGGTCGCCGACTGTCCGGCCCAGGCGAGGTCGGCGCTCCGGCCCAGCAGGTCCAGGCCGGTGACGGTCGTCGTCTGCCCGGACGGCAGCACGGTCACCCGGTCGCCGACGCGCAGCACGCCGGAGGCGAGCTGGCCCGCATAGCCGCGGTAGTCGGGGTGTTCGGGGGTCTGCGGCCGGATCACGTACTGCACCGGGAAGCGGGCCGGGGCCGCTGACGGGTCCGAGCCGACCGGTACGCGCTCCAGGTGTTCGAGGACAGTGGGGCCGCCGTACCAGTCCATGTGCGCGGACGACTCGACGACGTTGTCGCCGGCGAGGGCCGAGATCGGGATTGCGGTGATCTCGGGGACGCCCAACCGGGTCGCGTAGGTGCTGAACTCCTCCGCGATCGCCGCGAAGACGGGCTCCGCGTAGTCGACGAGGTCCATCTTGTTGACGGCCAGGACGACGTGTGGCACGCGTAGCAGTGCGGTGACGGCGGCGTGGCGGCGGGTCTGCTCGACGACGCCGTTGCGGGCGT
>NZ_JAHTKP010000088.1 GCF_019192735.1 Kitasatospora aureofaciens
ACTTTTGGCACGCTGTTGAGTTCTCAAGGAACGGACACTTCCTTCGGACCGCCTTCCAGCGGGCCCTCCGGGCGCTTCGTTCTTTCGTGTTTCCAGCTTATCAGATGTTTTCCGCTCCGTTTTCCGGAGTTTCATTCATCCGACCGGCTTTTGCCTTTCGGCGCTCCCGAACTCTATCAGAGTTTCTCGGGCCGTTTTCCGCAGTCCTTCTCGAATTCAGATTCGAGAACTTCCTGCGGGGCCGTCCCGTGGGGCAACCCGGAGAACATTACGCACCGGGCTGCCCCACGTCAAACCAGCCTCAGGAGGCTCAGACCTCGACGACGACCGGCAGGATCATCGGCCGGCGGCGGTAGTTGTCCGCCACCCACTTGCCGATGGTCCGGCGGACGAGCTGCTGGACCTGGCGGGGCTCCAGGACGCCGTCGCTCGCCGAGCGGTCCAGGGCCTCCTGGAGCTTGGCGACGACCGGCACGAACGCGCTGTCCTCGATGCCGGAGCCGCGGGCCTGGATGGTCAGGCCGCCCACGATCTTGCCGTTCGTGGAGTCCACCGCGACGAAGACGGAGATGAAGCCCTCCTCGCCGAGGATCCTGCGGTCCTTCAGCGAGGCCTCGGTGATGTCACCGACCGAGGCGCCGTCCACGTAGACGTAGCCGGCCTGCACCTTGCCGACGATCCGGGCGACGCCGTTCTCCAGGTCGACGCAGACGCCGTCCTCCGCGATGACCACGCGGTTGCGCGGCACACCGGTGGCGACGCCCAGCTCGGCGGCGGCCCGCAGGTGGCGCCATTCGCCGTGCACCGGCATCAGGTTGCGCGGCTTGCAGATGTTGAAGAAGTACAGCAGCTCGCCGGCCGAGGCGTGGCCGGAGACGTGCACCTTGGCGTTGCCCTTGTGCACGACCTTGGCGCCCCAGCGGGTCAGGCCGTTGATCACGCGGTAGACGGCGTTCTCGTTGCCCGGGATCAGCGAGGAGGCGAGGACGACGGTGTCGCCCTCGACGATGCGGATCTGGTGGTCGCGGTTGGCCATCCGGGACAGCGCCGCCATCGGCTCGCCCTGCGAGCCGGTGCAGATCAGCACGACCTCCTTCTCGGGCAGGTCGTCGAGCACCTTGACGTCCACGACCAGGTTGCCGGGGACCTTCAGGTAGCCGAGGTCGCGGGCGATGCCCATGTTGCGGACCATCGATCGGCCGACGAAGGCGACCTTCCTGCCGTACTCGTGCGCGGCGTCCAGCACCTGCTGGATGCGGTGCACGTGGCTGGCGAAGGAGGCGACGATGATGCGCCGGTCGGCGTTCGCGAAAACGTTTCGCAGCGCGGCCGAGATGTCCCGCTCGTGCGGGATGAAGCCGGGGACCTCGGCATTGGTGGAGTCCACCAGCAGCAGGTCCATGCCCTCCTCGGCCAGCTTGGCGAAGGTCGGCAGGTCGGTGAGGCGGCCGTCGAGCGGCAGCTGGTCCATCTTGAAGTCGCCGGTGGCGACGACCATGCCGGCGGGGGTGCGGATGGCCACGGCCAGCGCGTCCGGGATGGAGTGGTTGACCGCGATGAACTCGCAGTCGAAGGGGCCGATGCGCTCGCGCTCGCCCTCCTTGACCTCCAGCACGTACGGCCGGATGCGGTGCTCGACGAGCTTGGCCTCGATCAGGGCGAGGGTCAGCTTGGAGCCGATCAGCGGGATGTCCGGGTTCTCCCGCAGGAGGAACGGGACGGCTCCGATGTGGTCCTCGTGCCCGTGGGTGAGGACGATGCCGTCGACCTTGTCGAGGCGGTCCCGGATGTAGCTGAAGTCCGGGAGGATCAGGTCCACGCCGGGCTGCTCGTCCTCGGGGAAGAGGACGCCGCAGTCGACGATCAGGATGCGGTCCCCGAATTCGAGCACCGTCATGTTGCGGCCGATCTCGCCGAGGCCGCCGAGCGGAGTGATGCGGAGGGCGCCCTCCTTCAGAGCGGGGGGCGCGCCGAGTTCGGGATGCGGGTGACTCAAAAGACTCTCCTCACGACGCACGCCATATGCCCGGGGTCCTCCCCCTGGAGACATATGGCGTGCGTACTCAGTGTCGTTCTTCCTACTGGGTCTGTGCTCTCGCGCCTTCGGTCCGGTCCAGCGGCGGGCCCGTGAGGGTCCGGCGAGCCGGGGCGCGCACGTCCGTGTCTGTTACAGGTGTACCCCGCCTGCGGCGAGATCCTTCTTCAATTGCGCGATCTCCTCGGGCGTCGCGCCGATCAGCGGCAGCCGCAGCGGGCCGGCCGGCAACCCCTGGAGGCCCAGCGCGGCCTTGGCGAGGATCACGCCCTGGGTGCGGAACATACCGGTGAACACCGGGAGCAGGCTCTGGTGGATCGCCGTGGCCTTGGCCACATCGCCGGACAGGTACGCCTCGATCATCGCCCGCAGCTCGCCGGCGACGACGTGCCCGACGACGCTGACCACGCCGACGGCTCCGACCGACAGCAGCGGCAGGTTCAGGATGTCGTCCCCGGAGTACCAGGCAAGGTCGGACCGGGCGATGGCCCAGGCGGCCGCGCCGAGGTCGCCCTTGGCGTCCTTGTTGGCGACGATCCGCGGGTGCTCGCCGAGGCGGACCAGCGTCTCGTGGCTCAGCGCGACGCCGCTGCGGCCCGGGATGTCGTACAGCATGACCGGCAGCCCGGTGGCGTCGGCGATGTGCACGGTGTGCCGGTACAGGCCCTCCTGCGGGGGCTTGCTGTAGTACGGCGTGACGACCAGCAGGCCGTGTGCTCCGGCGGCCTCGGCCTGGCGGGCCAGCCCGGCGCTGTGGTGGGTGTCGTTGGTGCCGACCCCGGCCACCACGTGGGCGCGGTCCCCGACCGCCTCCACCACGGCGCGGACGAGCTGGGCCTTCTCGGCGTCGCTGGTGGTCGGGGACTCGCCGGTGGTGCCGTTGACGACGAGACCGTCGTTGCCGGCGTCGACGAGGTGCGTGGCGAGGCGCTGGGCGCCGTCGAGGTCGAGTCCGCCGTCGGCGGTGAACGGGGTGACCATCGCGGTCAGCACCCGGCCGAACGGCGTCTGGGGGGTGGAGGTCGGAGCCATGCGTCCAAAGCTACTCGTAGGCGGTGGGGCGGTACCCACACCGGTCCAGGGTTCGGACAGGGGCCGGCGCGCTGAGCGGCCGAAACGGGCGGCGACACGGCGGTGAATGGGATTCCGGTGCTGTCTGCTCGGGGGTTCAGGCAGCACCGGAATCCGTGTTCACGAATGTAGGGAGGGGCTGGAAAAGCCGCAATCCAGACATGCCAGACACCCTGCCCATATGCTCATCGTGCCAGGTCAGGGGGCGACCCGGCCGTGCTTCTCGAAGGCCGCATGGGTGAGCGGCATGAGCCGCGCCCACTGCTCCTCCATCTGCTCGGCGACCATCTCGATCTCGCGCTGCGGGAAGGACGGCACCGCCGAGTTCTCCCGCTTGGTCCGCAGCGACAGGAAGTGCATCAGCGAACGGGAGTTGCAGGTCGCGTACATCGAGGAGAACAGGCCGACCGGCAGCACCGCGCGGGCCACCTCGCGCGCCACCCCGGCCGCCAGCATCTCCTGGTAGCGGGCGTACGCCTCGCGGTACGCGGCCTCCATCGCCTCGGTGGTGGTCTTGTGCTGCTCCGGGCTGCCCTCGACGAACTCGTAGCGGCCCGGACGGCCCTGCTGGACCAGCTTGCGGTCCTCGGCCGGCACGTAGAACACCGGCTCCAGCTCGCGGTAGCGGCCGGACTCCTCGTTGTACGACCAGCCGCTGCGGTGCCGGTGGAACTCGCGGAAGACGAAGATCGGCGCGCTGATGAAGAAGGTCATCGAGTTGTGCTCGAACGGGGTGCCGTGCCGGTCGCGCATCAGGAAGTTGATCAGGCCCTTGGACTTCTCCGGGTCCTGCTGGACCGCCTCCAGGGACTGCTCCCCCGCGGTCGAGACGCGGGCCGCCCAGATGACGTCCGAGTCGGCGGCGGCACTGCGGACCAGCTCCACCGTGACGTCGCTGCGGAACCGGGGGGCCGTCGTATCGTCGCTCACGCGTTACTCCTTGCGGGTTCGGTGCTGTGCAGCCGGATGGCGTGCTGCATGGTCTTGCGGGCGCGCGGGGTGTCACCGGCGTCGGCGTACGCCACCGCCAGCCGGAACCAGACCCGCCAGTCGCCCGGAGCTGCCTCCGCCTCGGTCTGCCGGCGGGCGAACACCGCGTCGGCCGAGGCCCGGTCGATCCGCCCGCCCTTGCTGCGCTTCAGCTCGTCCACCGGCAGGCCGCCCTCGGCCTCCAGCTCGCGGGCGAGCTGCTCGCTGGCCCGTCCGAAGCGGACGGTCTGGCGCAGGAACCAGACGCCGATCAGCGGGATGACGAAGGCGCAGAACCCGATGCCGATGCCGAGCGGCTTGCCGGTGGCGATGAGCTGCACGCCCTCGCCCACGCAGATCAGCGCGACCAGCAGCAGCACGCCGGCGAGGACGAAGAAGCCGGTACGAGAGGTCATTCGGGGCTCACAGGTCCAGGAAGTTTTCGAGGCCGAAGGTCAGCCCCGGGTGGTCGACGACCTTGCGGACGCCCAGCAGGATGCCCGGCATGAAGCTGCTGTGGTGCAGCGAGTCGTGCCGGATGGTGAGCGTCTCGCCGGTGTCACCGAACATCACCTGCTGGTGGGCGAGCAGGCCGCGCAGCCGGACGGCGTGCACCGGCACCCCGTCCACGTCGGCGCCGCGCGCACCGGGCAGGCTGTGGGTGGTCGGGTCCTGCTGCGGCGGGCGGCCGGCCTCGGCGCGGGCGGCGGCGATCAGCTGGGCGGTGCGGGTGGCGGTGCCGCTGGGGGCGTCGGCCTTGCGGTCGTGGTGCAGCTCGACCACCTCGACCGACTCGAAGTACCGGGCGGCGGTCTGGGCGAACTTCATGCCGAGGATCGCGCCGATCGAGAAGTTCGGCGCGATCAGGACGCCCACCGGCAGCGGCGGCAGGCCGGTGGCCTCGGCCGGGACGAGCCAGCCCTCCAGCTCGCCCAGCCGCAGGTCGTCCCAGCCGGTGGTGCCGGTGACCACGTGGATGCCGTTGTGGACGCAGTAGTCCAGGTTGCCCATCACCGAGTCCGGGTGGGTCAGCTCGACGGCGACCTGCGCCCCGGCCTCGGTCAGCTCCTCCAGCCTGGACCCACGACCGAGGGTGGCCACCAGCTCCATGTCCGGAGCGGCCTCGACGGCCTTGACCGCCTCGGAGCCGATCCGTCCCTTGGCGCCGATCACGGCGACACGCAGCGTCATAGCGAAGTTCCTCTCACACCAGCAGATCGGCGAGCTTGGCGGCCCGCTTGTCGTTGACCGGGCCGATCAGCGCCAGCGACGGCCGGTACGCGCCCAGCACATCACGGGCCACCGCCCGGACGTCGTCCAGGGTCACGGCCGCGATCCGCTCCAGCATGTCGTCCACCGACAGGTGGTGCCCGTAGCTGAGCTCGGCCTTGCCGATCCGGTTCATCAGCGACCCGGTGTCCTCCATGCCGAGCACGGTGGAGCCGGAGATCTGGCCGATCGCGCGGTGCAGTTCCTCCTCGGTGATGCCCTCGGCGACCACCTTGGCCAGCTCCGCGCGGCAGATCCGCAGCACCTCCTCGACCCGCTTGGGCTGGCAGCCGGCGTAGATGCCGAACAGGCCGCTGTCCGCGTAGGACGAGGAGTACGAGTACACCGAGTACGCCAGGCCGCGCTTCTCGCGGATCTCCTGGAACAGCCGGGAGCTCATCCCGCCGCCGAGGGCCGCGTTGAGCACGCCCATCGCCCAGCGGCGCTCGTCGTGCCGCGGCACGCCGGGCACGCCCAGCACCAGGTGAGCCTGCTCGGTGGCGCGGTTGAGCACCTCGATCTTGCCGGCCGTCCGCAGCGCCTTGACGCCGCGCCGGGCCTCGGCGGGGGCCGCGTCGGAGCGGGCCAGCAGCGGCGCGAACGCCTGCTCGACCTGCTTGACGACCTTGCGGTGGTCGAGGTTGCCGGCCGCGGCGACGACCAGGTGCTCGGGGCGGTAGCGGCGGTGGTAGAAGCCGGCGACCTGGTCCCGGGTGAGCGTCCTGATGGTCTCCTGGGTGCCGAGGATCGGGCGGCCGAGCGGGCCGCTGCCGTAGATCACCTTGGCGAACAGGTCGTGCACCACGTCGCCCGGGTCGTCCTCGGCCATCGCCATCTCTTCGAGGATGACGCCGCGTTCGGCCTCCACGTCCTCGGTGCGGATCAGCGAGCCGGTGAGCATGTCGCAGACCACGTCGATGGCCAGCGGCAGGTCGGTGTCCAGCACCCGGGCGTAGTAGCAGGTGTTCTCCTTCGCGGTGAAGGCGTTCATCTCGCCGCCGACCGCGTCCAGGGCGGCCGAGATGTCCAGCGCGCTGCGCCGCTCGGTGCCCTTGAAGAGCAGGTGCTCCAGGTAGTGGGTGGCGCCGTTGAGCTGCGGGGTCTCGTCCCGCGAGCCGACGCCGACCCAGATGCCGAAGGTCGCGGAGCGCACCGTCGGCAGGGTCTCGGTGACGACCCGCAGGCCGCCGGGGAGGACGGTGCGGCGCACCGTGCCGGCGCCGTCGACGCCCTTGAGCAGGGTCCGGGTGGTGCCGGGGCGCTGCTTTACCGCCGGGGCCTGGGCCACGGGGGGTACCTCCAGAGGAAACGCACGCGGGAAAGAACGTACGGACGAACGCGTGGACAACAGGGTGCGGCCCGCACGCCGGGAGGCGTACGGGCCGCAAGGGGTCAGCTAGCGGCGCTTCACTCGGAAGCGGCCTCGCCGCCCTCCTCGCCCTCGATGACCGGGATGAGGGAGAGCTTGCCGCGCGGGTCGATCTCGGCGATCTCGACCTGGACCTTGGCGCCGACGCCGAGGACGTCCTCGACGTTCTCGACGCGCTTGCCGCCGGCCAGCTTGCGGATCTGCGAGATGTGCAGCAGGCCGTCCTTGCCCGGCATGAGCGACACGAACGCGCCGAAGGTCGTGGTCTTGACCACGGTGCCCAGGTAGCGCTCGCCGACCTCCGGCATGGTCGGGTTGGCGATCTGGTTGATCGTGGTGCGGGCGGCCTCGGCGGCCGGGCCGTCGGAGGCACCGATGTAGATGGTGCCGTCGTCCTCGATCGTGATCTCGGCGCCGGTGTCCTCCTGGATCTGGTTGATCATCTTGCCCTTGGGGCCGATGACCTCACCGATCTTGTCCACCGGGATCTTGATGGTGATGATGCGCGGGGCGTACTGCGACATCTCGTCCGGAGTGTCGATCGCCTCGTTCATCACGTCGAGGATGTGCATGCGGGCGTCGCGGGCCTGCTTCAGCGCGGCGGCGAGCACCGACGCCGGGATGCCGTTCAGCTTGGTGTCCAGCTGGAGGGCGGTGATGAAGTTGCGGGTACCGGCGACCTTGAAGTCCATGTCGCCGTACGCGTCCTCGGCGCCGAGGATGTCGGTCAGCGCGACGTAGTGGGTCTCACCGTCGATCTCCTGGGAGATCAGGCCCATGGCGATACCGGCGACGGCGGCCTTCAGCGGCACACCGGCGTTCAGCAGCGACATGGTGGAGGCGCAGACCGAGCCCATCGAGGTCGAGCCGTTGGAGCCGAGCGCCTCGGAGACCTGGCGGATGGCGTACGGGAACTCCTCGCGGGACGGCAGGACCGGGATGATCGCCCGCTCCGCCAGCGCGCCGTGGCCGATCTCGCGGCGCTTGGGCGAGCCCACGCGGCCGGTCTCGCCGACCGAGTACGGCGGGAAGTTGTAGTTGTGCATGTAGCGGCGACGCGTCTCCGGGGAGAGCGTGTCGAGCTGCTGCTCCATGCGCAGCATGTTCAGCGTGGTGACACCCAGGATCTGGGTCTCGCCGCGCTCGAACAGGGCCGAGCCGTGGACGCGCGGGATGGCCTCGACCTCGGCGGCCAGGGTGCGGATGTCGGTGACGCCGCGGCCGTCGATGCGGACCTTGTCCTTGATGACGCGCTCGCGGACGATCTTCTTGGTCAGCGCGTTGTAGGCGGCGCTGATCTCCTTCTCGCGGCCCTCGAACTCGGGGAGCAGCTTCTCGGCGGCCAGCGCCTTGACGCGGTCCAGCTCGTTGTTGCGCTCCTGCTTGCCCGCGATGGTGAGGGCCTGGGCCAGCTCGTCCTTGACGGCGGCGGTCAGCGCGGCGAGCACGTCGTCCTGGTAGTCCAGGAAGACCGGGAACTCGCCGGTCGGCTTGGCGGCCTGGGCGGCCAGCTGCGACTGGGCGGCGCAGAGGACCTTGATGAACGGCTTGGCGGCATCGAGACCGGCGGCGACGACGTCCTCGGTCGGGGCCTCGGCGCCGTCGGCGACCAGCTTGATGGTCTTGTCGGTGGCCTCGGCCTCGACCATCATGATCGCGACGTCGCCGTCCGGCAGGACGCGACCGGCGACGACCATGTCGAAGACGGCCGACTCCAGCTCGCTGTGGGTCGGGAAGGCCACCCACTGGCCGTTGATCAGCGCGACGCGAACGCCGCCGATCGGGCCGGAGAACGGCAGGCCCGCCAGCTGGGTGGAGGCGGAGGCGGCGTTGATGGCCACCACGTCGTACAGGTGGTCCGGGTTGAGCGCCATGATGGTGCAGACGACCTGGACCTCGTTGCGCAGGCCCTTGACGAAGGACGGGCGCAGCGGGCGGTCGATCAGGCGGCAGGTGAGGATCGCGTCCTCGGAGGGCCGGCCCTCGCGACGGAAGAACGAGCCGGGGATGCGGCCCGCGGCGTACATCCGCTCCTCGACGTCCACGGTCAGCGGGAAGAAGTCGAAGTGCTCCTTCGGCTGCTTGGACGCGCTGGTGGCCGACAGCACCATGGTGTCGTCGTCCAGGTAGGCCACGGCGGAGCCGCCGGCCTGACGGGCCAGGCGGCCGGTCTCGAAGCGGATGGTACGGGTGCCGAAGGAGCCGTTGTCGATGACGGCCTCGGCGTAGAACACGTTCTCTTCCACCTGGAAGATCTCCTCTTTCGTACGTCTCCGGGAGAGCGTCCCCGCGCATTGCCTGCCGGTTGGCCCTGAGCCCTCCTGTCAGGGAGGGCGGCAGTCGGGCCGGTCTTCGATCGAAGCCTCCGGGGCGCCCCGCTCGACTGCGGGGCTTCCGGGGGCCACTACCGAGGACCGGCGCCTCACGGCTGCCGGGCCGGGACGGGCGGTCCGCGTCTGGACGCTCTCTCGGATGCGGGCGGCTTCCGTTTGAAGCCTTCGGCCCGCGGGGGGTTCGGGTCTTTCTGCCCGGGTGGCGCGCTGGTGCGCCATCACCCGGCATGCCCACAACCCTACGGTGCAATCCTCGGCCACCTGGGGAGGTGCGCGCGAGTTGTTATGTCCGGGCGCCGCGGCTCAGCTGCCGCGGCATACGCGCGAGGGGCGGCTCCCCGGTGTGGGGAGCCGCCCCGAGCGGCGTTCTCAGCGGGCGCCGCCGGCGGCACCGCGGCGGATGCCCAGGCGGTCGACGAGCGTACGGAAACGCTCGATGTCCTTCTTGGCCAGGTACTGCAGCAGGCGGCGGCGCTGGCCGACCAGGATCAGCAGACCACGACGCGAGTGGTGGTCGTGCTTGTGGAGCTTGAGGTGCTCGGTCAGGTCCGAGATGCGGCGCGAGAGCATGGCCACCTGAACCTCGGGGGAGCCGGTGTCGCCCTCCTTCTGGCCGAACTCGGCGATGATCTGCTTCTTGACGTCAGAGGCGAGAGCCACTGCGAACTCCTTACGAGGTGATACCGAGCGGTCCTGGTCTACGGCACAGGACTCTGCGAGAACTCGGTGTCGTAACGCGGGCGCCGCCTGCTGTCTCCGGCCCTGCGGGTGGACACACGGCTGCGCTCGAAGGCCAAGGGTACCAGCGCCGCCCACCCGGCCGGTCGGCGGGTGCTCAGCCGGTCGCTCCGCGCACCAGGCGGTAGACGTCCAGGACGGCGAGGGCCAGCGGGACGAGGGTGATCAGGGTGAGGCCGTCGACCAGGTCCAGGATGCGCCCCCAGAAGGGGGAGACGCCGAGCCGGGGCACCACCAGGGCGATCGCGGTGAGCACCGCGGCGCCGAGGGCGATGGCGCAGGCCAGCCAGACGGTGCGCAGGTCGACGTCGGTGGCGCCGGCGGCGGTGCGGATGAACCGCGGGGTGTGCAGCGACAGGCCGACGACCAGCAGCGAGAGGCCGAGCAGCCCGGCGACGGTGAGGCCGAGGACCTGCGCGGTGTAGCGGAACAGCCGGGCCCGCAGCATGGTGGCGAGGCCGATCGCGAGTGCGAGGAGTTCGGGGAACACCCCGTCGGTGAAGCCGAGCACCGTGCAGGCGCCGACGGCGACCGCGGCGCAGCCGCCGACCAGGCCGACCAGGACCTCGTGGCCGCGGCGGGCCTGCTGGGCGATCCGCTCGTACTGGACGGTCTCGTCGCGGCCCTCCTCCTCGGAACCGCGGCTGCGGGTGCGGGCCTGGCCGGGGGCGCTGAAGCCGACGGGCAGCCGGGCGAAGCGGGCGGACAGCCCGGGGAGGAAGCCGATCGCGGCGACGGCAGCGACGCCGGTGACGGCGGCGATGTGGCCGGCCGGGGTGCCGGGCAGCAGGACGGCGGCAAAGGCGGCGAGCGCGCCGGCCGTGGCGACCAGGGCGGCGGCGACGAACACCGCGTCGCGCTCGGGCAGCAGGCCGACCAGCAGGACGGCGGTCACCAGGGCGGTGACGCAGCCGACCAGGAACTGCAGCCGGCCGGGGCCGTCCCCCGGATGGGTGACGGCGAGGACGCCGCTGCCGGCGATCATGGCGTGCGGCAGCGCGCCGAGGCCGAGGGCGAGCGCGGCCTGCGCGTCCCGGTAGACCCGGGCGCGGACGCCGGCCAGGGCGGTGAGGACGACGGCGGTGACGCCGGCCAGGATGCCGGGCAGGCCGTGCATGTCGTGGCGCAGGGCGGAGAACCAGAGGGCGAAAGCGAGCAGCGTCAGCAGCACGGTGGCGCCGGTCAGGCCGAAGGCCCGCATGAGCTCGGGGCTCCAGAACCGCCGGTCCGCCATGACGGCGCC
Organism: Kitasatospora aureofaciens; assembly: GCF_019192735.1. GTDB lineage: Bacteria > Actinomycetota > Actinomycetes > Streptomycetales > Streptomycetaceae > Kitasatospora > Kitasatospora aureofaciens_A. The sequence continues at coordinate 11,028 of NZ_JAHTKP010000088.1, forward strand.
GGCGATCGCGTCGGCGACGTCGTCGTAGACGGCCGGCGGGAGGGACTCGGCGAACGGGCGAAGCGCGAGCAGCTCGCCGTCGCGGATCTGCTGGGCGGCCAGCGACAGGCTGCTGTCGAGGACGGTGCCGTCCCGGCGGACCAGGTGGAAGCCGGTGGGGGTGCCGTCGGGCTGGGTCGCCCGGGCCAGTCGCAGGACCTCGGGGTAGACGTCCGCGAGCGGGACGTCCTCGGGCAGGGCGACGTCGATCCGGCGGTCCGGGGTGACGACGGTGACCCGGCAGAAGCCGGTGGTGATGGTGTTCATCCGCCCACCTCGGTCGTTCCACGCACTGGGCGTTCCCCCTTGTTCGGCCTTGTTCCACGATGCCGCGGCGAACCCGCCCGGCGCGCCCGCGAGTTGGCGCGGCGTTACCCTACCCGCTCGGTTCGCACCCGGTCCCGTCGGCGGCTGGGTCCGGTGGGAGCATTGGGACTGGCGGAGCGTGCGGGTGCGACCAGTAGGATCGGCGCGGCCTGATGGCCGTAGTCAGCGATCAACGCCTCGGGGTGGGGGACGACGTGGGTGTGATCATGGTCAAGCGCCCGGCCAGGGCGTATCCGCCGGCGGTGCCGGACGAGCCGGTGGAGCTGGTCAGCCCGCCGGAGCTGCCCCGGCAGGGCGGCGAGGACTGGATGATGAGCATCCTGCCGATGCTCGGCATGGGCGGCTCGGCGGTGTTCTTCTTCGCGCCCAACGCCCAGGCCCCGATGAGGATCATGGGCGGTCTGATGATCGCCTCGACGGTCGGCATGGTGCTGGCGCAGATCGTCCGGGCCCGCCGCGGCGGCTCCAGCGCGACCTCCGACGCCCGGCGCGACTACCTCAAGTACTTGCAGCAGATGCGCCGGCGAGTCCGCCGCACCGCGGAGCGCCAGCGCGGCGCCCTGCTGTTCCTGAACCCGGCGCCGGACCAGCTGTGGTCGATCGTCGCGGACGGCCGGCGGCTGTGGGAACGCCGTACCGGGGACGCCGACTTCGCGCAGATCCGGGTGGGCCTCGGGCCGGTGCAGCTGTCCACCCCGCTGGTGGCGCCGCAGACCGCGCCGATGGACGAGCTGGAGCCGCTGTCGGCGGCCGCCATGCACTCCTTCCTGAGCGCGCACGGCACGCTCCAGGACCTGCCGCTCGCGGTGTCGCTGCGCGCCTTCTACCACGTCACGGTGTGCGGCGACCCGGACTCGGTGTACGGCAACGTGCGCGCGATGATCGCCCAGTTGACCACCCTGCACTCGCCGGACGACCTGCTGGTGGCGGTCGCGGCGGCGCCGGGCGCGGCCGGGGAGTGGGAGTGGACCAAGTGGCTCCCGCACAACCAGCACCGCAAGGAGACCGACGGCGCGGGTTCGCGCCGGCTGACCGCCACCGGCCTGGGCGAGCTGGAGTACCTGCTCCAGGAGGAACTCTCCGGCCGCCAGCGGTTCGTCCGCGACGCGGCGGCGCCGCCGGACCAGCCGCACCTCGTGGTGGTGATGGACGGCGCCGCGGTGCCGCACGACTCGCTGCTCGCGAGCCCGGAGGGCGTGCAGGGGGTGACCGTCATCGAGGTCGTCCCGGGCGAGCTGGACGAGCCGAGCGGGCACCTGATGGTGACCGTCCGCCCGACCGAGCTGGTGCTGCACGCGGCCTCCGGGGCGACCTACACCGGCACGCCGGACCTGCTGTCGATCTGGCAGTCCGAGGCGCTGGCACGGCAGTTGGCGCCCTACCGGATCTCGGCCGGCGGCGACGACGAACCGTTGCTGTCCAACCTCGACTTCACCGAGCTGATGGGCGCCGGCGACCCGGGCTCCTTCGACGTCACCCGCAGCTGGCGCCCGCGCGCCCAGCACGAGCGGCTGCGCGTGCCGATCGGCGTCGGCGCCAACGGCGAGCACGTGTACCTGGACATCAAGGAGGCCGCGCTGGAGGGCATGGGCCCGCACGGCCTGTGCGTCGGCGCGACCGGCTCCGGGAAGTCGGAGCTGCTGCGCACCCTGGTGCTGGCGCTGGCGATGACACACTCCTCGGAGATGCTGAACTTCGTCCTCGCCGACTTCAAGGGCGGGGCCACCTTCGCCGGCATGGCGGACATGCCGCACACCTCCGCGGTGATCACCAACCTGGAGGGCGAGCTCACCCTGGTCGACCGCATGCGGGACGCGATCGAGGGCGAGCTGCACCGCCGCCAGGAGCTGCTGCACCGGGCCGGCAACTACGTCAACATCCACGAGTACGAGCGGGCCCGGGCGGCCGGCGCGGCCCTGGACCCGCTGCCCTCGCTGGTTCTGATCATCGACGAGTTCTCCGAACTCCTCACCGCCAAGCCGGACTTCATCGAGATGTTCATCCAGATCGGCCGGATCGGCCGGTCCCTCGGAGTTCATCTGCTGCTGGCCTCGCAGCGCCTGGAGGAGGGCAAGCTGCGCGGCCTGGACACCTATCTCTCCTACCGGATCGGCCTGCGCACCTTCTCGGCGGCCGAGTCACGGGCGGCGATCGGCGTGCCGGACGCGTACCACCTGCCGCCGGTGCCGGGCGTCGGCTACCTCAAGATCGGTGACGACGTGCTGGAGCGGTTCAAGGCCGCGTACGTCTCCGGGCCCTACCGGGCGCCGGGGCAGCAGCGGTCCACCGGCGGGCAGCGGACGGGCGCGCGGCCGGTTGAGTTCACCGCGGCCGAGGTCGAGGTGCCGGAGCCGGCCGCGCAGGAGGCCGCGGCGCAGCCGGTGGAGCAGGACGACGCCCTGGTCGACACCGTGCTGGACGTGTTCGTGCAGCGGATGGCGGGCCAGGGCCCGGCCGCGCACCAGGTGTGGCTGCCGCCGCTGGACGCCGCGCCGAGCCTGGACCAGCTGCTGCCGCCGCTGCAGGTGGTGCCGGAGCGCGGGCTGACCGCGCCGGGGTACCCGGTGGGCCGGCTGCGGGTGCCGATCGGCGTCGTCGACAAGCCGCGCGAGCAGAAGACCGACATCCTGGAGCTCGACTTCGCGGGGGCGGCCGGCCACGGCCTGATCGTGGGCGGCCCGCTCTCGGGCAAGTCGACGGTGGTACGCACCGCGGTCACCTCGTTCGGCCTCACCCACACCCCGCGGGAGGTGCAGTTCTACCTGCTGGACTTCGGCGCGGGCAGCTTCCGGTCGCTGGCCGGGCTGCCGCACGTCGGCGGGGTGGCCGGGCGCCTGGACGTCGACAAGGTGCGCCGGATGGTCTCCGAGGTGCACGGGGTGCTGAACCGGCGCGAGGAGCTGTTCCGGACCGCCGGGATCGACACCATCGCGACGTACCGGGCCCGCCGGGCCGCCGGGCAGCTGCCCGACGAGGCGTTCGGCGACGTGTTCCTGGTGATCGACGGCTGGAACACCTTCAAGCAGGAGTTCGAGGTCCTGGAGCCGGTCATCGGGGACATCGCCCAGCGCGGCCTCGGCTACGGCGTCCACCTCGTCATCACGGCGGCCCGGTACGCGGAGGTGCGCCCGGCGCTCAAGGACCTGCTGCAGAACCGCACCGAGCTCAAGCTCGGCGACTCGATGGAGTCCGAGGTCGACCGCCGGCTCGCACAGAACGTCCCGGCGCTGGCCGGGCGCGGCGTCACCCCGGAGCGGCTGCACTTCCTGTCCGGCCTGCCCCGGCTGGACGGCTCGTCCGCGGTGGACGACCTCCAGGACGGGGTGGCCGGCCTGGTCTCCGCCGTCGACTCGGCCTGGACGGGACCGCGCGCACCGGAGGTGCGGATGCTGCCCGCCGTCCTCGACGGGTGCACGCTGCCGAAGGGCTTCGAGCACCCGGAGCGCGGGGTGGCCTTCGGCGTGGACGAGGCGGAGCTGGCGCCGGTCTTCGTGAACTTCGAGACCGACCCGCTGTTCATCGTCTTCGGGGACACCCAGTCCGGGAAGTCGGCGCTGCTGCGGATGCTGGTCAAGCAGATCACCGAGCGGTACACCCCTGACCAGGCGGGCATCGTGGTCGGCGACTACCGGCGCGCGCTGCTGGACACCGTCCCGTCGGGGTACCTGGCGGGGTATGCGGCGACGCAGAACGCTTTGTCGCCGATCGTCGACATGCTGCGCGGGGCCTGCTCGCGCCGCCTGCCCGGGCCGGACGTGACCGCCGAGCAGCTGCGCAACCGCAGCTGGTACAGCGGCAAGGACATGTTCGTGATCGTGGACGACTACGAGCTGGTCGCGACGGGTTCGGGCAATCCGCTGGCGCCACTGGCCGAGTTCCTGCCGTTCGCCCGGGACATCGGCCTGCGGGTGATCGTCGCGCGCAGCGCGGGCGGCGCCGGCCGGTCGCTGTACGAGCCGATGATGCAGCGGATGCGGGAGCTGGGCGGGCAGGGCGTGATCCTGTCCGGGAACCGGGACGAGGGCGTGCTGCTGGGGACGGTCAAGCCGCAGCCGCTGCCGCCGGGCCGCGGGCTGTACGTGTCGCGGCGGGCCACCAGCGGGCAGACGGTCCAGACGGGCTGGCTGCCGGAGGTGTGAGCCGCACGGCCGGCCACCCGGAAATCCACTACGGAGGGTGATCGAAGGGGTCGGGCTCGCCGGAGCCCGACCCTTCCGCGTCCCAGGTGCTGAAACGTTACCTAGATCTTTCCGGCGCGGGGCTGCGGTTCCCGTACCCCGTCCGGGGATTGCGAGGGCCTCACGGGGGCACCTGGGCGTACCGGCGTCCGATCCGAGCACAGCCTTCGAAAGCGTGCTTTCAACACTCTGTTTACCTTGGATTCAAGTGCGACGCGGCAGAGGTAACAACTCGGACAAACGCCACAATGACCGTACGTGATCATCGGATCGCATGTTTATGCGCTCTCCCGCAACGGATTCCGCAGCAGTTCCGGCGTTGACGCAGTCAATACGCCCAAGGTTCCATTGCGGCCCGGGAGCGACCGGACCAGAACCCGAGCAGCCAGCACAGCGGAGGCGATACCGCTCCCACTCCAGGACCGCACAGAGCCGATCGGAAGCCACATGACCGACACGCTTCGCCCGCCACTCCCCGTAGCCCCCACTGCGGGCGAAACCGCCGCCCCCCAGCAGCTCAAGCGCTCGATCGGCGTCGTGGGGGGCACGCTCCTCACGCTGTCCTGCGTCACCCCGGCGTCCACGCTCTTCGTGATCGTGCCGCAGCTGCTCTCCACCATCGGCAGCGCCACCGCCCTGGCCATCGCGATCGGCTCGGTGCTCTGCATCGCGGTCGCCTTCTGCTACTCCGAACTCGGCACCCTGATCCCCAGCGCCGGCGGCGAGTACGCGATGGTCGGCACGCTGGCCGGACGGCTGGCCGGCTGGCTGGTCTTCGTCCAGTCGCTGATCGTGGTGATGATCGTCCCGTCGGTCATCGCGCTCGGCACCGCCGACTACCTCGCGCCGGTCCTGCACGTCGACAAGCCCATCGCGGGCGCCGCGGTGATGCTGGCCGCCACCCTGGCCGGCCTGCTGGACCTGCGCGCCAACGCCTGGATCACCGGCATCTTCCTGGTGCTGGAGGTCGTCGCGGCCGGCGTCGTCTCGGTGCTCGGCTTCTCCCACACCAACCCGGACCACCCCAGCCTGCTGCACGGTGTGGTCGCCGGGGACGGCGGAGCCACGAGCACGGTCGGTATCGGCGCCATCATCGGCGCGCTCGGCATCGCCCTCTTCGTCACCCAGGGCTTCTCCACCGCCGTCTACCTCTCCGAGGAACTGGAGAACCCCCGCCGTACGGTCTCGCGCACCGTGCTCTGGACGCTCGGCCTCTCGACCGCCATCATCCTGATCCCGGTCGCCGCCATCACCGTGGGCGCCCCCGACCTGCAGACCCTGGCCTCCGGCGACATCTCCGGCATGGTCACCGCCTGGAGCAACTCGGCGGTCGGCACGTTCATCAGCCTCTGCATCGCGCTGGCCATCATCAACGCCGGCATCGTCATGGTCATCCAGAACTCCCGGGTGCTGTTCGCCTCCGCCCGTGACAAGGCCTGGCCCGAGCCGGTCAACAAGGCCTTCGGCACCCTCGGCCGGTTCGGCTCCCCGTGGATCGCCACCCTGGCGGTCGGCCTGCCCGGCGCCGCGCTCTGCTTCGTCAAGGGCCAGCTGCTCAGCAACATCACCGGCGTCGCCGTCACCGCGATGTACCTGCTGGTCGCCGTCGCCGCGCTGCTCTCCCGCCGCGCCCACCACAAGCACGCCGCCGCCTGGCGGATGCCGCTGTGGCCGGCCGTCCCAGTGGTCCTGATCGCCGTCCTGGTCTACGTCATGACCCAGCTGGACACCGAGCCCCTGCTCTGGACCGGCGGCATCACCGCCGCCGCCACCCTCTACTGGCTGTTCTACCTGCGCCCCCGGCAGGACACCCGCTGGGTGATCAGCCTCCCCGAGGACCAGCAGCAGGCCTGACCCCCACCCCTCCCCCGCAGTGCAGTGCCCCGGGCTCCCCCTCGCCCGGGGCACTGCCGTGTTCAGCTGACGGTCACTTCTTCAGCTTCCACTCCGGGCTGGTGGCGATCGCCTTCAGCTGGTCGAGCGTGAACAGCGGCTTGTCCCCGGGCCCGTTGACGACCTGGACGTGCAGGCCGTCCGGTCGCAGCACCTCCACCCGCGCGGGCGAGGCCTTCGGGTTGACCTGATCCGCAGCAGCAACCGCGACCTTGGTGCCGTCGGGCAGGGTGGTCGCGTCCTTGAACATCGCCTGGCGATCCTTCTCGGCCCGCTGCTGCAGGTCCTTGTCGTCGTACGGCCTCCCCCAGTAGTCGACCCGCACGATCAGCCCGCCGCTGGTCTGCCCACCGGTCACCTGGTACGTGGTGACGTTGCCGTTGGCGTTGCGGGCCGAGGCCACCTGGAAGCCGGCGGGCAGCAGCTTGGCCAGGGTCGCCTGCTTCTCCTCCGGTGTCAGGCCCGGGTCCTCCACCGCCGGGTCGACCCCGTCGTACTTGACCGCGGCGACGACCCGGTCCCAGGACTTGTCGGTCACGATCGCCTTCAGCTGGTCCAGCGTGAGCGCCGGGTCGGGGCGGCTGTCGGGGGCGCCCTTCTCCTGCGCCGAGTTCCACTCGCTGAGGAAGATCTCCCCGCCGTCCGGACGGATCAGCGAGGCGAACCACTCCTTGGTGGTGGCCCGGTGGTTCGGGTACTCGTAGCCCTGGCTGAGTACGAGCTGGGAACCGTCCGGCAAAGTGGTGGTGGCGCAGGAGTCGAGCGAGGCGAGCTTGAGGTCCGCCGGGCAGGTGCGCGGCTGCGACTGGCCCTTGCGGTGCTTCTGGATCGAGAGGCCCATCAGCGACTTGCCCTGGCCGTCGTCGAAGACCAGGTTGGCGTACGCGGTCCTGCCGCCGTCCTTGTCCGTGCCGGTCCCCTTGGCGTCGGTCACCTGGCCCTTGGGCAGCAGGGCCTGGAAGGTGGCCAGCACCTCGCCGCCGCTGATCGGGGCCGCCGCCGAGGACTGCGCGGCGGTCGGGGTGGCGGTGCCGGTGGTGCCGGTCGCCGTCGGGGCGGCAGCGGCGCCGATCGTGGCGGAGGCCACCGGGGAGGCGCCGGTGGAGCCGGAGAGGTAGAACGCGCCAGTGCCGACCAGGGCGAGCGCGGCGGCGCCGCTCACCACGGCGGCGGCGGACCGCCGGCGCCAGCGGCGGCGGCCGCGGACCAGGCCGCCGGCCACCAGCTCGCCCTGCTCGGTGCGGAAGCCCTCACCCGTGCGGGTCATGGCGTAGAGCAGATCGTCCTCGAACTTGTCCGGTTCGGACATGGGTGATCACCGTCTCCTAGGCAGGTGTCGGAAGAGTGCTCAGCGGGCGACCAGCTCGGCCAGTGAGTCGCCGAGCAGGGTGCGCAGCCGGGCCAGGGCCCGGGTGGTGCGGGTGCGGACGGCGCCGGAGGAGGCGCGCAGCACCTCGGCGGTCTCCTCGACGCTGCGGTCCTCCCAGTAGCGCAGGACCAGCACCGCGCGGTCCTTGGCCGGCATCCGACCGAGCGCGTCGAGGAGGGTCAGCCGCAGCGTGCTGTCGGACTCGCGGCCCTCGGGCTCGGGCAGGTCGCCGGTGGGGCGCTCGGTGCTGGAGCGGCGGCGCTGCTGGGCGAGGAAGGTCCGCACCATGACGGTGTGGACGTAGGCCGCCGGGTTGTCGATCCGGTGCCGGCCGCCGGTCCAGGCGCTGCGCCGCCAGAGGACGTACATCCGGCTGAGGGCCTCCTGGACGAGGTCCTCGGCGTGGTGGGTGTCGCCGCTGGTCAGCAGGCAGGCCGAACGGTACAGGTGGCCGGTCCGGCTGGACACGAGTTCCAGGAACTCCGCGTCCTTGGCCTCCCGGCCGCACCCGATCCGCCTCATGTGCGCTGTCCCCCGTCGCTCGTGGTCGCTGACACCTCTTGGATGCGGTGGGCGGCGCGGGATGTTACAGCCGGGTCGGGACGGGTTTCCGGGGGCGGGTCGTCCGGTCAGTCGGTGGCGCGTCGCCGGTGGTCGCGCAGGACGACACCGCCGCCGACGAGCAGCGCGACGAGCAGGGCGCCGACGCCGAGCACGTAGGTCGCGGTGCGGCGGTCGCGGTCGGCCTGGGTCTCGCCGAGGCCGACCGGGCGGGGCACGATCGGGGCGGCGGCGAGCCGAACGGACGGGTTCGGCTCGGCCGTGGCCCGCGGGTCGTCCGGGGCCTGGGTGACGGCCTTCACCGGGTCCACCACGCCCCAGCCGATGAAGCGGTTCGGGCCGTGCTCGGTGCGCTGCGCGGTCTGCTCGATCCAAGCCCGCACCTGCGCGGGACTCCACCCGGGGTGCGCGCCGACCAGCAGCGCGGCCAGCCCCGAGACGTACGGGGCGGCGAAGCTGGTGCCGTTGTCGACACACTGGCCGCCGCGGGGGACGGTGGAGAGCATGTCGACGCCGGGCGCGGCCACCTTCACGAAGTCGCCGTACTGGGAGAACGGGGCGCGCTCGTTGTTGCGGTCGGAGGCGCCGACGGCGAGCACGGTGGGGAAGGCGCCCGGGTAGGTGTCGCCCTCCTTGCCGTCGTTGCCGGTCGAGGCGACCACCACGACCCGGTTCGCCTCGGCGGCCTCGATGGCGGCCTTCAGCTCGGGGTAGCCGGTGAAGCCGGTGGTGCCGGCGCCGCGGACGTCCTGGGAGATGTTGATGACCTTGGCGCCGCCCCGGACGGCCTGGTTGACGGCGTCGGCGAGCGTGGCGACGTCGCCGTTGCCCTCGCTGTCGTTCTGGCGGATCGACAGGATCCTGGCGTCCGGCGCGAGCCCGACGAAGCCGGTCCGGTCGGAGCGGGCGGCGGCGATGATGCCGGCGACCTTGGTGCCGTGGCCGACCGGGTCGTCCTTGCCGCCACCGGCGACCAGTTCCTTGGTCTCCCGGTTGCGCAGCAGGCTGCCGCCGTCCAGGACCTTGCCGGCGAGCTGCGGGTTCCGGTCGTCCGCGCCGGTGTCGATGACCGCGACGGTGACGCCCGCGCCGGTGGTCCGGCCGTGCTGCCAGAGTTCGTCGAGCAGCAGCCGTTGCAGCGCCCACGGCACCACCTGCACGTCGGGCGCGGTGGCCGGGCAGTCGCCGGCGGCGGCAATGCCGGGGCCGTCGGCGTGCGCCGGGGCGGCGAGCGGACCGGCCAGCACCGCGAACGCGGCCAGCGCCGCGGCCGTCCTCCGGTACCCGCGTGCGGACACCCTGCCACCCCTCACGTCGTCCACCCGTACCTGCGCCGTACCCACGTGACAGGGGCGGGCGCCCGGGATCCGGGCACCCGCCCCACGCGTTCCCCGAGGGAACGCCGGTCAGTGCTGCCAGAGGTTGGCGTTCTTGTCCTCGGTGCTCTTGTAGCTCAGCGCGGCCGCCTCCAGGGAGCCGGCGATCTGCGCGCAGACCTGCTGGAGGTCGGCGGCCTTGGCGTCCCACTGCGCCTGGTGGGCGCGGTAGCCCTGCTGGGCCGCGCCCTCCCAGCTCCCGGAGATCTTGGTGACGTCGCCCTTGAGGTCCTCCAGCAGTTGGTTGATGCGGGCGGCGGCGGCCTTGACCTCCTCGGCGGCGCTGTGGACGGTCTGGAAGTTCACGAGGATGTGGTCGGTCACGATGTCTCCCTGTCGAGGATGCGAGGCAGTTCGGCGAGCGGTGCGGTGATCAGTGCGGTGATCAGTGCGCGATCAGTGCGCGATCAGTCCGGTGATCAGCTCTGGACGCCGGTGAACTGCTGCTGCTGCTGCGCCTCGGTGGCCGCGTAGTGCTTGGTCGTCAGCTCGATCGCGTCCTTGATGGCCCGGAGCGACTCGTTGAGCTTGTCGATGTCCTCGTTGTACTGGTGCTGCAGCTTCTTGTAGGCGTCGGCCGCCTGCCCCTGCCAGCCGCCGGCGATGCCGTCCATCGTGCCGTTGAGCTTGGTGCGCTCCTGGGCGATCTTGCCGATGGCCTCCTCGATCCGCTTGGCGAATGCCAGCATCTCCTGGGCGGTCATCTTGAACTGACCCATGCTCCACCGTCCCCCATCGGGCAAACATTGTGTGATCGGCGGGCCGTCCGGCCCACCCCGTCCATCACCCCTGTGATGTCCAGGAGCACTGTAGTCGGCATACGCATCTCACCCAACACCGAACGCTGAGTAGTTACCAGACCATGACACGGACCCCGGCAGCCGCTCCAACTCCCTTGGGACGTCCGGTCGATCAGGCGTTCTGCTGCTGCACGGCGCCCTTCGCGCTCAGCGGCGGGCCGGCCGGCACCAGGTCCGACCACTCGTGCGGCACGGGCAGCGGCTGGAGGCCCTGGTAGCCCAGCCGCGCCTGGTTGCCGCCGGGCTCGTCGGGCTGCTGGGGCTGCTCCGACGCGGGAGTGCCCGGCTGGGATGTACTCGGCTGGGGTGCCGGCGACTTGGGGGCACTGCTCTGGCCCGGCTGCGCCGAGGGAGAGGCCGTCGCGCCCCGGCCGCCGTCGCCGTTGGCCGGCACTGAGTAGCGCAGGCCCGTCTCGGTGATCAGGTAGTCGGTACCGGAACCGCCCGTGCCGTTGTCCAGCGCGCGGTAGAACAGGCCGTGACCGGGCGTCACGTACGCCGCGCCCGCGCCGTTGTTGTACTGCGCCGGGAACTCCGGACCGGCCCAGACGCTGCGCCTGGGGGTGCGGCCGTCCTCGGCCATGCCGTCGAAGGTGCTGCACACGACCTTGCGTGCGTCCTGCCGGTCCTGCCAGTTGTTCACCGGTGCACCGGACTTGAGCGGCCAGTCGCCGTCGCCCGCGTTCGGCAGCGGGTTGCCGGTGCCGAAGCTCGCGTGGTCGGCCGGGGTCATCTCGTCGTTGCGGGGCTTCTTGTCCGCGTCGTACCTGTAGAGCACCTGGTAGGCCGGGTTCTGCCGGATCAGCTCGGCCTGGAACGGCGTCACCAGGAAGAGCCGGTCCCGGCCGACGACGTAGTTGCGGTCCTGGTAGTGCACCAGCCGGCCGATCCGGCGGTCGGCCTGGTTCTCCAGCGCCACCGAGGAGTTGGCGGCCTGGCTGTCCGCCACCCCGTCGATCGGCGGGAAGACGACGGCGCTGCCGGTCACCAGGGTGTCCAGCCACTCGCGCTTGACCGGCTGCGGCACGGCGTTCGGCCCGAAGACCGCGGTGATCAGCGACTTCTTCTCCCGGTCGTCCGCCTGCGGGGAGCCGATCGCGTGCCGGCGGCCCTGCGCGTCGACCAGGAAGATCCGCGCGTCACTCGGCCCGCCGGCCGGCCGGCCCTGCGCGGGCGAGGCGCTGACCTGCTGGTCGTCGGCCTGCTGCACCAGCATCAGCTGGTCCTGGCCGAGCATCCGGCCCTTGGCCTCCAGTGCCCCGGCGTCCGCGCCCGCGGCCACGAACACCGCCTGGTTGACGGTCTCCTGCTTGTCGTCCGAGCCCGGGCGGTCGCACACCGACCACTTCATCGGCCGGCCCGCGTTGTCCTTGCCGGGCAGCTTGTCCGGCGCGTACGGGATGCCGATCGTCGGCCCGTGGTGGGGGTAGCGGTCGAGCACGTCGTCGTCGACGACCACCACCTTGGCGTCGACCGGCAGCACCAGCCGTGCCGAGGACATGTTCAGCACCTGGTGCAGCCGCTTCGTATGTCCGTCCGGGTCGGTGAGGACGACGTACCGGGTGGTCGACGTCTTGCCCTGGATCACGTTCCTGCCGTCGTCCCAGTTCAGCGGCGCGCTCGGCCTGAACACCCCCCACACGCCGAAGCCGCCGACGATCACCGCCCCCACGACCAGGCTCGGCAGCACCGCTTTCACCGGGCGCGGCGCGTCCTCGTCGCTGCCCCCGCCGCCCGGCATCAGGAAGGCCCCCACCGTCCGCCTGCGCGCGAAGGTGTAGGCGTTCAGCTCGTCCCGGCGCGATGCCATGTTCGTCGTCTCCCCTGTCCGACCGACCTGCCCCCGAGTCCGCGATCGCCGGGCGGGAACGTGCTCGAACCCTCTACGATGCGGCAGCAGACGGTGAGTACGGTACGGGTACGGTCCGTGCGCGAGCCAGCGGGCCGTGGCAACCGATCGCCGTGGCAACCGATCAGAGAGGGTCACCCGGGGGATGCCAAGCCAGACCGCTCCAGGACGCCGCGGCACGGCCCGGGGCGGGGGGTCGCCCGCCGCCGGGCCCGTTCCGGTCCGCGTCCATCCCAGGCCCGGGCTGCTCGGCGGGCGGCTGAAGCTGCAGCAACTCGTGCTGGTCGAGGTCGCGGTGGCGCTCGTCGCGGTCGGCTGGACGATCAGCCGGACGGTCGCCGCCGGCCTCGGCGTCGTCGCCCTCGTCCTGGTCGTCCTCGCCGTCGTCCCGCTGCGCGGCCGGACCGTCCCCGAGACACTGCTGGTGCGTGCCGCCCTCAAGTCCCGCCGCCGGCAGGCCGGTTCCGCCCTGCCCCCGGCCGGCACCGACCCGGCCCTCGCCCCCGCGCTGGAACTCGAACCGGCCCTGCGCACCTGCACGCACGCCACCGAGGCCGACCTCGGCGGCCGGCCGATGCGCCGGGAGACCGGCATGATCGGCGACGGCACCTTCCTCAGCTCGGTGCTGCTCGTCCAGGCCAAGGACCAGCCGCTGCGCCCGGTGCGCACCGCGCTGCCGCTGCCGCTGGACGTCGTCTGCTCGGCGCTGCGGGTGGACGACATCACCCTGGAGTCCGTCCAGTTGGTGCAGCACACCCAGCCGGCCCCGGCCCCGCACCTGCCCGAGCAGTCGCTCGCCGCCCGTGCCTACCGCGAACTGCCCGGCGGCGCCGCCACCCCGGGCCTGCGGCTCACCTGGGTGGCGCTCAAGCTCGACCCGGAGCGCGCCGCCACCGCCGTCCGGGCCCGCGGCGGCGGCGAGGAGGGTGCCCGCAGGGCGCTCCAGCGCGTGACCGACCAGCTCGCCGGGCGGCTCAACAGCGCCGGGTTCCACGCGACCGTCCTGGACGAACGCGAGCTGATCGCCGCCCTCGCCATCGCCACCTGCGCCAACCCCCTCGCGGTGACCGGCCGCCAGGGCACCGGCGGCGGCGCCGGCACCACCCGCCGCACGCAGGAGGGCCGCCGGTACTGGCGGATCGACGACCGCTGGCACAGCACCTACTGGATCTCCCGCTGGCCGCAGCTCGGCCGGACCACCGCCCCCGACCTGGTCAACCTGATCACCGGCGCGCCCGCGCTGGCCAGCACCTTCAGCCTCACCGCCGGCCACGGCACCGGCGGCTCGGTCACCGTCAGCGGCCACCTGCGGGTGACCGGACGCAGCGAGAGCGAGGCCGCCGAGGCCGGCCGCCAGGTGGAGGCCCGTGCCCAGGGCGCCGGACTCGGCCTGACCCGGCTGGACTCGGAGCAGGCCCCGGGCGTCCTCGCCACCCTGCCCCTCGGAGGAACCGCCTGATGCCCCACCCGACCCGACCCGTGCCCGCCCCGCAGCCCCGGTCCCGGCCCCGGGTCCTGCCCGGTTTCGGCCTGCGCGGGCCACGCCGGGAGAAGCACGTGCTGGCCGCCGAGGACCTGGCGGCGCCGGCCTTCCCGGTCGGCGACGACGGCGTGGTGATCGGCGTCGACCCGCAGGGCCTGCCTGCCGTCCTCGGCCTGTTCCGGCCCGGCGCGTACGACCTGGTGCTGGTCGGCGGATTGTGGACGGCGCAGCTCATCGCGCTGCGGGCGGCCTCGGTCGGCGCCCGGGTCGCGGTGGAGACCGCCCGCGCCCAGGCATGGGGCCCGATGGCGCAGGCCGCGGGCGGCGGGCAGCCCTGTGTGACCGTCCACGCGGCCGGCCGGCTCGGCCCGCAGGGCGCCTCGGTGACCTCGCCGGTGCTGGTGGTGCGCGACCTCACCGCCCGTCCGCCGCGCAGCCGCCTCTCCGCCGCGCCCTGGCAGACCACCCTGACCGTGCTGCCCTGGCTCGTCCCGGAGGCCGTCCGGCTCGTCAACGCCGCCGACCTGGTGGGGGTGCAGCGGGTGCAGCCGCAGGAGGCCGACCTGCTCGGCCGGGTGCTCTCGCTCCCACCGGAGGACGTCGCCGCGCTGCCGGGCCTCGGCGACGACCTGACGCTCTGGACGACCCGGATGCGCCGTCAGTACGTTCGGGCCGTGGCAGGACCGGCCGAGCAGCAGGTCCTGGGCGGGCCGCGCCGGGTGGACTGACGCGGGCTGACCTGGTCGGCGCGAGGCCGGTGAGGGGTGCGGGTGTCCGGCCGGGATCGGACTCCGCCTTCAACGAGGCGTGCCGCACGGCCTAGTCTGTGAGGCGGCAACGGCACCGCTGAACAAGCGGCGGCGAACACGAGGGAGCCCTAGTGAGCAGCGATCGGGACGGCGTCTACGTCGGCGACAACGCGGCGGAGGACGACGACGATTGGTCCGACGCGCCCGACTACACTCCCCCGTCCTGGTACGTGCAGACGGACGCCCCGGCGGCCCCGGCTCCGGCCGTCATGCCGCCCCCTGCGTCGAACCCCGCCCACGCTCCCGCTCCGATGAGCGAGCCCGCCCCGCTGCCGGCGCCCGTGCCCGCCCGTGCCGCCGAGCAGCCTGCGCCGACCACCCCGGCGCCGCACGAGCAGCCCCCGACCCTGCCCGCACCCGACCCGGCCCAGGCCCCGCACGCCCCGTTCCCCGCGCCGACCCCGACTCCGCACGAGCAGCCGCCGGCCGTCGCCCCGGGCTGGCCCCCGGCGGCCCCGGCCGCGCACCAGCAGCCCGCCCCTGGCCCGGCCGCCACTCCGGGAGCGTGAGCAGGAAGCACGACGGTTCTCCGCCCTGACCCCCCGTGAGCAACATGTGCTGTGCGCGTTGCTCGCCGGCCGATCGGCGGCCGAGATCGCTGGGGAGGACCAGATCTCACTGC
>NZ_JAHTKP010000089.1 GCF_019192735.1 Kitasatospora aureofaciens
CCGTCCGGGGGCGGGGCGGCGGTGCGGGGCGCGGCCGGCCTCGCGCAGCACGACGGCGCGGGCACCGGCGACCCGGTCGCGCTGCTCGCCGAACGGGCGGCGGCCGGGCACCCGCCGACCCTGGCGGCGCTGGAGCGCGCGGGCCGCGCCCTCGGCCTGGCCCTCACCTCCGCCGTCGACCTCATCGACCCGGACCGCCTCGTCCTCGGCGGCGCCTACGCCGAACTCGCCGGATGGCTGCTGCCCCCCGTCCGCGCCGAGCTGGCCGAGCGCGTCACCGTACGGCCCTGGGCCGAGGAGGCGCTGCGCCCGGCCGCCCTGGGGCGGCTCGGGCCCCTGCTCGGCGCGGCGCTGACGACGGTCCGGCGCATCATGGCCGATCCGACGCTGCTCCCCGCCGCCTGATCAGGAGCCCGCGCGGCACGGGTCAGTCGTGCTCGACCACGACCATCGCGTGCCCGTCCGCGGTGGTGACCCGCACGTGGACGTACGCGCCGTCGTGCTCCCAGGCGAGCTCCTGCCCGGCGGGCTGCAGCCACACCGAGCGCGGCGCCGCGGCGAGCCGGAGGGAGACGGGCACGTCGACCAGCGGGAACGGGTCGTGCACCAGGTCCAGTTCGGGGGTCTCCCGGGACGGGACGAAGCTGGTCAGGTGCACCACCGTGGCGGTGTCGGTCCGTACGACGGTGGTCTCCAGGTGGACCGGCCCGCCCGCGCGGACCAGCGGGTCCGGCAGGAGCCGGTCCAGGGCGGCACCGAGCAGCCGGCGGTACGGTTCCAGGCCGTGGTCGTGGAACGCCTCCAGCAGCGGGACGGCCACCGCGGCCACCCCGTCGCCGACGGCGAGGGCCACCTCCTCGGTCGGGTCGGCCGGCGGCGTGTAGGAGTGGCCGCAGAAGCGGTCCCAGGAGCGCGGGAAGTACGGCGCGACGACCCGGGCCAGCACCTCGGCGCCGGGCAGCGCGCGGGCGGTCAGCCGGGAGCCGTGGCTGATCACCGGGAAGTCCTCCGGGACACCGGGGACGCCCTGGCAGGCGAGGAACACCTCACCGGCCGGGGCCGGGGCCAGGCCCTCCACCGGGAGGCCGGGCAGGGCGGGCTCCGTGCCGTTGCGCAGCAGCGCGGGCCCGACCAGCACCACCGCTCCGCCGGCCCGGCGGTACGCGGCCAGGCGCTCGGAGAGGTCGTCGTCGACGGGGGTGCTCTCCGGCACCACGACGGCCCGGTACCCGGCCAGGTCGGCCGTCGGCGGGACGACGTCGAACTGGACCCGCAGCTGCTGGAGCGCCCGGACGGCGCCGATGTTGCTCGCGCCGGGGCGGTCCCCCAGGCCGGGGTCGACGACCACGGCGACCTCGCTGACGACCCGTCCGCCCTCGACGAACGGCTCGCACCGCGCGATGTGGCCGTAGACCGAGCCGATCAGCTCGTACACGGCCGGGGCCGGCACGCCCCGCGGATGCAGCACGTCGCCCACGCCGCTGGTCAGGCCGTGGCTCAGCATCTGGCTGTTCTCGTAGAGCAGCGCCGCCCGTGGCTTGAGGGCGGCGTTGTCGCCCCAGCTCTCGTGGAAGCGCCCGGTGTGGCTGAGGGTCGGCATCCCTAGCGGGCGGACGAAGCGGGCCACGTACGGGAGGAAGGCGTAGCCCCAGCCTCCGGTGGGCAGGCCCTCGATCTCGACGTGCCGCAGGAACTGCCGCTCCTTCGGCAGCCCGGTCTTCGGGCGGCCGTTGTAGTAGACGCCCTGGACGGCCTCCGGCGGCAGGGCCTTCTCCACCATCGCGGTGTAGCGGGCCATGTAGCGGTGGGCCACCAGGTCCGCGTAGCGCATGCGGTGGTCGGCGTCGGCCGGGTCCAGGCCCTCCCTGCGCATCCCGTCGACGGCCCAGCGGCTCAGGCTCGGCTGGCTCCAGCACATGTCGACGAAGATCCCGTCGACGGGGGCGAAGCGCCGCAGCACCTCGTCCAACTGGTCGGCGAAGTAGTCGGCGTAGGGGCTGGACATGTCGAGGATGTTCCAGCCCGCCTGGAGGGCCGAGGGGGTCCAGCGGGCGATCTTCAGGTTCTCGTCGTGGGCGACCCACTCGGGGTGCTCGCGGGCCGCGTACTCGTCGACCTGGAGGGACAGGTAGATCGGCGCGCGGATGCCGGCCGCGTGCAGGGCGTCGACCTGTTCGGCGAGCAGGTCCAGGTCGGGGGAGAGGCCGGGGTGGCGCTCGGGACGGTCGGTCCCGTAGTAGAGGTGGCCGTGGTGGCACTTGGCGAAGACGGTGACGCTGTCGACGTGGGCGTCGCGGAAGGGCTGCGCGAAGGTCGCCGGGTCGAAGTCCCGGCCGACGTCGGGGACATCGGGGCCGGTGTGGAAGTCCAGGTGTACGGTGCGCCGGGGGAAGCGAGCAGGGTTGAGAGCGTTCACATGTCGCTGAGTCATGGGATGGATTTATAGGAGCCAGGTGTGACAGAGTCCAGGGGTTTTGCAGAATGAGTCTCAAAATCCATGATGGAGAAGGGTACTTGGGCCAGGCTCTGACCTCTCGCCGGTGGGCCGGGTTCTCTCGTTCCCTTCTCGGACATGGGATCTCTTGCTAGCTTGGCGCCGTGCCGCTGACCCCATGTCTGGAGCGCCCTCATGCCCCTCGATCCCTTCCTCGCCGACAAGGTGCACCTCCTCGACGGCCTCGACTGGCCGCACGTCCAGAGCGACCCGCAGGCCGCGGCGCGGCTGGGGGAGTACCTCCGCGATCCCGGCGAGTGGACCGCCCCGGACGTCTCGGTGGAGGACCGCACGGTGCCGGGCCCCCACGGGCGGATCCCGATCCGGATCTACACCCCCGCCACCGAGCCCGGCCGCGCGCTGCTGTGGCTGCACGGGGGCGGGTTCCAGGGCGGCGACCTCGACATGCCCGAAGCGCACCAGGTGTCCGCCGAACTCTCCTCCCGGGCAAGCGCGTTGGTGGTGTCGGTCGACTACCGCCTGGCCGTGAACGGTACGCACTATCCGGTCCCCGTCGACGACGCCGACGCCGCATGGCTCTGGCTCGGCGAAACCCTGCGGCTGCGCTCCGGCTCGTCCGGTCCGGTCGCCCTCGGCGGCGCGAGCGCGGGCGCCGCCATCGCCCTGTCCACGGCGATCCGGCTCCGCGACCTGGGCCAACGCCGCCCGGACGCCCTGCTGCTCGCCTATCCCTTCGCGCACTTCCCGACCCCGGCGCTGGACGCGGACACCCGGGTCGAGATGGAGGCGCTTCCGCCGCTCCTGCGGTTCACCACCGAGGGGATCGAGTCCATGGTGAGGAACTACGTGGGGCGCCTGAGCGACCTGCCCCCGTCGGCGATGCCCGGAGCCGCGGACCTGCGCGGCCTCCCCGCGACCGGCATCGTCCTCGCCCAGTACGACGACCTGAGGCCTTCGGGTGAACTGCTCGAAAGGCAGCTGGGCGAGGTCGGCGTCGGCGTACGGTCCTACCTGGCCGTTGGCATGACGCACGGTCATCTCAACCGCAGCCCGTCCCTCAAGGAGGTCGACCGCTCGCTCGACTTCCTCGCCGCCGTGCTCGCCGACGGCGCTCCGGGAGCCGAGGCCGAGTGAAGAAACGGGTTGCGGTGCCCGGTCGGCGGGCCGAACGATTGCGGCTCATGACGACCTTCGAGAACACACCACCGTCGGATGCCGCCAGGCCGGTCGCGTTGGTGACCGGCGTCGGCCGCTCCCTCGGGATCGGCGCGGGCATCGCCCGCCGACTGGCCGAGGCGGGCTGGGACCTCGCCTTCACGTACTGGACGCCGTACGACGCCCGTATGGCCTGGGGCGCCGAGACCGGGGCCGCGGACGCGATCGCCGCGGCCCTGGCGGAACGGGGCGCCGCGACGGTGGGCGTGGAGGCCGATCTCGCCGACCCCGCGAGCCCGGAGCGGGTCTTCGAGGAGGCCCCCGCTCCAGCCGCTCACCACGCCGTCCGGGCCGACCACGACGACGGCAGTGGGCGCGTCCCGGGGTGCGTCCTGCTCGCCCGCCGTCTCCACGCGCGCCTCCGTCCGGGCAGCCGTGCCTGCCGGAACAGGATTCCGGCGACTGGCTCCAGCCTAGGTAGGCCCTCCCCTGCACGCTTCCCCAGAGGCCCGTGCCCGGATCTGGCCGTCGGACCGGTTCTGCGGCTACCGTGAAGGCAGCGTGGGAGCGCTCCCGAGGCGGTAGCCGGAAGGGTGCGGTCCGGCGCGGTACTGTGTCGAGGGGGTGGCGCCGGCCGAGCGGGGCTCGCGCCGGAACCCCCGGGGAGCTCGGGCGGACCGGGCAGAACAGGACGGGACGTCAGATGAACGACAGCGCGGGGCGACCCGCCGGCGGACCGGCTGCCCGGCCGACCCTGGAGGAGGTCGCCGCGCTGGCCGGGGTCGGCCGGGGCACGGCCTCCCGGGTGATCAATGGATCGCCGCGGGTCAGCGAGAAGGCGCGCACGGCGGTGGAGCGGGCCGTGGCGGAGCTGGGGTACGTGCCCAACCGGGCGGCCCGCGCGCTGGCGACCTCGCGCACCGACGCGATCGCCCTGGTGGTGCCGGAGGCCGAGACGCGGCTGTTCTCGGAGCCGTACTTCGCCGACATCATCAGCGGGGTCTCCGCCGAACTCTCCCGCACCCAGCTCCAGTTGCTCCTGGTCCTGGTACGCGACCAGCGCGAGCACGAGCGCCTGTCGGCCTACCTGCGGGCCGACCGGGTGGACGGCGTGCTGCTGGTCGCCGTGCACCAGGACGACCCCCTGCCGGTCATGCTGGAGGACCTCGGCATCCCCGCCGTACTCGCCGGCCGCCGCGGCGAGCACGAGCCGCTCAGCTACGTGGCGGCCGACAACGCGGGCGGCGCCCGGATGGCCGTGCGCCACCTGCTGCGCCGCGGCTGCCGCCGGATCGCGACCGTCACCGGCCCGCTGGACATGGAGGGCGCGCAGGCCCGCCTCGCGGGGTACCGGGCGGCGCTCGCCGAGAGCGAGGCCGGGACGCTGCCGGAACTCGTCGCGGTGGCCGACTTCACCGAGAGCGGGGGCCGCGCCGCGATGGCCGAACTCCTGGAGCGCGAGCCCGGGGTGGACGCGGTCTTCTGCGCCTCGGACGTCCTGGCCGCGGGGGCCCTGCAGGCGCTCAGGGCAGCGGGCCGCCGGGTGCCGCAGGACGTCGCCGTGGTCGGCTTCGACGACTCGATCGTGGCCCGGCACACCGATCCGCCGCTGACCACCGTGCGGCAGCCGACCCAGGAGATGGGGCGGGCGATGGTCCGCCAGCTGCTGGAGCAGATCGCCGAACCGGGCAGGGCGCGGCGCCAGCTGGTCATGGCGACCGAGCTGGTGGTGCGCGACTCGGCCTGAACGGGAACAGCCCGGTGCCGGGGCCCGTGGCGGGCCCCGGCACCGGGGAGGGCGGGCCGGTTCAGCCCCCGGCCGCGAGGTGGGCCCGGTAGCCCGCCCCGTACGCGGTCGGTGTGCCGTCGTAGGCCGAGATCAGCGAGGGGCCGTTGGAGCAGTCCCAGGTGTTCCAGGTCCACGCCAGGTAGGAGATCCCGTGCCGGTCCAGCCAGGGCAGCAGGGTGTCCAGGTAGCCGGCCGCGCAGTCGTTCTCGCCCAGCTCCCCCGCGACCACCGGGACGGCCGCCGCCACCGGGGCCACCTGGGCGTCCCAACAGCTCGACGAGGCACAGACGTTGAAGTTGTACGAGTGCCAGGAGGCGGCCAGCTGGTGCAGCGGGTCCGACGGCCGGTGGCTGAGCCACTGGGTGAGGTCGTTGGCGTACTCGATTCCGCCGAGCATCAGGACGTTGTCCGCGCCGGTGCCGCGCACGGCGTCCACCAGGGACTGCATCCCGGCCACCGGGTAGCCGATGCCCGGGCAGGTGCCGCCGTCCCGCCAGCAGGCCCAGCCGCTGTCCGTGCCGCCGGTGGCGCGGGAGGGGTAGGGCTCGTTGAACAGGTCGAAGACGGTGGCGCCGTCCCCCTTGAAGGCGGTGGCCACCGAGCGCCAGAACGGGATGGCATTGGCGGCGTCCGGCATGGGCTTCTGGCAGGTGGCGGTCGCGGTGGAGCAGGCCGAGGAGTTGCCGGTGTAGACGCCGTCGGTCCAGTGCAGGTCGAGGACGGTGTTCAGCCCGTTGCGGTGCAGCAGCGCCACGTAGGACTTGACCGCCTCGATGTAGGTGCTTCCCGCGTAGGCGGCCGGGACGTTCGGCAGGCCGAGCCAGCAGTCCTCGTTGAGCGGGATGCGGACGGCGGTGACGTGCCAGGCGCGCATCGCGTCGATCGACGCCTGGTCCACGGGCCCGTCGAAGAGGCCCTTGCCCTGGACGCAGGCGAACTCGGCGCCGGAGCGGTTGACGCCGCGCAGGGTGACGGCGCGCCCGCTCGGGTCCTGGAGCTGGTTGCCCGCCACGTGCAGGGCCGGGGCCGGACCGCCCGGCGCCGGTGTGGTCGGCGGTGTGGTCGGCGGTGTGGTCGGAGGGCCGGACGGCCCGCGGCAGACGGTGCCGTTGAGGGTGAAGGTGGTGGGGGCGGTGTTGGTGCCGGTGTAGGTGAAGTTGGCGCTGGTGGTGTAGGTGGCGCCGGGGTTGATGGTGGGGGCGTAGGTGGGGTTGGTGGCGGTGACGGTGTGGCCGGTCTGGGTCCAGGTGCCGTTCCAGCCGTTGGTGAGGGTCTGGGTGCCGGTGTAGTCGTAGGTGAGGGTCCAGCCGTTGATGGGGGTGGTGCCGGTGTCGGTGATGGCGAGGTTGGCGGTGAATCCGCTGCCCCAGTCGTTGGCGGTGTAGCTGACGCCGCAGGACACACCGGCGGTGGCGGCGTTCGTGGCACCGGGCGGTAGCAGCAGGGCGCCGGCCAGCGCGCCGGCGGCGACGGCCGCCGTCGCGAACAGGGAGGCGTGAGGGCTGTGAGGGGCACGGGAGGCGCGTACGGCTCGGGGAATCATGGGGCGCTCCGGTGGAAGCCGGGCCGGCCGGCGGGTGGGACCGGCCGGCCCGGGTGGGGGAGGGGTGCGGGTCAGCCCGCCGTGCAGCTGAGGGTCGGAGCGGTGTTGGCGCCCGAGTAGCTGCCCTGGAATCCGAAGCCGGTGCTGCCGCCGGCCGCGATCGTGCCGTTGTAGCTCGCGTTGACGGCGGAGACGGCGGCGCCGCTCTGGGTCACGGTGGCGTTCCAGCCGTTGGTCACCTGCTGGTTGCCCGGCCAGGTCCAGGTGACCTTCCAGGACGTGGTGGGCGTGCTGCCGGTGTTGGTCACCGTGACGTTGGCACCGAAGCCGGAGCCCCAGTCGTTGGCCACGGAGTAGCTCGCGGTGCAGCCGCTGCCGGTCCCGCCGCCGGTGCTCGCGGTGGTGGCGGTGACGGCCGCGGAGACCGGTGAGGTGTTGCCGGCGGCGTCGAAGGCGTCGACGGTGTAGCGGTAGGCGGTGGAGGGCGACAGGCCGGTGTCGGAGTAGGTGGTGCCGGTGCTGGTGCCCACCTTGGTGCCGTCGCGGTAGACGTGGTAGCCGACGACGCCGACGTTGTCGGTGGAGGCCGTCCAGGAGAGTGAGACGCCGGTCGCGGTGGTGCCGGTGACGGTCAGCCCGGCCGGGGTGCTCGGCGGGGTGGTGTCACCGCCGCCGGTGGAGGCGCCGAGGGACGGGTAGGCGTTCTGCACCAGCTGCCGGAACTGGGCGCCGAACCACTGGCCGGCCTTGATGTTGTCGCCGGGGAAGGAGTTGGTCGGGTAGGTGTTGCCGTTGCCGTCGCTCTGCGTCCCGGCCGGGTCGCAGTGCGGGTCGCCGTGCGGGTGCGTCGCCGAGGGGTAGTCGCCGTCCGACTCGCCCGGCGGCTTCACCCACAGGAAGGCGATGATCGGGCTGGCCGACCCGAAGGGCTGCGCCTGCGGACGGGCGCCGATGCCCGCGCCGTAGACGTTGCACCAGTTGCCCCGGAAGACGCGCTGGTCCACCTTGTTGGCGGCGACGTAGCCGTCGACCGTGGTCGGCGTGCCGTTGAGCCCGGTGGGCCGGGCGCTGCCGCCCCAGCCGTTGCGCGAGGTGTCCACCAGGAAGCCGACGGTGCTCGGGAAGCCGTTGGAGACCATGGTCGAGTACATCTGGCTCGCGTAGTTGTACTCGTCGAAGTCCGGGTTCCACTGGTAGAACTTGGCGGACCTCAGCGGCTGCCCGCCGACCTGGAGGTTCTGGTCGGGCAGGTACGGCTCGTTGAGCGGGGTGTAGTTGGCGGTGTTGCTGATGAAGCCGTCCACGCTGGCGAATCCGCCGGTGGTGGCCTTGGCGACCTTGGCGTACTCCTGGCCCGCCGGGACCATGTTGGTGGGCCAGCCGAGCCAGCCCGAGTGGCCGATGTCCAGGTAGTTGTAGACGTTGCCGATCGGGTGCAGCTTGTTCAGCGCGTACTCGATGCCGGCCTCGTAGAGCGGGGTCGCGGTGGCGCAGGCCGGCTTGTTCTGGTTGGTGACGGCGTTCGGCAGCGAGTCCGGCTCGATGATCGCGGCGATCCGCAGCGAGGCGTACTTCGGGTCGGCGAGGACGGCCGCGATCGGGTCGATGTACTGGCTCTGGTACGTCGCCAGGCCGGCGGCGGTGGCGGGGAGTTCGCCGTTGGAGGCGATGGCGGCGCAGTCACGGCCGGGCAGGTCGTACACGACGACCTGGAGGACCACGGGGGTGCTGCCGGCGGCGGCCTGGGCCAGGGCCCGGTCGAGGTGGCCGCGCAGGCCGAGCCGGCCGTTGTCGCCGGCGATGGCGCCGATGTGGTCCATCCAGACGGCGGTGGAGTTGTTCGCCACCTGCGCCTCGGCGGCACCCAGCGTGCCGCCGTCGGCCGCGGCCTGGGCGCTGACCTGGGCGGTGTAGTCCGGGTTGAGGTAGCCGGTCGCGCCGACGAACGGGTTGACCGGGCGGGCGGTGGTGGCGTGCGCGGCCTGCGCGCCGGCGACCGGGACGAGGGCGGAGACGCCGAGCGCGGTCGCGACGGCCGCTGTTCGGAGTCGGCGGAGGGCGGAGAGGGGCACGGTCGGGTCCCTTCGGGTGGGGGTGGGTGGGCCCGGGGGGGTGGGTGCCGTGTCGGACGCTGCGGGCGGGGTCCGGGGCGCCCGGGCCTTCAGCCGGGACGGAGCGTGTGATGGGAGCGCTTCCATATTCCGGCAGGCGGCTTTCGCCGGTGCCTGAGTCACATGAAGCCAGGCCGCAGCTGGCCCGTCAAGAGCTCTGACACGGAGGCCCGAGGGTGAAATGGGCGCGCTCCCACGGGATGCGACGGGGGCTGTGAAACTTTCCCGTCGACGGCCCGACCCGCGTACGGACGTCCCCGCTGGTCGGCGGCGGGGTGGCGGACGGGTGCCGGACCGGGCGGCGCACGGCGGGGTTTGCCGGGCCGTTCACTCGCGGAACCCTGCGCCACGCGGGGCCGGAGGACACCGGCCCCTGCTTCCTCCCACCCGATCCGGAGGCCCGTGCATGCCACGCAAGACCCTGCGCTCCCGCGCGCCCGTACCCACCGTCGCCGCACTCAGCGCCCTCGCCCTGGCGGCGGCGACCGGCGGCGCGCTCACCGTCCCGGCGTCCGCCGCCACCGCCGGTGTGTCCTGCGGCGTCAGCTACACCGCCAACGACTGGGGCAGCGGATTCACCGCCAACCTCGCCATCACCGACACCGGCACCACCCCCATCAACGGCTGGACCCTCACCTACGACTACACCGGCACCCAGACCCTCACCAACGGCTGGAACGGCACCTGGACCCAGACCGGCCACACCGTCACCGCCACCAACCCCACCTACGCCCCCACCATCAACCCCGGCGCCACCTACACCACCAGCGCCAACTTCACCTACGCCGGCACCAACACCGCCCCCACCACCTTCACCCTCAACGGCACCGTCTGCCGCGGGCCGAACCAGCCGCCGACGGTCTCGCTCACCTCCCCGGCGGCGGGCACGACCTTCACCCCCGGCTCGACCGTGCCGCTCGCGGCGACCGCCGCGGACGCGGACGGCAGCGTGGCCAAGGTGGACTTCTACGCCAGCACCGGCCCCGGCGACAACAAACTGGTCGGCACCGCCACCACCGCGCCCTACACGGTGAACTGGGCGAACGTGCCGGCCGGCGACTACTCGCTGACCGCCGTCGCGACCGACAACCTGGGAGCGACCACCACCTCGGCCCCGGTCGCGGTCAAGGTGGCCGGACCGAGCCTGCTGGTCAACCCGACCACCCTGGCGGTCCAGCAGGGCTCCAGCGGCACCTTCACGGTGGCCCTCTCCCAGGCCCCGGCCGCCCCCGTCACGGTGACGGTGACCCGCTCCGGCGCCGACACCGACCTGTCGGTCACCTCGGGCGGAAGCCTCACCTTCACCCCGGCCAACTGGAACACCCCGCAGACGGTGACCGTCGCGGCCGGTACGGACGCCACCCAGGCGGGCGGCACCGCCACCTTCACCGCCACCGCCACCGGCTACGGCTCGGCGGCCGTCACCGTCACCGAGGCGGCGAAGAGCTCGGGGTACGACCAGTACTTCCTCGACCTCTACAGCAAGATGAAGAACCCGGCGAACGGCTACTTCAGCCCGCTCGGCATCCCGTACCACTCGGTGGAGACGCTGATGGTCGAGGCGCCCGACTACGGCCACGAGACCACGTCGGAGACCTACAGCTACTGGCTCTGGCTGGAGGCCGACTACGGCCGGGTGACCGGCGACTGGACCGGGTTCAACAACGCCTGGACCAGCCTGGAGACGTACATGATCCCCGGGCACGCCGACCAGCCCGGCCAGGGCACCTACAACCCGTCCAAGCCGGCCACCTACGGCCCGGAGAAGGCCCAGCCGGACCAGTACCCGGTGAAGCTGAACTCCTCCGTCCCGGTCGGCACGGACCCGCTGGCCGGTGAACTCTCCACCGCCTACGGCAGCCCGGACGTGTACGCGCCCGCCTGGATCATGGACACCGACAACAAGTACGGCTTCGGCCGCTGCGAGGACGGCACCACCAAGCCGAGCCTGATCAACACCTACCAGCGCGGCCCGCAGGAGTCGGTCTGGGAGACCGTCCCGCAGCCCGACTGCGACGTGCTGAAGTACGGCGCCTCCGGCTCGGGCTTCCTCAGCCTCTTCAACGACGGCGGCGGGAACTACTCCAAGCAGTACAAGTACACCGACGCGCCGGACGCGGACGCCCGCCTGGTCCAGGTCGCCTACTGGGCCCGGACCTTCGCCACGGCGCAGAACAAGAGCGCGGCGATCAGCGGCACCGTCGCCAAGGCGTCCAAGCTCGGGGACTTCCTGCGCTACTCGCTCTACGACAAGTACTTCAAGCGCGCCGGCAACTGCAACGGGTCGAGCACCTGCCCGGCCGGCACCGGCAAGGCCGACGAGCAACTCGGCCTGCTGACCTGGTACTTCGCCTGGGGCGGCGACACCGGCGGGTCCTGGTCCTGGCGGATCTCCGGCTCGGCCGCGCACCAGGGCTACCAGAACCCGATGGCGGCCTGGGCGCTGTCCACCGACCCGGCGCTCACGCCCAAGTCGCCCAGCGCGGCGGCGGACTGGTCCGGCAGCCTGGACAAGCAGCTCCAGTTCTACCAGTGGCTGCAGTCCACCGAGGGCGGGATCGCGGGCGGCGCCACCAACAGCTGGGGCGGGAACTACGGCGACGACGGCGCGCCGCCGGCCGGCAACCCGACGTTCTACGGCCTCGCCTACGACTGGCAGCCGGAGTACCACGACCCGCCCAGCAACCAGTGGTTCGGCTTCCAGACCTGGTCGATGGAGCGGGTGGCCGAGTACTACTACGCCACCGGCGACGCCAGGGCCAAGGGCGTGCTGGCCAAGTGGGTCCCGTGGGCGATCTCGGTCAGCAAGGCGGACCCGGCCACCGGCACCCTGACCACGCCCGACGTCCTCACCTGGACCGGCGCTCCGGACACCTGGAACGCCACCGCACCGGGCGCCAACACCGGCCTGCACGTGAAGGCCACCGGCGCGCTCACCGACCTCGGGGTGGCCGGCTCGCTGGCCAAGACCCTCTCGTACTACGCGGCGAAGGCCGGCGACGGCACCGCGCAGAAGTTCGCCCAGAACATCCTGGACATCATCCACGCCAAGTACGCCGACCCGCTCGGCTACTCGGCCCCGGAGACCCGCACCGACTACAGCCGCTTCACCCAGGCGTACGACCCCACCACCCACCAGGGGCTCTACATCCCGCCGGGCTGGAACGGGACGTACCCGGACGGCACGAAGCTCAGCTCGGCCACCAACACCTTCCTGTCCATCCGGCCCTGGTACACCAGCGACCCGCAGTGGTCGAAGGTCCAGTCCTACCTGAACGGCGGCCCGGCGCCGGTGTTCACCTACCACCGGTTCTGGGCCGAGGCGGACATCGCCACGGCGTTCGACACCTTCGCCCAGCTCTTCCCGACGGTGAACCCGGGCGGCTGACGCCCGCACCCGCACCGCGGTGGTGCCGTGCCCGGAACCTCCGGGCACGGCACCACCACGTCTGGCCCGTCAGCCCGCCGAGTCGCGCAGCACCAGGGTGGTCGGCAGCACCAGGGACGCCGAGCGGTCCGGGCGGGTCAGCAGCATCTCCAGGGCCCGGGCGCCGAGTTGCTCGACCGGCTGGCGCACCGTGGACAGCCGGGCCCGGGCCGCGGCCGGGGCGTCGTCGAAACCGATCACCGCGACCTGCTCGGGCACCCGGCGCCCGAGCCGCTTCAGCACGCGCAGGGCGCCCAGGGCCATCGGGTCGGAGGCGGCGAACACCGCGTCCAGGGCCGGGCGCTGGCGCAGCAGCCGCAGCATGGCGTGCTCGCCGGAGGCACCGGAGAAGTCCCCGTAGGCCACCACGGGGCCCACCGCCGCCTCGGCCTGGGCCAGCGCCTGCCGGTAGCCCGCCAGGCGGTCCGCGCCCACGGCGGTGTCCGGCGGTCCGGCGATGGTCACCACCGACCGCCGTCCGGACGCGCACAGCCGCAGCACGGCGTCGCGGGCGCCGCACAGGTTGTCCGCGTCCACGTACGCCACCGTGCCCGCGCCCGGCGGACGGCCGACGGACACCGCCGGCACGCCCGCGGCCCGCAGCAGGCGCGGCAACTCCAGCGTCTCCCACGCGCCGACGAGCAGCACGCCGTCGACGTGCCCGCCGCACAGGTGCCGCAGCAGGGCGGGCCGGTGCGCGCTCCCGGGGACGGTGAAGACCGCCACCTCGAGTTCCAGCCCCGCCGCGGCCTCCCGCAGCCCCGCCAGCAGCCGGAGGTGGAACGGGTCGGTGTGGTAGCGCACCGGATCGGCGAAGGCCACGACGGCCACCACGCCGGTGCCCCGCCCGCGCGGAGCACGGCGCCGCACGTACGCCAGCTCCCGTGCGGCGGCCATCACCCGGGCGGACACGGGAGGCGAGACGGGCGCCGAGCGGTTCAGCACCCGGGAGGCGGTCGCGGTGGAGACGCCGGCCCGCCGGGCGACCTCGGCCAGGGTGGCGGGCGCGGCTGCGGCAGGGGCTGAGGCGGGGGCGGGCAGGTCGGAGGCGGGCTTCGGCATGGGAGGGGTCCTCACCGGTCGGGTGGAGGGGTGGGGGGAAGGGCGCGCCGCCCGCTACGCCGCGTCAGGTCACCATCGCGCGCGGCATGGACGCCGTCAAGAAGCGCGTCACCGGATGCTCCACCGACCGGGAACGGCCCCGGAACCACCGGCCTTCGAGGGCGGTTCCGGGGCCGGCCGCAGGGCTCTCGGGCCCGTCAGGGAACGATGACCAGCTTCCCGCGGGTGTGGCCGGTGCGGCTGGCGTCGAAGGCATCGGCCGTCCGCTCCAGCGGGAAGGTCTGCGCGACCTCCACGGTCAGGGCGCCGCGGTCCGCCAGCGCGGCCAGCTCGGCGAGCGCGGAGCCGTCCGGGCGCACCCAGATCCACGCGCCGCCGTGCTGGGTCACCGCGGGATCGGCGACGGAGACGTGACGGCCGCCGTCGGCGAGCACGGCGAGCGTCGTCTCCAGCTGGCCGCCGACGAAGTCCGCGACGGTGGAGACGCCGCCGGGTGCCAGCGCGCGCACCCGTTCGGCCAGCCCCTCGCCGTAGGTCACCGGCTCGGCGCCGAGCTTGCGCACGAAGTCATGGTTGCGCTCCGAGGCGGTGCCGATCACCCGGGCCCCGCGGTCGCGGCCGAGCTGCACGGCGAGGCTGCCCACCCCGCCCGCCGCGCCGTGCACCAGGAGCACGTCGGCGGGGCCGACCTCCAGGCGCTGCAGGCTGCGCAGCGCGGTCAGGCCTGCCAGCGGCAGGCCGCCCGCCTGCTCCCAGCTGAGCGAGGCGGGCTTGCGCGCCACCGCGGGCGCGGAGACCGCGACGTACTCGGCGAAGGTGCCGGCCTGCACCACGTCCTTGCGGGCGTACGCCATCACCTCGTCCCCGGGCGCGAACTCGGGCGTGTCCGGGCCGGTGCGGGTGACCACGCCCGCCACGTCCCAGCCGGGGACGGCGGGGAAGACGGTGTCCATCATGGGGTCCAGTCCGCCCGCCATGACCTTCCAGTCGACGGGGTTGACGGAGGCGGCCCGGACCTGGATCAGCACCTGGCCGGGGCCGACCTTCGGATCGGGCACCTCGCCGTACCGAAGGCGGGAGTTGTCCGGGGCGTAGGAGTCGTAGGTCACCGCGCGCATGTACGGACCTCCAGGGGGTCGATGTGCCGGCCCCGCGCACCCCGGGGCGGGTGCGGCGGGCGCCGTCGGCCACGCGAGGCCGACGGCGCCCGTCCGGCATCCGGGCGAGGCCGTCGGAGGGGCCCCGGCCCCTCCGCTTCGCGCGGGCTCAGCCGCGGGGCGCGCCCCTGCGGCGGCGTCCCCGCAGGACCGGTACGGAGCCCGCGGGCCGTCAGTCGGTCGGTGCCCGGTGGTGGGTACCGGCCGCGAGGGCGGCGGCCGAGGCGGTGTACGCGGGCTTGGGCCGGTAGCTGTTGTCGAACATGGTGGCGGCGCCGTAGCCGGGGAAGGTGCCGGGGATCCACGAGTCCGGGTCACCCACGTCCCACTGGGTGATGCCCACGCAGCGGGGGACGGCCAGGCAGGTCCTGACCACGCCGGCGTAGTCCTCGGCCTGGCGGGCCAACGCGGCGCTGTTCGCCGGGAGTTGGATGCGGTCGTCGAGTTCGGTGATGGCGACGTCGACGCCGAGCGCGGTGAACCGCTGGAGGTTGGCCTTCAGGCTCGCGGGGACCTGGCCGACGACGAAGTGGGCCTGGAAGCCGACGCCGTCGATCGGGACGCCCTGGCTCTTGAGCGACTTCACCAGCCGGTACATCGCATCGCTCTTGGCGTTCAGGCCCTCGATGTTGTAGTCGTTCAGGTACAGCTTGGCGTTCGGGTCGGCGGCCCGGGCGGTGCGCAGCGCGTCGGCGATGTAGCCGTCGCCCAGTGCGTTGTGGAACGGGTCGTCGGTGCGGAAGCTGCCGTCCTCGTTGAACGCCTCGTTGACCACGTCCCAGGCGTAGACCTGGCCCTTGTAGTGGCCGGCCTCGGCGGTGATGTGGCGCCGCATGGCGGCGCGCAGCTGGTCGGCGGGCAGGCCGCGGACCCAGGAGGGCAGCTGGTTGTGCCAGACCAGGGTGTGGCCGCGCAGCCGCATCCCGTTGGCCCGGGCGTAGGAGGCGATCCGGTCGCCGGGGGCGAAGTCGAAGCTGCCGGGCCGGGGCTCGGTGGTGTCCCACTTCATCTCGTTGGCGGGGGTGAGCATGCCGAACTCCCTGCCCGCGACCGCGGTGAGGGAGGGGTTGTTCAGGTCTGACTGGGCGAGGGAGGCGCCGAAGTAGATCCCCCTGGCCTGGGCGAGCGAGCGCAGGGAGGTCCCCGCCGCACCGGCCTGGCCGGTCGGCAGCAGGGCGGTGACGGCCAGGGCGGTCGCGGCGGCGACGGCGAGGGAGCGGGCGGCGCGGCGGGCGCGCCCGGGGCGGGGGAGGCGGGACGTCGGGAATTGCACCGGCGTGGTCCTTTCTCGTCGGGTGGGGCGAGGAGGGGGACGTGCGGTGTGCCTGGAACGCCGGAGGTGCGGGAGCGGCCGAGCGGCATCGAAAGTTTCGGCTCATCCTCCGACTTCTTCAGGGGACGGTAGGGGCGGGCCCGACGGCCCGTCAACCTTTCTGACATGAACCGCTTCGGCCGGGTGCGCCACGAGCCCGGGGGACGGCTCGCGGCGCGGGCCGCCTCAGCCCTCGGAGGCGGGGGCCGGGGCACCTCCTCGCGGCGGCGCCGTGCTGCTGCGTTCGACCAGGCTGGTGGCCAGGTCCACCCGCCGCGTCCCGGGCCGCGTCCCGCGGGCCAGGTCGATGACCAGCCTGGTCGCCACCTCGGCCATCTCCGTCAGCGGCTGGCGCACGGTGGTCAGCGGCGGCCCCACCCAGCGGGCCAGCGGCAGGTCGTCGAAGCCGACCACGCTGAGGTCCTCCGGGACGCGCAGCCCCAGCTCGCGGGCGGCCTCGTACAGGCCGAGCGCCTGGAGGTCGTTCCCGGCGAACACGGCGGTCGGCCGGTCCGGCATCGCGAGCAGTTCCCGGCCGAGCCGGTGCCCGGCCTCGTGGTGGAAGTCGCCCTCGCGGACGAGCCGCGGGTCGTACGGGATGCCCGCGATGTCGAGCGCGGCCCGGTAGCCGTCGGCCCGGGCCCGGCTGCACATCATCCGGGCGGGCCCGGCGATCAGGCCGATCCGGCGGTGGCCGAGGTCGAGCAGGTGCCGGGTGGCGGCGAGGCCGCCGTCCCAGTTGGTGGTGCCGACGGCGGGCACCTCCTGGCCCGGGTCGCCGGCCGGGTCCATCACCACGAAGGGGATCTCTCGGCGGGAGAGCTGCTCCCGCAGCGCGCGGTCCAGGTCGGACAGCACCAGCACCACGCCGGTCGGGCGGCGGGCGAGCACGCCGTCCACCCAGGACTGGCCGGGCCCGTTCCGTTCGGCGGACTCGGAGAGGACGATGCTCAGGCCCTCCTCGCGCACGACGTTCTCGACGCCGCGGATCACCTCCACCGCCCAGGCGCTCTCCAGTTCGTGGAAGACCAGCTCCAGCAGCGGGTTGGCCTGGCGGTTGCCGCGCCGCCGGTAGCCGTGCCGGTGCAGCAGCTCCTCCACCCGCTCCCGGGTGGCCGGGGCGACGTCGGCCCGGCCGTTCAGGACTTTCGAAACCGTCGGTGCGGAGACCCCGGCCTCCTGTGCGATCTCGGCGAGCGTTGCCGCTCTGGTCATGAGTTCCTCCTGCACTGCCCCTGCTGGGCGAACTCCGCTGCGGAAATGGGTGGGACGACGCGCCCCGAGGCCGTGCCGTACCGCAGGGATGCTAGCCCCAGCCGAGCCGAAACCGATCCCGTCAGATCCCTTGACGAGCTGTCAACACGGACCTAGGTTTCCCACAACATTCGCTGACTCGCTCGAAATATTCGAATCAGAGGGCAGGATATGGGATCGAGAATCGCCGCGGTCGCCGCGGCCACCGTGCTCGTCCTCGGCACCACCGCCGCATGCGGCTCCGGAGGCGGCTCCTCCGACTCCGGCTCCGGGACGATCCACGTGCTGGTCTACGGTGACGCCGCCAACAAGGTCGAGAAGCAGCTCGTCGAGACCTTCAACAAGACCTCCAAGGTCAAGGTGGTGCTGGACACCATCCCCGGCGCGGACTACCAGCAGAAGCTGCAGACCGTGATCAACACCTCGCGAGCCCCCGACGTCTTCTTCAACTGGGGCGGCGGCTCCATCCAGCCGTTCGTCAAGGCGGGACTGCTGCTGCCGCTGGACGACTTCATCGCCAAGGACCCGGGCCTGAAGGACAACTTCCTGCCCGCGGTCTTCAACTCGGCCGTGGTGGACGGCAAGCCGTACGGCGTGCCGATGCGCGGCACCCAGCCGGTGCTGCTGTTCCACAACAAGCAGGTGCTCGCGGACGCCGGGCTCACCCCGCCGAAGACCTGGGACGAACTGGTCGCCGCCACCAAGGCGTTGAAGGCCAAGGGCATCACCCCGATCGCGCTCGGCGGCGGGGACCAGTGGCCGACCCTGATGTGGTTCGAGTACCTCTACGACCGGATCGCCGGCCCCGAACTGTTCCAGCGCGCGCTGAACGGCGACAAGGCCGCCTGGGCGAGCGAGGACAGCCGCAAGGCGCTGAGCACCCTGAAGGAACTGGTCGACGCCGGCGCCTTCGGCAGCAACTTCGACTCCGTCAAGTTCACCGACGGAGGCTCCCCGGCCCTGGTCGCCAAGGGCAAGGCCGCCTTCGAACTGATGGGCTCCTGGTACTACTCCACGCAGCAGGACGCCAACCCCGACTTCGCCAAGTCCGGCCTCGGCTACACCGGCTTCCCCTCCGTGGGCGGCGGCAAGGGCGACCCGGCCGCCGTCGTCGGCAATACCAACAACTTCTACTCCGTCCTGAAGAAGACCAAGTACCCGGAGGCCGCCGCCGCCTTCCTCAAGCTGATGTACTCCGACGACTTCGTGAAGGCGCAACTGGCCATCGGCAACCTGCCGACCACCACCAGCACCGCCAACTTCCTCGACCTCTCGGCCAGCCCCGCCTACTCCAAGGCCCAGTACGAGCTGGTGAAGGCCGCCCCCTCCTTCCAGCTCTCCTGGGACCAGGCGTACCCGCCGAGCGCCATGACCCCCATGCACACCGCCGTCCAGCAGTTCTTCGACGGCAGGATCGACACCGACGGCTTCATCAAGGCCATGAGCGCCTTGCCGACCTCATGACCCGCCCCGCGCGCCCCGCCGCGGCGGCGACCCGCCCGGGCTTCGTGTGGGCGCTGCCCGCGGCGGTGTTCTTCCTGCTGTTCGCGTTCGTGCCGCTGGCCCTGGTCGCCGTGCTGTCCTTCACCAGCTGGGACGGCATCGGCGAACCGCACTTCAACGGCCTGGACAACTGGACCTCCCTGTTCGACGACCCGGTGATGCTCCAGTCCGTCTGGACCACCCTGCTGCTCACCGCCCTCGGCGTGGCCGTCCAGACGCCGGTCAGCATCCTGATCGGCGTCTGGGCCGCCGGGCACCAGCGCAACCGGGCGGTCCTCTCCGCGATCTACTTCGTGCCGCTGCTGCTCTCGGCCACCGCCGTCTCGGTGGTGTGGCGGGCCGTCCTCGACCCCAACTTCGGCGTCCCCGCCCAGCTCACCTGGCTGTTCGGCGACGGCAACCTGCTCGGCACCAAGGGCGGCGCGATCGCCGTGCTGACCTTCGTCGGCGTGTGGCAGTACACCCCGCTGCACGCGCTGCTCTACCAGGGCGGCGCCCGGGCCATCCCCCAGGTGCTCTACCAGGCGGCCGCCATCGACGGGGCGGGCCGGGTACGGCAGTTCTTCCACATCACCCTGCCGCAGCTGCGCAACACCGTCATCACCTCGGTGATCCTCATGGTCGTCGGCGGCCTGACCACCTTCGACACGGTGCTGATCCTCACCCAGGGCGGACCGGGCACCGACACCACCGTCACCGCCTACTACATGTACCAGAAGGCGTTCAAGGGCTTCGAGTTCGGCCCGGGCTCGGCCGTCGCCCTGGTCCTCGTGGTGGTCGCCACCCTGATCTCGCTCGTGCTGGTCCGGCTCTCCGGCTACGACCGCATGCGCGGCACGACGGAGGGCATGTGATGCGCCGCCGCCCCAACTTCCTGGCCGGCTTCGGCTCCCTGGTCTGGCTGGCGCTGATCGGCCTGCCCCTGTACGTCCTGCTGATCGCCACCTTCCGCACCCGCTCCGACTACTCCACCGAGGGCCCGCTGAGCCCGCCCGCCCAGTGGACCCTGCAGAACTACCTGGACGACTTCTCCAACGGCTTCGGCCAGGACTTCCTCAACACCCTGACCGTCACCGCCGGCGTGGTCGCCATCGTGCTGCTGGTCGTCCCCCCGCTCGCCTACGCCATCGTGCGCGCCCGCGGCCGGGCCACCGGCTGGATCTTCCGGCTGTTCCTGCTGGGCCTGGCGATCCCCGCCCAGGCGGTGATCGTGCCGATGTTCTACGTCATGAACCAGACCGGGCTGTACGACCACCTGATCGGCATCGTCCTGCCCACCGCCGCCTTCTGCCTGCCCGTCTGCACCCTGGTGCTGACCGGGGCGATGCGCGACATCAGCCCCGAGCTGTACGAGGCGATGGCGATGGACGGCGCCTCCCCGGCCCGGGTCTTCCGGCAGCTGGTGATCCCGCTGTCCAAGGGCGGGCTGTCCTCGATCACCGTCTTCGCCGCGCTCCAGGCGTGGAACGGCTTCCTCTTCCCGCTGATCCTCACCCAGTCCGACAGCACCAAGGTCATCACCCTCGGCCTGTACGACTTCCAGACCGAACACGGCGTGGACGTGCCCGCACTGCTCAGCGCCGTCGTGCTGTCCATGCTCCCCATCCTCGTCGTCTACCTGTTCGCCCGCCGCGCCCTGGTCCAGGGCCTGACGGGCGTGGGAGGAAAATGAACCACCGCCAGCGCACGGAGACCGCGCCCGCCTGGCGGGACGCCGCGCTCACCCCGCAGGCCAGGGCCGACGCCCTGATCGCGGCGATGACGCTCCGGGAGAAGACCGCCCAACTGGTCGGCCTGTGGGTCGGGGCCGACGGCGAGGGCGACGAAGTCGCCCCCCACCAGCACGACATGGAGGAGCCGCCCGACCTCGACACCCTGCTGCCGTACGGACTCGGCCAGCTGACCCGCCCGTTCGGCACGGCCCCGGTCGACCCGGCGATCGGCGCGCTCTCCCTGCTGCGCACCCAGCAGCGCATCGCCGCCGCCAACCGCTTCGGCATCCCCGCGCTGGCCCACGAGGAGTGCCTGGCCGGCTTCGCCGCCTGGGGCGCCACGGCCTACCCCGTGCCGCTGTCCTGGGGCGCCACCTTCAACCCGGACCTCGTCCGTACGACGGCCGCCGCCATCGGGCACGACCTGCGGGCCGTCGGCGTGCACCAGGGCCTCGCGCCGGTGCTCGACGTGGTCCGCGACGCCCGCTGGGGCCGGGTCGAGGAGACGATCGGCGAGGACCCGTACCTCGTCGGCACCGTCGCCACCGCCTACGTCCAGGGCCTGGAGTCGGCCGGGGTCGTCGCCACCCTCAAGCACTTCGCCGGGTACTCCGCCTCCCGGGCCGGGCGCAACCTCGCCCCCGTCTCCATGGGCCCGCGCGAGCGCGCCGACGTCATCCTGCCGCCCTTCGAGATGGCCGTGCGCGAAGGGCGGCCCCGCTCGGTCATGCACGCCTACACCGACACCGACGGCCTCCCCTCCGCCGCCGACCAGGACCTCCTCACCGGCCTGCTCCGGGACACCTGGGGCTTCACCGGCACCGTCGTCGCCGACTACTTCGGCATCGCCTTCCTCAAGACCCTGCACGGCGTCGCCGAGGACTGGTCCGACGCCGCCGGCCTGGCCCTGGGCAGCGGGGTCGACGTCGAACTGCCGACCGTCAACACCTTCGGACAGCCCCTGTTCGACGCCGTCGTCTCGGGCACCGTCCCGGAACGGCTGATCGACCGGGCGCTGCGCCGCGTCCTCGTCCAGAAGGCCGAACTCGGGCTGCTGGACGAGGACTGGAGCTCCGTCCCGCAGGCCCTCGCCGACGCGGACCTGGGCGACCCGCGGGCGCTGCGCGGCCGGATCGACCTGGACGGGCCCGCCAACCGCGCACTCGCCGCCGAACTCGCTGAACAGGCCGTGGTGCTGCTGCGCAACGACGGCCTGCTGCCCCTGCGCGACCCGGCCCGGATCGCGCTGATCGGCCCGAACGCCGACGTGCCCACCGCGGTGCTCGGCTGCTACTCCTTCCCCGTCCACGTCGGCAGCCAGCACCCGGACACCCCGCCCGGCCTCGAACTCCCCACCCTGCGGGAGGCGCTGGAGGCGGAGTTCCCCGGCAGCGAGCTGCGGACGGTGCGGGGCGTGACGGTCGACGGCGAGGACACCGCCGGCATCGTCGAGGCCGTCCGCGCCGCCAAGCGGGCGGACGTGGTGGTGCTCGCCCTCGGCGACCGCGCCGGACTGTTCGGGCGCGGCACCAGCGGCGAGGGCTGCGACGTCGAGTCGCTCGAACTCCCAGGAAAGCAGCGGCAGTTGCTGGAAGCAGTGCTGGACACCGGGACACCGGTGGTGCTCACCCTGCTCGCCGGGCGGCCGTACGCGCTCGGTCGGGCCGTCACCGAGGCGGCCGGGATCGTCCAGTGCTTCTTCCCCGGCCAGGCCGGCACCCGGGCCCTCGCGGGCGTGCTCAGCGGGCGCGTCAACCCGTCCGGGCGGCTGCCCGTCTCCGTCCCCGCTCACCCCGGCGTCCAGCCCTCCACCTACCTGGCCGCCCGGCTGGCGCAGGCGGGCGAGGTCTCCAGCACCGACCCGACCCCCGCCTTCGGCTTCGGACACGGCCTCGGCTACACCGAGTTCGCCTGGTCCGACCTGGAGGTGCAGCAGGCCGAGACCGGCAC
The DNA here is from genome assembly GCF_019192735.1 of Kitasatospora aureofaciens. GTDB lineage: Bacteria > Actinomycetota > Actinomycetes > Streptomycetales > Streptomycetaceae > Kitasatospora > Kitasatospora aureofaciens_A. The sequence goes on from NZ_JAHTKP010000089.1 coordinate 22,431, forward strand.
CGACGGCGCGTTCCGCCTCAGCTTCCTGCTGCGCAACACCGGCGCCCGGGCCGGTACCGACGTGGTGCAGCTGTACCTCCACGACCCGGTGGCCACCGTGGTCCAGCCGGTGCAGCGGCTGGTCGGCTACCGGCGGATCGAGCTGGCCCCCGGAGCGGCCTGCCGGGTGGAGCTGACCCTCCCCGCCGACCTGGCCTCCTTCACCGGGCGGGACGGCCGGCGGATCGTCGAACCCGGCGCCCTGGAGCTTCGGATCTCCGCCTCCAGCACCGACGCCCGCCTCACAGCACCGCTGCGCCTCACCGGCCCGGTCCGCCCGCTCGACCACACCCGGCGGCTGCACCCGACCGTCACCGTCCACCAACTCCCGTCCGCCACAACCCCGTAGCGGGGTTCCCCGCGCAGCTCGACTGACGCGCGGTCGGGAGGTCTGCCAGGTTCGGCGGATGCCTGACGAGTCGAAGCCCTTCGACTCTGCCGTCCGATCGCGGGCGGCCTTCCAGCGCCGGATGGCTCGCGCCCGGGAACCCGCGGCCCGGCAGCGGCGCTACGCCGAGCTCTGCACCATCCAGGCCGCCGCCTACGCGGAGTCCTGAGCCGCCGCCGCCCCTCGGCCGGGGGGGCGGCGGCGGATGGTTCAGGGCGGCCCGGAGCCGTCGGCTCAGCCGTGGTGCGGCTGCCGGGTGCCCGGGGCGGTGGAGCTGCCGTCCAGGCCCATGAAGTGGACGGCGTCGGCGGCCATCGGTGTGCCCTGGATCGGGAGTTGGTGGCCGGCGCCGACGATGCTGTACGTCTCGACCTGCGTCTTGCCGGAGCGGTCGGCGTACCGGGACCGGTTCCAGTTGGCGGCCGGGGTGTCCGTCGAGGACGGGGTCTGGCCCACGCCGAGGACGTTCGTCCACTGCTTGGTCTCTTCGCCGAGGTCGCGGTGGTTCAGGATGGGGTCGGCGGTGCCGTGCCACAGCTGCACACGGGGGTGGGGCCCGTTGTAGCCGGGGTCGGCGCGGCGCGCCAGGTCGCCCCACTGCTGCGCGGTCATGGAGACCTGGCCTCCGGCGCAGGCGCCGTTCCAGCCGCGCACGGTGCCCGTGTGGAAGCAGTGGTAGGGCACGCCCATGAACGCGGCGCCCGCCTTGAACACGTCCGGGTAGTCCGCGAGCATGACGTTCGTCATCATGCCTCCCGAGGACTCGCCGGTGACGTACACGGCGCCGGGGTTGCCGCCGTAGTGCTGTTCCGTGTACGTGATCATCGACATCAGCCCGACCGGGTCACTGCCGCCGTTGCGGGTCAGCGCCTGGTCGGAGGAGACGTCCCAACAGCTGCCGCCGGGGCTGGTCGAGGGGTAGACGACGATGAAGCCGTACCGGTCGGCCAGCCCCGCGAAGTCCGTGCTGGAGTACATGTACGGCCCGGAGCCCTGGCAGCCGTGCAGCGCCAGCAGGATCGCAGGGTGCGGCTTGACGCCGTTCGGGACGTACACGTACATCTGCAGGTTGGTCGGATTGTGGCCGAAGGCCGTGATCCGGGTCAGTGAGGCGGCGCCGGCCGGGGGAGCGGCGGACAGGCTCACCCCTAACGCGGCGCCGACCGCCAGCAGTACGGCGAGCAGGCGGGACTTCAGGTGCCGGGAACGCAAGATGGAACCCCTTCTCTGTGGACGGTTGACGCCGGTGCCGGTGCCGGTGCCGGTGTGAAGGTGCCGCGGGCGCCACGAGCTGTTAGCGCTCACATTGCGGCATCCGGGCTCCGCCCCTGCTTCGGTTTCCGGTGTCGGCTGTTGACGCTGCGGCAGTGGCCGGTGCCTGTCAAGGAGTGGTCGGGCCGCTTCCGCGGCATCCCGGCGATGCGGCCGATGGAAGCGGTTCTGCCGGTGCAAGTTTCACGGGCGGCGGCGGGCCCTCGCGCCGGTCAGGTGCACCAGAACAGGACCTGCTTGCAGGTCGGTGTCGGTGTCGGTGTCGGCGTTGCCGTGGGCCCGGCCGGGCCGGGCGAGTGCCCGGTGGTCGGCGCCGTCGCGGGCTGCGGAGCGGGCGGCCCGCTCGGGGCGGTGCGCGACGGCGCGGCGGTGGTCCTCGACGCGCTGGGCCGGGCGCCGGCGGCCGACGGTTGCGCCGTGGGGCTCGCGCTCCTCGGGGCGGCGCTCGCCGTGATGGGAACGCTCACAGTGCCCGGAGCGGACGGCGTGGCCGTCGATGCGGACGCCGCCGTCCTGTCCGCCGGGAGCGGGACCGCCTCGCCGTCGCCCTGGCCGAGCGCCACCACGGCGGTGGCCAGTCCGCCCGCCGCCACACCGAGCGCGGCCAGGGCGAGCCGGGCGCCGCGCCGCCGGGTCGTTCGCCGCCGGGCCCTCCGGGGTGCGGAAGCCATGGCGGTCGGGTCCGTGGTCGGGCTTTCCCGCCCCTGCTCGGGGAGTTCCCCTTGCCGGGGGAGTTCCTCCTGCGGCCGCCCGCAGCCCGGGCAGGACAGCGCGCCGTTGAGGTGGCGTTGGCAGAGCGTGCAGTAACTCATTCGATCTTCCGTAGCTGCCCGTGCGTCACGACGGGTCTTCTGCGGAGCGTACGCAGATCTGCCCCGGCCGCGACACCGGCCCGGGGCGAGGCTTCTGCGGAGATCACGTGTGGTTCGCGTGAGGTGGACCTGCCGGCCGAGCGAACAGGAGGCCGGGCGAGGCGGTGATCGATGGGATGGATCCAGCCCCGGAGGCCTTGGCCTGCGAAGGTCGACCGGTGAAGTGCCAAGCTGGGGGCGCTCATTGCTCGGAGAAGCGGGTGAACTCCCTTCCTGGACATGGGATCACCTGCTACGTTGACGCCGTGTCCCTGACTGACAGAGCAATCACCCGGATCCGCCAGATGATCAGGGAGGGCGAGCTGCTCCCCGGAGCGAAGCTGCCCCCCGAGCAGCAGCTCGCGGCGGAACTCGGCCTGTCCCGGAACCTGACGCGCGAAGCGGTCAAGTCGCTGGTCGTCGCCCGGGTCCTGGAGATCCGGCGCGGCGACGGGACGTACGTGACGAGCCTGGCCCCCGCGCTGCTGCTGGAAGGGCTCGGCGGCGCGGTCGAACTGCTGCAGGGCGACACCGTCCTGGAGCTCACCGAGGTGCGCCGGCTCTTCGAGCCCGCCGCCACCGCGCTGGCCGCCACCCGCATCACCGACGAGGACCTCGCCGAGGTCGAGCGCCACCTGTCGGCCATGCGGGACGCGAAGGACGACATCGAACTGCTGATCCGGCACGACGCCGCCTTCCACCGGGCGGTCGTCCACGCCACCCGCAACGAGACCCTGGCCACGCTGCTGGAGCACATCTCCGGACGCACCCTGCGGGCCCGCGTCTGGCGCGGACTCACCGACGCCGAGGCGGCCGGGCGGACCGTCGCCG
>NZ_JAHTKP010000008.1 GCF_019192735.1 Kitasatospora aureofaciens
TTCCCGAACCAGATCAACAACGTGCTGGTCTTCCCGGGCGTCTTCCGTGGCCTGCTGGACGCCCAGAGCCGCACGGTCAACACCGAGATGATGATCGCCGCCGCCCGGGCGCTGGCCACCACCGTCGCCGACGACGAGCTCAACGCGAACTACATCATCCCCAGCGTCTTCCACAAGGACGTCGCCAAGACCGTCGCCTCCGCGGTGCGCGAGGCGGCCCTGGCCGGGGCCCAGGAGGACGCCGCCCCGCCCCGCCCCACCCCGGGCGGCCACCACGAGATCCGCTGCCGGAGCCTGGCGACGGCCTTCGAGGGACGGGCCAACTCGGCGACGGCCCAAGGGGTTTGAGCCGTCGCACCGCGCCGGGGCCGGTCGCCTCTGGTGTTTTGGTGTCGCGCAAGTAACATGAGGCATCCTCATATTCTTGCTGGGAGGCTGCCGTGCCGGATCGTTTCGACTTGCCGGTCGGGTTCCGGTGGGGCGCTGCCACCGCCGCGTACCAGATCGAGGGGGCGGTGGAGGAGGACGGGCGCGGGCCGTCCGTGTGGGACACCTTCTGCGAGCGGCCGGGCGCGGTGCGGGACGGGCACTCGGGGACGGTGGCCTGCGACCACTACCACCGGTACGGCGAGGACATCGAGCTGATGAAGGGCCTCGGGCTGGACGGCTACCGGTTCTCGGTGGCGTGGCCGAGGGTGGTGCCCGCGGGGGCGGGCGCCGTCAACCCGGCCGGGACGGCCTTCTACGACCGGCTGGTGGACGCCCTGCTGGAGGCCGGCATCGCGCCGCTGCCCACCCTGTTCCACTGGGACCTGCCCCAGGGGCTCGAGGACGCCGGCGGATGGCTGAACCGCGACACCGCGTACCGGTTCGCCGACTACGCGGCCGTCGTCGCCGACCGGCTCGGAGACCGCGTCCCCGCCTGGATCACCCTCAACGAGCCCTTCGTGCACACGGTGTTCGGGTACGCGCTGGGCACCCACGCTCCCGGCCGCACGATGATGTTCGAGGCCCTCCCGGCCGCCCACCACCAGCTCCTGGGCCACGGCCTGGCCGCCACCGTCCTGCACGACCGGGGCCTGGAGGTGATGCTCTCCAACAACCTCACCCCCGTCGAGCCCGCCACCCCCTCACCCGCCGACGCGGAGGCCGCCGCGGCCTACGACACCCTCCACAACCGGCTGTTCACCGACCCCGTCCTCCTCGGCCGCTACCCCGACCTCTCCGCCCTCGGCGTCCCCGAGGACATCTACGGCGCCGTCCGCCCCGGCGACCTCGACCTCATCCACGCCCCCGGCCTCGACGGCCTCGGCGTCAACTACTACAACCCCACCCGCGTCGCCGCCCCCACCACCCCGGGCCTCCTCCCCTTCGACCTCGTCGACATCCCCGACGCCCCCCACACCGCCTTCGGCTGGCCCGTCGTCCCCGAGGCTCTGACCCGGCTCCTTCTGCACCTCCGGGACGTGTACGGCCCCGCCCTCCCGCCCGTCACCATCACCGAGAACGGCTGCTCCGTCACCGAACCCACCACCCCCGACCAACCCCGCATCGACTTCATGGCTTCCCACCTCGACGCCCTCGCCCAGGCCGTCGCCGAGGGCGTCGACGTTCGTGGCTACTACACCTGGTCCCTCCTCGACAACTTCGAATGGGCGCAGGGGTTCAATCAGCGTTTTGGTCTCATCCATGTCGACTTCGCGACCCAGCGCCGCACTCCGAGGGCTTCGTACGCCTGGTATCGCGACCTGATCGCTGCCCACAAGGCGCGGCATGCGAAGTAGGGGTCGATAACTCCCGTCACTGGTAGGTAAGTTGGGGAGGCTCGTGGCTGACGGTTGTGGTTTCCCTATAATGCCAGCTTGTTCGATGGGCCGAGGGGTTCAGCCAGAGATTCGGGCTCGTCCACGTCGACTTCGAGACGCAGAAGCGGACTCCGAAGGCCTCGTATGCCTGGTACCGCGACCTGATCGCCGCCCACCGGGCCAAGCGCAGGCGGTAGTTGGGGTTTTAGATGGGGGCGGAACTCATCAAGCCCAGGCCAGGGGAGCCGGAGACGACCACCAGCAGGGCCCCGGTGCGGACGGCGGGCTGCTTGAAGAGCCGCCGAGCGATCGGCAGGACGCCGCCGTCCGATCCGCGGATGGGGCCCGGTCCCGGCGGGTCAGGCGTCCAGGGGCCGCCACGGCGGGCCGTCTCCATCCTGCTGGACGTGTTTGAACGCCACGTCGGCGAAGTGGACACCGAAGCCGATCGTGCCGGGCTCTGCCAACTCGGCGACGAGACGGCGGCGGTGGTCGGCGGTCCGGGCGGGGTCGTGGTCGAAGGACGAGGACCAGTCGGGGTGGTCGATCTGGATCGGCGAGTGCACGGCGTCACCCCGCAGGAGCAGCGCGTCCTTCACGGCCTGCTGGAGCAGGCCGTCACCTCTCCGTGAGTCGGCGTCGGCGCAGCAATCGGAGGTACCCGGGAGCGTGGGGTGCCGCGGCTGAGGAACTGCGCCCTTCCTGCACCATGCCGGGGCCCCGTCGGTACTGTGGTGGCCCGGGGCGAGGAGGGGGCGGGCAGGATGGGATCAGGAACCGGGGCAACCGGGTGGCGTGCGCCGCTCGCCGCGCTGCGCGCCAGGCTGCTGGCCGAGATCAACGCCACCGTGCACGGGCAGGACCTGCACCTGGAGCGCTACGACCGCCCGGCCGGGGACCCCGGCCTCTTCGGCCCGGCCAGCGTGGTGTGGCGGGTGCACGGGCACCCGGCCGGGATGCTGGTGGGCGGCCGGATCATGGTCTGGGCCTGCGGCCCCTCGCAGATCCGCGCCGCCGCGTACGCGCGCCTCGGTCGGCGCACTTGACCGGCGCTGGGCGTATCTCCGCGCCCCGTGCGCCCCTGCCCGGTGCCTGACCTCGGGATCTCGCTCCGCCCTGTCAGTGCGTCCGCGTAGTGTGGTGCCGTCCTTGGAACAGGGGGGACCGGGGGAGAGGAGGGGAGCCGTTGCGCAGGGTGCCGCCGGAGATGTTCCGGTTCACGACCGGCGACCGGGCCGAGCTCTACAGTGCGATCCTGCAGGCGTTCGGGGCGGCCAACGAACGGCTGGAGACAGCGCTGGGGCTGGACGAGGTCCGTGCGCGCCTGCGGACGGTGGGCTGGCTCGACTCGACCCACGACGACGATCTGCAGGAGGCGCTGCGGAAGCTCAGGGAGTGGCAGCTGCTTGACGTCGTCCAGAACCACGCGGAGAACTACCGCACGGCCGAGGAGTACGAGCGCCGGAACCTCCACTACTCCCTGACGCGGCGCGGCGAGGCCGCACTCGCCGGGGTCGAGCACGCCATGTCCGTGCTCGCTGCCACGGGCGCGCTCCAGACCGCCGTACTGGAGGCCGTCACCGACCGGCTCGACGAGCTGTACGTGCTGCTCGGCGACCCGGCGTCGTCGGACCGCCGGGTCTTCACCACCCTGCACGAACTGGAGGGCCACCTGGAGGCGCTGCTGGCCAACACCCGGGCGTTCAACGGCGAGCTGCAACGCCTGCTGCGCGCCGAGGGTGCGGACCTGGCGACCTTCCGCGAGGTCAAGGCCGCGACGGTGGCGTACCTCCAGGAGTTCCTCCTCAACCTCGACCAGCGCGGTCAGGCGGTGGCCTCGGCCGCGCGACGGGTCGAGCAGCGCGGCGTGCGCCTGCTGCACGAACGGGCCTTGCGCGGTGCCGAGTTGCCGCCGCTCGCCGGTGGCGACCCCGCCCCGGCGTGGCTGGAGCGTCGGCAGGCGCGCTGGGAGGGCCTGCGGGCGTGGTTCCTGCCGACGGACGGCTCACGGCCCCGTGTGGAACAGCTGCACGACGTGGCCCGACGTGCGATCGTGACGCTTCTGCAGGTCCTCGACCGGATCACCGAGTCGCGTCGGCGCTCCTCCAGCGCCGCGCAGGACTTCCGCGAGCTGGCCCGCTGGTTCGCCGCCGCGCCCACGGAGGAGGACCTGCACCGCCTCTGGTCGGCCGCCTCCGGCCTCGGACCGGCTCGCCACGCGCACCTCGCCCACCCCGACCCCGAGGTGGTGCCGCCGTCGTCCACCTGGGCCGAGGCCCCACCGGTCGAGGTGTCCGCCCTGCTGCGCACCAGCGGCCGCACCGAGCGGTTCACGCGGACCGGCAAGGTGCGCGACATCGGCGGGATCAAGGCGGCCCGGGCCGAGCGGGCCCGGAAGGAGCGTGCCGAACTGGAAGCGGCCTGGGACATCCTGGGGACGGACGGCCCCGTGCGGCTCTCCGCGTTCGGCAGTCTGGAGCACGCGGTCTTCGAGCGACTGCTCGACCTCCTCGGCAGGGCGCTGGCCGTACGGCCGGACGGCAGCGGCGTGCGCCGGGCGGTCACCTCGGACGGCCGCGTCGAGATCGTCCTCCGGTCGGGCGACGGTGGACGAGCCGTCCTGCGGACGTCCCGCGGACGGCTGGAGGGGCCGGACTACCTGGTGGAGATCCGCAGTCCGGGCGGCCGGACGGGTGGTCCTTCGGGAGGCGGCCGGATGAGCGAGCGACGGGGGCTCCCCCGGCCGGAGGCTGGGGGAGAGCGAACAATCGAGAGTCGCGTGGGGGTGAATGCCCCTGTCGAGCCGCGGGAGCACCTCCCAGCCGCCATGGCTCGGGAAGGGGCGGGAGCATGAGCACCCTCGCCAACCAACTGGTCCTGGCCGAGCGGGAGGACGTCGCCCGAGGCATCAGACTGCTCCTCGGCCGGCCGCTGATCACCGAGCGCGGCGACTCACCCGCCTTCGAAGTGATCCGCCGCAGGCAGGACCCGCTGACGAAGTGGTTCGACTACCACTGCGGCTGGCACCTGGTGGTCGAGCCGCGGTTGGGGTACGCCCGGCTGCTCAAGATCCGGACCGTCCCCGACGCCTCCCGTCCGGCCCGCCGACTGCGCTCGGGCAAAGCGCCGTTCGACCGGCGGCGCTACACCCTGCTGTGCGTCGCCGCCGCCGAGCTGCTGCCGGTCCCGGTCACGACCGTCGGCCTGCTCGCCGACCGCGTCGTCCAGGCCTGCGCTGCCGACGAGGCGCTGCCGCCCTTCGACACCGCGAGCAAGGCCGAACGCATGGCCTTCGTGGACGTCCTGAAGCTGCTGGAGTCCTACGGCGCGCTGCTCACCGTGGACGGTGCCACGGAGAGTTTCGCCGACTCGGCGGACGCCAAGGTGCTCTACCGGGTGGACGCCACCGTGCTGACGCGCCTGCTCGCCGCACCCGTCGGCCCGTCCCGGCTGGCCGTCCCGGCCGACGAGGTACCTCTGCGCTTCGAGGGACTCCTGCGGGAGACGGTGCGCGAGCAGCGGTACGGGGGTGCCGATGCGTCGGAAGCCCAGCGAAACCTTCGGCTCCGGCACTCGGTCCTGCGTCGGCTCTTCGACGACCCGGTGCTCCACCACGACGAGCTCTCCGCCGACGAGCTGGCCTATCTCACGTCACCGACGGGCCGTCAGATCGTCCGGCGCGCGGCCGAGCAGAGCGGCTTCGTACTGGAGGAGCGAGCCGACGGCCTGCTGCTCGTGGACCCGGACGGGATTGCCACCGACAGCCGCTTCCCCGACGACTCCGCCACCGCCCGCGTCGCCGCCCTGCTCCTGCTGGAACCGTTGACGGCCGCACCGGGCGGGCTGATGCCGGAACAGCTCACCGCCGAGGCGTACGACCTGCTGCGCCGCTTCCCGCAGTGGGCGAAGAGCTACCAGTCGGAGGACGGAGCCCAGCGTCTGACTACCGACGCCGTCCGCGTCCTGACCGACTTCGGCCTGGCCCGCCGAGTTGGCGACCGTACGGTCCCCCGGCCCGCGGCCTTCCGTTACCGGGCCGCCACTGCCGACAGCCCCGCACCGTGACCAGGGAGGAACCCAACCGATGACCTTGACGGAACTCCCGCTGCCCTCGGCACCCCGAACCGTGGAGGCCGGTCCGGCGCGGTGGCAGCCCGCCAGGGCCGGAATCCTCAACGTCTGGCGCTATTACGACGAGACCTTCACCTTCCACGAGGGCCGCCTGCTGCTGAGGGGGCAGAACGGCACCGGCAAGTCCAAGGCGCTGGAGGTGCTGCTGCCGTTCCTGTTCGATGCCAGTCTGCGCCCCAACCGGCTGTCCACCTTCGGCGGTTCCGAGCGCACCATGCACTGGAACCTGATGGGTGAGGGAGCGTCCGGCAAGACCCGGGTCGGCTACGTCTGGCTGGAGTTCGTCCTCACCGACGGCCGTCACACCGACAGCCGGCACACCGACGGCCGTCCCGCCTGGTTCACCTGCGGCGCCAGGCTCCAGGCGAGCGTGCACACCAGCGGTGTCACGGCCGACTTCTTCACCACCACCGCGCGGATCGACCGTCCCGGCGGCCTCGCCCTGGTCAACGACGCGGGTCAGCCGCTCACCCGCGCCGCCCTGGCGGAGGCCCTGCAGGGCCGGGGCGAGCTCCACGCATCGGCGGCCGACTACCGCAATGCCGTCCGGACCACCCTGTTCCCCGGCCTGAGCGAGCAGCGCTACGACGCCCTGATCACCGCCCTGCTCCAGCTCCGCACCCCGAAGCTCTCCGAGCGCCTGGACCCGTCGCTGCTGTCCTCCCTCCTGTCCCGTGCCCTGCCCCCGCTCGGTCAGGGCGAGATCACCGAACTCGCCGAGGGTTTCGAACGTCTCGACCGCCAGCGTGAATACCTGAGGACTCTGGACGAGGAGGTCGCCGCGGCCACCGCCGTCGCGACCCAGCAACGCGGCTACGCCCAGCGCGTCCTGCGGAGCGGGGCGGCCGCGCTCATCTCCGCCACCACCGAGATGGACAACCTCACCCGGATCGCCCGCGCGAGCGAGGAGGACCACACCGACGCCCTCGGCGAGCGCGAGCGGCGCACTTTGGCCAAGGCGGAGCTCGAACACACCGCGCAGGAGACCGAGGGCGCCGTCCAGGGACTCCTGGACTCGGAGGTCTACCGGCAGGGCCGGGAACTTGACCAGCTCCGCCGCCGCACCGAGCACGCCGTAGCGACCGCCGCACGCCTCCGCGCCGCCGCCGACCGCAAGATCCTGGCGGCCTCCGAGGGCGCCGGCCGGGCCGACGAGGCCCGGCTGCGATCGGAGCAGCGCGCCGAGCACACCCGGGCCGCCGCGGAGGACGCCCGGGGCGCGGCGCGGCGAGCGGCCATGGAGTCCCTCTGCGCAGAGGTGCAGACCATTCTCGGCACCGCATCCGGCCCGTCCGCGGAGTCGGGGGAGCAGTCGCACGGCGCACGTCGCCTGCTGCGCGGCGCGATCGCGTCCCGCCACGGCCAGATCGCCCGGGTCCGTGCCGCCGTCGAGCGCCACGAGCGGTGTGTCACGGACCGCACCGTGGCGGAGGACCACCTCGACAAGGCCCGAGGCAGGCTGGCCGACGCGACCGCGCGGCGTGACCAGAACAGCCGCCACCACGAGACCACCGTCGACGCCCACGCCGACCGGTTGCGCCGGTGGGCGACGGCCGACTGCACCGAGCTGCGCATCGCCGACACCGAGGAACTCGCCTCCTGCTCCGCCGTCGAGACCGACGTCCTCGCCCTGGTCGAGACCGCTGCCCGCGCCGCCGAGAGCGACATCACCGCCGACGAGACCACCGCTCGCGCCACCCGGGACGGCGCCCGCGCCCGCCGTGACCGGATCGCCGACGAGCTGGAACACACCGCCGGTGAGAGCGATCTCCCGCCCGTTCCGCCACGCACCCGCACAGCGGACCGGTCGGCCATGGCGGGAGCACCGCTCTGGCGCCTGCTGGCCTTTCGGCCGGACGTGCCGCCCGCCGACCAGGCCGGCATCGAAGCCGCCCTGGAGGCGGCGGGGCTGCTGGACGCCTGGCTGACTCCCGATGGCGGCCTTGCCATCCCCGGCCACGACACGCTGGCCGACCCGGCATCGGCCGACCCCGTACCGGGCCCCTCGCTGCTCGACGTCCTGCGTCCCGAATCCGACGGCCCCGTGCCGGCCGACCGGGTACGGCGGCTGCTCGCCGGCGTCGCCTACGGCCCCACGCTCCCCGCAGGCCACCCGGCCGCCGTCGCGGCCGACGGCAGCTGGCGCCTCGCGACGGCCACCGGCACCTGGTCCAAGGACGAGTCCAGCCACATCGGCGCCGCGGCTCGGGAGCGTGCCAGACAGCGTCGGATCGCCGAACTCACGGCCCAGTTGGCCGAGGTCAACGCCACCGTCGCCGCGCTCGACGCGGAGCTGCGCACCCTCGCCGACCGTCGGCTGCGCCTCGGCGCCGACCTCGCGTCCCGGCCGCACCACCGGGAGGTGGACCAGGCCAGGCGCGCCTGGGAGCGTTCGGAGTCCGAGGTGGGCGCCCGCGAGGACGCCGTACGCGAGGCCGTCGAACGGCTCGCGCAGCAGGAGGACGTGGTCGCCGTCGCTCTGCGCGCACTCGCCGTGACCGCCGCAGAGCATGCCCTGCCGACCGAGCGCGCCGCCCTGGACACCGCTGCCTCCGCCGTCGATGGGCTGCGCGAACACGCCGACGTCTGGCTGGACTCCCACCTCGCCTGGGTGGCGGCCCGACAGGCCTGGGACACCGCTCGCGGCCATGCCGAGGCGTCCCGTGCCGTCGCCGAGGAGAGCGCGGCCGAAGCCGAGCAGGCCGAGGCCGACGCCCGGGGGCTCAGGGCGGCGCTCGCAGCCGTCGAGAACACCGTCGGCGCGGACTACCGCGAGGTGGCCGCCCGCATCAGCGACCTGCGCCAGGCGCTCGGCCGCACCCGCGGCGAGATCGAAGCCGCCACCAAGGCGCTCATCGCCCTGGAAGGCCGGATCGGCTCGCTGAGCGCGACCATGGCCCAGGACGCGGACCGCCGGGACCGGGCCGTGGCGGACCGCAACGAGGCCGCCCAGCGCTTCCGGCGCCTCTGCGTCCTCGGCTTCCCCGAGGACGCCGGCCTCACGCTCGCCCTCACCGCCGAGGACGGCACCCGCGCCACCCTCGAAGCCGCCCGCGAGACCGCCGCCAAGTGGCCGAACCTGCCGTACGGCACCAGGAACCTCGGCGACTCGCTCAACCGCCTGGCCGAAGCCGTCCACCGGGCCCGCCAGAGCCTCAGCACCCGTGCGGACCTCGAACTCGAAGCCGACGAGGACATCCACGTCCTCACCGCCACCATCGACGGCGTCCGGACCGGTGCGACGGGCCTCCTCTCCACCCTCACCAGCGACCGCGACCGCAGCCACGAGGACATCACCGCCGCCGAACGGAACCTCTTCGACCAGACCCTCACCGGTGACACCCGGCGCCACCTCGCCTCCCGCATCCGCCAGGCCGGTGAGCTCGTCGAGCGGATGAACGGCCACCTCGAACGGGTTCGCACCGCCTCCAAGGTCGCCGTCCGCCTGGTCTGGCAGATCCACCCCGACCTGCCCGCCGGTACCAGGACGGCCCGCGAACTCCTGCTCAAGGACCCGGCCAGGATCACCGAGGCCGACCGCGAGGCGCTGCACGCCTTCTTCCGCGGCCGCATCGAGGAGGCCAAGTCCCGTAACACCGCGGCCACATGGGAGGAACAGCTGGCCGAGGTCCTCGACTACACCGCCTGGCACCAGTTCGTCGTCAAGCTGGACCGCGCCAACGGCGCCGGCTGGCAGCTGCTCACCAAGAAGCTCCACGGTGCGCTGTCCGGCGGTGAGAAGGCCATCGCCCTCCACCTCCCGCTCTTCGCCGCCGTGGCCGCCCACTACGAGGCGGTTCCGGGATCCCCTCGCCTGATCCTCCTCGACGAGGTCTTCGTCGGAGTCGACACCGTCAACCGCGGGCAGGTCTTCGCCCTCCTCACGGCGCTCGACCTCGACGTGGTGCTCACCTCCGACCACGAGTGGTGCACCTACCGAGAGCTCTCCGGCATCGCCGTCCACCAGCTGATCACGGGCGCCGACGGCGACGACGCCGTCACCAGCGCCCGCTTCACCTGGACGGGCACCGACCTGCTGCCCGACGATTCCGCTACGGGAGAGCTGGAATGACGAGCCGTCACACTCTGGACCTCCCTGAACTCCGGCCCCTCTGGGACGCCGTCCACGGCCGGTTGTCCACCGGCCGGCCCGTGAGCCGTGTGCGGGTCGGGCCGCTCGACGACGCCGGCCGGGAAGCCCTGGCCGACCTCCTCGGACTCGACCGGCTCCCGGGCGCCGAGCCGACGGTCCCACTCGCCGGACTCGAAGCGGCCGTACTGGAGGCCTGCGGCCGGCCCGTACGGGAGGTGGTGACCGCCATCCTCGGGCCGATCAGGGATCGGGCCGCCGAGCGTGAACGAGCGGCCGACGAGCGCGACGCGCTGTGGAACTGGCTGGCCGGCCACGAGGTCGTCGCCGCACAGCCCGTCCTCGTGGAGTGGGTCACCCACCTCCGGGCGAACGGACTGGTCGACGGCTCACCCGAACGGACCCGCAGCCTGCTGGCAGCCGCACTCACCGTACTGGCCGAGCTCCCGGCCGACGGCGAACCGCTCCCGGTCGTCGCCGCCCGCCACCTCGACGGAGACTCCCACGCCCTCGACGACGGGACCCGGCTGTCCTCCGTCGTCCTGCGGGCCCTGGCGGTGCTGTACGGCACCGGCATGCCGGACAGCGCCCACGCCCGGCGCGCGCTCTGGAGCCGGGCCGGCGTCGCCGACGACGAACTCTCCTCCACCGTGCTCGCTGCCGGTCTTCACCTCAGCGGCGACGCTGCGGCCGCCCGGATCTGCCGGATCAGTGCCGAAGCCGGACACCCCGTCAGCCTCACCCTCGCCCAACTGCGCTCGGCCGGCCGACTCGGCCGGTCCGCAGGGCCCGTGCACATCACCGAGAACCCCAGCGTGCTCGCCCTCGCCCTCCGTCGTTTCGGTCGGCACTGCCCGCCGGTCGTCTGCACCTCGGGCTGGCCCAACACCGCCGTGATCCACCTGCTGCGCCTGCTCGCCGACTGCGACGCCTCCCTGCACTACCACGGCGACTTCGACGGCGAGGGCATCCGGATCGCCGCCCACGTCCTGGCCAAGACCGGAGCCGTCCCCTGGCGCATGGCCGCCGAGGACTACCGGTCCGCCGTGACCCGGGTGCCCGACGGCCCCGATCCCGGGCGCCTCACTCCGGCACCTTGGGACCCGGCACTCAGCGACGCGATGGCCGAACTGCGCACCGCCGTGGTCGAGGAGGTGGTCGCCGACGCCCTCCTCGACGACCTGGCAGGCCACCAACGGAGATAGGGTGACAGCCTGTTCGACGGGCCGAGGGCTACCACCAGCGCTTCGGGCTTTTGTTACGGGCCGAAGGACGGCTCACGCTGCCCGCAGCGTGAATCGGATTTGCAAGTGGAATCCGGTGAATAATTTGTGAAATGCACTACTGGGTGGTAGTGGCCGGATCTGGAACCGTTCGCCTGCGCGAGACCGCTCGGCCGGCGCACGCAGATGCGAATCAAACCAAGGACGCCATTCCCCGAGGGATGATCCGCACCGGCCGGAGATTGGTCGTAAATGTTTTCGGGGCGACCATGAGCTTCTCAACTCCACTGGTGTGGTGCCAGATTGGCTGCCCGCAGGAAAGCGCAGCGCCTGATGCGCCTTCCTGGAAAGCACACCTGCGGCGAATGGGGAGATATGACCGTGACCACGCAAACCGGCTACCGCACCTCCCGTGCCGCCGGCGCGCGCCCGCTGCTCGGGCACGTCCCGGCCCTGTTCCGCGATCCGCTGCCGTTCCTGCGCTCGCTCGCCGAGCAGGGCGATCTCGTGGAGATCCGGCTCGGGCCGCAGCGCGCGATGATGCTCTGCTCGCCCGACCTGTTCCACCACGTCCTCACCGACACCCGGCATTTCGACAAGGGCGGGCCGCTGTTCGACAAGCTGAGGTGGTTCCTGGGCGACGGTCTAGGATCCACCCCTCACGAGGTGCACCGCCGACAGCGCCGGCAGCTTCAGCCCGCATTCCGTCCGGACGCGCTCTCCCGCTATCTGGAGGTGATGCTGGAGGAGGCCCTCTCCGCCTCGTCCGGCTGGAAGGACGACGCGGTGATCGAGGTCGAGCAGCACGCGTACCGGCTGATCGCCAGGATCATCACCAGGACGATGTTCTCCGCGGACGGATCGTCCGCCGAGGTGGCCTCGCTCGCCGCGTCCTACCCGGACTTCCACGAGGGCATCGGCCGGCACATGCGCTCTCCGTTCCGGCTCCTCGATCGGCTGCCGACTCCGGCCAACCGCCGTTTCCGGCAGGCGTGTTCCATCGTGAGCCAGGTGGTCGAGGGCGCGATCGACGCCCGCCGGCACGGCGGCACCGGCCCCGGTCACGATCTCCTGGCGCTCATGGTCAAGGAGGGGATGAGCGACCGGGAGATGCGCGACCAGGTCGTCACCATGCTCACCGGGGGCATCGGCACCTCCGCCTCGGCGCTCGGTTGGGCGTTGTTCTTCCTCTCGCGGGACCCGGCGCTGGCTGACGCCGTCGCGGAGGAGGCGCGGGTCGTCCTGCCCGCAGGGGCCGGCATCGACCGTGACGCCCTCGGCCGCCTGGACCTCGCCCGCCGCGTGGTGACGGAGACGCTGCGGTACTACCCGTCCGCCTGGTTCTTCAGCCGTGCCGTCACCTCACCCGTCGAACTGGCCGGCCGGAGGCTTGAGAAGGGAACGGCGGTCCTGCTCTCCCCGTACCTCATCCACCACCGCCCCGACCTCTATCCGGAGCCCGAACTCTTCGACATCGACCGCTGGTTGCCCGGCCGCCGGGCCGGGATGCCCCGCGAGGCCTACATCCCCTTCGGGGTGGGCTCCCGCAAGTGCATCGGGGACGTCTATGCCCTCACCGAACTCACCCTCGCCGTCGCAGTCATCACCTCCCGGTGGCGGCTGGAGCCGCTGCCCGGTCCGGTGCCCCGCCATCTGCTCGAACCCCGGCCGTGGACGGTCATCCATCCGGGCCCGCTGCACCTGCGGCTCCGCGGACGACGCTGAACCCCACCGGAGCGGACCGACCCGAAGGAGCCGACGCCGTATGACGATGCCCCATCCCGTCCCCGACGACCTCCGGCTGCTGCCCGGCCCCGACCACATCCTGTACCGGCTGCCACCGCGGATGTCCCCCTATCAGGCCGACCTGGAGCTGCTCATCCTGGACTGGGCCGACCGCTACGGCCTGGTGGACAGCCCGCGAGCCCGGCAGAGACTCGCCGACACGCACCTCGGAGAGCTCATCGCCCGGTGCTATCCGCACCTTCGAGCGGAACGACTCGCGCCGCTGGCAGGCTGGTTCACCTGGGCCTTCGTCATCGACGACCTCTACGACGGCTGCGAGTCGGCGGAGGCCATGGGCCACACCCGCACGACCCTGCGGACGCTCGCCGCGTTCTCGCTCCGGTCGGGCGAGCCGTCACCGGCCCGGGACGTGCCGCCCCTCACGGTCGAACTCACCGAGGTGTGGCGGGCTCTCGCCGTCCAGCAGAGCCCGCAGTGGCAGCTGCGGTTCATCACCCACATGGGACAGTTCCTGGACGCCTTCCACTACGAGGCCGTCAACCGCGAACACCGGCACATCCCTTCCCTCGGCTGCTACACCCAGCTACGGCGTGCCTCGGGCGGTATCACCCCCTCGCTGGACCTGCTGGAGTTCGCGGCCGGCCTGGAAGTCCCCTCGCTGTTCTACGAGTCCGAGCAGCTCCGCACGATGGTCAACAGAGCCGCGGATGTCGTCGTCTGGGTCAACGACGTCCTCTCGCTGAAGAAGGAACTCGTCATCGGGGAGGTCACCAACGGCGTGCTCGCGGTGAGCCGGCAGCTCTGCTGTGGGATCCAGGACGCCATCGACCACGTGTACCGCAGGGTCGCCCGTGACATCCGCGCCTTCCTCCGCGCCGAGGAATCCCTCACCACCCTTTGCGGCAGCTGGCACGGCCTGCGGCAGGCCGACCGGGTCGCCATCAGCGCCTTCATCGACGGCATGAAGGCCTGGATGCGCGGCAACCTCGAATGGGCCCTCAACTCACACCGCTACTCGGAGGTCGACACCCTCCGCCTCACCGACAACTCGGCCCTGCTCAACCCGCGGTCCGGCCCGCATCCGTCGGCGGCGCCCACCGCCACCGAGCAGGCCGGAGACCCTTGCTGACCCCGAAGGGCGGGCCTTCCTGGGCGGCAACGCCAAGTCCTGCCGACGGCCACGTCCGGACTCAGGGATGGACCGACGTCTCCAGTCTGCGAGGGGGCCGACCGATGTGCCACCGCCCGCGCGGGCAGGGAGGGACGGGTTCCGGACGGTTGTTGTCCACTGGGTCGCGGTGGGTGGCGGGGATGGGGCAAGGTGGTGGGACGGGGCCGGTTTCGAGTGCTGCCGCGGAGGACGGATGCGCGGGGACGGACGGCTCGCCAGCACCTTGCTCGCGTCGCTCAGCCGCGACTGGCTGGGCTTACCGGTGGCGCTGCTGGTCGCGGGGGCGGGCGGCGGGCTGCTCGGGGTCGGCGCGGTCTGGGCCGTCGTGCTCGGGGCTGTCCTGGCGGTCGTCGGCCTGGCGCTGTTGCTGGGGTCGGTCCGCCACGTCGTGCTGGTGGCCCGGGTGGCTGCCGGGAATCCGCCGCCGGGCGTGCTGGTCGATGTGGGCGGCCACCGGATGCACGTCCTGGCCGAGGGGGAGTCCGCGGGCGGACCCGTGGTTGTGTGGATGCCCGGAGGGCATGCTCCCGGGGACGAGTTCCGGCACCTGCACACGATGATGGCGGCGCGGACCCGCTCGGTCCTGGTCGACCGGCCCGGCTCGGGCTGGAGCGACGCCGGGCCGTTCCCGAGGACGACCGCGCGGGAGGCCTGGGAACTGCTGGCGGCGCTGGAGGGGGCAGGCGAACGAGGGCCCTTCGTTTTCGTCGGGCACTCCTTCGGCGGCCTGCTGGTCGCGAACGCGGCGAGGCGCCGGCCGGATCTGGTGGCCGGACTGGTCCTGCTCGATCCGACCCCGCCCGAGGTCATCGCCTTCGGGCCGCCCAACCCGTCGCTCGCCGGGGCCCGTCGGGAGTACCTGCTGACGGCGGTGCGGCACCTGTTCGGGGCGCAGCGTGGCGGCGGCCGTCGGACGCGCCCGGACTGCGCCGCGGCGTCGATCTTCGGCGAGCTCTCGCCGTCCGGTCTGGCGCGGGTGGGCTGGGAGACCGTGGTCTACGACGGTGATCTCGGGGACCTGCCGCTCCTGTTGATCACGCCCCGGGATCTCACGGGGGGCGAGGAGGTGCTCGACCTCGCCGCGGACCCGGGTGAGGCCGAGCGGATACGGCGGTTCTACCTCCGCACCAGGACGCGTTACCTGGCGGCGTCGACCGCGGCTCAGGTGGTCTTCACGCCGGATGGCACCGGCCATAATTTTCCCTACGAAGTACCTGAGTTTGTGGTGGATTCGGTATGGGGTCTGACGCAGGAAGTCGGCGAGGAAATTCGCTGATTGTCAGATCGGTGGGCGCGTCGTAGCCCAGTGCCCGGAAGGTGGGCAAGTCGCGTGCGAGAATTCACCCTCCTGTGGCATTGGAGCACTCGCATGGGTGAATTCGGGTGCGGCCGATTGGTGAGGCCCCTGGTGTGCGGCCTAGTCTTTGAATCCGTGTCCGGTAGGTTGCTCGGGCAGAACGTCGATCAGTCCGTCGAGCAGTCCCGAATAGTCCATTCAGGGAGTAGGACCATGCCGCCTGTTGTTCCCCCGTTTCTGGTGGGTCTGATTGTGGCCCCGCTGGCGAAGCGAATCGCGAAGCCCTTGCTGCGAGGAATTGTGAAGACCTCCATCGGGCTCGTCGTGGAGGTGAAGAAGGTCGCCCACGAGGCCACCGAAGGAATTCAGGACCTGGCCGCCGAGGTGACGGCCGAGATGATCGGATCCGACATCGCCGCGGACTCGGTCGAGTCCGGCAACGGCAAGTCGGGGAAGCCCAGCAACGCCACCCCCGCTCCGGTGCCTGCCACGGTCGGCGCCGGCGCCAAGTCCGGCTGAGCGTTCCCGTCCCCGAAGTCCGGCCAGTCCGGCCAGTTCGGCTGGTCCGGCAAGTTCGGCCAGTTCGGCCGAGCGTTCCCGTCCCCCTCTCGCGTCTTCCGAAAAATCGGTGATCGGTACCCATGCAATCTCTCGTGGGCGAAGTGGCACAGCGTCATGGCGTCGACCCGGCACTGCGGCTGCAGTCGGTCGTTCCGGGCCGGCAGCGCTGGGAGGCTCCCGTGGTGCTCGGCAGGCCCAGGGCCGCGGAGGCCCTGGAGGCCGTCCTGCGGCGCTCCCCGGGGATCACCGAGGCGCACGCGAGTGCGGTCACCGGGCGGGTGCTCATCCGGCACGACGGGCGGGTACTGGGACCGAAGGAGGCCGCCCGGGTGCTCCGGCAGGCTGTCGGCCTCGTGGTCGGGCGACTGACCGCACCGCGCCGGCCGGCCACCCGGGCTTCGGCGTCGGACGCACCCCCGGCGAGCACCGACCGCACCGGCGACCGTCGGCGGTCGGTGCTCGTCGGCGGTGCGGCGGCGGTGGTCGCACTGGGGGGAGCAAAGGTCCTCCTCCGGCCGCTGGTCAGTTTCGGCGCGGTCGCGGTGGCGACGGCGGTCGTCGTCCGCCGGGCCTGGCGGAAGGCCGCCCGTTCCCGGCCGGATCCGTTGTCGGGGGAGACTCCGAAGCATCCGCTAAGCCGGATCGTCGGCCCGCACAGACGAGAGTTCGCCCTGGCGTCCCTGCTCTCGATCGGCGGGCAGGTCGTGGAGATGGCGCTCGGCCTCTTCATCGGCTGGATCGCGCTGGTGCTGATCAAGGGCGAGAGTGCGGCCCTGGTCAAGCTGGGCCTGGCCGGCGCGTCCACGCAGCTCTGGGCGCTGGCGGGGGTGACCGGCCTGGTCTGTGTCGCGGTCGCGGGGCTGTCGTACGCCTCCGGGGTGTCGTGGCGCCGGCTCGGCCAGGCGATCCAGCACGACTGGCGCAAGGAGACGTACCCGCACGTCCAGCGGCTGGAGCTGCCCCACCTGGAGGGCGAGCGGACGACCCGGATCGCCGGTGTGCTCGCGGAGGACATCAACCAGCTGGGCAACTTCGTCGGCAACTCCGCCCACGAGGTCATCCAGCTCGTCACCAGCTTCGCGGTGCTGGTACCGGTGTTCCTGCTGATGGCACCGCAGATCGCCTGGATCGCCTTCGCGCCGATCCCGGTCATCGCCTGGCTGTCGTTCTACTACCACGACCGGACCGCGGCCGACTACGCCGTCTCCGGTGAGAACCGGGCGCAGCTGCAGAGCCGGTTGATCAACAACCTTGAGGCCAGCGCCACGGTCAAGAGCTTCTGCGCCGAGGACCACGAGGCGGAGCGGGTCGACCGGTTGAGCGAGATCTGCCGGGAGAGCAACGAGCAGACGGACCGCGGTGTGGTGATGTACACCGAGAACGTCCGGATCTGTGCCACCGCCTCGATGGCCGGGATGCTGCTGCTCGGCGGCCGGGCGGTGCTCAACGGCACGCTCCCGTTCGAGGTGTTCAGCCCGCTGATCGGGCTGCCGCAGCAGGTGCTGTGGAAGCTCACCAGGCTCGGCGGCACCATCGACCAGTACCAGCGCACCCTGTCGGCCTTCGATCGGGTCGAGCACCTGCGCGGCCTGCCGGTCGAACCGGTGGCGGACGGCCGGCGGCTGGAGGCGGCCGGGGTCAAGGGCGAGGTCGTGCTCGACGGCGTCACGTTCTCCTACCCGGGGCGCCCGCCCGCGCTGCGGGACCTCTCGCTGCGGATCGCGCCGCGGCAGGTCACCGGCATCGTCGGGGCCACCGGCTCGGGCAAGACGACCATCGCCAAGCTGCTGATGCGCTTCTACGAGGCGGACTCCGGGCGCATCCTGCTCGACGGGCAGGACATCCGCGAGCTGAGCCTGCCGGACCTGCGCCGGGCCGTGGGCTTCGTGGCGCAGGACGCGCACCTCTTCGACGGCACCGTCGCCGAGAACATCGGGTACGGGAGCTTCGGCCTCAGCCGCCGGCAGGTGGTCGACTCGGCCCGGCTGGCGGACGCCGACTCCTTCATCGCGGCTCTGCCCCAGGGCTACGACACGGTGATCGGGGAACGCGGGGCCACGCTGTCGGGTGGGCAGCGCCAGCGGATCGCGCTGGCCCGGGCGATCCTGAAGGACTCGCCGATCGTCGTCCTCGACGAGGCCACCTCGGCGGTGGACAACGAGACCGAGGCCGCGATCCAGCGGGCGCTGCAGAAGTTCGCGGCCGACCGGACGATGATCGTCATCGCGCACCGGCTGTCGACGATCCGGCATGCCGACTGGATCTATGCGATGGACAAGGGCGGTGTCGTCGCGGAGGAGGGTACGCACGACGCCCTGCTCGAACGGAACGGTCTCTACGCCTCCCTGTGGAATCTGCAGGCCGGCGACAAGCACGCGTCGCTGGCGTCCTGCCGGGTGGGTCAGCCCATGACCGTCCGGGCGGTTCCCTTGCCGACGCGGCGCTGACGGGAGAACGCCCCCAGGTCGACGACGTTGCTGGTGTGCTCGCAGACGTGACGCACCGGCTCGTGGTCGTGGTCGTGCCCCGCCTCGACCCGGTCGACCAGCGTCGCGAGGAACCGGCCCACCAGCGGGGCGTTCTTGAACTGGTTGCCGCTGGTGCCCATGGCGACGTAGTAGCCGCCGAGGGCGGTGCGGTCGTAGATCGGGGTCCAGTCGTCGGCGACGTCGTACACGCCGGCAATGCCGGTGGGCCGGTTCGGGACGCCGAGCCCGGGAAGGCGGCGGGCCGCGCGGGTCACCTGGGCCCGGAAGCGGTGGACGGTGGGGCGGGGGTCGGCCTCGTCGGGATCGTCGATCCACTCCAGGGGGTCGCAGGCCGGTTCGGTGCCGCCGACGAGGAGCCGTCCACCGGGGGCCGCCCG
The DNA here is from genome assembly GCF_019192735.1 of Kitasatospora aureofaciens. GTDB lineage: Bacteria > Actinomycetota > Actinomycetes > Streptomycetales > Streptomycetaceae > Kitasatospora > Kitasatospora aureofaciens_A. The sequence continues at coordinate 18,891 of NZ_JAHTKP010000008.1, forward strand.
CAGGTAGATGCCGAGATCGAGGTCGGCGATCACCGGGCCGAGGTCGGCGGCGAGGCTGTAGCCCGGCGGGGCGGCGACCTGGTGGACCTCCTGGCGCAGTGGCCGCACGCCGACGGTGAACTCGCCGCCGACACCGGCCAGTCGGTTCAGGCCGCCGGACCATGGACCGGCGGCGTTGACCACGATCGGCGCGGCGATCCTCGTACCGTCGGCGAGCCGGACGCCGGACACCCGGTCCGTCCGCCGGTCGACGCCCACCACGGTCTGGTGGAACAGGAACCGCGCGCCCAGCTCGGCCGCCGCGTCCGCGAGGTTCTGCGCGGCGAGCTGCGGGTCGTCGACGAACCCGGCGTCGGGGGTGAACAGCGCACCGAGCTCACCGGTGGGGCCGGCGAAGAAGGCCTCGTCGTCCACCGGCTTCGGCGGCCAGTACCGCCCGGGGTCGATCCCGGGGAGGCGCCGGCGCAGCGTCGCGGCGTCCCACCGCTCGTACGGGACGCCGGCGCGGTCGAAGAGGGCGGCGGTGGCCGAGGGCGGGGCGCCGGGTGCGTCGAGGACGACCGCCCCGGTGCGGTGGAAGGCCGCCAGCGGGCGGCGGTCGGGGAGCCGCAGGTGATCCGGCCAGGCGGCCCAGTAGTGGCGGGACTCCCACGCGGTGGCGACGCCGTCGAACGTGGAGTAGTTGAACCGGATGATCGCGCTGGACGCGCTGGTGGAGCCGTGCCCGGCGCCGCCGGCCTTGTCCAGCACGACCACCTGCCGCCCGGTGCGCGCGAGTTCGAGGGCGACGGCCGCGCCGATCACGCCGGCACCCACCACGATGGCGTCCGGATTTCCGGCGTTCATGAGAGTCCGTCCTCGGGCTCGTCGGGCTCGACGGTGCCGGACGGGAAGTGGCAGGCCGCCCGGTGCGGACGGTCGGCGGCACCCTGCTGGGGATCCCGCTCGGTGCAGACGGTGCGTTCCGGGTGCCGGCCTGGCCCGTCCGGGCAGAGCGCGCTGAACCGGCAACCTGCGTGCAGCGGAGCGGAGTTGGCCGTGTCGACCGAGAGTGGAGTGCTGCCCGGTGGCGGTGAGGTGGCGGGGAGGCCGGGAACGGCGGCGAGGAGCGTCCGGGTGTACGGGTGCTGCGGTGCGCGCAGCAGGGCATCGGTCGGCGCCGATTCGACGATCCGGCCGCGGTACATCACCGCCACCACGTCGGAGACGTAGCAGACCGCGGGCAGGTTGTGGCCGATGAACAGTATGGACAGGCCCAGTTGACGTTGGAGTTCGCGGATGGTGTTGAGGACGGACGCCTGCACCGAGACGTCGAGCGCGGAGGTGATCTCGTCGGCGATCAGGAGGTCGGGCCCGACGGCCAGGGCGCGGGCGATGGCCACCCGCTGGCGCTGCCCGCCCGACAGCCGGCTCGGCAGCCGGCCGGCCAGCTGCGGATCCAGGCCGACCAGGTCGAGCAGCCGGGCCACGCGCTCCGCGCGGGTGCGCCGGTCGAGTCGGTGGAAGGCGGTGGCCGCCTCTTCGAGCGTCCGGCGGACCGTCATCCGGGGATTCAGCGCGGTGTCCGGGTCCTGGAAGACGACCTGGACCCGGCGGCCCAGCCGGCGCCGGGCCCGGACGGTGTGGCCGCCGGCCTCCCGGCCGTCGAGCAGGATGCGGCCGCCGTGCACCGGTGCGAGTCCGACGATCGCCCGGACCAGGCTGGACTTCCCCGAGCCGGACTCGCCCACCAGCCCGACCGTGGTGCCGGCCGGGATCTCCAGCGAGACGCCGTCCACCGCGGTGACCGGGCCGTGCGGGCCGTCGTGGCGCACGGTGATGTCGGAGAGCTGCAGAACCGTCATGAGGTGGCCGCCTGCACCGGCAGCGGCAGCGGGTGCCAGCACGCGACCCGGTGCCCGGGGTCGAGCTCGGTCAGCGAAGGGGTGTCCGTGGCGCAGCGGTCCCGCCGGTGTGCGCAGCGGGGCTGGAACGGGCAGCCCGCAGGGGGCGTGAGCGGGTCGGGCGGACTCCCCTCGACCGTCCGCAGCGGCCGGTCGCGGTCGGCGGTCAGGGCCGGCACGGACTCGACCAGCGCCCGGGCGTAGGGGTGCCGGGTGGCGGTGGCGAGCCGGTCCGTCGGCAGGCTCTCGACCACCGTTCCCGCGTACATCACCAGCACGCGCTCGCACAGGCCGGCGACGAGCGCGAGGTCGTGGCTGATGAACAGGACCGCGGTGGGGGAGTCCTGCCGGATGCCGGAGAGCAGGTCGGTGATCTGCCGCTGCACGGTGACGTCGAGTGCCGTCGTCGGTTCGTCGGCGATGATCAGCCCCGGCCGCACCATCAGACCGGAGGCGATCATCACGCGTTGGCGCTGGCCGCCGGAGAGTTGGTGGGGGCGGGACCGCAGGAGCGTCGGTGACAGCGCGACCCGGCGCAGGGCACCCGCGGCCTGCTCGGCGGCCTCCGCCCGGCTTGCGCCGCGGTGCGCCCGGACGGCCTCGGTGAGCTGGGTGCCCACCCGGAGCGACGGGTTGAGCGCCGAGGCCGGGCTCTGGAAGATCATCGCCAGTGCGGTCGCGAGGTGATGGTGGCGCTCCTTCGCGGTCATGGTGGTGAGGTCGGCGCCGAGCAGGCGGTGGGTCCGCCGGGTCACCCGGGCCTGCTCCGGCAGCAGGTCGGCGATCGCGAGGGCGGTGAGCGACTTGCCGGAGCCGGACTCGCCGACGAGCCCCACGATCTCGCCGCCCCGCAGGGTGAGGGAGACGCCGCGGACCGGCCGGATCACCCCGTCTGGCGTGGGGAGTTCGACGGTGAGGTCCTCGATCTGCAGGACCTGGTCGCCGGTGGCCGGCCTGCCCTCGGCGGGGGCTTCACGACGGGCCCTGAGCGCGGGTCCGCGCCGGGCGACGCCGCCGGCCAGGACCTCGCCGAGCAGCTGGAAGGTCAGGGCCGCGTAGAGGACGGCCAGGCCCGGGGCGAGGGCGGGCACCGGCTGGGCGTAGATGCGGTCCAGCCCCTGGTTGAGCAGTTGGCCCCAGTCGTACGCGGGGGGCTGCACGCCCAGCCCGAGGAAGCTCAGCCCGGACAGCGCGACGAGCGCCGTTCCCGCCGCCATGGTGGTGCTCAGCAGGAGCGGCTCGGCGATGTTGGGCAGGACGTGCCGCCGGATCAGGCGGTGCCGGCGCAGCCCGAGGACGCGGGCCGCGGCCAGGTAGTCGGTGTTCGCGACGCCGGCGGCGAGCGTCTGGGAGAGCCGGGCGAAGCCGGGGATGCCGGCGACGGCGAGGGCGAACAGCGCGCCAGTCGCGCCCGCGCCGAAGACGACGGCGAGGAAGACGGCGACCAGGAGGGCGGGGAAGGCGAGCAGGAGGTTGATCAGGGCGCCCAGCCACCGGCGGGCGCGACCGCCCACCACGGCGGTGGACGCCCCGAGCAGGATGCCCGCCGTCGCGCTCAGCAGCGTGGCCGCGAAGGCGAGCAGCAGGGAGAGCCGGGCGGCCGTGAGGACCCGGGCGAGCAGGTCCCGTCCGAGGTTGTCGGTGCCGAACGGGTGCGCGGCCGACGGGCCTTGGAGGACGGCCGACAGGTCCGGACGGTCGGCGGCCGCGCCCCCGACGAGCGGGCCGGCGACCGCGAGCAGCAGCAGCGAGGCCAGCATCGCCAGCGCGATCCAGGTCATCGGGGAGCGCGGCGGTTTGACGGGCAGGCGCACCGGATTCACATCTCTCCGATCGCCGAGCGCGGGTTCACCAGCGCGAGGAGCAGGTCGACCGCCAGGCCGGCGAGCAGGACGGTCGTTCCCAGGATCAGGACCATGGCCTGGACCACGGGGTAGTCCTGGGCGACGACGGACTGCGCCATCGCCGATCCGATGCCGGGCCAGGCGAACACCTTCTCGACCAGGACCGTGCCGGCGATCATGGCGGGCAGCAGGCTGCCGGCGACGGTCAGGGACGCGGTCGCCATGTTCGGGGCCGCGTGCCGCAGGTAGAGCCGGACGGGGGGCAGCCGTTTGGCGCGGGCGGTGCGCATGTAGTCCTCGGACAGCACCTTCAGGGCCTCCACCCGGACGATCCGCACCAGGACGGCCGTGGGGGCGAGCGCCAGCGCGAGCACGGGGAGGACGGCGGAGCCCGCGCCCGCGGCGCCCGCGACCGGGAGCAGCTGGAGCCCGACGGCCAGCAGCGCGGTCAGGCCCGCGGCCAGGACGAAGTCCGGCACCCCGGCCAGGGTGGCGGTGACCGCCGTGAAGGCCAGTTCGGCGCGCGGGCGCCGTCCGTCGCGGGTGTGGACGGCGGCGAGCAGTCCGCCGGGCAGGGCGACGGCGAGGGTGGCGAGGAAGGCCGGGAGGGCGATGCCGAGAGTGGCCGGCAGCCGGGTGCGGACCAGTTCGGCGACCGGTGCGCCGGTGACCAGGGAGGTCCCCAGGTCGCCGTGCAGGAGCCCGGCGAGATAGTGCCGGTACTGGGCCAGGAAGGGCTGGTCGAGCCCGAGTTGGTGCCGGCGCGCGGCCACCAGGGCCGGGGCGGCGTCGACGCCGAGCGCGGCGCGCACCGGGTCGCCGGGGACGAGCCGGATCATCGCGAAGGACGCGGTGAGCACGACCGCCAGGGAGGGGAGCAGCCGGGCCGTCCGGCGGCCGAGGAACGCCGGCCACGGGTGGCGCGACAGTCGCGGTGGGGACACGTCGTTCTCCCGTTCACCGGTGCAGGCGGATGCTGGTGGGGACGATCTCGCCGCCGAAGGTGGTGGCGAAGGTGGTGCGGTAGCCGTAGACGGTGCTTCGGCCGTCCGCGACGGGCAGGGCGTCGGCCGAGCGGAACAGCGCGGCGGAGGCCCGGTTCCAGGTGCCGCAGCCGGCCGTGTCCGGCTCCTGGAGCGCCTGGGCCACGAGGGCGTCGTACTCCGGGTCGGTGACGCCCGCGAAGTTCAGGCCCTGGGCCGGAGGCGGGCCGGAGAAGAAGGGGACGAAGCCGACCGGGAGGGGGAAGCCCGGGGTGCTGCCGACCACGGCGTCGAAGTCGCCCTCCTGGTACATCGCGTTCACCAGGGCGGGGAGGCTCTCGCTGACGAGCCGGACGTCGGCGCCGAGTTCCGTCCAGGTCCGGGCCATCAGCTCGGCGACGGACGGCAGGGTCGGCCCCAGGTCCGGGCTGGTGATCAGCCGGAGCCGCAGCGGTCGGCCGTTCTTGGCCAGCCGGCCGGCGGCGGTCCTCGTCCAGCCGGCGGCGCGCAGCGCCTCGGCCGCGTCCTGTGCAGGGAGGTTGGCGGGGGCGAGGTCCGCGTGGCAGACGGCGCCCACGGCGCCGAAGTCGCCGGCCGGTCGGCCGGTGCCGCCGACGGCGACGTTGGCGAGGCCCTGGCGGTCCAGCGCGGCCACCAGGGCCCGGCGCACCGCCGGGTCGGCGAGCGGGCGGCCGGGGCGCTGGTTGAAGAAGGTCAGTCCCACGACGGTCGCCACGTCCGCGGTGGCCAGGCCGCGGCCGGTGAGCCGGGCCCGGTCAGGACCGCGCACCGTCGCGATGTTGACGTCCCCGGTGAGCAGCAGGTTCGCGGCGGTGGACTCCTGCGGCACCACCGAGATGACGATCCGTGCGGGCAGGCCGGGTGCCGCGGTCGTCGCCCCGGCCGGTCCCCAGGTGTAGCCCTCGCGCACGGTGAACTCGTACGGGCCGCCGACGGTGTAGCCGGTCAGCACGTAGGGTCCGGTGCCCGCGGTGGCCCGGTCCAGCGACTGCGGCCGGTCCAGGCCGGCGGGGCACACGATGGGCAGCAGACCGAGGGTGCGGGTGAGGAACGGGTGGGGGGCGGCCGTCGCGACCGACACCGTGCCGGCCGCGTCGTCGGCGGCCACGGTGAACGGGACGCCGGGCAGCACCGCCTGCGCGCCGGCGAGCTGGTTGGCGGGATCCGCTGCGTAGCGCAGCGCGCGGGCCACGGCTGTGGCGGTGAGGACCGTACCGTCGGAACAGGTCACCCCCGGGCGGAGCGTGAACACGGCCGAGGTCGTGGTGGCCTGCCAGGCGGAGGCCAGACCGGTGACCAGCGTGCCGTCGGCGTCCACGTTGACCAGCGAGTCGTACGCGTACCGGGCCGGGCCGGCGCCGAAGGCCGAGTACGGGTGGAAGCTCGGCGTCTCGGTGGATGCCACGATCCGGACGGTCCCGCGCTCCACGACGGGAGTGCTCGTCGAGGACCGGCCGGGGCCTGCGCAGCCCGCCGTGGCGACGGCTGCGGCGGTGAGGGCGGCCGTCAGCAGGACCGGGGCGCGTCGGGTGGATCTCCGAACACGCCCTGGGGCGGTGTGACGGGGCATGGCGGCCATGGTGCCATCGCGAGGGCCGCGGCACACCGACCGCCGCGGCCCCGGGCCGGCCGGGACAACCGGTTCGGCCGCCACGGCACTTGACCTCCGGCGGTGGCCGGGCGGCCCGGGGCGGGAGGAGGATTTCGCTCTTTCGGGCGACATCGGCACCCGGCCCGGCTGCGTCCGTGCCCGGCCGGGTGATTCGTGGCCACACTGGCGGCATGAGGACGGATGAAGCGGGCCGTGAGATCGGTCATCTGGCGGATGCCTACTGGGAGTTCCTGCTCGCCCGCGACCCGCTGCTGCGGGCCCGGCGGGGCCTGGCAGTGGAGTCGCTGCCGGGGGTGTCGGTCGGCGAGGCCGAGGAGCGGGCGGGGTTCGCGGCAGGCGTCCTCGACCGCCTCGGGGCGCCGGAGGACGCCGAGTTGTCCGGGACGGACGCCGACACGGCCGCGTTCCTCGCGGCGCTCGCGGAGCAGGAGGTCCGGGCCCACCGCTGGTACTGGCTCACGCCCGCCGCCACGCCGTACCGGCTGTTCCCGCTGGCGCAGTACGGCGACGCGGTTTTCGGCGCCTTCCGGTTCGCCGAAGCGGGCGGTACTGAACAGGGAGGCGCTGAACGCTACCTGGCCCTGGTGCGCGAACTCGCCCGGGTGGTCGGCACGATCGGGGACAAGACGGCCGAGCAGGCGGCCCGCGGCTTTCGCGTCCCGGCCCCGGCCGTGGCCGGGACGCGCGCCACGATCGTCGGCCTGCGGGACTCGCTGGCCCGCCGGGTGACGGTCGACGGCGGCCGGCTCGGCGGCCTGGCGGCGGCGGACCGTGGCCGGGTGCGGGACGGGGTGCGGCGGCTGGTGGAGGCGGAGTTGGAGCCGGCCTTCGACCGCCTGCTCGCCGTCCTCGACGATCCGTCCTACCTGCGGGCTGCGCCCGAGGCCGTCGGCTGGGCCCGGTACGAGGGCGGCGAGGAGGCGTACCAGGAGTTCGTCCGGGCCCACACCGGAGCCGACCGCTCGCCCGAGCGGCTGCACCGGCTCGGCCTGGAGCAGTGCCGGGAGCTGGCCGAGCGCATGCGGGAAGTCCGGGCCGCCCTCGGCTTCCAGGGGACCGAGGACGAGTTCCACGCGCGGCTGCGGACCGAGCCCCGCCTGTACGCCGGCACGCCCGAGGAGGTCGAGGCCCGCTACCGCGCCCACCTCGATCGCCTCGCGCCGCTGCTGCCACGGTGGTTCGCGACCCTGCCGGCCGCGCCCTACGGGCTGGCGCGGCTGGATCCGGCGCTGGAGGCGGGGCTGACGTTCGGGTACTACGAGCAGCCGACCGAGGCCGGGCCCGTCGGGCGCTACCGGTACAACGGCTCGAACCTGGAGGAGCGGTCGCTGCTCGGGGCGGCCTCCCTGATCTACCACGAGCTGGCGCCGGGGCATCACTTCCACCTCGCCCGGCAGGCCGAGAACCGGGCCCTGCCGGACCTGCGCCGGGAGGTGATCGAGTTCGGCGCGTTCAACGAGGGCTGGGCCGAGTACGCGGCCGGGCTCGGCTGGGAGATGGGGCTCTACGACGATCCCTGGGACGCGTACGGGCGGCTCGGCCAGGAGCGGTTCACCGCGCAGCGCCTGGTCGTCGACACCGGGCTCAACCTCGGGACGATGACCCTGGAGCAGGCGCGGGCGTTCATGCGCGCCAATTCGACCGAGTCCGACCGGCAGATCGCGTCCGATCTGTTGCGTTACTCGACCGATCTGCCGGGGCAGGCGCTGGCCTATCGGGCGGGTTATATGGAATTCAGTGAAATGCGCGCGGATGCGGAGGCGGACCAGGGGGCGGGATTCGACGTGCGGGCCTTCCACGAGGTGCTCCTGAGTGGCGGTGCGCTGCCCTTTCCTGCCGTCCGGCGGCGGATGGTGCGCGAACTCGCCGATAGCTCGAATGGTTGACTTCCGCACCGCTGCTGACGGTTGATTGGCCGAATGGTTCGGCGGCGGACTACGGTGTGTGCGGGTTTGATTCCGTCCTGGTCTTGACGCGTCCGGCTGCATGTCTGAACGCGTATCGGAGAGATGTGAATTCCATGCTGCCTGCTCTGCGCCCCTTTCTGTTCGGTCTGGTCCTGATGCCGCTGGTGAAGCGGGTCGCCAAGCCGGTGCTGCGCGAGGTCGTGAAGGCCTCCGTCGGGATTGCCCTCGATGTGAAGAACGCCGCCGCCGACGCCCGTGCCGAGCTGCAGGTGATCGCGGCCGAGGCGAGCGCCGAACACCCGCCGGCGAAGGCGGTCAGGTGGACGCCCTGACGGTCAGCGGCGAACGCAGCAAGGCGCTCTGAGCCGCTTCGGCGGTGTGACGGCCCGTTCGGAGACCTGGCACGGCTCCGGCATCGCTCATGTAGATCTGTGGAGGTTCTCCGTTGTCGCGTCCTGAAGGCACCGTTCACCCCCTGACCGCCGCTCAGCGCGAGATCTGGTTCGCGGAGCAGAGGTCGAGCACGGGAGGTCCGGCCTACCGGATCGGCGAGTACCTGGAGATCCACGGACCGCTCGACACCGGGCTGTTCGAGCGGGCCCTGCGGCAGACCGTGGGCGAGGCCGAGGCCCTGCACGTCCGCTTCCTGGACGGCGGCGACGGCCCCGTGCAGGTCCGTACGGTGCGCGACTGGGAGCTTCCGCTGGTCGACCTCGGGGCCGCCGCCGATCCCCACGCCGCCGCCGAGGCGTGGATCGCGGCGGACCTGGCCCGGCCCGTGGACCTCGCCGAGGACGTGCTGTTCGGCCATGCCCTGATCGCGCTGGGGGAGGACCGCTTCGCCTGGTACCAGGCGTACCACCACATCGTGATGGACGGCTTCGGCTACGCGCTCGTCGCGCGGCGGGTGGCGGAGGTCTACACGGCCCTCGTGGAGGGGCGCGAGCCCGGCCCCAGCGGGTTCGGAACGCTGGCGGAGCTGGTCGCCGGCGACCTCGCCTACCGCGCGTCGGAACAGGCCGGCGAGGACCGCGCCCACTGGACGGGCCGCCTGGCGGGCCGCCCCGAGCCGGTCACCCTCGCGAACCGCCCGGCGGCGCCGGAGCGGCGGTCCGACGGCGTCCGCAAGACGGCGCTGCTGCCGCCCGGACGCCCCGAGGCCCTGGAGGCCGCGGCCGACCGGGCGGGGGTGCGCTGGTCCCGGCTGCTGATCGCCGCGACCGCGCTCTACCTGCACCGGATGACCGGCGCCCGCGACCTGGTGGTCGGCCTGGCCGTGCCGGCCCGCCCGGAAGAGGCCCTGGCGGCGATCCCGTGCACCCTGTCCAACGTCGTGCCGTTGCGCCTGTCGGTGCGGCCGGACCAGCGGCTCGGCGATCTCGTCGCCCAGGTGGCGGCGGAGGTCCGCGGCGCCGTGGCGCACCAGCGGTACCGCGGGGAGGACCTCCAGCGCGACCTCGGCCTGCCCGGCGGCATCGGCACGGCCCTCTCCACGGTCGTCAACCTCATCAGCTTCGACTACCGGGTGACCTTCGCCGGCCACCGCGTCACCGCCCGCAACGTCTCGACCATGGCGGTGGCCGACCTCAACGTCGTCGCCTGGGACCGGCGGGACGGGACCGGCCCGCGGATCGGCCTCAAGGCCGACCCCGAGCGGTACGGCGACGAGGAGTTGACGGAGCATCAGCTCCGGTTGATGCGCCTGCTCGACACCATCGCCACCGCCGACCCGGACCAGCCCGTGGGCCGGCTCGACGTGCTGTCCGACGAGGAGTGTCGCCGGCTGCTCACCTCCGGCGACGGCGGGCCCGCGCTTCCCGCCGCCACCCTGCCCGCGCTGTTCGAGGCCCAGGTGCGGGCCACCCCGGACGCCCCCGCACTGGTCGCCGGGGACCGCACCCTGACCTACGCCGAGCTCAACGCCCGGGCGAACCGCTGCGCCCACGCCCTGATCGCCCGTGGCGCCGGGCCGGAACGCCTGGTCGGGCTGGCGCTGCCGCGCTCGGTCGAACAGGTCGTCGCCGTCCTGGCCGTGGCCAAGGCGGGCGCGGCCTACCTGCCGGTGGATCCGGAGTACCCGAAGGCCCGCATCGCCCACATGCTCGCCGACGCCCGGCCCGTCCTGGTGCTCGACGACCCCGCGCAGGTGTGGCAGGCGGAGGGGCCCGACGCCGACCCGGTCGTCGCGCTCGATCCGCGGCACCCTGCGTACGTGATCTACACCTCGGGCTCGACCGGGCTGCCCAAGGGCGTGGTGGTGAGCCACGCCGGCCTGGTGAGCCTGGTCGCCGCCCAGACCGAGCGCTTCGCGATCGACGCGGACAGCCGCGTCCTGCAGTTCGCCTCGCCGAGCTTCGACGCCTCGGTCTCGGAGCTGTGCACCGCCCTGTGCTCCGGCGCGACGCTCCTCCTGCCCCCGGACGGCTCCCCGCTCGACACCCTGACCGACCCCGCCGCGCGGGTCACCCACGCGACCCTGCCGCCCTCCGTGCTCGCCGCCCTCGCCGCGGACGCCGTCCCCGCCCTGCGGACGCTCGTGGTGGCGGGCGAGGCCTGCCCCGCGGAGCTGGTGGCCCGGTGGGCGCCGGGCCGGCGGATGATCAACGCCTACGGCCCGACCGAGACCACCGTCTGCGCGACCATGAGCGAGCCGCTGACGCCGTCCGGGCAGGCACCCCCGATCGGGCGGCCGATCGACGGCGCGCGGGTCCGGGTGCTGGACGCGGCGCTGCGCCCCGTCCCGCCGGGCGTGCCCGGCGAGCTGTACGTGGCCGGGGCCGGGCTCGCGCGCGGCTACCTCGACCGGCCCGGCCTGACCGCCGAGCGGTTCCTCGCCGACCCGTACGGCCCGGCGGGCGCCCGGATGTACCGCACCGGCGACCTGTCGCGCTGGGGTGCGGACGGCTGCGTGGAGTTCCTCGGCCGGGCCGACGAACAGCTCAAGGTCCGGGGGTTCCGGATCGAACCCGGCGAGATCGAGGGCGCGCTCGCCGCCCACCCCGCGGTCGTGCAGAGCGTGGTGGCCGTCCGCGACGACCGGCTCGTCGGCTACGTCGTGTGCCCGGCGGACACCCGCACCGGACCGGCCGAGCTCCGGCGGCACCTGCGGGAGCGGCTGCCGGAGCACCTGGTGCCCTCGGCGTTCGTCGTGCTGGACGCGCTGCCACTGACCCCCAACGGGAAGATCGACCGCGCCGCGCTGCCGGCCCCCGAGGGCGCCGCGGCGGCGCCGGGCCGGGCCCCGCGCACGCCGCAGGAGCAGCTGCTGACGGAGCTGTTCGCCGAAGTCCTCGACGTACCGGAGGTGTTCGCGGACGGGGACTTCTTCGAGCTCGGTGGCCACTCGCTGCTCGGCACCCGGCTGGTCTCCCGGGTCCGTGCCACCTTCGGCGTCGAGCTGCGGCTGCGCGACCTGTTCGAGGCGCCCACGGCCGCGGCGCTCGCCACCCGGCTCGGGGACGCCGGGCAGGCCCGCCCGGCCCCGCGGGCCGGCGCACGGCCCGAGCGGCTGCCGCTCTCCTTCGCCCAGCGCCGGCTCTGGTTCCTGCACCGGATGGAGAGCGCCGGCGCCGCCTACCACATCCCGCTGGCCCTGCGGCTGTCCGGCGCCCTGGACCGGGCGGCGCTGGAGGCCGCGCTGGCGGACGTGACGGACCGGCACGAGAGCCTGCGGACGGTGTTCCGCGAGGTGGACGGGGTGCCCTACCAGCACGTCCTGGACGGGGCGAGGCCGCCGCTGCCGGTCACCGACACCGCGGAGGGCGAGCTGGCGGACCGGCTGGCTGCGGCCGCCGGCGAGCGCTTCGACCTGGCGGCGCGGCCGCCGGTGCGCGCGGAGCTGTTCCGGCTGGCGCCGGACGAGCACGTCCTGCTGCTGGTGATCCACCACATCGCGGCGGACGGCTGGTCGACCGGGCCGCTCGCGCGCGATCTGACCAAGGCCTACGCGGCCCGCTGCCGGGGCGAGGCACCCGGCTGGGCGCCGCTGCCCGTCCAGTACGCCGACTACACGCTCTGGCAGCGGGACCTGCTCGGCGACCCCGCCGACCCCGAGAGCCTCTTCGCCCGCCAGAGCGCCTACTGGGAGCGGGCCCTGGCCGGTCTGCCGGAACAGACCGAGCTGCCCTTCGACCGCCCGCGCCCCGCGGTCGCGTCCAGTCGCGGCGGACGGCTGCCCGTCCGGATCGACTCGCAGCTGCACCGAGGACTGCGGGACCTGGCGCGTGCCAACGGCGCCAGCCTGTTCATGGTGCTGCAGGCCGGCCTGGCCGCGCTGCTCACCCGGCTGGGCGCGGGCACCGACGTCCCGATCGGCACCCCGATCGCAGGGCGGACCGACGAGGCGCTGGACGAGCTGGTCGGATTCTTCGTCAACACCCTGGTGCTGCGCACCGACACCTCGGACGACCCGACGTTCGCCGAGCTGCTCGGCCGGGTCCGTGAGCACGCCCTCGCCGCCTACGCGCACCAGGACGTCCCCTTCGAGCAGCTGGTCGAGGTACTCAACCCGGTCCGCTCGATGGCCCACCACCCGTTGTTCCAGACCATGCTGGCGCTCCAGAGCGCCCCGGCGGGCGCGTTCGACCTGCCGGGCCTGACGGCCGAGGCCGTCCCGGTTTTCACCGCGGGCGCCAAGTTCGACCTGTTCGTCGGCCTGTCCGAGCAGCGCGACGCCGACGGCGGCCCCGGAGGCCTGGCCGGGACGGTCGACTACGCCACCGACCTGTTCGACGCGGCCACCGTACGGTCGCTGGTCGAGCGCTGGCTGCGGCTGCTGGGGGCGGTCGTCGACGCGCAGGACCTCCCGATCGGCCGGATCGACCTGCTCTCGGCCGACGAGCGGCGCCTGCTGCTGGCCGCCGACCACACGCCGACGGCCGAACTCCCCGCCGTCGGACTCCCGCAGCTCTTCGCCGCCCGGGCGGCGGCCGCCCCCGACGCGATCGCCGTGGTCTGCGACGGGACCGCGCTCAGCTACCGCGAGCTCGACGAGCGGGCCAACCGCCTTGCCCACGCGCTGATCCGGCGCGGCGCGGGGCCCGAGCAGCTGGTGGCGCTGGCGCTGCCGCGTTCGGCCGAGCTGGTGGTGGCGGTGCTCGCCGTCCTCAAGTCCGGTGCGGCCTACCTGCCGGTCGACCCCGACTACCCGGCCGCGCGGATCGCCTACCTGCTCGGCGACGCCCGGCCCGCCCTCGTGCTGGCCGACCGCCGCTCCGCCGGCCTGCCCGTTCCCGATGGCACCCCCGGGCTGCTGCTCGACGACCCGGACACCGCGGCCGAGGTGGCGTCCTGCCCGCCCACCGACCCCGGCGTCGCCGTCGACCCGCGGCACCCCGCGTACGTCATCTACACCTCCGGTTCCACCGGCGAGCCCAAGGGCGTCCTGGTGCCGCACCGGAACGTGGCGCGGCTGTTCTCCAGCACCCGGGACCTCTTCGCCTTCGGGCCCGAGGACGTGTGGACGCTCTTCCACTCGTACGCCTTCGACTTCTCCGTCTGGGAACTCTGGGGAGCCCTGCTGCACGGCGGCCGGCTGGTGGTCGTGGACCACGGGACCAGCCGCTCGCCCGGGCGGTTCCTGGAGCTGCTGGACCGCGAGGGCGTCACCGTGCTCAACCAGACGCCGTCCGCCTTCTACCAGCTGATGCAGGCCGACCGGGAGACGCCCGGGCGGGCGACCGCGCTGCGCACCGTCGTGTTCGGCGGGGAGGCGCTGGAGCCGGCCCGCCTGGCGGAGTGGTACCGGCGGCACCCGGACGGTGCCCCCGTCCTGGTCAACATGTACGGCATCACCGAGACCACGGTGCACGTCACCCACCTCGCCCTGGACGAGCGCAGCGCCGCCGCTGCGGGGGCCAGCGTCATCGGCACGCCGCTGCCGGACCTGCGCGGGTACGTGCTCGACTCCGGCCTGCAGCCCGTTCCGCCCGGGGTGGCGGGGGAGCTCTACGTCGCCGGGGCCGGCCTGGCCCGCGGCTACCTGAACCGGCCCGCGCTCACCGCCGGGCGGTTCGTCGCCGACCCCCACGGGCCCGCCGGGTCGCGCATGTACCGTACGGGCGACGTGGTGCGGCGCCGGGCCGACGGCGCGCTGGAGTTCGTCGGCCGCGCCGACGACCAGGTGAAGGTCCGCGGCTTCCGGATCGAGCTGGGCGAGATCGAGGCTGCGCTCGCCGGGCATCCGGAGGTCGTGCAGGTGGCCGTGCTGGCCCGGCAGGACCGCACGGACGACACTCGTCTGGTCGCCTACTTGGTGTCCGCTGGAGCCGCGCTGCGCCCGGACGAGTTGCGTGAGTACCTGCGGGAGCGGCTGCCCGGCTACATGGTGCCCGCCGCGTTCGTCCAGCTGGCCGGGCTGCCCCTGACGGGCAACGGCAAGCTCGACCGGCGCGCCCTGCCGGCCCCGGAGTTCGCGTCCGACCGCGGCACCCGGGAGCCCGGCACGCCGCAGGAGCAGCTGCTGGCCGAGCTGTTCGCGAAGGTGCTCGGTGTCTCCCGGGTCGGCGCCGACGACAGCTTCTTCGACCTCGGCGGGCACTCACTGCTCGCCACCCGGCTGGTGGCCCGGGTGCGCGCGGTGCTGGGCGTCGACCTGGAGCTGCGCGCGCTGTTCGAGGCGCCGACGGTCGCCGGCCTGGCCACCCGGCTCGGCCGGACCGGACGGGCCCGGGCCGCCCTGACCGCCTACCAGGAGCACGGCGCCGCCGTGCCGCTCTCCTTCGCCCAGCGCCGGCTCTGGTTCCTGCACCAGATGGACGGCCCCGGCGGGGTCTACAACATCCCGCTGGCCCTGCGGCTGTCCGGCGCCCTGGACCGGACGGCGCTGGAGGCCGCGCTGGCGGACGTGACGGACCGTCATGCCGTCCTGCGGACCGTCTTCCCCCAGGTGGACGGGGTGCCCCACCAGCACGTGCTGGACGCGGTGCGGGTGCCGCTGACCGTCACCGACACCGACGAGAGCCGACTGGCCGACCGGCTGACGGCGGCCGCCTTCCACCACTTCGACCTGGCGGCGCGGCCGCCGGTGCGCGCGGAGCTGTTCCGGCTGGGGCCGGACGAGCACGTCCTGCTGCTGGTGATCCACCACATCGCGGCGGACGGCTGGTCGACCGGGCCGCTCGCCCGGGACCTCGCGGCGGCCTACGCGGCGCGCTGCCGGGGCGAGGCGCCCGGCTGGGTGCTGCTGCCCGTCCAGTACGCCGACTACACGCTCTGGCAGCGGGAGTTGCTCGGCGACCCCGCCGACCCCGAGAGCCTCTTCGCCCGCCAGAGCGCGTACTGGGGAACGGCCCTCGCCGGGCTCCCGGAGCGGCTCGAACTGCCGACCGACCGCCCCCGGCCCGCGACCATGTCGTACTGCGGCGGCCAGGTGACCCTCGGGCTCGACGCGCCGACCCACCGGGCGCTGGCCGAGCTGGCCGGCCGGACCGGCAGCAGCCTGTTCATGGTGCTGCAGGCCGGTCTGGCCGCGCTGCTCAGCAGACTGGGCGCGGGCGCCGACGTCCCGGTCGGCACCGTGATCGCGGGGCGGACCGACGAGGCGCTGGACGAGCTGGTCGGGTTCTTCGTCAACACGCTGGTGCTGCGCACGGACGTCTCCGGTGACCCCACGTTCACCGAACTGCTGGGCCGGGTACGGGAGAACGCGCTCGCGGCGTACGCGCACCAGGACCTGCCGTTCGAGCACCTGGTGGAGATGCTCAACCCCACCCGGTCGCTGGCCCACCACCCGCTGTTCCAGACCATGCTGGTGCTGCAGAACGCCCCGGCCGGTGAGTTCGACCTGCCCGGGCTCCGGGTGTCCGCCCTCCCGCTGCCGACCACGGTCGCCAAGTGCGACCTGACGTTCAGCCTCACCGAACGGCACGGCGCCGACGGCGCCCCGGAGGGACTGCGCGGCATCGTCGAGTACAGCACCGACCTGTTCGACGCCGCCACCGTCGAGACGCTCGCCGCACGCTGGGTCCGGCTGCTGACGGCCGCCGTCCAGGCGCCGGACCGGCGGATCGCGCTGCTCGACGTGCTGTCCGCCGACGAGCGCCACGAGCTGCTGGCGGCCCGGAACGACACGGCGACGGCCGCCTCGGCCGCCACCGTGCCCGAGCTGTTCGCCGCCCAGGCCCACGCCACGCCCGACGCGGTCGCCCTGGTGGCCGATGGTGTCGAACTGACCTACCGCGAACTCGACGCGTGGGCCAACCGGCTGGCGCACGCCCTGATCGCCCGCGGCGCGGGGCCCGAGCAGCTGGTCGCGGTGTCGCTGCCGCGCACGGCGGAGCTGGTGGTGGCGATCCTCGCCGTCCTCAAGTCCGGTGCGGCGTACGTCCCGGTGGACCCGGACTACCCGGCCGCCCGGATCGCCCTGATGCTGGAGGACGCCCGGCCCGTCCTGGTGCTGGACGACCTCGCCACCGTGCGGGACACCGACGGGTACCCGGACACCGCTCCGCCCGTCCCGCTGCGCCCGCAGCACCCGGCCTACGCCGTTTACACCTCCGGCTCCACCGGCCGGCCCAAGGGCGTGGTGGTCGCGCACGCCGGCCTGGCCAACCTGCTCGCCGAACACCGCCGGACCCTGCTCGCCACGGACCGGCCCGACCGCCGGCTGCGGTTCGCGCTGACCGCCTCGGTCTCCTTCGACGCCTCGTGGGACCAGCTGATCGCGCTGCTCGGCGGCCATCAGCTGCACGTGCCCGACCAGCAGACCTGGGCGGATTCCCACCGGTTCGTCGACTGGCTCGCCCGGCACCGGATCGACGTCCTCGACACGACCCCTTCGTACCTCCAACTGCTGCTGGAGCACGGCCTGTTCGACGACCCGGAGAGCTGCCCGGTCAGGGTCGTGGTCGGCGGCGAGGCCGTCCCCGGACCGCTCTGGGAGCGGCTGCGCGCGCTGCGCGACGTCGAGTGCCTCAACTTCTACGGGCCGACCGAGTGCACCGTCGACGCGCTCACCGCCCGGATCGACCGCTCCGCCGGGCCGGTGATCGGCCGCCCGATCGCCAACACGCGGGTCTACGTGCTCGACTCCGGAATGCAGCCCGTTCCGCCCGGGGTGCCGGGGGAGTTGTACGTCGCCGGCGCGGGGCTGGCCCGCGGCTACCTGAACCGGCCCGGGCTCACCGCGGCCCGGTTCACCGCCGACCCGTACGGCCCGGCGGGCGCCCGGATGTACCGCACCGGCGACCTGGCGCGCTGGGGTGCGGACGGCTGCGTGGAGTTCCTCGGCCGCGCCGACGAACAGCTCAAGGTCCGTGGCTTCCGCGTCGAGCCGGGCGAGGTCGAGGCGGTGCTCGCGGCGCACCCGGACGTCGCCCAGGGCGCGGTGGCCGCCCGGGACGACCGGCTGATCGGCTACGTGGTGCCCGCCGCCGGCCGCGCGGCCCACCCGGCGGAGCTGCGCCGGTACCTCCGGCAGCGGCTGCCGGACCACCTGGTGCCGTCGGCGTTCGTGGTGCTGGAGGCGCTGCCGGTCACGCCCAACGGCAAGCTGGACCGGACGGCGCTTCCCGCCGCCGAACCGGTGCCGGCCGGTGGCGGCCGGGCGCCGCGCACGCCCGGGGAGCAGTTGCTCGCCGAGCTGTTCGCCGAGGTCCTGGGGGTCGCTGCGGTCGGGGTCGACGACGGCTTCTTCGACCTGGGCGGGCACTCGCTGCTGGCGACCCGGCTGATCTCGCGCATCCGGGCCGTCCTCGGGGTCGAGGTCGAGCTGCGGGCGCTCTTCGAGGCACCGACCGTGGCGGGCCTGGCCGAGCGGCTGGGCGGCGCGGAGCGGGCCCGGCCGGCGCTGACCGCGCGCCGCCGCCCCGACCCGGTGCCGCTGTCCTTCGCGCAGCGCCGGCTCTGGTTCCTGCACCACCTGGAGGGGCCGAGCACGACCTACAACATCCCGATGGCCCTGCGGCTGTCGGGCGGGCTCGACCCGGCGGCACTGCAGGCCGCGCTGGGGGACGTGCTGGCCCGGCACGAGTGCCTGCGCACCGTCTTTTCCGAGGCGGACGGGGTGCCCGTGCAGCGGATCCTGGACGAGGTCCGGCCGGTGCTGCCGGTCACCGAGGTGGCCGGGGCGGAGCTGCCGGGCCGGCTGGCCGCGGCGGCCGGCCACCGCTTCGACCTGGCGGCGGAGCCGCCGGTACGCGCGGAGCTGTTCCGGATCCGGGCCGACGAGCACGTGCTCGCCCTGACCGTCCACCACATCGCCGCGGACGGCTGGTCGACCGGGCCGCTCGCGCGCGATCTGACCGCGGCCTACGCGGCGCGCTGCCGGGGCGAGGCGCCCGGCTGGGCGCCGCTGCCCGTCCAGTACGCCGACTACACCCTCTGGCAGCGCGACCTGCTCGGCGACCGCACCGACCCGGCGAGCCGGTTCGCCGCGCAGCTCGGCTACTGGTCCGCAACGCTCGCGGGTCTGCCCGAGCAGTTGGAGCTGCGGTTCGACCGCCCGCGCCCCGCCGTCCCCTCCCACCGCGGCGACCACGTCGGCATCGAGCTGGACCCGGCCCTGCACGCGGGACTGGCCGAACTGGCGCGCAGCTGCGGCGCAAGCCTGTTCATGGTGCTGCAGGCCGGCCTGGCCGCGCTGCTCACCCGGCTGGGCGCGGGCACCGACGTCCCGATCGGCACACCGATCGCCGGGCGCACCGACGAGGCCCTGGACGAGCTGGTCGGATTCTTCGTCAACACCCTGGTGCTGCGCACGGACGTCTCCGGCGACCCGGACTTCACCGGCCTGCTCGCCCGCGTGCGGGAGGGCGCGCTGGGCGCCTACGCCCACCAGGACCTGCCGTTCGAGCACCTCGTCGAGGAACTCAACCCGGCCCGCTCGCTGGCCCACCACCCGCTGTTCCAGGTCATGCTGGCCCTGCAGAACGCGCCGGCCGAGGAGTTCGACCTGCCGGGCCTGCGGGTCTCGGCCACCCCGGTCTCCACCGGCACGGCCAAGTTCGATCTTTTCCTGGCGCTGTCCGAGCTGCGCGGCCCGGAGGGCGAACACCAGGGCCTCAGCGGCGCGGTGGAGTACAGCTCGGACCTGTTCGACCGCGCCACCGTGGAGGCGCTGGCCGCCCGCTGGATCCGGCTGCTGCGCGCCGTGGTCGCCGACCCGGCGCGGCCGATCAGCCGGATCGACGTGCTCTCCTCCGCGGAGCGGCGCGAGCTGCTGGCGGACTCAGCCCACTCAGACCTGCCTGCCGAGGGTCCGGCCGAGCTGTTCGGGGCCCAGGCCGGGACCACCCCGGACGCGGTCGCGCTGGTCCTCGCCGACACCGCGCTCACGTACCGCGAGCTGGACGCGCACGCCAACCGGCTCGCCCACGAGCTCATCCGGCGCGGGGCCGGTCCGGAGCGGATCGTCGCCCTCGCGCTCCCCCGCTCGACCGAGTTCGTGGTGGCGGTGACCGCGGTGCTGAAGACCGGCGCCGCCTACCTGCCCGTCGACCCCGAGTACCCCGCGTCCCGGATCGCCTTCATGCTCGACGACGCCCGGCCGGCGCTGCTGCTCACCGACACCCGGACGGCGCCCGTCCTGCCGCCGGACGCCGACCGGGTGCTCCTCGACGCCCCGGAGACGGTCGCCGCGGTGGTGGCCCGACCGGACACCGCCCCGCGGATCGCGACCGATCCGCGCAACCCCGCCTACGTCATCTACACCTCCGGCTCCACCGGCCGCCCCAAGGCCGTCGTGATGCCGGGCGGCGCCCTGGTCAACCTGCTGCGCTGGCACCACCGGGAGCTGGGCGGCGGCGAGGGCACCAGGACCGCCCAGTTCACCGCGGTGAGCTTCGACGTCTCGGTCCAGGAGATCCTCTCCGCGCTGCTCTTCGGCAAGACGCTGGTGATCCCCACCGAGGAGGAACGGCGCAGCGCCGAGCTGCTGGCCCGGTGGCTGGACCGCCATCGGGTCGAGGAGCTGTTCGCACCGAACCTCGTCCTGGAGGCCCTGGCCGAGGCCGCCAACGAGCAGGGGCTCGACCTCGCGCACCTGCGCGTGATCGCGCAGGCCGGCGAGGCGCTGCGGCTCGGCGGCCCGCTGCGCCGGTTCCACGGCCGACGGCCGGGCCGGACCCTGCACAACCACTACGGCCCGGCCGAGACCCACGTGGTCACCGGGTACACCCTGCCGGAGCAGCTCGACGACTGCCCGCTGCCGCCGCCGATCGGCCGGCCGATCACCGACACCCGGGCGTACGTGCTGGACGGCGCCCTGCAGCCGGTGCCGGCCGGGGTGCCGGGGGAGCTGTACCTGGCCGGTGCCGCGCTGGCGCGCGGCTACCTGAACCGGCCGGGCCCGACCGCGGAGCGGTTCGTCGCCGACCCGTACGGCCCGGCGGGCACGCGGATGTACCGCACGGGCGACCTGGTGCGCCGACGGACCGACGGCGAGCTGGAGTACCTCGGCCGACGGGACCACCAGGTCAAGGTGCGCGGCTTCCGCATCGAGCTCGGCGAGATCGAGGCGGCGCTGGCCGGCTGCCCGGAGGTGGCCCAGAGCGCGGTGCTCGCCCACCGGACCCGGAGCGGCGACGTCCGGCTGGTCGCCTATGTGGTGCCGTCCGGCGAGGGCTCCTGGAATCCGGAACAACTGCAAGGCCGGCTGGCCGAGTTGCTGCCGGACTACATGCTTCCCGCGGTGTTCGTCCGGCTGGACGCGCTGCCGCTGACACCCAACGGCAAGCTCGACCGGGCCGTCCTGCCCGTCCCCGACCTCGACGCCCCGCCGGTCGGCCGCGCCGCGCGGACGGCCCACGAGCAGGTGCTGGCCCGGCTGTTCGCCGAGGTCCTGGGGGTCGCCGAGGTCGGCGTCGACGCCGACTTCTTCGCGCTGGGCGGCCACTCGCTGCTCGCCACCCGCCTGGTCTCCCGGGTCCGGGCGACCCTCGGGGTGGAGCTCGCCCTGCGCAGCCTGTTCGAGACGCCCACGGTGGCGGGCCTGGCCGCCCGGCTCGGGGACGCCGGGCGGGCCCGGCGTGCCCTGACGGTCCGTCAGCGACCTGATCTGGTACCGCTGTCCTTCGCCCAGCGCCGGCTCTGGTTCCTGCACCGCCTGGAGGGGCCGGGCGCGACGTACACCATGCCACTGGCCCTGCGCCTGTCCGGCACGCTGGACCGCCCGGCCCTGGAGGCCGCGCTGCGGGACGTGGTGGGCCGGCACGAGAGTCTGCGGACCGTCTTCCCCGAATCCGAGGGCGTGCCCTTCCAGCAGGTCCTGGCCGAGCCGGGTCCGCTGCTCACCGTCACCCGGAGCAGCGCGGCACGGCTGCCGGAGCAATTGGCCGCGGCCGCCCGGGCCGGGTTCGATCTGGCGAACCAACCTCCGCTGCGGGCGGAGCTGTTCGAGGTCGCGTCGGACGAGCACGTGCTGTTGCTGGTGGTGCATCACATCGCCGGGGACGGCTGGTCGCTGGAACCGCTGTCGCGCGATCTGGCGGCGGCGTACGCGGCGCGGTGCGCCGGGACGGCACCCGGGTGGGCGCCGTTGCCGGTGCAGTACGCGGACTACACCTTGTGGCAGCACGAGCTGCTCGGTGACGAGGATGATCCCGAGAGTCTGATCAATCGTCAGCTTTCCTATTGGGTAGAACAGTTGGCCGATCTTCCGGAGCAGGTCCAGCTGCCGGCCGACCGGCCGCGCCCCGCCGTGGCGAGCCACCGCGGCGAGCTCGTCGACCTCGATCTCGACGCGGGGCTGCACGCCGGTCTGCTGGAGCTGGGCCGTCGGACGGGTGCGAGTCTGTTCATGGTGTTGCAGGCGGGTCTGGCTACGCTGCTGAGCAGGCTGGGTGCGGGCACGGACGTTTCGATCGGTACCCCGATCGCGGGGCGTACCGATGAGGCGCTGGACGAGTTGGTCGGGTTCTTCGTCAACACGCTGGTGTTGCGGACGGATGTGTCCGGTGATCCGACGTTCGCCGAACTGCTGGGCCGGGTGCGGGAGAACGCGCTCGCGGCGTATGCGCACCAGGATCTGCCGTTCGAGCATCTGGTGGAGGTGCTGAACCCGGCGCGGTCGCTGTCGCACCACCCGTTGTTCCAGGTGATGCTGGCGCTGCAGAACGCGCCGGGCGGGGACTTCGAGCTGCCCGGTCTCAAGGTCTCCGGCCTGACCGTGCCGACCGGCACCGCCCGGGTCGACCTCACCGTCGGCCTCGCCGAGTTGCGGGGCGAGGGCGGCGGCCCGGCCGGGCTGCGCGGGGTGATCGAGTACAGCACCGACCTGTTCGACGCCGGGACGGTCCGGGCGCTGGTCACCCGCTGGGCGCGGCTGCTGGCGGCGGCCGTCGCCGATCCGGATCTGCGGCTGAGCCGGATCGACCTCCTCGGCGCCGACGAGCGGCACCGGTTGCTGCCCGCCCAGCACGGGGATGCCCCGGCCGAGGCTGTCTTCCCCGCGTTGTTCGAGGCGCGGGTGGCGGCGGCTCCGGACGCGGTGGCGCTGGTGTGCGGTGGTGCGGAGCTGTCGTACGGGGAGTTGAACGCGCGGGCGAACCGGTTCGCGCATGCGGTGATCGAGCGGGGCGTGGGTGCCGAGCAGGTGGTGGCGCTGGTGCTGCCGAGGTCGGTGGAGCTGGTGGTCGCGGTGCTGGGGGTGCTCAAGGCGGGGGCGGCGTATCTGCCGGTGGACCCGGAGTACCCGAAGGACCGGATCGACTTCATGCTGGCGGACGCCCGACCCGCGCTGGTGGTCGATGATCCGGCCGTGGTGGCGGCGCCCAACAGGCCGGAGACGGATCCGGTCGTGGCGCTCGACGCCCGGCAGCCGGCGTACGTGATCTACACCTCGGGCTCGACCGGGCGGCCCAAGGGCGTCCTGGTCAGCCACGCCGGCATCGCGAGCCTGCTGGCCGCCCAGGTCGAGCGGTGGCGGATCGACACCGGCAGCCGGATCCTGCAGTTCGCCTCGCCGAGCTTCGACGCCTCGTTCTGGGACCTGTGCGGGGCCCTGCTGTCCGGCGCCACCCTGGTGCTGGCACCGGCGGCGCAGCCGCTCACGGCCCTGACCGACCCGGGCCTGCGGGTGACCCATGCGATGCTGCCGCCCTCGGCGCTGACGGCACTGTCCGAGACCGAGGTGCCGGTGCCGACCGTGATCGTGGGCGGCGAGGCCTGCCCGCCGGAGCTGGTGGCGCGGTGGGCGCCCGGTCGGCGGATGATCAACGCGTACGGCCCGACCGAGATCACCGTGTGCGCGACGATGAGCGGCCCGCTCACCCCGGACGGTCAGCTGCCGCCCATCGGCGGGCCGATCGAGGGCACCCGGGTGTACGTGCTGGACGCGGCCCTGCAACTGGTGCCGCCGGGCGTTCCGGGGGAGCTGTACGTCGGCGGGGCCGGGCTGGCGCGCGGCTATCTGAACCGGCCCGGCCTGACGGCCGAGCGGTTTGTCGCCGACCCGTACGGCCCGGCGGGCGCCCGGATGTACCGCACCGGGGACCTGGTGCGCCGACGCGCGGACGGCGAGCTGGAGTTCGTCGGCCGGGCGGATCACCAGGTCAAGGTTCGCGGCTACCGCATCGAACCCGGTGAGATCCAGGCCGTGCTGGCCGCGCACCCCGTCGTCGCGCAGTCGGCGGTGGTCGCCCGCGACCAGCGGCTCGTCGCCTACGTCGTGGGTGGCGATGCCCGGCCGGCGGAGCTGACGGAGTACCTGCGCGGCCGGTTGCCGGAGTACATGCTGCCCGCCGCCTTCGTCCTGCTGGACGCGCTGCCGCTGACGCCCGGAGGGAAGCTGGACCGCAGGGCGCTGCCCGAGCCGGACTACGGCCCGGCCCCTGCCGGGCGGGCCCCGCGGACGCCGGAGGAACTGCTGCTGGCCGAGCTGTTCGGCGAGGTGCTCGGCCTGCCCCGGGTCGGGGCGGACGACAGCTTCTTCGAGCTGGGCGGGCACTCGCTGCTGGCCACCCGGCTGGCGGCGCGGGTGCGGGCGGTGCTGGGCGTGGAGCTGGAGCTGCGCACGCTGTTCGAGGCGCCGACGGTCGCCGCTCTGGCCGCCCGGCTCGGGGACGCCGGGCGGGCCCGGCTGGCGCTGACACCGTACCGGCGCCCCGCCGCGGTGCCGCTGTCGTTCGCCCAGCGGCGGCTCTGGTTCCTGAGCCGCCTGGAGGGGCCGAGCGCGACCTACAACATCCCGCTGGCCCTGCGGCTGTCAGGCCGGCTGGACCACGCCGCCCTGGAGGCGGCCCTGGCGGACCTGGCCGCCCGGCACGAGAGCCTGCGCACCGTCTTCCCCGAGGTCGACGGCGTGCCGTGCCAGCGGCTGCTGGACGCCGCAACGGTCCGGGTGCCGCTTGCCGTCTCGGCAGTCGCGGAGGCCGACCTGCCGGCCCGGCTGGCGGCGGCCGCCCGGCAGCCCTTCGACCTCGCGACCCAACCTCCGCTGCGGGCCGACCTGTTCACGATCGGAGCGGACGAGCATGTGCTGTTGCTGGTGGTGCATCACATTGCGGGGGACGGCTGGTCGATGGGGCCGCTCTCGCGCGATCTGGCGACGGCCTACGCGGCGCGCTGCGCGGGCGTAGCACCCGGGTGGGCGCCGCTGCCGGTGCAGTACGCGGACTACACCTTGTGGCAGCACGAGCTGCTCGGTGACGAGGACGACCCGGAGAGCCTGTTCGCCCGTCAGCTCGCCTACTGGACCGAGCAACTGGCCGACCTGCCCGACCAGTTGATGCTGCCGACCGACCGCCCCCGGCCGCCGGTGGCCGACTACCACGGCGACCACGTGATCGTCCGGCTCGACGCCGGGCTGCACGCCGGTCTGCTGGAGCTGGGCCGTCGGACGAGCGCGAGTCTGTTCATGGTGTTGCAGGCAGGTTTGGCCGCACTGCTGAGCAGGCTGGGTGCGGGCACGGACGTTCCGATCGGCAGCCCGATCGCGGGGCGTACTGATGAGGCGCTGGACGAGTTGGTCGGGTTCTTCGTCAACACGCTGGTGCTGCGGACGGATGTGTCCGGTGATCCGACGTTCGCCGAACTGCTGGGCCGGGTGCGGGAGAACGCGCTCGCGGCGTATGCGCACCAGGATCTGCCGTTCGAGCATCTGGTGGAGGTGCTGAACCCGGCCCGGTCGCTGTCGCACCACCCGCTGTTCCAGGTGATGCTGGCGCTGCAGAACGCGCCGGGCGGGGACTTCGAGCTGCCCGGCCTCAAGGTCTCGCCCGTCGCGGCCCCGACCGACACGGCCAAGTTCGACCTCGGCTTCAGCCTGTGGGAGCGGTTCGGCCCGGACGGCACGCCCGAAGGCGTCGTCGGGACGGCCGAGTTCGCCACCGACCTGTTCGATCCGGGCACGGTGGAGACCCTGGTCGCCCGGTGGCTCGGGGTGCTGGCGGCGGTGGCCGCCGACCCGGACGAGCGGCTCGGCCGGATCGACATCCTCACCGCCGAGGAGCGGCACGACCTGCTCGCCGGCGGCAACGACACCGAGCGGCCCGTTCCCACGGGCCCCGTCCCCGCGTTGTTCGAGGCGCGGGTGGTGGCGGCTCCGGACGCGGTGGCGGTGGTGTGCGGTGGTGCGGAGCTGTCGTACGGGGAGTTGAACGCGCGGGCGAACCGGTTCGCGCATGCCCTGATCGAGCGGGGTGTCGGTGCCGAGCAGGTGGTGGCGCTGGTGCTGCCGAGGTCGGTCGACCTGGTGGTGGCAGTGCTGGGGGTGTTGAAGGCGGGGGCGGCGTATCTGCCGGTGGACCCGGCCTATCCCAGGTCGCGGATCGACTTCATGCTGGCGGACGCCCGGCCGGTGCTGGTGGTCGACGATCCGGCCGTGGTGGCGGCGCCCAGCAGGCCGGAGACGGATCCGGTCGTGGCGCTCGACGCCCGGCAACCGGCGTACGTGATCTACACCTCCGGTTCGACCGGGCGGCCCAAGGGCGTCCTGGTCAGCCACGCCGGCATCGCCAACCTCGTCGCGGCCCAGCTCCAGGGGTTCTTCATCGACTCCGGCAGCCGGGTGCTGCAGTTCGCGTCGCCGAGCTTCGACGCCTCGGTGTCGGAGCTGTTCACCGCGCTGCTCTCCGGCGCGGCGCTGGTCCTGCCGGGGACCGGTTCGCCGGTCGACGCACTGGCCGACCGCGGCCTCGCCGTGACCCACGCGACGGTCCCGCCGTCGGTGCTCGCCGCGCTGGCCGAGGACAGCGTCTCCGCGACCACGCTGGTCGTCGCCGGTGAGGCCTGCCCGCCGGAGCTGGTGGCCCGGTGGGCGCCCGGCCGCCGGATGATCAACGCCTACGGCCCGACCGAGACCACCGTCTGCGCCACCATCAGCGACCCGCTCACCCCCGGCGGCCGGGTGCCGCCGATCGGCCGGCCAATCGTCAACGGCCGGGTGTACGTGCTGGACGCGGCCCTGCAACTGGTGCCGCCGGGCGTTCCGGGGGAGCTGTACGTCGGCGGGGCCGGGCTGGCGCGCGGCTATCTGAACCGGCCCGGCCTGACGGCCGAGCGGTTCGTCGCCGACCCGTACGGTCCCGCCGGCGCCCGGATGTACCGCACCGGGGACGTGGTGCGCCGACGTGCCGACGGCGAGCTGGAGTTCGTCGGCCGGGCCGACCACCAGGTGAAGGTTCGCGGCTACCGCATCGAACCCGGCGAGATCCAGGCCGTGCTGGCCGCGCACCCCGTCGTCGCGCAGTCGGCGGTCATCGCCCGCGACCAGCGGCTCGTCGCCTACGTCGTCGCGGACCGGGGCGCCGGGCGGGAGCGGGACGTCAGGCTGGAGCACGACCACGTCGGTGAGTGGCAGGAGCTGTACGACGCGCTCCCCGTCACCGCGGACAGCGCCGGCTTCGGACAGAACTTCACCGGCTGGAACAGCAGTTACGACGCCCGCCCGATCCCGCTGCACGAGATGCGCGAGTGGCGGGACCGGACGGTCGAACGGATTCTCGCCCTGCGCCCCCGCCGGGTGCTGGAGGTGGGCTGCGGGACCGGACTGCTGCTGTCCCGGGTCGCCCCGCACTGCGAGACGTACCGGGCCACCGACTTCTCCGCCACGGCGATCGACGCGCTGGTCGAACAGGTCGGCCGGGAGCCGCAGTTGGCCGGGAAGGTGGTGCTGGAGGTCCGGCCCGCCCACGACACCGACGGACTGCCGGCCGACGGCTTCGACACCATCGTCCTGAACTCGGTCGTGCAGTACTTCCCGACCGCCGACTACCTGACCGAGGTGCTCGACCGGTTGCTGGGGCTGCTCGCCCCCGGCGGCACCCTGTTCGTCGGCGATGTGCGCAACCTGCGGCTGCTGCGCTCGCTCGCCACCGCCGTCCAGGTGCACCGGGCCGGTCCCGCCGCGGATCCGGCGGCCCTGCGCCGGGCGGTGGAACAGGCGGTGCTGGTCGAGAAGGAGCTCCTCGTCGACCCGGAGTTCTTCACGGCCCTGCACGCGCGGCGCAGTGACCTCGCCGGGGTGTCCGCGCAGGTGAAGCGCGGCACGTTCGACAACGAGCTGACCCGCTACCGCTACGACGTCACCCTCCACAAGCACCCACTCGTTTCGGTTGGCGAGACCGCCGAGGAGACCGAGCTGAGGTGGGGCCGGGAGATCGACGGCCTGACCGCGCTCGCGGAGCTGCTGCGCGACCGGCGCCCCGCCCGGCTGCGGATCACCGGGGTCCCCAACCGCCGGGTGCTCCGGGAGACCGCGCTCGCCCGGGCCGTCCAGGACGGCGGCACCGACCTCGCCGACCTGCTCGCCGAGCCGGACGACGCGGGCCTCCCGGACCTGGAGGAGTTCCACCGGCTCGGCGAGGCGTGCGGCCACCGGGTGGCCGTCACCTGGTCCACCACCGCGGCGGACGCCGTGGACGTGGTCCTCGCCGAGCCCGGTCCCGGGCCGCTGGTCGGCCTCTGCCGCCCCGCCCCGACCCCGGCGTCCCTGTCGGCGCTGACCAACGACCCGACCGGGAGCCGGGGCACCACCGCCCTGGCCGAGGAACTGCGCGGCTTCCTCCGCGAGCGGCTGCCCGACTACCTGGTGCCCTCGGCGCTCGTCCTGCTGGACGCGCTGCCGCTCACCGCCAACGGCAAGCTCGACCGGGCCGCGCTCCCGGCCCCCGACCTGGGCACCGCCGGGGCCGGGCGGGCCCCGCGGACGCCGCAGGAGGAGCTGCTGGCCGAGCTGTTCGCCGAGGTGCTGGGCCTGCCCAGGGTGGGCGTCGACGACGGCTTCTTCGACCTGGGCGGGCACTCGCTGCTGGCGACCCGCCTGCTGTCGCGGATCCGCGCGACGCTCGGCGCGGAGCTGGAGGTCCGCGCCCTGTTCGAGACGCCGACCGTGGCCGGCCTCGCCGCCCGGCTGCAGGACGCCGACCGGGCCCGGCCGCCGCTGGTGCGCCAGGAACGGCCGGAGACGGTGCCGCTGTCGTTCGCCCAGCGGCGGCTCTGGTTCCTGCACCAGCTGGACGGCCCCGGCGCCACCTACAACATGCCGCTCGCCCTGCGACTGCGCGGACGGCTCGACCGGCGGGCCCTGACGGCCGCCTTCGGGGACGTGCTCGCCCGGCACGAGAGCCTGCGGACGGTCTTCCGGGAGACCGGAGGCGTGCCGAGCCAGCACGTGCTGACGGTGGTTCAGGCCGCCGTGACCCTGCCCGTCGCCGCCGTCAGCACGGACGAACTGCCCGTTCGGCTCGCGCAGGCCGCGCAGCGCGGGTTCGCGCTCGACGCGGAGCCGCCGGTCCGGGCGGAGCTGTTCCAACTCGCCCGCGACGAGCACGTGCTGCTGGTCGTGGTGCACCACATCGCGGCCGACGGCTGGTCGATGGGTCCGCTCGCCCGCGACCTGGCGGCGGCGTACGCGGCCCGCTGCCGGGGTGCGGAGCCCGGCTGGGCGCCGCTGCCCGTGCAGTACGCCGACTACACGCTGTGGCAGCGCCAGCTGCTCGGCGAGGAAGGCGACCCGGACAGCCGGTTCGCCGCCCAACTGTCCTACTGGTCACAGGCGTTGGCGGGCCTGCCGGAGCAGCTCCAGCTGCCCGCCGACCGGCCGCGGCCGGCCACGGCGTCGCTGCGCGGCGCCCAGCTGGCGGTGCGCGTCGACGCCGGGCTGCACCGCGGCCTGCGGGAGCTGGCGGCGGCGAACGGCGCGAGCGTGTTCATGGTCCTGCAGGCGAGCCTCGCCGCGCTGCTGACCGGGCTCGGCGCGGGCACGGACATCCCGCTGGGCAGCCCGATCGCCGGGCGCACCGACCAGGCGCTGGACGAGCTCGTCGGCTTCTTCGTCAACACGCTCGTCCTGCGCACCGACACTTCGGGCGATCCGGGCTTCACCGAACTCCTCGCCCGGGTCCGGGAGAACGCGCTCGCCGCCTACGCCCACCAGGACGTCCCGTTCGAGTACCTGGTCGAGGTCCTCAACCCGGCCCGCTCGCTCGCGCACCACCCGCTGTTCCAGGTGATGCTCGCCCTGCAGAACGCGCCGGCCGGGGAGTTCGCCCTGCCGGGCCTGGAGACCGGCTTCGAACCGGCGCCGACCGGCACCGCCCGCGTGGATCTGACCTTCAGCCTCGCCGAGGAGCACGCCGCCGACGGCGCCCCGGCCGGTCTGCACGGCGCCGTCGAGTACGCCACCGACCTGTTCGACGCGGCGACGGTCGAGGCGCTCTTCGCCCGCTGGGTGCGGCTGCTGGAGGCCGTGATGGCCGACCCGGAGCGGCCGATCGGAAGGATCGACCTGCTCAGCGCCGAGGAACGCGCCCTCCCGGCCCGCGACGCGGTCACCGTCGAACTCCCCACCGCAGGCCTCCCGGCGCTGTTCGAGGCACAGGTGCGGCGGACCCCGGACGCCGTCGCCGTGGCCTGCGGGGACACCGCCGTGACGTACCGGGAGCTGGACGCCCGGGCCAACCGGCTCGCCCGCGCGCTCGCCGCGCAGGGGGCCGGGCCTGAAGGCACGGTCGCCGTGCTGCTGGACCGCTCGATCGAGCTGGTGACGGCGATCCTGGCCGTCGTCAAGACCGGCGCGGCGTACGTCCCGCTCGACCCGCGCTTCCCGTCCTCGCGGATCGACCTGATGCGGCGCGAGACCGGGGCGGGCGTGCTGCTCAGCGAGGACGTGCTGACCGCGCTCGGCGGGACGGAGCAGGACGACTCCGCCCTCGGGATCGACTGCCACCCCCGGCAGCTCGCGTACGTCATGTACACCTCGGGCTCGACCGGGCAGCCGAAGGGCGTCGGGGTCACCCACCACGACGTGACGGCACTGGCGCTGGACCCGTGCTGGGCGACCGGCGGCCACGAGCGCGTCCTGCTGCACTCGCCGACCGCCTTCGACGCCTCGACCTACGAACTGTGGGTGCCGCTGCTCACCGGCGGCCGGGTGGTCGTCGCCCCGCCCGGGCAGCTGGACGCCCCGACGCTGGCCCGGACCATCGCCCGGCACGGCGTCACCGGGATGTTCCTGACGGCCGGCCTGTTCCATCTCCTGGCCGACGAGCAGCCCGACTGCTTCACCGGCGCGCGCTCGGTCTGGGCGGGCGGGGACGTGGTCTCCCCGGCCGCGGTCGCGCGGGTGATGGCCGCCTGCCCCGGCCTGGCCGTGACCAACGGCTACGGACCGACCGAGGCCACCACCTTCGCGCTGTCCCATCCGCCGGCCGAGCCGCCCGTCGCGTCCCACCCGCTGCCGCTCGGCCGCCCGCTGGCGAACATGCGGGCGCACGTCCTGGACGGGGGCCTGCGGCCGGTGCCGCCGGGCGTGGTCGGCGAGCTGTACCTCGCCGGGGCCGGCCTCGCCCGCGGCTACCTGGGCCGGCCGGGCCTGACCGCCCAGCGGTTCGTCGCCGACCCCGACGGGCCCGCCGGGGAGCGCATGTACCGCACCGGCGACCTGGCCCGCCGGCGCACCGACGGGACGCTGGAGTTCGTCGGCCGGGCCGACGACCAGGTGAAGCTCCGCGGCTTCCGGATCGAGCCCGGCGAGATCGAGACCGCGCTCTGCGGCCTCCCCGGCGTCGCCCAGGCCCTGGTCCTCGCCCGCGAGGACCGGCCGGGGGACCACCGGCTCGTCGCCTACGTCGTGCCCACCGCACAGGCCGCTCCGGAGCCGTCGGCGCTCGCGGACGACCTCCGGCAGCAACTGCCCGAGTACATGGTCCCCTCGGCGTTCGTCCTGCTGGACGCGCTGCCGCTCACCGCCAACGGCAAGCCGGACCGCAGGGCCCTGCCCGCCCCGGAGTACGAGTCCGCGGGCACCGGCCGGATGCCGAGGACCCCGCAGGAACAGCTGCTGTGCGGCCTGTTCGCCGAGGTCCTCGGCCGGGAGCAGGTGCGCATCGACGACGACTTCTTCGCCCTCGGCGGGCACTCCCTGCTGGCCGCCCGACTGGTGGCCCGGGTCCGGGAGACGCTCGGCACCAAGCTCGGCCTGCGCACGCTGTTCGAGGCGCCGACGGTCGCCGGGCTGGCGGAGCGCCTCGGCGTGGACGACCTCGACGACGCCTTCGACGTGGTCCTCCCGCTGCGGCCGAAGGGCCGGCACGCGCCGCTGTGGTGCATCCACCCCGGCGGCGGGATCAGCTGGTCGTACTGCGGCCTGATGAACCACCTCGGGCCCGAGCACCCGATCTACGCGATCCAGGCGCGCAGCCTGGGCCGGCCGGAACCCCGCCCCGAAACCATCGAGGAGATGGCGGCCGACTACGCCGACGAGATCCGCAAGGTCCAGCCCACCGGCCCCTACCAGCTGCTCGGCTGGTCGGTCGGCGGCCTGGTCGCCCACGCGATCGCCACCGAGCTGCAGAACCGCGGCGAACGCACCTCCCTGCTCGCCATCCTCGACGCCTACCCGGTGGGCGACGTCGCCTTCGACGAACCACCGGTGCCCACCGAACGGGACGTCCTGGTCGGCATCCTCGACTGCCCGGAGGTGCTGGACGAGGGACCGCTCAGCTTCGACCAGGTGTCGGAGATCCTGCAGAACCGGGGTAGCGCGCTGGCGAGCCTGACCGAACGCCACATCCGGGCCGTCGTCGACATCATGATCAACAATGCCCAGCTCGCCCTGGACTTCGTCCCCGGCCGGTTCGACGGGGACCTGCTGCTCTTCAACTCGACGATCGACCGGGAGGCGGACTCGCCCGACGCCGGCGTGTGGCAGCCCTACATCGCCGGCCGGATCGAATCGCACGACGTCACCACCCGGCACGACCGGATGACGCAGCCCGGATCGCTGGGCCAGATCGGACCGGTCCTGGCCGCGAGGATCGCCGAACTCCACGACTGACCGACGTCATGACTGACACCACGAAAGGAACCCGACCATGACCAACCCGTTCGAGGACGACGACGCCCGCTACCTCGTCCTGGTCAACGACGAGGGCCAGCACTCCCTCTGGCCCGCCTTCGCCGACGTCCCCGCCGGCTGGACCGTCGCCCACCCGGAGGACACCCGCCAGGCCTGCCTCGACCACATCGAGCAGAACTGGACCGACATGCGGCCCAAGAGCCTCGTCGACGCCATGAACGCGCAGTCGTGACACCCACGACCGACGCCCGCCCCGCCGAGCGCACCCCGGGAGTCCCAGGGGCGCCCGGCGACTACACCGCGGAAATGCAGACCCCCGGGTTCCGGCGGGACCCGTACCCGCTGTACGCCCGGATGCGCCGCGAGGACCCGGTCCACCGCAGCCCCCGGGGCATCTGGTACCTGACCCGGTACGCCGACGTCGAGACCGCCCTCGGCGACCTGCGGCTGTCCAACGACCGCGAGCGGATCACCGCCGCGCTCTCCGCCCGCGACGGGAACCTCCGCAGCCTCAGCCGGCTCACCAGCCGCCTCGGCCGGGTCATGACCAACACCGACCCGCCGGACCACGCCCGCCTGCGCAAGCTCGTCAACAAGGCCTTCACCGCCCGCCGGATCGAGGCCCTGCGCACCCGGCTCCAGGAGATCGTCGACCGCCTGCTCGACGCGGCCGTGGCCGCCGGGCCGACCATGGACGTCATCCGCGACCTCGCCGCACCGCTGCCCGACACGGTGGTCTGCGAGCTGTTCGGCATCCCGGACGACGACCGCGCCCACGTCACGGCCTGGTTCCGCGTCCTCGGCAACCTCAGCGAGGACGTCGAGCAGGCCGAGGCGGTGGTCGGGCAGTTCGAGGACTACCTCTCCCGGCTGATCCACCGGCGCCGCGCCGAGCCCGGGGACGACCTGATCAGCGCCCTCGTCACCGCCCAGGCCCGCGGCGACCAGCTCACCGACGAGGAACTGCTCTCCACCTGCTTCATGCTCATCACCGCGGGCGACGAGACCACGACCAACCTCATCGGCAACGGCACCCTCGCCCTGCTGCGCCACCCCGGGCAACTGGCGCGGCTGCGCGCGGAACCGGCCCTGATCCGCCAGGCCGTCGACGAACTGGTGCGCTACGACACCCCCACGCAGGTCATCATCCGGGCGGTCGCGGAGGAACTCCGGATCGGCGGGCGGACCCTGCCCGAGGGAGACCTGGTGTACCTGGTCCTCGCGGCGACCAACCGGGACCCGGAGCGCTTCGACGACCCGGACCGGCTGGACCTCACCCGCCCCGGCAACCGGCACCTGAGCTTCGGCAACGGACCGCACTTCTGCCTCGGCGGACCCCTGGCACGGCTGGAGGCCGAGACCGCCATCGGCACCCTGGTCCGCCGGCTCCCGGAGCTGCGCCTGACCGGCGACCCCCTGAACTGGCGGCCCAACCCGCTGCAACGCCGGCTGGCCGCACTGCCCGTCGCGTACTGACCCACCACCCCGACATCCGAAGGAGTCCCCACCATGGCCCGGGAATTCACCGCAGACCGCGAGTACCGGCTGACGGCCGCCCCCGAGCGGGTCTGGCACGCGGTCGCGACCGGTGCAGGCAACGTCGGCTGGCTGTACCCGATGGAGATCGAGCCGCGCGTCGGCGGAGAGGTCTCCCGCGGGCCGTCCAAGGTGCTCGCCTGGGAGCCGCCGCACCGCCTCGTCATCCGCTACGCCGACGACAAGGGCTTCTCCAACACCCTGCACTACGACATCGACGGCCGCGAGGACGGCGGTGCCACCCTGAGCATGGGGATCCACTGGGTGCACGAGGGGACGCCGGACGCCAACTGGGACACCAAGGCGGACGCCGCCGACAAGCACATCGACTTCTACCAGCACAGCCTCCGCCAGTACCTGGAGCACTTCGACGGCCGCCCCGCCACCTACGTCCGGGCCGAGCAGTCCGCGCCGCCGGCGGGACCGGAGGCGTTCGCGGCCCTGCGCCGCCGCCTCGGCGTCCCCGACGGCAGCGCGGCCGGCGACCGGCTCCGGCTCACCCCCGACGGCATCGACCCGCTCGACGCGGAAATCGACTACCTGACCGAGGACTTCATCGGGCTGCGCACCCAGGACGGGCTCTACCGCTTCTTCGACGGCAGCTCCTGGAACTGGCCGATCTGGCTGGGCCACCACCTGTTCGCCGCCGACGCCGACGAGGACAAGGCCACCCAGGTCTGGCGCGCCTGGCTCGGAAGGGCGTAGGGCGGGTCCGCCCCAGGAACGTGACCCCAGGAATGCGACCTCAGGAACGCGACCCCAGGAATGCGACCTCAGGAACGCGAAAGGAACCGACGATGGAATCCCTGCTGTACACGGCCGAACTGACCGAGGAGGACGGCACGTTCACCGTCATCGTGCGGGACTTCGTGAACGACACCGTGCAGACGGTCGAGGTCTCCCGGCGGGCCGTGGAGAAGCTCCCGGTCCTGCTGGCCGCCCTGACCTCGAAGCAGAAGATCCGGTTCTGACGTCGACCGGTGTCCCCCGGCTCCGCCCGTCACGGGGGCAGACGGACCGGGGCGGCTCCTCGTGGCCCTGAACCTGCAAGGAGAAACACAGATGTGAGTGGGGCGGCTGCACGGGCAGCCGCCCCACTCCGTCGTTCCGGTGATCAGCACGGCGGCCACGGCGACGTGCAGGGCCTTCGGCCGGGACGGGCGGGCGTGTTCGGACGTCATGCGTGATCCGGGGGCGAGTGGGAGGGAGGGCCGGCCGGTGTCCGGTCAGACCTCGGCGGGCGGGTCGGAACCGACGTCGGCATCGACCGAAGGGGGTGCGGGAGCCGGCTCGGGACCGGCCTCGGGACCGGCCTCGGGACGGGGCTCCGGGAGGACCGCGCCCGGGGTGAGACGGAAGCGTTCCGGGCGGACGACCGCCCGGCGGTCGGCCGGCGCCACCTTGTCCCGGCGCTCCAGCCAGGCGCGCAGGCGGTCGCGGGCGCTGCGGTCCCGCTCGGCCTCGGAGCCCGCCGCCGACGGGCCGGTGGCCTCGCGCAGCAGCACCCGGGCGGGGCGGGCCGCACCGTCCCCG
This sequence comes from Kitasatospora aureofaciens, assembly GCF_019192735.1. Lineage (GTDB taxonomy): Bacteria > Actinomycetota > Actinomycetes > Streptomycetales > Streptomycetaceae > Kitasatospora > Kitasatospora aureofaciens_A. Next base: position 54,445 of record NZ_JAHTKP010000008.1, read on the forward strand.
GCGGCGACCTCGACCACGACGAGGCCGGTCCCGGGCGGGAAGGCGACCTGGGGCACCTCCCCGTCGGCCCCGAAGGCGGCGGTCCGGCGCCCGGTGGTCGACCAGACGACGAACTCCACCGGGGTGCCGAGCTCGGCCGCGGGCGAGGACAGACCGGCGACCGGCGCCGGTTCGACCAGGGCCAGGCCCGGCGCGTACGCCTCCAGTGCCTCGGGCGGAAGGTCCGCACCCAGCAGGACCGCGCCGTGGTGGCTCGGCAGCCGGCGCAGGCCCGAGGCCAGGCAGGCGAGGTACGGGCCGAGCGGGCCCGGGGCGCCGCTCCGGGCCTCGGCGATCAGCGCGGCCCGGCCGGCGGGCGCGCCGGAGTCCTCGTGGTGCAGCAGGACCGCGACCAGGTCGGGTTTGAAGTCGTCCCGGCCGGTGGACCGCAGGCCCGGCAGCCGGGTGACGGCCGGCTCGACGCGTCCCGCGCAGCGCTGGTAGCGGTCGCCGAGGAGGGTCCGGAACGCGTCCCGGTCGGCGGCGCTGCTCACCGGGGCGAGCGGCAGGACGTCCGGCGCGCCGAAGTAGCGCGCAGCGAGGGCGGGGGAGACCGGGGCCGGAGCGGCGGGCTGCGCGGGCTCGACGGGTTCCGGCTGCGGGGGCGGCGGGGGCAACTCCGGTGCCGGTCCGGTCGGTTCGCCGGGGGTGGGCGGCGTCGGCTCGGGGTCGGGGGCCGGGTCCGGGGCCGGGTCCGGCAGGGGGTTGGGCTCCGGGACGGGTTCGGCCGGCCGGACGGGCCCGGTGACCAGGGCCGGTTCGGGGGCGGCGGGTGGCCGTTCCCCGGGACGCCCGGTGGCGGTGGCCGTGGCCGTGGCGGTGGCCGTGGCGGTGGTCGGTTCGGGCGCGGCCGGCACGGACGCCGTGGTCGCCGGGGGTTCGCTGCTGGTCGCAAGACCGGCGGGCGGCGCCGTCGGCGCGGGCAGTCCGGGGTCGGTGGCCATGGGCAGGACCGGTCCGGTCGGGATGGCCGGGCCGGGAGCGACGGGCCCGACCGGCACCGGAGCGGTGGCCACGGCCGGCCCCGGCACCCGCGCCTCGCCCGCGCGCGAAGGCAGGGCGAACCGCTCGGGTACGGCGGGCGCGCCGACAACGCCGGCCCAGCCGCCGCCCACCGCGTAGGAGGCGGGAAGAGCCGTGGGCGGGCCGGCCTGCTGCCCCGCGTTCGGGTGGGCCGGAGCGTTGAGCCACACCAGGTCGTGCATGCGCGCGAAGAACCGGGCGCTGCTCTCGGAGGCCGAGTCGACCAGCCCGTGCAGCAGCAGTCCGAACCCCCGGACGCCGGGTGCGGGCAACTGGTCGAGCAGGGCTGCCAGTTGCTCCCACACGTCGTGCGGGATCAGCCGGGCCTGCTCGCCGACGACGAGCAACGGGTGCGCCGGGTCGGGGCGCAGGAAGCGCGGTGCCCAGGCGTACGGCGGCTCGGGGCGGAGCCAGAGCCCGGCCGGGACGGCCTCCAGGCACCAGAACGGAAAGGCGCGGAAGACCCCCGGGCCCACCGTCTGCCACGCGGCGCCGCCGTTGCGCCAGGCGGAGCTGACGGTGTCGTGGCGGCCGGCCGAGGTCAGCCGGAGCAGGTACGGCTCCCAGGTGGTGGCACCCCGGTGGTCGAGCACCCGGGAGGTGTACGCGCCCTCGCCCGCCACCGGGAGGCCGATCGAGGCGTGCACCGGCCGTCCGAGCCGCTCGGCGAGCGTCCCGGACATGACGGCGAGCGAACCGGGGTCCGCCCAGGGGGCGCTGACCACGAGTTGGTCCGAGCCGATCGGCAGGGACAGCGCGGCGTCGGCGAACTCGTCAGGGGCGAGGACGGGTTGGGCGGGGGTGCCGACCAGCAGGGGGGTCGTCCCGGGCGGCGTCGCGAGCTGCTGGAGGAACGGCATCGGGCCCTCGGGACGGGCCGTGACGTGGCTGAGCCAGAAGCCGGAGGCCAGCCGGTGGACGGAGACGGACGCCGGCAGCGCGGTCGGCCCGGTCGCGGCGACGGTCCGCGAGGGGGCGGGGACGGGGACGGCGGGCGGCGAGGGGGCGGGGACGGGGACGGTGGGCGGCGGCCATGCCCCGGCCCCGGTGACGGTCCATGCGGGGCCCACCGGCGCCGGCCACAGTCCGGCCTCCGGCCGGGCCTGCGCCACCTCGACCGTGGTCGCCGCCTCCACGGTCTCGCGCAGTCGTCGGGGCCGGCCTCCGGGCGGGCAGTTCCACCACGTCGCGGGCTCGTGGCAGCCCTCGGGCGCGGTCAGCTTGAAGGTGCCGTCGGGCTGGATGGAGACCAGGCCGTCCGGGGCGACCACCGCGAGCCCGGCCTTGTCGGCGACCAGTTCGGCGGGGCGTCGGCCGCCCGGGCCGAGCGCGGCGAGGCCGGAGGCGGCCAGGATCAGGCTGGACGCGCCGCGCGTCCTGGCGATCAGCCCGAGCTCGGCCATCTGCTCGCGCAGCACCGGGGCGGCGTCGGCCGCCGCGGCCACGACGACGAGGGCGTTCGGGACCGGGCGCAGGCTGCCCATGGCCGCCGACAGCTCGTCATCGCCCACCTCGGGCGGGGCGATGACGTAGTGCGGCCCGAGCGGTCGCAGGGTCGAGCGCGCGGGCCGGCGCGCGGGCGCCGTGGCGGCCGGCGCGCTGCGGCGGCCGAAGCGGCGCCGCGGGGCCGGCTCGGCCGCCGTCCCGGCGTGCGCCGCACTCATCGCGGACCCCGGACGGTGGGCCGGACGGCCCCGGCGGATGTCCGGTGAGGCTCCACCTCGGCCATGGGCGTGCGCCTCCCTGCTCGATCGTCGGAGCCCGCACGGGCGGCACCCCGTCCAGCTATACGGCCCCCGCGCACTCTGGGGTTCACCGTCCCCGTGGCGCCGGACCGCCGGGCGCCTCCGCCCCGGGGACCAGGGCCGTCCGCCGCCGTGTCGCCGTGCTGGTCACGTTGCTGTCTCCCCAGGGATGCGGTCGGATGTGGCCACCTGCGGGCGGCGTGGGCCGGGGTGCCGCCTCGTTGAACGGCTCCCGGCCGCCGCGCGGTTCAGCTGCGCCGCGCGGAAGAGATCCGGTCGAACCTCGGCGGGTGCATCGTCCGTGGTACCAACTGAGGCCGGTCGGCAGCCGGCACGAGGACGGACGCGGGAGGACAGCGATGGCCTGGTACCAGGGGCCGAGCCGGATCACGGTGACGGCGGTGGAGGGCCAGTGGCCGCAGCGGGCGGTGGTGACGGTCCGGGGCGCCGCGCCGGTCGAGATGCCCGGTACGGTCGGCGCGGTCCACCTCGTGGACGCCGAGCGCTGGCAGCTCGACCTGGAGCACCGCCACCAGGGCGAGTGGTGCCCCAACGTCCGTGCGGTGCAGGGGCGTTGGCAGGAGATCCGCGGGGTGCTCACGCAGCTGGTGCACAGCCGCAACCGCGACCGGGCCGGCGACCGCCAGGACCGCAACCTGGTGCTGCGGATCGAGCGGGTCGTCCCGGACGGTGGCACGCCCGCGGCCGTGCCCGGTTTCCCGGCCGCGCGCCGCACCTCGGCGGCACAACCGGCGTCGGCACAGCCTGCGTCGGCCCCGCGGACCTCGGCCGCACCGGCGAGCGGGACGTCGACCGGCCCGGCGGCCCCGGGCGTGCGGACGACCACCTCGGCGGCCGACCCGGACTTCCTGCGCCCCGCGGCGCCGGCCCGCCCGGCCACCTCCACGGGCGCGGCCGGAGCGGCGACCTCGTCGGCCCGGTCCTGGCGCGGCTGACCGCCGCCCGGGCGCCGCAACCGGTCCCGCTACGGCCCGCGCTGCGCAAGCCGCGCCTTCACCTGCTCGACCTGCCGCGTCAGCCGGCCCTGCTCGGTGGCGAGTTCGAGCGCCCGCTCCCAGTGCCGGCGGGCCTCGGCCCGGCGCCCCCGGTCGTACAGCACCTGGCCCGATGCGGCACTTCCGCGACGCCCCCGAGGCCGAGACCCAACTCCGGCTCTCCGTGAGCGTCGTGACGCTGGAACAGATCGACGAGGGAGTCGACCGCCCGGCCCGCCTGATCAAGGAGCGCCTGGCCTGACCGCGCCCACGCCCCGCCCGGGCAGGGGGCAGGCCGCCCGGGCGGATTCCAGCGCCCCGAGGTTCGTCTCGGAGGCCGACACCCTAGCCCAGGTGCGCGAACGCCTCGGTCCAGGTGGCGTACCACTCGTCGAACCACGGGTGCGCCTGCGCCAGCGGCACGACGCTGCGGAGCGTCTCCTGGTAGTAGGAGCGGCGCTTCTCCGGCCGCGGGTGGGTGTCCAGGCGCTGCACGTTGCTCAGCCGGTCGGCCAGCTTGACCAACAGGACGTCCTGCGGCGCTCCCTGAAGCCTGGTCAGGTAGGCCGACCGGGCCTCCTCGCGGGACTCGCCCTCCGCCCGGGGAGCCTTGGTCACCCAGTCGACGAGCTCCGCGACCCGCGGTCCGAAGCGCTCGCGCACCTCGCCGAGCGTGCAGTCGGTGTCCTCCACCACGTCGTGCAGCGCGGCGGCGCGCAGCACGTCCACGTCGGTCACTCCGAGGCCGTCGACCAGGACGCGCACGGCCTCCAACAGGTGCTCCAGGTAAGGCTCCCCGGCCGGGCGGCGCTGAGCGCCGTGCCGGTCCGCGGCGAACGCGACCGCCTCGTCCAGCAGGGCGAGGTCCGCCTCGGGGAGGCGGCCCGCGAACTGCCGCCGCAGTGCCGGCCAGCCGTCCTTGGCCTCGAACGTCCGTAGTGCGATCGTCATGATCCCGCCCTCCTGCCCCGGCGACCCGGCGCATCCTCCGGCCGGGCCCGCTGCGCGGATCCTATCGCGGCGGCCTCGCCCGCAGGGAAAGTGAGAATGTGATGAGTGCGCCGTTCCGCCCATATTCCTGACGTGCAGTCATATTCTCGAAAGCGATCAAGGCGATGGAATCGGCGATCCGCGAACCGGATTCGCGCGCGCGTGATCATGCTCCGTTTCCGCAGGTCGGGTGCCCTTCCGATGGCTGTACGGGACGGTAGGTTCACCGGGCCCGCCGGTAAATAACGATTCCCTCCGAGGGCTGTCCGGAATTCCGCCGGGGGCTTAGGCTGCGGCGCGTGTCGATCTTTCGAAGATTTCGCGCTTCCGGCCCGCGCCTTCGGCCGGAACTCGACGACGTCGAACTCGGTCGCGTGCGGCGACAGCTGAATTCCCCCGGGATGCCGGGCCAGCAGGACATCCAGATCGACCAGGTCGAGCGGCTGCTCCAGGCGGCCGGTGCGGACTGGGACCGCCGCACGCACCGCTTCGCCGTGCTCGCCGAGGCCGCCGCTCCGTCGGCGCTCGCGCGCTCCTGGCGGATGCGCCGCTCGCGCAGTGCCGACCCGCTGGTCTTCGAGGCGTGGGTCGAACTGTGCCGTGGCCGGCACACGGGACGGATGGAGGACGCCGGGGCTGCCGTCGACCGCTGCCGTCGTGCCGCCGACGCCCTCGGCGGCGATCCCGCGCCCTGGGTGGTGATGCTCGGGATCCTGCGCCTGATGCGCGCGGACTCGCGCGAGCTGTTCCCCGTCTGGTACGAGGTGACCGCGCGCGACCCGTGGAACCGTGAGGCGCATCTGCAGATGCTGCGCTATCTGTCGCCGGAGGAGTGCGGCTCGCGCAGCAGCCAGCTGGACTTCGTGGAAACGGTCCGGAGCTCCGCGCCGTCGACCGCACCGGTTGTCGGCGTGGAGCTGACCGCGCTGGTCGACGAGGACGTCCGCATCGTCGCCCGGGGTGGCGTCGAGGCCCTTCTGGCCCGCCGCCAGTGGGCGGGCAGCCGGGCCACGCGCGCACTGGACACCGCGCTGCACTGGTCCCGCCCCGGCCACCTGCGGCACGCGGCTGCCCTGGCCGATCTCAACCTGCTCGCCTTCGCCCTGGTCCGGGCCGGCCGCGTGCGCGAGAGCGCCGACACGTTCCGCGTGCTCGGCGACACGGTCACCGCCTGGCCGTGGACGCTCGACGGCGACCCGCTCGACCAGTTCGGCCACTGGCAGTCCAGGGCGCTGATCTGACCGACCTGTCGCCGAGGCGATGCACTACCGATGGCAATCGGCACGCTACCCCGCGTGACGGGCGGGGAGGGTTGTCGGGCCGCGCGGCACGGAGTTGTCAGTGTCGGGGCCTAAGTTCGGAGAGGAAGGTGGGGGGAGAAGGTCCGCAAGGTTGGCGTCAGGCCAAAGTCTCGCAGAGGTTCTCCACCTGGTGCTGCTCCAGCACCTGCGGCTGCCCGTCCGGGTGGACCAGCAGCGTCACACCGCCGCTGAACAGGAAGTCGCCGGGCGCGTGGTACGGGTTCCCGGCGTGGACCTGGGCGCTGATGTGGGAGGTCCTGGGGATCAGCCAGAGCTTGCTGCCGTCCGGCAGGTGGTAGAGGGTGGCCTTGCCGCTCTGGTCGCGGTCGACGCTGCGCCCGGTGTCCAGGTTGGTGTAGCGCAGCTCCAGCGGGCCGCGCCACAGCACCTTCGCCGGCGAGCCGTCGGGGTAGCGGGCGGCCACCTTGGTCTCCTCACCCTCCACCAGGATCCCGATGTACAGGTGGAACGGGCAGAGCGCGCCCGCCGGGAAGTCCTCGGGCGCGCTCCGGTACGGCTGCCAGCCCCCGTCATCCCCCGTTCGTGCCTGGGCCGCAGGAGCGGCGGCCAGCAGGACGGCGGCCAGTGCGGCGACCACGAGCGGTCGGGCGGAGCGTACGGACATGGTGGGCCTCCTCGCGACGGACGGGTGCGCGCCCCCTCCCCCGCAGGGGGCGCGGTGGCTATCGTCGGACGGCGGGGGCGGCGCCCGCGATGCTTTCGGCGGAGGCCGAAACGAGCGAGGCCGCGGGGGCCGAAACCAGCGAGGCCGCGGAGATCGGGGGAACGGTGCTGCGCATCCACTTCACTGCCGAGGACCTGCTGAGCGTCCGGTTCGCCGACGGGCCCGCGCCGCTGCTGGAGCTCGGCCTGGCCGTGGCGATGCTGCAACGCGGCGACGGAGGCCCGGGATTCACCCGCTGGCGCCGGTCCCTGGGCACCGCCCGCACCCGGGCTGCCGTGGCCCCGCTGCGGCAGCTGGTGCCGCCCACCGGAGCGGGCCCGCTCTTCCTCGACCCGCCCAGCGCCGACCTCGACCAGGGCATGGACCTGGTACGCCGTTCCACCGCCACCCAGGTGCGCACCGAACTGACCAGGATCACCACGGCCGGACTCCCCGCCACCACCCTGCTCCGCCACCTCGCCGACCAGGACCGGGACGCCTGGCAGTACCTGGAACGGGCGATGCGCTCCGCCTACCCGGCCCTGGTCGGCACCGCCTGGCCGCGCCTGCGGGCCGGCTTCGACAACGACCTCGCCTGGCGCGGCCGGATCCAGCGCGAACGCGGCCTGCGCGGGATGCTGGCGGGCCTGTATCCGGGCAGCCGGTGGCGGAGCAGCACCCTGGAGATCCCGGCCGGACGCGAGCTGGACGTCCGGCCGGACGGCGCCGGGCTGGTGCTGATGCCCTCCGCGCAGTGGGCCGGCGGGCCCCTGGTCGGCCGGTACCCGCAGGGCATGCTGATGGTCTACCCGGCGCTCACCCCGCTGCCGTGCCTGGACGAACCCACGCCAGGGCCGGACGACGACCCGCTTGCCGCCCTGTTGGGCCGCACGCGCGCCGCCGTCCTGCGCCTGACCGGCCGCGAGCCGACGACCAGTCAGCTCGCCGAGCTCCTGGGCATCAGCCTCGCCTCCGCCTCCGAACACGCCCGCGCGCTGCGCCGGGCCGGTCTGGTCGCCACCGTCAGGAGCGGCCGCGCGGTCCACCACAGCTGCACGGGGCTCGGGCACCGCCTGCTCGCGGGCGGATCAGAACTCTGACGGAGCGTCAGCCCTGGCAGATGCCGCGGCTGTAGTCGTACGTCGCGGTGGCCTGCGAGTACTGCCACTGCGGCGCGAGCAGCCGCTCGTCGAGCTGGGTGGCGGCGGTGCGGTCCTCGACGACGTAGCCGAAGTCCTGGAGCCAGGCCGGGTAGAGGTTCTTGGACCCGAGGTAGAAGGCGGATCCGTCGACCGAGACCAGCTTGTGGTGCAGGGCGTACGGGTGGCCGTCGGCCCAGGTCGCGGTGGGGGCGGCGCGGAAGCTCGCGAGCTGGAGGTTCCGGCACATGGCCGTCCGGGCCTGCGCCGGGTCGCCGAGCCTGGCGGCGAGGCGGGACCTGAGGGCGTCGCCGACCTCGTCGAGCGACTTGATCTGCGAGTAGCCGCCGCTGCCGACCGCGCCGCGGTTGGCCGGGTCGCTGACGACGATGCGGACCTTCACGCCGTCGGCGAGCTTGGCCGCGAGCAGGTCGTAGAGCCGCGCGTCGTAGCGGGGCATCGGCGGGCAGGTGCCGTTGAGGTCCTGCTGGGAGATCTCGATGTGGCTCCCGGCGGCGGAGACCAGCGCCCGAAGGGCGTTCTCCTCCGGGTTGGCCGTCTCGTAGTCGCGGTCGCCGTTGGTGTTGTCGTGCAGTCCGATCGGGCCGCACTTGACGTCGCCGGGGTTCGGGACGGGGTCCGGGCGGTAGGCGGAGGACGGGTCGGAGGTGCGGATGCCCACGCCCAGGCCGCCGACGGCGATCACGGGGACATTGCCGGTCGCGGTGACACGCTCGGCCGGGGGGTTGAGCCGCTGCTCCAGGTCGGGGGTACAGCCGGTGCCGTTGGTGGAGGCGAACCAGGCGGCGGAGAACGTCCCGGTGTTGCGGCAGGTCCAGTCCCAGAGGGTGTCCAGGTAGGCGCCGGCGGAGGCGGCGGCGGGGCCGTTCAGTGCAAGGTCGACGTCGGTGACCGGGTGGGCGGTGTCGAGGTAGTCCTTCTTCCAGTTGTTGATCCCGCCGGTGATGACGCTCTGCCCGTCGACGACCAGCAGCTTGGAGTGGTTCCACGAGAAGGCCGTCCTGGAGGCCGTCATCGAGGCGACCTCGATCGTGACGCTCGGCGCGGCGTCGCCGAGCCTGGCCACCAGGTCGTCGCGGTACTTCGACGGGAGCGCGCTGATGTTGAGGAGCGGCGCGGCACCGGCCAGGACCCGTACATGGGGCTGGTGGCCGGCGGCGACCGACGCCTTGAGGCCGGCCGCGATCGAATCCTGGAACTCGCCGTCCGGGAACGGCGCGAGCGTCGATATATCGACGGTGCGGGTGGCTCGCGCGATGTTCTCGCGCATCGCGTCGAGCAGGCGGCGGGTGCCGGGCCGGTCGGCGCAGGCGGGATCGCCCCAGCACCCGGGCGTCTGCAGCAGCCAGCCGCCCGGGTCCCCGGCCGGGGCGTCGAGCCGGTTGCCCGCCGTCCGCTGCCAGACCGATCCCTCCAGCCCGGGCGACACCTGACGCAGCGTCGCCTCGACGGCGTCCAGGTACGGGGTGGCGTCGCCCTGCGCGGTGGAGTCGGCCGGCGCGGTGGCCGGCGCCGGGGCGGCGACGGCGGGAACGGTGGGCAGGACGCCGAGGGTGGCGGTGACGGCGGCGGTGAGGGCCACCGCGGAGCCGGCGATCCGGCGGCGGGAACGGGTGGGGCGGTGATCGAGCATGCACAAGTCCTTCATGAGGGTCCGGGAATGTTCACCCGAATGTCGGCATAAAGTTACCTCAAGGTAACCCCATGTCGTGTCAGGACCCCATCAAGGATTGCGAGCTGAGTGCCCGCCAGAGGTCACCTGGCAGTCGTCACCTCCTCCAGGTCGACGAGCAGCTCGGAGGCGACGACCGCGTCGAGGTCGCCGAAGGTCTGCGGGTAGCGGTGGCTCCACCGGTAGTCGCCCGGCGCCGGGGCCAGCCAGACCGTCTCGAAGGTCTGGTCGGGGAACACGTCGAGCGCGCCGACACAGATGCCGTCGTTGAGCTGGATGACCAGGTAGCAGCCGTCCGCGAGTTTCTTGGAGAACCAGCGCTCTATCCCGGCGTCCCGCGGCTCGCCGCGCTCCCACCCCCGCTTGGTCAGGCCGAGCAGGCGCCCCACCGGCACGGTGCAGCCCTCGAAGCGGTGCAGCTGGTTGGCGGCGGCCTCCTCCGGCGACACCTGCCGCACCGCCCGGCCGAGCTGCGGGAAGGGCTGCAGGATCTCGTGGTCGGCGAAGAGCTTCGACCACGCCGTCACGGCCCCGCCGAGGTGCAGCGGGTGGGGGAGGCGGACGGCCGCATCCTCGGCGAGGACGAACCCGCCGCCGTCGACGTCAGCGAAGGCGCCGTCCTCGGTGACACGGAAGGCGGCCGTCACACCTCCGGCGCCGTCCGCGAACCAGACCAGGCGCCGGACGAGGTGCTGGACCAACGGGTGCCGGACGAAAAGCTCCCGGAACTCCGCCGCCGTCCAGCTGCGCCCGGCGACCATGGCCGCCTCCAGCCGGCGTATCTGGTCCGCGGCGATGGCCCGGACGTCCTTCTTCAGCGCGACGAAGCGCTTGCGCTCGGCCGGGGCGAGCTCCTGGTCGTCCCGGACACCGGGGGCGGGCAGGTCCTTGCGCCGCTTGCCGTCGGCGTCCAGCACGAAGGGGCGCAGCTGCTCGTCGAAGCCCACGGTGAAGCGGCGCGGACCGTAGTCGACGACCGTGGTCCCGTCCGCGTCGAGGCCGAGATCGGGGACCAGACGGTCCGACAACTGCTCGCCGGTGAGGCCCAGACCCTCCGCGACCTCGGCGATCTTCTCCTGGGCGCGCTCCTTGAGTGCCTTGAACTTCACCCGCTGGGCGATGGCGTGGAGGTGCAGGAGTGCGACGTCGCTGCCGATGCCCGCCAGGACGCCCAGGCCCTCGACGGCGCGGTGGTGCGCGCCCTGCCCGGGCCAGTCCCGCAGGATCGGGGTGAGCCTGCGGACCGTCCCGTCGTCGCCGAGGAACCCGAGCGCGTGCAGCGTCCAGCTCTCCCTGGCGGGCATGCCGGCCTGCCGCCACTCCTCGAACAGGGCCCAGGCGAACGCGGCCAGCGAGTCGGCGCGGCAGGCCTCGACGACCACGGCGAGCCCGGGGTACGGGTCGGCGGGCTTCGACAGGGCGAGCATGGTCAGCACGTGCCGGACGGCCTCCTCCGGCAGTGCCCCGCCCTCGGTGAGCAGCAGCTGCGGCAGCACGGCCGGCTGCACCCAGGCGGGCAGGACGGGCAACTTGGCGGGCAGGGCGTTCTCCAGCGGGTCCGCGGCCAGCGCCTCGGCGACGATCGCCGCCGCTTCGTCGCCGTGGCGGGCGGTCACGGCGGCCAGGACGGCGTCGGTCCCTCCGTCCGCCGCGACCAGGCGCAGCGCGTGCTCCGCGGCAGTCCGCTCCCGGCCGGCCGGGCCGACCGCGTCGGGGACGAGCAGCAGGGCGGCCGGGATCCCGTGCCGGGCGAACCACGAACGGGCGGTCGGCTGCAGCGACTTGAGCCGGACCAGGCCGTCGGCCATGATCCGCGCGACGTCGCCGTCGAGGAACGGGAGCAGCAGCGGCGCGTAGTTCGCCGGCTTGGCCAGTGCCACCGAGACGGCCATCGGCAGTGCCGCCGGGCCGTACTTGGCGACGACGGGGCGCAGGAACTCCGGCCCGCCGTACAAGGACGTGGGCTGCCACTTCTCGACCCAAGGGGCGAGCACCTCCGCAGGCCCCTGCACCAGCAGCGGGGCTGCGTACCAAAGGCTGGGGAGGTGGTTGGAGAGGACCTTGCGCGCCTCCGCCGCCCAGTCGGTCGACTCGGGGTACTCCCACCCCTCGGAGTCCACCCGGGCCCAGCGCTCCCGCTCGCCGGCGAGCCACGCCAACTGCGGTGCGTCGTCCGGCTGCGGAATGTCGAGCACGCGCGGCTTGCGGGCTGTGCGCTTGCGCGTCCACGGCGGCGAGACCAGCACGGCCGGCACGGCCTCCGGCGCCGCCTCGGCGACGCGCTCCCGAATGCCGTCGAGCGAGCGGACCAACTCCGCCGCGGCCTCGCCGAGTTGGGCCAGCAGCTCGGGCAGGTGGGCCCGGTTCATCAGCACATGGGTGTTGAGGAGCTGCCGCGCGGCCGTCGCGTTCTTGCCCTCCCCGGACGCCGCCTCGGCGAGCAGCCGGGTGGCCCGGGCCGGGAAGCGCTGCATGGCCTCCTGGAGGCCGGGCCGGGCGTGCTTGTCGTCCAGCCGGGCGACCAGGAGGCGGAAGGCGTCGTCGGTCGGGAAGTGCGCCACCGCCGAGGCGGTGCCGCGCAGTTGGTGGGAGCCGTAGGCCTTCTCGATCGCCCGGCCGAGGAACGGTACGCAGGCCGTCCCGAGACCGTCGGCGAGCGTGCCGATGAGCCCCACCGACCAGCTGTTCCACATCACGTCCGGGGCCGGGCCGAGGCGCTCGACCTGACCCGGATCGTCGAGCGAGTGCAGCAGCAGCGACCGCAGGTAGCGGCCGTCGTCGCCGTAGCCGGGCTCGTCGTCGATGCAGTCGTCGGCCCACCCCGGCGTGCCCGGCGCGAGATAGGCCGCCAGGACGCGGCGGTGCGGCGTGGTGCGGCAGGTCGCGAGCGCGGTGACGGTCTCCTGGTACGTCGCCTCGTCCGCGGCGGCGAGCAGTGCCCGTACCCGGTCCGCCGGCGCCTGCACGACGTGCTGCGGGATGTGCTCCGTCGGGCCCCGGAACCGCAGCCTCGGGTCGGTCCGGCTCCCGCCCCGCTGCTGCCAGCCGACCTCGACCTCCACGAGCTCCACCACCGCGCGGGCGGCGAACGGAAGCCCGTGCTGCGCCACCCACGCGTCCGGGAACGGCGTCTCCACCGTGTCGCCCGTCCGCCACATGGGCGGCAGCAGGCCGCACACCACAGCGGCGCCGAGCGGATCGGCCTCCCCGGCCAGGTAGGCACCGGCGGCGCGGACCAGTGTCGGATCGGCGTGCGGGGCGGCCAGCACGTTCTCGATCGAGTCCCGCTCGGACGCGATGCGCTGCACGCCACGGCTTTCCGCGTCAGGGGAGGGCGCGGTCACGGCCCGCACCACACCCCCGCGCCGCGGCTGGACGTGCTTCCGCCAGGCGGCGGGGAGGACGAAGGTGTCCTCGTCCGGCAGCCCGGCAGGCTCCGGCTCCGTGCGAGGTGCGGCCCCGGCTGTGGCGGCCGACGCGACCTCGGCGTAGCCCTTGCGCTCCTTCTCCGCCACCAGCTTGTCGAACTGCGCCCGCGCCGCGTCGCCGGAGCCCAGCTCCTTCACCTGGACGCGCCCCTCGGCGCCGATCCGGCCGTAGCGCACGCGCACCGACGCGCCCTCGACCGCCGCCTCCCAGAACTTCGCAGACCCGTCACCGACGAACTCCCAGCGCCGCACAGCCCCTCCTCGCATGCCGTGGCCGCCACCGGGCGCACGTTCATCCGGTGATCAGCGAGCGAAACCCTAGCGATCACCACTGACAGCGAGCGCGGCCCTTCCCGCCGAGGTCAGCGCGGGGGTGCGAGGTACCGGCGGCCCGGTATCTGCTCGAAGATCAGGTTGGTGCGGGTCTGGGCCACCGCCGGGTGGGTGGTGAGGTGGTCGACGACGAAGTCGCGGAGGGACTCGGGGCCGGCGACGCCGACGTGCAGGAGGTAGTCGTCGGAGCCGGCCATGTGGAAGACGGCGAGGACGCCGGGCAGGTCGGGGGCGGTGCTGCGGAAGCTCTCGTTCTGCTCGCGGGTGTGGGCGCGCAGGCGGACCGAGATCATCGCCTGGAGCGGCAGCCCGATGGCCGCAGGGTCCACCTCGGCGCGGTAGCCGCGGATGATGCCGCGCTCCTGGAGCGAGCGCACGCGGGCCAGGCAGGTGGAGGGGGCGATGCCCACCGCGTCGGCGAGGGCGTTGTTCGGGATGCGGGCGTTGTCGGCCAGGGCGCGGATGATCGCCCGGTCCACGTCGTCGATGGGCGTCCGCCGGGGCTGCGGATTGTTCGGCATGCCCGCCAGGATTCCAGCTGGTTCCGTCGATTCGCAAACCCGAACGGGCCTCGGTCGAACTTTCTTCGGACGAGCTTCCCAAGGGCGCCGGAAAGTTCCATCCTGGCCCGCGAGTGGCGAACGCCCGTCGCCCTCACCGAGAGCCCCCCCACAGGCCCTCGCCCCCACCGACCCCGGAGTGCCCTGCCCATGAGCCCGACCGCCACCTTCGCCGCCCCGACCGCCGTCGACCCCGGTCCGGAGCTCGACGGCGGCGAGTTCGAGCTCCCCGCGGCCGGGCTGGACGACGCGCAGCGGCTGCGCGCGCTGGACACGGTGGACGAGTACCTGTCGCGCAAGCGCAAGCACCTGGTCGGCTACCAGGCCACCCAGGACATGCAGGGCACCGCGCTGGACCTGGCCCGGTTCATGCCGAACAACATCAACAACCTCGGCGACCCGTTCCAGAGCGGCGGCTACAAGCCGAACACCAAGGTCGTCGAGCGCGCCGTCCTCGACTACTACGCGAAGCTGTGGAACGCGAAGCGCCCGCACGACCCCGCCGACCCCGAGTCGTACTGGGGCTACATGCTGTCCATGGGCTCGACCGAGGGCAACATGTACGCGCTCTGGAACGCCCGGGACTACCTGAGCGGCAAGGCGCTGATCCAGCCGCCGGCCGTCCCCTTCGACGCGCTGCGCTACGTCGGGGCCGCGCCCGACCGGGCCAACCCGAACGCCCACCGCCCGGTGGCGTTCTACTCCGAGGACACCCACTACTCCTTCGCCAAGGCCGTCCGGGTGCTGGCCGTCGAGACGTTCCACGCGGTCGGCCTGGAGCTGTACCCGGACGAGTGCCCGCTGGCCGACCCGGTCACCGGGCGCCGCGAGTGGCCCACCGAGGTGCCGTCCCGTCCGGGTCCGTCGGGGCTCCCCTGGGACGGCCCGGGCGAGATCGACGTCGACGCGCTCGCCGCCCTGGTCGAGTTCTTCGCCGCCAAGGGGCACCCGATCTTCGTCAACCTCAACCTCGGCAGCACCTTCAAGGGCGCCCACGACGACGTGCGGACGGTCTGCGAGCGCCTGCTGCCCATCTTCGAGCGGCACGGCCTGGTCCGGCGCGAGGTGGCCCACGGGACGGACCCGCAGACCGGGGAGCCGCTGGTCGACGTGCGCCGCGGCTTCTGGATCCACGTGGACGGCGCCCTCGGCGCGGGCTACGCGCCGTTCCTGCGGATGGCGTCCCAGGACCCGGCGTACGGCTGGACCCCGGAGACGGAGCTGCCCGAGTTCGACTTCGGACTCACACTGCCCACCGCGGAGTCCGGCGAGGTCGACATGGTCTCCTCGATCGCGATGAGCGGCCACAAGTGGGCGGGTGCGCCGTGGCCGTGCGGCATCTACATGACGAAGGTGAAGTACCAGATCTCGCCGCCGTCCCAGCCGGACTACATAGGCGCGCCCGACACTACGTTCGCCGGCTCCCGCAACGGCTTCTCCCCGCTGATCCTCTGGGACCACCTGTCCCGCCACTCCTACCAGGACCAGGTGGACCGCATCCGCAGCGCCCAGGAACTGGCCGACTACCTGGAGCGGCGCCTGCTGGCCATGGAGCAGGAGCTCGGCGTCGAGCTCTGGCCGGCCCGCACCCCGGGCGCCGTCACCGTGCGGTTCCGCAAGCCCAGCGCCGGGCTGGTGGCGAAGTGGTCGCTGTCCTCGCAGGACGTGGTGATGGTCCCGGGCGACGAGTCCACCCGCCGCACCTACGTGCACGTCTTCGTGATGCCCTCGGTCGACCGCGCGAAGCTGGACGCCCTCCTGGCCGAACTCGCCGAGGACCCGGCCATCCGCGGGTACGCCGCCTGACAGGTTGACCAGCCGTCAGGCCGTAGATGCCGACCTGGTTGCCTGCGTTCCGTCGCCATCCGGTACCGTCACCGCTCTCACACATGCTCAGCCCCGGCCCGGGTCGGACGAACCCGAACCGGACCGGGCGGAGCGGTGAGCCCCACCTCACTGTGCACACGTACTCAGGGAGCTTCCTCTTGCATCTCTCGCTGCGCCGGACCCTTCCGGCCCTCGCCGCCCTCGGCATAGCCGTCGGCGCCCCGCTTCTGACCGCCGGCACCGCGCACGCCGTCGGCGAGCGCCTGTGCGGCGACACCTCCGTCCAGTACTCGGTCGACGGCGGCAAGACCTGGGTCGACAACGGCCGGATGTCCGAGCCGCACGGCGTCATCCAGGTCCGCCTGGCCGGCGACGCCGGCGAGGGCTGCGACTACAAGATCTCGCTGGCCTCCTACGACACCGAGGGCCCCACCTGGGCCACCTCGGGCAAGCAGACCTTCCTCGGCTGGGCGACCACCACGCTCAACCACGAGAAGCGCCAGGCGACCCTCGACATCGCCGCCGACCTGCCGAAGTGCTTCGGCCAGATCGACCTGTACAACGGCGACAAGAAGTTCGACGGCGTCGCCAACCCGGCACCGAAGTACCCGAACGGGGTCTTCCCGGACAACCTGATCGCGGCGTGGAACGGTGGCAAGGCCTGCGCGCCGACCCCGACCGGCACGCCGACCGTCCCGGTGCCGACCTCCTCGGCGTCGCCCACGGCCACCGCCACCCCGCACCCGACCCCGTCGGCCAGCGCCACCGCGACCGCCACGGCGACCCCGTCGAGCACCGCCAAGCCGTCGGCGTCGCCGACCACCACCGGCACCCCGTCGGCCACCCCGAGCCACGCGGCCACGCCGACCAGCCCGGCCCCCTCCACCTCGGCGGACACGACCGGCCCGGTCGGCAAGCCGACGGCCAAGCCGGTCTCGACGACGCCGGCCCAGACCCTGGCCAGCACCGGTGGCAACAGCACCCAGCTGATCGCCTACGCCGCCGGCGGCGCCGCCCTGCTCGCCATCGGCGCGGGCGCCCTGGTGACCGCCCGCCGCCGCGCCGCCCGCCGCTGACGCAGTACCACCGCAGCATCTGCTGCCCGGACGCCCGTGGTCCCCGGACCGCGGGCGTCCGGTCGTTTACGTCCACAGGCTCGGCGCGCCCCGGTTCGGCCGCGGGCGAAACTCAGCCGGGGACGGTCCGGAACCGGCGCCGGTACTCGGTCGGCGTCGTGTCGAGCCGGCGGCGGAAGGCGCGGACGAGGGTGTCGGTGGTGCCGAAGCCGCAGGTGGACGCGATGCGTTCGAGGGTCTCGTCGGTGGTCTCGAGCCGGTTGCGGGCCCGTTCGACGCGGGCCGACTCGACGTAGGCGCTCGGGGTGACGCCGAGTTCGGACTTGAAGATCCGGGTCAACTGCCGCTCGCCGACGTGGGCGTGGGCGGCGAGGTCGGTGACGGTGAGCGGGGCGGTGAGGTGGCCGGCGATGTGGTGACGGAGGTCCTCGATGCGCCGGGTGGTGGAGACGGGTTCGAGCGGAACGCTGAACTGGCTCTGGCCGCTCGGGCGCTTCAGGTACATCACGAGCTGCCGGGCGACCCGCAGCGCCAGCTCCTCGCCGAAGTCGTCGGCTACGAGGGCGAGCGACAGGTCGAGGCAGGCGCTGATGCCCGCGCCGGTCCAGACGTCGCCCTCGCGGATGAAGATCGGGTCGGCGTCGACCTCGATCTCCGGGTATTCGGCGGCGAGTTGGCGCGCGGTCGACCAGTGGGTGGTGGCGCGCCTGCCGCCGAGCAGTCCGGCGGCGGCGCGCTCGCGACGATCGCCGACCTGTACGGCGTCGTCGTGGCCTCCGGGAAGTCGCTGGTCTGAGCCGAGTGCGGGGGCCGGGTCGGGCCCGGCCCCCGCTGCGGTCGTCAGGAGTCCTGCAACCAGAGGTCGCAATTGTGCTCGTCCTCCAGGTCGACCGTCCGCGCCCCCTCGCCCGGGGCCAGGCTGCGCGCCTCGCCGTCGTCGAACCGCGACCACGGGTGCCCGGTGGTCGCGAACCGCGTCCACGAGTGGATCATGCGGTCGGCGAGCCGCTGCTGCCCCGGGTCGAGCGTGGCGGGCAGGCCGGCGACGTCGAACAGGTACGGCAACTCCGAGGCGTGGTAGGCCCCGTACGGGAAGCCCGCCGGGAGGCCGGGCGGCGCGGGAGCCCCGCGGTCGGCGAACTCGTAGGTGTAGACGGGGGTGTGCCGGGCGAGCAGGCGGTCGCTCTGCAGCGTCGGGCAGGACCAGATCCGGTCGGTGGCAACGGTGGCCCAGGCTACGGCGGGGGAGGGGTAGTCGCTCGCCGGGTACCGCTCGGCGACCGCGTCGGCCTGTGCGCCGAAGCTCTGCGCGAGCAGGTCGTGGTAGCGCTGCTCGGTGATCGGCTGCATCTTGTCCAGAACGGCGACGAAGCTGCGGTGCTCGTCCCGGTTGCCGCCCTGGAGGACCGGGACGCGGTGGAACCGGCCGTCCCGCAGGGCCTGCGCCGGTTCGGCCGGCAGCAGCGGGGTGTCGTACGCGGGCTTGGCGAACTCGCCCAGGTGCCCGGCCAGTTCGGCGGCGGGCTTGCCGCGCAGGCAGGCGATGTCGGCGCAGCCGAGGGTGGTGCCGAGCCCGCTGCCGGCGGTCTCGACGGCGGTCCGGCCGGTCCACGGCGAGCCGGCCGGGATGGTCGGCCAGAACAGCGCCTTCGGGTAGTCGATGAGGCAGGACCCGCTCTGGATGATCGCCTTGTCGAACAGGCCCTCCGCCGAGGGTGAGGTGAGCTGCGAGCACACGCTCATCCCGCCGGCGGACTGGCCCGCCAGTGTGACGTTCGCGGGGTCGCCACCGAACGCGGCCGCGTTGCGGCGCACCCAGCGCAGCGCGGCCTGCTGGTCGGCGAGGCCGAAGTCGCCGGAGCCGGCGAGGCCGGGGTAGCCGAAGTACCCGTAGATGCCGAGCCGGTAGTTGACCGTCACGACGACGACGTCGCCGTCCACAGCCATGCGGTGCGGGTCGTAGTCGCTGCCGGCGCCGCCGGTGAAGCTCCCGCCGTGCAGCCAGACCACGACCGGGCGCCGCTCGGCCCCGGCCGGGGCGGTGACGTTGAGGTACAGGCAGTCCTCGTCGCCGGTGGTGCCCTGTGGGCAGCGGTTGCCGGGGGCGGTCGCCTCGCGCACTCCGGACCACGGCGTGACGGGCTGGGGATCGCGCCAGCGCAGGTCGCCGGTGGGCGGGGCGGCGTACGGGATGCCCTGGAACGTGCGGTACCCGTCGTGGGCGCTGCCGTGGACGGGCCCGGCGTCCGTGGCGGCGACCACGTCCGGATCGGGCGCCGCGGCCTGGGCCGGTGCGGCGGGCAGGGCGAGCGCGGTCAGCAGCGCGCCCGCGAGGAGTGCGGAGAACCTCGACATGTCAGAGACCTTCCGGGTCGGAGGCATGGCTCAGATGCATGGCTCGGAAGCAAGGCTCGGCAGAGTGGCCGAGCCGCTCTGAGGATACAGGTGTATCACTTCGCGGCGGAAGGGGATTCCGGGCCGCCGGCGCCGAACAACTCGTCCAGGTGGTGGCCGAGCACCGTCAGCGCCGCCTCGCCGCTCCGCTGCCCGCCGAGAACGCTGGACCCGAGCCCGTTGGTCATCGCGAGCAGGCCCGCCGCCGTCAGCTCGGGGTCGCGTGCCGCCGCCACCTCGCCCGCCTGCTGCGCGGCACGGACCTGCTTGGCGAGGAAGGACTCCAGCATGTCCGGGTACGTGGTGGCGTGCTGCTCGGCCAGCTTCGGCTCGCTCAAGACCAGCGTGTAGTACGCCGCGTAGGTCCGCGTGATGCGCCGGCTCTCGTCGTCGGTGGGCAGGATGCAGGACAGGATCGCGGTCACGATGCTGCGCGGGGTGGGCGGGCTGCCCGCGGCGGCGATCCACTTCTGCATCCGCACCTGGAGCTGCGCGCTCAGCCGGGCGAGCGCGTCGATGAGCAGCTCGTCCTTGGTGTGGAAGTAGTACTGCACCTGCCGCAACGACACCCCGGCCTCCGCCGCCACCACCCGCATGCTCGCCGCCTGGAGCCCCTGGGTGTCGGCGATCCGCAGGAGTGCCTCCGCGATCCGGGCGCGGCGCTGTTCGTGATCGACGCGGGTGGACACTTCCGAGAACCTCCGAGCAGGTGGCGCAACTGATACAGGCGTATCAACAACAGTGGCGGTGCCGGCCCGAAAGCCGACACCGCCATCTTGCTCCATCCGGACGGCTACTCGTCGTGACCGTGCCCGTGGCGGGTGCTCAGGCAGAGCGCCCAGACGTCGGTGGAGGTGTTCGGCGAGGGCGAGCCGCCGACGTGGACGTCGGTGGTCCAGTGGGCGGGCTCGGTGGACCCGTCGGCGACCGGGGTGCCGTCGGGCTCACTCGGGTAGCTGCCGGTGAGGTGCGTGCCGCCGGACCCGGCCTTGCTGAAGTCCGTCGTCGTCACGTTGCCTCCGCTGGCGGCGGAGCCCCCGCTGACCAGCTGCCATGCGCTGTGGCGGCTTTCCTCGGCGGGGGAGTCGCAGCCGACCGTCGCCAGCTGGTGCGTCCCGGCCACGGTCGGCCCGCTCAGCTCGCTGAAGCGGACCTTCGTGGTGAGGCCCTTCGTGCGGACGTCCTCCCCGGTGCAGATGGCGTAGGCGTACGTCGTGTTGCCGCTGTCGCGCCCGCCGCCGATGCCCCCGACGGCCGTCCACGAGTCGGGGTTGGTCTCCCCGTCCGCGGCGGCCTTCTGCCCGTGGTCGTGGGCGGCGTCGTTGAAGGTGGGGAAGCTCGCGATCGGCTTCAGGCTGCCGACGCTCGCCGGGGTGGTGCGCGCGCCGCCGCCGATCAGCACCGAGCCCGTCGGGCAGGTGGCCGTGACGAGCTTCGACGTCTGCGAGACCGTCGGTCCGGCGATCTTGTTCATGACGACCTGGGTATGCCGGATCCGGTTGCCGGACAGGCACAGCGCGTAGGGCGTGGACGAGAACGCGGGGCTGGAGTTGCTCCCGCTGCCGCCGAACGCGAGCCAGTGCGTGACGTCCTCGCCGACCACCCCGGGCGTGCCGGTGAACTCGCTCAGGTCGTCCGCACCGGGCGCGACGCCCATGACGTGGTTGCCGTTCCCCGCCCGGTCGTCGCCGGTGGTCTGGTCGATGCCGCCGCCGGAGACGAGGCCGTCCTCGCAGTCGGCGTGCGCCGAGACACCGGTGAACGGGGTCGCGGGGCCGATGGTGGCGCCGGGGGAGGTGACGGTGACGCTCGCGGTGTCGGCGTACGCGAGCTCGGGCACCGCCAGGGCGAGCAGCGCGCCCGGGATCGCGGCCTTCGCCAGCGTGGACGTCCGCAGGAGTCTCTTCGTCATCGGATCATGCCTTTCTGGGGGAGCCGGCTCAGATGCCGTCGTTGGCGCACAGCGCCCACACGTCGGAGTGGGTGGTCGTCGAGCCCATGCCGCCGGTGTGCGTGAAGGCCGTCCAGGACGCCGCCGTGGTGGTCCCGTTGCCGACCGGGTTGCCGGACGCGTCGCTCGGGAAGCTGCCGTTGAGGTGGTCGCCTGCCGAGCCCGGTCCGGTGAAGTCGGTCGTGGTGACGCTGCCGCCGCTGACGGCCGCGCCGCCGCTGACCAGGTTCCCGTCCCCGGTGCCGCAGCTGACGGTCGTGTTCTGGCCGGTGCTGCCGGTGTTCGGGCCGGCCGCCTCGCTGAAGCGGACCTTCACGGTGACGCCGCTGACGTTGATCCCGCTGCCGCTGCAAATGGCGTACGCGTACGTCTCGTTGCTGGCGTTCGTGCTGTTGTCCCACCCGACCGCGCTCCACGAGTCGGGGTTGGTGCTGCCGTCGGCCGCGGCCTTCTTGCCGAAGTCGTGGGCGGCGTCGTTGAAGGTGGGGAAGCTCGCGATCGCCTTGAGGTTGCCGGTGTTGCTCGGGCTGACGAGGGCGCCGCCGCCGAGCAGGACGGTGCCGGACGGGCAGCTCGCCGTCACGAGGCCGACGGTCGTCGCGGTGGTGGGCGTGTTGGCCTTGTTCATGACGACCTGGGTGTGGTTGATCAGGCTGCTGGTCAGGCACATCGCGTAAGGGGTCGTCGAGAACGAGGAGTTGATCTGGCCCCCGCTGCCGCCCTTCGCGATCCAGTACGCCACGTCGGTGCCGACGACCCCGGTCGTGCCGGTGAACTCGGTGGTGCCGTCCGAGCTGGGCTCGGTGCCCAGCACGTGGTTGCCGTTCGAGCCGGTGCCCGTCCCGGTGGCCTGGTCGATCCCGCCGCCGGAGACGAGACCGCTGGTGCAGTGGGCGTTCGTCGAGATCGACGAGTCGATGGCCGTGGGGCCGAGGGTGGCCCCGGGGGTTTGCACGGTGATGCTCACGCTGTTCGCGTACGCCGTGCCCGGCGCCGCCAGGACCAGGAGGGCGCCGATCACCAGCGCCTTTCCGGTCGTGAAGCGCCGCCGGGACTGAACGTCCGCTGCCGGACGGGTCGTTGTGCGCAGTTCCATGCCAGTTCCTCCGTGTCGGGGTTGCGTGAGAGCGGACCGATTGAAGCAACAGGCCGATGGTACGGACGACTGGTGCCGGGCACAGGGCGAATGGCCCGGAACTGAGTGATTAACCAAGGGCGCGCCCGTGACCAGGGCGGTAAGCAGCGCTCGCTCCCCGGCGACCCGAAGCTGCCGGGCGCGGCTCAGCCCAACGGCCGGCAGAGCAGTGCGTCCGGGACGCCGCCCTGCAGCCACCGCCACGTCATGGCCACACCCGCGACGTACTCGCCCGACGCGCACTGGCCCTTGTAGGACCCCGGTGCCCAGTCGCTCGCCGCGGAGTCGGCGCCGGTGTCGGCGGGTGGCCGGTTGTCGCCGCGGTCGAACCAGAGCACCCGTCCCGTCGCGGGCAGCGCGGTGGCCGCCGGCGCGCACAGCAGTGCCGCCATCGCGTTGTCGTGGACGCTGTAGCCGACGGCGAGGTGGCCGGCCGGGCACTGGAGCTTGTTGTAGCCGGAGGCCCAGTCGCCGTCGGTGACGTAGCGCTCGTCGGTCACGGTGACCCAGTCGCCCGGCCCGGTGGCCGGCTGCCCGGTACCTGGCTGCCCGGCGTCGGTGCACAGGCCCCGGCCGTCGCCGCGGCCCAGGCCGCTCAGGCGCTGCCCGTCCGGGCAGTTGCCCTTGCGGTTGCCGCTGCTCCAGTCCGGGAGGGCGAGCATGTGCCGGGAGACGTTCTGGTCGGCGTGGTCGAGGTCGAGCAGGTTCCAGTGCGGCGCGTCCGGCACCCGTCCGGTGTACGAGGGGGCCGTGACCAGCCGGTTCCAGTCGTCGGCACGCCAGTCGTTCGGGTCCTCGATGCTGAGCCGCCGGCCCGCCCGGTCGTAGTGAAGCAGTGCCCAACTGTCCTGCGGCACGCCGTCGTTGTGCCAGCCGACGAGCGGCCAGACGGCGAAGTCGGTGTCGTGGGCGGCGAGGATCGTGGTGAAGTGGTCGAGCCAGGCGTGCTCCTTGGCGTCGGTCGAGCCGCGCCCGCCCGCGCCGAACTCGCTGATCCAGACGGGGGCGGTGAAGTGCTGCCCGGTGCGGGTGACGAAGAGCGCCTCCTCGTCGACCACCGCCGCCAACTGCTCGGGCGTGAGGTCCTCGTAGCGCGGGTCGCTGGTCGCGCCCGGGCCGCTGCCCGCACCGGTGTTGGCCGAGCCGGTGTAGGCGTAGAAGTGCGCCGAGTAGACCAACTTGCCGGAGTCGATCAGGGTGTTGGAGAGCGTTGCGACCGGCTTGAGCATCGGACGGCCGTGCGGGAGCCCGGCCAGCGGGATGCCCTGCCAGTTGATGCCCTCCATGATGATCAGCAGGTCGGGGTCGGCCTGGAGGATCCGGTTGCCCGCCTCCTCGAAGGCGGCGTACTCGTCGTGCCCGTCGCCCATGCCCCAGTTGGGGTCGTCCCAGGTGTCGCGGCGGACCTCGTTGCGCAGGTCGGCACCGACGACGCGCTTGTTGTCGCGGTACCGGTTCGCCATGAACAGCCAGTCCTCCTCCCACTGTTGGGTGGACTGGCTGCTGTTCCAGCGCTCGTTGCCGTCCAGGCCGCAGCAGAACCGGTACGTGGTGGTGTGGTTGTTGAGGACGACGGCGAACCCGTCGGCGGTCAGGGCCGCCACCACGGCGTCATAGACCTGGAGCGGCGTGCTGCCGCGCAGCTGCGGGTTGGCCGCGACGGCGGCGTCCGGGACGGCCGCGGTGTCGCGGATCATCGCGTCCGCGAACGGCAGCCGGACGCTGTTCAGGCCGAGGCTGTGGAAGCCGGCCAGGATCTCGGGCAGGGGAGTCCGGTCGAGGCCGAGCGGCAGGTTGTAGGAGACCTGCCCGGCCTGGTTGTCCGCCGGATCGGTGGTGGACCCGCTGCCCTGCCAAGTCCCCTGGGCCCCCGACCAGTTGCCCGCCCGGAGTTTGAACCGGTTGCCGGCGGCGTCGACGATGTACCGCCCGCGGGTGCTCAACGGCCCCGCCCAGGAGGCCGCCAGCTGCGCCCCGGTCAGCGGCACGGGGGCGGCCGCCGGCACGGCGGCCGAGGCGGCCCCCGGTGGCACAACGAGCAACGCGGACAAGGCCGTTGCCACGGACAGTAAGCGGAGCGCGAGTCTTCTCATGGTCACCCCGGCCTGGAGAGTGAGGGTGGTGGACGCCGGCTGCCCCGCCGGACCCGGTCCGCATGGACACGGCTACCGGGGGATCCTGACACACACTCGGCCCGTCCGGGAGACGGCCGTCAGAGGTTGGTGAGCTGGTCGCCCTTGGCGTCCTGGAGGGTGTGGTCGACGCAGACGGCGAGGATGACGAGGAGGAGGGCGTCCTGGTGGCTGAGGACGTCGACGGCGTAGGCGTCGCGGATGGTGAACCAGCGGCGGGATATGTGGGCGAGTGTGGTGCCGTCGTGGCGGATGTCGAACTCGCGGTCCCAGAGGTTGCCGGCTATCTTCAGCCGGCGGCCGTCCCGCAGGCGGACCTTGAAGCGGTCGCCGAAGAGCGTGAACATCCGCTTGCTGATCTTGGCCGTCACCGCGCCGTCCTGCTTGATCAGCAGGGTGTGGTGGAGGGTGAAGGCCTTGCGGACGATGGCGGCGACGTGTTCGCCGCGGGTGTCGACCAGGGCGAAGGTGCGGCGCAGCCGGAGGAACTTCCGGTTGACGCGGTAGAGCTTCTCGCGGTGCTCGGTCTCGATCCAGGCCTCCTCGTGGAAGGCGAACATGCGGTCGCGGACCAGGTAACGCATCGGAATTCCCCCGTGTGGATCGTCTCCGCCGGCCCTGCGGCGCGGCGCGGTCCAGAGCGTAGTGGCTGGTCACCGGCGGAGTGCGGCGGGGGTGGGGGAGATCGCGGGGAAATTCGTGCACGAGCGGTGGAGACGGTCGAAGTACGCCTTCGGGAGTGGGTCTTGGTCCAGGGTGTCGTCTTCGGGTCGGACGTCACCGGTCCCATTCGTTGGGGTGGGGGTTGACGGCCTGCCCGTCGATGGGTGCCCCCCACTCGTCCTCGCCGACGGCGTCGACGCAGTAGCCGGAGCCCTGCACGCTGCCGCCGGCGTTCCGGCACGTCTCGGCGGTGACATCGCGGCGGCCGGCCGACGCCGAGGTGGCACCGGCGGTGGTGAGGAGCACGGCAGCGGTGACCGTCAGGGCCACCCGGGACAGCGTTGAAGTGATCACGTGGCCAACAACAGCACGGAGCCGGGGGAGAAGGCGAATTCGGTACGGCCGTTCGCGGTTCAGGAACCGTCAGGCGCTGCGCGGCACCGGGGAGACCGTGCGCGGCTGGCGCGGGAGCGGGAGGGTGAGGGCCTCGCGGGAGGCGGGCGGCAGGGCGAGGGCGGAGACGGTCTCGGCGGGGAGGTCGCGCAGGCCGAGGAGGGCAGTGGCGAGGTGGGCGGTGGCACGGTGCCAGTCGGGGATGCGCTGGAGCATGGCGTGCCCGCTGCCGGTGACGGTGTAGCCGCAGACGCGGGCGCCGGCGGCGCGGCTGCGGGCGGCGAAGGCGTGGGTGTCGGCGGGCGGCGTGACGGTGTCGCGGTCGCCGTGCAGCATCAGCACGTCGCGGCCGGCCAGCTGCTCGCACGGGTCCTCGGCCGGGCACCAGGGGGCCAGCGCGACCAGCCCGGTCACGTTCGGGTGGCCGGCCGCGTGCAGGGCCGCCCGGCCGCCCATCGAGTGCCCGACCAGGACGGTCGGCACCGGGCCGAGCTCCTTCGCGAGGTCGTCGAGGGCGGCGAGCGCGTCCCGGGCGGCGTCGGCGCGCTCGTCGTTCCAGCCGCGGTGACGGTAGCGGACGGTGCCGATGGCGATGTCCGCGCCCGCGGTGGCCCTGCCCAGGGCGCGGAGGAAGCCGTGCATCCGCAGCAGCGGCAGGTTGAGGCGGCCGGGGCGGGAGAGGTTGCGCTCCTCGCCACCGTGCAGCACGATGACCGCCGCGCCGGGCCGCTCCGGCCGGACCCGCCAGTGCAGCGCCCGGTGCCCGTCACGCTGGAGCGCCGGGTGTCCGGCCGTACCGTCCTCAGTTCTGGTCCCGCTCACTTCGCGCCCTCCCCGCCCCCGCCGTTCGTCCGTGGACAGCCAACTGTACGCGCGGCCGGCGGACGCGGTCGCGGGTGCGGTGCGGAGAGCACGGTTCACCCGGGGGATCAAGCCGGAGCCCGGGGGGCGCGCCGTCAGGCGGTGAGCAGGCCCTGCTCGCGCACCAGCCAGCAGATCGCGGTGAGCCGGCCGACGGCGAAGTCGTACCCCACCGGCTCCCGCCAGCCGATCTCGGCGAGCGCGTCCAGGAAGCCCAGTGCGTAGTCCGACAGTTCCTCACGGTCCAGGGGCCGGGGCAGCAGCTCCGGCCCCTGCGCGTACAGCAGCTCGCGCAGCTCGGCGGCGTGCTGGTCGACCGACGCGACGAGGCCGGGCTCGAAGGCGAACTCGGCCAGCCGGGGCGTGAAGGCGGCGACGATGCCCGGCAGCGGGCAGCCGGCCGGTTCGTCGGGGGAGCGTCCGTGGGGCTCGTCGGAGGTGGCGAACATCCGTCCACGGTAGGCGAGCCGGGCGGCGGGAGCGGAAGGCCGTGACGCTTCCGTGCTGAGACCTTTGCCACCCCACGGCCGGATTGGGAACACGCCGTGCATTGGCCGGTTCTGTGCCGTGACCGGCGGGCCGTCCGTACCAGAATGGGTCGTATGGATCTTCGAATCTTCACCGAGCCCCAGCAGGGCGCGACCTACGACACCCTGCTGACGGTCGCCCGCACCGCCGAGGACCTGGGCGCCTTCAGCGCCTTCTTCCGCTCCGACCACTACCTGAAGATGGGCGGTGCGGACGGCCTGCCCGGGCCGACCGACGCCTGGATCACCCTGGCCGGCCTCGCCCGCGACACCAGCACCATCCGCCTCGGCACCCTGATGACCGCCGCCACCTTCCGGCTGCCCGGCGTCACCGCGATCCAGGTCGCCCAGGTCGACGCGATGAGCGGCGGCCGGGTCGAGTTCGGCCTCGGCGCCGGCTGGTACGAGGCGGAGCACACCGCGTACGGCATCCCGTTCCCGAAGGAGAAGTTCGGGCGGCTGGAGGAGCAGCTGGCGATCATCACCGGCCTCTGGAACACCAAGGTCGGCGACACCTTCGACTTCACCGGCGAGTACTACACCCTCACGGACTCGCCCGCCCTGCCCAAGCCCGCGCAGGAGCGCATCCCGGTGCTGGTCGGCGGCGGCGGGCCGAAGCGGACCCCGGCGCTGGCCGCGCGCTTCGCGGACGAGTTCAACCTGCCGTTCGCCTCGCTGCCGGACACCGAGGCCCAGTTCGGCCGGGTCCGCGCCGCCGTCGAGCAGGCCGGGCGCAAGGCGGAGGACCTCGTGTACTCCAACGCCCTGGTCGCCTGCGTCGGCCGCGACGACGCCGAGGTGGCCCGCCGCGCCGCCGCGATCGGCCGCGAGGTCGACGAGCTGAAGGCGAACGGCCTGGCCGGCACCCCCGACGAGGTGGCGGAGAAGATCGGCCGGTACGCGGCCGTCGGCTCCCAGCGGATCTACCTGCAGATCCTCGACCTGCACGACCTCGACCACCTGGAGCTCATCGCGACCCGGGTCGCCCCGCAGCTCGGCTGACCGCTCCGCGTACCCGGTCTGACCACGGCCTTTACTCTCTCTTGGGAATGCGCCATGCTCCCTGGAGGCTCCATGGGAGTAACGGCAGGGGGAGGCCAGGGTGACCAGGACGCGAACGGTGGAGGCGGCGGTGCCCCGGGTGCCGCCGCCTCGGGGTGTCACCCCCGGGACGCTGCGTCCGCGCGGCCTGCACGACCTGCGGCGCAGCCCCGCCCCGGCGGCGCTGCACTACCCCGCCGGGGACCTCCTCGTCGTCTCCGGCCTGCCCGGCAGCGGCAAGAGCACCCTGATGCGGCGCAGCATCCGCGCCCCGCTGATCGACTCCCAGCCGGTCCGCGAGGAGTACGCGGCCCGGCTGCCCGCCCGCCTCCCGTACGCGCTCTACCGCCCGCTCGTCCGGATCGCCCACTACCGCCGGCTTCGGCGCGCGGTGCTGGACGGCGGGCCGCTCGCCGTGCACGACTGCGGGGCGCTGCCCTGGGTGCGGGCCTGGCTCGTCGCCGCCGCCGCGCGCCAGGGCCGACGGGTGCACCTGCTGCTGCTCGACGCCGGCGCCGCCGAGGCCCGCGACGGCCAGCAGGCGCGCGGCCAGACCGTCTCCCGGTACGCCTTCGCCCGGCACCGGGCCGCCGCCCGACGGCTGAACGGGGGCCTCGCCGGCACCGGGGAGCCGCCGGCCGGGTGTGCGTCGGCCGTGGTACTCGACCGGGCCGCCGCGCGCGCCCTGCGGGAGATCGTCTTCACGGCGTCGTAGTCTCGGCGAGTCGCGCGCACGGCCGACACTGCCGACACTCCGTCAACTCCACCTGTCAGGAGCGCAGATGCGCCGTTCTGTCCGGGTGGGCTCGCGTGCCCCCCGCCTGTTCCCCTGCGCCGCCGCGCTCGTCGTCGCCGCCGGCCTCAGCCAGCTCGGGGCCCCGGCTCCGCACGCCGTCGCCGCGCCGGCCGCCGTGTGCGACGGCACCGACGCCGCCGCCCGCAGGCCCGTCGGCAGCGAGGCCGGGCACGACCCCAACGCCGTCAGCGCGGCCCAGGCCCGGGCCATGGACGCCGACCTCCACAAGCGCCTCGCCCAGCTGTCCGGCGCCCACGCCTTCGGCGGCGGCGTCACGACGACGATCCCGGTGTACGTCCACGTGATCCACTCCGGGAACACCGGCCGCCTCGCCGACAGCACCGTCACCGCCCAGATCGACCACCTCAACGCCACCTACGGCGGCCAGGGCAACGGCAACACCCCCAGCGGGTTCCAGTTCGCGCTGGCCGGCACCGACTACACCGACAACGCCGCCTGGTACGACGGCATGACCCCCGGCTCCTCGGCCGAGCGGGCGATGAAGAGCACCCTGCGCAAGGGCGGCGCGGGCACCCTCAACCTCTACACCGCCAAGCTCGGCCAGTCCCTGCTCGGCTGGGCGACCTTCCCTGACGCCTACCGGTCCGACCCGACCGACGACGGCGTGGTCGTCCTCGACGCCTCCCTGCCCGGCGGCTCGGCCGGCCACTACAACGAGGGTTCCACCGCCACCCACGAGACCGGCCACTGGCTCGGCCTGTTCCACACCTTCCAGGGCGGCTGCCTGCCCCCGGGCGACTACGTCGACGACACCCCGCCCGAGCGCAGCCCCGCCTACGGCTGCCCCGAGGGCCGGCACACCTGCCCCTCGCCCGGCCTCGACCCGATCCACAACTTCATGGACTACAGCTACGACTCCTGTATGACCCAGTTCACCCCGGGGCAGGCCCAGCGCATGGCCAACTCGTGGGCTGCCTACCGGAGTTGACGGTGTGCCCGGCGTGCTGTGCGGCGTGGATGCGGAACGCCGGGTTCGGCGTGGCAATGAGCGGTCGTATGTCCGATCTGATCTATGTCCGGCGTGAAGTCGGCACACGTAAGGAGCAACGGCATGGGAGCAACGGCATGAGCGCCATTCCCCGGATCGTCGTCGGTGTGGACGGGTCGCCCGCCTCGGAGCAGGCGCTGCGGTGGGCGGTCGACTACGCGCGGGCCGTCGGCGGGACCATCACCGCGATCGCGGCCTGGGAGTACCCCGCCTTCTACGGCTGGTCCGGGATGAGCGTGCCGCCCGCCGAGGGCTTCAGCCCGGAGGAACTCGCCGGGAAGGCCCTCGCGCAGAGCGTCACCAACGTCGTCGGCGACGACCCCGGCGTCCGGATCAGCGAAACCGTCATGCCCGGCAACGCCGCCCGGGCCCTCCTGGAGGCGGCGAACGGCGCCGCGCTCGTCGTCGTCGGCAGCCGGGGCCTCGGGGGCTTCTCCGGCGCGCTGCTCGGCTCGGTCAGCCGCCACCTCACCGAGCACGCGCCCTGCCCGGTCGTCGTCGTCCGGGAGGGGCAGGTTCCCCCGCCTGCCGGGCAGTAGCCGCACCGGGAGCCGCACCGGGCCGTCGCGCGGGGCAGGATGGAGACATGCCAGAAGGTGACTCCGTCTACCGCGCGGCGGCCCGGCTCCGCGACACCCTCGCCGGGGTGCAGCTGACCAGCGCCGACCTGCGGGTGCCCGCGCACGCCACCGCCGCACTCGCCGGGCGCTGGGTCCTGGAGGTCGCCCCGCGCGGCAAGCACCTCCTCACCCGCCTCGAAGGCGGCCTCACGCTGCACACCCACCTCCGGATGGACGGCCGCTGGGAGATCTACCGCCCCGGCGAACGCTGGGCCGGCGGCCCAGCCTGGCAGATCCGCGCCGTCCTCGGCACCGAGCGCGGCACCGCCGTCGGCTACCGGCTGCCCGTCGTCGAACTGCTGCGCACCGCCGACGAGGAGCGCGCCGTCGGCCACCTCGGGCCCGACCTGCTCGGCCCCGACTGGGACCCGGTCGAAGCCGTCCGCCGCCTGCTCGCCCACCCCGGCCGGCCGCTCGCCGACGCCCTCCTCGACCAGCGCAACCTCGCCGGCATCGGCAACGTCTACGCCAACGAACTGAGCTTCCTCGCCGGCGTCACCCCGTGGACCCCGGTCGGCGAACTCCGCAGCCCCGACCGCCTGGTGGAACGCGCCCGGGAGCTGCTCGACGCCAACAAGCTGCGCGCAGGGCACATCACCACCGGTGACACCCGGCGCGGCCACCAGCACTGGGTCTACGGCCGGGCCGGCCGCCCGTGCGCGCGCTGCGGGACGCCGGTGCTGACCGCCCGCCAGGGCACCCCGCCGCAGGACCGGGTGGCGTTCTGGTGCCCGTACTGCCAACGGGGCCCGGCCCCGGCGGGCCAGGGCGGGGGCGGCGGCCCGCGGAACGGGGGCCGGCGGCCGGCGGGGTGAGGGCCGGCCGCAGGCCGGGGCGTCAGTCGTGTTCGACGAGGGCCGGGTGGCGGGGGTCGTCGGCGCGGATGGTGAGGTCGGCCGACTCGGCGGGGACGGTCTCGGCCTCGTAGCGGGCGAAGGCCGGGAGGGTCCACTGCTCGTCGGGCGGGGTGCGGCGGGCGAGGGCCGCCGGGGTGAGGGCGAGGTGGACGGCCAGGTCCAGCGGGAGCCAGCGGCCGAGTAGCAGCGCGCCGTCCAGCAACAGCACGCCGCCGGGCGGGAGTTGGGTGTACGGGGCGCGGGTGGCGCGGTCCGTCACCGGGTCGCGCAGGGAGGGCAGGACGCGGCCGGTACCGCCGGGCTCCAGCGGGTCGAGGACCTCGCGGAGCAGGGCGCCGTCGTCCAGCCAGAGGCCGTGGAAGGCGTCCGGGTCCTGCTTGCCGTACTCCAGGCGGATGGACGCCGGCCGCAGGAAGCCCCCGGCGGACACCCGCAGGGCCGGGAGCCCGCGCAGGCGCAGCGGCTCGACCAGCGCGTCGGCGAGGTCCCCGGGGCGGGCTGCGGCGGCGCCGTCGACGGCGACCCGCAGCCACCGTTCGCCGGCGCCGGGCAGGGCGGTGATGCGGTCGGCGAGGAGTTCGGCGAGCCGCTCGGGCGAGATCGGGCGTACCTGCATGCCGGGCCCCCTCAGAAGACCGTGGCCAGCGGGAGGGCGTGCAGGACGTCGTCGTGCCCGGCGTAGAGATGGTCGGCGTCGGCGGCGAGCGACCACACGTCCTTGCCGGGGCCCGAGTCCCGGAAAGTCCAGAGCAGCGTGCCCTTGGCGGCGTCGATCGCGCAGACGCCGCCGACGGCCGGGCCGGGGACGTAGACGACGCCGTTGACCACCACCGGGTGGCTGCGCCGGTCCAGCAGGAAGGGCACCTGGAGTGACCAGATCGTGCCCCCGGTGGTCTCGTCGTGGCCGCTGACCACGCCGTTGTCGCGCGGGACGTAGAGCATGCCGGAGTCGGCCACCGGTGGCATGGCGCGCCACTGCTCGGGCGAGGTGGGGGAGGACTTCCACCGTTCCGTGCCGGTGGCCAGGTCCAGGGCGCGCAGGCCGCCCGAGCCGTCGGGCACGTAGACGGCGCGCTGCCCGATCGTGCACCAGCGCAGGTTCTCGTTGCCCTCCGCCGTCCAGCGCTGCCGGCCGGTCGCGGCGTCCCGGACGACCAGTTCGGTGCGGCCGTCGGCGGTGCGCAGGGCGGTGATGGTGCCGGTGGGGTCGGCCGCGGGGGTGAGCAGCTGCTCGCCGCGGTCGGCGGGGGAGGTCCAGAGCAGCGCGCCGTCCGCGATCCGCAGCGCGAAGGCCTGCTGATTCATTGTGGTGGCGCCCGGCTTCGGCAGGTTGTAGAAGGTGCCGTAGAGCGTGGTGCCGTCGCAGCCGGTGAACAGGATGTCGCCGTCCAGCGCGTCGGGCAGGGGGACGGTGACGTCGGCGGCCGGATCGGTGAGGTGGCGGCCGTCGACGTGGCCGTGGGAGGTGGTGAAGACCCGGTGGGCGCTGATCACCACCCGGGCGGAGACCAGGTCGTCGCTTCCGAACTTCCGGTCCGGCGGCGCGAGGCGGATCATGCGGGTGGGGGCGCCGGTGGCCGGGTCGAGCAGCTGGAGCCCGGCACTGGTGGCGAAGATCGGCCGGGTGGACCGGCCGACGAGCCGCTCCGGCGTCATCGCCTCGGGCCCGCGGTACGTCCACACCGGGGGCGGCCCGGAGAGGGCGGTGGGCTGCGGCTTCGACGGCGCCGGTGCCGGCTGCTCCCCACCCGACCGGGTGAACGCCCAGACCGCCCCGCCGGCCGCCAGCACGCCGGCCCCCGCCAGCAGTCGGCGTCGGCTCAACCTCGGCCCCTCGCCTCCGCCGCCGACCACGTCCCCGGGCGCCTCGGCCGCGTCGTCGGCCTCCCCGTCCCACTGCCACGAGGCCTGCTCGGCGGACCGCTCGGACGCGGACGACTGCATACGGACTCTCGCTTCCCCCGGGGGCAGCCGTCGCGCTGCCGGTCGAACGGAGGATATCGAACAGCACCCGAACCGTCGGAGTCCGCCGGGCGGACTGTCATAGGCTGTGGTGAGCAGCACAGTCCCGCCCAATCAGCCCGGGGGAGGTATGCCGTGACGGCCGAAATGATCACACCCGCGTGGATGCACCGGCAGATCACCAGTGAGCAGTACGACTCCTGGACCGAGGAGCAGTGTGCGGGCATCGAGATCGTCGACGGGATGGTGGTTGTGAGCCCGAGCGCCTCCAAGCGGCACAACCGGCTGGCCCGGCTGCTGGCGAATGCGCTGGATGCCGCCGGCGGCAGCGAGTGGAACGCCGACACGGACTTCGACGTCCGGTTGCAGGACGTGCCGCTCAACAACCGCCGACCGGACGTCGTGGTCTACCGCGCGGACACCATCGACGAGTCGCCGACCAGACCCGCGCACGTGCTGTTGCTCGTCGAGGTCGTCTCGCCGGGCTCGGAGACCACCGACCGGGTGGTCAAGCTGGACCAGTACGCCAAGGCGGGCATTCCGTTCTACTGGCGGATCGAGCAGGCGGCCGGTCGCGTTCCGATCGTCCACACGTACGTCCTCGACCCGGCGGGCCGCTGCTACCGGGTCGGCGAGCTGTTCACGGGGCTGGTCAAGGCCACGGTGCCGTACCCGGTGGAGGTCGATCTCTCCGCGCTGTGAGGCGCTGCCCGGGTCGGTCACTGCCCCGGGCCGTGGTCGGCGAGGTCGGTGAGGACGTCGGCGTGGCAGGGGAGGGGGTGGCACCAGCAGCCGAGGCGGTGGCCGCGGAGGGTGGGGACGAGGGCGAGCAGGTCGGGGCGGGCTCAACGAGGTCGCGGCACACGCGTGTCCCGACCTGGCGTTCCGTCTGCTCCTGCGGACGCTCGCCAACTTCGGGCCGCGGATCACCCGGGACCAGTACGAGCGGTATGTGGTGCTGGGACGGCAGTTCGATTACGGAACGTACCTGGTCGAAAGTCATGAGCACCTGATGGCCTGAGCAGGCCGATCACCTTCGGGCGCGCAGCCGGTGCGGATCACGCACCGGCTGCGCGTCCTTGCGTTTGCCCGACTGTGGCGCGCCAACGGGTGGATGCGGCCGGGGGAATGGCTATCGGCCGTCGTCCTCCGGCGGCAGCCACCGGCCGGTGTCCGCCTTGCCCGGGGTCAGTCGGTTGACCACCTCGGCCAGCTCGACGCAGGCCTGCTCGATCCGCCGGTAGGTGTTGCGCTGCTCGGCGATGATCGCGGACA
Source organism: Kitasatospora aureofaciens (assembly GCF_019192735.1). Classification (GTDB taxonomy): domain Bacteria; phylum Actinomycetota; class Actinomycetes; order Streptomycetales; family Streptomycetaceae; genus Kitasatospora; species Kitasatospora aureofaciens_A. The sequence continues at coordinate 88,874 of NZ_JAHTKP010000008.1, forward strand.
GCAGCAGCCCGGTCAGCGCCGCGCAGCCGTTGAGCGCCTGCAGCACCACCATGTCGGCGACCAGCCCGTGCCGGGTGAACGGGCCTGCGTGGTCGGTGGCGGCCACGATGGTGAGCACCGAGATCAGGAGGACGCAGGGCGCCGCGCCGAACAGCTGGAATCGCAGCGCCGCCCAGATCAGGAACGGGAAGACGAGGAAGAGCAGGCTCAGCGTGGTGGCGGTGGCGACCACGGTGACGGTGGCGGTGCCGGCCAGCAGCAAGGCCGGCTCCACCCAGTCGAACGGGCCCGGATCGGTGGGCAGCCGGGCGGTGCGCAGCGCCAGCAGCAGGGGGGTGATCACCAGGACGCCCATCGCGTCGCCGGTCCACCAGGCCGACCAGGTGGACCAGAATCCGCCGGCCGGCAGCGTGCCGATCAGTACCAGCACCGTGGTGCCGATGGTGGCGCTGATCAGCATTCCGGCGAACGCGCCGAGGAAGACCAGTGCCACCCCGTCCCGGAGCCGGTCCAGCTCGATACGGAAGCGTGCGCGGCGCAGCATCAGGTACGCGGCGACCGGCGCGAGGGTGTTCCCGGCCATGATGCCGAGCGAGCCCCAGTTCGGCGGTCCGGTGGTGATGGTCGCCAGGTAGGCGCCCAGCGCCACGGCCGGCCAACTGCTGAGCCCGAACAGCAGCAGGCAGGTGAGCGCGATCCCGGTCGGCGGCCACAGCGGGGTGACCTTGGCCCCGCCGACCACCACCTGCTGCAGCAGACCGATCCGGCCGGCGGCGAGGTAGACCGCGGTGATCGCGAGCAGTCGCAGGGCGGTCACGGCCGGGTGGCGGGGGTCGCGGGGGCGGAGCAGCGTGGTCAGCGGCACGGCAGTCATCAGACTACGTTCGGGCAGCGGAGCGGACGTGACACGCGCGGGCTTCCCTGCCGGCCCGGTCGCCCTGGGCACCTACAGGTCGTGGCGCAGCAGCAGCACGGCGGCGTCGTCGGTGTGCCCGGTCAGGTCGGCGACCCGCAGAAGTTCGGCGGCCAGTTCGTCCGGCTCGTCCGTGACCCGCTCCCGCAGCACGGTCGCCACCCGGTCCAGCCCGGCGTCGATCGGGAACGCCGGGCCCTCGATCACACCGTCGGTGACCAGCGCGAAGACGCCGGTCCCGGAGAGCCGGTGGCGGGTCACCGGGTACTTCGCGCCGGGAAGGACGCCGAGCGGCGGCCCGCCCTCGTCGGTGCAGTGTCCCCAGCGGCCGTCGCCGTTCGCCCAGACCGGCGGGACGTGCCCGGCCCGGGCGTGCGACAGCTCCCCGGTGGCCGGGTCGTAGCGCAGGAAGCTGCAGGTGGCGAAGCGCCGGCTGTCCAGCGAGATCAGCAGGTCATTGGCCCGCTCAAGGACCTCGCCGGGGTCGGCGGCGGTGGCCGCCACGGCCCGCAGGCCGATCCGGACCTGGCCCATGAGCGCCGCCGCCTCCACGTCATGGCCCTGGACGTCTCCGAGCGAGAAGGCCACCGAGCCGTCCGGCAGGCGGAAGCCGTCGTACCAGTCACCGCCGATGCTCAGGCCGTGACGGGCCGGCGCATATCGGGCCGCCGCCCGCAGCCCCGGCGGCTGCGGCAACGCGGACGGCAGCAGCTCCCGCTGCAACGCCTCGGCCAGTTCCACCTGGGCGCGCTGGAACTCGGCGTGCTCCAGCGCACGTGCGGTGAGCCGTTCGAGCTCGGTCAGCAGGTCGTCCGCGCTCGGATGGCTGGCGGGGCGGCGTCGGCTCATCGACCCTCCGACGGTGGCGGGAGCGGGGTGGTCAGGGTCAGCGTATGTCGGCTGATCGGGTGACGGCTGCCCGATGGCCGTTTCTGCTTCTCGGCCGCCCCGCCATCAAGATCACGATCTACTGCCGGCGCACCAGGTCGCGCTGCCGCACGGCAAGGTCGTGAGCATCACGGTGCAACGGCTAGCGGGACTGGACCGGTCCGCCGTCCACTGGCCTGCTGGTGCCGGCCCGCCGGTGACGAGGCGTGGCAGCGCATGCGGTCGGCATGGGTTCCACGCCGGTGCAACCGGGCCCGGCAAGCGGGTCGGCCTCGCCTTGACACGCCCCGGGGCCCGGCGTAGCAAAAGAGCATGCGCCGGAGTGTGCCGGCGGACCGGCACGGTCCGCGAGGGACCGGCGGTGCCCCCAGGGAGCCCGCTGCCGACGTCAAGGCCGTGCACGACCGGGACGCCCTGCTGGCGGTTGCCGTCCGGACCGTGCTCGGCGGCACCGGGGCGTACGGGGCGATGGTGTACCTGCGCTCGCGGGACCGGCGGTCGCTGGTGCTGTGCACGATCGCCGGGGTGCCGCTGTCGATCATGAGCCCGTTCCGGCGGGTCGCGGCAGCCGGGCCGATGCCGGTGGCGGTCAGCTTCCGCACCGGACGGACGATCACCCTCGCCGACACCGAGGACACCATGCGGCGGTTCCCGCAGCTCGCGGTCGGGATGCCGTACGACTTCGCCTCCGCCTCCGTGCCGGTGGCGGCGGGCGGGGAGCGGTTCGGGGTGCTCAGCGTGCTGTGGGCGGCCTCCGACGAGGGGGTGCCGGAGGGCTCGCCACGGCGGCTGCGGTCGGCGGCGGAGCGGCTGGCGGCCGGGCTGGCCCGGCTGGCGGAGGCCGGGCACTTGGTCGAGCCGAACGGGGACACCCCGGTGGTGGAGCTCCCGCCGCCGTCCGCGCCGACCACCCGGGTCGGGCTGTTCGACTGGAACGTGGCGACCGGCGCGCTCGCCGCCGACGAGCAGTTCCGGGAGATCTTCGGCTTCGCGCCCGGCGAGTTCGACGGCCGGGTCACCTCGCTCACCGGCCGGATCGCGCCCGGCGACCGGTCCGAGTTCCGGGCCGCCGCCAAGCTCGCCCTGGAGCGCGGCGAGGTGCTGGCCGCGCGGGTGCGCGTACTCGGGCGCGACGGCCGCCCGTACCCCGTGGAGCTGCGGGCGCGCGTCCCGTCGACGATCGCGGACGGCCGCACCCACCTGGTCGGCGCCGTCCTGGACGCCCGCACCCTCACCGCCGCCGCGGCGGCCGTCGAGCGCCTGTGCGAGGGCGTCTTCTCGCTCGACCCGGACGGGCGGATCAGCTACGCCAACCGCGGCGTCGAGCCGCTGCTGCACGTCGCCCGCGACGAGCTGATCGGCCACCACCCCTGGAAGGTGCTGCCCTGGCTCGGCGACCCGTTCTACGAGAACCGCTACCGGGCCGCGGTGGTCTCCCAGCAGCCCATGACCTTCCTCGCCGTCCGCCCGCCGGACGGCTGGCTCGCCTTCTCGCTCTACCCGGACGCGCACGGCGTCACCGGCCGGGTGGTCGCCGCCGAGGCCCCGCCGGGCGCGCCCGCCGAGCCGCCGACCGCCCCGCCGCCCGGCGCCCGCCCGGGCCTCGGCGACACCTACCACCTGCTCCAGCTCGCCAGCGCGCTCACCGAGGCGGTCAGCGTGCGGGACGTCTGCCGGACCGTCGCCGAGCAGATCCTGCCGGCCTTCGGCGGCCAGGAGCTCGCCATCTACGCCGTCCGCGACAAGCGCCTCCACCTGGTCTCGCAGGCCGGCTACCCGGACGGCTTCCTCGACCGCTTCGAGGGCACCCCGATCGGCGCCCGGATCCCCGGCGCGGAGACCCTCAGCACGGGCACCCCGATCTTCTTCGAGAACATCGGCGAACTCGCCGCCGCCTACCCCGGCATCGCCCTCGACGAGATGCGTGCCTGGGCCTTCCTGCCGTTGATCGCCTCAGGCCACCCGGTCGGCAGCTGCATCCTCGGCTTCGACGAGCCGCGCCCGTTCACCGTGGAGGATCGCGGCCTGCTCACCGCCCTCGGCGGCTTCATCGCCCAGGCCCTGGAGCGCGCCCGCCTCTACGACGCCGAGTTCACGCTGGCCCGCGGCCTCCAGCAGGCGCTGCTGCCGCACCGGCTGCCGGACGTGCCCGGCGTCCGGATCGCCGCCCGCTACCTGCCCGGCACCCAGGGCATGGAGATCGGCGGCGACTGGTACGACGCGATCGTCACCGGCCGTGACCTCACCCTGGTGATCGGGGACGTCGAGGGCCACAGCGTCGGCGCCGCCGCCACCATGGGCCAGCTGCGCAGCGCCGTCCGCGCCTTCGCCAGCGGCGGCGAACCGCCCGACCGGGTGCTCGCCCGCACCAACCGGCTGCACCTCGACCTCGACCCCGGGCTGCTCGCCAGCTGCTGCCTGGCCCGGCTCACCCCGGCCGACGGCACCGTCCGGATCGCCCGGGCCGGGCACCTGCCGCCGCTGCTGCGCCGACCCGGCGGCCGGGCGGAGGCGCTGTACGTGCCGGGCGGGCCGCTGCTGGGCGTGGACGAAGGGGCGGAGTACCCGGTGAGCGAGCTGCGCCTGGTGGCGGGGTCGGTGCTGGCGCTCTACACGGACGGGCTGGTGGAGGATCCGGCGGTGCCGATCGACCAGGGCGTGGACCGGCTGCGGGTGGCGTTCGCGCATGCGCCCGGGGGTGGGCTGGAGGCCCTGGCCGACCTGCTGCTACGGGACGTCGGCTCGACGCACCGGGTGGACGACGTCGCGCTGCTGCTGACGGAGTTCGGCGGTTGCTGACGGAATCCGGCGGTCCGGCGTGAGTTCGGCGGTGTCGGTGGCCGGGTGAAACCGCAGGTGGCGCGGGGTGGACGACTTTCGTCGGGCCGCGCTGCTACGAACGGTGACGGCACGGGATTCGCCCACCCGGATAGCCTCGACGGGTGAACGCGATTGCACGGGGCTGCACGAAGGCGGTACGGACGGCGCTGCCAGGGCCCTGGCGGCCCAGGACGGTGGTGCGCGAGGCGGCGCTCGCCCTGGTGATGGGCGGGCTCGCCGTCCTGCTGGAGTGGGCGGGCAACACCGGCTTCGCCGTGCCGGTCGGGCTCGGCACCGTGCTGCTGTTCCTGCTGCGGCGGGCGTTCCCGGCGAGCGTGCTGCTGGTGACGGCGGCCGCGGCCGGCTGGGCGCCCGGGCCGCTCCCGCTGCTGGTCCTGGCGGGCTGGGTGGCCGGGGCCCGGGTGCGCCGGGTCGGCCTGCTGGTCGCCGCCTTCGCCGTCAGCTGGCTGCTGTTCACCGTGACCGGCGTGCTGAAGGACGCCGGCTCGATGTCGCTGAAGGTGATCATCGCGGTCTCGCTCGGCGGTTTCCTGCTGATGGCCGTGCTGCCCGCGCTGTGGGGCCGCTACCGGGCGCAGCGCAGCGCCCTGCTGGACGCGCTGCGCGAACGCAACGACCAGCTGGTGCGCGAGCGCGTCATGGTGGTGCACCAGGCGCGGCTGCGCGAACGCCATCGGATCGCCCAGGACATGCACGACAGCCTGGGCCACCAGCTCGCGCTGATCTCCGTCCACTCGGGCGCGCTGGAGGTGGACCGGACCCTCACCGACCGGCAGCGCGAGGCGGTCGGCGTGCTGCGGCAGGCGGCGGTCGCCGCGATGCGGGAGCTGCGCGAGGTGGTCGGCGTCCTGCACGACGAGTCGACGGCGGTGCCGCCGGCGCCGACCGGCGCGGGCGCCGCCCCCGGCCGCGGCGGGGTGGACGGGATCGAGGGGCTGGTCGAGTCCTCGCGGGCCGCCGGGACGCTGGTCTCGCTCTCCCGCGAGGGCGAGCGGCGCCCGCTGGCCGCCGCCGTCGACCACGCGGCGTACCGGATCGTGCAGGAGGCGCTCACCAACGCACACAAACACGCCCCCGGCGCGCCGATCGAGGTCGCACTCCGGTACGAGCCGGACGCCCTGGTGGTGGAGGTCACCAATCCGCGCGCGCCGGAGCCCGTGGGCGTGCGCGCCGGCGCGGGCCAGGTGGTCAGCGGTGGGCAGGGGCTCACCGGCCTGCGGGAGCGCGCCCGGCTGGTCGGCGGAATGGTGCACGCCGGGGCGAGGCCCGACCAGGGCTTCCGGCTGGCCGCCGTCCTCCCGTACGAGGGCGCGGCGGACGGCGCGAGCGACGGCGGCGCGGGAATAGCCGGGGTCGACGACTGGGTGCTGGAGGGCCTGCCGTCCGCGGCGGACGCCGACGGCAGGCGCCGCAGCCCGGCACTGGGCTGCGCGGTCGGCGTGGTGGTCGTCGGGCTGACCGTGCTGGGCCTGGTGATCTGGGGCCTGTGGGCGTTCGTCCAGGGCACCGACGCCGCGACGGTGAAGACGTCGGTGTACGACGAGGTCCAGGTCGGCCAGGCGGAGGCGGACGTGCGGAAGCTGCTGCCGCCCGGCAACGGCTTCTTCACGGACACCTACAAGGGGAGCGGACCGCCCGCGCCGGACGGCTCGCAGTGCCGGTACTTCCTGTCCAGCGACGTCAGCGAGAAGTGGGCCGAGGACAACGTGGTGCGGTTCTGCTTCAAGGACGGGGTGCTGGTGGACAAGGAGCACTACCCGGTCAAGGACTGACCACCTGGTGAGGGACTGACCGCCTGGTGAGGGGCTGACCGGCGGGAATGTGAGGATGGTGCCGACGCGGCAGTGCGCCGCGGCAGCACCGTTCGAGGGGATGACCAGCGTGATCCGAGTCCTCGTCGCCGACGACGAGCCGCTCATCCGGGCCGGGATCAGGATGATCCTGGGCTCCGCCGACGACATCGAGGTGGTCGCGGAGGCCGCCGACGGCCGGCAGGCGCTGGAGCTGGCCCGGGCGCACCGGGTGGACGTGGTGCTGCTGGACATCCAGATGCCGGTGATGGACGGGCTGACGGCGCTCGGGGAGCTGCCGAGGGTCGCCCCCGGCGTGCGGGCGCTGATCCTCACCACCTTCGGGGAGCGCGAGAACGTCCTGCGCGCCGTGACCGCGGGCGGCGCGGGCTTCCTGCTCAAGGACACCGCGCCGGCGGAACTCATCCAGGCCGTGCGCGCCGCCGCGAGCGGGAACGCCTTCCTCTCGCCGGCCGCCACCCGGCACATCGTCGACTCGCTGGCGTCCGGGCGCAGCGGCTCGGCCGCCGCCCGCAGTGCGGAGGCCCGGCGCCGGCTGGAGGTGCTGACCGAGCGTGAGCTGGAGGTGCTGGCGCTGCTCGGTGAGGGTCTGTCGAACGCCGACGCCGGGGCGCGGATCCACATGAGCGAGGCGACGGTGAAGACGTACGTCAGCCGGATCCTGGCCAAGCTGGGCTGCGGGAACCGGGTGCAGGCGGCGCTGCTGGCGCGGGACGCGGAGCTGGACGGACGCGACTGAGCGTCTCCGGGTTGTCGCTGAGCGTAGTGGGTGTGGCGGATGCCACCTGACGCGGGCTCGGAAGTGGGAACTCCGCTTGCCGTGGTGACGGTGCGTCGATTCCTGGTTGCGGTGAGTTGATGGTGTGCCCGGCCTCACGGATGGACAGATGTGAGCGCAGGCACGGGAATTGATCATTTGATCTTGAAAATGCGGTCAAACCCAGACAAACGGGGCGTGCTTTCTTGATCGATACCGCCGGTAACAGTCAACTGACCTGCGGTGTCGAAGAATTGCTTGCTGCACCCCTGGGTGGCCCGTAGCTTCATTGGCGGCGCAACGAGCGCCACCCGGGTTCACCCCGACGCACGGCCCGCCGACTGACCCGCGGCGCGAGGGCCGTGCCCGCCGACGAGACCGGCCCGAACGGGCCGTCGGCGAGCGGAGGTGACCGGGACGGCACGGCACGTCCGACACGTGCGCGGCCGTCCATCGAGTGAGGCGAGCGCGACGACAGGCCCGGTCCCAGGGCCTGATTCCGCCTGCCTGCCCGGGGCTTGTCGAGAGGATCTATATGACTCCCCGTCACGAGATCGCCGCTGCCACCACCTCCCCCGCCACCAAGCGCAACCGCGTGCGGATGGCGGTCGTCGCAGGCGCCGCTGTCGCGGCCCTGCCGGTGGCCGGCCTCGTCACGGCCACCTCGGCCTCTGCCGCGCCCACCTCCGCCTGGGACACCGTCGCCCAGTGCGAGAGCGGCGGCAACTGGAGCATCAGCACCGGCAACGGGTTCTACGGCGGACTGCAGTTCACCCCGTCCACCTGGGCTGCGTACGGCGGGACCGCGTACGCCTCCCAGGCCAACCAGGCGACCAGGGCGCAACAGATCGCCGTCGCCGAGAAGGTCCTCGCTGCGCAGGGGCCGGGCGCCTGGCCCGTGTGCTCGCAGAAGGCGGGCCTGAGCAAGGGCGGCGCCCCGGCGGCGGTCGACACCTCCGCGGGGGCCCCGGAGGCGGCCCCGGCGGCCCCGTCGAAGCCGGCGGCCAAGCCGGCCGCGAAGCCGTCGAAGCCGGCGGCTCCTGCGGCGCCCAAGGCTCAGCAGAGGGCCGAGCAGAGGGCCCAGCAGAAGCCGCAGGCGCCGAAGGCCGAGCAGCCGGCCAAGCCTGCAGTGTCGTCCGGCGCGGAGAAGAACACCTCCGGCGGAAGCTACACCGTCAGGAGCGGTGACACGCTGAGCGACATCGCGGCCAAGTTCGGCACCGACACCGACGGCCTGTACGGCAAGAACATCGGCACCATCGGCGGCAACCCGGACCTCATCTTCCCGGGTCAGACCCTCACCGTCTGACGCCTCCTCGCGCACGCACCGAGCGGCCACCCCTGACGAGGGGTGGCCGCTCGGGGTGTTGGTGGCGGCGGGCGGCGTGCGTGGGGGCGCATTGAGGTGAGAGCTGCGCGTGGGGGCGTTCGGGGTGTCGGAGGTGGGGTCGCACTACCGGGCGCCTGTGTAAGAGCGCGGGCGTACGGGATCGTTGTTGAAGGTTCAACGCGACGTCCGAATACCGCCGGAGGTTTCGGGCTCCGCCGCCGAGGATCGAGTCATGTCCGAGAACGGAACAAGGAGTTCTGCAGATATGACGATGAACGGTGTGGCGCGGCTCGACGGCAAGGTGGCCCTGGTGACCGGCGGCAGCCGGGGGATCGGGGCGGCGGTCGCGCTGCGGCTGGCCGAGGACGGCGCCGACGTCGCCCTGACCTACCAGGGCGGCGCCGAGCGGGCCGAGGCCGTCGCGGCGAAGATCACCGCGCTCGGGCGCCGCGGCTGGGCCGTCCGGGCCGACAGCGCGGACCCGCAGGCGGTGCAGGCGGTGGTGGCGGCCGTCGCCGAGCGGTTCGGGCGGCTCGACATCCTGGTGAACAACGCGGGCGTGGGCGTCATGGGCCCGATCGGGGAGATGGCTCTGGACGACGTCGACCGCGTGCTGGAGGTGAACGTCCGGGCGCCGTACCTGTTCGCCCAAGCCGCCTCGGCGCGGCTGGCCGAGGGCGGCCGGGTCGTCACGATCGGCAGCTGCATCGCCCAGCGCGTCGCCTTCCCGGGCGCCACGCTCTACGCGACCAGCAAGGCGGCGACGATCGGGCTGACCAAGGCGCTGGCCCGGGAGCTCGCCCCGCGCGGGATCACCGCGAACGTCGTCCACCCCGGGCCGATCGACACCGATATGAACCCGGCGGACGGCGAGTCGGCCGACTTCCAGCGGGGGCTGACCGCGCTCGGGGCGTACGGCACCGGGGCGGACGTCGCCGCCGCCGTCGCGTACCTGGTGAGTGAGGACGCCCGGTACGTGACCGGGGCGGAACTCGCGGTGGACGGCGGCTTCGCGGCCTGACGCCGCCGGTGGCCCGGCCTCGGCCTCGACCTCCGGCCTCCGGCCCCGGCGTGGCGCCGGAACCGGAGGCCGGGCCGTGGTCCGTGCGCGCGGTTACGATCGCGTCGTCCGATCACGTGTGCCGGCCCACGAGAGGTGCGTCATGACCGCTATGGAAGACCCGATCGAGCTGCTCGCGCGGGTGCTCGCGCAGACCGCAGGGCTGATCGACGGGGTGGGCGTCGAGCTGGCCGGGCATCAGACGCCTTGCCGCTCGTGGGACGTCGGCATGCTGATCGGCCATCTGCTGTACGACCTGCGGCAGTTCACCGTCCAGGCCGAGGGCGGTCGGCCGGACTGGTCGCAGCCCTTCGAGCGGGTGGAGGAGGACTGGCTGCACCGCTTCGAGGCCGGCGCCGAGGAACTGGTCGACGCCTGGCGGGCGGCCGGCGACCTCTCCGGCATGCGGGAGGTGCCCGGCGCGGGTGCGCTGCCCGTCCGGTTCCCGGTGGACCAGGAGATCACCGAGTTCGCCGTCCACGGCTGGGACTTGGCCCACGCCACCGACCAGTCGACGGACGGGCTGGACCACGAGGTGGCGCTCGCCTCGCTCGCCTGGGCGCGCGGCGCGCTCAAGCCCGAGTACCGGGGGACGGAGGAGGAGAGGCACGTGTTCGGCCCGGAGGTCGCCGTGCCGGAGGACGCGCCGCCGTACGACAGGCTCGCGGGCTTCTTCGGGCGGGACCCGAGCGCGGTCTGAGCCCGGGGACCCGGGGGCTGACCGGGGCGGGAACCGATCTACCCGGATGGTGTGCCGAGGCCACCTGAGTTTCCGCCGGCGGCCGACAGCTCCACGGGAGAGAACAGCTACGGCGCCGGGTGGGCGGCGGCCTGCTTGATGGCCTCGCGGATGCGGGGGTAGCTGCCGCAGCGGCAGATGTTCTGGATCTGGTCGATGTCGGCGTCCGTCGGGTTCGGGGTGCGGCGTAGCAGGGCGGCGGCGGTCATGATCTGGCCGGGCTGGCAGAAGCCGCACTGGGCGACGTCGCAGGCCAGCCACGCCTCCTGGACGGGGTGGAGGGTGTCGCCGTCGGCCAGGCCCTCGATGGTGGTGACGGTGCGGCCCGCGCAGTCCTGGACGGACATCGTGCAGGGCTGGAACTCCTGGCCGTCCAGGTGGCTGGTGCAGGCGCGGCAGACGCCCACCCCGCAGCCGTACTTGGGGCCGGTGACGCCGAGCTTGTCGCGCAGGACCCAGAGCAGCGGCATGTCGTCCGGTGCCTCGACGGTGACCGGCTGCCCGTTGAGGACGAAGGTGTGGCTGGGCATGGGGAGGCGAAGTCCTTTGACGGGGTCGTCTGGTGGGGTCGGCGGGCGGGGTCGGCGGGCAGGGTCGTCGGGGGGATCAGAAGTTGACCGGGAACGAGCGCGGGCTGGTGCCGGTCGCGCGGGCGTAGGCGTTGGCGACCGCGGCCGAGGCGGCCGGGACGCCCAACTCGCCCGCGCCGCCGGGCGGTCCGCTCGGCGGCATGAGGTGGATCTCGACGACGGGCGGGGTGTGCCGCTGCCGGGCGTAGTGGAAGTCGGCGTAACTGCCCTCGCGGACGGCGCCGTTGTCGATGTGGTTGCCGGCCTGCAGGATCACCGAGATGCCGTCGATCAGTGTGCCCGTCAACTGGGCTTCCAGGCCACGGGGGTTGACCACCTGGCCGACGTCGGCGGCGATCACCGCCTTGGTGACGCGCGGGTTCGTCGGGTCGGTGGCGTCCAGCTCGACCAGGTACGCGGCGCGGCCGCCGTTCTCGTCGTGGTAGCCGATGCCCTGGGCCTGGCCGGGGGGCATCGGGCGGCCCCAGTTCCCGGCCGCGGCCACGGTGTCGAGGACGGCCCGGCCGGCGGCGCTGCGCAGCCGGGCGCGGCGGAAGGCCACCGCGTCCTGGCCCATCCGGCGGGCGAGTTCGTCCATCATGATCTCGTCGGCGACCCGGACGGTGCCCGAGTACACCGAGCGCCAGCTGCCGGTGTGGACGTCCAGCGGCACCTCGGCGAGCAGCTGGGTGGGGAGGCCGACGTTGTACGGGTTCTTCTCGCTGAGCAGGAAGAACGCCTGGTTGAGGCTGAGCCCGGCCAGTGAGAGGTTGAAGCCGGCCGCCGTGAGGGCCTCGCCGAGGCCGTGCCGCATGTCGGTCTTCACGGTGGCGGCGCGGTGTTCGTAGGTGAGCACCTGGCCGAGCGCGAAGGTGGCCCGGACGCGGTGGTGGCTGGCGGGGCGCATCCGGCCGTGGCGCATGTCGTCGTTGCGCGTCCACATGAGCTTGACCGGGCGGCCGGCGGCCTTGGAGATCTGCGCGGCCTCCAGGGCGGCGTCGAAGAACAGCCGGCGCCCGAAGGAGCCGCCGCCGCGCACGACGTGGACGGTCACCGCGTCCTGCGGCAGGCCGAGTTCGGCGGCGATGGTCTGCTGGGCGACGATCGGGGTCTGCGCGGCGAACCAGAGCTCGGCCCGGTTCGGCCGCACGTCCGCGACGGCCGTCAGCACCTCCATGGGTGCGTGGTTGACGAAGGCGAAGTCGAACTCGCCGTCCACGTACTGGGTGAGGAGCGGCGGGATGAGGAACGGGGCGTGGGCGGCGCGCAGTCGGTCGCGGATGTCGGCGTCGGAGAGGCCGGCGACCGGGCCCGGGTTCCAGGTGGTGACGAGGGCGTTGCGGGCCTTGAGCGCCTGGTCGAAGGTCTCGGCGAGGACGGCGACGCCGCTGGGGATCTGCGCGATGCCGAGCACGCCGGGCATGGCGCGCGCGGCCGTGGCGTCCAGCGACCGGAGGGTGCCGTTGATGGTGGTCGGGCGGGCGACGACGGTGGGCACGGCGCCCGGAATCGCCAGGTCTCCGGCGTACTTGGCGCGGCCGGTGACGATGTCGCGGGCGTCGATCCGGCCGGTGGGCCGGCCGACCAGGCGCAGCTGGTCCGTCGGCTTGGGGGTGGCGGGCACGGCCGGGACGGCGATCGTCGCGGCGTCGGCGGCGAGTTCGCCGTATCCGGCGCGGCGCCCGTCCGGGGCGGTGACGGCGGAGTCGGCGGTGCGCAGGGTGTCGGCGGGCAGGTTCCAACGGCGGGCGGCGGCGGTCACCAGCCGGGCGCGGGCGGCCGCGGCGGCGGCGCGGACCGGGTCGTACAGCGAGCGCACCGAGTTGGAGGCGCCGGTCAGCTGGTTGAACAGCAGCTCGGGGCGGCCGTCGGAGAGCGGCACGTCCACGTCGCCGAGCCGGGCGTCGAGTTCGTCGGCGACCAGCATCGCGACCGCGGTGGTGAGGCCCTGGCCGACCTCCAGGCGGGGGAGGCGCAGCACGGCCCGTCCGGCGGTGGTCAGCTCCAGGACCAGCAGGTGCGAGGTCGGCAGGCCGGCCAGGATCAGCGCGTCGCCGAGGTCCAGGATGTCCGGGATGCCGGGGAGGCCGAGCAACTGCGGTGGGGCGAAGGCCTCTTGGGCGGATGCCCGGGTGGCCGCGGCGGCGCGGACGGCGGCCTGCGCGGTGGCGGGCGCGGCGGCGTCCAGGCCGAGCCGGGCGGCGACGGTGAGGGTGGGCGCGGCGAGCAGGTAGGTGAGGAAGCGTCGGCGGTCAGGAGCTTCGTCGGCGGCTTCGGGTGCGCCGGCAGTGTCGTCGGCGTCGTCGGTGTCGTCCGAGGGGGCGAGGGAGGTGGTGATGGGAGGAGCCCTTCGAGCCGGTGACGGCGCCGGTCGTTCGGTGCCGGATCGAACGCCGATGAGCATAGGAGGGCGTTACTGACGGGTCAACACGAACAATGTTGGTCCGGCGGCCGGTGTCGGCCAGTGCCGGCCGGGGGTGAGTGGCGGGCGGTTTCGTACGCCGGTTCAGTGGTCGTGTACCGGTGCGGGGGCGTGGGCGAGTGGACCATGAAGAAGCTTGATCATTGGCCCTGTTGGGTGGTCCAATGCCTCCCTAGGCTGGGACACGAACCGTTGCGAACCGTCGGCCCGCGCGCCGCCCCCACTGTCAGGAGAGACGTGCCGACCCGACTCCTCCCGCCCTCCGGTCCCCAACGGACGCTCGCCGCAGCACAGTTGGCGAGCGCCATCGGCGACGGCGCCTACTACACCTGCTCCGCGCTCTACTTCACGCACATCGTCGGCATGTCGGCCGCCCGGCTGGGCCTCGGCCTCGCGGTCGCCTGGGCGCTCGGCTCGCTCGCCGGCGTCCCGCTCGGCCACCTCGCCGACCGGCGCGGGCCGCGCCGCACGGCGGTGCTGCTCGCCCTCGCCACGGCCGCGATCGTCACGTCCTTCCTGGTGATCCGCTCCTACCCGCCGTTCCTGCTCGCCGTCTGCCTCTACGCGACCACCCAGTCCGGCCTCACCGCCGCCCGCCAGGCGCTGGTCGGCGGCCTGGTGTCGCGCGCCGAACGCACCGGACTGCTCGCCCACCTGCAGTCAACCCTCAACGGGGGACTGGCGGTTGGCGCGGCCATCGGCGGGATCGCGCTCACCGTCGGCACCCGGGCGGCGTTCCTCGGGGCCTTCACCGTCACCGCGCTCGGGTTCGTGGCGGGCGGCCTGATCCTGCTGCGGCTGCCCGAAGTCCGGTCCACGGCACGGGAGTCGAGCGCCGGGCCGCGGTTCGAGGTGCTGACCGACCGGCGCTACGCCGTCGTCGCACTCGTCAACACCGTTCTCCTGCTGCGGATGCCGCTGCTGAGCCTGATCATCCCGCTCTGGATCGCCCAGCGGGCGCCCGGGCTCGGCTGGCTCGGGTCGGCGCTGTTCGTCCTCAACACCCTCGGTGTGATGGGCTTCCAGGTGCGGGCGGCGCGCGGCGTCACGGGCCTGGCGTCGGCCTCGCGGGCCGTCCGCTCAGCGGGGCTGCTGCTGCTCGCGTCGTGCGTGGTGTTCGGACTCTCGGCGCTGGGCGTGCCGGTGTGGGCGGTCGCCGTGCTCCTCGTCGCGGCGTCGATCCTCCAGGTCGTCGGGGAGATGCAGCAGTCGGCCGGGTCCTGGCAGATCAGCTTCGACCTCGCGCCCGCCGACCGGCTCGGCCAGTACCAGGGCTTCTTCGGGACGGGCGTCGCCGTCGCCCGGACGCTCGGGCCGCTCCTGCTCACCACGCTGCTGCTGGACGGGGGCCTGCTCGGATGGCTGGCGCTGGGCGTGCTCTTCCTCGCGGCCGGCCACGCGATGGGACCGGCCGTCCGCTGGGCCGAACGCGACCGGGGCTACCGGTCCTCGGGCGGCGCTTTGGTGGGCGCGGCCACGGGGGCCGAGGTGCCGTAGAGGTCGTCCTCGCCGCCGTGCGGGGGGTCGGCGGGTTCGGGGTCGGGTGCTTCGTCGCGCGCGTCGAAGAGGTCGTCCGGTGCCCCGGCGGCCAGGCGGGTCAGGGGGCCCGCCGGCTTGTCCCGTTTGCTGTCGTCCCGACTGCTGTCTCCGGTCATCGCATGCTCCCAAGGCCGCTGCTGCTCCGGATACGCCCGATCGTACTCCCGGGCCCGTCCGGAAACCGGTGGCCGAGGCCCGCTGCACGCTGGCATGCTGGCCGCGTGGACAGACCGCAGATCTCGCTCGACTTCGCCCCTGAGCTGCACCTCTTCGTCGCCGGCCGCCGGCGGGAGGGGCGGTCCGAGCTGCGCACCGACGGCACCTCCACGCTCGGCCACATCGTCGAGTCCCTCGGCGTGCCGCTCACCGAGGTCGGCACCCTGCTCGTCGACGGCCGGCCGGTGCCCGACTCGCACGTGCCGGCCGACGCCGAACACGTCTCGGTCCAGGGCGTCGCCCGGCCGCAGCGCCCCGCGACAGCGACAGCGGCGGTGACACCGCTCCGCTTCCTGCTCGACGTCCACCTCGGCACCCTGGCCCGGCGCATGCGCCTCCTCGGCATCGACGCCGCGTACGAGAACCCGGACATCGGCGACGCCGCCCTCGCCGCCCGCTCCGCCGCCGAGGAACGCGTCCTCCTCTCCCGCGACCGCGGCCTCCTCCGCCGCCGCGAACTCTGGGCCGGCGCCTACATCTACAGCCACCGCCCCGCCGAGCAGCTCCGCGACGTCCTCTCCCGCTTCGCGCCGCCGCTGGCTCCGTGGAGCCGCTGCACCACCTGCAACGGCGCGTTGCGCACGGTGACGAAGACGTCGGTGCGGGAGCAGTTGCGGGACGGTACGGAGCGGTCGTACGACGCGTTCGCGCAGTGTGAGGAGTGCGGGCAGGCGTATTGGCGTGGGGCGCATCATGCGCGGTTGGACGCGATCGTGTCGGATGCGGTGCGGGAGTTCGGCGGGGCGCCGGTGGTGGCGGGGGGCTGAGGGCGGCCGGGAGCTGAGGGCGGCGCTGCCGGGCGGCTCGGGGAAAGGGCTCAGGGGAAAGGCAGGGGCACGGGGGCTGGCGGGGCTTCGGGCGGGCGTGGTCTGATCGGCGGTGGGGGGCGGGGCCGAGGTACTCCGTCATGTGCAGAGAGGCCGGGGCGGATGATCAATCAGCCATTTCAGACCGCAGACGTCGGTGACGCGCCCGTCGTGGTGGCGCCGGACGGGGCGACGGTGTTCCCGTTACCGGTGATGGACGGGCAGGGAAGTCTCGCGGTGTTCGAGCTCAAGCCCGGCGCCGTGACGCGTGCCGTGTCGCACGCCACCGTGCAGGAGCTCTGGTACGTCACCGAGGGCAGCGGGCAGCTGTGGCGGCGGCAGGGGGACCGCGAGGAGACGGTGCGGCTGGCGCCGGGGACGGCGGCGTCGATACCGCTGGGCGCGGCGTTCCAGTTCCGGGCGGACGAGGACGGTGACGGGCCGCTGCGGATCGTCGCCGTCACAATGCCGCCCTGGCCGGGGACGGACGCCGAGGCCCGGCCGGAGCAGGGGCCGTGGGAGGCGACCGTCCGATGACGGTTCGGTGCTGCCGACGGGGGGTCCCGGTAGTACTCGCCGAAATAACAACGAAGTAGGCGCTGACCTGGCCCGTTGTCGTGGAATTGGTTGGCTATGCGGCCATCGCCTAGTTCAGGGGCCCGGTTCATATCCTGGTGGCCTCGTCGTGTTCGCGCAGCATCCGCATGACGGTGGCCGCTGACGGGTGTTGGCCCTTCTTCTTGCCGGTGGTGATGACGAGCCGGGAAGCGATGTCGCGCAGGCTCATCTGCTGCTCGCGCAGGTGGAGGGCCATGGACAGCATGGCCTCGTCGGTGACATGCGCGCCGCCGATGGTCTTGCCGCGCCGGCGGGCGGATTCGTGGCCTTCGAGGGTGCGGTCGCGGATGTACTCGCGTTCCATGCCGGACAGCGCGGCCAGTAGGGGTATCGCCGAGGTGAGCCCAAAAGGGGCCATGGGATGATCTTGAATCCGTAAGGACCCGGCCCGTCACCCGTTCGGCTCAGTGTCGTTGGTGGTGATGTTGTTGTCGTCCGGGTCCTGGGGTGGGTTGTGACCTCGATCGAACGGACCGCGTATCCGCGGTTCAAGCGGCTGATCACCGCGCATGAGCTGTATCTGTTCTTCTCACCGACTCGTGATGAGCTGGAGTGGGCCGCCGATCGCACGGACAGCGATGAGCATCTGTTGGCCCTGCTGCTGACGCTGAAGTCGTATCAGCGCATGGGGTGCTTCCCGAAAGTGGAGGACATCCCGGAGGCGGTGGCGGAGTTCGTGCGGCGGGCGGTGGGGCTGCCGGAGGACACGCTGCCTGTGCATCGGGCGGCGAAGACCATGAAGAACCACCGGGGGCTGGTACGGCAGCGCGTTGGCGTGGTCTATGACCAGGCTCGGGCCCGGCGGATCGCCGGGGAGTCGATCCGCAAGGAGGCGGCGTCGAAGAACCGGCCTGCGGACCTGATCAACATCGCGCTGGAGAAGGTGGTGGAGGCCGGGCTGGAGTTGCCTGCGTTCTCCACCTTCGACGCGATGGCCTCGGCCATCCGCAAGGAGGTGAACGCCGCGATCTGCGGGGGCATCCACGACCGGATGAGCATGCCGGAGCGGGCGGGCCTGCTGCGGCTGCTGGAGGAGCGCGAGAGCGACGGCACGACGCTGTTCAACCGGCTCAAGAAGCCCGCCCAGGGACCAACCTGGTCACACTTCAAGAACCTGGCTAAGCGGCTGGAATGGGTGGACGGGCTCGGCGACACGGGCGTGTGGATGGACGACGTCGCGGCGGGAAAGATCACCGACTTCGCCGGTGAGGCGGACGCGGCCGACGTGGCGGAGCTGCGGGGCTACAAGCCCGTCAAGCGCCTCGCGCTGGTGGCGTGCCTGACGCACAAGGCGCGGATGCGGGTCCGCGACGACCTGGCGACGATGTTCTGCAAGCGCGTGGCGATGAAGATCAAGAAGGCCAAGGCGGAGCTGGAGGAGATCCGGCTGGCCGAGCGGGAGATCGTCGAGGCCCTGATCGGGAACTACCGCACCGTTCTCAAGAACATCGACGAGGGAGGACCCGCCCAGGCGGCGCTGGAGAAGGCCGCGGCCATGACCGCCGAGGTCCGGGCGGCCCTGGACGGCCTGGACGAGCAGGCGCCGGCCGACGAAGTCGCGCGGCGGCTGGAAGGCAGGGTCTCCCCGGCGGTCCTGGCCCTGGCCAGGGCCCAGGCGGTGCAGGCCGGCGGGCTCGGCGTGGTCACGAAGGCGGTGGAGGGTTTCGGCGGGTTCGCCAAGCAGTACGAGCAGATCGAGAAGGTCTCCGCCCACCACGGCAACTTCTGGGAGGTGCTGCTGTACGGGCAGATCGGCCGGGACCGGGCGGTGATGTTCGACCTGGCCGGGAAGCTGGAGTTCACCGCGACGTCGGAGGACGGGCGAGTGCTGGACGCGCTCGCGCACGCCTAGCGGCACCAGGCGGCGCGCGGTGAGTACATCAGCGCCCTGGGCGAGGACGGCCGCGCGGTGGACATCTCCTTCGCCACGCAGAACTGGCAGAAGGCCGTGGTCGACAAGACCCGTCCGGGGCAGTTCGTCCGCAAGCACTTCGAGGCGATGGTCTTCACCGCGCTCGCGGAGGAACTGCGCACCGGGGACGTGGCCGTGGTGGGCTCGGAGGAGTACGCGGACTGGTCGACGCAGCTGCTGGCCTGGGAGAGCGTCAAGGAGAAGCTGGCGTCCTACCTGGTGGAGGTCGGCCTGTGTGAGGAGAGCGAGGCAGGCGAGTTCGACGCCGCGTTCTTCCGGCGGCAGCTGGAGGACAAGCTGCGCAACGCCGCCGCGGCGGCGGACGCCAGCTACCCGGACAACGAGGGCCTGGTCATCGACACGGAGACGGGCATCCCGTCGCTCAAGGCGCACCGGGCGGAGGGGCAGCGGCCGTCTGCGAAGCGGCTGGAGGAGGAGATCAAGGCCAGGATGCCGGAGCGCTCCCTGATGGGGATTCTGGCCCGCACGGCGTACTGGGTGGAGTGGTGGCGCCGGTTCGGCCCGGCATCCGGCAACGAGCCCAAGCTCCAAGACCCCTTCGGCAGGTATGTGATCACCACGTTCGTCAAGGGCACCAACATGGGCCCGTACGAGGCCGCCCGCCACATCCCCGGCGTGAGCGGGTACGAGCTGGCGTACACGGCGAACCGGCACTTCTCCCTGGTGCTGCTGAACGAGGCGATCGCCGACCTGGTCAACGCGCACGCCCGCCTCGACATCTCCCAGGCGTGGGGCGATGGCACCGCGGTGGCCGCCGACGGCACCCACATGGACACCTACCTGGACAACCTGCTGGCCGAGACGAGCGTCAGGTACGGCAAGCCGGGCGGGATCGCCTACCATCACGTCTCGGACACCTACATCGCGCTGTTCACGCACTTCATCCCGTGCGGCGTGTGGGAGGCCGTCTACATCATCGAGGGCCTGCTGAAGAACACGTCCGAGGTGAAGCCGACCACCGTGCACGCCGATACCCAGGGCCAGTCCCAGCCGGTGTTCGCGCTCGCGCACCTGCTGGGCTTCGACCTGATGCCCCGGATCAGGAACTGGAAGGGCATGACCTTCTACCGGCCCAGCAAGACCACGGAGTACGTGCACATCGACGCCCTGTTCGGCGAGGCGGGCAAGAACGTCATCGACTTCGACCTGATCGAGTCGCAGTTCCGCCACCTGATGCGGGTGGCCGTCTCCGTACGCGAGGGCGCCATCTCTTCTTCCACGCTGCTCAAGCGCCTGCGCTCGGGTTCCAAGAAGAACGCCACCTACGCCGCCTTCCGCGAGGTCGGCCGGGTGATCCGTACCGTGCAGCTGCTGCGCTACCTCTCGGACGCGCCGCTGCGCCGGCGGGTGACCGCGGCGACGAACAAGGCGGAGTCGTTCAACCGGTTCTCCCAATGGATCGGGTTCGGCAACCGCGGTGTCATCGCCGACAACGACCCGGTCGAGCAGGAGAAGGCGATGAAATTCAACACGCTGCTCACGAACGCGGTCATTTTTCGCAATGCCCTGGACATCGCGGAGATCGTGCGGCAGCTGCTGGAGGAGGGATGGACGATCGAGCCGGAGGACCTGGCCCACATCTCGCCGTACCTGACCGAGCACATCAACCGGTTCGGCGAGTACTCCACGCACGAGCTCGGCATCCAGCCCGACGCGTACGACCCGAAGCTTGACGTCGACTTCACCCCGCTGCGCGAGCAGGACCTGACCGCCGCCGGCCTCGGCCAGGCCGCCTGATGCCGGGCGCAGCCGGAGCGAGCGGCGAGACGATGAACACCCCCGTGCCGACGGGCCGGTGCCTGTACCGGCGCGGTCACCAGGGCGACCTCAAGGCGGTTACGACGGAGCGGAACCGCCATCGGTTGCCGTGCGCTGACGCCTGTAGTGGCGTGCTGCGCGCGCACGGTTTCCGCATGACGGCTTGCACCACTCCTGCCGTCCGTGGCTCTTGACGAAGTAGCGTACGCAGCGGGGCGCGGTACAGGATCGCAACTGCGTGCGCTGTGGGCCGCTGAGAAAGTCGATGGCGGCTCGGGCAAGGGCCGCGACAAGCCGAACGTACGGATCGTTCTCCGCAGACAGCAGTCGGGTGGTAGGGACTCCTTCGACGGGCCAGTCCATCTGAGGGGCGACCAGTTCCCGCTCGGCAGCCGTGTTGAGGTGGGCCACCGCCTGGTCGGCAGTCATCAGGCGATGGGCGTCCGGCGGGCTGGGGGGAGCGGGACTGACCGCCCGGGCGAACAGAGCCCGGACTGCCTGCCGAAGCTCGATGATTGCGCGCCTGAGGTTTTCATCCGCGGCGAGTTCCCCCGCCGGAATGTGACCGGCCAGCAGATCTCCCTGCTCCTGGATCCAGTGCGTTGTTCCCTGGACCGTGGCGAGGTCATCGGCGACGCCGCCGTCTCCGTCGTGGCGAATCGTGCTCGCCAGTTCCAATGCCAGCCAGCGCTCCACAAGACATCCCCTTCCATCTCGGTGCCCGGTCGTCAACCACTTGATCACATCCCTGCACACACCCTAAGGTCCCTAACGGAAAAACGAAAACTTCCGTTAGGCGGAGTGGGTGGGGACACCTGCCCTGGCATAGGACGGCGGCTGAGCCCGCCGTTGGAGGAGACTGCGAAATGACGCTGCTTGCGCACATCAGCGACCTGCACCTGGACGGCAGCGAGAGGGCAACCCGACGCGCCACCCGCGTCATGGACTACTTGCGAGCCCTGCCCCACCCGGTTGACGCGCTCCTGGTCACCGGGGACATCGCCGATCACGGGGAGGAGGCCGAGTACGAGGAAGCAGCTCAGATCCTGACCGCCCCCTTCCCAGTGCTCACCTGCCCCGGGAACCATGACGCGCGACCGGCCTACCGCAAGGCCCTGCTCGGAGAGGCACCGGAACACGGCCCCATCAATCAGGCCCATCACATCGCCGGCATCACCATCCTGATGTGCGACTCCACCATCCCTGGCCGCGACGCGGGACGCCTCGACGCCCAAACACTCGCTTGGATCGACACCACCCTCACTGCCCGGACGCAGGACACCCCGGCACTGATCGCCTTCCACCAGCCGCCGGTCGAACTCCATCACCCCCTGCCCGACTCCTGCATGCTCGAAGAGCCCGGAGATCTGGCCGACTTGATCGACGCGCACCCGCAGGTCGCCGCCGTCCTCACGGGCCACGCCCACACCGCGGCCGCCTCGACCTTCGCCGCACGTCCGCTGATCGTCGGACCGGCCATCACCTGGACCCTGCGCATGCCCTGGGAAGGCGATCAGGCCGCGGACCGAGACCAGCCGCCCGGCCTCGCGTTCCACATCCTGGACGACGACCGACGCCTCACCACCCACTACCGCGTCGTGCTCTGATCCCCCGCTCGCACGATCCGGAGGCATCGTGGTCCATCCCTACGCCGTCGCCGGGTTCCTGGTGGCGGTCCTGCCCCTGATCGCCACCCCCGGAGCCAGCCTGGCCCTGCTGATCCAGCACGTCACCGATCGCGGCCGCGGTCAGGCTCTTCCCGTCATCCTCGGCACAGTCACCGGCCTGTACATCCACGCCACTCTCGCCATAGCCGGCCTGTCAGCCCTGGTCATGCACTCCAGCCTGGCCTTCACCGCCGTCAAGCTCATCGGTGCCGTCTACCTCATCGGCCTGGGCATATGGACATGGCGTTCCGCCACACCCAACGCGGCACCCACCCCCCACCGGCAACGCCCGCCGAAGCACGCTGAGTCCGTCTACGCCCAAGCGTTGCTCGCCAACGTCCTCAACCCGAAGGCGGCAGCCATCTACTTGACTCTGGTCCCCCAGTTCATCGCACCCCACCAGTCCTTCGGCGGCCAGATCCTGACATTGGCCACCGCCCACGCGCTGCTGATCGCGCTCTGGCTCGCCGCCTGGACCCTCCTTATCCGGCGCGCCTCACGCACCCTGCAGAAATCCCGCTTCAAGCGCACGGCCGCTAGGACCACATCAGTGGTACTCATCGCCCTCGGCATCCGGAGCGCCGCAACCTAGCACCTCCGGCCTGTCGTCAAACGATCGTTTGACGACAGGCCGCCCGGGTGTCCAATGAACCCGTGCAATCCGGGGGGTCGAGGCGGCGCGAATCCAATCAGATCCGATGGTGATTGCTGACAGGGTTTGACGACAGATAGGTCCAATCCTCCGCACGGAAGGGGGCCCTTGGTGGCGAACCTGGTCTACAAGCGGGTCTCGACCGACCAGCAGTCGACCTCCCGGCAGAACCTCGTCCTGGACGAGGCCGGCATCGAGGACCCGGTCGTCTTCGAGGAGGACCCGGGCACCTCCAGCCGCCTCCACCCCCCTCCAGCGCCCGAAGTTCCGCGAACTGCTCACCTACGCGCGACCGGGCGACACCGTCCACATCTCCGAGATGTTCCGTCTCGTACGCGGCACCGGACACATCCTGGACGTGCTCGACGTCCTCCACCGCGAGCAGGTGGCGCTGCGCATCCACGACGGCGCGTTCTCCGCGATGGACCTCACCGCCCGCCACCCGCGCACCGGCGAACTGCTCTCCACCGTGAAGTTCATGGTGCAGACCCTCGCCGCCGCCGGCGAACTCCAGCGCGACCTCCAGCGGGAACTCACATACGACGGACTGCGCGCCGCCGAGGCCAAGGGCAGCAAGGGCGGGCGCCGCCCCGCCGTGGCGGCCGCGAAGACCGAAACCATCCGCACCGCGTACCTGGAGGGTCGGTCCATCGCCGCCCTCGCGCGCGACCACGGTGTCAGCCGCGGCGCGATCCGCACCGCCGTCGCCGATCTCCTGCCCGAGCACACGGCCGGCGAGCGGGACGTCCCTGCCCCGGAACAGCCGGTCACCCTCGACATGCCGGGCAAGGTCGCCGACTTCCTCCGCTCGGCCGACCTGGAGCCCGCCGAGCGGGCCGCGCTTGACCAGGGGGCAACCGTTCGGCGCGGCCAGGGCTACACCCTGCGCGTGACCGCTGTCCCGGCCGTGCACCGCCAGCTCCTCGACCGCTGCCAGCCGCTCGACGGCGGCCAGGGCCTCCCGGCTGTTCCGGCCCAGCGCAAGGCCCGTCGCGAGTACGAGGACCGCGTCAACGCCCACGAAGCCCCGGCCTGACCCCGAGGCCGGGCTTCAAGATCATCCCGTGGCCCCTTTTGGGCTCACCTCGGCGGTACCCCCAGTACGGTGAACACCACCCCGGATGGGTCGTGCGAGCCCTTCAGCTCCCCGGTGAGGAACTCCAGGCCGACATCGCGGGCCTTGAGGTCCTCGGCGAGCGCGGCGAGTTCGATGCCGCGGCCGAGCCGCTTGTGCTCGTGGACGACGAGAGTGACGTGCACACCGGAGGCGCGCAGTTCGCCGGCGAGGGCGACGGCCGCGTCCAGTTCGGGCCGCTTGGTGGCGCGCGTGGAGATCTTCTCCGCGAAGATCCGGGTCGCCCCGGCCTCGGCTAGGGAGTCGAGCTGCGAGTCCAGGGACTGCCGCGCGGTCGATGCACGGGCGTATCCGAGGCGGACGTGCCCGGTTGGCTCGGCGCCCGCGTTCACTGGCCGCGGCAGCTCTACCCATGCCGAACCTGGCCTGCGTACGGCCGGGGTGGGCACGTTGAGTGCCTTGGCCAGCGAGGGCACGAGCCTGAAGCGGGCGGTGTGGTACTGGACGGCCACCTTGCCGCTGCCGGTACGGCACGGCGAGCCAGCCGGGGCGCCACAGGTGGACATCGGGCAGTCGTGTGATTCCACGCGCTTGAAGTCGTCGCTCACGCCCCCGACTGTTTCATGTGTATGTTTCAGTCGTCCAGTCGTTTGCAACGACTCATGAAACATGAAAAGCCCTGGCTGGCCACCGGCCGTGACGGTGTTTCACAGGCGACCACCTATGAAACACCCGCCATCACGCCGCAGACCGGGAGGCCGGAGGGTGATCCTGAAAGGCCGGGAGCCTCCGTGTGGCGGCTTTCGCGCCGGGTACCCGTCGACGACGCGCCGGGGCAGGGGTGTTCACGTTGTCTCGGGTGGGTCGGTGGGGAGGGAGCGGTGGAGGGCGTGACGGAGAGCTGCGAGAAGGGTGGCGGTGGCGAGGAAGGCGAGGACGACGCCGGCGTTGCGCAGGAGGAAGTAGGAGATCACCTGCGCCCAGAGGCCGGGCGGGGCGAGCAGGTAGTACGAGGCCGGGGGGAGCATGGCCGTCCAGGGCAGCACTGCCAGTGCGATGCCCGTGGCGCGCGGGCGGTCGGGCCGCCGGGCGCCGAGGTGGAGGAGCATGGCGAGGCTCATGACGGCGGCGGGCCAGGCGACGGTTACGTCGAGCAGGTTCACTTCGGTGCGCGAGAAGGGAGCGATGGTGGGGCTGAGATCCGGCCGGAACCAAAAGATGGCGAGCACGCTCATCGGGACCGCGAGGGCGAGGGCGGTGAGCACGGTCTCGCCGCGACCGTGTGGGGAGATGTCGACTGCGTCGGCCGGGGCGATCAGCAGCACCGTGCCGGGCAGGATCCCGAACGGCAGCAGTAGGTCGTAGGGGAGGACGTCGGCGAGCGGGTCATTGGGGGTGGTGAACGCCAGCATGGCGCCGATCCGTCCGAGGATTCCCAGCAGGACCAGCAGCCGGGCCGGCGTCCACCGGCCCAGGGAGGCGAAGATCAGGGCGAGGATCCAGGGGCCGGTTTGTGCCACGACCAGGGCGGTCCAGATGGCGGGGTGCCCCCACTGTTCTATCCGCCGGAGGGGGTCGG
This sequence comes from Kitasatospora aureofaciens, assembly GCF_019192735.1. Classification (GTDB taxonomy): domain Bacteria; phylum Actinomycetota; class Actinomycetes; order Streptomycetales; family Streptomycetaceae; genus Kitasatospora; species Kitasatospora aureofaciens_A. Next base: position 114,047 of record NZ_JAHTKP010000008.1, read on the forward strand.
GCAGGATGAGTCCGACCAGCAGCTGGACCATGCTCAGGCCTGCCCCGCCGGCGAGGATGAACGGGGCGGCGCCGGCCGTGATCCGGCCGGCGGGGTCGGCGGAGCTGAGCCGGGTGCGCAGCCGCCCTGCGTGGGCGGCGAGCGCGGCCCACTCACGCAGGGCCGTACCTGGCCCTAAGTCCTGGACGGTCTCGGCGAAGACGGTGGCGATCTCCTCGCCGTACGTGGCACGGTACTTGGCCGGGTAGAGGCCGAGTAGCGGGAGCCTTGCTGCAAGGGGGAGGCGCGCGGGCGGTAAGAGGCTCTCGGGTGTGGTCAGGGGCGGGGCGGTCATGCCGTTCCTCCGTTCGGCTGGAGTCGGCTGAGCGCGAGGCGGCGTTCGGCCTCGGCCACCCCGGCGCGCAGGCGCTGCGTCTCCGCGGTAAGGACGTCTCGTCCCTGGTCGGTCAGGGCGAAGTACCGGCGCAGCTTTCCGGCGACGACCTCCTCGTGGTCGACCTGGATGAGTTCCTGTTGGAGGAGGCGGTCCAGGGCGGTGTAGAGGGTGCCGGTGAGCAGCTTGGTGCGGCCGCCGGAGATGGCCAGAACTTCCTGGATGATCGCGTAGCCATGTCTGGGGGCGTCAGCCAAGGCGGTGAGCACGAGCCGGGTCGGCTCCTGTAGATGACGGGCTGCCATAAGCCAATCTTACATTGACGATTGAGATACGTCGACGAGTTAGCTACGCTCCTGGCATGCCGCTCACGCCGGGCTTTCAACGGTGTGTCACCAGACGGTCGGCATAGTTGATCACATCCCGCCGGGCCCCACCCCGCGGGGCTGTTCCATGGCTATTGGCATGCGCATGCCCATTGAGTGGCCACTGATGGACCGTCAGGGGCCGTGTCAGCACGCACTCCCTCCCAGGAACTAAGGAGAAGATCATGCACTCTGCCACCAAGACCGCGCTTCGCGCCCTGGCCGCCCTGGCCTTCACAGCCTCGGTCGTCTCTGTGGCGCCGGCCGCCATGGCGGCGCCCGCGGACTCCAACGGAACCAACCAGATCCGCACCTTCGCGGGCAAGTGCCTGGACGTCTGGGGCGCCGGCGTCAACGACGGGGCCGGCATCGACCAGTGGACCTGCACGGGCGCCGTCAACCAGCAGTTCACGATCGCGCCGGCCAACAACGGCCAGGTCCAGATCCACACCTTCGCGGGCAAGTGCCTGGACGTCTGGGGCGCCGGCGTCAACGACGGGGCCGGCATCGACCAGTGGACCTGCACGGGCGCCGTCAACCAGCAGTTCACGATCGTGCCGGCCAACAACGGCCAGGTCCAGATCCACACCTTCGCGGGCAAGTGCCTGGACGTCTGGGGCGCCGGCGTCAACAACGGGGCCGGCATCGACCAGTACACCTGCACAGGCGCCCCCAACCAGCAGTTCACGATCGCCTGACACAGATCCCACGCCCCTCACGCGGCTCGCTCACCCCACCAGCGCCCCGGTCGCCGCCCACCTGCTGGGCAGCGACCGGGGCCCCTCGCGCGCTGGTTCGGGCGCCGGCGGCACTCGTTGACGGTACCCCGAGGACTGGCCACCGCTGAGCGGGCGAGCCCACGGTACGCGTCCCGGGGCCGGTCACTGCTACAGCCCGGCTCCGGGTTCGTCGGTGGCCACCGTCCGCAGCGGGCGGTGGCCCTCCTCGTCGAGCTGGGCGAGTTCGCGTTCGTAGTCGACGGTGATCGAGCCGTAGTAGTTCACCGCCGAGCTGCGGGCCGGGGAGATGTGCGCCAGCACCTCGGCGTCCACCTCACGGCCAGCACCGCGCAGCTCGCCCACCGCCAGGCCCATGTACTCGGTGTGCCAGCAGATCACGGCGTTCGTCACGACGGTCAGGCACCACGCCTGCTCGTTCTGCTGATCGGGCAGGCGCCGGGTGACCTTCCCCTCGCGGGCGTAATGAAGCTGGCGGCGCAGGGAGTGGAGGGACTCACCCTTGTTCAGCTGCCGGGCGATCTTGCGCCGGTATGCCTCGTCCGACAGGTACTTCGCCGCGTAGACCGTGCGACGAATGGCCCCGTACTCCTTGAGGGCCGCGGCGAGCGCGTTCTGCCGGGCGGACGCGGACAGCTTGCCGACGACCAGCGAGGCGGTGGCGTGCCCGTACTTGAGCGAGCCCGCGAGCCGCAGGAGATCGTCCCAGTGCGCGGCGACCAGGTCGAGATTGGCCTTCTTCGTCAGCAGCGGCCCGGCCTTCGGGAACCTCTCCTCGTAGTCGGCCTTGCCGCCCATCCGGTACAGGGTGATCTTGCCCAGGTCGCGGATGCGCGGCGAGAGCTGCTTGCCGACGAGGTCGAAGAGGCCGAAGTTGACCAGGGTGACGCCGTGCGTGTCCGTGGCGTGCTCGGTGATCGGCAGGTCGGTCGCGTTGCCCAGGATCTCGTCCAGCACGTAGTGCGCCTCGCGGTGCGTGGCCACGATGACCTTGGTGCCGAAGGTGGAGTGCTGGTCGGACACGTGCGTGTAGGTGGAGATGCCCTCGGCGACGAAGTACTTGTTCAGGTGCCGGGCGGTGATCGACTTGCCCCTCGTCGGGAACCGCTGCCCGTCCGAGGACGACAGCGTGCCGGAGCCGAACATGCCCGTCATCGGCAGCCTGTGGTGGTAGTTGACCAGGCAGATGTTCGCCTCGCGCAGCGTCTCCTCGCGGATGTACCACTCCGTGGTCCAGGCCAGCACGTCGTACGGGATGCCGCAGGACGCGGCCATCCCGTGGAGCCCGAGGTTCGTGGAGAGCCCGATCAGGCAGGCGATCAGGTTCCGCTTCAGCTGCGGCGAGCGGGTCTGCTTGCCGCCGGGGTGGGTGAAGCAGTCCAGGAAGCCGGTGTGCCGGTCCATCTCCACCAGCAGGGAGGCGATTGGCACATTGGGTAGCATCCGCTCCAGCTCGGCGTACAGCTCCTCGGCCTCGCTGGGAATGTCCTCCGCCGTCAGAGGAGAGATGACCAGCTCGCCCGCCTCGTTCAGGCGCACCGGCCCGTCGCCGCGCTTGAGAACCCCTTCCAGGTCGCCAAGAGCTGCATCCAGCTCGTCCATCACCAGCGCCAGGGCCTCGGAGGCGTCCGGGCTCTTGCCCACCAGGCGGCAGAACTCGGCGCGGTGCAGCTGCCACTGGGCGGGTTTGAACAGGTAGGCAGCCGGGTTGTCGTAGCGCCGCGATCCCGGCACATACACATCCCCCGAGCGCAGGCCGTCGCGCAGCGCGAGCAGCACGCACAGCTCCCAGTAGTGCCGGTACGCCGTCGCGTCGCCCTTCGCCGCGGCCTCGTCCAGGTAGCCCTGCCAGCGGGCAGGCACGAACAGCGTCGGCGCCGTGTCGGGGACGTTGCGGGCGCCGGTCGCGTTCAGCTCCCGCAGGATCCCGACGGCCTCGATCAGCGGCTTCGCCTCGGTACCGCCGGCGAACCGCACCGCTTCGAGGACCTTGGGCGCGAACTGGCGGATGTAGGTGTAGGAGCCCTCCAGCAGCCGCAGGTGCCCGTGATCGCGCGGCAGCCGCGCGGTGGCCCAGGCGTACGCGGTCCGCAGCCGAGACATGCCGATCTTGCCGCGCAGCAACGTCCCGACCGCCTCGTCCGGGATCCCCGCATCCGCGAGCACCGGCAGGATCTCCTCCAGCAGCGCGAGCCGGTCCTCCGACAACTTGGCGCGCTCGGCAAGCTCGTCGCGCAGCTTGATCCTCGCCCGCGACTCCGAACCCGACAGCGTCTGGTCGAACAGCTGCACCACGGAATCCAGGACGTCGACCGCGGACTGCGCCAACAGCGTCAACAGGATCGGATGACGCCGGTTCGGCTCCCTGCGCACCAGGGCCTGCGCCGTCAGACGGCGGCCGATCTGGGCCAGGTAGCGGCGGCGCTCGGCGGGCAGCGCGGACAGATCCAGGACGTCGGCACCGAGCCCCCGCAGGAACAGCAGCTTCTCGACCTCGTCCTTCACGCTGTTCGGTGACGCCTGCACCGGCCCGGTCACCATCCAGTGCAACCTGGTCGAGCGCATCTTCGGCTCGACCACCAGCAGCGAATCCAGCCCCCGGCAGGTCTCGTCGCTCAGCAGGTCGGCCACCCGCGCGTAGGTCTCCGCCTCGGCCGCCTGCCGGGCGCCAGCGACCTTCTCCAGCAGCGTGACCACACCAGGCCGGATCACCTGCACCGAACGCAGGTACTCACAGCCCAACCGGAACAACAGCGACGGCGAGTCGTGCTCCATCGCCCGCGCGAGCAGGAACTCCTCCAGCTCCTTGTGCTCCAGCGCCTTCGCCGGCCGCCAGCCCAGATACCTCGCGACCTGCCGCAGATGGTCCGTACGCGTCTGCTCCCGCGACGCCCCGTAGCCGCGCAGCACCTCGGCCGGCAACCCGAGTTGCCGGGCCACACGGCCCACCGCCGCCGGCGGAGCCGCGGTCACTTCATCCGGGACGAACCCCAGCCACGGCAACGTGCACAGCTGTACGGCGGCACCCAGGACCGTCTGCGGACGCAGGAACTTCCGCAGGAACGCCTCATCGGCCGGCGTGAGGGTGAAGAAGCGGATCAGCTCGTCCTTGCCGATCGGCGGGAACGACCGCAGAGCCTCAAGTTCCTCATCGGAGAACACCTTCGTGGTCATCTGCCGCCCCTCCGTCGCCGGACCACTCGTTCAGCCCAACGAGGCAGCCGACTCCACGGCAACGGGCCAGGTCAGCGCCTACTTCGTTGTTCTTTCGGCGAGTACTACCGTGACCCCGACGGCGCCGAAGCCGTTGGCAGCACCGGCCGTTACTGCGGCGGGTGGAGGGCGAGGGCCCAGGTGTGGGTCGTGTACGTGCTCATGCGGGTGGGGTGGCGCTCGGAGATGGTGACACTCAGGCCGTCGGGGGTGCGGTGCAGAGTGCTGATGTGGCGGTGGAGCTCGTCGACGGGGATGGGGCGGAGCTCGGCGAGCACCGTGTCGTCGAGGTCGCGGCCGACGGCGCGCAGGACGCCGGCGTCCAGGACCACGATGGTGCCGTCGGGGAGGACGAGCGGGCGCGGGACCTGGGAGTCGGTGAGCAGCAGGGGGCTTCGTTCGATCACGCCGCCGGGGAGGAGACGGACGACGCGGCTCTCGGTGGGCCCGTTCCGGTCGCACTCGACCACGCGCAGGCCGGTGCCGACGACGTAGTGGCCGTAGCTGCGCCAGGTGTCGGTGAGCGTGCCGTCGCGGTCGTACTGCCAGGTGGCGAAGGTGCCGTAGCCCTCCAGCCCGAGGACGAACCGGCCGCCGCCGAGCGCAGCGCCGCGCGCGCCCCGGAGTTCGGCTGTCAGGGTGCCGTCGGCCAGGTCGAGCAGGTATGCGGGCCCGAGGTGGCCCCAGGCGTGGTAGTCGAGCGAGTCGGTGGTGACGAGGACGCGCCCGGAGGAGATGTGGGCGGCGTTGGGGCTGCCCGGGACGGGGTGCGTCCAGCGGGTCCGGCCGGCGGTGTCGGCGCAGGTGATCTCGCCGGCGCGGCCGCTGATGACCAGGTCGTCGCGCCGGGCGAACGGCTCCTTGGGGCGGTCCCGCAGCTGGGCACAGCGCTTGCTGCGGTGGTCGATTACGGTCGCGCGCCAATTCCCCATGCCGTGATGGTAGGGCCCGTCAGGCCGCCACCGGTCGGCGGGTCCACAGCCAGTGGCCGACCGCGCCGGTCGACAGCAGTCCGACCAGCAGCGCGATCAGCGAAAGTGTCGCCCCGGACGACCAGTTGATGTCCGAGGCGCGCCCCGCCAACAGGACGGCGGCGGCCACGGCGACCCCCGGGACGGCGATCAGGGCGGGCCGCAGCCGGGCGAGGTCGTCCTCGACGAGGGCGCCGAGCACGCCGACCCCGAGCGAGAGACCCCACACGCCGAGACCCTGCGCGTCGGCGCGGCCGACCGTCCACGGGACGAACCCGCCCCAGAACCCGGGGAAGAGCACCAGGCCCGCGCCCAGGCCGAGCCAGCCGGAGCCGAGCACCGCGAGCAGCGGCTTCGACCAGGCGGGCAGCGGCGCGACCCGCGTCAGGGGCGTGGTCAACGGCCGCCGGTACTGCACCGCGAGGCACAGGACCGAGCCGGCGGCCAGCGCGCCGAGGACGGCGACCCAGCCCATGCTGAACATCACCAGGACGATCGAACCGCCCGTCGCGACGTGTAGTTCGCGGCCGTCGGCCAGGCTCACCGCGAACAGGCCGACGAGCACGACGGCGGTCGGCAGCACGAGGGTGCGCACCTCCTCCCAGACCCGCGCCCGGCCGATCGTGAGCAGCCCCGGGGAGACGCCGAGCATCGCGGCGCCGATCAGCCCGGGGCTGAGCGCCTCCGGCGAGTGCCAGGCGCCAACGGCGTGTCCGGTCAGCCCGGCCACGGCCAGCAGCGCGCCCGTCAGGATGCTCACCAGCGCGACGATGGCGGCCAGCGTGGTGATCGCGGGTGCCAGTTCCCGGCCGCCGAGCCCGGTGTGCGGTGTGCTGCCGACGTGCGTTTCCTGCGTGGTCATGCGCGGTTTCCTCCTGGCCAGTTGAAAGGCAGAGCGGGACAGCCGACTTGATGGCTAGAGCGTCACGGCCGACGACGGCAGCCCGGACGCCACACGCCGCTGCCGCTTCTCCGACTCGCGCGCGTACAGCACCCGCAGGCTCACCACCGCGGTCGCGGCGAACGCGAGCATCCCGCAGCCGATCCCGACGCCCGCGATGAGCGCGGTCCGCCCGTCCAGCCGCATCCCGTGCTCGAAGGCCGGCGCCGCGACGGCCGAGAACGCGGGCGCCAGGCTCAGGAACGCCAGGTGCAGCCGCCACTCCTCGCGGGCCCAGCCCGTGGTCCGTCGCTGCCGCACCACGATGACGGCGTACGTCAGCAGGAACGGGATGAGGTACGCGAGCAGCATCCGCCAGCCCTCCGAGCCCCAGCCCGCGAACGACCGGGCGAGCCACACCAGCCCTGCCGCACCGACGAGTTGGGACGCGATCAGCACGGCCGGCGGGCACCACGTGCCGGCCACCCCGCGGACCGTCGTGCGCCGGTCGAGCGCCCGCGAGGCGAGCAGCGCGCCGAAGGTCACCACCGAGCCGAGGTGCATGAGGGCCACCCGGTTGATCTCGGTGACCGGCTCGTCGGGCAGCACCAGCGGCAGCACGCCCCATTCGAGGCGCAGCAGCGGCGCGGTCATCAGGTAGCCGTAGCAGAGCAGCAGCCAGCGCTGGTGCAGGTCGGGGAAGCCGGTGAGGGCGGCGAGGATGCCGAAGGTCGTGCTCAGCACTGTGCCGACCAGGATGGTCGCGAGGACGACCCAGAACGCGGGCCCGCTGAACGCGTCGGCCGGCGCGGTGCGGGCCAGGTAGACGGCGGCGCCCGCCATGGACGCGTACACCGTGACGGCGAAGACGATCCCGAGGGCGCGGTGCAGCCGGATCCGCCGCCGGACCGCCGACCACAGCTGGAGCGGCCCGAGCAGCATCAGCGCGCCGCCGAGCACGGTGTGCACGAGGAGCGGGCCGAGGCTGTGCCGGTACGGCCCGAGCCGGGTGGCGAGCGCGTCGGCCACGTAGGACGGCGACACCGTGTGGGAGAGCAGCCACTGTCCGGGGGCCGGGGCGCCCGGGCTGGCGTAGGACCAGAGTTCGGTCATCGCGATCGGCGCGTAGCCGACGCAGAGCACCGTCACCGCGATGGCGGCGGCCCGGCCCCAGTGCAGGCTGCGCAGGTTCCGTGGGTTGGGCAGGTTCCGTGGGTTGGGCAGGTTCCGTGGGTTCCGCTCGTTCCCCAGACGCCGCATCGCGACCCTCCCGCCGCCTCGCCGATAGTCCGGTCCCGATTGTCCGGTCTCGATAGTCCAGATCCGATGGTCCAGAAAGGACTATGGGGAACGTAGGGGTGTTCGGCACCGCGGTCAATGGGTCCGGCACGGAAACGGTGCGACTACTGTTCCCCCCGCTCCTGGACCCATTGCCAGAAATCCACCATCATCCGCTCATACCGGATGCCGAACTCCAGCGCTTCGCGCTCACCCCGGGTCATCAGCTCGCCGACTTCCTCCGCCAGCTGCTCGTACTCGCCGAGCGTGCGGCCGTGCTCGGTGACCTGCGCGGGGGCGAGGATCCGCGGGCTGCCGCCGAACCACAGCTTGAGGATGTTCCGCTCCCGGGCCTCGACCGGCTCGAAGCCCGGATCGGCCAGCCACTCGGCCAGCGCGGCCCGGCCCTCGTCGGTCAGCCGCATCAGGCGCCGGTTCCGCCCGCCCTCCTGCCGGGCCTCGGAGAGCAGGCCGCCCTTGAGCAGCCGGTCGCACTGGGCGTACACCTGCGCGTGCGGCACCGACCAGAACGGCGCGACCGTGCGGGCCGCCTCCACCTTGACGTCGTACGGGCTGGCCTCGCCCAGCTTCTCGATGATGCCGAGGACGAGGAACGAGGGGGTGGTCAACCGGGCTTCAGGCATGCCGCGACGGTATCGCGCGCTCCGGCCGGTGCGCCCCGGTGCGCCCCGGTGCGTGACGGACCCCGAGGGAGGCCGCCTACGCGGAGATCGCCGCGTCCCGGGCCCGCGCGGCGGGGACGAGGTAGGCGGATTCGGCGTGAGGAGCGGTCGGGGGCCGCCCAGGTGCTGACACCCTGCCAGAGCGCCTCGCGGCTGCCCGTAAGGTGATCATGTGAAGTCCGAAGACCTGACCGTGAAGGCCCTGATCGCCGACCCCTACGCGGGCTACGCCGCCCTGCGCGCCACCACCCCCGTCCACCGGATGACCGGACCCGACGGACTCCCCGTCTGGCTGGTCACCCGCTACGCGGACGTGCGCCAGGCCCTCGCTGACCCTCGCCTGTCCCTCGACAAGGCCCATGCCACGCCCGGCAACTACCTGGGCTTCAAGCTGCCGCCCGCGCTCGACGCCAACCTGCTCAACATGGACCCGCCGGACCACACCCGCATCCGCCGGCTGGTCTCCCAGGCCTTCACCCCGCGCCGGATCGCCGCCCTGCGCGGCCCGATCGAGCAGGTCGCCGAGAAGCTGCTCGACGCGATGGCCCCGCTCGGCCGCGCCGACCTGCTCGCCGCCTACGCCGGACCGCTGCCCATCACCGTCATCTGCGACCTGCTCGGCGTCCCCGAGGGCGACCGGCACGACTTCCGCGCCTGGACGGACACCCTCATCACGCCGGACCCGAACCATCCGGAGGAAGCCAAGGCCGCCGTCGGTGCGATGCTCAGGTTCTTCACCGGCCTCATCGCGCGCAAGCGCACCGAACCCGCCGACGACCTGCTCTCCGACCTGATCGCCGTCCGCGACGAAGGGGACCGGCTCAGCGAGGACGAACTCACCTCGCTCGCCTTCCTGATCCTCTTCGCCGGCTACGAGAACACCGTCCACCTCATCGCCAACGCCGTCCTCGCCCTGCTCACCCACCCCGAGCAGCTCGCCGCCGCGCGCGCCGAACCGGAGCTGATCGCGGGCGCCTTCGAGGAGTTCGCCCGCTTCGACGGCCCCGCCCCGCTGTCCATCCGCCGCTTCCCGCGCGAGGACGTCACCATCGGCGGCGTCACCGTCCCGGCCGGCGAGACCGTCCTGCTCGCGATCGCCTCCGCCAACCGCGACCCCGACCAGTTCACCGACCCGGACCGGCTCGACCTGCGCCGCCGCGAGAACGGCCACCTCTCCCTCGGCCACGGCATCCACTACTGCCTCGGCGCGCCGCTCGCCCGGATGGAGACCGAACTCGCCCTGACCGCCCTGCTGCGTCGCTTCCCCGACCTCGCCCTCGACGTGCCCGTCGAGCAGCTCCGGCACCGCCCGGCCCTGCGGGCTCGTGGCCTGCTGGAACTTCCGGTCCGGTACTGATCCGCCCCTGATCCGCGCCGCGGGAACCGGCGCCGGCTCCACAGCGTTGTCGTCGTCGAACAGCGGAAAACGCAGGGGTGTGGAGGAAGCGCCATGGGTGTGGGCCTGACGAAGGGCGGCAACGTCTCCCTGGGGAAGCAGGCCCCCGGGCTGCGGGTCGTGCAGGTGGGCCTCGGCTGGACGGCGGGTGCCGGGTACGACCTGGACGCCAGCGCGCTGCTGTGCGGCCGGTCCGGGAAAGTCATCTCGGACCGGCACTTCGTCTTCTTCAACAACCTGCAGAGTCCGGACGGTTCCGTCCGCCACCACGGCAACCACGGTGGCGACGGGGCCGGCGGGGGCGACGTCGAGCGGATCGACGTCCGGCTCGCGGACGTCCCCGCCGAGGTCGAGCGGATCGTGTTCGCGGTCGCCATCTACGACGCCGCGCAGCGGTCCCAGACCTTCGGTCAGGTCCGCGGCGCGTACATCCGCCTCACCGACCCGGACGGCGGCGAGGTGGCGCGGTACGACGTGGCGCCCGAGGCCGGGAGCGAGACGGCGATGGTGTTCGGCGAGCTCTACCGGCACGGCGCGGACTGGAAGTTCCGCGCCGTGGGGCAGGGCTACGCGGCCGGGCTGGCGGGCGTCGCCACCGACTTCGGCGTCGAAGGCCTCCAGTCCGCGCCTGCGCCCGCTCCGGCTCCGGCTCCGGCTTCGGTATCGGCGCCCGTGGTCGCCGATGCCCCCGCTGCTCCCACGACCCGGCAAGAACCAGGGAGTTCTCCAGTGACGTGCTTCTTCGACCCCTCGCACGGCGTCGGCTCGACCGCGGTGCTGTGGTCGCCGCAGTGGGGCGTGCCGCGCCAGATCCAGGCGTGCGTCGCCTGCGCCCAGCGGGTGCAGACCACCCCGCCGCCGTTCTACTCCCCGCAGCAGGGCTATCCGCAGCCGGTCCAGCAGCGTTACCCGCAGCAGGGTTACCCGCAGGTCCCCGGCCAGGGCCAGCCCGCGCAGGGCGGTCGCCGCTACGGCACCGGCGCCCTGCTCGGCGCGGGCGCGGCGGGCCTGGTCGGCGGCGCGCTCCTCAACGAGGCGCTGAGCGACGACGAGCCCGAGGTGGTCATCAACAACTACTACGAGGGCGACGACGACGACTTCTTCTAAGCCGGCCTTCTGAGCCCGCCGCTTCTGCTGGGCCCGCCGCCTCACCGGGGCCGGATGGCCGGGGACGTCAGCTGATGACGACCGCCATCCGGCCGTAGGTGGCGTATCCGTTGTCGAAGTCCTTCGCCGAGACCGTCGTACGGCCGCGCGCGGGATCGTTGACCGACACCGTGCCGTCGCCGAAGCCGGTGACGACGACCGCGTGCTCCGCGGGCCCCGCGTACAGGACTCTCTTCCCGTCGTAGGCGGTGTACGTGGTCGACGCCAGGTGGCGCCACAGGTAGTCCACCCAGACGATCGCCGGGTGGCCGGCCGCCAGGTGGTCCTTCAGGTTCTGGGTCGAGATGCCCGAGCCCGACCGGACCACGGTGAGTCCGAAGTCGCGGGCGGCCTTTGCCACCGGCGGGTAGTACACGCCGAAGCCGGTGCCGTCCACTTCCGAGCCGTCCGGGTCGCCGACGAAAGCCGCGTACGGGTCCCCGGACAGCGAGCCGGAATGTCCGAACTGGTAGTGCACCCGGTCGACGCCGATCCGGTCCAGGACGGCCTGGTCGTCCACCTTCACACCGCGCGCGGCGAGGACCATCCGTAGCGCGGCGGCCTCGCAGTCGTTGTTCAGCTGCTGGTGGTAGTAGGGAATCGTGCGAGCCTCGCTGCCCAGGGCCGGGCCTGTGCCCACGGCCAGAGCCGCGCTCGTCAGAGCGGCAAGCCAGGCCGCCCGGGTCTTCGATGCAATCGTCATGGCCATGACGCTACGAAGAGCGGATGCACTGCGCAGCCGGTGCGCGGCGAACAGGTGACGGAGCGTCCGGCCTGTCCGAGGTGTACCCAAGCGGCCGGGATCGTCCTATCGGAGGTGTACCCCGGCAGCCGGGACTGCCGTACCGTGACGGCGTGAACACGAACGCGTCCTCCCGGTACGACGCCGTGATCGTCGGCGGCGGGCACAACGGCCTGGTGGCGGCGGCGTACCTCGCGCGGGCCGGGCGGCGGGTGGTGGTGCTCGAACGGCTGCCGCAGGTGGGCGGAGCGGCGGTGTCGGCCCGGGCGTTCCCGGGGGTCGACGCCCGCCTGTCGCGGTACTCCTACCTGGTGAGCCTGTTGCCGCGGAAGGTGGTGCGGGAGCTGGGGCTGCGGCTGGAACTCCGGCGGCGCCGGATCGCCTCGTACTCGCCCGCCGAGCGGGACGGCAAGCCGGTCGGGCTGCTGGTGGACGCGGCGGATCCCGGCCGGACCCGGGAGTCGTTCCGGGCGCTGACCGGCACCGACCGGGAGTGGGAGGCCTGGCGCCGCTTCTACGGGACGACCGGCCAGGTGGCCCGGCGGGTGTTCCCGACGCTCACCGAGCCGCTGCCCTCGCGCGCCGAGCTGCGCCGGCGGGTCGGGGACGACGCCGCCTGGGAGACGCTCTTCGAACGGCCGCTGGGCGAGACGATCGAACGGACCTTCGCCGACGACCTCGTGCGCGGAGTGGTGCTGACGGACGGGCTGATCGGCACCTTGACCCACGCCCACGACCCCTCACTGCTGCAGAACCGCTGCTTCCTGTACCACGTGATCGGCAACGGCACGGGCGACTGGGATGTCCCGGTCGGCGGGATGGGCGCGGTGACGGACGCGCTGGCCGAGGCGGCGCTCGCGGCCGGCGCGGAGCTCCGGACCGGCTGCGAGGTCACCGCCATCGCCACCGACGGCCTCGGCGACGCCGAGGTGACGTACCGTCACGAGGGCGGGGAGTCGGTGGCGGTGGGCCGCAAGGCGCTGGTGAACGCCGCTCCGGCGACCCTGGCCCGGCTGCTCGGAGAGGAGCCCGGTCCCGCGCCGGAGGGCTCGCAGCTGAAGGTCAACATGGTGCTGCGCCGGCTGCCGAGGCTCCGGGACGCCGCCGTGGATCCGCGTGATGCCTTCGCGGGGACGTTCCACATCGCCGAGGGCTACCGGCAGTTGGAGACGGCCCACGCCGAGGCGGACGCGGGCCGGCTGCCCTCGGCGCCGCCGTCGGAGATCTACTGTCACACACTCACCGACACCTCGATCCTGGGACCGGGCGCGCTCCGCCGTGGCCTCCACACGCTGACCCTGTTCGGACTGCACATGCCCGCGCGGCTGTTCGCGGACCCGTCCGCCAAGGAGCGTGCGCTGGCCGCGAGTTTGGCGCAGCTCGACGAGGTGCTGGCCGAGCCGATCGCCGACTGTCTGGCCACGGACGCCGACGGGCGGCCCTGTGTGGAGGCCAAGTCGCCACTCGACCTGGAGCGGGAGGTCGGCCTGCCGGGCGGTCACATCTTCCATCAGGACCTCTCGTTCCCCTTCGCGGATGGGGACGTCGGCGGCGGCGCCGCCCGCTGGGGTGTGGCGACGGGGTACCCGAACGTCCTGCTGTGCGGTGCGGGCGCGATCCGTGGCGGCGGCGTCAGCGGCATCCCCGGGCACAACGCGGCGCATGCCGTCCTGGAGGACCTGACCCGGTAGCAACTGCTGTCGGTGCGATGCGCTTGGATAGGGCCGTTGCACCGCTCTGACCGGGGGAGATACACCCATGACCGCATCCGCATCCGTACCTGGAACCGACCTGTCGGCCGTTACCAGGAACCCCACCGCCGAGTGGCTGGAGTCGCACTTCGGCCAGGGCACCCTGTGGCGCCCGAGCCCGGAGTCGCTGCCCGAGGGGCTGGAGGACGCCGAGACCCGGGCGTTCCTGACCGAGATCGGCATCCCGGCCGTGCATAACGCCTTCACCGGGTTCGACGGGGAGAGCCTCCCCGAGCGCGGCCTGTGGGAGGCGGATCCGGACGAGATCTTCGGTCGCCGCTACCCCGACGACGACACCCCGCCGGACGGCTACGCCTACTGCGTCGGGCTCGTCAACGAGCTGCACCTGATGGTGGACGGCGTCTGCGGCTCGGTGGAGGCGTACGACCCGAACGGCTGGGACCACGCCGCCGGCCACGCGGGCTACGTGGCCGAGTCGGTGCCGCAGGCGCTGGCCGCGTTCGCCGTGCTGGCCCGTTACGAGGAGCGCTTCGACGACGGCGACGCGACGGCGCTGGCCGAATTCACGGGGCTGCTGGAGCAGTTGGGCCTGGACCTGGACGAGTACGACTTCTGGCAGAACGTGGTGGACGAGCTGCGCGAGGGCTACCTGGACCTCGACTGACGCTTTGTGGACCGTCGGCCGCACCGCCCTCTCGGGCCGTGCGGCCGTCCGCGTTTCCATCGCGTTACCGCCGGTACGCACCCGCCCGGGCCGCTGCCTCGGCCGCTGCCGCGGCGCGGTCGGCGGCAGCCTCGTCCAGCGGATCGGCCGTCGTGAACATCCGGTAGTACAGCGGCGCCGAGACGGCCCGGACCACCTCCGCCGGGTCGGTGTCCGCGGGCAGCTCCCCGCGTTCGACGGCCTCGGCGACGCAGGGCGCCCACTCGGCGATCCGGACCCGGTAGAACCGCTGGAGCGCCTCCGCCGCGCCCGCGTCGCAGTTCGCCGCCACGATCACCGCCCGGAACAGCGCCCCCTGCCGGGGGTCGGCCAGGGTGCGCCGGACGAGCCGCGCGTTGGCCCGCAGGTCCTCGGTGAGCGAGCCGCTGTGGGTGCGCGGCAGCGACTGCTCGGCCATGTCCGCGAGCAGGTCGGCGACCAGCGCGGTCGTACTGCCCCAGCGGCGGTAGACGGTGGTCCGGCCCACCTCGGCCCGCTGGGCGATGTCCCCCAGGTCGAGGCCGGCGAACCCGTGCTCGACCAGGGCGTCCTCGGCGGCCCGCAGGACGGCGGTGCGCACGCGCGCCGTGCGGCCGCCGGGGCGGACCGTGCCCGGGGTGGGGGACTCGGGATGATCGACGGCCATTAACGGGATTCCTGTTCCATTAGCTGGGCGGACTCTGCTAGGGTCGAGTCATCCTAACGGAATTGGAGTCCCGTTAAGGGGCTCCGAGGGGAGAATCATCATGGACACCGCCATGGACACCGTGACCGACACCGCCATGGAATACCGCCGGCTCGGCGCCTCCGGACTCAAGGTCCCCGCACTCAGCCTCGGCACCGGCACCTTCGGCGGGCGCGGCCCGCTCTTCGGCGCCTGGGGCACCACCGACGACCAGGAGGCCCGCCGCCTGCTCGACATCGCCATCGACGCGGGCGTCACCATGTTCGACACCGCCGACGTCTACTCCGACGGCGCCTCCGAGGAAGTCCTCGGCAAGGCCATCCACGGCCGCCGCGACCAGGTGCTCATCTCCACCAAGGCCGGCCTGCCGCTCGGCGACGGCCCGCACGACGCCGGCACCTCCCGGGCCCGCCTCGTCAAGGCCGTCGAGGACGCGCTGCGCCGCCTCGGCACCGACTACCTCGACCTCTTCCAACTGCACGCCTTCGACGCCGCCACCCCCGTCGAGGAGGTCCTCGCCACCCTGGACGACCTCGTCCGGGCCGGCAAGATCCGCTACACCGGCGTCTCCAACTTCTCCGGCTGGCAGCTGATGAAGTCCCTCGCCGTCGCCGACCGCTTCGGCCGCCCCCGCTACGCCGCCCACCAGGTCTACTACTCCCTCGTCGGCCGCGACTACGAGTGGGAGCTGATGCCGCTCGGCCACGACCAGGGCGTCGGCGCCCTCGTCTGGAGCCCGCTCGGCTGGGGCCGCCTCACCGGCAGGATCCGGCGCGGTCAGCCGCTCCCGGCCGGCAGCCGCCTCCACGACACCGCCGACTACGGCCCGCCGGTCGAGGACGAACTGCTGTACCGCGTCGTCGACGCGCTCGACGTGATCGCCGAGGAGACCGGCCGCAGCATCCCCCAGGTGGCCATCAACTGGCTGCTGCGCCGCCCGACCGTCTCCTCCGTCATCATCGGCGCCCGCAACGAGGAGCAGCTGCGCCAGAACCTGGGCGCCATCGGCTGGTCGCTGACGGACGATCAGGTGGCCCGCCTCGACGCGGCGAGCGCCCGCACGGCCCCGTACCCGTACTTCCCGTACCGGCGCCAGGAGGCCTTCGCCCGCCTCAACCCGCCGCTCGCCGGCTGAACCGGATAATCCGCTTGCTGTACCGGCAGGGCGTACGGCAAGGTCCGCACTATGCCTGAACCGCACGATCTCGAACTGCGCCGCCTGACCTCCGACGACTGGCCGCTCTGGCGCGAACTCCGCCTCGCCGCCCTCGCCGAGGCCCCCTACGCCTTCGGCTCCACCCTCGCCGACTGGCAGGGCGCCGGCGACCACGAGGACCGCTGGCGCTCCCGCCTGGAGATCCCCGGCGCCCTCGACCTGGTCGCCGTCCTGGACGGCACCCCCGCCGCAATGGCCAGCGGCGTCCCCGCCGACGAGGATCCGACCGCCGCCGAGCTGATCTCCATGTGGGTCGGCCCCGCCGCCCGCGGCCGGGGCGTCGGCGACCGCCTGATCACCGAGATCGCGCACTGGGCCACGACCGAGGGCTACCGGACGCTGAAGCTCGCCGTCATGCCCCGCAACGACGCGGCCATCGCCCTCTACCGCCGCCACGCCTTCACCGACACCGACGAACTCGGCGACCTCCTCGACGACGGCGTCCACCGCGAACTCGTCCTGGCCAAGCCCCTGACCGCCTAGGCCCGCGGCGCGTTCCCGGACGGCCGGCTCTCGGTGGCGACAGTCGTGCCCACAGCCTCGTGTCGTCCCTGGCCGGCCGCGAGGCGGTTCGGCCGTCCGGGTGATCCGACGGAGCCCGTGTGGCGGTGCGGGCGGGGCGGGGTGACGATGGGCATTCCGGTGTGTGCACGACCTTCCCTGTGGGCCGGTCCGACCGACCGCCCCGGAAGGGAGCGACCATGACGGCCTCTCCGCCCTGTACCGCGAACCCGAACTCTCCCGGCGCCTCCGCCGCCGGCGGGCGGGCCGACGCGCGACGCTGGCGGGCGCTCGCGGTGTGCCTGGTCGCCGGGTTCATGACCCTGCTGGACGTCAGCATCGTCAACGTCGCCCTGCCGACCGTCCGCACCGGGCTGCACATGTCGGAGAGCGGCCTGCAGTGGGTGCTGAGCGGCTACGCGCTCGCCTTCGGGCTGATCCTCGTTCCGGCCGGGCGGCTCGGCGACGCGCGGAGCCGGCGGGCCGTGTTCCTCACCGGGCTCGCCCTGTTCACGCTGGCCAGCGCGCTCGCGGGCGCGGCGCAGGACCAGGAGTGGCTGGTCCTGGCGAGGCTGGTCCAGGGCGCGGCGGGCGGGGTGCTGGTGCCGCAGGTGTCCGGGTTCATCCAGACGCTCTTCCAGGGCGCCGACCGCGGCCGGGCGTTCGGCGCGCTCGGCTCGACGATCGGGGTGTCCACCGCCGTCGGGCCGCTGCTGGGCGGGCTGCTGATCCACCTGTTCGGGCCGCAGGACGGGTGGCGGTGGGTGTTCCTCGTCAACCTGCCGATCGGCGCCGTCGCGCTGCCGATCGCCTACCGGCTGCTCCCGCCGCCCCCGCCGCCGGGCGAGCGGGCCGGGCAGCGGGACTTCGACCCGGTCGGGGTGCTCCTGCTCGGCGCCGGGACGGTCGCGCTGCTGCTGCCGTTCGTCCAGGAGCAGCAGTGGCACAGCGCCGCGCGCTGGCTGCTGCTGCCGACGGCGGCCGCGCTGCTGGGGGCCTTCGTCGGCTGGGAGCGGTACTACGCGCGGCGCCGGGAGCCGCTGGTGAGCATGGAGCTGTTCGCGGTGCGGTCGTACGCGGCGGGGGTGCTGCTCTCGCTGGTGTACTTCGCGGGGTTCACCGCGATCTTCTTCATCTTCACGCTCTACCTCCAGACGGGCCTGCACTACTCGGCGCTCGCTGCGGGCCTGGCGATCACGCCGTTCGCGGCCGGTTCGGCGGGTGCGGCGACGCTGGGCGGGCGGGTGGTCACCCGGCTGGGGCGGCGGCTGGTGGTGGGCGGGCTGGTGCTGGTGCTGCTCGGGCTGGTGGCCTCGGCCCTGGTGGTGCAGCTGGTGTCGGGCTCGGCGACGGGCTGGGCGACCGCGCTGCCGCTGCTGGTGGCCGGCGCCGGCAGCGGCCTGGTGATCTCCCCGAACCAGACGCTGACCCTCCAGCAGGTGCCGCTGGCCCGGGCCGGCAGCGCGGGCGGCGTACTGCAGACCGCGCAGCGCGTCGGCTCGGCGGTGGGGATCGCGATCGTCGGCTCGGTGTTCTTCACGCACGCCCAGGGTGGGCACCCGGACTGGGCGCTTGCCTTCCAGCTGGGGACGACGGTGGCGGTGGGCCTGGTGCTGGCGGCCCTGCTGGTCGCCCTGCTGGACCTGGCGGCCGGGCGGCGCGGCGGGTAGATCGCTTGAACCGTCCGGCAGCGGGGCCCACGGACGAGCCGGGCCCCGCCCCGCCGGGCGGTCAGTGATCCCGGCGCTGGATGGCGAGTGCCGCGATCGCGACCGAGGCGAGGGACCACACCGCGAAGGCGATCCAGGCGCTCGTGACGGTGGCCGGGTACGGCGACACGAACTGGTCCCGCAGGTCGACCACGGACAGGCGGCGCCAGGCGGTGAACGGCAGGGCGTGCGAGATGTCGGCCGACCAGCGGTAGGTGTCGGTGAAGAAGGCGGGCACGAAGAAGAGCACCAGGATCGTGCTCACGATGCTTGCCGCGGTGTGCCGGATCAGGACGCCGAGGCACAGACCGACGAGGGCGCACACCGGCGCGAACAGCGCGGCTCCGGCGACGAACCGGAAGGCGCCGGGGTCGGTGATCGACAGTCCGATGCCCCGGCCGGACAGGATCGCCTGCGCGATGCCGAAGGAGGTGCCCGCGACGGCGGCACCCCAGCCGAGCACGACCGCCGTGAGCACGAGGGCCTTGGCGAGCAGCAGCGCCCGTCGGTCGGGGACGGCCGCGAGGCTCGTCCGGATCAGCCCGCTGGCGTACTCGTTGACCACGACGAAGGCGCCGAGACCGCCCGCGACCAGCATCACCACGTCGGCCCCGATGGTGTTGAACGAGTCGGTCAGCGCGGTCTGGTAGTAGTGGGCGGCCGGACTGGGGTCGAAGTGGTCGTAGGTGTAACTCGCGCCCCTGGCGGCGACGATGACGATCACCGAGGCGCTGAGCAGCAGCACCCAGGGGATCGAGCGCAGCGACCAGAGCTTGATCCACTCGGCGGCGAGCAGGTCGCCGAAGCTGGCGCGCGGCTCGGCGCCGGTCGAGGCGGGGGAGGGGGCAGGGGCGAGGGTCGGGGTGCTCATCGGGGCTCTCCGGCGAGGTATTCGACGCTGTCGGCGGTCAGTTCCATGAACGCCTCCTCCAGGGAGGCGGTGCGGGTGGTCAGGGCGTGCAGCAACAGGCGGTGTTCCAGGGCGAGTTCGCCGATGCGGGTGGCGTCCAGGCCGGTCACGGTGAGTGCGCCGGCGCCGTCGGGCCGGACGGTGGCGCCCGCGGCCGTCAACACGCCCGTGAGCGCGGCCGGTTCGGCCGCGACGACGGTGACGCTCGACCGGCCGGCCCGGGCGGCGAACCCGGCGAGGCTCTCGTCGGCGATCAGCCGGCCCCGGCCGATCACGACGAGCCGGTCGGCGGTGTGCTCCATCTCCGTCATCATGTGGCTGGAGACGAACACCGTCCGCCCCTCGGCGGCGAGGCGCCGGAACAGTCCGCGCACCCACAGCACGCCTTCGGGGTCGAGCCCGTTGAGCGGCTCGTCGAAGAGCAGCACCGGCGGGTCGCCGAGCAGCGCGGCGGCGATGCCGAGCCGCTGCTTCATGCCGAGCGAGTACCCGCCGATCCGGCGGCCCGCGGCCTCGGCCAGCCCGACCTCGTGCAGCACCTCCTCGACCCGGCCGGACGGGATCGCGTTGCTGCGGGCCAGCGCCCGCAGGTGGGCCCGGCCGGTGCGTCCGCCGTGGACGTCGCCCGCGTCGAGCAGGGCGCCGACGTGGCGCAGGCCGCGCGGCAGGTTCCGGAAGGACCGGCCGCCGACGGTGGCGGTGCCGCCGGTGGGGTCGTTGAGGCCGAGGAGCATCCGCAGGGTGGTGGACTTGCCGGCGCCGTTCGGGCCCAGGAAGCCGGTGACGTGGCCGGGTCGGACGGTGAAGGTGAGGCGGTCGACGGCGGTCTTGCGGCCGTAGCGCTTCGTCAGCTCGGTGACTTCGATCATGGGCTCAACAGTGCCGGGGCGGGCGCCGGGGCCACATCGGACCGGCGCTGACATCACAAGGCGGCGGATGTCATCCGTGGTTGTACGGCCGGAGTCCGATGACGGGTCCACAGCCCGTCGATACGATCTTCGTATGTTCGCAACGCCTGCTCCGCCGCTGTTCCGGCGCGTCCCGCCCGAGGTCTGGGTCGGACTCGCCTGGTGCGTGGCCGCCGCCTACCCGTCCGTCCTGCTCGGCGGTACCACCCGGCACCACAACGGCCCCGCCCTGCACGGCGGTCTGGCGTTCACCCTGGCCGACACGGCGGTGGCCTTCGTGGGCGCCGCGCTGGTGCGCCGCCTGCCGGTGCTCTCGGTCACCCTGCTGGTCGTCGCCGCCTTCACGGAGACCGACGGCTGGCGGGCGGACACCCAGGTGTCCCCGGCCTCGCTGCTGGCCGTGTACGCCGCGCTCTTCCTGATCACCGCGACCCGGCCGCGCCGCAGTTCCCGTATCGCGTTCACGCTGGTCCTGACCGTGCTCGTGCTGCACATCGGCCTGGTGCACGGCAACACCGTCGGCATCTTCACCGGCACCCACATCGGCTCCGCCGACGGCGCCGCCCTGCTCGCGCTCATCGCCTGGCTGGCCGGCCGTTCGGTGCGTCAGAACCGCGAGCACGCCGAGGCGTTGAGCAGCCGGGCGGCCACCGAGGCGGTCACCGCCGAACGGCTGCGGATCGCCCGCGAGATGCACGACACCGTCGCGCACAGCATCGGCATCGTCGCCCTCCAGGCCGGCGCCGCCCGCCGGGTCATCGACACCCGGCCGGACCGGGCCCGGGAGGCGCTCGGCGAGATCGAGGCCGCCGGCCGGGAGACCCTGGCCGGACTGCGCCGGATGCTCGTCGCGCTGCGCCAGGCCGACGGGGAGGTGTCGGCCACCACCCCGCAGGGCCTGGCCGACCTCGACCGGCTGGCCGCCACGACCACCGCAGCGGGCGTCGAGGTCGAGGTCCGGCGGCTGGGCGACCAGGGGCCGCTGCCGCCCGAGATCGACCTTTCGGCGTTCCGCATCATCCAGGAGTCGGTCACCAACGTGGTGCGCCACGCGGGCGTCCGCTCCTGCCGGGTCTCCGTCGACCGCAGCAAGGAGGACGAGGTGTCCGTCGAGATCACCGACCGGGGCCGCGGCCACGGCACCACCCCCGGCAGCGGGTTCGGCCTCGCCGGGCTGCGCGAGCGGGTCACGCTGCTGCACGGCGAGTTCAGCGCCGGCCCGTGCCCCGACGGCGGCTTCCGCGTGACGGCCCGGCTGCCGCTCTCCGCGGAGGTCGGACGGTGATCCGCGTCGTACTGGCCGACGACCAGCCGCTGGTCCGGGCCGCGCTGGAGATGGTCATCGCGGAGACCGCCGACGTCGAGGTGGTCGGCGAGGCCGGCACCGGCACCGAGGCCGTCCGGCTGGCCGCCGAACTGCGGCCGGACGTCGTGGTGATGGACATCCGGATGCCCGGCATGGACGGCATCGAGGCCACCCGCCTGGTCACCGCGGACGGCGGGCCGACCCGGGTCGTCGTCCTCACCACCTTCGACGACGACGACCACGTGTACGGGGCGCTGCGCGCCGGGGCGTCCGGGTTCCTGGTCAAGGACATGGCCCTGGACGACATCCTCGCCGCCGTGCGGGTGGTCGCGGCGGGGGACGCCCTCATCGCGCCGAGCGTCACCCGCCGTCTGATCTCCACGTTCGCGGGGCAGGCGGCACCGGCCGGGACGCCGCCAGAGGCGGACCACCAGCGGCTGGCCGCGATCACCGACCGCGAGCGGGAGATCCTCACCCTGGTCGGCCGCGGCCTGTCGAACACCGAGATCGCCGCCGAGCTGGTGCTCAGCATCGCCACCGTCAAGACGTACATGACCCGGCTGCTCGCCAAGCTCGACGCCCGCGACCGGGTGCAGCTGGTCATCCTCGCCTACGAGGCGGGCCTGGTCTCCGCGCCCCGCTGAGGCCTGGCGGGGCGTCAGCGCTTGACCGCCACGCCCGCGTACATCGCGATGTCCTGGTCCCGGACCGGCGCGGCGTCCGCGTCCGGGCGCCAGTGGTGGACGAGCGTCACACCGGGGTCGAGGAGCTCGTAGCCGTCGAAGAAGGCCTCCGTCTCCGCCTTGTCGCGGATCTGCAGCGGGATGCCGCGCGCGTTGTACTCGCGGCCGACGCCGACGACGCCGACCGGGTCGGTGTCGGCGGTGAACCCTGTCAGGGCGAGGAAGCTGCCGGGCGCGAGGGCGTCCATGAAGCGGCGCACGATGCCCTGCGGGTCGTCCTCGTCGAGCACGAAGTGGACGATGGCGATGAGCGAGAGCGCCACCGGCTGCGAGAGTTCATGGACGCCCGGCGGCGCGGGGGAGCCGGCGGATCGGGCGGACGAGCAGGAGCGTGACGGCGCAGCCCAGCGCGGTCAGCGCGGCGACCAGCAGCAGCCGGTGGACGCCGAACAGCGAGCCGGCCGGCCCGGAGAGCGCCTGGCCGAGCGGCACCGCCAGGATGGAGCCCGCGATCTCGTACGCGGACACCCGGTTGAGCCGGTCCTCGGGGATCCGGGTCTGTACGGTGGTGGACCACTGGACGCCCCAGAACGCCCAGCCGACGCCGCTCAGCCCGTACCCGAGCATGACCAGCGGCAGCGCGGGCACCAGGCCCGCGGCGAGCGGCATCAGCGGGAACAGGAACATGGCGACCGCGCCGCCGAACAGCGGCCGGGCGGGGCGGATCCGGATGGCGACCAGGCCGCCGAGGACGCAGCCGGCCCCGAACGCGCCCTCGGCGAGGCCGAAGGCGGCCTTGCCGTGCGCGGCGATGATCGAGGCCGCGCCGAGCGGGGTGATCGGGCCCCAGACGAAGACGCCCAGCACCCACCAGATCAGGATGACCGCCCACAGCCAGGACCGGGACCGGAACTCGTCCCAGCCGGTGCGCAGGTTGGCGAGGGTGGACTCCGACCGGTCGACCTCGAACGGCGGCAGCCGCAGCGCCAGCAGACAGACCCCGCTGACCGCGAAGGTGGCCGCGTCCACCGCGAACACCCAGGCGGCGGACGTGGAGGCGACGAGCAGGCCGGCCAGCGCGGGCCCGGCCATGGTGGCGATGCCCTGACTGACCCGCAGCACGCCGTTGGCCCGCTGCGCGTCGTCCGCGACCTGCGGGACCAGACTGTTCGTGCCCGGCTGGAACATCGCGGTGGCGACGCCGCCGAGCAGCGCCCCGCCGACGATGAACGCCAGCGGCGGACGGCCGAGCCAGAGGTAGCCGGCCAGCGACCCCTGGGTCAGCAGGCGGACGGCGTCCGCGCCGATCATCAGCGGCACCGGGTGGAAGCGGTCCGCGAACACCCCGCCGAACACGACGAACAGGGCGAACGCGCCCATCCAGGCGCCCAGCGCGTACCCGACGCCGCTCACCCCGTAGCCGAGCGAGAGCATCGCGACGGCCGTGGCGACCGGGATCATCGTGTCGCCGAGCATCGAGACGATGCGGGCGGTGAAGTAAAGGCCGAAGTTCCGGTTCCAGAGGCTGGACGAGGGCGGGGCGGCGACGGTCAGGGCCATGCGGGCTTCCTCCGGGGTGGGGCTGGGTACTCCGATGGGCCTGGGTGCTCCGAGTGGGCCTCGGGTGCTCAGGGCCCAGGCTGCTCAGAGCGCCGTGCGCACGCGGTACGTCCGCAGCCAGCTGTCGAGCTGGAGCGCGGTCTCCAGGGCCGCCCGGCTGACGTCCCCCTCCAGTGCGGCCGCGCCCTGCCGGCCGACCGCCCGGGTGAGGTCGGCGGAGAGCAGCGGCGCGAGCGGGCTGTCACCGGTGCGGACGAGCTGCGCGAGCCGCTCCCGGAGGACCTGGTCGTAGGCGCCGACCCGGAGGTTGGGGTAGGGGGTCTTGACCCGCACGGCCACCGCGTCGGGGAGCAGGTCGCGCATGGCGGCCCGCAGCAGGCTCTTCTCCCGGCCGTCGTAACTCTTCATCGCCCAGGGGATGTTGAAGGTGTACTCGACGAGCCGGTGGTCGGCGAAGGGGACGCGGATCTCCAGCCCGCTCGCCATGCCCAGCCGGTCCAGCCGGTCGAACAGCACCCGGGAGTGCCGGGTGTGCGCGAGGTAGGTGACCTCCCGGTGGCGGGCCTCGGCCGGGTCGGCGACGTACTCGCCGGCCGCGATCTCGGCGACGGCGGCGGCGTGGGTGTCGTGCTCGTACGCGGGCAGGTCGAGCTCGGCGAGCAGGCCGGCGTCGAAGAGCGTGCCGTAGCCCTGGAAGCGGGGCCGCCCCTCGTGCACCCAGGGGTAGGTGCCGGAGCCCACCCACTCCGGGAAGCGCTGCCAGTTGTACCCGCCGAACACGTCGTCGCCGCACTCCCCGGACAGGGCGACGGCGGCGTGCTGCCGGGCCGTGCCGAACAGCCGGTACAGCGAGGCGTACTGGTCGCCCTTGTTCAGCGGGACGTCGTACGCGCCGAGCACGGCGGCGCGCAGCGCCGGGTCGAGCAGGTCGAGGCCGGCCAGCGAGATCTCGCCGTGCTCGGTGCCGGCGTGGCCGGCCATCAGGCGGGCGTAGACGTGGTCGTCGTTGCCCTGCGTGCCGTCCTGGTCGTTGACGGCGACGGTGCGGATCGGCCCGAGGCCCTGCTCACGGGCCAGCTGCGCGGCGAGCGCGGTGAGCGTGCTGGAGTCGAGGCCGCCGGACAGCAGGGCGCAGGGCGGTTCCTGGCCCGCCATCTGGTCGGCGACGACGGTTTCGAGCAGCGCGCGGACGGTGCCGATGGTGGCGTCGAGGCCGTCGGTGTGGTCCGCCACCTGCAGGCCCCAGTAGCGCTGTTCGACGGTGCCCGCGCGGGTGACCCGGACGACGCAGCCCGGGCGGACCTCGCGCATGCCCCGGAATATCGCCTGCCCGGGCACCCGGGCCACGGAGAGGATGTCGCGCAGGCCCTCCGCGTCCAGCACCGGCTCGAAGTCCGGGTGGGCGAGGATCGCCTTCGGTTCGGAACCGAACAGCACGCCCGCCGGGGTGGGGGCGTAGAACAGCGGCTTGACGCCCATCCGGTCGCGGACGAGCAGCAGTTCCTCGCGGCG
The DNA here is from genome assembly GCF_019192735.1 of Kitasatospora aureofaciens. GTDB lineage: Bacteria > Actinomycetota > Actinomycetes > Streptomycetales > Streptomycetaceae > Kitasatospora > Kitasatospora aureofaciens_A. The sequence goes on from NZ_JAHTKP010000008.1 coordinate 139,236, forward strand.
GACGTCCCAGAGGGCGAAGCCGTACGCGCCCTCCAGCCGGGTGACGACGTCCGGCCCCCACTCCAGGTAGCCGCGCAGGACGGTCTCCGCGTCGCTCTCCGTGCTGAACTCATGGCCCCGGGCGGCCAGTTCGGCCCGCAGCCGGCGCCCGTTGGAGATCCGGCCGAGGTGGCCCAGCACGGCGCGCGGGCCGGACCCGTCCGCGTGGACGAGCGGCTGGGCCGGCCCGCCCGGGTCGGCGACGGCGAGCCGGCGGTGGCCCAGCGCGACGTGCTCGGCGGTCCAGAGGCCCTCGCCGTCCGGGCCGCGCCGGGCCAGCGCGGCCGTCATGGCGCGGGCGATCCCGTGCTCCTGCGCCGGGTTGCGGGAGAAGTCGACCCAGCCGGCGATACCGGACATGTGCTGCTCCTTGGGTTCCTTGGGGTCCATGGGGGGAGGGGCGAGGGTGGTCGCGGGGAGGCGCCCGCGTCCGGCCTGCGGGCGTACGGACGCGGGCGCCTCGGCCAGCTGGGTCAGGGCGCGACGTAGTCGCCGTGGATGTCGCAGGCGTACCACTGGGCCAGCGTGCGCATCCCCTCGAAGACCGAGGCGGAGGGCCGCCAGCCAAGCTCGTCCGTGATCAGCCCGGTGGCCATGGTCCACCGCTCGGTGGCCGGCTCCTCGGCCCGCTCCCAGGTCGTGCGGCGGGCGACCTGGGCCACCAGCTCGGCCAGTTCGTCCTCCGAGTAGGCCGCGGAGGCCACGTTGAGAACGGCCGGGGCTTCCGGCGCGGCCAGCACGGCGGCGATCGCGCCGGCCAGGTCCCGGTAGTCCAGCACCTGGTGGACGCCCTGGGGGCGCAGGGTGAGCGGGTGGCGGGTCCACACCAGGTCGACCCAGCGGACCGGGGTGCTGTCGGGGGCGTGCGGCCCGATCGGGTCGGCGAGACGCAGCACCTGGACGGCGATCCCGCTCTGCTCGCCCCACTGCCGGCAGCGCTCCTCCTCGCGCCACCACGCCAGCGCGACCGGGTCGGCGGGCGGCCCGGTCAGCGCGGACTCCGGCACCGCGCCCGCGCCGCTGCCGCGGTAGACGGCCGCGGAGCCGGCGTAGACCAGGCGGTCCGCCCCGGCCTTCTCCGCGGCCGCGAGCACGGCCTCCAGAGCGTCCGGTCCCGCGGCCGGGCTGCCGAGGTGCACGACGGACCGGACGCCGTCGAGGTCCGCGTCCGCGGGCGGGTCGGTCCGGTGGCCGTGATCGGCGAGCAGGCCCGCGAGCTGGGCGCGGAAGCGGGGGTCGCCGCCGGTGACGGCGACCCGGGGGCCGGACGGGGGCTCGGCCGGGTACCCCGCGACCGGTCCGGCGGCGCGGCCCGCGGCGAGGGCGACGAGCGCCAGGTCCCGGATGGGGTGGGCGAGTTGGATCAGCTCGTCGGCGTTGTGCTCCTCGCAGAGGCCGCCCGGGCCGAGCGTGTCCATCACCGCCGTCGCCACCGCGGGGTCCGGCTCCGGCCGGTCGGCGGTGACGGCGCCGATGGCGAAGCCGGTCAGCCAGACGGCCCGGCCGACGCGTTCGGGAAGCTGTGGGAGCGCAGGCAGCGTGCCGTGCTGGGCGGCGGCGTACGCGTCGAGGCAGCGTTCGAGGAGGCCGGTGCGGCGCAGGTACCGCTCGGTCTCCACGAACTCCCAGTCGCTGCCCCGCCGGACGACGCAGCGGGCGTCGCCGTACTGGTAGAACGGCACGACCGGGAAGCGCGGGCAGCCGTCGGTGTCCGGTGCGTCCGGTATGTCCGCCCGGCCGGTGTAGAGGGTGGCCTGGCGGTGCCCGTGCGAGGCGTTGCCGGCCAGGCTGGGCAGCTCGGCGTGCTGCACGGTGCTGGGCGTGCAGAACCGGACCGGGACGCCGCGCGCGTTCAGGTAGCGCTGCATCACCACGTCGTACGGCCAGCCCTCGTCGTCCCCGGCCTGGAACTCCGCGTAGCCGCGGGCGAGTTCGGCGGGCAGCATCAGGGCCTGGCAGGGGACGTGCTCCTGCAGGGTGTACGCCCACGGCGCGCCGGTCAGCGCGGCGAGCCGGGCGACGGCGCCGTTGCGGGCCTCCCAGCCGGCGTAGAACGCCACCGCCTCGCCGGGGACGGCGGCGGCGACCTGCTCGGCGTGCTCGTAGAAGCCCTCGGCGAGCTCCACGTCGTCCTGGAGCACGAGGTGGTGGGTGGCGTCCGGGGCGACACAGCCCCAGGACACCGGCGCGGTGCGCAGCGCGGTCGGGCGGCCGGCCGGATCGGGGTCGGTGGTGACCAGGATACGGCCCAGCGGGTCGGCGTCGGCGAGTTGCCGGGCCTCCGCCAGCCGCTTCGGGTGGGCCATCACCGCGCCGCTCAGCTTCACCTTGGTCGGACGGCTCTCGGGATTGGTGCCGGAATTCGGGCCGGGGTTCATGCCGGGGTTCATGACGGAAACCTCACAGGGGTGATCGGGGTGATCGGGGTGATCGGAGCGGTCGGACGGGCCGGTGCGGTCCGTGCGGCCGGTGTCACCGGGCGGATCCGGCGGCGTCGGAGTTGCGCACCGTGCGTTCGTTGACGCGGAGGCCGTGGTCGGCGCCCTGCTCCCGTTCGAGCCGGACCATCGCGGCCGGGCGGAAGTTGAGGATGTAGGCGCGCCGGGTGCGGTCGGAGGCGTTGCCGCGGGAGTAGTGCAGGGTGCCGCCGGAGTGGGCGACGGCCTCGCCGGGCGCGAGCGGTACGGCGGTGGCGCCGGGCTCGTCCTCGGAGCAGTCGGTCTCGATGTTCTTGCCGTCGCTGGTGGGGCGGTGCGCACGCAGCGGCTGCCGGTGCGAGCCGCTGACGTACCACATGCACCCGCTGTCGGGCACGGCCTCGTCGAGCGCGACCCAGATCGAGACGGCACGGCTGTCGGGCAGGTCGATCCAGTAGGCGGCGTCCTGGTGCCAGGGGGTGGGCACGCCGGTGTGCGGGTCCTTGTGGATCAGCATGTCGAAGTCGAGCACCGCGTCGTCGCCGATCAGCTCCCGGGCGACGGCCAGCGCCCGGTCGTGCAGGGGCAGTTCGAGGATCTCCGGATGGAGCGCGGACGGCCACATGATCTGGGTGATGTTCTCCCGGGCGCCGTCCCTGAGGGGGACGTGCGAGCCGAGGTCGGAGCGCTTGTCGCCGCTCTCGATGTCCCCGCTCAACAGCCGGTCGTAGATGTCGCGGTAGGCCTGGACCTCGGCGGGGCTGAGCAGCCGGCCCGTGGGGGCGAAGCCGTTCCGCTCGAAGGTCCGGGCCCGTGCGCTGGTTTCCATGCTGACACTCTCCCGAGGGATCGAGGACGTGAGTCCGTTCTGGGGGCCCGAGGGGTGTGAACTCGTCGTGACGGAAAGGGAGCTGAGGGGGAAGGGGGCTGAGAGGACGGACGGCGCGGCGGTCGGTTGCGGCTCAGCCGGCCATGGCCGCGCGCAGCGGCTCGTGCTGCAGGCCGCGGCCGCGGGCGGCGGCGTCGAGGACGCGGAGCATCCATTCGGTGAGGTCGCAGTTGGCGCGTTCGGCGGCGTCCTCCCAGACGCTCCGGCGCGCGTGCGAGACGGCCAGCCGCAGTTCGGTGGCGAGCGCCTGGGGCGGGGTGTCGGACGTGGCGGCGGACCGGATGCGGCGGCGGAGTTCGTTGCGGGACCAGCCGCCCTGCTCGGCGCGGTCGAGCCAGAGGTCCTGGAAGACGGGCGGCAGGGCGGCGACCTCGGCGTGGTGCTGCATGCTGAGGCCGGTGCGCCGCCGCTCGGGCGGGAACTTCCGGGCGATCCAGGCGTAGTTGCGCAGGGTCTGGTAGTCGAGGGCGGTCTCGTCGATCGCCCTGCGGTACCGCTCGGGGTACCGGTCCTGGCCGTAGACCAGCCAGTCGCCGAGCCACCAGGCGGCGGAGTCGGCGGTCGCGGTGAGGTTCCGGCCGATGCGCAGCCACGCGTCGATGGGGAGGCGGGCCGGCAGCGTGAGGGACGTCCGGTCCGTGCACATCTCGCGCTCCCGGCCGGGGCGCCCGGTCGATCGTGCGGATCCGTTCTGCTGCCGATGAGCGACTCGCACCGCATCCCCTTAGGTCAGTAGCTCTTCGTTTCATGGTCGCCACTGACCATGCCCGCTTCAAGGTCTAGACCTTCGATGGGGTGTGACGGACTTTCGGCCGCTCGTGCCGCGTGCGCAGGATGCTGGTGGGGCGGAGGGGGCGAATCGGGCGGTGCGCGGGCTGTCCCGCCGGCGGGACTCGGGCGGTCCGCCATGTCGGATACGTGTTGACGGCCGAGCGGCCCGGCGAAGTCAAGGCTTGGCAATGATTTTCATATCAAATCCGTCGCCGCCTGGTCATGAAAACCATGTTCACCTAGTCTGTGGATCGTCATCGAATCCGGCGCTGCCGGAGACCCTCCTCTCCCAAGGAGCACCACAGCCATGCGCATCTCCCTGCCCACGCGCTCGCTCAGACTCGCCCTCGCCGCCGCGGTCGCCGCGCTCGCCGCCACCAGTGCCTGCTCCACCACCTCCGCCAAGACCTCCGCCGACGCCAAGGCCGGCGACGGCAAGAGCGGTGGCGGCGTCGTCCAAGTCGCCGCCGCCGAGAACTTCTGGGGTTCGATAGCCGGTCAGCTGGGCGGCGACCACGTCAAGGTCACCAGCATCATCACCAACCCGGACACCGACCCGCACGCCTACGAGCCCACCGCCAACGACGGCCGCACCGTCGCCGGTGCCAAGTACGTCATCACCAACGGCGCCGGCTACGATGCCTGGTCGGACAAGCTGCTCGCCGCCAACCCCGCCGACGGTCGCACCGCGCTCAAGGTCGGCGACCTGGTCGGCGTCAAGGAGGGCGGCAACCCGCACCAGTGGTACTCCCCGGAGAACGTCCACAAGGTCATCGACAAGGTCACCGACGACCTCAAGAAGCTCGACCCCGCCGACGCGGCCTACTTCGACCAGCAGAAGTCCACGTACCTGACCAAGACCCTGGCCCCGTACGACAAGCAGATCGCCGACATCAAGGCCGCCTACGCCGGCACCCCGATCGGGGCCTCCGAGTCGATCGTCACCCCGCTCGCCGAGGCCCTCGGCCTCAAGCTGCTCACCCCCGAGAAGTACCTCGACGCGATCAGTGAGGGCACCGACCCCACCGCCCAGGACAAGGCCACCGTCGACGAGCAGATCAAGACCAAGCAGATCAAGGTCTACGTCTACAACAGCCAGAACTCCACCCCCGACATCCAGGCCCAGGTGGAGGCCGCCAAGGCGCAGGGCATCCCGGTCGCCACCGTCACCGAGACCCTGGCCCCCGCCGACACCCCCTTCCAGGACTGGCAGACCACCCAGCTCCAGGGCCTCGCCGCGGCGTTGAAGCAGGCGACCGGCAAGTGACCGCGACTCCGGCCGGCCTCGCCGTGAACCCCGCACCCGCCTCCGCATCCGACCCCGGGCCGAGACCGGTCCTCACGCTGCGCGGCGCGGCTGCCCGCGTGGCCGGCCGGACGCTCTGGTCCGACGTCGAACTCACCGTATGCGAAGGCGAGTTCACCGCCATCCTCGGCCCCAACGGGGTCGGCAAGTCCACCCTGCTCAAGCTCCTGCTCGGCGCCGTCCCGGCCGCCGCCGGCCGGGCCGAGACCCCGCCGCCCACCGCCATCGGCTACCTGCCGCAGCGCCGCAGCTTCGACCCCACCGTCCGGGTCCGCGGCCTGGACGTCGTCCGCCTCGGCCTCGACGGCCACCGCTGGGGCGTCCCGCTGCCCGGCCTCGCCCGCGCCCGCCGCCGCGCCGAACGCGAGCGCGTCGAGGAGGTGGTCGAGCTGGTCGGCGCCACCGCCTACGCCCACCGCCCGATCGGCCAGTGCTCCGGCGGCGAACAGCAGCGCCTGCTGCTCGCCCAGGCGCTGGTCACCCGGCCCCGGCTGCTGCTGCTCGACGAACCGCTCGACAGCCTGGACCTGCCCAACCAGGGCGCCGTCGCCGCCCTCCTCGGCCGGATCTGCCGCACCGAACGGGTCGCCGTCGTGATGGTCGCCCACGACGTCAACCCGATCCTCCACCACCTCGACCAGGTGGTGTACCTCGCCCAGGGCCGGGCCGTCTCCGGCACCCCGGCCGAGGTGATCACCTCCCGGACGCTCAGCGGCCTGTACGGCTCCCCGGTCGAGGTGCTGCGCACCGCCGGCGACCGGCTGATCGTGGTCGGCGTCCCCGAGGAGTGCGGGAGCTGCGGACCGTGCTGCTAGCCGACGCCCCCGTCCTCAGCTGGGACCTCACCGCCGATCTGCGCGAGATCTGGTCCTACGCCTTCATGGTCAACGCATTCCGCGCCGCCACCGTGGTCGCCGTCGTCGCCCCGGTCGTCGGCTGGTTCATGGTGCTGCGCCGTCAGACCTTCGCCGGCCACACCCTCTCCGTGGTCGCCTTCCCAGGGGCCGCGCTCGCCACCCTGCTCGGCATCTCCACCACCTTCGGCTACCTCGGCGCCTGCCTGGCCACCGCCCTCGTCATCGCCCTGCTGCGGGACGCCGGACGGCCCGGCGGCGCCCAGGAGTCCGCGGCCACCGGGATCCTCCAGGCCTTCGCCCTCGGCTGCGGCTTCCTCTTCGTCACCCTCTACCACGGGCTGCTCGGTGGCCCCCAGGCCCTGCTCTTCGGCACCTTCCTCGGCATCACCGACCAGCAGGTCCTGCTGCTCGCCGCGGTCGGCGCCGCGGTGCTCGCCGTCCTCGCCCTGATCGGCCGCCCGCTGCTGTTCGCCACCCTCGACCCCGAGGTCGCCGCCGCCCGCGGGGTGCCCGTGCGGTGGCTGAGCGCCGGCTTCCTGCTGCTGCTCGGCGCCGCGACCGCCGAGGCCGGGCAGATCACCGGCAGCCTGCTGGTCTTCGCCCTCCTCGTCATCCCGGCCGCCACCGCCCAGCAGCTCACCGCCCGGCCCGTCCGCGGCGTGCTGCTCGCCGTCCTGATCGGACTGGCGGCGAGCTGGCTCGGGCTGTTCGCGGCCTACTACTGGCCCTACCCCCTGGGATTCCTCGTGACCACCGTCGCCTTCACCGGCTACCTGCTCGCCCACGCCGTCCGGGCCGCCGGCAGGTTCTCGCGCACCGCGGCGGTGCCGGCATGACCGGCGTCCTCGGCCAGGCGTTCTTCCAGCACGCGCTGCTGGCCGGCACCGCGATCGCCCTCGCCTCCGGCCTGGTCGGCTACTTCCTCGTCCTGCGCGCCCAGACCTTCACCGGGGACGCGCTCAGCCACGTCGCCTTCACCGGCGCGATGGCCGCCCTGGCCGGCGGGTACGACCTGCGGCTCGGCCTGTTCGCGGCCACCATCGGCGTGGCCCTCCTGCTCGGTCTGCTCGGCCGCCGCGGCCGGCCGGACGACGTCGCCATCGGCGCCCTGTTCAGCTGGATCCTCGGCCTCGGCGTCTTCTTCCTGACCCTCTACACCACCACCCGCAGCGCCACCGGTCAGGGCAACGCCGGGATCTCGGTGCTGTTCGGCTCCATCTACGGCCTGGACGGCGCCCGCACGCTCACCGCCGTCCTGATCGCCGCCGGGATCAGCGCCGCCGTCCTCGTCCTGGCCCGGCCGCTGCTCTTCGCCACCCTGGACGAGGCCGTCGCCCGGGCCCGCGGCGTGCGGACCGGGGCCCTCGGCCTCGCCTTCCTCGCCCTGGTCGGCGCCTGTGCCGCCGAGGCCACCCAGGCCGTCGGCTCGCTGCTGCTGCTCGGCCTGCTCGCCGCCCCCGCGGGCGCCGCCCTGCGGCTGACCGACCGCCCGTACCGGGCCCTCGCCCTCTCGGCGGCCCTCGCCGTCCTGGACGTCTGGGGCGGCCTGTTGCTCAGCGCGGCCGCGCCCCAACTGCCGCCCAGCTTCGCCGTCATGGCCATCGCCACCCTCTGCTACACCGCCACCTACGCCGTTCGGCGCACCCCCACCGCAGCCGCCGCCGACCCGGCCTGACGCCCCCCACCGGAGGACACCATGCCGAGGACCCGCCGAATACCGGTGCCACCCTGGCGGGACACCCCGCAGCGCCTCCAGGTGCTGCGCGCCCTGGCCGCCCGCCCGGGCTTCAGCAGCGCCAAGCTGCTGCACGCCCGGATGGCGGCCGACGGCTGCGAGGTGGGGCTCAGCACGGTGTACCGGGCGCTGGCGGCGCTGGTCGAGGCGGGCCAGGCCGACGTCGTCCGGGACGACAACGGGGAGCGGCTGTTCCGGCACCGCGGCGAGGAGCAGCACCAGCACTACCTGGTGTGCCGGCACTGCGGCTTCGCGCTCGCCCTCGACACGGACGAGATCGAGACGTGGGCCGACCGGATCGCCCGGGAGTCCGGCTTCGCCGACGTCCGGCACACCGTCGAACTCGCCGGTGTCTGCACCGAGTGCAGCGCCGGCCCGCTCTGATCGGGAGCCACCGTGTCCTTGCCCGCCGCCCCGGCGCCGGTTCAGCGGACGACGTCGATGAAGCTCATCATGCCGTGGTCCTCGTGGGCCGCGATGTGGCAGTGGAACATCCACGCGCCGGGGTAGTCGGCGAACTGGACCCGGAACACGACCTTGCCGGGAACGCCGTCGACCGCGTGCGGGACGGGGACGGTGTCCTGCCGGTGGGTGTAGGGCTGAGCCACGCCGTTGACCGACATCACCTGGAAGGCGTTGGTGTGAAGGTGGAAGGGGTGGTCCTCGCCGGAGTGGTTGACGACGGTCCACTCCTCGACCGTGCCGATCCTCGCGGGGGTGGCGAAGACGGAACGGTCCATCGTGAACTGCTCGCCGTTGATGTAGAAGGTGTTGCCGTCGGCGCTTTCGGACAGGTCGACCGTGCGGCGCCGGGCGACCGGCTCCGCGGAGAGGTCGGCCGGCGCGGTCGGGACGGCGCCGGAGAGGTCCGGCAGGCGGTGTGCGGGGCGGCCTTCGACGTTGACGGTGGCCAACGGCGTGTCCGGGTACGCGTCGCCCTGCGGGCCGTTGCTGTACGCGACCGTGCGCAGCATCGTGCGGCCGGGGCTGCCGGTCGCGGTGACCAGGACGTCGTAGCGCTTGCCCGGCGGCAGCAGCAGGCGGTCGGCGGACGTCACCCGGGCGACCGGGGTGCCGTCCTCCCCGATGACCGTGAAGTGGTAGCCGTCCAGCTGGAGTTGGTAGAAGATGTCGGCCCCGGCGTTGGCCAGCCGCCACAGCTGGGTCTCGTTCGGTCGCATCGACAGCACTGGCCGCAGCTGCCCGTTGACCAGGCGTACGGCCGGGTCGTTGGAGTTGATCGCGGTGGTGGCGGTGTTCTGCGCGATGTGCCCGGTCGGGTCGAGTTGGACGTCCTTGAGGACGAACGTGTGCGCGGTGATGTTCCGCAGGTCCGCCGGGAGCAGGGTGCGGTCGTCCCCGACGATCAGCGCGCCGGACAGTCCCGCGAAGATCTGGTTCTCCACGTCGCCGGGCATGAAGCCCATGCCGGAACCGCCCGTCGAACCCGGCACCGGACAGGTCGTCCCCATCGCGTGGCTGTGGTACCAGAAGGTGCCCTGGGCGTGGTCGGCGGGGATCTCCAGTCGGTACGTGGTGTCGGCGCCAGGTGCCACGCAGAGGAACGGGTCGTCGGACCGGCCTTCCGGGGAGACGTGCAGACCGTGGAAGTGCAGGTTGGTGGCGACCGGCAGGCGGTTGACCAGCTGGATCGTGACGGTCGAGCCGGGTCGCACCCGAATGGTCGGGGCGGCGAACGATCCGGTGTAGGACTCGCCGTACACCTCGCGCCCGGAGACGTCGAACCGGGTCCGGGCGGCGTCCAGAGTGATGGTCAGATCCGGGCCGGCGTGGGCCGGGTCGTCGACGGCCTGCGCGACGGCGGGATCACGGAAGGGCATTCCCGGGCGCATGCCCTTCTCCTGGTCGGCGACCGACGGCGGCTGCGGCGTGCCCGCCGTGGGGACAACCGGCGGGATTGCCGGGGAGACCGCCAGCGCCTCGGTGCCGACCGCGGCCGAGAGCAGGAGCGCCACCGCGGTCAGGGCGTGGAACACCCCTCTGGTACGCCGTAATTGCCGCCGTTGGACTTCGGCCGCCGATCCTCTGCCGTCGGACATCAGTTCTCCGTATTCAGGTGGTGAGTGAGGGTGGGTGGTGCGGACGTGCGTCCCGGCCGCCGCTCAGCTGTCCGAGGGCGGCAGGTCGCGGTACGGCGCGCGCGGCTGGGGGACGGTGTGCTGCTCGGTGACGTCGAGGCGGGGCGCGGTGTTGGCGGGGGCGTCGGGGACGGGGTGCCAGACGCCGGTCAGGTCCACCCAGGTGTCGGCCGCCGGGGCCGGGCCCGGGGCGTGGACGAGGACGCGCAGGCGGCGGGCGTCGGCGGCGCAGCAGCTGACCACCAGGCGGTTCAGGTACCACTCGTCGGGCCCCGGGCCCGGGGCGACGAAGCCGGTGAGGCGGACCTTGCGGTTCTCCAGGCTCTTCTGCGGGTCGTGGCTGCGCCCGATGAACTCGGTGAGCGACATCGGGGTGGGCACCGACACGGCGGGGGCCTGCGGGGCGAGGTCGGCGTAGTTCGTCTTCTCCATCGTGGCGTCCGCGCCGTCCCGGGAGGCGGTGAAGGAGCCGAGCGCCGGCGGGGTGAAGCAGAGCAGCAGGACGGCGGGCACGGTCAGCAGCCATGCCACGCGGGGGCCGTGGTCGTGCTCGTGCTCGTGCTCGTGGGCGTGGTCCTCTGCGGCCGCGGGCCGCTGCCAGACGGCGTTGCCCTCGGCGTCCCGGCCGAACCGCATGACGGGTTCCCGCCGCCGCGCCGTCAGCCGGTTGACCAGGCCCGCGATGCCGACCCCGAGCAGCACCAGCCCGGAGGCGATCAGCGGGTAGCGCAGGCCCTCCTTGACGTACTGGAGGAAGACGTCGCTGCCGAGGCTGATCCGCAGCAGCGCGATCCCGACGAGGGCGATGAGTAGCGAGGGCGCGAGGCCGCGGACGACGGTCTTCACAGGAGGATCCCACCGATCACGATGCTGGCGACGAGCGCGACCACGAAGGTCGCGGAGGAGAACCGGGCGGCGAAGCCGCGGCCGAAGGCGCCGGACTGAAGGGCGATCAGTTTCAGGTCGACCATCGGGCCGACCACCATGAAGGCCAGCCGGGCGGTGGGGGAGAAGCCGGTGAGCGAGGCGGCGACGAAGGCGTCCGCCTCGGAGCAGACCGCGAGGACCACGGCGAGCCCGGCCAGGACCGGGATGCCCAGCCACGGCGAGTCGTTGAAGGTCTGCAGGATAGAGGGCGGCACCAGGACGTTGAAGGTCGCGGCGGCGGCCGCGCCGACCACCAGGAAGCCGCCCGCGTGCAGGAAGTCGTGCTGGAGGCTGCGGCGGAACTCGTCCAGCGGGTTGCGCCCGGCGGCGCCGTGGTGGTCCGGGGCCTTGGGCAGGCGCAGCCACTCGGGCCGGCCGAACGCGACCCAGAGCCAGCCCATGACGACGGCCGTGAGGAGCGAGGCCACCAGGCGGGCCAGCACCATCTCGGGCCTGCCGGGGAAGGCGATCGCGGTGGCGGCCAGTACCACCGGGTTGACGGCCGGGGCGGAGAGCAGGAACGCGAGCGCGGCCGCCGGGGCGACGCCGCGCTTCATCAGGCTCCCGGCCACCGGCACGGACGCACACTCGCACCCGGGGAGGACGGCCCCGGCGATGCCGGCGACGGGGACGGCGAGCGCCGGGTTCTTCGGCAGCACTCTGGTGAACACTCTGGCGGGGACGAAGGCCGCGATCGCCGCCGACACCACCGTGCCCAGCACGAGGAACGGGACGCCCTGGACGACGATCGCGACCAGCAGGGTCCGCCAGGCCCGCAGCCCGCCGGTGTCCCAGGCCGCGGCCACGGCGACGACCGCCGCCACCGCGGCCGGCGGCCCTCCGACCAGCAGCGCCGGCCGCCGGCGGGGCGGGGTGACCGCCGGTGCCGCCGTGAGGTGCCGGACGCTGCCGAGACTCGTCTCCACCATGGTGACCGCCCCTCAGCCTGCTCGCCGCGGGTGTGCGGCAAGTTCTGTCTGCTCACCGTCATAACGGGCGAGCGCTGGCCAGGGTAGCGGTGATAATCACTTTCATCTAGAGTCCGTACGGACGATCTCTCCGTGGACGACTCAGGCCGCGGACGGTTCAGACCGGGTCGGAAGCGGGCAACTGCCAGCGGCGCGCGGCCTGCTGGGCGGCCCACATCCGGGCGTAGCGGCCGTCCGCGTCGGCGAGCAGCTCGCCGTGAGTGCCGCGCTGGACCACCCGGCCGCCGTCCACGACCACGATCTGGTCGGCGCCGACCACGGTGGACAGCCGATGGGCGATCACCACCACCGTCCGTCCGGCGACCAGGCGTTCGACCGCCTGCTGCACCACCACCTCCGACTCGCTGTCGAGCGCGGCCGTCGGCTCGTCGAGCAGCACCACGGGCGCGTCCTTGAGGATGGCCCGGGCGATCGAGATCCGCTGCCGCTCGCCGCCGGACAGCGCGGAGCCGATCTCGCCGACCCGGGTCCCGTACCGCTGCGGCAGGCGCTCGACGAAGTCGTGCACGTTGGCCGCCCGGGCCGCCGCCTCGATCTCGGCGTCGGTGGCGTCGGGGCGGGCCATGGCGATGTTGGCGCGGATGGTGTCGTCGAAGAGGTACACGTCCTGGAAGACCACGGCGAGGTGGCGCAGCAGGTCGTCGGGGTCCATCGTGCGCAGGTCCACGCCGCCGAGGCGGACGGTGCCCTGCTGCGGGTCGGCGTAGCGGCTGATCAGCCGGGTGACGGTGGTCTTGCCGGAGCCGGACGGGCCGACGAGTGCGGTCAGGCTGCGCTCGGGCACGGTGAGGTCGAACTCGCGGAGTGTGGGCCGCTGTTGGCCGTCGTAGCCGAACGTGACCTGTTCGATGCGGAGTTCGAACCCCTTGGGGTCCGTGCCGCCGGGTTCGACGGGCAGGGCGGGCAGTTGCAGGACCTCGTCCACCCGGGCGAGCGCGGCCTCGGACATCTCGAAGAGCTTGGTCATCACGGCCGCCATGCTCAGCGGTTCGGCGAACCGGGCGGCGGTGACCACGACGGCGACCAGCAGGCCGGCGGAGAGCCGGGCGTCCAGGACGAGCGCCGCGCCGACCGCCACCAGCGCCACCAGGGCCAGCCGGACGAGGAGTTGGGCCGCGGCGAGCGGAACGGCGGCCGAGCGGTTCGCGGCCGACTGGGTGTGCTGCTGGTCGGTCAGGACGCCGGTCAGCCGGGGCGAGTCGGCGCCCGCCTGGCCGGTGGCGCGCAGCACCGGCTGCCCCTGGACGTACTCGACGATCCGGTTCGCGGCGGCGGCATCGGCCTCGTCCACCGCGTGGAAGCCCGCGTTGGAGGCGCGCTGCACCCGGCGCACCAGCGGGAGCGCTGCGCCGACCGCGGCGGCCAGCACCAGGCCGAGCCGCCAGTCCAGCAGGGTGATGACCAGGCCGAGCACCACCGGGACGGTGACCAGCTGGACGAAGAGCGTGGACAGGGTGGAGACGGCGGTGGCTGCGGCGGTGGCGTTGGCGCCGACCACCGAGGTCAGGTCGCCGGCCGCCCGGCGCGCCAGCTCCTGATGGGGGATCGCCCGGAGCCGCTCGCCGAGGCGCAGGCGGGTGGCCTCGGTGACCAGGTGCCAGTAGCCGTAGGTGAAGCCCAACTCGCGGACCCGCAGGGCTCCTTCGGCGGCGACCAGGGTGGCGAGCAGACCGGTCCAGAGCCAGGCCCGGCCGGTGTCGACCGGGTCGTGCGTCAGCTCCGCGAGCAGCGGGACGAAGCACGCGTAGGCGGCCGCCTGGGCCAGGCCGGCGGCGACGGAGATCCGCAGGGTGCGGCGGAACTGCGGCGCGTAGGGGCCGGCGGCCGCGAGCATCAGGCGCAGGATCCGCTTCATCGGGCGGCCTCCGTTTCGGTGGTGGCTGCTCGGCCCTCGGTGGTGCCTGCTCGGGCGAGCCCCCAGTCGGCGGCCCGGTCGTGGCGGGCCCAGAGGCGGGCGTAGCGGCCGTTCGCGGCGAGGAGTTCGGCATGGCGGCCCTGCTCGACGATCCGGCCGGCGTCGAGGACGGCGATGTGGTCGGCGTCCGTGATGGTGCCCAGCCGGTGGGCGATGACCAGCACCGTCCGGCCGCGAGTGAGCCCCGCCACGGCCTCCTGGATGGCGGCCTCGCTCTCCGGGTCGGCGAAGGCGGTGGCCTCGTCGAGGACGACGACGGGCGCGTCGGAGAGGATGGCGCGTGCGATGGTGATCCGCTGGCGCTGCCCGCCCGAGAGCCGGGAGCCGCGCTCGCCGACCTCCGTGCGGTAGCCGTCCGGCAGCTCGTCGACGATGAAGTCGTGGGCGGCGGCGGCCTTCGCGGCGGCCCGGACCTCCGCGTCGGTGGCGTCCGGGCGGGCGAGCCGGACGTTCTCCTCGACCGTCCCCGCGACCAGGAACGGCTCCTGGAACACCAGGGCGACGTGCCGCAGCAGCACGTCCCCGCGGATGTCGCGCACGTCCACCCCGCCGATGCGCACCGAGCCTGCGGTGACGTCGAAGAAGCGGGGGATCAGCCGGGCGACCGTCGACTTGCCGGAGCCGGACGGGCCGACCAGCGCGCACACCGCCCCCGCGGGGATGTGCAGGTCGATGCCGTCCAGCGCGGGCTCGGTGCGCTCGCCGGGGTAGCGGAACGTGACGTCCGTCAGGGTGACGGAGGAGTCCGCGGGCTCGCGCGGGTGCTCCGGTTCGGGCAGCGGCGGGGTGTGCAGCAGCTCGGTGATCCGGACGGCGCCCGCCTTGGCGTCGTTGAGGAGGTTGGCCAGGTGCATCAGCGGGGAGACGGCCTCGACCGGCATCGCGCCGATCATCAGGGCGAGCAGCAGGTCGGTGGTGGAGATCCACCCGGCGGCGCGCATCGGCACCGAGGCGGCGACGAGGACGAGGAGCGTCGGAAGCGGCACCACGAACAGCTGGTTGACCACGCCGGAGGCCCGCGAGGTGGCGATCCACGCGGCCACGGCCGCGGTGAACTCCCGGACGGAGGAGGTGAATCGGCCGACGGAGGCCCGGCCGTCGTCGAAGGTGCGAACCACCGGCATGCCCTGGACGAACTCCACCACCGCCGCATTGACCCGCTCGTTGGCGGCGTTGTAGCGGGCCCGCTGGGCGGCGTGGTCCCGGGTCAGCAGGGCGAGGCAGACCATCGCGACCGGCACGACGACCAGCACCGCGAGCAGCAGCCGCCACTGGACGACGCCGAGTGCGAGCAGCGCGGCGATCGGCTGGGTGATGCCGGAGCCGACGAAGGGCAGCGCGTCGGCGACGGCGGCGTGCAGGGCCTTGACGTCGTCCTGGACGATCTTCTTGATCCGCCCGGAGCTCAGCCGCTGCACCTCGCCGAGCGGCATCCGGGCCAGGGCGTCGGCGAGGTGGCGGCGCAGGGCCACCTCCAGGTCGTAGCTGGCCTCGTGCGCCACGTGTTCGGCCAGCCAGCGGGCGCCGAAGGAGATCAGGAGTGCGGCGAGGGCGCCGGTCGTCTGCATCACTGGAAATGACGGATCGTCAGTGAACAGCGATCCCGTCGCGTAGGCGGCACAGACGAAGCCCGCCACCGCCGCACAGCCGGCCAGCACGCCGAGCAGCGCCGCCAGGCGCAGTCGGGTGCGGACGGCGGGTTCGGTCGCCACCAGGGCGGAGAGTGCCTTCAGGCCGCCGGGTTCGGGCTTAGCCACGGTCGGACTCCCTGATGAGCATGGCGAGTTCGCGCCGGTTGACCTTGCCGAGTGCGGTCCGCGGGAAGGCGTCCAGCACCACCAGCCGGTCCGGCAGCTTGAAGGCGGCGAGGCCGCGGCCGGTGAGGTGGGCGTTGAGCTCGGCCCGGGTGGGTGCGGTGCCGTGCGCGATCACGCAGGCGCAGCTGCGCTCGCCGAGGGCGTCGTCGGGCACCCCGACCAGCGCCGCGTCGTGCACGGCCGGGTGGGCGAGCAGCAGGTTCTCCACCTCCTCGACCGGGACCTTGTCGCCGCCCCGGTTGATCACGTCCTTGACCCGGCCCTCGACCATCAGGTGGCCGCCGGGCAGTCGGCGGACCAGGTCGCCGCTGCGGTAGAAGCCGTCCGGGGTGAAGGCGGCGCGGTTCGCCTCGGGCGCCCGGTAGTAGCCGCGGATCGTGTACGGTCCGCGCACCAGCAGCTCGCCGGTCTCGCCGGGCGGCACCTCGCGGTCGTCCGGGCCGACGATCCGCAGCTCGTCGTGCGCGGCCAGCGGGCGGCCCTGGGTCTCCAGGACGGTCTGGTCGGGGTCTTCGGGCCGGGTGTAGTTGAGCAGGCCCTCGGCCATGCCGAACACCTGCTGGAGGGCGCAGCCGAGCACCGGGCGGACCCGCCGGGCGGTCTCGGCCTTCAGGCGTGCCCCGCCGACCTGGAGCAGCTCCAGGCTGCTCAGGTCGGCCAGACTCCACTCGGCGGCCTCCAGCCAGAGCAGTGCGAGCGGCGGGACGAGCGCCGTCGCGGTGATCCGCTCGCGCTCGATCAGCGGGAAGGCGTCGTCCGGGCTCGGCGTCGGCGCGAGCACGACGGTGCCGCCCACGGCCAGGGTGCCCAGCACACCGGGGCAGGCGAGCGGGAAGTTGTGGGCGACGGGCAGCGCCGCGAGGTAGCGGGTGTCCGGGCCGAAACTGCACAACTCGGCGCTGGCGGTGGCGTTGTAGGCGTAGTCGTCGTGGGTGCGCGGGATGAGCTTCGGAGTGCCGGTGGTGCCGCCGGACAGGAGCAGCAGCGCGACGTCCGAGGGCGCCGGGCCGTCCAGCGGCACCGGCTCGGCGTCCACCGCGTCGAGGGCGGTGAACTCCTGGGGGACGCCGACGACGAGCACCTCGCGCAGGGTGGGCTGTTCGGCGCGGAGAGTGCGGGCGAGCGCGCGGTGGTCGTACCCGAGGTGGACGTCCGGGACGACGTACGCGACGGCTCCGGACAGCCGTGCCAGGTGCGCGAGTTCGGTCTCCCGGTGCGCGGGCAGGGCGAGCACCGGGATCGCGCCGAGCCGGAACAGGGCGAAGCAGAGCGGCACGAACGCGGCGACGTTCGGCAGCTGGACCAGCACCCGGTCGCCGGCGGCGAGCCCGCGGTGGTGCAGCCCGGCCGCCAACCGGTCGGCGCGGTCGTCGAGTTCGGCGTACGTCCAGCGGTGGTCGCCGGCCACGACGGCGAGGCGGTCGGGTACGGCCAGCGCCCGCTCGCGCAGCAGCGAGCCGAGCGTGCGGCCCCGCCAGTAGCCGAGCGCGCGGTAGCGGTCCGCGAACTCCGGCGGCCAGGCGGTGAATCCGTCGAGCATGAGGGCCTTTCCTGAGGCGAGGCGAGGTGGGGTGAGTGGTTCAGCCGGTGGCGGGGACGACGTAGGGGGCGACGGCGGCGAGCTTCTCGCAGGTCTCCTCGTACTCCCGGGCCGGGCGCGAGCCGGCGACGACGCCCGCGCCGGCCCGCAGCCAGGCCCGGCCGTCGCGCTGGTAGACCGCGCGCAGCACGAGCGCGGCGTCGAGCGAGCCGTCCGCGCCCGCCATCAGCACCGTCCCGGAATACAGGCCGCGCGGCTGCTCCTCCAGTTCGGCGATCAGCCGGTAGGCGGCGGCCTTGGGGATGCCGGAGGCGGTGACCGGCGGGAACACCGCGCCGAGCGCGTCCCAGCCGGTGCGGCCCTCGGCGAGCGAGGTGGCGACCCGGGAGGCCAGGTGCTGGACGCTGCCGCGCCGCTGGACGGTCATGAACTCCCGGACGTGGGTGGTGCCTTCGCGTCCGACCGTGTCCAGCTCGGCGACCGCGAGGCGGACCGAGGCCGCGTGCTCGTAGACCTCCTTCGGGTCGGTCAGCAGCTCCGCGCGCAGCGCCTCGTCGGTCTCCGGGCGGCCGGTGAGCGCCCGCGTGCCGGCCAGCGGCTGGGTGGCCGCGTACCCGGTGGCGTCCGCCTCGACGACCGTCTCCGGGCTGAACCCGGCGGCCTGCCAGCCGCCGAGGTCCAGCAGGAAGGAACGGGCGGGGGTGTTGTGGCGGCGGCCCGCCAGGTAGGTGGCGGTGAGGTCGACCCGGAACGGGACGGGGACCGGGCGGGAGACGATCGCCTTCTCCAGCCGCCCGCGCCCGATCTCGTCCACCGTGTGGGCCACCGCGCCCTGGTAGGCGGAGGCGCCGCTGCGGATGTCCACCGGGACGGGGTCGCAGGTGTGCTGAACGGCAGGCTCGGCGAGCAGCTTGAGGGCGGCCTCCAGCTCGCCCGGGTCCACCGCGCGGACCGCGACTTGCTCGGCGGTGATCTCGAACTCCAGTCGCGGAACGACGAGATGGGCGAGCACCTGGCCGTCGGCGGGCGGCTCGGGGGCGGCCAGCTCGAAGCAGGCCCAGCCGTAGGCGCGCCAGTCGGCGACGGGCGTGCGCTCCAGGGCCTGGGCGACCTGCGGCCAGGGGGTGGCCGACCAGGGCCGGTCGAAGCCGTCCGTGGACCACACCCGGTGGGCGTCGACGCGGAGTTCGACGAGTGCGTCCCCGGCGACGTGCCAGCGCCCGTCGCGCTCGTAGACCAGGTACTCGCCGAGCAGCCCGGAGCCGGTGAGCCGGGCGACGACCGCGAGCGGGTCGAACGGGCCCTGGACGGTGGCGTGTTGGTACTGCATGGTGCTCCTCACGGGGTGGTGCTGCTGTTCTCGGTGCCGCTGTTCGTGGTGCCGCTGCTCTCGGTGCTGCCGCTCGCGGCGGTCCGCAGCGGGGCGGCGATCAGGTCGGCGACGGCGCGGGCGTTCTGCTCCTCGATGCAGCTGAAGTGGTTGCCCTCGATGTCCGTGACGGCCAGCTCGCCGAGGCAGACGTCCCGCCAGAAGTCGAGCGTGGTGCGGTCCATCCCGGGGGCGAAGCCGGAGGAGCCGCGCGGGCGCAGGAAGCGGATGTCGCCCGCGTACGGGGGCGGGGTGAAGCGCGCGGAGCGGAAGCTCTGGCGGAACACCCGGAACATGCCCTCGGCCAGCTCGGTGGGCAGCTCCTGGCCGGTGGCCGCGGCCGCGGCGCGGGCGTAGCGGGCGAAGCGTTCGGTGCGGGTGTGCCCGGTGAGGCTGCGGAAGTACGCGGCGGCGGCGTCGAGTTCGGGATCACCGCCGACGTCGAGCAGGGAGCCGTCCGGGACCTTGCCGCCGTGGCGCTCGATCACCTGCATGAACCCGCGCAGGACGGCGTCGGGGTCGACCGGGCCGAAGCCGGACTCCGCGAGCGAGATGTGCAGGTTGGGGAGGAACAGCAGCTCCAGCATCAGGTCGTCCTCGACGTCGAAGACCACCGGGTGGCTGCTGGCGAGGATCAAGTCCTCTACGACGACGCCGCGTTCGTCGAGGCGGCGGGCGACCTCGGTGGCGTACAGGCCGCCGAGGCAGTAGCCGACCAGCTGGACCCGGGTGTGGCCCTCGGCGAGCAGGCGTTCGGCGTAGTCGTCGGCGGCTCGCTCGATCACCTCGGCCGGGTCGAGGGAGCAGTAGTGGTCGGTGTCGTCGATGACGATGCCGAGCACCGGGCCGAGGTCCTGGGCGACCAGCTCCTTGGCGAGCGGGCGGTAGCACTCCATCGTGCCGAGGCCGGCGTGGAAGAGGACGCGCAGGCGGCCGTCGCCGCCGGTGCTGAAGGGCACCAGCACGGCGTTGCTCGACTCGGAGCGGCGGCCGGTGAGTTGAGCGCTTTCACTCGGTGCATTTCCACGCAGGAAGGCGGCGAGTTCGGCGATGGTGGGCTGGTTGAGCAGCTGGCGCAGCAGGGTGTCGAAGGGCAGGTCGGTGGCCTGCGGCAGCTCCTCCCGCAGACGCCCGGCCGTGCGGGCCATGATGAGGGAGTCGGCGCCGCGGTCGTAGAAGTTGTCGGTGCGGCCGATCGCGGGTACGGCCAGCGCGTCGGCCCACAACTCGGCCAGCCGGGATTCGAGTTCGTCCGCCGGAGCGGCTGTGCTGCCGGACTCCGCAGTGGTGGTGGCCGGGCGCCAGGTGCGCAGCGTGGCGCGGTCCACCTTGCCGTTGCCGGTAAGCGGGAGGGCGTCGGCCACCTGGAGATGCGAGGGCGCCATGTGGGCGGGCAGTCGCTCGGCGAGGTGGGCGCGCAGCTCGGGCTCGGTGACCGGCGTGCGCTCGGCCTTCAGTCGGGCGGCGAACAGGTGCACGGCCTGTGGGGCGAGGACGTGGCCGTCCTCGGGGAGGGTGAGCACCTGGTGGGCGCCGGCCTTGGCGAGCAGGTGGAGCCACTGGTCGCGGTCGAGGTAGGACGGGCCGTCGGCGCGCAGGTCGTCGTCGGGGGCGGTCATCAGGAACGCCTGGGACGCGAGGATCCACGGGTGCTCCCGGGTGGGCTCGGTGAGCACCAACCAGCCGCCGGGGGCGACGAGTTCGGCGAGCCGGGCGAGGGCGGCCGGGATGTCCCGGGCGTTCTCCAGGACACCGGCGGCCAGGACCACGTCGAAGGAGTTCGGGGCCAGGCCCTGGGCGCGGTGGTCGCGGTCCACGTCGAACACGCCGAAGCGCACGCCGGGCCGGTCGCCGAAGCGGGCCCGGGCCTCGGGGAGGAAGAACGGCGCGGCGTCGGTGAAGAGGTAGTCGGTCTCGGTGCCCGCCAGGGCGTTCAGCACGTCGGTGGTGGTGCCGCCGGTGCCGGCGCCGGCCTCCAGGACGCGGAGGCGGCCGGTGTGCTCGGCCGCTATCCGCCGGAAGAGGGTGGCCACCGCCCGGTTGAGGTAGCGGGCGGTCGCGTTGTCCCGGTAGAGCGCGGTCGTGGTGGCGAACGAGCCGTCGGGGTAGAGGAGTTCGAGCGGGTCCTGGCGTCCGGTCAGCAGCGCGGGCAGGTGGTCGGCGTTGCGGCGCAGGTAGGTAGGGAACTCGGGCGAGCCCAGCTCCGCCGTCCAGGCCTGCTCGGCGAGGGCCCAGCGATCGGCGGCCGTCGTGGCGTCGACGGTGCCGAGGTCGGTGCCGTCGAGGACCGCCCGCCAACGGTGGGCGAGCCAGCGATGGCGGTCGGCGACCCCGTCCGTCCGCTGGTCGGCCTGGGTGTCGGTCGGGGTGTCGGCCTGCGCGTCGACCTGCTGGAGGGCCAGGGCCATCGAGGTCAGCACGGCCCGGTCGAGCAGTTCGACGGCGTTCGCTACGGTGGCGTGGTCGAGGCCCGGGATCGCCGCGTCGGCCTCGGTGCCTACGGTTTCGAGCAGGGCGGTGGCGTCTGTGGCGTTCGTGGTGTGCGCGGCGTGCGCGGTCCGGGCGGGCTCGACGACGGCGAGTAGCCCCTCGCCGTCCACCACGACCCCGGCCGCCGCGACGGCCGGGTGGGCGAGCAGCGCGGCTTCGATCTCGCCGAGCTCGATCCGGTGGCCGCGCAGCTTGATCTGGGTGTCCTCGCGGCCCAGGAACTCGATCTCGCCGCCCGGCAGGTAGCGGCCGAAGTCGCCTGTGCGGTACAGCGGTTGGCCGTCCTTGGGGTGGGTGAGGAAGCGCTCGGCGGTGGTCGCCGGGTCACCGAGGTAGCCCTGGGCCAGGCCGGCGCCGGTGATGAACAGCTCGCCCGCCGTCCAGACCGGGCGGTCGCGCAGGGCCGAATCCAGCACCCGGAAGCCCTGGTTGGCGAGCGGCCGCCCGTATGGGATGCTCCGCCAGCCGGGTTCGAGGCCGCGGCAGGGGTGGGCGATGGACCAGATGGCGGCCTCGGTGGCGCCGCCCATGGCGACCACCTCCAGGCCGGGCAGGCGGGTGGTGATCTCGTCAGGCAGGGTGAGCGGCACCCAGTCGCCGGAGAGCAGCGCGAGGCGCAGCGAGGGCAGTGCGAGGGCGGGCTCGGACTCCAGGTAGGAGGCGAGCATCTGCATCATCGCGGGCACCGAGTCCCAGAGGGTGACGCGGTGTTCGGCGATCAGCGCGGCCCAGTGGGACGGGTCGGTGCGGCGGTCGTGGTCGGGCAGGACGAGCGCGCCGCCGGCCGAGAGCGGGCCGAGGATGTCGTAGACGGACAGGTCGAAGCCGAGGTTGGCGAGGCCCAGGACACGGTCCTCGGCGGTGACGCGGTGGCGGCGGTTGATGGCGGTGATCGTGTTGGCGGCGGCGTGGTGGCTGACCACGACGCCCTTGGGGGTGCCGGTCGAGCCCGAGGTGTAGATCACGTATGCGGGGGCGTCGGGGGCGCCCGGCACGATCAACGGGGGTTCTGCGGGCTTGAGTTCGTCCACCGAGATCGCGTCCGGACCGGCGTCCGTCCAGGACTGGGTGAGCACCTGCCGGACGCCGGCATCGGCGAGGATCGCGGCCCGGCGCAGCGGCGGCTGCACGGTGTCGACGGGCAGGTAGGCGGCGCCGGCGAGGAGCGTGCCGAGCACGGCGACGACCTGCTCAGGGCCCTTGTCCATGACGATCGCCACCCGCTCGCCGGGGGTGCAGCCGGCCACGCTCAGCGCCTCGGCGACGGCGGCGGCCCGGCCGGCGAGTTCGCCATAGGTGACGGTGCCGCGCGGGCCGATGACGGCCGGGCGGTCCGGGGTGCGGGCGGCGTGGGCGAAGAAGGCGTGGTGGAGCGGGGCGTCGGGCAGCGGCGAGGCGGTGTCGTTGGCGGCGCGGCGCTCCTCGGCCTGCCAGGCGGGCAGCGGGACGGCCTCGGGGGCGTCCCAGCGGCCGTCGTCGGCGGCCAGGTCGCGCAGCAGGGCCTCGAAGGCGTCGAACATGTCGTCCGCGAGGCCGTCGGGGAAGATGCCCTCGCGGATGTCCCAGTTGACCTGGAGGCCGTCGGCGTCGTCCATGGCCTGGCAGTCAATGAACACCTGCGGGGTCTGGGTGATGCCGAAGCCGTCCAGCCGGCCGGTGGCGCGGCGCTCGGCGGTGTCGCCGGTGAGGCCGATGGCGCTGGTGAACACGACCGGCATGAGGGCGGCCTCCCGCCCGCGCCGGCGGGCGAGTTCGCGCAGCACCTCGACGCCGGAGCAGAGCCGGTGGTCGAGGTCCGCGAAGAGGCGGGCGCCGAGCGACCGGGTCCGTTCGGCGAACGACGCGCCCTCCGTCCAGTCGACGGCGAGCAGGCTGACGGAGGTGAAGTCGCCCACCACCCGGTCGACGTCCGGGTGCAGCGGCAGCCGGTTGAGCACGGTGAGGTTGAGTGTGAACTGCGGGCTGCGGCTCCACCGTTCGAGCACGGCGGCGTAGGCGGCGAGGACGACGGAGGACGGGGTGAGGCCGCGGTGGCGGGCGTGCTCGCGCAGCGCGTCCCAGGCGGTGGTGTCGAGTCTGAGGAAGCGGCGGCGGAAGCGGCCGGGGGTGTCGCGGTCGAGCACGGGCAGGTCGGGTGCGGGCGGTAGGGCGTCGATCCGCTCCCACCAGTAGGTGCGGTCGCGCTGGTGGCGGGCGGACTCGCGCAGGGTTCGCTCGGCGAGCAGGTAGTCGCGGAACTCCAGCTCTGTCGACGGCAGTTCGGTGGCAGGGTCGGCGTGCAGGGCCTCGAACTCGGCGAGCAGGAGCCAGATGCTCGCCCAGTCGGCGATCAGGAAGTCCATGGAGAGGTGGAGGACGGCCCGTTCGTCGCTCCTGGTCACCCGGAGGCCGAACAGCGGCCACTGGTCGGTGCGGTAGACCCGGTGGCCGAAGTCCTCGCGGACGGAGGTGAGTTCGTCCTCGATGCGGTCCTGGCCGGCGCCGCGCAGGTCGGTGGCGGGCACGGCGAGTCGGGGCACCTCGGGCAGCACCCGCTGGGACCCGTCCGGCTCGACGACCGCGCGCAGCATTCCGTGCCGGCGGACCAGCCGGTTCCAGGCCTCCTCCGTCCGCTCCGGGTCGAGGTCCGGGTAGTTCACCTCCAGGTAGACGTGGCACGCGACCTTGCCGTGGCCGAACGCTTCGTTGCGGCCCAGCAGGTAGGCGGACTGGACGTCGGTGAGCGGGAACGGGTCGTGACAGGACTCCGGCGCGGGGACGACGGCGGGCCGGTCGCGCTCCTCGGCGAGGTGAGCGAGCACGGCTTCCTTGGCGGCCTTGAGGCGGTCGCGCAGCTCCTCGGTGAGCGCGCCCTTCGGCGCACGGAACCGGAGTTGGCCCGCGTCCTCCCACAACTGCACTCCGGCATCCTGGAGTTCGGCGATCAGCTCGGTGACGTTCATCGATGGGTGGCCTCTTCGGGTCGCGGGAGGACGGTTCTTGTGGTGAGCGGGCGGATGTTGGCGTTGAAGCGGAACACGTTGTCCGGGTCCCAGACGGTCTTGAGCCGGACCAGCCGCTCGTGGGCGGCGGGCCCGTAGACGGCGCGCACCCACTCGGGCTCGGGGTCGGGCAGGAGGTTGGCGTACGGGCCGAGGGCGACGGGCTGGAGCGCCCGCCAGCCGTCCCGGGCCGGGCGAAGGTGGGCGGGGCTGTCGGGCTCGCCGTACCACTGGGCGCAGATCTCGGCGAACCACCGGGCGTCCCGGTGGGTGTAGGCGGTCGGCCCGGCGGGCGCGCGGCCGATCGCCCCGCCGAGGGCGCCGAGCACGATGGAGAGGTTCGGCCCGCCGGACGCCCAGCGGGCGAGCAGGTCGTCGATGGTCGCATCGGACAGGTCGGCCAGCAACTCGCCGCGGTTATACACGTGTTGGCGGGTGTGGTCGGGAGGGGAGGGGAGCAGCCGCTGGTACGCGGTGTACGCCATCGGCCGGACGGCGTCGGCGAGCGGCATCGGCGTGCCGTACCGCAGTGGCCCGAGCACCTCGTCGGCGCGCGCCGGGTCGCCGAACCACGTGGGGATCAGCACCACCGAGCGTTCGAAGTGCAGGTGCTCGGGGACGAACGGCAGCGGCGGCGCCGTCCAGATGAGGATGACCAGCGAGGCCTGGTCAGGGGCGGTGGCCAGCCAGTCGCGGGCGGTGCGGAGCACGGACGGGGCGTGCTCGGCCGGGTGGACCAGGGGCCCGGCGACCACGCCGCTCACCGGGTGCAGCCGGAAGCCGAACCGGACGACGACGCCGAAGTTGCCACCTCCGCCGCGCAGGCCCCAGAACAGCTCCGGGTGCTCGTCGGCGCTCGCGCGCACCCGACGGCCGTCCGCGGTGACCAGGTCGAAGAAGAGCACGTTGTCGCTGGTCAGCCCGTACTGCCGGGACAGGTCGCCGACCCCGCCGCCCAGGGTGTGGCCGGCGATGCCGACCTCGGGATTGCGCGGCCCTGGCAGGGCGAGGCCGTGGCGCTGCGTGGCCGCGTCCAACTCGCCCCAGAGGAGGCCGGGTTCGGCTTCTGCTGCGCGCGCGTCGGGGTCGACGGTGACGCGCTTCATGGTGGAGAGGTCGAAGACCACGCCGCCGTCGCAGGTGCCCCAGCCGGCCACGTTCGCCCCGCCGCCGCGCACGGCGACGGGCAGGCGGTGGCGGCGGGCGTGGGCGAGGGCCTCCTGGACGTCCTCGGGGGAGGCGCAGCGGGCGATCGCAGCGGGGCGGCGGTCGGCGCGGGCGTTGCGTACGCGGCGGGCGCGGTCGTAGTCGGGGTGGTCGGGGGTGATCAGCTGCATGCCGGGCTCCGTTCGAAGACCGCGCCGTGGACGGTCGCCGGGTCGATCTCACCCGTGAGGCCCGCGAGTTCGACGGAACGGACGGCGGTGCGGGCGGCCGGCTCGGCGGCCAGCCAGGGGTCCGCGCCGGCCAGGGTGTCGAAGGCCTTGCGGTCCCGCTCGGCCACGTCGAAGCGGACGCGGGTGATGCTGTGGGCGCCGTTCGGGTGGGTCACGGTGGCGGGGCGCTGGGGAGGATCGTAGGCAGAGACGACGAACGGGAGGTGGGGGCGCGGGGCGAGGAACTGGTAGCGGACCCGGGTGCCGTCGGGGGTGATCCGGCGGCCCTTCATCACGCGGGACCCGGGGATGCCCGTCTCCTGCAACGCGAGGTGCGCGCCGACCAGGTCGGTCTCCTCGGTCTCCAGCGCGACATCCCGCCAGCCCTCGCCGGGCGCGGCCCAGCGCGCCAGCCGGGCGCCGGCCGGCGCTCCGTAGGCAAGGCCGAACGGCAGGCGGAGCAGGCCGAACCGGCGTGGCAGCTCGAAGAGTTCGATGAACGGTCCGGACTCGAACCAGATCAGCGCGTTGTGCGCCTTGGCAGGGGTGCTGCCCCAGGTCACGGTGAAGCCGGCCGCGGCGAAGTCCGCGACGGCGGTGCGGATGTCGTCGACCTTGCAGAGAATGTGACTGCACGTCAGATCGATGGTGTTGTGGTGGTGGCGGTGTTTGGTGCTCATTCGCTCATTCCTGTGCGGTCCGGGCCGCGAAGAGTCGCTGCCCGAGCGGGGCGAGCGGGTGGTTCTCGGGCGGGAGGGTGCGGATCTCCCGGAGTCCCGCGCCGGTGAGGACGTCCAGCCACTGGGTGCGGGAGAGGAAGGTGGTGCCGGAGGCGAGGCGGGCGTCGTGGGCGGTGGTCATCATGAACGCCTGGGAGGTGAGGATCTCCAGATGCTCCCGGGTGGGCTCGGTGACCAGCAACCATCCGCCGGGCGTGAGGAGTTCGGCCAGGCTGCGGACGGTCGCGTCGGCGTCTCGGGCGTTGTTCAGCACCCCGGCGGCGATCACGACGTCGAACGAGCCGGGGGAGTGGCCCTGTTCGGCGGGCGGCCGGTCGATGTCGTACAGGCCGTGGCGCAGCCAGGGGAGCGCCTTGAACCGGTCCCGGGCCGGGCCGAGGAAGAACCGGGACACGTCGGTGAAGAGGTAGTCCACCCGGCCCGATCGGACCTCCGCGACCACCGCCTCGGTGGTCGCCCCCGTCCCCGCGCCGACTTCCAGTACGCGCAGCGGCCGGTCCGTGGCGGACTCGGCGAGCAGGCGGACGGCGGTGGCCACGGCGGTGTTGAGGTATCGGGCAGTGACGGTCTCCCGGTAGACGGCGTCGGCGAGTTCGGTCCTGCCTTCCGGGAAGAGCAGCAGCGCTGCCTGCTGCTCGCCGGAGAGGAGGGCGGGCAGGCGCTCGGCGTTCCGGCGGAGGTAGTCGACGAACGCGGCGCCGCCCAGGCCGTCCTTCCACAGGGCGGCGGCTTCGTCCCAGGCCTGGGTGGTGGACAGCCGGTCGGTGGTGATGCGGCCGGTGTAGTGGTCGCCGTCCCGGGTGAGGCGGCCGCGGTCGGTGAGGACGGTCAGCCAGCGGCGGACCAGGGTGTGGTGGGCGGGCGCCACGGCGGTCAGCAGTTCGTCGGCCGTGGTCGGCAGGCTGCCCGGGCTGTCGGGCAGGAGCAGCCCGCGCTGCTGGAAGGTCAGCAGCATGGAGGCGAGCACCGCCTCGTCCAGCGCGTGGACGAAGGCCGCCGTCCGGTCGGCGGTGACGTGGTGGGCCTGCGGTTCGGCGGCGTCGGCGGCGCTTCGGACGAGATCGTCGAGGGTAGGGATCTTCAACTCCGTTGCGGGCAGCGGCTTGTGGCTCTGGCCAGGGCGCAGCAGCGGATAGCCGAGGCGGGTGGTGACGTCCTGCCACAGCCGCGCGAGCGTCAGGTGGTACTGCTCGGGCCGCTCGGCGTCCGGCGCGCCGAAGGTCGCGGCCCGCAGCGCGAGCAGGTCCGCGCCGATGGCGGCGGGCCAGTCCCGGCTCAGCGCATCCCGGTAGCACGGCGGCTCGGCGGGGCCGAGGACGGTCGTCGTGGGTTCGTCGAGGTGGGCGGTGCCCGGTCCGTCGAAGTCGAAGCCGTCCTTCACCGCGTCCGGGATGTGCAGCCGAGGGCTCCACAGCACCGGGCCGTGCGGGTCGCTGAGCGTGAGGCTGCCCGCGGCCGTGCCGAGGGTGATCCGGTGGAGGAGGTGGATGTGGTTGTCCGGGTCGTCCGGATCCACCTCGTTCTGCACCCGCAGGGTGGCCGGCACCCCGCCGACCGTCCCGCTGAGCAGCCCGAAGGGGCCCTGTGTGCCCTGCAGTTGATCCATGCTCCACGGCCGCAGGGCCCCGCCCAACGCTTCCCCGAGCAGATGGACGAGCGGGAACGCGACCTGCACCGAACAGGCGGCATCCAGGTACAGCGCGGGCCGCCGCGCCAGCAGCCGACGCGCCGCCCCGACGAACTGCCGGACGGCAGGCAGCCGCACATAGAGATCCCCGAGCCGGTACCGCACACCCTGACGCCGGGCCTCGCGCAGGCAGGCGGCGAGGTCGTCGTGGTGCACGGGCTGCTCCTGGAGCACGTGGATCCGCCGCTTCAGCAGCCGCAGCGCCAAATCCGTCCCGGCTCCGCCCATCACGCCGGAGCGGACGACGACGCAGGCGAGGTCGATGTCGCCCGGCAACGCGTCCGGATCGGTGAACAGCGGCACCCCGAAGCGCCGGGCGCACGCCACCGACCGCTCCCCGCCGCGCGCCAGTACCCCGGCGATCTCGAACTCGTCGGGCAGCGCGGCGAGCGCGGCCAGGTAGAACTGGCCGAACGTCGTCCCACACACCACCACCCGCAGCCGTCGTGCGGTCACTGGTCCTCCTCGTTGTTCTGGTCCACGGCGTATTCGCCAGGTGATGGGCACGCCGTACGGGTGTGCCGTCGGGGCCGGCGCTCGGCGGGTCACAGCGCGCCCTCCTCGACGACGGACAGCTCGGCGATGCCCGCCTCGGCCACCGACAGCGCGACGCCCGGCACCTCGCGCAGCCGCCGGACGGCCACCACCGGGTCCAGCACGGCGTCCGCCAGGTGCACACCCGGCGGGACCTCGCCACGCAACACCGCCAGTGCGGCCACCGCCGTGACGGCGCCCGTCAGTTCGGCGATCCCGGGCGCCCGCAGCACCGCCGTCCGGCTCACCGGCCGCCCGGCCGCGACGCCGTCCAACTGGGCCAGCAGCACGGCGTACGGGTTGCGCCCGGCGACGTCCAGTGCGGTCGCCCGGCACAGTGCCGCGACCGCCTCCGCCCGACTGAGCGCGCGGGCCGCGTCCAGGGCAGCTGGCAAGTGCTCGCCGTCCAACGCGGTGTACCACCGACCGTCGTGCAGCCCGAGGTCGCGGGCCAACTGCTCGCCCTCGGCGTCCAGGTAGGGCACGGCCGTGACCGGACGCGGCAGATACGGCAGCCGGAGCCCAGCCGCGCGGGCCATTGCACCCGGCCGGCGGGCGCCCTCGACCCAGGCTGCCGACGGCTCACTGTCGGAGCCGAGGACGCCGTGCAGGTAGTCCTCGGCGCCGGTCGCGGTGAAGGCGTCCAACACGGCCGCGTAGGAGGTCAGGCCGCGCACCGCGTCGAACCCCTGCCGGGCCAGCCAGCGCGGCAGCACCCCGGACAGCCCGGGCAACGCGCCAGCTGCGAACACAGCCACCCGCGTGTGGTGCCCCGGTCTGAGCGAGCCGACTCCATCGGCCGTTCCCGCATCCACGTACGGCACCCCGGCCGCCAGAGCGGCCCGCGCCACCCGGACGGCCGTCCGGTGCGACGGGCCGGCACAGTGCACGACGAGCGAGCACCCATCGACGAACGCCACCAGTGACGCCTCATCGGCAACGTCCACCCGCACCGCCCGGGCCCCCGCGCCCACCCCCGCCGCAACCCGTGCCGCCCGGTCGACGTCCCGCCCCCCGATCCGCAACGGCCCGACCCCCCACCCCGCCAGCACCCGCACAGCCTGAGCACCGACGGCGCCATAACCCCCGATGACGCCGATCACGCGGTACCTCCGTTCGCTCTCGTCTGCCGGGCGGGTTCGGTGCGAGCCCAGGCAAAATATGTCGGTCGGTCTACAGATTTCTGCTGGCGCGGCGGGACCGGCGGCGCAGGAAGTCGACCAGGCCGACTTCTTGCGTGCGGGATCGGCGCGTCGTGTGTGGGCGGGGTGGAATATGCCGGCCGGTCTACATATTTGCCCCGGGGCGATGGAGCGGGGTGCGCGACAAGTCGACGGGTCCGACTTCCTGCGCACCGGCCGCCGAGGGCGCCGGTCACAGCGTGCCCTCCTCGGCGTCGGCGAGGTGCGCGAGTTCGTCGGCGATCGCGGCGGCGACCTGGGCGAGGCTGGGGCCGGCGAAGATGCGGCGGAGGGGGAGCTCGATGCCGTAGCGGCGCTGGACTTGGGTGAGGAAGCGGGTGGCGAGGAGGCTGTCGCCGCCGAGTTCGAAGAAGCCGCGGCGGCGGCCGATCACCGGCTTCTCCAGCAGCTCCCTCCACATCTCGGCGAGTTCGCACTCCAGCTCGCCCTCGGGCGGCTCGTCCGTTCCGTCCTCGTCGCCGCTGCCGGCCAGGGCGGCGGCGACGGCGCGGCGGTCGACCTTGCCGTTGGCGCTGAGGGACAGCCAGGGCAGGACCTCGATCCGCTCCGGGACCATCGGGGACGGCAGCAGGTCCGTCAGGTGGGCGAGCAGTGCGTCCGGATGAGGGTCCTGGGTGGTCGACGGGCGTTCGGCCCACACCAGGTCGAGGAACGAGCCGGACACCGCCCGGTGCCCCGTCGCCTCCAGTCCGGCGCGGGCGAACAGCGCGGCCCAGCGTGCCGCGGGCAGGGTGGGCGAGCCGGCCAGCCGCCGTTCCCGGTCGAAGCCCTCGTAGCCGCGGTCGAGCAGCCCCGCGGTGAGCAGCGCGATCGGCGTCAGCTCGGCCCGTTCGACGGCGAGCAACCGCCCACCCGGCCGGGCGAGCAGGGCGGCGAGGGCCGGTCCGTGCTCCGGCTCGGGGTAGCGGTGGAGCACGTTGGCGGCGAGCACCACGTCGAAGCGGTGGCGCAGGTCGTCAGGGACGACGGGCGAGGCCAGCAGGCGGCACGAGGTGTCGTGCGGCTGCGCCTCCAGCCGCCGGGCGGCCGTGGCGAGCAGGCCGGGCGCGGTGTCGAGGAGCGTGTAGCGCACCTGCTCCGGGCCGAGCAGGCCGAGCAGGTGTTCGGCGGTGCGGCCGTCCCGTCCGTTCAGTTCCACGAGGTCGACCGGGCGTCCCAAGTCGCGAGCAAGGCCGGCCAGTTGTGCTGCGATCGCGGCCAGCGCAGGCCCGTTGCCCGGGTCGTGGGCAGCCAGGCTCGCCGGGGCGAGTACGTGGTCGTCGAGCAGCACCACCGGGTCGAGTCGGCCCGCCAGGACCTGCAGGTAGTCGTCGGTGCGCTCCAGCAGCCGCCGGTGTGCCCGTCCGATGAGCCGGCTGTTCGGGCCCGGCTCCCGGCCGAGGGCGGCGGGCAGTTCGGGCCCGGCCCGGTACGCGTCGCCGTCCTCCGCCAGGACCTTCTGCTCGACGAGCAGCCCCAGCCACAGCCGCAGCACACGTCGGTGCTCCGCCACCACACCCAGTCGGGCGACGAGATCCTCGAACCGCCATGCCGACCCGTCCGCCAGCAGGTCCAGCCGCAGCAGCCACGCCAGGACCGCGGTCGCCGCTTCCGCCTCCTCCCTCCGGGCGGAAGCCCGCGCCGCCGCGACGTCCACCGGCACCTCGGCACCCAAAAGCATCTCGGCACCACCAGGCACCTCGCCGGAAGGCGTGCCCACCGGCACGACGCCCGCCACGAGCCGCCGCCCGCCGCCCTCACCCACGACGGCGGCAACCGCCTGGCCGACCCCGGGCCCGGACCGGAGCGCGGCCTCGATCTCACCGAGCTCGATCCGGTGCCCGCGCAGCTTGACCTGCTGGTCGGCCCGGCCGAGGAACTCCAGCGTGCCGTCCGGCCGGTACCGCCCGAGGTCCCCGGTGCGGTACCAACGCCCGCCCGCGAACTCGACGAACCGCTGCGCCGTCAGCTCCGGCGCGCCCCGGTATCCGCGCGCCACGCCCGCGCCGCCGATCCACAGCTCGCCGGGCACGCGGTCCGGGCAGTCCCGTCCGAGCGGGTCGACGACCCGGAAGCGCTGGCCGCGCAGGGGCCGGCCGTAGGGGATGGACCGCCAGGCGGGGTCAACGGCCCGTACCTCGAACGAGTTGGACCAGATCGCCGCCTCCGTCGCCCCGCCGAGCGCGATCAACCGGCAGTCCGGCAGCAGCGCCGCGAGCCGGCCGGGGAGGTCGAGCCCGACCCAGTCGCCGGAGAGCAGTGCCAGCCGCAGCGGCTCGGGGGCGGCGTCGGCCTCGGCGACGGTGAGCAGCATGTCGAGCAGCGCGGGTACGGTGTTCCACACCGTCACCTGGTGCCGCCGCACCAGCTCCAGCCAGCGGCGGGCGTCGCGCCGGTCCTCCTCGTCGATCAGCACCACCGCCCCGCCGACCGACAGCGGGCCGAAGAGGTCGAACACGGACAGGTCGAAGTCCAGCGCGGACACCGCCAGCACCCGGTCGTCCGCGCCCACCTCGAACCGTTCGCAGACGTCGTCGACGGTGTTGGCCGCCGCCCGGTGGGTGATCTCGACGCCCTTGGGTTCGCCGGTCGAGCCCGACGTGAAGATGATGTACGCCAGGTCGTCCGGACGAGAGTCGGCCACCGATGCCGGAGCCGTGCGCTCCGCCTCCCGCAGGACGTCCGCGTCCACCGTCAGCCGCGCTCCCGCAGCGGCGAGGATCCGCTCGCGCCGCGCCACCGGCTGGTCCACCCCGACCGGCAGGTAGGCCGCGCCCGTCGCCAGCACGCCGAGGACGGCCGCCACTTGCTCCGGCCCCTTCGGCAGCGGCACCGCCACCACGTCGCCGGGCCCGGCGCCCCGCGCCCGCAGCACGGCCGCCACCCGCAGCGCCCGCTCGGCGAGCGAGCCGTACGTCAGCGACGCCCCCTCGCCCCACACCAGTGCGGTGCGCCCCGGCTGCTCGGCCGCGCGGCGGAAGAACGCGGCGTGCAGCACGCGGTCCCCGGCGGCCTCGCCGGTGGAGTTCACCCGTGCACGGACGGCGAGTTGGCCGGCGGGCAGCAGGTCGGGCACGGGCTTGAGCCAGTCGTCGTCGGCGAGCCGGTCGACGAGCTGCCGGTAGGCCGCGAACATCGCGTCCACCAGCCCGGCCGGGAAGAGCTCCTCGACGACGTCCCAGGTGAGCCGGACACCGCCGTCGGAGGTCTCGGTCACCTGGTGGTCCAGCCAGACCTGCGGGGTCTGCGAGACGCCCCAGACCGGTTCGCTGAACGGCCCGTCCGCCGGTTCCCCGCCCACGCCGAGGGCGCTGGTGAACACCACGGGCATGGTGGTCCCGGGTTCGCCGTTGTGCCGGGCGAGTTCGCGCAGCACCTCGACGGCGGACAGCGCGCGGTGGTCCAGCCCGCGCCACAGCTCGCGCTGCACGCGGCGGGCGGCGGCCAGCCAGGTCTCGCCGGGCTCGGGACGGGCGGGCACCAGCACCAGGGAGGTGAAGTCGCCCATCACCAGGCCGATGTCGGGGTGGACGTCCCGGCGGTCGAACAGGGTGAGGTTGACGGTGAGGTCCGGCCGGGCGCTCCAGCGGCCCAGCACCTCGGCGAACGCGGCCAGCAGCACCGCCGACGCCGTCAGGCCGTGCTCGCGTGCCCGCTCGGTGACCGGGCGCCAGCGCGCGGCCGGGATCCGGGCCTCCCGGCGGGTGAACCGGGGCCGGACGACCTCCACCGGGTCGACGGCCAGCGGCAGTTGCGGCCCGGGCGGCAGCGCCGGCACCTGCTCCGCCCAGTACGCGCGGGCGGCGCCCAGCTCCTGCGCCGAAGGGCCGGCGCCGAGCACGTAGTCGCGGAACGAGACGTCCACGGGCGGGAGTTCGACGTCCGGACGGTCGTAGAGCGCACCGAGTTCGGTGTAGAAGCGCAGGATGCTGAGCGCGTCGAGCACCAGGTTGTCCATGCCGATGCCGAGCCGCGTCACCCCGCCCGCGCGGACGGCGGTGATGGCGAACAGCGGCCAGCGGCCCGGGTCGAAGACCCGGTGCGAGGCGCGCTCGCGCAGCTCGGCGAACGCGGCTCCGGGGTCGCCGCCAGCCTCTGGATCGCCCGCGGCCTCGGCCACCGTGAGGGTGAAGCGGGGCACCTCGGCCAGGATGCGCTGCTCACCGCTCTCGTCGACGACGGCGCGCAGCATCTCGTGCCGGGCGATCAGCCGGTTGACGGCCTCCTCCAGGCGGGCCGGGTCGAGGTCCGGGACGTCGTACTCGCGGTAGTAGTGGCAGCCGGTGCCGCCGAGCGTGAACCCCTCGTCGCGGCCCAGCCAGTAGGCGCGCTGCACCTCGGTGAGCGGGAACGGCTCGTGGCGGCGGTCCGGATCGGCGCGCAGCGGGGCCTCCGAGGGCGGAAGATCCGCCGTGCGCAGGGTGGCCGCGAAGTCAGCGAGGACGGGATGGGCGAACAGGTCGGAGAGGCGCGTGCCCGCGAACCCGTCCGCGCGCAGCCGCCCGACGAGGCGGGTGGCGAGCAGGCTGTCGCCGCCGAGGGCGAAGAAGTCGTGCTCCCGGCCGACGTTCGCGATGCCGAGGACGTCGGCCCAGGCCGCTGCCGCGCGCCGCTCGGTGTCGCCGGCGGGCGGGGTGACCGGGGCGGCGCCGGGCAGTTCGGCGGTGGCCAGCACCCGGCGCAGCAGGGCCCGGTCCACCTTGCCGTTGGGCGTGAGCGGCAGGCCGGGCAGGACGGCGATCCGCTCGGGCAGCATGGCAGCGGGCAGCCGCTCGGCGAGGTGGGCGCGTAGGGCGGCAGTGTTCAGTTCGGCGCCCTCGCGGAGCGCACCGAGCGTCGCCAACGCCGGCCAGTCGGCGGACTGTTGCCTCCGCTGCTCGGTGACGGCGGCAGCGAGTCGCCCGTCCTCGCCTACCACGGCGATGCCTTGGCCGACGCCGGGGAAGGCGGTCAACGCGGCCTCGATCTCGCCGAGTTCGATCCGGTGGCCGCGCACCTTGACCTGATGGTCGGCCCGGCCGAGGAACTCCAGGGTGCCGTCCGGCCGGTAGCGGGCGCGGTCGCCGGTGCGGTACCAGCGCAGGCCGTCGTACTCGGTGAACCGGTCGGCGGTGCGCGCCGGATCGCCGCGGTAACCGCGGGCGACGCCGGCGCCGCCGATCCACAGCTCGCCGGGCACGTGGTCGGGGCAGTCGCGGCCGAGCGGGTCGACCACCCGGCAGGCGACGCCCGCGAGCGGGGTGCCGTACGGGATGGACGTCCACGACGCCGGCACGTCGTGGACCTCGCACAGCGTGGAGTGGATGGCGGTCTCGGTGGTGCCGCCGAGCGCCGCGAACCGGCAGTCGGGGGCGACGGCCGCGAGCCGGGCCGGGAGGTCGGGCGGCACCCAGTCGCCGCCGAGCAGCACGGCCTTGAGCGACGGGAGCGGCCGGTCGGCGGCGGTGACCAGCATGTCCAGCAGGGCGGGCACGCAGTTGATGATCGTGGCGGCGTGACTGATCGTCAGATCGGTCCAGACGGTGGCGTCCCGGCGGTCCTGCTCCTCGACGCAGACCACGGCGCCGCCGGCCGACAGCGGGCCGAAGATGTCGTACACCGAGAGGTCGAAGTCCAGCGCGGAGAGCGCCAGCGTACGGTCCGAAGTATCCAGAGCAAAGCGGCGGTTGAGGTCCTCGACGGTGTTCGCGGCGGCGGCGTGGGTGAGTTCGACGCCCTTGGGCTCGCCGGTGGAGCCGGAGGTGTAGATGATGTACGCGAGTTCGTCGCCGTCCCCGTCTCGGGACGCCGCCAGCGGAACGGTATCCGCGGGGACGGTGATGTCGTCCACGACCAGCCGGACCCCCGCCGACCGGTGGATCCGCTCCCGGCGTGCGGCGGGCTGGTCGATGCCGAGCGGCAGGTAGGCGGCGCCGGTGGCGAGCACCGAGAGCACAGCCACGACCTGGTCGGGGCCCTTCGGCAGGGTGACGGCCACCAAGTCGCCCGGGCCGGCGCCCTGCGCGCTCAGATGCCCGGCCAACTCCAGGGCTCGGTCGGCGAGTTCACCGTACGAGAGGACGCCATTGGCGCCCCAGAGCAGGGCGGGGGAGTGCGGGTAGGCCGCCGCGCGGGCGAAGAAGGCGTCGTGCAGCCGGGCATCGGAGCGGGGCGCCGCGGTGGCGTTCACCCGTGCGCGGACGGTGAGTTGGGAGGCGGGAAGCAGCGCGGGCACCGGCGTGGACCACGCGTCCTCGTCGCCGAGCAGCCGGTCCAGCAGCCGCCCGTACGCCGCGAACATCGCGTCCAGCACCCCGGGTGCGAAGGCGTCCTCCCGGGCGTCCCAGTTGACCAGCAGCCCGTCGCCGATCTCCGTGACCTGGGCGTCCAGCCACACCTGCGGGCCCTGCGAGATGATCCAGGAGGCTTCCCCGAAGGCCTCCCGGACGGCGGGCGAGAAGAGTTCGCCGAGGCCGAGTGCGCTGGTGTAGACGACCGGCGCCAGCACCTGCTCGCCGTGCAGGCGGGAGAGGTCGCGCAGGACCTCGACCCCGGAGTGCCCGGCGTGAGCGGCGTCCGCGTGGAAGCGCTGCTGGAGGCGGCCGGCCCGCTCGGCGAACGTCCCGGGCGTGCCGCCGTTCCAGGCGAGCAGCACGGAGGAGGTGAAGTCGCCCACCAGATCATCGACTTCGGGGTGGAGCGGGGCGCGGTCGAAGAGCGGGAGGTTGAGCAGGAACTCCGGCTCGGCGCTGAACGCGGTCAGCGTCTCGGCGAACACGGCCGCCAGTGCCATGGCCGGGGTCAGGCCGTGCCGCCGTGCCAGGCTCTCGAAGCGGCGCAGCTCGGCGAGGTCGAGCAGGCGGTGGCGGCGTATGACGGTGGTGGCTTCGCCCGGGTGCGCGTTGACGGGGAGCCGGGGCGCGGCGGGCAGTGCGGGCAGACGGGCCTGCCAGTGGGCGCGGTCGGCCTCCCGGGCGGCCGGGTCGGTGGCGGCGGCGCGGTCGGCGAGGTACTGCGGGTAGCTGTAGCCGGGGGCGGCCGACAGGAGGCCCGGGGCGGCGTAGGCGCCGGCGAGGTCGGCGAGCAGCACGCGCAGGCTGAGTGCGTCGGCGGCGACCATGTCCAGGTTGACGTGCATCCGGGTGCCGCCGGGGCGGATCGCGTCGGGGAGCAGCGTGAGCCGGACGTCCAGCACCTCGCCGTTGGCGATGTCCAGGGTGCGGTGCGAGAGGCGGCGGCGCAGTTCCGCGAGTTCCGCCTCGGCCTCGGCGGCACTCCGCTCGCGAAGGTCGTGGACGCGCAGGCCGGGCCAGGCGGACTCGGCGGCGATCCGCTGCCGGCCGTCGTCGAGGATGTGCACGCGGAGCATCCCGTGCCGGGCGAACACGGCCCGGACGGCGGCCTCCAGGCGGTCCGGGGCGACGCCCTCGCCGTCGAACTCGTGGTAGAAGTGCGCGGCCACGCCGCCGAGTTGCTGCCCGTCGGCCCGCCCGACCCAGTAGGCGTGCTGCATCAGGGCGAGGTCGAAGGGCGCGGACTCGTCGACGGCGGTGCCGGCGTGACGGACCGGGGCGGTGCCGGTCCGGTCGAGGAGGCCGCGCCAGGCGGCGAGGGTGGGTTGCGAGGCGAGGTCGGCGAAGCCCACGTCGGCGCCGGTGCGCGTGAGCCGCCCGGCCAGTCGCATCATCGTCAGCGAGTCGAGTCCGAGCTCGATCAGGTTGGCGTTCTCGGCG
Source organism: Kitasatospora aureofaciens (assembly GCF_019192735.1). Classification (GTDB taxonomy): domain Bacteria; phylum Actinomycetota; class Actinomycetes; order Streptomycetales; family Streptomycetaceae; genus Kitasatospora; species Kitasatospora aureofaciens_A. The sequence goes on from NZ_JAHTKP010000008.1 coordinate 176,607, forward strand.
ATCGACTCGGCGGCCACGCCGAGCAGTTCGCCGACCGCCGTGGCCAGGTCGTCGGCGTTCGCCGCGCGGTCCTGCGACACGTGGGGTTCCTCCCTTGGGCATGGCGAGGCCATGGGTGGGCGTGGCGGGGCACGGGTCTGATGTGGCTCCCCGCGGTGTGTTCATCATTAATAGCATTGAAAACCATTTCCATCTAGTGCTAGCGTCGCGGTTGTCTCCAGCGGACCGCCGGGAAGGGGTGGACATGACTGACGCAACGTCAGAAGCAGTTGTCGATAAGGAGAACGGTGGCGAGGCGGCACCTCCGGACGTCCGTTCCGCCCGGACCTGGACAACTGCCGTCACCTCGCTCGCCGCCGCGATGATGACCCTCGACATCACCGTCGTGAACGTCGCGATGCCCAGGATCGGCGCCGACCTGGACGCCTCCCTCGACTCCCTGCAGTGGATCGTCAACGCCTACACCCTGTCGTTCGCCGCCCTCCTCCTCACCGCCGGCTCGGTCTCGGACCGGATCGGCCGCAAGCGGATCTTCCTGGCCGGCACGGCCGTCTTCACGGTCGCCTCCGCCGCCTGCGCCCTGGCCCCCGGCGCCGGCGTGCTGATCGCCGCCCGTGCCGTCCAGGGCGCCGGCGGGGCCATGGTCCTCGGCACCTCGCTCGCCCTCATCGCCGGCGCGTACGAAGGCGCGCCGACCCGTGCCCGTACCGGCGCCATCGGCCTCTACACGGCCGGTGCCGCCGTCTCCGCCGCCCTCGGGCCGCTGGTCGGCGGAGCCATCACCGAGTGGCTGAGCTGGCCCTGGCTCTTCGCCGTCAACGTGCCCGTGGGCGTGCTGATCCTCGTCGGCGCCGTCCGCAAGGTCCCCGAGAGCGTCGACCCGGTCGCCTCCGGACGCGTCGACAAGGCGGGCGCGGTACTCGCCGTCCTCGCCCTGTTCGCGCTCAACTACGGGCTGCTGACCGGCGCCGAGCACGGCTGGTCCCGCCTCGACGTGACCGGCACGCTCGCCGCCGGCGCCGTCCTCACCACCGCCTTCGCCCTCCTCCAGTGGCGCCTCGGCGAGCGAGCCATGCTCGACCCGCGGCTGTTCGCCATCCCCACCTTCAGCGGCGCCGTGCTGCTCAGCTTCGCCGCCCGGATCTTCAGCTTCGGCCTGCTGCCGTTCCTCACCCTGTGGCTCGGCGGCATGCTCGGCCTGTCCCCGTTCCGGATCGGCCTCGTGCTGCTCGCCCAGTCCGTCGCCCTGCTGCTCGCGGCGCCGGTGGGCATGATGCTCGCCAAGAAGCTCCGCGTGTCGGTCGTACTGGCGCTCGGCATGGTGCTGGTGGCCGCCGGGATGTTCAGCGCCACCGGCATCGGCCCGGCGGACGACTGGACGGCCGTCCTGCCGATGCTGCTCCTGCTCGGCGCCGGTGCCGGCCTCACCCTCCCGCACCTGCTCGACCTCGCCGTCGGCGTCGTCCCCGCCGCACGGGCGGGCACCGCCTCCGGGGCGGCCAACAGCTTCTTCCCGCTCGGTACGGCCGTCGGCGTCGCGCTCTTCGGCGTTGTGCTGAGCAGCCACGTGGACAGCGCTCTCACTCCGGCCGTCCTAGGGATCCCGGCCGCCGACGTGGGCCACGTCCACGAGCTGGTGACGGCCGGCCAGTTCGACGCCATGGCCGCGCCCTACGAGGGCGCGACCCGTGACCACGTCCTCGCCCTGGCCCACACCGCCTACACCGACGCCCTGTCCTCGATCTTCCTCATCGCCGGCACCGCCGCGCTCGTGGCCGCGGCCGCCAGCCTGGTCCTCGTCCGACGACAGGACGGGCGCGCGTAGCTGCTACGGCCTGGGCTTCCGCGATCACCTGTCGGTGGGCGGGTACAGAATGGCGATCATGACCCGGACGCTGACCCTGCCCCTGATCATCCCCGCCTCGCTCGTGGACGCCCACCGCCTCGACCTCACCGCCGACGGGTGGGGGTTCGCGACGCACCACGCCGTGGCAACGGCCTCCGGCGACACGTACGCGATGTCCACGGTGCGGCGCTACAGCTGGGCCCCCGGCGCGACGGACCCCGCCGAGCGGAACTTCGACCACCGGGTCATCACTCGGTACGCCCCCGACGGGACGCCCACCGCCACCGCCCTGTTCGGGCACCCGCGGCCGGACGGCACGCCGTGGGCGATCGTGGACGGGGACAAGGACAACCTGGCGGTCCTTCCGGACGGGACGATCGCGATCAGCTCGACGCCGGGGAGCACCCACCTGATCTCCCCGGACCTGAGCCAGGTCCTCGCCTCCTGGCGGATGCCCTGGGGCTGGGAGGAGCAGAAGGCGAGGACGGGCGACCCCTTCGCCGCGTCGATCGCCGTCACGCCCTCCGGCCGGCTGCTGTGCATGACGTCCGAGTACGGGCTGAGCAACTGGTCCGGGGCGCGCCCCAACATCGTCGCCGTCTCCGAGCCCGGCAGCGGCCTCGCCCCCGGCGCCAAGGCCCCGCTGCGGGCGCTCGCGACCCTCGACGCGCGTACCGCCCGGCAGACCGAAGCCGACCGGTACCCCCATGTCCTGTTCCGGGGCGCGCCGGTGTGGCGGGACAACCGCCCCTCGCCCTCGCTGACGGAGCTCCTGTCGGAGCTGACCGGGACGTCCGGCAGCCTGTGCAGGTACGAGGACTCCACGATGACCCGGCCCGCGGCGCTGCGCGACGACCTGTTCGTCGTCCCGGTCTTCGGAAAGCTCTACCGCTCCACCAACCTGGGCCAGGAGTTCAGCTTCGCGCTCCTCGACGATCAGGGCGTGGTGCGGGGCCGCCTGGAGGGGCTGGACCGGAGGAAAGACAGCCCGTTCACCGGCTTCGACTTCACCGTGGTGGCAGACCCGCACCGGGGGAGGGCCTTCCACCTCAACCGCTACGGCCTGTACGCCTGGACCGCCGAAGGGCAGCTGCGCTCCCGGCTGTCCACCGAGGACAAGCCGTTCAAGCCCCTCAAGCACTTCGCCCTGCTGGAGTGCACGCCCGCCGGCGAGCTCCTGCTCTGCCACCGCAAGCAGCACCTGCTGCTCCGTGTCCCGGTGCCGGACGACCTCGGCACCCTGCCCGCCGCCGTGGAGGCCGCCCTGAAGGGGTACGGGCCCGGGCGCAACGCGCTGAAGAAGCAGTACGCTCCGGTGGACTGGCACTGGGTGGACAACTCCGCTGAGGTGCACCACCTCTGAGGCCCAGGACCCGGGGGGCGGCCGCGCCTATCCTCGGTAGCCGGTGCCCGGGCGGCGGGGTTCGAACTCCGGGCAGTGGAAGGTCTCCTGGGTGAATCCGGTCCGGTGGTCCCAGATGGCGAGGAGGCCGGGTTTGCCGCTGACCGTGCGGTAGGTGTCCTTGCTGTCGCGGAAGCAGGCCATGGAGCCCATGAAGCCCGAGCCGGCCGGGGAGTAGTCCGAGTGCGCGCAGGTGATGCAGGCCAGGATGCGGACGCCGGGCGGCAGTTGGCGCCGGAGGTCGAGGAGCGCGTCCTCCATGTCCTCCCAGGGGGCGGCGGTCTCGACCGTCCCGCCGTCGGGGAGGTCGAGCCGGAGGGTGACGTGCAGGGCGTCGAGGCCGCCGGAGGGGCCGGGGTCGCCGAGGACCACGCGACCGTGCAGGGTGGCCGGGAGGCGCCCGCCGTCCGGGCCGGCGACCTGGAGGGGCGTGCTCCACTCGATGGTGCAGGAGCACAGTTCGTCGAGGCGGGTCAGGTCGGGCGGCAGCCCGTCCTCGTCGAGCCGGCCGGCGAGTTCGAGCGCGTCGAGGCTGGATCCCTCGAAGCGGTTGCCCCGCAGGAGGAGGGAGAAGGTCTGCCCGTCATTGACGAGGACGGTGTCGACCCGCCCCCACCGGTCGGTGACCACGGCCGGCAGACGCAGCGGCGGATCGTATCTCAACTCGCTTGGCATGGAGCAAGTATGGGCCGCCTAGCGAGGAGATGACCCCGCGGTGGCCCGAAGCCGTCGCACGGCGGTGGCGAGTCGGTGCTCAGGCGCTACCGCTGTCGTCGGTTTGCGGAGGGCGGTCGTCGATCACAATTCGGACCCTGGTGGTATTGACCTGAGAAGGGGTGGCCTCGCCGATGCCGCTGGCGACACGATTGTAGTACGTCGACGCGAGCGCACGATCCTCACGCGAGGCCCTTCGCGAGCGAGCGGTGGTGTGCAAAGCGCTGAGGACAGCGATCAGGGTTCGACCAGACACGGTCACGTTGGTCTGGTCGTCGTCGCCTCCGCGGGCGGCGATCCCGGGCACCCGGAAATGAGAGTTCTGGGCAGCCTGTTCCACGATGAACGCCCACGTGTCCCGATGGCAGGCAACGTCGGCGGCACCGACCCCCGCGGCACGTTCCAGTAGGGCGCCGAGAGTTCGCTGCTCACCAGGTGACGGCTCCGGGCCCGCCGACTCATGGCCGTCGGGGGTGGGTTCCTCATGTCCGACGGTGGGTGGGTGCGCGTTTGTGGCGTTACGGTGGGGATCGGCTGTGAAAGCCGACGCGCCGAGTTGCGCTCCTGCCATGTCGACGGTCTGCGTCCTTGCTTCTGCGGGTCGACGCCGTGCCGCCTCGAGCTCAAGTCGAAGAGACTCCACCTCGCGGTGGGCTTCGGTGATGCTCTTGTGGGCGTCATTGAGTTCTCGACGGAGCTCGCGCAGCTCGCTGCGGAGATCCTGCAGTCCGCTGTCCAGCCCAGTGCCGAATTGTTGCCGTAGTTCGGCGTGAAGGGTGCGGAGCTCGGCTTGGGCTGAGCGCTGCTCCTGCCCGAATTCAGTTCGAATCAGGGCAAGTTCGTCGGCAAGCCAGCGGGGTCGCTCGTTGAGGGAACTGCGGAAGATGCCCATGCCTGACTCTCCTTCGATCCATAGTGCTCCGCTGTCAAAGAATCGTTGAACCGCCGATGCCGATGAGGCGGATCTCCTGGCACTGACCGGATTGCCACGCTGGTGGGCCGAAAGGTGTTTGGGTGCGCCTGCAATGGCGCCAGCTGGATCACACCGTTCCTACCGTCGCGGCTCGTACGGGGAACCCGTCATCAACTTGCCGAGAGTGACGGTCCATCGGGTCATTGATCCCGGATCGGAGGATGCAGCGTGAGTGACGACTACCGGACCGACCTGGGGGCGGGCGCTGAGGATGCGCTTAAGCTCGTGGGCAGCATCGGCTGTGGGCCGGTGGCTACTGAGGATCAGCCGCGGTCGCCAGAGCCTGTTCAAGGGCTCGAGTAGACGCGCATCGCGGGGATGTTCAACACCGAGCGACTGAAGCGCGGAGCGGGCTTCGGCCGCGTGGGCGGAGGCGGCCGCGAGCGCATCCTCAAGGGAAGCGTGCGGGGTTGAAGGGGCATCAGTGGAGAAGCCTGTGGTGTGCGCGATCGGCCGGTCACCAATGGGTCTCGTGGCGAGTTCGAAGGCCAGGCAGCCCAAGATGGATCGCGCGCGGTTGATGGGGCCGTCGAGCTGAATCATCCCGATCTGTTCGAGATCGGCGAATGTGATCGTTCCGTCGGGTGCCCAGCCGAGATGTACCAGAGCCGGATAAGGATCCGATGACGAGTGGGCTCCGGATTCTGGCGGCAGCGCCTGATCGGCGGGGCAGTGCCACACGCTGTTGGAGCTTTCCGAGTGGAATGGTGCAATGGCGGGAGATTCGGAGGAGAGGTTGAGCTTCACGGAGGCGTCCACGCCGATGAGAAGGGTGTTGAGGGCGGGAAGGGAGCGTCCGGATCGGCGCGCCTCGTCTGCGAGGCACCGTAGGACGCGATTCATCCTCTCCTTCTGGCGGGGGCTGATGACTGCGCCGCTCGCGAACAGGAACCAGGCGGGAATCGGCTTTCGCGAGCCGGGGTGAGCTTGTGGTGGCAGGAGAACAGCGAGGTATTTTCGATCGGAGGCCCCAGGGGCATTGGCGTCGCTTTGGGGGGAGGAACCGGCCGGCTGTTGTGCCTCGTCCGACGGATCGGGCTCCGGCACGGGGCCGATCGATTGAAGGCCAGTCAGCTGGCTTGTTCCAGAGGAGGCCCTGAGTTGCCCCAGGAGACGGTCGATTCGGCGATGTTGATCACCGGCTTCATCGCCATTACTGCTCGTGGTGGGGACCGCAGCGGACTTGAGCGCGGTCAGCCAGGTGATCGCCTGCGCGGACGGGAGCTCGGCGGTGACATCGACAGCCTTGCGGAGGAGTGTGACCGCCCCCCTGGCGACTGCGCGTGCGGTTCTGTCCGCAAGCTGGGGCTGGTGAGTGGAGGCCCGCGCGAGGGCGGTCAGAGCATGCTGTTGCTGAGCCTCGGAGAGAGCGGCATCGGGGAGAACATGTACGACAAGCTCGTTGTCACTCTCGCGGTCGGCCAGGACGATGAGTTCGGCGGCCAGGATATCGGGGCTCATCGCTCCCCAACGAGCGCCGTCCGTTGCAGGGTAGAGGTCCGCGAGCATCTGTTCGAGACGTCGAGTGAGCTCGGGGTCCGGAGGCGTGGGGGAGTCGAAGTCCCGTTCGTGGAAGCGAAGTGCCACCATCACGGCGTTCAATGCGTTTCGGCGCTTCTCGGCTCCCACGATGCGCTGAACTGCGACGAGTTGTCGTAGGAGCTCATGCGTGCGAAAGGCGCCGTCCAGACCGTGTGATCGAACGCTGTGTCGCCAGTAGCGACTCTCGTGGGTCAGCAGGACGTCGACCGGTCGGACCGCGTCCACAATCGAGATGTCACTGCCCTCCAGAACACGGGCAAGGGCCGTCATGTGGATGGACACGATGACTTCGTCGACAACTGCCGCGGAAGGGTCGTCGGGCGGCGGCTCTGTCGCCTGAACTGAGCTGCTGTCGCTGTGACTTGATGGCACATACTCAAGCGCCGCGAGGTGGGTGATACGGCTACGAAAGGCCTGGGCCGCAATCTCTGTGCTCTCCGGGCTGCCGATACGATCGTGCAGCGCGAACGGACCCAGCTGCACCTCTGTGCCTCGCTCCATGACCGTGGAGCCCTGCCATTGCATCTCGAGATCTGTCCACCATCTCTGCGTAGTCCTCGCCAGCAGCAGCACCCGGACTTTGTCGTACGCATGGCGTGCCTCGGTGAAGAGGTTGAGCACCTGCTCGACCTGGTCCAGACGAGTCTCGGCGTAGTCGACCACCAGCAGAAGCGGGCGGAGATTCGTCTTAAGCGATTCAAGCTCCGCGCCTGCCCGCTGCACATCGGACAGAAAACCCGCCGTCCACGGCGATCGTCGGCTGGTCATGCGCCGCGTCAGTTCGGTGGCGAGTCGAGTCTTTCCCACGCCGCCGGGACCGAAGACCACCGACACGTCGACGACCCGGCTGCTGGTGCACCAGGAGGTGAGGTGGGCGATCTCCTTTCCTCTGCCAGTGAACGGGACGACCTCGGCCTGTGGCGAGAGCAGGTATGAGGGCGATAGGCGCGGAATAGGCGGTTCGTGGAAGTGGACGCTCTGGTCTGCGGACTCCAGGCGTGGCGCGACACCAGTGTGCTCCGTCACCAAGGCCGTGAAGTCGGTGCGTGCGAGGAGACGCCGGATCGGCAGCGCCCAGAGGGTTTGCCCCCGATAGGCTTCCGGTACCGCCAGGATCAGACCGACAAGGATGTCGTGGCAGAACAGTCCTGCTCCCGACAGGCCGCTCCAGCCCATCGCGCCGCTGATGTCGCGGGGCAGTGCATTCGAGACGTCGAGGTCGTACTTCGACGCGTTGAGACCGGTTACGGGGCTGACCCGACCAATGACTTCGCGGTTGTCGTGGACGACTGCGCGGGTCCCGTCTGCCTGAACGGCCTGGTGCTGCATGGCCCGAGGAAAACCGACGGCCGAGCACTCCGGGTGGACTCTCGGACTCGAACAGGTCAGCTCACCCCACCTCGCCGGTGCGAGGTCGCGACCGAGTCGGCCGGGATCTGCTCGTAACAACACGGCATCGAGCTCCCGGTCGCCGGCCCAGGTGACCTCCATCGGGTGCTCCTGCTGATCACGCAGGACCTTCACCCGCACCTGTGCGCCGATGGGCCCGGTTGAGCTGTCGCCCGCTCTCGAAACGACGTGCCATGCGGTCAGAACCAACCCTGGGGCGATCAAGGTGCCGGACCCGTACCTACCTTCGGGGCCGAGCACCTGTACGGTCCTCGGCCAGCTCGGTGCCCCCACTCTCGTGGCCGGTTACTCGAACAGGCTCTCGCTGACCGTGCTCCCGAAGTCCGAGGCATGTCCGTTGATCAGCACCTCGTCCGCGCCGGAGACCTCCAGATTGACCGTCAACCGGTGGGCACGCAACTTGGACCACTCTCCCTTCGTATCGGTGGAGACGACAAACGCCTTCACCCCGCCCGAGGCCGCCCCGCTCGCGCGGATTTCGATCGCGAGATCCAGCGTGACCTCCTTGACGTTGAACCGGATCGCCGCCCCGTCGCCTTCCGCCTGGGCGGCGGCGAGGCCTGCCCGAACCGCCTTGAGCGCCTCAGCGAGCTCAGTTCCGTTCTGCACCACGAAGCCTCCCCTGGGGATATCCCTGCGACTCAGTGTGTGACAGTGGGAAGCCTCGCCGCAGGCTTTCTCGCGTTTTCCGCGAGTAGCGAAGATGGCGGCTGTTATTCGGAAACGCCCTTGAGGGCTTCAGCTCAACGATCGGCGGGTGTGCGGAGGCGGTCAAGGACGGCGGAGATGACGGCGGCCGGTTGGTCGGAGAGGTAGAAGTGCCCGCCGGGGAAGCTCTGGAGTTCGAAGCCGGCGTCCGTCCAGTCGGCCCAGCCGGCGGCCTCCTCGGGGGTGAGCTCGTGGTCGTCCGTGCCGATGAAGGCGGCGACCGGGCAAGGGAGTTGGGCCCGGGGGAGGTTGGTGTACGTCTCGATCAGGCGGTAGTCGCCGCGGACGGCGGGGAGCGCCAGCGCCCGGAGTTCGGGGATGGCCAGCAGGTCGGCGTTCGTGCCGCCGAGGCGGGTGAGTTCGGCGCAGAGGGCGTCGTCGTCGAGGAGGTGGACGGTCCCGCCATGGTGGAACTGCGGCGCCTCCCGGGCGGATGCGAACAGGTGGACGGGCGGGCGGTGGCCGCGGCGCATGAGGTGCAGGATCAGTTCGTGGCCGACGGTCGCACCCATGCTGTGCCCGAACACCGCCCACGGCCGGTCGAGCAGCGGTGCGACGGCGGCTGCGAGCCCGGCGACGAGGGTGGGCAGGTCGTCGGGGAGCGGCTCGTGGAGGCGGTCCGCCCGGCCGGGCGGGCAGGCAGCCAGCAGCTCGACGTCGGGCGGCAGCAGGGCGGCCCACGGGCGGTAGAGGCCGGCCGAGCCGCCGGCGTGCGGGAGGCAGAGCAGCCGGAGCGCGGCAGCCGGGCGCGGCTGGGGGCGGCGGAGCCAACGGGTGGTGGTCATGGGTGCGGTGTCCTGGTGGGAGCGGGTTCGGGCAGGGCGGGTACGGCGGTGAGGAGTTGGGCGGTGACCGGATCGGCCGGGTGGGCGAGGACGTCCGCGACCTCGCCGGTCTCGCGGACGGTGCCGTCGGCGAGGACCGCGATCCGGCCGCCGAGGCGGGCCGGGACGGTGAGGTCGTGGGTGACGACGACGAGGGCGACGTCCAGCTCCCGGCGCAGCTCGTCGAGGAGGGCGAGGACGGTGGCGGCGGTGGGCGGGTCGAGGGCGCTGGTGGCCTCGTCGCAGAGGAGGACGTCCGGCCCGGCCGCCAGGGCGCGGGCCAGCGCCACCCGCTGGCGCTGGCCGCCGGAGAGGCCCGCGGGCAGGCGCTCGGCGTGTTCACCGCTCAGCCCGACGCGGTCCAGCAGCCGGTGCACCTCGGCCCGGACGTCGGCCGGGCCGAGGTCGGGCCGGTGGAGCCGCAGCGGGCGGGCGACCGCCGCGCCCACCGGGTGGCGCGGGTTGAGCGAGTCCTGCGGGTCCTGGGGGACGAGCTGGAGGCGGCGCAGCTGCGCCCGGCTGCGATCCCGGACGGCCGGGGGGACGGCGGCGCCGGCAAGCCGGAGCTCCCCGGACCAGTCCCCGTGGAGGCCGGTGAGGCAGCGCAGCAGGGTGGTCTTGCCGCCGCCGGACGGGCCGACGACGCTCAGGCAGTCGCCGGGCGCGACGACGAGGTCGATGCCGTCCAGGACGATCGCCCGGCCGCGCCGGGCGGTGAGGCCGGCCAGTTCGAGGACGGGCTCGGCGACCCGGGGGAGCGCCTTGGGTGCGGCCGTGACGCGGACCGCCTCGACCAGCCGTCGCCCGGCCGCACTGGCCGGTCGGGCCAACACCTCGGCTACCGGCCCCCGTTCGACGATCCGTCCGTCCGCCAGGACGGCGACCTCGTCGGCGACCTCGGCCACCTGGGCGAGGTCGTGGGCGACGAGCAGGATCGCCGGGCCGCCGTCGGCGCGCAGCTGCCGCAGGTCGGCGAGGAGGCCTGCGGCGGTGGCGGGGTCGAGCGCGCTGGTGGGCTCGTCGAGGACGAGCAGGTCCGGCCGGTGGGCGAGCGCGGCGGCGAGGGCGACGCGCTGCCGCTGGCCGCCCGACAGCTGGTGCGGCAGGCGCCGCCGGAAGGCCGGATCGTCCGGCAGTCGGGCCAATCGGAGGGCGGCTGCTACGAGTTCGGGACGGTCGCTGCGCGGTACGGCACGCGCCCGCAGGAACTCGCCGACCAGGTCGGCGACCCGCAGCGTGGGCGCGAGCGAGGTGCGCGGATCCTGCGGGACGTACCCGGCGTGGCGTCCGCGCAGCGCGCGCAGGGCGCGTTCGCGCAGGCCGAGGACGGACTGCCCGGCGAGGCGGACCGTGCCCCCGGCGACCGCCAGCCCGGGGCGGACCTCCCCGAGGGCGGCCAGTGCGAGCGTGGTCTTGCCGCTGCCGGACGCCCCGACCAGGGCGAGGATCCGGCCGGGTGCGAGGTCCAGGTCGACGCGGTCGAGCACTGTGCTCCCGCTTTCCGCCCGGACGGTCAACTCCCGTACGGAGAGCGCGGAATCGCCGGATTCGGGCGCAGTGGGCTCGGGTTCAGCAGCGAGCTGAACCGCGCGCCGTCGAACCGCCACCCCCGGAAATGCGCTGTCCACGAGCAGGTTGACGGTCAGCAGCAGCACCAGCAGCGCGGCCGCCGGGACGGCGACCGCGAGGGGCTGGAGCGACAGTCCGTCCCGGTTTTCGAGGATCATCAACCCCCAGTCGGCGTCCGGAGGTTGTGCGCCGTACCCGAGGAAGGACGCGGTGGAGACGATGAACACCGCCCCGACGAACCGGACCCCGGCGTCCGCCGTGAGGACGGGCGCCGCGTTGGGCAGCACCTCGCGCACCAGGACGTACCAGGTGCGCTCCCCGCGTGCCAACGAGGCTTCCACGTAGTCGTGTTGCAGGGCCTGGAGCGTGCACGCCCGGACCACCCGGATGATCTCCGGGAACAGCACTACGGCCGCCGCCGCCCCGACCCCGAGGCTGCCGCGCCCGGTGGCCACGACCGTGACGCTGAGCAGCAGGAAGGCGGGCAGGCTGAGCAGCACGTCGGCGCCCCGGAGCACCCAGGCGTCGAGCCGCCCGCCGCGCAGGGCGGCGGTCATGCCGACGACGGCGCCGCCCAGGTAGGCGGCGCCCAGCGCGCCGAGCGAGAGCAGCACCAACGAGCGCCCGCCGTGCAGGAATCGGCTGAGCAGGTCGGCCCCGAGGTGGTCGGTGCCGAGCGGGGCGGCCCCGCCGGCGGGGCCGTACGGCAGGTCGAGGACCTCGCCGGGGCCGTGCGGGGCGAGGGCGGGCCCGGCCAGGGCGAGCAGGACGGTGGCGGCGAGCACGCCCCCGGCCGCCCAGGCCCGCAGCCGCCGCCGCTTCGGAACAGCGGCGCGAACGGTGGCTCGAACGGTGGTCAACGCGCCCTCCTGGCGGCGGGGTTGAGGACGATGGCGGCCAGCGCGGTCCGCAGGCGCAGCAAGGTGGTCAATGTGCCCTCCTGGCCGCGGGGTTGAGCAGCGCGGCGAGGGCGTCCGCCGCGAGGTTGAGGGTGACGGTCAGGCCCGCGACGAGCAGGGCGATCCCGAGCACGACGGGCGTGTCGCGGGAGGCGGTGGCGTTCACCAGCGCAGTGGCCAGCCCCGGGTAGCCGAACAGCGACTCGGCGACGAGCGTGCCCCCGAGCAGGTAGGCGAGGTAGCGGGCGAGAACGGGGACGGCCGGGACGACGGCGGCGGGCAGGATCCAGCGCAGCACCACCCGGTGCTCCGGCACCCCGCCGAGCCGGGCCGCGAGGACCGCGTCCGACCCGGCCGCCTCGATCACCCCGGAGCGCACCAACCGCACGTTCTGCGCCAGACTGACGGACAGCAGCGTGAGCACCGGTAGCACCAGCAACTCCGGCTGCGTGAACGGGCTTTGCCCGGCCGCCGGAACCGACACCGCAGGCAGCCAGCCGAGCCCGACCGCGAACAGCAGCACCAGGAGCGTCCCGACTACGAACTCCGGGAGGCTGACCAGCGTGAGCGTGCCCAGCGACACCACCCGGTCGGCGGCCCGCCCGGCCCGGAGCCCGGCCCACAGCCCGAGGCCGACCCCCAGCGGCACCAGCAGCAGCGCCGTCACCGCGCCGAGCAGCAGCGAGTTGCCGGCCCGCTCGGCGACGAGCTGGGAGACGGGCGTCCCGTTGGCGTACGAGGTGCCGAGGTCGCCGTGCAGGGCGTGCCAGAGCCAGTGCAGGTAGCGGGTCCACGGCGGATCGTCCAGGCCCAACTGATGCCTCAACACCGCGATTTGCTCCGGACCGGCGCGCCCCGCGAGACGGGCGGTGGCCGCGTCCCCGGGGGCGAGCGCGGTGGTGGCGAAGACCAGCGCCGAGGCCGCCAGCAGGGTCCCGACGGCCCCGGCGCTCGCTCGAAGCGCGCGCCTCAGGAGCCGAGGAACACCTCTCACGAGCCGAGGAACACCCCTCACGAGCCGAGGAACGCGTCGCGCAGGCACGGGTAGTCGAAGAACCCGCGGGCCTGGACGCCCTGCACCGACGGCTTCGTCGCCGCGACCGGCGGGATCCGGGCGAACACCGCGTCCCCGCCCAGGTCGTAGAGGTGGTGCTGGACGTCGTGCACGGCCTTGGCCCGCTTCGCGTCGTTGCCGACGGTGGTGTGCATGGCGGCGATCAGCCCGTCCAGGGTGGGGCTCGCGGGCCCGGTGAACGGGTAGGACGCCTTGGAACCGTAGAAGAAGGAGAGCTGCAGCGGCAGCGGCATCGCGTGGTACAGGTTGGTCTGCAGCGGCGTGCTGAGCAGGGTCTTGATGTCGGTGTAGTAGTCGGCGGCCGGGATCTTGTCGACGGTCACCGCGATTCCGGCGGCCTGCGCCTGCTGCACGAAGGCGGTGGCGCTCTCCAGCGATCCGTACTCGTAGTCGCTGGTGCGGACGGAGAGCCTGACGTCGCCGAGCCCGGCGTCCGCGAGCAGCTTCTTCGCCTTCTCCGGGTCGTGCGCGCGGCGCGGCAACGTCGTGTCGTACCAGGACTGGTGGCGTCCGAGCGCGTCGTCGGCGACCTCGCCGTACCCGAGGGTGACGGTGCGGACCATGGCCTCGCGGTCGATCGCGTAGCGCACGGCCTGGAGGGCCTCGGGCTTGGTGAACGGCTGGGCGCCGAGGTTCATGGTGAGGGCGAGATCGCTCCACAACTCCTGGGGGGCGGTGACGATCCGGAGGTCCGGGTTCTTCGCCTCGGCCCGGGCGGCGGTGAGCGAGACGCCGCCGGCGTAGTCGAACTGGCCCGCCTTGACACCGTTGAGCCGGGCGCCCGCGTCGGCGACCGAGGCGAGCTCGATCTCGTCCAGGTACGGGCCGCCGCCGAGGGAGGCGCCCCAGTAGTCGGTGCGCGCGGTGAGCAGGCTGCTCGCGCCGCGGGTCCAGCTCTTGAGGACGAACGGCCCGCTGCCCAGGGCGTGTTCGAAGTCGGTGGTGCCGGCCGGGAAGACGAAGACGGACTGAGCGAGGGCGAGGTCGAAGAAGCCGTCCGGAGCCTTCAGCGCCAGGTCGAGCGTCCGCGGATCGCGCACCGAACTCGCCACCGGATCCAGGCCGCTGAGCTGCCCGGCCTGCGTGGTCGGGTTCCCGGCCAGGGTGCGGAGGCTGAACAGCACGTCCTCGGCGGTGAGTTTGCGCCCGTCGCTGAAGGTCGCGCCGTCGCGGACGCGGACGGTCCAGCGGGTCGCGTCGGTGTTGGGCTCGACGGACTCGGCGAGCCGCCAGACCGTCGCGCTGCCGTCGATCTCGCCGAGGGTGTCCCAGATCAGCCGGGCGCGGACGTAGTCGACGGCGCTGCCGGTGGCCTGGAGCACGCTGGTGGTCTCGGCGGCCGAGCCGGCGAAGGCGGCCCGCAGCCGCCCGCCCTTGCGGGGCGCCACGGACGGCCCGGCGCTGGTGGACAGTTGGGGACTCGAAGAGCCGCCGCTGCTGCAGGCGGCGAGCAGCCCGCCGGCCATGAGCGCACCGGCGCCGCGCAACAGGGTGCGGCGGTCTATCTGATGAAACGTCACGTCGTCCTCACTCCAGGCATGTGCGAAGTGTGCGCCATCCTAGAATGAAATGATAATTCTTTTCAATAAGACGGAGAGTGTCCGACCGGCTACATCTCCGCTATGGCATCGCTACAGCGCCGCGTCCGCCTCCGTCCCCGGCTCCAGGTGGAACACCGCGTCGTCCGCGTCGTAGTCGTACAGCTCGCCGTACCGGCCCCAGTCGATCGCCGTCTCCAGCTGCCGCCGTGCGTCGTCCGCGTCGTAGCCGGCGCGCAGCAGGTCGAGGAAGAGGTCCTCGCGCAGCTTGTGGTCCTCGGTCGCGGCCAGCGCCTGGACGATCGCCCGGACCAGCGGCGCGCGCCGGGCGGCGATGCGGGCGAACAGCTGCTTGCTGGTGAGGATGTCGGCGGCGGCGAACTCGCGCCCGGTCGCGGTGATCGCGAGCCGCCCGTCGCTCGTCGTCGCGAGGCCCAGCAGCACGGCGGCGTCGACCAGCGGCAGCAGGTCGTCGACCTCGAAGTTCAGCTCGTCGGCGATCTCGGCCAGGCCCTCCTCGCCGCCCATCGCGAGCAGGATCTCCAGGAGGCCGGCCAGCCCGCCGACGCTGGCCGGCGGCAGCGGGGTGGTGATCGGGGTGGCCTGTCGGGCGGCGGGTTCGGCGGCGGGCTGCTCCTCGCGGCCGGTGAGGATGCCGTAGACGGTGTCGACCAGCGCCTCGAACTGCGGGCTGCGCCGGTCGCGCGGGCGCGGGAGGTCGACGGTCAGCTCGAAGCGGATCCGGCCGGGGTTGCTGGACAGTACCAGGATCCGGTCGGCCAGCAGCACCGCCTCCTCGATGTTGTGGGTGACGATCAGGATCGACTTGACCGGGGCCTCGTGCCCGTCCCAGAGCCCGACCAGCTCGGAGCGCAGGTTCTCGGCGGTCAGCACGTCGAGCGCGGAGAACGGCTCGTCCATGAACAGCGCGTCCGGCTCGACGACCAGCGCCCGGGCGAAGCCGACCCGCTGGCGCATCCCGCCGGACAGTTCCTTGGGGTAGGCGCCCTCGAAGCCGTCCAGACCGATCAGGTCGATCGCCCGCAGCGCCCGCTCCCGCCGCTCCTCCTCGCCCACGCCCCGCGCCTGGAGGCTGAGTTCGACGTTCTGCTGGACGGTGAGCCAGGGCAGTAGGGCGAAGGACTGGAACACCATCGCCACCCCGGGGTTGGCGGCCCGCAGCGGGGTGCCGCGGTAGGCGACCGTTCCGGAGGAGGGGGAAATCAGCCCGGCCAGGCAGCGCAACAGCGTGGACTTGCCCGAGCCGGACTTGCCGAGCAGGGCGACGATCTCGCCCTCGACCAGGTGCAGGCTGATGTCGTCGAGCACCGGCAGCGCACGCCCGTCCGGGGTGGTGAACGTCTTGGTGACGTTGGTGGCCTCGACGATCGTCGTGCGCGTGCTGGTGGTCATCGCGGTCGGCTCCTCGGAGGGCGTAGCAGGTCAAGGCGCAGAGCAGTGCACGACGGGTCACAGCGCATAGCGGGTCTCGGCGAGCCGGTACAGCCGGCGCCACAGCAGGCGGTTGAGCGCGACCACGTAGACGCTCATCACGCTCACCCCGACCAGGATCTTCGGGAAGTTCCCGGTGCCGGTGGCATCGGCGATGTACGCGCCGAGCCCGGTGGCGGTGAGATGGTGCGAGCCGTAGTCGACGACCTCGGCGACGATCGCGGCGTTCCAGGCGCCGCCGGCGGCGGTGATCCCGCCGGTGACGTAGTACGGGAAGACCGCCGGGATGATGAACGCGCGCCAGCGCAGCCGCCCGCGGACCTGGAAGCCGGTCATCGCCTCGCGCAGGTCGGTGGGGATCGCGGACGCGCCGGCGATCACGTTGAACAGGATGTACCACTGCGCGCCGAGCGCCATGAGCAGGATCGACCCGGCGTCGAGCGAGATCCCGAGGGCGACGAACGCGGCGGTGGCGAAGGGGAACAGGAAGTTCGCCGGGAAGCTGGCCAGCACCTGCACCACCGGCTGGGCGAACCGGGTGACCTTCGGGTTCATCCCGATCCACACCCCGACCGGCACCCACACCACCGTCGCCACCGCGAGCAGCACCACCACCCGCCCGAAGGTGGCCGCGCCCACGGCGAACGCGTGGCCGAACTCGCCGAGCCCGACGGTGGTGGCGAGGTAGTTGAAGGCCTGCCAGGCGCCGAAGACGACGATCGCGGCGACGGCGCCCGCGAAGAACACGTCCCCGGTGCGCTCCCGGACGACGGTGCGGGAGAGCGGGTGCTCGGCGAGGCCGAAGACCCGCGTGCCGCGGTCCAGCGCGAGCCCGACCGGGCGCAGCGGGCGGGCGGCGAGCTCGGGCAGACTGGAGCGGCGCAGCAGGTCGAGGACGACGCTGCGCGGCCGGTCGGCGGACTCCGCCTCCTCCACCCGGAACCGCTCCGCCCAGGCCGTCATCGGCCGCCAGAACAGCACGTTGACGCCGATCACCATGACGATCATCACGCCGATCGCGATGCCGACCTGCCCGAGGTCGCCGGCCGCGATGGCCGTGGCCGCGTAGGAGCCCATGCCGGGCAGCGCGTAGTGGTGGTTGAGGACGCTGATCGACTCGGAGGCGGCGAGGAAGAACCAGGCGCCGCCGAAGCTCATCATCCCGTTCCAGACCAGCGGGATCATGCCGCTCGGCACGTCGAGCCGCCAGAACCGCTGCCACTTGGTCAGCCGCATCACGCGGGCGGCCTCGTCCAGCTCGCGCGGCTGGCTCATCAGCGAGGAGTGGAACGCGAAGGTCATGTTCCAGGCCATCGAGGTGAAGATGGCGAAGATCGACGCGTACTCCAGGCCGAGCGTGGAGCCGGGGAAGAGGTTGATGAACGCGGTGACGGTGATCGAGAGGAAGCCCAGGATCGGCACCGACTGCAGGATGTCCAGGACCGGGAGCAGCACCTTGTCCGCCCGCCGCAGCCGGGCGGCGGCCGTGGCGTAGACGAAGGTGAACAGGACCGAGGCGACCAGCGCGGCGAACATCCGCAGCAGCGAACGCACCGCGTAGTAGGGCAGGTTGGACGGGTCGGTGGAGACCGTCGCCGGTGCCTGGTCGGGCAGGAACGGCGCGTTCAGCGAGGGTGCGAGCCGCAGCAGCCCGTACAGCAGGGCCAGCAGCGCGGCGGCGACCAGCAGGTCCACCCAGCGCAGCGCGGGCCGGCGCCACACCCCGCGCGACGGGAAACCGCCGTCGCCGACCACCCGCACCACCGCCCGTCCGCGTCCGGCTGCCGCTTGCGTCCCGCTCCGGGTCGGCCGACCTGAGGATCACCGTCGTCCGACCGAGCCGTCCGACCAAGCCGTCCGTCCGACCGAGCCGTCCGACCGCGGTCCAGCCTGACCGCAGACGTCCGGGCCCGCCACCGGAGCGCCGCCCGGTCGGCCGGGTGGCGGACCGGACGGCGCCCTCGCGTCAGGTGGCCGGCGTGCCGGCGCGCGCGGTGAGCGAGTTGAGGAGGGCCGCGCCGCGCTCGGCATCGTCGACGCTGACCGCGAACTCGGCGCCCCGGTGGGTGCGGACGACCAGGCAGATGCCCTTGCGGAGCATCACGGTGGTGCCCAGTCCGTTCATCCGGTAACCCCAGCCGCCCGCCTGCGCCGGAGTGCGCTCCTCGGCGCGCGCCGAGGCGATGTCGTCCAGGGACCAGTGCCGTCCGGGCCGGCCGAACGGGCCGAAGCCGACGTCCAGCCCGTTCGCGGTGACCCGGGCCTGCACCGAGGAGCAGGCGAGCACGATCAGCGAGGTGGGCGTGAGAAGGGTCAGCAGTGACCAGCTCAGCCCGGTCAGCCCGGTGGCACTGGCCAGCGCGGTGCCGACCGAGCCGAGGCCGAGGAGGGCTGCGAACACCTGCAGCCCCGGGCTGCTGGTGCGGGAGAGCCAGACCAGCTGCGCCCCGGCCGGGATCGTCATCACCGGGCTGCGGGGCGGGGCGCCGGCGGCGGCGCCGGGCTTCCGGGTGGCGAGCCAGGCGAGCAGGCCCGCCACGCCCGTCCCCGCGATGATCGCGACGACCCAGGCGTCCATCGGGGCGGCGTCCTGCCACCGCGACCGGTCCAGGTTGGCGTGGACGATCGAGGCCTGCGCCCCCGTCAGCAGCACCCCGCCGCCCGCCAGCAGCGCCCCGGGCAGGCCGGGCTTCTGACCGCCCCAGAAGCGGCGGGCCACGACGGCGCCCAGCACCAGGACCAGCCAGATGCCGGCCGGGAAGAGCATCGCCGCCGTCAGCGACATCGAGCCGTCGGGCTTGCTGCCGCTCCAGTGCGTGGCCACCGGGTCGGGCATCCGGTGGCGGGCCGCCCAGGGCAGGGCGACGAGCAGGGCCAGCACGCCGGCCGACCAGGCCGCCCCCGCCCAGATCCCTCCCCGGCGCGGCCGCTTTCCGTCCGTTACGGGCCCCTCGGCTACGGGCCCCTCTTGTACAGGCTCCGAGTCCGTCACGACATCCCCCTGATCAGATCCACGAGATCGTTCCTGCTGTAGCCGGCCCGGGCCGCGTCGGCGATCAACTGTCGTACGCGGTCCACCAGTTCGGCGCGGGTGTCGGCGTCCGCGGCGACCGTGATGCCACGGCCCCGGCGGAACTCCAGCACGCCTTCGTCCCGCAGGGCGCGCAGCCCGCGCAGGACGGTGTTGGTGTTGACGCCGAGGGCCCGGGAGAGGTCCCGGGCGGGCGGCAGCTTGTCCCCGGGGGCGCACTCGCCCTCGGCGACGGCCCGACGGATCGCGCCCGCCACCTGCTCGTGCAGGGGGCGGGCGTCGCCGGTGTCCAGCTTCAGCAACATGGTGCTAGTGACGATAGCACCATGCGATCAGGAGTCACGAGTGAAGACGATCAGCAGGGGGAGACGATCAGACGGCGGCCTCGCGCCGGTCCTCGTGCGCGGGCTCCTGAAGCGACTCGCGCGCGGGCCGCGCCGGCGCCTTGCCCCGCGCCCCACGGGAGAGCAGCAGGTAGAGGCCGGCTGCCAGGGCCCCCGACAGCAGGAAGCTGACGTCGACCCCGCTGGTCAGGGACAGCAGCGGCCCCTGGTAGGCCGGGGTGTCCACGGCGCACAGCCCCAGCGCACTGCCTGCCGCCCAGGCGACCGTGGCCGGCAGGTTCCAGCCGGCCCGGTACCAGTAGATGCCGCCGCGCGTGCGCTGGTTGAGCACCTGCAGCGACTCCTGGTCGTAGTCGCCCCGGAAGCGGCGGTGCCCGATCAGCGTGATGACCGCCCACGGCGTGCCGATCGCGGTCAGCACCAGCACGAACGAGGTGACGGCGTCCTGCGCGTTCCACACGAAGTGGCCGAGGAAGACGAGCACGGTCGCCAGGGCCGCCACGACGTACGTCGCCTGCAGCCGGGTGGCGCGCGGCAGGATCGCGTCCAGGTCCAGGCCCATGCTGTACAGCATCAGGCCGGTGTTGCCCGCGCTGCCCAGCAGGCCGTTGAGCAGCAGCGGCAGCAGGAACCAGGCCGGGGCGCCGGCGATCAGCCCGTGCACGTAGTCGTTGCCCGCGCCGGTGGCCACCGCGGTGAAGGTGCCGAAGAGCTGGGGGATCAGAAGGCCGAGGAAGAGGCCCACGCAGGTCGACCACAGCACCTTGCGCTCCGAGTGCCGGGCGGGGGAGACGTACCGGGTGTAGTCGCCCAGCAGCGTGATGAACGCGATCGGCCCGCTCAGCCCGGCCGCCACCACTGCCAACAGCCAGGTCGGCCAGAAGCCGCCCAGCAGGTAGGCGCCGTGAGCAGAGCCGTTGAAGTGCGGCGCGAACGCGAACAGCCCGGCCAGCAGCAGGGCGCCCATCGCCCACATCAGCACCCGCTCCAGCTTCAGCAGGAGCCGGTAGCCGAACACGGCGGCGGTCGCGCTCAGCACGGCCAGCACGCTGTACGTCGCCACGTACGCCACGCCGTCCGTGGGCAGCCCGAGCATCCGGTTGAGCGCGCCGACCACGACGTCGCCGCCCACCCACAGCGCCAGCGCCGTGTACCCGAGCGACAGCAGCAGCCCGACCACCGAGCCGATCAGTCGGCCCCGGACCCCGAAGAACGCGCCGGAGCTGGTCGACAGGTTGGTCGCGGTGCGCAGCGACACCAACGCGAGCGGCGCGGTCAGGACGATGCCGGCGACGGTGCCGATCACCAGTGCGCTGAGGCTGCTCCAGAACGAGAGCCCGAACGAGACCGGCAGCCAGCCGAACACGACGACACCGAACGCGAGGTTGGAGCCGATGAGGATGCTGGCGACGTCGCGCGGTGTGCTGGTGCGCTCGGCGTCCGGGATGGTGTCCACCCCGTACTGCTCGATGTGGGCGTTCTGCGGCATGAGGGAAGCCTTCTGGTGCAGGTACCCGTCCGGAATCGGTCCCTCCGGACGGCCCGGCAATCCTTCGCCGGACGGCCGGACCGGAACAAGGGCAATCCGGACGAACTGGCACCTCCACAGCGTGGAGGTTTTGTCGGTTGCCACAAAACCCCAGGTCAGAGCCGGTCCACCAGTCGCCGGTCGCGTCCCCGGGCACGCGTGGCGGAGGATGGACCCGGAGGAGGTGGCGGCTCGGCGGTGACCGGACGACTGCGGGTGTTCCTGGGGGCGGCGCCGGGGGTCGGGAAGACGTACGCCATGCTTGCCGAGGGCCGGCGGCTGCACGACGAGGGCACGGACGTCGTCGTCGGCCTGGTCGAGACCTACGGCCGCCGCGGCACCGAGAACCAGCTCGGCGACCTCCCGGTGCTGCCCCGCCGCCCGGTCGCCTACCGCGGCATGGACCTCACCGAACTCGACACCGGCGCCCTCCTCGACCGCCGCCCGGCACTGGCCCTCGTCGACGAACTCGCGCACACCAACGCCCCCGGCAGCCGCCACCCCAAACGCTGGCAGGACGTGCGCGACCTGCTCGACGCCGGCATCGACGTGGCCACCACCCTCAACATCCAGCACCTGGAGAGCCTCAACGACGTCGTCGAGCAGATCACCGGCGTCGCCCAGCGCGAGACGATCCCCGACGAGGTGGTCCGCGGCGCCGACCGGATCGAACTCGTCGACCTCAGCCCGCAGGCCCTGCGCTCCCGGATGGCCCAGGGCGAGATCTACCCGCCCGACCGGGTCGACATCGCCCTCGACCACTACTTCCGGGCCGGCAACCTCGGCGCCCTGCGCGAACTCGCCCTGCTCTGGCTCGCCGACCGGGTCGAGGAGGAACTCGCCGACTACCGCGCACGGCACGGCATCCGGGCCCCCTGGGAGACCAAGGAGCGCATCCTCGTCGCCCTCAACGGCGCTCCGCAGGGCGAACACCTCATCCGCCGCGGCGCCCGCACCGCCACCCGGGTGCACGGCGACCTGATCGGCGTCCACGTCCGGCCCGACGACGCCACCGCCACCCGCGAGCCGCCCGCCCTCGCCGGCCAGCGCGCCCTGCTGCGCGAACTGCACGGCAGCTACGTCGAGGTGAGCGGCGGCGACGTCGCCCGCGCCCTGGTCGGCTTCGCCCACGCCGAGAGCGCCACCCAGATCCTGCTCGGCCCCACCAGCCGCAGCCGCCTGCGCGAACTCGCCACCGGCTCGGTCATCAACCGGGTCATCCGGCTCGCCGGACCGATCGACGTCCGCGTGCTGCCCGCGCCCGAACCCGGCCTGCTCGCCGTGCCGCCCGCGCCCCGACGCCGCCGCCCGGCCGCCGTCCCGCTGCCCCGCCGCCGCCTCGCGTGGCTGCTCGGCCCGGCCGGCACGGCCGCCCTCGCCTGGGCCCTGTCCCCGCTGCGGACCTCGCTCGCGCTCTCCGGCGTCCTGCTCTGCCTGCTGCTCGCCGTCACCGCCACCGCCCGGCTCGGCGGGCTGCTGCCCGCCGCCGCCAGCACCGCCGCCGGGGCGCTCGCCGCCGACTACTTCTTCACCAGCCCCTGGCACAGCCTCGTCGTCGACCGGGGCGCCGACCTCGCCGCGCTGCTGCTCTTCCTCGCCGTCGCCGGGATCATCTCCCACCTCATCGACGGCCTGACCCGCCGCGGCCAGCAGGCCGACCGGGCCCGCGCCGAGGCCGCCGTCCTCGCCCGGCTGGCCGGCGAGACCGTCGAATCCGGCGCCCGGGCGCTGCCGGAACTCGTCGCCGACCTGCGCCAGGTCTTCGGCCTCGACGGCGCCGTGGTGCTGGTACGGACCGGACCGCTCTGGCAGCCCGCCGCCGCCTCCGGCGCCGTCGTCCCGCTGCGCCCCGACGAGGCCACGCTCACCGTCGAGCTCGACCGGGACGCCGTCCTCGCCCTGCGCGGCCCCGCGCTCACCGAGGAGGACACCCGGCTGCTCGGCCCGTACGTCACCCAGCTGCGCCTGGCCCGCGAACGGGAGCGGCTGGCCGCCCAGGCCTCCGCCGCCGAGTCCCTCGCCCACACCGACGCGCTGCACACCGCCCTGCTGGACGCGGTCGGCCAGGACCTGCGGGCGCCGCTCGCGGCCGTCCGTCGGGAGGCCGCCGCGCTGCCGACGCCGGAGGGCACCCGGATCGGGGGCGCGGCGGAGCGGATGGAGCGGATGGTGGCCAACCTGCTGGACCTCAGCCGGCTGCGGGCCGGGGTGATACCCGTGGTGCTGCGGCCGACGGCGGTAGGCGAGGTGGTGGCCGCGGCGGTGGCCTCGCTGCCCGGGGAGCCCGCCGCGGTCCGGGCCGTGCTCGCCGACGGGCTGCCGCCCGTCCTCGCCGACCCCGGTCTGCTGGAACGGGCCGTCGCCGACGTCCTCGCCGCGGCGGCCCGCCCGGCGGTCGTCGACGCCGGCGCCGTGGCCGGGCGGGTGCACGTCCGGGTCACCGCCCCCGGCCCGGCGCCCGGCGGTCCGGGCCTGACGGTGGCCCAGGGCTTCGTCGAGGCCATGAACGGCGAACTCACCGCCGAACCCGCCCCCGGGGGCGGTATGGCGTACGTCCTGGACCTCGCGCGCGCTCCGGGGTGATCGGTGGCCGTTCATCGCCTTACGGGGTGACGGCAGGGCCTGGTCGTGGTCACGGTTTCAGTAACGAGGGCCGAGGGCTTCCGGCTCGCCCTCTTGACGAACCCCTGGCACCCCGGAGCCCCGCCCTGACGCTCCCTTGGCAGGGCGCCCTGCCCGGCCGCCGACCGTCCCCGGCTCCCTGGCACACCGTCCGCCGTTCGGCTGGCGTATGGAGTCCGTTGGGAAGGCCGGTGGGGGCGTCAGGGAAGCGTCAAGACCGCGGGGTGTGGGGGTCGCCCGACGGTTGGCTGGAACCCGACACAGCGAACGACGACACGAGGACGCATCATGCACGGCAGCCGGCGGTACGAGGGCAGCGGGACACCCAGGGTGGTGGTCGGGGTCAGCGGGTCGCTGGGGAGTCTGGCGGCGCTGCACCGCGGCGTCGCCGAGGCGCACCGGACCGGTGCCGAGGTGGTACCGGTGCTGGCCTGGGAGCCGCCGGGCGGTGAGTTCGGCTACCGCCGCTCGCCCTGCCCGCCGCTGCTCTCCGCCGTTCGGGACGCTGCCGAGCAGCGGCTCCACGACGCGCTCGACGCGGCGTTCGGCGGGGTCGACCCGGGGGTGAGGCTGCGTCCGGTGGTGGTGCGCGGCGACACCGGCCCGGCGCTCGTACACGTGGCCGACCGGCCCGACGACGTGCTGGTACTCGGGCAGAGCGGCGGCCTGCTGCGCCGCCGGTTGCGTCCGGCCGTGTCGGCGCACTGCCTGCGCGAGGCCGGCTGCCCGGTGCTCACCGTCCCGACGCCCGCGCTCCAGCGCGACCTGGAGGCCCTGCACCGCCGGGCCCGGTGGCATCTGCCGTTCGGTCCGGCGCCCGAACTCATCGCCGCGAAGGGGTAGTTCACCGTGCGGATGTATTCGGCCCGGCCGGGCGGTCAGCGGTACCGCCCGGTGCTGGACCGGCTGCCGGTGGCGGTGTCGGGCACGGTGACGCTGGTCGCGGGCGGCGCGTTGGCGCTCGGGCTCGGCGCGCTGGGGGAGTTGCACTCGGGCTGGTTCGCCCTCGTCGCGTACGCGGCGCTGTGCGGGCTGCTCGGCGCGTTCTCCCGGCCCCCGGCGGCGCCGGTGATCGGTCTGGCCGCCTGGCTGTGCTGCAACGCCTTCGCCGAGCACCGGCACGCCGAGCTGGGCTGGGCGGGGCCGTGGCCGGAGGGTGGCCACGTCGCGCTGTTCAGCGCCACCGCGCTGCTGGTCTCGCTGCCTGCGGCGATGCCGCGGCGGACGGTCCGGGCGGCGAGCGTGGTTTTCGGCCATCACCGGTCGCGGTTCTGAAGAGCGGCACGGAGCTGCACGGCCGCACCGCCAAGGTTGCGTCAAGATCACCGCGCGGCGCGTCAGGGAGCCGTCAGGAACGGCCGTCCCACTCATCACCGCACCTAGCGTGAGCTGCGCAGAAACGGTTCGTCACCAGGCCTGTGGGCCCGGGGTGGACCACGCCGAACCCCAGGCCCCGGCCGGTTCCTCCGGGGCCTTCGGCAACCAGTGAAGAACAGGAGAGGGGGCGCGCGGCGATGCCACCGGGTACGTCGAGCGGTACGGTCGTTGTTCGGACAGCGGAATCGCCCGGGGAGGCGAAGCCCGCCACGGCCGTCCCGCCCGCCGGGCCGCGCGCCCCCCGCCTGAGGCCGGTGCGGAACCCGCTCACGTGGTCCACGCCCCGCCTGGTCCGCGCCCTCACCGGCGGCTGCCTCGCTGCCCTGGCCCTCGCCGGCGTCGTCACCGCCACCATCCTCGGCGGCGCCCGGGACGGCACCGACGTCATAGGCCATCAGGCCGCCCCGCAGGTGGTCCGCTCCGCCGACCTGTACTTCGCGCTCAACGACATGGACGCGCAGGCCGCCAACCTCCTCCTCTTCGGCGCCGACCCGGACTTCGCCACGGTCCGCCGGCAGAGCCTCGACACCTACGACCAGCGCCGCGCCCAGGTCGCCACCGACCTCCAGCGCGTCGCCGAGGCCACCGCCGACGACCCGGCCGGCCGCACCGCCGTCCAGACCGTCCTGAGTGAACTCGGCCGCTACGAAGCCCTGGTGGCCCGCGCCCAGCTCCTCGACGACCAGGCCCACGCCCCCGCCGGCCGCCCGCCCGCGGACGCCCTCACCGCCTACCGCGCCGCCACCGACCTGCTGCGGCAGCGTCTGCTGCCCGCCGCCGACAGCGTCACCGCCGCCAACTCGGCCACCGTGGAACGGCGTTTCACCGCCGAGCGGGGCGATCTCGGGTCCGGTTTCTGGTGGATCCTCGGCACGGGCGTGCTCGCCCTCGGCGCCCTCGCCGGGCTGCAACGGCTGCTCGCCGTCCGGTACCAGCGCCTGGTGAACGTCCCGCTCGCCGCTGCCACGCTGCTCACCGTCGGCGGACTGGTGACGGGCGTGGTCCTGCTCAACCGGGCCGACCACAACCTCGTCGTCGCCAAACACGACGCCTACGACTCGGTGATCGCCCTCAGCCGCGCCCGCGCGACCGCCTACGACCTCAACGCCGACGAGAGCCGCTTCCTCAGCGACCCGGCCCGCGCCGCCGCGTACGAGCAGAGCTACTTCGACAAGACCCAGACCTTCGCCCGCGTCAACGGCACCACCCTGCCCGGCTACCCCGCCGCCCTCGCCCCGCTCGCCGACCGCCACCGGGCCGACCACACGTCCGTCGGCTTCGGCGGCTTCCTCGGCGACGAACTGCGCAACATCACCTTCGCCGGCGAACAGGACGCGGCCGAACGCGTCCTGGCCACCTTCCAGGACTACCAGCGCGACGACCGGAAGATCCGCGACCTCAACGCCCAGGGCAGGCTCAAGGAAGCCATCGCCTACGACACCGGCACCGCGGCCGGCGAGTCGAATGCCGACTTCGCCCGCCTGGCGGCGGCCCTCGACGACGTCCAGGCGGTCAACCAGAACGCCATGGACAAGGCGGTCGCGACCACGGACGACGACCTCGACACCATCACGGCGACCATGGGAGCCGTGCTGCTCGCGGCGGCCCTCGCGCTGACCGCCGTCGGTGTGCGGTCTCGGCTGCGCGAGTACGCCTGAGCGAAAACGGCTGCCGTCGCTCAAGTCGGACGGGCCGGTGGAGCCGATGGGGCCGCTGCTGCCGCTGCTCGGCAGCAGCGGCCCGGGCACGACCTGCCGGTATCCGCCGACGCCCACCAAGGCGTCACCGGGGGCCGCCGCAAGTGCACGCAGCGCCACCGTAGTTGAGCCCATCAGTCCTCCGTGCGCAGCTCCGTCGGCACCGCGATGACGTCCACCAGCGCGTCGCCGCGCAGCACCGTGAGCGGGAGCGGGCGGCCGATGGCGTCGGCGCGCATGAGGCGCTGCAGGGCCTGGGCGCTGCTCATCGGCTCGCCGGCGGCCGTGAGCAGCAGGTCGCCCTCCCGCAGGCCCGCGCGGTCGGCCGGGTCGCGAGGGACGACTTCGACGATCCGCAGGCCGGTCTGCTGGCCGGTGCGCCGGCGCAGCGCGGGCGGCAGCGGGGCGGGTACGCCGGCGAGGCCCAGGTAGGCGCGGCGGATGCGGCCGTCGGCGAGAAGGGTGGCGATGATGCGGCGGGTGGTCGCGTTGATGGGGACGGCCAGGCCGAGGCCGTTGCCGGCCACGGCCGTCGTGATGCCGACGACCTCGCCGGTGGCCGTGGTGAGGGCGCCGCCGGAGTTGCCGGGGTTGAGCGCCGCGTCGGTCTGGATGACGTCGTCGACGATCCGCACGGCGCTCCCCGACCGGGTGGGCAGCGAGCGGCCGAGCGCGCTGACCACGCCCGCGGTCACCGTACCCGCCAGCCCGAGCGGGTTGCCGACGGCGACGACCAGTTGCCCGACGCGCAGGGCGGTGGCCTCGCCGAGGCGGACCGGCGGCGGGGTGGGCCCGTCGGCGCGCAGGACGGCGAGGTCGGAGAACGGGTCGGCGCCGATGGTGTGGAAGGGCGCGGTGGTGCCGTCGCCGAAGGCGAGGGTGCCGGCGTCGGCGTGGCCGACCACGTGGGCGTTGGTGAGCAGGAAGCCGTCGTCGGTGAAGACGACCGCCGAGCCGAGCGCGGTCGAGAACCAGCCGCCCCGGCCGCGCCGCGCGACCTGGAGGGCGGCGATGCGCGGGGTCACCGCGGCCGCGACCGTGGTCACGATCCGCGAGTACGCGTCCAGGGCCTCCGAACCGTCCTCGGTGGCACGGTCCGGCCCGGGGAGTGTGCCGGCCACGGCGTCGCCCCTTCCGCTCGCTCCTGTCCTCCCAGGTGCCAACAATGCAGGGTCGCCCCGACTTCCGGCCCCGGCGGTACGCTGGGACGACTGGACCCCCGTCCCCGCACCACCAGGGGGTGGCATCGGTGTCAACCACCCCGGCCCCGCCCCGGACCGGTTCCGGCGCGGGCGAGAAGGGCCTGAAGACCGGCGCTCTGGGACTGCTCTCCTCGGTGTGCATCGGCCTCGCCTCCACCGCCCCCGCCTACAGCCTGGCCGCGACCCTCGGCCTGATCGTGGTCGGCGTGGGCCTCCAGGCCCCGATCATCACCATCCTCGCCTTCGTCCCGATGCTGCTGATCGCGTACGCCTACAAGGAGCTGAACGCCGCCGACCCGGACTGCGGCACCACTTTCACGTGGGCGGCCCGCGCGTTCGGCCCGCGCACGGGCTGGATGGGCGGCTGGGGCATCGTCGTCGCCGACGTGATCGTGATGGCCAACCTGGCGCAGATCGCCGGGGTGTACGGATTCCGGCTGGTCGGCCTGGACTCGTTCGCGGCGAGCAAGGCGTGGACGACGACGGCGGGCGTGGTCTGGATCGTCGTCATGACGGCGATCTGCTACGTCGGCATCGAGATCTCGGCCGCTCTCCAGCGCCGGCTGCTGGCCGTCGAGGTGGTCATACTGGTGGTCTTCTCGGTCACCGCGCTCGTGAAGTCGTACGGCTCCGGCGCGCCCGCCACGGCTCTCCCGGTCGACGCCTCCTGGTTCAACCCGTTCAACGTGCCCTCCGCCTCGGCGTTCACGGCCGGCATGCTGTCCGCGGTCTTCATCTACTGGGGCTGGGACACCGCCGTGTCCGTCAACGAGGAGACGGCCGACTCCGCGCGTACCCCCGGCCGGGCGGCGGTGATCTCCACGGTGCTGCTGCTCCTGATCTACACCCTGGTGGCCACCTCGGCGCAGTCCTTCGCCGGGATCGGGAAGGACGGCATCGGGCTCGGCAACCCGACGCACTCGGGGGACGTGCTCTCCGGCCTGGGCGACGCGGTGTTCGGCACCACCGGCATCGGCGACGTCTTCAGCCGGCTGCTCATCCTCATGGTGCTGACCTCCGCTGCCGCCTCCACCCAGACCACCATCCTCCCCACCGCCCGCACCACCTTCTCGATGGCCACCCACCGGGCCCTCCCCGCCGGGTTCGCCCGGGTCCACCCGCGCCACCTGACGCCGACCTGGTCGACTGTCGCGATGGGCATGGCGTCGATCGCGTTCTACGTGCTGCTCACCGCGATCAGCAAGAACGTGCTGGCCGACTCGATCGCCTCGGTCGGCCTCGGCATCGCCTTCTACTACGGGCTGACGGGCTTCGCGTGCGTCTGGTACTACCGCCGGGTGCTGACCCGCAGCGTGCGGGACGCGGTGTTCAAGGGCGTGCTCCCGCTGGCCGGCGGCCTGATGCTGCTGTACTTCTTCGCCTACGGCGCCTTCGACGTCTACGCGGACCCGGGGTACGGCGCCACCTCGATCGACCTGCCGCTGGTCGGGCGGGTCGGCGGGGTGACGGTGATCGGACTGGGCGCGCTGCTCCTGGGCGTGGTGCTGATGCTGGTGCAGCGGGTGGCGCAGGGCTCGTGGTTCCGCCACCCCGACGTCCCGGCGGCCGCCGCGGACCCGGCCTCCGCGCCCGGATCCTGACGAATCCCCACAGACGGCAATGGGCCCGCCCCACCGCGTGGTGGGGCGGGCCCGACCTGCTCAAGTGGCGGAAAAGTCCCCCGCCTTGACCCCGGCAACGAACGCCGACCACGCCGCAGTCGGAAAGACCAGCGCGGGTCCCTCAGGATCCTTCGAGTCCCGCACGGGGATGACACTTCGGAAGCCGTCGGCGACCTCGATGCACTGTCCCCCGTCGCCGTTGCTGTAGCTGCTCTTGCGCCAGGTGGCGGCGCTCAGATCGGGGGTGCGCATCGTGCGTAATCCTCCATCGCGGTCTTGATCACCGCCGCTGACTCGTCCGGCGGCAGGGCCGAAGCCTTGATCAGATCGTAGGACAGCCGGAACCCTCTGACAGCCTCCACGTCTTCCTCAAGGTGTCCCGAGTGGCTGCCCTCCATGTAGGCGGATTCGGCGCCGTTGGGAAGTGTGAGTATGGTCAGCGATCCGCCCATGGCAGGATGCGCGCCGCTCGCGAACGGAAGCACCTGAACCACGACGTGCGGCCGTTGCGCCATCGCCAGCACGTGCTGAAGTTGCGCTCTCATGGTCGCCGGACCGCCCCCAGGGCGCCGGAGGGAAGCCTCGTCCAGGATCAACCAGAGATGCGGAGGAACGGGCTGCGTCAGGATCTCCTGACGCTCCAGCCGTGCAGCCAGCTTCTCCTCGATCCGTTCCGTCGAGTCCCGTGGACTGCCCGCGCGCAGCACCGCATGTGCGTAGTCCTCGGTCTGAACGAGCCCCAGAACGATCTGAGCGCAGTAGACCTGGATCAAACTGGCCTGTGCTTCCAGATCCATGTACCGGCGGTATCGGTCGGGGAACTGCTCCCGTCGAATGATCTCCCACAGGCCTTCGAAGAGACCGGCGGTGCCGAACGCCGCATCGACCTTGCTGGACAGGGGAGGCAGCGGGAGACGTTCCGCGATCTCAACGCCGTGCAGATGCGTCTTGCTGTAGTTGACGATCTCGGACAGCCGATCGAGAGACATCCCTGTAAGCGCTCGGTGGCGGCGCAATTCCTTTCCGTACAAATCGCGCGCCGACCTGAGCGGATCGAGTTCTCGTGTTCGAGCTGCCATACGTGCTCCCTTGTTCCCAAGCAATATCCGGAACATGACGCAGAGTCAAGGGTAGCTCCGATTGCGTAACCATGGAGGTGCGCCGGTGACTGCCGCGCACATCCGGTGAAACAGAGACCCCGGCGACCGCACGAACGGTCCCGGGGCGTGGCCAAACCTGAGGAAAGCAGGCTGACATGGATGACCTTACCGACTCCTCCCCCGCGGGAGGGAGTGCGCTCGGCAGGTGGCTGTGGCGGGCGTGGCTCTGGTTGAGGTACCGGCCCGGTGACTGGTGGTTCCTCTACTTCTCGCGCAGGCCGGTGCCGCGCCGGCTTCGGGCGAAGCTGCGGGCGCGGCGGCGGCAGCTCAAGGCGGAGCGCGCAGGCCGATAGAGCCGGTGCCTGGCCGGCCCTGGGGCCGACCAGGCACCTCGGGAAAGCGGGTTGCGCGCAGCGCGTTCTGGCTGGCACGGTGACGGCACATCAATCCGTCAGCTCAACTCCGGGGGCAGCCATGGCAGTGCCGCAACCCTCTGCCGACCCCGGCTCCGTCGCCGTCTCGGCCTACGACCGACCGCCGTATCGCACGCCTGCGCTGCCGCCACGGCCTGGGAATCAGTGGGTACTTGACGTGCTGCTGCCCTGGCGGCTGGCGAGCCGGATCTACGGCCCGTACCGGATGCTCCGGTTGACGGCGTCCGGGGTGGTCACGACGGTCGGGCCGGCGGTGCTGGGGCCAGCCGTCCAGCCGGTTGTCAGCTCCCTCGCCGAGCAGGCTCTCGACCCGCTCGTGGAGCGGCTGTTGCTGCCGCGTGCGCTGCTCGGGCTCGGGCTCGTGCTCCTGATCGTGCGGATTGCCACCGGCACGTCCGGCGACGACCTCATCACCGAGGTCTTCGGGGACAGCGTCGTCATGCTGCTCAGTGGACCCGTCGCGCTGCTCCTGGGCTGCCTCGCCCTGGTCCTGCTCGCCCGCAGCGGGACCCGGGGGCGGGTCACCCGCCTGGTGGCCCGGCCATTCCTCACCGGGCTGTTCACGGCCGTACTCTTCGTCACGATCATGAAGGTCCCGCACGATTCCATGGGCGCGGTCGGCAGCAGTCTGCCCGGGTTCTTCCTCGGGCTGTGGCTCAGCGTTTTCACCCTCGCGGTGCTCTACCTCGTGCACCGCAACTCGTTCGCCGTCCGGGCGCACCCGCTGGTCCGGCCGATCGTCGCGATACTCCTCGTGTGGCTCACGGTCGTCGGCCACATGGAGCTGATCGACACCAAGGGCACCGAGACCCACGGCGCCGCGCTGTTCGGCCTGCTGGCGGGCCCCGTCGGCGTGACCGTCACCGCCGTGATCGAGCTCGTCACGCTGCGCCGCCGCCACCGCGTCGGCTTCCGGGGGCCCCTCGCCCCGCGCCTCTGACGCGCGCCGCCCGGGCCCGCCGCAGCGTGCGGCGGGCCCGGGGGAGGGGGTCAGCGGGTGTGTAGCCGCCGTTGGCGAAGAGGGTCTGACCGGTGATCCACCAGCCGTCGGTGGCGAGGAAGGTGACGATCGGGGCGATGTCCTCGATCTTGGTCAGGTCGTGATCCGGCTATGAGCCTCAGAGCACGGCAACGCCGAGGGTGATCGCGATCAGCACCATCAGGATCCCGAGCGCCATGAAGGCGTATTCCACTGGCCGCCGCTCCCGCCCCTCCACGACCACTTGCCGGGGATCGGCCGGGTCGTAGCGGACGGGCACGTAGCCGCCGTCGGGGAGCGGGTGGCGCGGGGTGGACGGGACGGGGGAGAAGACCTCGACCACCTGCCCGTCCTCGGTCTCGAACTGGAGCAGCGGACGCGGCGGCAGCGCGCGGTCCTCGGGGCCGGGGACGCGCTCGCGCACGAGCGCTTGGACCGACACGCCGACCCGACGCAGCCGCCGCAGGTCGCGCAGCCCGACCACCCCGGCGAGGTAGGCGATCACCCCGCCCAGACCGCCGAACACCACCACGGCGAACCCGCCCACCACGCCTCCCTACCCGCGTCGTCCTCCTGAACTCCAAGTATCAGGGACAGCGCGTTAAAGGGAGGTGCCCCTACACCTCGCCAGCGGCACCCCCGGGTCGGCGAGGCGGGCTGGGGGAAGGGTCCGGGCCTCGCTGCGGGGCCGTCAGCGCACCGCTGCCGGCGTCTCGGCGGAGACTGTCAGACGGTCGTGGGCAGCACGTAGGCCCGCGCGAACCAGTGCCCGACCTGGGCGCGGTGCAGGTGCCCGGCCACACCCTTGTCGCCGGCCACTGCCATGGTCGCGTGGACGTGGACGACGCCGCCGACGATCTCACCCGTGCCGTGCAGCTCGGCGGGCTGGTCGTAGTCCGTCACGATGTCTGCTGACGGGTCGTCGGCGGGCATCGTGCTGATCGTGAACGAGTCCGCCGCGCCGATCAGGGAGATGATGGCCCCGTCGGTCACCCCGGCCGCCTTCGCCTGCTCGGTGATGCTCTCGATCAGCTCGGCGTTCTTTACTTCGAACACGTGCATTGGTCAGCTCTCCCAACTGAGAAGCGGCGTGAGGTCCCGCAGCATAGCGGCGGAGCACCAGCGGGCCCCCGCGTCCCGGGGGTTCAGGGACTCCGCTGCCAGTCTCGCTGCGAGGAACTGGGCCCGGGGCCCCGTGATGCGGAGATCGGCCGCCAGCGACCCCGCCATGTCCCATTCCAGGCCCCCGACGCGCGCGAGGACGGCTGTCGAGTAGAGGTGTCTCACCTCCTGGTCGTGGGCCAGCACGCGGGCCACGTCTGCCGCTGCTTCCTGGCCCGGCCGCTTCGCCAGGATGCCCGCAGCGTTCACCCGGAGGAGAGCGGAGTCCCCGTCGTGCATCCACCCGCGCAACCGGCTGGCCGTGCCCAGGTCGGCGAGGGAGGCGATGACAAGATCGGTCGCGTGCGTGGTCTGCACCGTCATCAGGGGGCCGCTGTCGCCACCGGCGATGCTCGCTGTCAGCTCTCCGGCGAGCTTCCCATGAGTGGCGACCAGTGCGGACAGGGATAGGAACGCACGTCTGTTCACCCTTGTGAGCCGACAGCTTCCCCGAGCTGGAGCCCGCAGAGTCCCTGACCCTGGAACGTCTGCGCGCTCGCACGCGCTTGCTCAACGACCTTGCCCGCACGCACCGGCGGCTCCGATGAGCCGTGCCGTGCGCTGGCATCCGTACCGGCGTCGCCTACCACGCCGGTACCCCGACCGACCCCCGAACCGGGGTCGGTGACCCCCGCAAGGAGACCTCCATGGTGAACCACAACCGGCCGCAGATCGGGTACATGGACGCGCATCCGCCCCGGGACGCGTACATGGTCGGGGACAGCCTCCCCGACCAGTCCGGCAAGGGCGCCCCGGCCACCCCGACGCACACCGTGTGCACCCCGGACCCGGCCCCGCCGAGGACGAGTAACACCACCGACTCCCGCTGTCCGGGGAAGGGTTCAACGGCGACAGCGGAGGCGTCCCCGGGGGCCGTCACAGGCCCCTCGGGGAGCTGCCGCCCGACATACCTTGTTGGGGGTGTGAGAGGCGGCTAGGCACCACCACCCGGCAGGCAACCGCCTGTCAGGCCAACCAGCATGGAGGTAGTGAGATGGGTAAGCGCGGCGGCGGCTCCGGAGACGGCAAGGGCGGCAAGCAGCAGGACGACAGCAACAAGGGCAGCGGCCACGGCGGCGGCGGTTCCGACGAGGGCGGCAACACCTCGGACGGTCAGAACCCGGCGGGCGGCAGCGGCAAGTGACCAGCGAGACGCACAGGGAGGCGAGCCCTCAGGGGCTCGCCTCCGCGCTGGTGGCCAGCGGCGCGCTTTCCTCGGACTGGCTCCCCTCGTTCCATGCCGTTCCCCGTGAGCTGTTCGTCCCGGATCGCATCTGGCCGGGCATCGCGGACGGCACCAAACAGAACGCCGTGGTGTATCGCTCCAAGGACCCCGGGGTGTGGCAGCAGGCGGTCTACTCGGACATCCCGCTGACCACGCAGTGGGACGACGGCGACCACGAGGGGGACGGCCTCGGTACTACCCCGAGTTCGTCCAACTCCATGCCGACCATGGTGGTTTCCATGCTCCAAGACCTGGACGTGCGCCCGGGTGACAGGGTGTTGGAGATCGGATCCGGGACGGGGTGGAACGCCGGGCTTCTCGCCCACCGCCTCGGTAACCCCAACGTGGTGACGGTCGAGTATGACCCGGGCGTGGCGAGAGGGGCCCGGGAGAACCTGCACCGGGCCGGACTTGAGCCGACAGTGGTCGAGGGTGACGGGCGGTCGGGGTGGGCGGAGGGTGCCCCATACGATCGGATCATCGCCACGTGCTCCCTGCTGGAGATCCCTCTGGCATGGCTGGAGCAGTCGGCCCCTGGCGGGATCATCGTCGCCCCGTTCGGCACCGAGTACGGCGGGGAGCAGATCGTTCGGCTGACCGTCAACGAAGACGGGACCAGTGCGAGCGGCAACTGCACCGGGGGTTCGGCGTTCATGAGGCTGCGTCAACAGCGCACCGGCCGGCCGCTGATCGACGCGTACCTGCACGGGACGCCTTGGCCGGCCGATGGGGAGAAGAGCACCACCACCCTCTCCCCGTGGGACACGGGCAAGTGGTTCCAGCAGTTCGTCATCGGGCTCGGTGTGCCCAGGGCGTTCTGGCGGGCGGAGCGCTACGAGGACGGCGCGTACACGCTGTGGCTCTACAGCCGGGACACCCTGTCGTGGGCCACGGCCGACTACGAGCGGGACCGCACGGACTACGAGGTGGTTCAGTCCGGCCCCCGTCGACTGTGGGACGAGGTCGAAGCCGCCTACCGGTGGTGGACCGACCAGGGTCGCCCCGGGCACGAGAGGTTCGGCCTGACGGTCACCCCGGAGGGCCAGACGGCCTGGCTCGACTCCCCGGACAACCCGGTGCCACAGCAGAGCTGACGGACCGAACCGCCCCGGCCGGGCGACAACGGCCGGGGCCCTCTGGGCGGCCCGTAGCTGCTACACCTCGCCCAGCGGCACGCCCGGGTCGGCGAGGCGGGACGGGTCCACCTTGCGGCCGGAGCGGACGAGTTCGCGGATCGGGGCGGTGACGTCCCAGATGTTGACGTTCATCCCGGCGAGGACCCGGCCGTCGGACAGCCAGAAGGCGATGAACTCGCGGGTGGCCGGGTCGCCGCGGAACACCACCTGGTCGTAGCCGCCGGGTTCGACGTAGCCGACGTACTCCATGCCCAGGTCGTACTGGTCGGTGAAGAAGTACGGCACCCGGTCGTACACCGCGTCCGGGTGGCCGAGCATCGCGCGGGCGGCGGTCTGGGGCTGGTTGACGGCGTTGGCCCAGTGTTCGACGCGGAGGTGGCGGCCGAACAGCGGGTGGTAGGCGTTGGCGACGTCGCCGGCGGCGTAGACGTCGGGGGCCGAGGTGCGCAGGTGCTCGTCGGTCTTGATGCCGTTGACGATCTCCAGCCCGGCGGCCTTGGCGAGTGCGATGTCGGGGGCGATGCCGATGCCGACGATCACCGCGTCGGCCGGCACCGTCGTGCCGTCGCCGAGCCGGACGCCGGTCACCGTGCCGTCCGCGCCGGTGAGTTCGTCCACCTGGACGTTGAAGCGCAGGTCCACGCCGTGGTCGCGGTGCAGGTCGGCGAAGACCTGGGCGACCTCGCGGCCGAGCACCCGCAGCAGCGGGAGTTCGGCCGCCTCCAGAATGGTGACCTCGGCGCCGGCCGTCCGGGCCGCCGCCGCGGTCTCCAGGCCGATCCAGCCCGCGCCGATCACCGCCACCCGGGCGCCCGGCCGCAGCGCGGCCTTGATCCGCTCGCTGTCCTCGACCCGGCGCAGGTAGAGCACGCCCTCCTGGTCGGCGCCGGGCACGGGCAGTCGGCGCGGCAGCGAGCCGGTGGTGAGCAGCAGCTTGGCGTACTCGATGCGGCCGTCGTCGGCGAGCGTGACGGTGTGCCCGGCCGGGTCGATCGCGGAGACGGCAATGCCGAGGCGCAGCGTGATGTCGTGCTCGGCGTACCACTGGGGCGGGTGGACGTAGATCTTCTCCCGGGGCGTTTTGCCGAGCAGGTAGCCCTTGGAGAGCGGCGGCCGCTCGTACGGGCGCTCGTGCTCGTCGCCGATGAGCATGATGCGGCCTTCGTACCCGGCCTCGCGCAGCGCCTCCGCCGCCTTCGCGCCGCCGAGCGATGCGCCGACGATGACGATCGGCCGCTCCCGTCCACTGTCGTCCGCTGTGCCCATGCTGAACTCCTCGCTCTCCGGCCGGAATCAGGGCCAGCCTGCCGCCGCTGGGGTGGGGTGTCGAGACCGCGGCGGGCGCGCCGCCCCAGGCTCCCCCGTTCGGGTGAAGACGGGTGCCACGGAGTCATCGCCTACGGAGTCATCGCCTACGGAGTCATTGCCTACGGAGTCCTTGCCTACCGCGTCATCGCCTCGCGGACCAGCGCGGTGTCGGTGAACTGCTCGAACCGGACGATCCGGCCGCCACGCACCACGAAGTGGTGGGCCACCCGCACCGCGAGCGGCTTGCCGGTGGTCTTGTGCACGGCGGTGTAGCGGGCGAGCACGACCACGTTCTCGCCGGCCACGACGTACGTGTCGTCGTGCGCCGTCCAGCTCTGCCACTCGGCGGCGAGGCGTTCCATGACGTTGCTGGTGACGCCCTTCGGGGTGCGGTAGGTGCCGGCCAGCGGGAAGCCGGCCATCTCGGTCCACTCGACGTCGTCGGCGAGGGTGGCGCGCAGGGCGGCGAGGTCGCCGTGCGCTGAGGCCAGGTACTGGCGGCGGACGACGTCGGCGGGGGCGGCGGACTCGTTGAACTCGGCGGTTCCGCGCGGGATCTCGATCATCGCGGCTCAGCCCCAGGTCATCTCGCCCATGGCGACCTTGGTGCCGAGGTCGACCGCCATCCGCAGCCCGAGGTCGGGATAGAGGCGCTCCAGCGCCTCCTTCGCGGCGGCGGCGTCGGCGGCGCGGTCGATCTCGGTCTCGAACGCGCGCAGGTAGTCGCGGGTGTGGAAGACCGAGGTGAGGTTCGTGGGCGCGCCGGCGGTGCGGTGGCCGGCCGCGACGAACTGCGGCTCCAGCGCCTCGATTCCGTCCAACAGGTCGATCCAGGCCGCCCGTTGGGCCGGTGTCGCGGTGTCCGCCGTCCACACGTGCAGGCCCTCGAAGAGCAGCACGCCGCCGAGGACCGCGTGGTGGTGGTGCTGCCACAGGTAGTGCCGGTCGGGCAGGTGGAAGTCGGCGCCGCGCAGCTCGAACCGGTGGCCCTCGAAGACGAGTTCGTCGCCGTGCAGCACCTCTGGGCGGACCAGCCGGGTCGGCAGTTCGGGGCCGAGGTGCGACCAGGCCCTGAGCTTGGCGTCGTACGTGTCCTGGATGTGCTGGACGGTGGAGGCGGTGGCCAGGAACCGGGCCTGCGGGAAGACGTCCTGGACCTCCTGGGCGCCGAAGTAGAAGTCCGGGTCGCCGTGGCTGACGAACACCGTGGTGAGCCGCTTGCCGGTGGCCCGGATCCGCTCGGCCAGACGGCGGCCGTCGGAGCGGGTGAACCCGGCGTCCACCAGCAGGGCGTCGTTCGGGCCGGTGACCAGGACGGAGGTCTTGTTGAGGGAGCTGTCCGGGCTGTCGATGACCTCGAAGTCAAGGGCGCTCATGCGCCCACCTCCCTTCGGTCGGCAGGCGCTTCGCGCAACGCGCACCTTT
Source organism: Kitasatospora aureofaciens (assembly GCF_019192735.1). Taxonomy (GTDB): domain Bacteria; phylum Actinomycetota; class Actinomycetes; order Streptomycetales; family Streptomycetaceae; genus Kitasatospora; species Kitasatospora aureofaciens_A. The sequence continues at coordinate 214,750 of NZ_JAHTKP010000008.1, forward strand.
CGATGATTCGCTCGCTACGCTCGCTCATGCAAGATGTCCTTCCGCGAAGGGGCCTGGCATTCGTCGAGCCCCAGCATCGGCGCTCGACGGCCCGCCCGCATCCGGAGGCCGGACGGGCGTCAGCGGCGCCAGAGCGTGAGGTCGCTGCTGGTGGCCACCGCCAGGGTCCGGCCGGACGGGGAGAAGCCGGCGGCGCGGAAGGTGGACCAGGAGGCGTGGAAGACGTGCCACCAGGTCTCGCCGTGCCCGGCGTCCCACGGTCCGTGCGTGAGCAGGACCCGGTGGCTGGGCCACTCCGGCGAGATCACCTCGACGCTCCAGCCGCCGTGGGCGCTGCTGTGCAGGCCGCCGCCCCACAGCCCGGCGACCGGGATCCGGACGTCCGCGACCGGGCCGAGGCCGGGGCAGGAGAGGTCCGGGCCGTCCGGGTCGTCCTCGGGGTCGTACTCGCGCTCCAGCTTCTCGCCGGTGACCGCGTCGAACAGGCCGTGCCCGCTCGCGGAGACCACCAGGACCAGGTCGTTACCGGTGCCCGGGTCGGTGGCGAAGCCGATGCCCTGCAGCGCGCCGACGGGGATCAGTCCCCGGCCGACGGGCTGCCAGGGCGCCGGCGGGGCGGTCACCTCGTCGGCGGCGACGATCCGGTCGTGGAGCTGCTGCTGGAAGGGGGTCAATGCCATGGGGATGATCATCGCACCGCGTCGGGACACCGCATCAGACGGTCTCCCTCGGCCGGCCTCACTCGCCCGGCCCCACCCGCAGCACCGCCAGCGCCCCCAGCAGCGTCGCGGCGGCGAGCGCCGGCCACAGCACCCCGGGCCCGGCCGCCAGCAGCGCCGTCAGCACCGCCGGCGCCGCCGCCCGGCCCACCCCCATCGACAGCTCCCACCGGGCCAGCGCCCGCCCCAGCAGCGCGGGCGGCGCGGAGGCCGTCACGAGGGCCGTGCCCGAGCCGGTGTACAGGATCTCGCCGAGCGTGAACAGCACCGAGACCACCGCGATCCCGGCCGCACCCGGCGTACCGCCGAGCGACCCGGCCGCCCAGAACCCCAGGTACGAGAGCGCGAGCGCCACCCCGGCGGCGGCCATCACCACCCGCCGGGGGCGGGTGGCCAGCCGTAGCACCAGGGCCAGCTGGAGCGCGATCACCAGCACCGTATTGCCCACGAACACCCCCGAGGACCACGCCGGGGACGCCTGCAGGTGCAGCACCAGCAGCGCGGGCAGCGCCACCTCCAGGATGTCGAAGCAGAACGCGTACGGCAGGTTGGCGACGCTGAGCAGGGTGATCCGCCGCATCGGGTCGCGCGGCCCGGCCGCCTCCTCCGAAGGCTCCCAAGGGCCGACGGCCGCCCGGGGCGCGGTCACCCGCAGCGAGTGCACCAGGACGGCGGCACCGAGGCAGGCCGCCCCCGTCACCCCGGCCAGCACCCGGATCGCGCCCGCCCCGCCCGTCACCACCAACGTGGCCAGCAGCGCGCCCGCGCCGAGCCCCGCGTTGCGCAGCGACCGCCCGGCCGCCAGCGCCGCGTCCCGCAGCCGGCCCTCGGTCAGCGTGCTCACCACGGCCGCGTGGGTGGCCGGCCAGGACTGGCTGCCCACCCCGATCAGCACCGCCGCCGCCGTGAACCCGGTCAGGCCGCCCGCCACCAGCAGCGTCAGCGCGCCGACGGCCCGTACCGCGAGGGTCGCCGCGGCCGGCAACGTGCGCGCGCCCCGGTCGATCCACCGCCCGGTCAGCGGCACCACGAGCAGGCCCGCGACCATCCCGGCGGACATCGCGAGCCCTGCCGCGCCTGCGCTCAGGTGCAGCACCCCGATCCCGTACAGCAGCAGGAACGGCCGCAGCAGGCCGGTGCCCACCGCGTCCACCGCCAGCGCGGCGGCGTAGCGCGGCCCGCCGGCGGCGGTCAGCAGGCTCAGCAGGGCGGACGGGCCCCGGCGGCTCGTCCCGATCGGCAGGGCGGGCGGCTCACCGGCCCGGACGGCGGCGTGGTCGTGGACGGACTTCTCCTGAATCAGGCTCATGGCCGACACCGTCCGCCCCGGCCCGCCGCCGGAGCACGTCGATTGACGCTTCCCGTCAATCGACGGAGGGGACCATCCGTGCGGGTGGCAGGATCAGAGCCGTGAGTGAGCGAAGCGAACGAACAATCAATAGGTGCGTGTGGGCGAATGCCCCTGCCGAGCGCAGCGAGGTGGGCGCATGAGCTTGACCATCGACATCACCGGACTCCCGGACGAGCGCCTCGTCTTCACGCCGTCCCCGCTCGCCGAGCTGAACGCGATGCTGCACGTCCTCGCCGAACCCGGGCACCACCCCGCCCTGCACGGCTGGGCGTCCAGCACGGCCGCGACCATCCCGCCCGAGCTGTCCGAGCGGCTGCTGGAGGCCGACTTCCTCTGGCGCTCCTCCCGCGCCGACTTCCTCGTCCCCGGCCTGCCCGGCGCCACCCTCGCCGAGGAACTCGACGCCGTCGACCGGCTCGACGACGAGCTGTACGTCGCCGCCGCCCTCATCACCACGTGCGGCGCCACCCGGCTCACCCAGCGGATGGCCTCCCCGCTCACCGACCCGGCGGCCAACGAGCGGGCCCGCGAACTCGCCCTCGCCCGCGGCCCCCGCCAGGCCGCGTTCGCCGACCGGCTGCTCACCGATCCGCCGGCCGTCCGCGCCCTGGTGCGGCGGATGCTGGAGGACTGCCGGGCCGCGTTCTTCGCCGACGCCTGGCAGCGCGTCCTGCCCGATCTCGCCGCCGACGCCCGGCACAAGGCCGACCTGGTCGCCCGGCGCGGCCTCGGCGACGCCCTGGCCGCCGTCTCCCCGTCCGTCTCGCTGGAGCACGGCACCGACAGCCGGCGCCGGATCGTCATCGACAAGCTCCAGGACAGCACCACCAGCGGGGCCGGCAGCGGGGGAGTCACCTTCATCCCGACCGCGTTCGGCCGCCCTCACCTCCTGGTCGTGCACGCCCCCGGCTGGCGGCCCGTCGTCCAGTACCCCGTCGCCGAGGCCGGGCTCCCCGAACCCGTCTCGCTCGCCCTCGTCCAGCAGCGGCTGGAGGCCCTCGCCCACCCGATCCGGCTGCGCCTGGCCCGCACCATCGCCCGCGGCCCGCACACCACCGGCGAACTCGCCGCCGCCTGGCAGCTCAGCGCCCCCGAGGTCTCCCGCCACCTGACGGTCCTGCGCAAGGCCGGGCTGCTGGTCACCCGGCGGCGCGGGCGGTACATGCTGTACGAACTGGACCTGGCCGGCAGCGCCCGGCTCGGCTCCGACCTGCTGGAGGCGGTGCTGCGATGAGCAGGAACAGCCGCCCGGCAGAGGGAGTTGCTGCGGCGGGCGGGAACAAGATCAAGCCGAGCCGCGTTCGTCCCGGCATGACCAACGACGCCTCGCCCACCGCCCCCGAGATCCTCCGCTACGCCGCCTTCGCCACCCGCCCCGAGGGCGGCAACCCGGCCGGCGTGGTGCTGGACGCCACCGGGCTCTCCGCCGAGCGGATGCTCGCCATCGCCGCCGAGGTCGGCTACTCCGAGACCGCCTTCCTGACCCCGGGCGCGGCCCAAGGGGCCTACACCGTCCGGTACTTCAGCCCGCTCGCCGAGGTGCCGTTCTGCGGCCACGCGACCGTCGCCTCCGCCGTCGCCCTCGCCGAGCGCACCGGGCCCGGGCGGTACGTCTTCACGACCGCGGCCGGCGAGGTGCCGGTGGAGGTCGACAAGGACGAGGACGGCGCGCTGCGCGCCACCCTCACCAGCGTCGAGCCGAGGGTGGAGGAGGTGGCCGACGCGGACGTCGCCGAAGCCCTCGCCCTCCTCGGCTGGGCCGCCGCCGACCTGGACCCGGCCCTGCCGCCCCGGATCGCCTACGCCGGCGCCCGCCACCTCGTCCTCGCCGCCGCCACCCGCGACCGGCTCGCCCGCCTCGACTACGACTTCGACGGCCTGGCCGCCTACATGACGGCCCGCGACCTGACCACCCTCCAACTGGTGTGGCGCGACGGCCCGCAGGTCTTCCACGTCCGCGACCCGTTCCCCGTCGGCGGCGTCGTCGAGGACCCGGCCACCGGCGCGGCCGCCGCCGCCTTCGGCGCCTACCTGCGCGAGCAGGGCGCCGCCGAGCCCCCGACCGTCCTGACTCTCCACCAGGGCGACGACCTCGGCCGCCCGGGCCTCCTCCACGTCGGACTCCGCCCCGAGGACCCCCGCATCCGCGTCTCCGGCGCAGCGGTCGCGATCCCGTAGCCGACCCCGCCAGACCTCTCCGCCGGTCGGCGGGCCGATATCCGGAAACCGTCCGGAGGTCAACGCCCGCCGGCCGGCAATGATTTTCCGGTGCACCCGACGCATGCCGGTCTGTCCGTTTTTGGGAGGCGGCAAATAGTTTCCGGTTGACAGCCGTTCCGTGTTATTGAGTTCTTGAGAACTGCCGGGGGCGGGCAGTTCCCGGGAATATCGCGACAAACCTCTTCGCCGTGCTGGACAAGGTGGTCGGCCCCGAGGGCGTCCTCGCGTCGACCACCTCGGCGATCACCATCACCAGGCTGGCCCGTGCCACCACCAGGCCGGAGCGGGTGGGGGGCCGTCCTACTCGTACCGGAGCGCGCTGGGCTGCACCAGCCGCAGCAACTGCGGCAGCCGGCCCGAGGGCGCCGCCCACGCCCCGAGCGGCCGGGTACTACGATGCGCTGCGACGCCATCCGGCCGACAAAGCGGGGGACCTGATGATGACTGGACAGTGGCAGGAACTGGGCACGCCGGGCGGGATCGAGGCGTACGTGCACCGGCCCGAGGGCGAGGTGCGCGGGGCCGTGGTGGTCTGTCCGGAGATGTACGGGGTCAACGCCTACACACGAGGGATCTGCGCCGAGCTGGCGGGGCTCGGGTACGTGGCGCTGGCGCCGGACTTCTACTGGCGCAACGACCGCCGTACCGAGCTCGGCTACAGCGCGGAGGAGCGCGAGGCGGGTCTGGTGCTGATGCGCGCCCTGGACCGCGACGAGTTGGTCGCCGATGCCGTCGAGGCACTCGCCGCGGCCCGTGCCCTGGCCGACGGGCACGGGGTGGCGTTCCTGGGGATGAGCATGGGCGGGCACATCGCGGTGCGCGCGGCCACCGAGCTGCGCTTCGAGCTGGCCGCGGTGTTCTACCCGGGCTGGCTGCTGAACTCCGGCTTCCCGCTGGTGGGTCCGGTGCCGCCGCTGGAGACGGCCGAGCGCATCGCCGCCAACGGCGTGTTCCTGCTGGGCTTCTGCGGCGAGCTGGACCACATCCTGCCGCAGGAGGAGTGGCAGGAGGCCGAGCGGCGGCTGATCGAGGCCAAGGTCGCCCACGAGCTGGTCACTTACCCGGGTGCCCGCCACGGCTTCGCCGCGGACCGGCCCGCGGACCACGACGCCGACGCCACGGCGGACGCCTGGCGGCGCGTGCACGAGGCCCTGGCCCAGCGGCTGTAGGCCGTAGACTCACCGGGTGGATCGCACGACGCCTGGGCCCGTTGCCCTGGACACGCTCCGATCCGGTGGCGTCGTGGGTGTGGACACGAATGCCGACCACCTCGCCGCCTGGCTGCTGGACTCCCACGGCAACCCGGTCGGCGAACCCCGGCATTTCGACTACGACCTGTCCGGGTCGGCCGGCCACCGTGACGCGCAGCTCCGCCACGTCCTCACCCAACTCCTGCACTGGGCCGCCGGCACCGGCGTACGCGCGATCCAGGCGAGTCTGCGGTGCCGCCTCCGTCGAGACGGCACCGCAGAGGCTCGCTCAGTCGATGCGCACTCAGTCGGCGCGCACTCGGCCGGCGCTCACTCCGCCGGGGCGATCCGGTACCCGCCGCGCGCCGAGTACAGGGTCAGCGCCTCGACCGGGCAGAAGTCGACCGCCTCGGCCAGTCCCATCGTCAACTCCGCGCCGTCCGTGCCGTATTCGGCCACCGGCTCGGCGAGGCCGTCCGTCCCGAGCGCCAGCGAGCCGGGGGCGCTGAGCGCGCACATCCCGGAGCCGATACAGCGGTCCCGGTCGACCCGGACGACCACCGCGTCCGCTCCCGCGCCCGCCGTCACCAGGCGACCTGGAGCGAGTTCGGACTGCGGGTCAGCAGACCGCGTCGCCAGTCGATCTCCTCGGCCGGCTCGGTCAGCCGCAGCGAGGGCAGCCGCCGGGCCAGCCGGTGCAGGGCGAGTTCGAGCTCCATCCGGGCCAGCCAGGCGCCGAGGCAGTGGTGCGGCCCGGCGCCGAAGGTGTACATCGGCGCGGCGAGCGGGGAGAACAGCTCGGTCAGCAGGTCCCCGGTGAAGACCTCGGGGTCCACGTTGGCGGCGCCGGTATCGGCGGCGACCACGCTGCCGGCCGGGATGACGACCCCGCCGATCTCGACGTCCTCGACGGTGCGCCGCAGCAGGCCGGGCAGGTGGTCGGCGTCCCCGAGCGGGACGGCCCGCAGCAGCTGCTCGGTCGCGGCGGCGGCGCTGGCCTCGTCGGAGGCGAGCCGCTGCCAGGCCTCGCGGCCGTCGCCGAGGAGGTAGACCAGGGCGTTGCCGAGGGTGGTCATGGTGGTCTCGTGCCCGGCCACGACGAGGCCGATGACCAGCGTGACCAGCTGCCCCTCGGTGATCGAGCCGTCCTCGGCGGCGGCCGCGAGCAGGCTGGTGACCAGGTCCTCGCCGGGGTCGGCGCGGCGCTCGGCGATCACGGCGGCGCCGAACCCGGCGAACTCGGCCATCGCGGTGCCGATCGCCTCGGCGCTGTAGGCAGTGGTGGAGAGCGCGTGGTCGCTCCAGTGCGCGAGCCGCTTGCCGTCCAGGCCGTCCAGCCCCATCAGCCGGCTGATCACCGCGACCGGGAGCGGGCGGGTGTAGGCGGTGACGATGTCGGCGGGGGAGCCGTGGTCCATCAGCTCGTCGATGAGCGCCTCGATCACCGAGGCGACCCAGGGCCGCCAGCGGGCGATGGCGCGCGGGGTGAACGCCCGCTGCACGGTGCGGCGCAGCCGCTGGTGCTCGGTGCCGTCGATGTTCAGCAGGCTCTGCGGGTCGTCGAGGATGTTGGGCGTGAGCGAGGTCGGCGGCGCGTCCGGCGCGTAGAGCGGGGCGCGGCCGAGCCGGGGGTCGGTGAGCACCTGCCGCACGTCGGTGTGGCGGCTGACCAGCCAGACGGGGGTGCCGGTGGGCAGCGCGGCGAGCCGGGGCGGGCCGGGCTCCAGGTGGCGCAGGCAGTGCAGCGGGATGAGCGGGGCGGTGCCGGTGCCGGCACCGGTCGCACTGTTCTCGGCGGACATCCGTACTCCAGACTCCAGGTCGGTGGGCCGCGCGGGGCGGCCGAACGGGGGGTGGAACCGGGGAGGTGCGGGGACGGGTGGGGCGGGCCGGCGGACGGCTCGGCTCTGGCCGGCGGGTGGGACCAGGTCGAACGGGCGGGACCCGGTCGACGGGTGGGACCGGGTCGCACGGGTTGCACGGGTCGGGCGGGGCAGGCGCGCGGGGAGGGTGTGCTGAGCGTGGTCGCGTGGACCGCTTTCAGCTACGACCGTACGTGGGCGGCGGTCCGCCCGTCTGCGGTACTTCCGGCCAACGGCGATGCATTCCGGGCAGTTCGGTGCACGCTGACGGGCGCTCGGCGCCGCCCGCGCGCCCCCTTCGCCGGACCGTGCCCGGATATGCCACCGGCACGTGCGCTGAGCCGCATCACCCCGCCCGTTCCCCAGGCGGGCGGCGGCGCGGGCGATACGCTTCGTGGGCAAGTCGTTCGACGCAGGTCACGCCGGGTGCAGAGTCGCCCCGGCCGACGGAGGTGGAATCTGATGGCCCAGCAGGTGAAGGCAGTCATCGCGCGTGCCAAGGGCGCGCCCGTGGAGGTGACCACGATCGTCGTGCCGGACCCCGGCCCGGGCGAGGCGGTGGTCAGGATCCAGGCCTGCGGGGTGTGCCACACCGACCTCCACTACCGCGAGGGCGGCATCAACGACGAGTTCCCGTTCCTGCTCGGCCACGAGGCCGCGGGCGTCGTCGAGTCGGTCGGCGAGGGCGTCACCGAGGTCGCCCCGGGTGACTTCGTCATCCTCAACTGGCGTGCGGTGTGCGGCCAGTGCCGCGCGTGCAAGCGGGGCCGCCCGCAGTACTGCTTCAACACCCACAACGCGAAGCAGAAGATGACGCTCCTGGACGGCACCGAGCTGTCCCCGGCGCTGGGCATCGGCGCGTTCGCCGAGAAGACCCTGGTCGCGGCCGGCCAGTGCACCAAGGTGGACCCGGCCGCCGAGCCGGCCGTCGCGGGCCTGCTGGGCTGCGGCGTGATGGCGGGCATCGGCGCCGCGATCAACACCGGCGGGGTCGGCCGGGGCGACTCGGTCGCCGTGATCGGCTGCGGCGGCGTCGGGGGCGCGGCCGTGCTCGGCTCCCGGCTGGCGGGCGCGGCGCGGATCATCGCCGTCGACATCGACGACCGCAAGCTGGAGACGGCCCGCATGCTGGGCGCCACCCACACCGTCAACTCCCGTACCACGGACCCGGTCGAGGCGATCCGCGAGCTGACCGGCGGCAACGGCGCGGACGTCGTCGTGGAGGCGGTCGGCCGCCCGGAGACGTACAAGCAGGCGTTCTACGCCCGGGACCTGGCCGGCACCGTCGTCCTGGTCGGCGTGCCGACCCCGGAGATGACGCTGGAGCTCCCGATGCTCGACGTGTTCGGCCGCGGCGGCGCGCTGAAGTCCTCCTGGTACGGCGACTGCCTGCCCTCCCGGGACTTCCCGATGCTGATCGACCTCTACCTCCAGGGCCGCCTGGACCTCGGCGCGTTCGTCTCCGAGACTGTCGAACTCGACGCGGTGGAGCAGGCGTTCGAGCGCATGCACCAGGGCGACGTGCTCCGCTCGGTGGTGATCCTGTGACCCTGCGGGTGGACCGCCTCGTCACCGCCGGCACCTTCGAACTCGACGGCGGCAGCTGGGAGGTGGAGAACAACGTCTGGATCGTCGGCGACGACGCCGAGGCGGTGGTGATCGACGCCGCCCACGACGCCGACGCGATCGAGGCCGCGCTCGGCGGGCGCCGGCTGCTGGCGATCGTCTGCACCCACGCGCACAACGACCACGTCGACGCGGCCCCGGCGCTCGCCGCCCGCACCGGCGCGCCGATCCTGCTGCACCCGGACGACCTGCCGCTGTGGAAGCTCACCCACCCCGAGCGCCTCCCGGACGGCGAACTCGCCGACGGGCAGCGGATCGAGGTGGCCGGCACGGCGCTGACCGTCCTGCACACCCCCGGCCACGCGCCGGGCGCGGTCTGCCTCTACGCGCCCGCGCTCGGCACCGTCTTCACCGGCGACACCCTGTTCCAGGGCGGCCCGGGCGCGACCGGCCGGTCGTTCTCGCACTTCCCGACGATCATCGACTCGATCCGGGACCGGCTCCTGTCGCTCCCGCCGGAGACGGTGGTCCGGACCGGCCACGGCGACCCCACCACGATCGGCGCCGAGGCCCCGGCGCTGCCCGAGTGGATCGCCCGCGGTCACTGACCGTACGCTCATCCGCTGATCCGTCCGGCCCCCGGGGACCTCGCCGTGCCCCGGGGGCCGTACGATCGCGGCCATGGCCCATGATCCGCGCGACCTCGACGACGCCTTCCTCGCCTTCTGGCGCGAGCGCCACATCTCCACCCTGACCACCCGGCGCCCCGACGGCTCCCCGCACGTGGTCCCGGTCGGCGTGACGTACGAGCCGGCGACCGGCATCGCCCGGGTGATCACCAGCCGGACCAGCCGCAAGGCGCGCAACGTCGCCGTCGCCGGCCCCGAGGGCCTGCGCGTCGCCGTCTGCCAGGTCGACCGGGCCCGCTGGTCCACGCTGGAGGGCGTCGCCGTCGTCCGCGACGAGCCCGAGCAGGTCGCCGAGGCCGAGCGCCGCTACGCCGAGCGCTACCGCGAGCCGCGCGTGAACCCGGACCGCGTCGTCATCGAGATCACCGTCGACCGGGTCCTCGGCCGCGCCTGACGCTCATTGATCGGATCGTCCGACCGACCCGGGACAGGACTACTCCGCGAGCGCCGGGGCGATCCGCCGCAGCACGCCCGGCCAGCCCTGCGCCATGCCCTGGTGCGCCTGCCGGCCCATCGGGGTGTCCAGGTCGAAGCCCGCGTGCTCCAGCAGCAGCCGCGTGCCGTGCCCCTCCGGGACCAGCCGCCACGTCACGGTGGTGTCCAGCGTGCCCTCGGCGAAGCTGTAGCTCAGCAGCCGCTCCGGCTCGACCGCGATCACCTCGCACGGCTGCTGCCCCCACGGCCCCATGTCCAGTGTGAACCGGTGCCCCACCACCGCCTTGACGTCCCCCGCCGCCCACCACCGCGCGTGCAGCTCGGGCTCCGTCAGCGCCTCCCAGACCCGCGCCGGCGGGTGGGGCAGGAACTCGTCACAGCTGATGACGGCCTTGTCGGTCATGAATTCTCCTCGTCCAGGAGCTCGCGCAGCGAACGCATCCGCGCCCGCCAGTAGTGCTCGAAGGGGTGCAGCCATTCCCCGACCTCGGCGAGCGGGGTGGCCTCCAGGTGGTAGTAGCGGTGCCGTCCGCGCGGTTCCTCGCGCACCAGCCGGGCGCTGCGCAGCACCGCCAGGTGCTCCGACACCGCCGACCGGCTCAGCGCGAAGTCGCCGGCCAGTTCGCCGGCCGCTCGCGGCCCGTCCTTGAGGGCCTCCAGCAGCTTTCGCCGCACGGGGTTGGCCAGGGCGCTGAACACGTCGACATCCGCCATGGCTCCACCATGCGTCGGAGAACTCCGACATGTCAACTTTTCCCGACACATGCGAGCCGACCTCGACCACCCGTAACGGCTCTTCGCCGCCTCCTGGACTACCGAAGGCGTCCGGGGCGCTTCAACCACCGCTCGACCTACGGACCGACCGGGCCTGAGTGCTCACACGAACCTGAGTGCGCACACGGAAGTGCCCTGCGGGAGCGGGCGAGGCCGCTTCCGCAGGGCAGAGCCCTGGCCTAGTTGGTGGTGATCCAGGTGCCGCGGGTGCTGTTCCAGTGGATGGTGGCGGCCTGGAAGTGCTGGGCCTTCCCGCCGTTTTCGTCGACCTCGTCGGTGGTGGGATAGCCGAGGGCGGCTTCGCGGCCGTTGGCGGCGAAGGCGTCGTTGATGGCGCCGTGGATTTCGTGGGTTCCGGTCTGGGGGGACCAGAGGAAGAGGCCGTGTTCGAAGAACTGGTAGCGGCCTCGGGTGCCGTTGGGCGCTTTGGCGGCGTCGGCTTCGTCGCTGGTGGGGAAGCCCCAGCGGCGTTCGGCGTCGGTGGCCCAGAAGGCGGTCAGGATGTCGCCGTAGACGGGGTGGGCGTCGTCGGGGTGCCAGAGGATGATCCCGTTCTGGAACTGCTGGAACCGACCGCCCAGCGAGGAGTCCGCCTCGGCGCGCACCGGCACGCCGAGCACGCTGTTGGCTCCGCCCATCGCGGCGTACTTGGCGCCGATCGTCCCGTAGGGCTGGAACGCCTCGTCGCGCTGGGCCCGGGCGGTGCCCTCGGCCTGGTCGTAGCGGTCCGGGTACGCCGAGCGCTGCACGGCCTGGGCGAGTTGACCGGCGGTGCTGCCCTGCATGCCGGGCTCCATCTGCAGGGCGACCTCGAAGAACTTGCCTGCCGCGTAGTCGACGTTGAGCAACTGGTCGGGGGACCCCCAGCCCTGGGAGGAGCGCTGCTGGAACACCCCGAGCGAGTCCCGGTCGCCGCAGGACAGGTTGTTCATATGGGATTCGACCCAGCCGGTTTCGAAGCCGGCCAGCATCACCTTGTCGTCCACGTTCATCCGCTGGCCGACCTCGTACACCTTGCGGGTGACGGCGATGTCGCGGTCCGGCGGGACGTAGCAGCCGGCGTCGGCCGCGGAGAGATGGTTCAGCGGGCCCGGAATCGGCTCTGTGGTCCGTGGGCTCGGAACGGGCTGTGTGGTTCGCGCCCGGGCCGGCCCGGCGGAGGCGGCCACGGCCGTGGTGGCCAGCAGGGCCGCGGTTGCCAGGGTGGCGAGTCGTGCGGTGCTGTTGCGCATACGCCGTCTGCTCCGTGTCGGTTCGTGGCGGCCCGGACCGGTCGGATCGGTCGGGTCGGTCGGGTCGGTTCGAGGGAGTTCGTGCTCGGCCGCGGTCACGGGTTGATGCCGTCGTACTGGAGCACCCGATAGGGCGACTGGCCCTGCTGCCCGTTCCACTGGGAGACGATCAGGGTCAGGGAGTTGGCGTTCGCGCTGCCCGGGTGGATGTAGCCGCCGTAGAGGTAGGGGAGCTGAGGACGGCCCCAGTGGCTCGGAGGGAAGGCGCTGTTGCCGGCGATCTGGACCTTGGCCGCGGTCCACGCCGCGTCCGGGCGGGGGGCGGTGCGGGTGCAGATCGAGTAGTCGGTCACGTCGAAGTAGCTCATGCAGTAGGTGCTGCCGATCCGCTTGACGGAGAACTCCCCGATGTTGTTGCCGGAGAGGATGACCGACGGCGGCGCAGCAGTGGTCCACTGCCAGGAGCCGTTGAGATAGGCCCAGTTCTGCTGGGCACCGAAGTTGCCGGCCCGGAAGTCGTCCGGCCGGATCCGGAAGAGCTGGATCGCGCCGCCGTCGCCGGTGTTCCGGTGGGTGCCGTTCCAGCGCTTGGAGAAGATGTAGAGCCAGCCGTCCGGGTCGATCCCGGCGAAGGACCACATCCCGTACATGGACTGGTTGGCGCCCTGGGTGTCGCCGGCCCAGTGATAGGGGTAGTCCTGCCAGGTCACGCCGTGGTCGTCGGAGTAGGCCACCCCGGACATCAGCGAGCCGTCGTAGCCGGCCGGCGGGGTCCAGGTCGCCACCGAGGTGTACTGGATGTAGGTGCGTCCGCCGAACTCGATGCAGTCGTTGGGGATGCGGCTGAACTCCCAGCCGTAGCCGTTGTCCGCCTGGTGCGCGTAGTTGAAGATCTGGTTGGCCTGGCCGCCGGTGGGCATCGCCCAGGTGAAGGAGATCGGCGAGCCGCCGCTGCGGTCGAAGTTCGCCTGCGCGAGGATCACCGGCGAGCCGAGGTACGGGTCGCGCTGGGCGGGGTTGGCCCAGGAGTCGCCGAAGACGTAGCCCCAAGTACCGTCGTGCTCCCGGAAGTACGGGATGCCGAGGTCCCCGGAGCCCAGCCCTTGCGCGCTCGCCGAATCACCGGGGGTGTCGCAGAGCGGGGTGCCGTTCTGGGCCAGCGGGGTGGCGGCCGCGCGCGAAGCGGCGGTGCTTGGGCCGGCGGCCGTGCCGACCAGCCCCGCACCGAGAGTCAGGCCGGCACCCGCTCGAAGCACCGCGCGGCGGCTGAGCTCACCGCGGTCAGGGCGGGAAGCGTTGGACATCGGCGGATCCTCCTGAGGGTGGTGGCGTGTCCTACCGGGGAGCGGCTGTCGCGCGGGTCATCGGACGCCCGCTGACGACGTGTGAACTACCGCACACGACATATCCGGTGGAAAACGGAGTCAAGCACCCTCGGAACCGGTTTGATTCTTGGCATGACCGGTGCGAAGCGAGGGCGCCGCGCCCATCAAACCCGGCCCGAGTCGGGCTGTCACGCGCCGATGACCTGCTCGGACAAACGCCGGACAAAGCTCGGACAGGCCCGGAACGGGAGAGCCGGAGCGGCCGGACGGGGTGCCTCGCTCCTGCGCCGCACCCCGATCCCGAGACTTGCCCGACCGTGGCAGGTCCCGCGGTTCCGTCCTCGCCCCGATGGCGCGGGCGACCTCGGTCGATTGCCATGAGCCCCAACAGACTGAGAGGACAAGCAGGTGGGACGGCAGGAACAGCCGCTCGACGCCGGGGACGGTCCCCTGGTGCTCTTCGCGCTTGAGCTGCGGGAGTTGCGACGCCAGGCCGGCAGCCCGCCGTACCGTCAGCTCGCCGCCCGCACCAACTACTCCGCCTCCACGCTCGCCGAAGCCGCCGCCGGCCGCCGGCTGCCGAGCGACGGGGTGCTCGCCGCCTTCGTGACCGCGTGCGGCGGTGACCCGGTGGAGTGGGAGCACCGCCGGATCCGTACGCACCGGCTGATCACCCAGCCCCCGACGGTGGTTCGGCCCGTGGCGGCCGGGGACGCGGTGCTGTCCGCCGAGCCGCCCGTGGCGGCCGGGGACGCGGTGCTGTCCGCCGAGCCGCCCGTGGTGGCGGAGGACGCGGTGCCGTCCGCCGAGCCGCCCGTGCGAGCGGCCGACAGGACATCCGTCGACCCGGCACCGGCCGACGTGCGGTCAGCTCGGCGGCGCGCCCCTCGGCGTCAGCCGGCCGTACTGCGCCGCGTCCTCGGCTCCGCCGTTGCCGTTCTGTTCGCGCTGACCTTCGGCGTCTGCGTCCCGGGCGACTCGGCCGCACCGGGCACCCTGACGGCCCTCACCGTCCAGGTCCCGCTCCGGGAGGCCGCGCGATGGCTGCACCCTGGCACCGACATTCCGGCCCAGTACCGGGAACTGATCACCGAGGCGGGCACCGGCTGTCCCGAACCCGAGATCACGCCGGCCCTGATCGCGGCGATGCTCAAGGCCGAGAGCGGATTCGACCCGAACCTGAGCGACCCGGCCAACGACGAGTACGGCATCGCCCGCTGGACGCCCCGAGTGCTCCGCCACTACCTGCCGGTGGGCCGCCAGGACACCGTCCCCACCCCGCCGTTCACCGCCGAGGACTCGATTCTCGCGATGGGCCGAATGCTCTGCGCCATTGCCCCGGAGCTCCGGGGCGTCCAGGGCGATCCGGCGCTCAACCTGGCCGCTGCGTACCGCACTGCCACTTGGGTGGTGCGGAATCACGACGAGGCCAGGCTCGCGGCGCTCAAGCCGTATCTGAACGAGGTCAGCGACAACCTCCGGCGCTACCGCCCGGCGCCGGGTCCCGACGTACGGCCCTGAGGCGAGCGGTGCGCAGGTCTTCGGCCGCCGGGGGTGAGCGCCCCGCTCACCCCCGGTTCGCGGCCGGTGAGCATGCCGAGCATGGTGAGGTCGAGCAGGGTGGCCACCACGTGCTGTCGGTGGAACTGCCGGACTGATTGCCGCTACCGGCGATTCATCGACGGGTGGACTCCCGGAGCGTGCGGCGCGCGGCGACCAGGGCGAGCAGGGCCCAGAGGAGGCTCAGGGTGGCCACGGCGTAGACGCCGAGGCCGAGGAAGGCCAGGTCCAGGTCCGTTCCGGCCGGTGGGACCCAGCCGTCCGGGTCGACGAGGACGGTGGTGGTCCGGCCGACGTCGGACGTCCCGTAGCAGCCCGACCCCTGGAACTCCGCGTGCGGCAACGGCTGTCCGTCCGCCCGGCGGATGCCGCACTTCCAGCTCACTCGCCCCGAGCGGTCCTTCGCGGCGTGGGCCCAGGTGACGACCACGGCGGTCCGCTCGGCGCGGCGCGCGATCACCTCCGCCCGGAAGGCCGCCGTGGGCAGGGCCACCAGCAGGATCCCCAGCAGCACCCCCGGCCACAGCACCCATCCGCTGGTCCGCACCACCATCAGCCCGCCCAGCGACACGATGAGCACCAGGACGGCGACAACGGTGCAGGGCGCCGTGCAGTCCGGGTTCCCGGCGAGCACCATCAGCCCCACGATCACCAGCGGCGTGAGCACCGCGAGCAGACCCGCCGTCCGTTTCACGGTCCGGGGCGACACTGGCTTGTCCTTCCGGCTGCCCGTCCTCCTTGGCGCCTTCTGTGGGCGCGCGACCCCGTTGGCCAGCGGTCTCTTCTGCTTCTTCTTGCCGCCTCGCGCCATGCGGCGTCCCCCGTTCGTTCGTGCGTGCGCTCGATTGCTCGCGACAGTGTGGCAGTCCCTGTAGAGGGAAGGATCCCCCGACCTCCCGCGGAATCTTGATATGAAGTATCTTGATGTCGAGATTGATGTAGGAGTGTCGTCGGGGATGCAAACGGGGGCTTTGCCATGCAGTGGAACGGCAACGGGCTGATAGCGCAGCTGCGGCAGCCGCCGGGTGGGCGGGACGCGCGGGTGATGCTGCTGGCCCAGTTCGTCGACCGGACGGGGACGGGGGTGTGGGAGGCGGCCTCGGTGCTGTACTTCACCTTCGTCCGGGGGCTGGACGCGCGGCAGCTCGGGCTGCTGCTGGGCGTCGCCGCGGTGGCGGGGATCGCGGGGTCGCCGCTGGCGGGGCGGGCGGCCGATCGGCTGACGGTCCGGGGGCTGCTGACGGCCTGCCACCTGCTGCGGCTCGTGGCCATGGTGCTGCTGCTGGTGGTCGACGACTACGTGCTGCTGCTGGTCCTGGTGGCCCTCACCTGCCTCGGTGAGCGGGCGGCCAAGACGCTGGAGATGCTCTTCGCCACCCGGGTCGCGGGCGAACGCCGGGGCGCCTACCAGGCGTTGTTCCGCAGCGTCGCCAACGCCGGCTACGCGCTCGGCGCGGGCATCGCGGCGATCGGCCTCGCGGTCGGCACGACGAACGCCTACCGGGTGCTGATCCTGGCCAACGCGCTCACGTTCGTGCTGGCCGCCGTGCTGGTTCGCCGCACCGAGGAGCCGGCCGGGCGCGGCCTGGTGGTGGCGGAAGGCGGGGAGCGGAGCGCGGCGGAGCCGGCCGAAGGGACGGCCGCCAGCCCCTGGCGGGACCGCGGCTACCTGCTCTTCGTCCTGCTCGACATCCCGCTGAGCCTGGACGACTCGGTGCTCAACGTCGGCCTGCCGCTGTGGCTCGTCCACCACACCGGGGCTCCGCACGCCATCGTCCCCGCCTTCCTGGTGCTCAACACCGTCCTTGTGGTGGTCCTCCAACTGCGGGTCTCCACCTGGGCCGAGGGCCCGCGCGGGGCGGTTCGCGCGGTGGGGTTGTACGGGGTGACGCTGCTGTCGTGCTGCCTGCTGATCGCCGTCTCGACCGGCGGCGGGGCGTGGGCGGCCTCGGCGGCGCTGCTGGCGGCCGGGATGCTCGTCACGCTGGCGGAGCTGATGCGCTCGGTCAGTTCCTGGGAGCTGGCGGTGAGCCTGGCCCCGTCGCGGGCCCCGGCGTCCTACCTGGGCGTGGCCGGGATGTCGCAGTCGGTGCAGAAGTCGGCGGGCCCGCTGCTGCTGACCGGGGTGGTGATGGCGGCCGGCCCGGCGGGCTGGGTCGCGCTGGGCGCGGCGGTGACGGCCCTGGGCGTGGTCCAGCGCCGGGCGGCCGTGCGGCGGTTGGCTGCCCTGGCGCGGCCGGTGTCCGAGCCGCGCCAGGTGGCCAGCCCGGCGAGGGGCTGACCCGGGCCGGGGTCAACGGTCACCCGGTGCCCGCCACCACCCAGGACAGGCTCCCCGTCAGATCGGCGCGCAGGGCCGGGTCGGCGACGGCCGGGGTCGGGTCGGTGGCGACGGCCGTGAGGAGGTGGGGGCCGAAGGGGACGAAAGCGGCGAGGTCGAGGGCGGTGCGTCCGCGCAGCCGGGGGAGTTCGCGCGCGTCCAGGTACCAGCGCAGCCGGGTGCCGGGCACGGGCAGGTCGACGGTGAGGCGGTCGGCCGACGTGAGCCAGGTGCCGCCGGGGGTGGGGCTGGTCAGCGGCTTCGCGTGGCGGTAGAAGCCGGCGATCATGGCCTCGCGCCCGGGCAGGTTGAACTCGTGCCCCAGCGACCGCATGATCGAGTTCTCGGTCGGGCGGTACAGGCCGGCCGGGTAGTAGCCGCCGCCCTCGAAGGCGCCGACCGTGCCGCCGTCGGGCGACGCCTGGCCGAGCCAGCGGTACCACTTGGTGCCCTGCTCGCGCATCCGGTCGGCGGTCAGGGTGCTGATGTTGGCCTCGGCGGGTTCGTCGCCCGTGTACGTGCCCTGGCCGGCGTAGGCGTACTCGTCGGCGAGCTTGCCCAGCGAGTGCCCGGTCTCGTGCACCGCGATCTGCCCGGACTTGGCGTTGCCGCCGGCGACGGTGGCGATCCCCTCGTAGCCGAGCGGGGAGGTGATGTCGTTGTAGCCGGCGCCGCCGTACTTGGCGCTGTTGGCGACCACGATCACCAGGTCCGCCTTGGGGGCCTTCGCGGCGTAGCGGTCAACGGCCTTGTCGTCCACGCACAGCAGCCGCTCGACGCCGTCGCACCAGAAGTACGAGCCCAGCGCGGTGTGCCGGACGGTCCCCTTGTCCGGATCGCCGGAGACGCCCGACTCCGGCGAAACGGCGGACACCGCCCACACGTTGAACAGCTTGCGGTAGGTGGCGTACGGCTCCACCTCGCTGATCTCGCGCCACTTGTCGGCCGCGTCCGCGCGGAACTTGTCCTGCTCCTGCGCGGCATAGCCGTCGCCGATCATCACCACGTCGAGCTTGGTGTCGGGATCCCCGTTGCGCACCAGCGCGGTGACGTCCCCGTCACCCGCCAGCGGCGCCACACCGGGCCGTTGCCCGGCCACGAACGGCGAGGCGCCGGGCACCTGGGCCCGGGAGATGCTGCCGTCCTCGGCGAACACCTCCACCGCGCGCCCGCCGTCCGCCGGGGCGGCGGGTGCCGGTGTGGCGACTGCCGGTGCTGCGCCCAGGAGTGCCAGGCCGACGGTGCTGGAAAGAAAGAGCGAAACGATCCTGTTGCTGCGCACGGGCGACCTCCGGAAGCGCTGACAAGGTGTCACATGGTACTTCCGGTGACGGGAGCCTGACAATCCATCGGGATGGGGCTCAGGACAGCGCCGCCGCCTTGCGGAGGAGGACGGAGCGTTCGCGCGCGTTGCGGCAGAGGCGGGCGGCGAGTTCGAGTTCGGCGCGGGCCTCGGTGGTGCGGCCGAGGCGGGTGAGGAGTTCGCCGCGGACGGTGGGGAGGAGGTGGGAGCCCGACAGACGGCCGGTGGCGGCCAGGTCGTCGACCAGATCGAGCGCCTGCTGCGGGCCGCTCGCCATCGCGACGGCGACCGCCCGGTTGAGCTCGACGACGGGCGACGGGGCCACCCGGCCAAGGGCCTCGTAGAGGAGGACGATGCTCTCCCAGTCGGTCTCTGCCACGGACGGGGCGGCTGCGTGGCAGGCGGCGATGGCGGCCTGGAGGCCGTACGGGCCGAGGCCGCGCCCGGCGGCCGTGGCGCGGTCGAGGGCGGCCCGGCCGCGGCGGATCGCCGAGCGGTCCCATCGCCGGCGGTCCTGGTCCTCCAGGAGGACGGAAAGCCTTCCGCCGGTACTTGGTGACGAAAGCCGAGTGGACGTGCAGGTTGTGGACGACGTGGCGTCCGGTACGTACATCAGGATTCGGATTCCATCTCGGTGACATAAACCGAATGGTAAAGTGGGTCGCGTAAGTGAGGAACGTGTGTGGGAGAAGCGGCAGTTCGGGCACTGTGCCCGACTGGCGCTGACGCCCGCTCAGGTTCGGCTCATGGATGACCAGGCCCATGCGGCCCGGGCGATGTGGAACTGCCTGCACGACTGGGTGCGACGTGAAAGTCGCTTGTACGTAGTAATCGGGACACGGCTGAAAGGAGTTGCCGATTCCGGGCGGTGTGCGAACCCGGTCCCCACGGCCAACTGCGGGGGGAGTAATCCCCCGGTGGAGAGCAGGCCGGAAAAGCCCAAGGCAAAGCCGACCATCGGCCGAGCACAGGCAAGGGGAAGGTCGGAAGGATGAGGAGACGAACCCCCGGTGTAAAGCCTCGTCAGCAGAGAATCCGCGCCAGATGGATAGTTTACGGCGGACGAGAAGGTCACGCCTGAGAAGGCGAAAGGAACACGGGTCACAATCGCCCGTGGACTGCACACCCTGACCTCGGGGCAAAGGGGGCATCCAATCCCGACCGCACCTACGGCAAGCGGAACACGGGAACCCCGACATCCTCCCACTAGGGTAGGGAGACCGTAAGGTCGATCGATGGGATAGCGGGAAGAGGAAGGCTCAAGAAGCAAAGGCCGGCATGTCGAAAGGCAACAGGAAAGCCGACACGCGGGGTAGCCGCCCGGTCGGTATAACTGGCCGGATACATTGAAAGATGAGTCGAAAGACTGCTGACGTGAGCCTGGTGGACCCCGGATGAGAAACTGCAAGACGGAATAACCGACGGAAAAGTTAGACACGGAGGAGGGCGCGGTGACCACCAAGGACGCCGGGGTCGGCCTCGCGGTGAACGGACCGAAGGGCGTCGAGTTGGAATGGTCCCAGATCGACTGGGGGCGAGCCAACGTAAACGTAAAACGGTTGAGGCAGCGAATCTACCGGGCTGCTAAGGAGGGCGACCATCGACAGGTTAAGAACCTGACGAAGCTGATGCTGCGAAGCCACAGCAACACGCTCGTGAGCGTGCGACGGGTGACGCAGGTCAGCAGGGGACGCAAGACCGCCGGAGTGGACGGGGAAAAAGCACTGACCCCTCGGGCTCGACAGCAATTGGCGAGCCGGATTCATGGATCGACACATCCATGGCGCACTCGGCCGGTCAAGCGCGTGTACATTCCGAAGGCAAATGGCAAACAAAGACCACTTGGAATCCCTACGATCAGCGACAGGGCCATGCAGGCCCGCGTCAAGAACGCACTGGAACCACAGTGGGAGGCCAGATTTGAGAAGCGGTCGTACGGTTTCCGCCCCGGGCGGAGTGCCCACGATGCGATCGCGGCACTGCACAGTGTCGCAAGCGGTGGCAAGGGGTCGCCCCCGGCCCGACAGTGGGTTCTGGATGCCGATCTCCAAGCGGCATTCGACCGGATCGACCACTCCAGGCTCCTGGACATCATCGGTGATGTGCCCGGCAAGGGGCTGATCCGAGGGTGGCTCAAGGCAGGAGTCCTGGAGGGTGGAAGGCTCACTCGCACCGAGGAGGGTACCCCTCAAGGGGGAGTGATCAGTCCGCTACTACTCAACATTGCCCTACATGGGATGGAGGAGGCAGCCGGATGCAGGTACATCCCCAGGGGTGATACATGTAAAGGCTCGCCCGTCTTGATCCGATACGCGGATGATTTTGTGGTCCTGTGCCACTCAAAAGCAGAAGCGAAGCAGATCAAGGCAAAGCTGGAGCAATGGTTGAAGCCAAGGGGACTCCGGTTCAACGAGGAGAAGACCAAAATCAGGCACCTGGCAGAGGGCTTCGACTTCCTGGGCTTCAATATTCGGCGCTATACAAAGGGACGGAAGTCCATCACGTTGACGCGCCCCAGCAAGGACTCCATCAAGAGAGCCCGGAAGAGACTGAAAACGGACGTGAGGGACCTTTACGGGTCCAACGCAGCCGCAGTCGTAACCCGACTGAACCCGTTCATCAGGGGATGGTCGACATACTTTCGGGTGGCCGCATCCAAGCAGACTTTCACCAGCCTAGACGCATACCTATGGAAGGCGACATGGCGGTGGGTCAGTTGGACGCACCCGCACAAGTCGGCTAGCTGGAAGGCGAGCCGGTATTACGGAAAGAGAGGACGGGAAGGAAAATGGAGCTTCGGAGATCCACAGAGTGGCGCAAAGTTGCTCCAATTCGCCCGGACCAAAATCGTCCGACACTCCATGGTCAAAGGATCAGCATCCCCGGATGACCCGAACCTTAAGGACTACTGGGAGAACCGCCGAAAGAAGAGAACGCAGCCGTGTATGACCACCTCCAAGGTGGCCTTGGCGGTACGACAGAACGGATTCTGTCCGCTCTGTCGAACAGCTCTCATCGTAGGAGCCGAATACGAACCCGACAATGTGCGGGACTGGGTGGAATGGTTCGAAGCCATGCGACACCGGCTCCACGAAGACCACCTGGTGTACAGGCGACACGGCGGAAGTGACGACCGTAGGAATCTGCGTCTCGTACACGCCGAATGCCATCGTCTGCATCACGCAGGGGACGGACGACGGTACCTGATGGCACCTCACCAAGCAGCCGAAGGGACTGCTTGAGCCGTATGCGGGGGGACTCGCACGTACGGTGTGCGCCGTGAGGCGCTTCGTTGTATCCCCGGCGCAGTCGGGAGGAACTTGGAGGGAGGTTCTTGGGTCGCCCGGCTTACCTGAGCGCGAAAGCGGGAGGGGACCAGAGCATGCCGGGAAAGC
>NZ_JAHTKP010000090.1 GCF_019192735.1 Kitasatospora aureofaciens
GGCGACGGCGGGGTCCGGGGCGGGGTCCGGCGCCGCGGGCAGCGGGGCGGGCGTCACGGCCGGGCGGCCGCGGCGGGCACCGTCTGCGGGGCGGCGACCCGCTCGGTCAGCTCGGCGATGACGTCGTCGGCGGCGATCTGGCGCACCCACAGTTCGGGGCGCAGGGTGACGCGGTGGGCGAGCGCGGGCACCGCGAGGGCCTTGACGTCCTCGGGGATCAGGTAGTCGCGGCCGTCCAGCATCGCGCGGGCGCGGGCGAGTTGGACCAGGGCCAGGCCGCCGCGCGGGGAGGAGCCGACCTGGATCTGCGGGTGCGAGCGGGTGGCGTCGATCAGCGCCACGACGTAGGCGACCAGGTCGTCGTCCACCTCGACGCGTTCCAGCGCGGCCCGCATGGCGACCACCTCGGCGGGGTCGGCGAGGGTGCGCAGGACCGTCTCGGGGGTGGCGCGGTCCAGGCGGGCGCGCAGCAGGGCGGCCTCGTCGGCGACCGGCAGGTAGCCCATGCGCACGCGCAGCAGGAAGCGGTCGAGCTGGGCCTCGGGGAGGGTGTAGGTGCCCTCGTACTCGACGGGGTTGGCGGTGGCGATGACCACGAAGGGGTGCGGGAGCGGGCGGGTGACGCCGTCGACGCTCACCTGGGACTCGGCCATCGCCTCCAGCAGGGCGGCCTGGGTCTTGGGCGGGGTGCGGTTGATCTCGTCGGCGAGCAGGAGGTGGGTGAAGAGCGGGCCGGGGCGGAAGACCATCTCGCCGCTGCGCTGGTCGTAGAAGGGGGCGCCGGAGACGTCGGAGGGCAGGAGGTCGGGGGTGAACTGGATGCGGCGGAAGTCCAGTCCGAGGGTGGTGGCGAAGGAGCGGGCGAGGAGGGTCTTGCCGAGGCCGGGGAGGTCCTCGATGAGGATGTGGCCGCCGGCCAGGACGCCGCACATCACCAGGTCGAGCGCCTCGGTCTTGCCGACCACGGCGCGGCCGATCTCGTCGAGGATGCGGCGGGCGCGTTCCCCGGCCTGGCGGGGCGTCAGGGCCGGGGTCGTGGGGCCGGCCTGGGCGGCGTGGGTGGTGCTCACTGCGCTCCTACGGTGGGGTGTGGTCCGGGCGGGTCGTGCAGAGGCGGTCGTTCGGAGGTGGTCGTTCGGAGCTGATTCAGAGCCGGGTGAGGCGGTCCACGGCGGCGCGCAGCACCGGGGCGGGGACGGCTTCGGGGCTGGCGGGCCGCGCGGGGTCGATCAGCGACCACGCCTCGGGGCCGACCAGGGCGGCGGCGGCCTCGGGGCGGTCGTAGAGGGACACGGCGTGGCGCTCGGCGAGGCGGGCCGCGTACAGCCACTGCAGCCGTCTGCGGAGCACCTGGGCGTCGTCGCCCTGGCCGGCCAGGCCCTGTTCGACGACGCGGTGCCAGTCGCCGAGGCCGGCGCGCCGCTCCTCCAGCAGGCGCAGCGGGGCGCGCCGGGCGTTGTCCTGGGCGTCGTGGCCGGCGGTGTAGCGGGCGGTGAGCACGGCGGCGGCGGCGATCACGACGGCTGTGGTGCCGGCGGCGGGCAGTCCGCCGGCCAGGGCGAGGGCGGTCTCGGCGCCGGCGGCGGCGGTGGCGAGGACGGCGAGCAGGCGGGGGGTGATGCTCATCGGGTCACCGGTGTGGGTGCGTGGTCGGCGAGTTGGGCGGCGATGGCGTCGAGCGCGGCGCGGGCGGCGGTCAGCTGGGCGGCGTCCAGGGGGTGGCTGGAGTAGCGGGCCTCGCGGAACAGTGCGGTGAGTGCGGCGGCGTGCGGGCCGTCGAGCAGGCCGGTCGTCCGGGCGCGGTGCAGGAGGTCGGCGGGGCTGTCGGAGGCCTGGCGGGTGAGGCCGGAGTCGGCGAGCGAGGCCTCCATGGCGGCGTAGCAGGCGATCACGGCGGCGCGGACGTCCTCGCCCTGCAGGGCCCGGCGGCCCTGGTCGACGGCCTCGGCGAGGGCCCGGCCGGTGAGCGGGGCGGTGTCGGGCAGGGGCGGCGGAAGGGGGCGGCGGCCTGCGAGGTGGCGCCACAGCAGGACGGCTCCGGTGGCGGCGGCGAGCACCGCGAGGACCGTGCCCGCCGCGGTCAGTACGGAGCCCAGGTCGACCGCCGACGCATGCCCGCCCGAGGGCGGCGGGAGTGTGTACGACGGGGGCTGCGGCGGCACGATGAACGGGGTCGCCGAGCCGGTGGCCTCGCTCCACGGCCTGGCCGCCGGCGGCGGCGGGGCGGGCAGGCGCAGCAGGGCGATCGGCACGGCGACGGCCGCGAGCGGCAGGAGCACCGCCGCGGCCGAGGCGAGGCGCTGCGCCGCCGGGCCCGTGCCCTCGCCCGGCTCTCCCTGCTCGGCCTGTTCGGCTTCGTGGGCGAGCCTGCGCTGCACGACGGTGAGGGCGACGCCGCCGACGGCGCAGCCCGCGGCCAGCAGCAGGACGAGCAGGCGGTGGCGGACGAGCGGTCCGAAGCTCGGGGGCTCTTCGGCGGGGGTGGACTGCAAAGCGAGGGCCGCCAGCACCAGGGCGCCCGTGACCAGGGCCGCCGCGGCGATCCGCGGCCGTGAGTGCTGCGGGCGTGCCTGCCGGGCCGGTATTCGGCTCGTACCGGTGCTCATGCCGATCCGCTCCCCCTCCGGGCCGGCGCGGGATGTGCCGCCGTGCCGGTCATCAAGGGATCAGTCTTGCACAGTGATCGACTGCTTTTGACGCCCCCTCAGCTCCGAAGGACCGGAATCCCTGCCCGAGGGCCGGGCTTGCGATGGAATCAATGGTCACAAAGCGGGCGGCCCCGGGCATGGGTGTGGCGCCGCGGTCCGTCCCTCGTCGGACCGCGACGCCGTTCCCCGTTGGCTCAGCTCCCCCGTTCGGCTCCCCCGTTGATTCGGCTCCGCGCCGGGTCAGGCCGCCGGGTACCAGGTGGTGCCGTTGCCGCCGGTGTTGGCGAGGGTGCTGTCGATGACGCTGCCGGGCTGGAAGTAGCGCGGGTGCTGGTTGAGGAAGCCGGAGAAGGAGTCCAGCGACGTGGCGTCACAGACGCCGTCGGTCTTGATGCAGAACCGCTGGACCGGGACGCCGCCCGGGAAGTTCTCCGGCCCGGTGCCCGGGGAGTACGCCACGAACGGGATCAGGGTCCCCTGCGGGACCAGGTGCCAGAAGCCGGTGCCCGGCTGCATCGGGTCGGCGTACAGCATGCCGTCGACCTGCTCGCGGGGCACGGCGGTGCCGTTGTTGGCGATCGACTGGAGCAGCAGGTCGCCGACCCAGGCGCCCTGCGAGTAGCCGGCGATCGTGAAGTGGGCGGTGGGGTCGTCCTGGTAGGCCTTCTCCAGCGCGGCCTTGGCGTTCCAGTAGCCCTGGTTGACGCTGTCGCCGAAGCTCGGCGTGAACAGCGGGGCCGGCATCTCGTTGTGGCTGCCGACGAACGGGCCGCCGCTGGCCAGGTAGCAGACCGGGATCGCGATGCCGCCGTTGAGGTGCTGGTTCGCGGCGTCGAAGGTCGACGTGCACCTGGGCGCGTCCAGGGACGACCCGGTGCCGCCGATCTCGATGTAGTAGTGGTGCGCCGTGTCGGCGTGCGCGGCCGTCGGCACGACGGCGGCGCCGGTCAGCGCCAGCGCGGTCGACGCGAGGACGGCCTTGAGGCGGCGGGCGAACCTGCTCTGCGCGGACATACCGGTCAACTCCTTGAGTCGGGGTGAGCGCCGCGTCGGGTACGGCGACCGGTGCCCATCGTGTTGTCCGCGCTGGTCGGCGGGCCAGGACAGCGACCGGCCAGATATGGCCGGTCGCCGAAAGCCCTGGTCCGACGGGGGTCTGACAGGGATTCGGGGCCCGCGGGCCGGCGGCAGCGAGCCCGCCGCGTGGGCCTCGGCCAGGGCCGGTGCGGCGGAGGGTTGTGGACTGCTCGTGGGGAAGTGCACAGGAGTGTTCGGTGGCTCGATCGGGTGGCATCCGGTCGGCTGTCTGTGAGGTGGCTGCATGCTCACGTAGTCTCGTGGCGCGATCCGGGACATCGGGTTCGGTGCCGGCGTGCGGGGCCCCTGCTCCACCGGAGTGATGGTCCAGGGCCTCCCCGTCGCCGCTGGCCGTGTCCGCCGGCCGGGTCGTGAGGGAACCGGCCTCCCGGGACGGACCACGCACAGGATGCGTGTCGCCCAGCGGGGTTGAGTACGCCGGGGACCAGTACGCCCAGGACCGTTCGGGGCGTGCGGCTCATCGGGAGTCACTCCTGATCAGTCCAAAGGAACGGTTCCCGTCGCCCGGTGGGGAGTTGAGGTCGGCGAGCATCGCCGGGGTGAAGCCGAAGACGTACGTGGCGGCGCACCCGGCGGTGGCGGCGGTAAGCCAGCCGCTTGTGTAGACGAGGGCGGCGGGCCCGAGGCCGTGGGTGCCGTCGAGCAGGGGCAGCAGGACGAGGCCTGAGGGGCCGATGGCGGTGGAGCCGGTGGTCAGGCCGAGTTGGGCGAACAGGCCGACGACACCGCCGCCCACGCCCGCGCCGATGCCTGCGGTGACGAACGGGCGGACCAGGGGCAGGGTGACCCCGTAGATGACGGGCTCGGCCACGCCCAGGACGCATGTGGGCAGCGCGGACCTGATGACGCGGCGCAGCGAGGGGTTGTGGCGTGCGCGCAGGTAGACGGCCAGGGCGGCGCCGGCCTGGCCGCCGCCGGCCATGGCGAGGATCGGGTAGAGCGCGCTGTAGCCCTGGTGCTCGATGAGCGTGGCGTGGATGGGGATGAGGGCCTGGTGCAGGCCGAGCATCACCAGCGTGGCGAACAGGCCGCCCAGGACGACGCCGGCGCCCGCGCCCGCGTGGCCGAGCAGCCAGGTGGCGCCGTTGCCGATGCCGTCGGCGATCACGCCGGCCAGCGGCATCAGGACCATCAGGGCGGCCAGGCCGGACAGGGCGACGGCGATCGTGGGCACGAGCAGCATCTGCAGGGCGTCGGGCACCCGGCGCCTGGCCCAGCGTTCCAGTGCCGCGCACAGCAGGGCCGCGCCGAGCGCCCCGAGGACGCCGCCCTGGCCGGGTTTGAGGTGGCCGAACGGGGTGTGGGTGACGTTGGCGACGCCGGGGTGGACGACGATGCCGGCCACCGCGCCGCCCAGGACCGGGGTGCCGCCGAACTCCTTGGCGGTGTTGTGGCCGACGAACACCGCGATCAGGGACATGAAGCCCTGGGAGAGCGCGGTGGTCACCGGGACGATCCCGGTCAGGGCGCTCGAATGGGTCGAGAGGGCCAGCGAGTTGAGGGTGGCGCCGAGGCCGGCGATGATGCCGCAGGCGATGAGGGCGGGGATCAGGGGGACGAAGATGTCGGCGATCCTGCGCAGGAGCAGTTTTCCGGGGGTGGCGTTCTTCTCCTTCCATGCCGCCTTCAGTGCCGCGCCCCTGGCGGCGAGGGCGGCGGCGTCCGTGCCTGCCGCGTCCGTGCCTTTTACGGAGACGCGGTTCTCGTCGACCAGCTTCTCGAAGGCCTCGGCGACCCGGTCGACGGCGGCGGGGCCGAGGACGATCTGGTAGGTGCCGTCCTCGACGACGCCCAGGACCGCCGGATGGTCCGTGACCTGCCGGGTCCGGACGCGGCCGGGGTCGGCGATGCCCAGGCGCAGGCGGCTGATGCAGTGGGCGATGGAGGTGACATTGGCGGCGCCGCCGACGAGGTCGAGGAGGTCACGGGCGGTGCGGGTGTGCTTGTCCGTCATCAGGTGTGCCGTTCCGTTCGTCGTGGAAGGACCAGGCAGCAGGGCGGTACCCAGAAATCCCCGGACACCACCCGCCGAGACCCGCCACTCCCCCGCTCGCCACTCCCCCAGTTGCCCGCTCCCGCAGCCCGCACCGAAAGCTGGTAGCCATCGCATGCTCGACCACGACGCCTCCGGATTCCTGCGCAACGGCGCGCCGCACCGCATCGTCTCCGGTGCCCTGCACTACTTCCGCGTCCACCCCGACCTGTGGGACGACCGGCTACGCCGCCTGCGCGCCCTGGGCGTCAACACCGTCGACACCTACATCCCCTGGAACTTCCACGAACTGCCTACCGGGGAGGTGGACTTCACCGGCTGGCGGGACGTCGCCCGGTTCGCCCGCACCGCCCAGCGGCTGGGCCTGGACGTCATCCTGCGCCCCGGCCCCTACATCTGCGCCGAGTGGGACCTCGGCGGCCTGCCCGCCCGCCTGCTCGCCGTCGACGGCCTGCGGCTGCGCTGCGCCGACCCCGCCTACCTGGCCGAGGTGGACGGCTGGTTCGACGCCGTCGTCCCCGAGATCCTGCCGCTGCTGGCGAGCCGCGGCGGCCCGGTCGTCGCCGTCCAGATCGAGAACGAGTACGGCAGCTACGGCAACGACGCCGCCTACCTGCGCCACCTGCGCGACGGCCTGGTGCGGCGCGGCGTCGACTGCCTGCTGTTCACCACCGACGGCGCCCAGGACACCATGCAGCAGGGCGGCACCCTGCCCGGCCACCTCGCCACCGCCACCTTCGGCTCCCGCGCCCCCGAACGCCTCGCCGTGCTGCGCCGCCACCAGCCCGAAGGCCCGCTGACCGCCATGGAGTTCTGGATCGGCTGGTTCGACCGCCTCGGCGCGCCCCACCACGTCCGCGACCCGAAGGAGACCGCCGCCTCCCTCGACGAACTCCTCGCCACCGGCGCCTCCGTCAACCTCTACATGGCCCACGGCGGCACCAACTTCGGCCTGTGGGCCGGCGCCAACCACAGCGGCGCCCACCCCTGCGACGCCGGGTACGAGCCCACCGCCACCAGCTACGACTACGACGCACCGATCGGCGAGGCGGGCGAGCTCACCGAGAAGTTCCACGCGCTGCGGGAGGTCATCGGCCGGTACGTGGACCTGCCGAACCTGCCGAACCTGCCGGAGCTGTCGGAGCTGTCGGAGCTGTCGGAGCTTCCAGGGTTCCCAGGGGGCGAACTGCCCGCCCCGCCACCGCGCCTGGCCCCGCGCCGCCTCGACCGCCCCACCGGGCGCGCCCGCCTGCTCGCCGCCCTCGGCCGGCTCTCCACCCCCGTGCGGCGGGCCTGCCCCGAGCCGATGGAACGCCTCGGCCAGGCCCGCGGCCTCATCCACTACCGCACCCGCGTCCCCGGACCGCGCCCCGAACTGCCGCTGCGCATCGACGGACTCGCCGACCGCGCCCACGTCTTCGCCGACGGGCGCCCGCTCGGCACCCTCGACCGCAACACGCCCGCCGCCACGCTCCCACTGGCCACCGGCCCCGGCGGCGCCACCCTCGACATCCTGGTCGAGGCCCTGGGCCGGGTGAACTACGGCCCGAACATGGACGACCGCAAGGGCATCACCCGCGGCGTCGCCCACGGCCAGCAGCTGCTCCTCGACTGGGAGATCCGCCCGCTCCCGCTCACCGACCTCGGCCAACTCCCCTACGAGGACGCCGAGTCCGTACCGGTGGCCGACGGCGACCCGGCGTTCCACCGCTTCGGGACCGACCTCACCGCCCCCGCCGACGCCTTCCTCGCCCTGCCCGGCTGGGGCCGCGGCCTGCTCTGGCTCAACGGCTTCCTCCTCGGCCGCTACACCGCCGAGGGCCCCCAGCGCACCCTCTACGCCCCCGCCCCGCTGTGGCGGGCCGGGCGCAACGAAGTCGTCGTCCTCGAACTCGACCACCACGGCGAGGCCGTGGAGCTGCGCGACCAGCCCGACCTCGGCCCCACGGCCCAGGCCCCGAGCAGCGAGTACTGAGTGGTCGGATCCGGAAGTTCTGGCGCGTGTGGACAGGGCGTCAGTCCGCGTGGGCTGACGTGAGAGCGGTCCGGATCAGTTGCTGCTCGTGGGCCTGGCCCTGCTGCATCCGGTGCAGCAACTCCGGGGGCAGCTTGTCCCCGGAGCCGAAGTCGAAGGGCGGCTGCGGTTCGTACTGCATGACCGCCTGCGTACGGGCGACCACATCGCGGCCCCACAGCTTGTCCACCAGGACGAGTGCGAGGTCGATGCCCGCAGAGATGCCCGCCGAGGTGAGGAGTTTGCCGTCCTGCACCCAGCGGTCCTCCATGGCGCTGGCGCCGGCCCACCGCAGGTAGTCCCGGAAGGCCCAGTGGGTGGCCGCACGGCGACCGCGCAGCAGCCCGGCCATGCCGAGAACGAGTGCCCCCGTGCACACCGAGACGGTGTAGGTGGACGTCCGGTCGGCAGTCCGTACCCAGTCGGTGATCCGCCGGTCCGACATCGGTACGTGCGGTGTCCCGGTGCCGGGGACGATGAGGACGTCCGGGGCCGGCACGTCGGCAAGTGTCGCCGTCGGCTGCAGCCGCATGCCCGCGTCGGTGGTCACGTGATCGCGTGTGGCCGCTACCAGGTGGCGTGTCACGTCGTCCCCGGACATTCGTGCTGCCACGCTGATGGCCTCCCACGGTCCGTGGAGGTCGAGCCCGGTCAACCCGTCGTAGAGGAGAAAAGCGATCACCACTCGGTTCTGCGGTGCCTTCTGCCGGTTCCTCCCGGGCAGGGTGTCAACGGCGTGCGCAAGCTCGGTCGGGTACGGATCAACGGTCTCGTGCAAGGCTTCGGCTCCGTCCTTGGTGGCTCCGGGCCGCGCCGGGCGGCCCTGAAGGCATCGTGACCCAGCGGTCGGCCGATCCGATGCAGGCGCGAGCACAAACGGGGGTCCGGCGGCGACGTACGGCGAAGGCCCGCCGGGGCGAACCGGCGGGCCTTCCGGGTGGCGTCGAGGAAGCGGGGTGGCGGCGGGTCAGCGGATCGGCAGCGTCTTGGTGTGCTCGGCGCGAACCGCCTGCAGCGACTGCGGGTCGAGGCCCAGCAGGCTCAGGATGGTGGGCGCGATCTGCGTGGTCCGCACGGGCGCGGAGTCGCGCACGTGGGCCGGGGTGGCTGCGCCGGCGACCACCAGCGGGACGGCCAGGTCGTCGGCGTGCGCGCCGCCGTGCTCGGCGATCTTGCCCTTGCCGCCGGTGTAGACCACGCCGTACTGGGCGACGCCGAAGACGTCCGGCACCCGCGAGTCGCCCGGCTCGACGCCGAAGTGGTCGGCGGCGGCCGTACCGGCGTAGACCTTGCTCAGGCCGCCGGAGGTGAAGGCCTTCGGGGCACCGGTGATGTCGGTGCCGGTGCCGCTCTGCGCGAGCAGGTACGTCTTGGCGAACTCGGTGGCCTGCGCGGAGCGGTCGTTCAGCCACAGCAGCATCGCGTCGTCGTCCACCGCGTGCGCCACCAGGTCGCCGGCGCCCGGGTGGGCCTGCTTCCAGGCGGCGTTGAGGCCGTCCAGCAGCGGGCCGTCGCCGATCCGGGTGAGCGCGGCGGGGTCGGTGGGCGACTGGCCGTGCTTGGCGGAGAGGATCACCGTGGTGCTGCGATCCAGGTGCTCCTTGCGCAGTTCGGCGGTGAGCGCGCCGATCCGGTCGTTCACGTAGTCCAGCGCCTTGGCCAGCAGCGGGCCGGGCACGTTCTTGGCGGCGTAGCCGCCCTGCAGGCCGTCGGAGCCGGGCAGCTTCTGGGCGGTGGAGACGGACTGCAGGTTCAGGCCGAAGATCGCCGGGGTGCCGGTGTGGTGGGTGCGGCTGTGGTCGTAGCCGTCGATCTCGTTGAGGACGGCCTGCACCTTGTAGCCGTCGTACTGCTGGGTGGCCTTGTTGTCCTTGGTCCAGTCCACGCCGGCGGCGTAGCCGGTCGCGTCGCTGTTGATCTCCGGCGTGAAGAGGTCCTGGATGCCCTCGCCCGACGGGCCGTTGAGGATGTCGTACGCCGCGTGCTTGTCCGACCAGGCGGTGCGCAGGCCGGCCTGGCGGGCCACCTCGAAGATGGTGTTCACGCGCACGAAGGAGTGCGGGTAGACCGGCTTGCAGGTGGCCGGGTCGACCGGGAGCTTGGCCGGGTTGAGCAGGGTCTGCGGCCGGCCGGTCATGGACAGGATGGTGCCGGGCAGGCCCGGAAGGCCCTGGCCTGCGTCGAGCCGGCTCTGGTCCCTGTCCAGGTTCTCGGTGAGGTCCGCCTCGACGCCCGGTCTCGCGCTCTTGCAGTCGGTGGTGCCGGCGGGCAGCAGCTTCGCTTCCCAGGTGTCGTCGTAGTACACGCCGGTGGTGCCGGGGCCGCCGCCGGTGGCCTGGGCAACCATGCCGGGGAAAGAGTCCGACGGGTTGGTGGTCCTGGCGTCGGTGTACTCCACGCCGCCGCCGACCAGCCGGGCCAGCGCCGACTGCGGGTGCTGGGCGATGTACCAGGACAGGTCGGACTGGTGCAGGCCGTCGACCGAGATGAGCAGGACGTGCCTGGCGGCGCCCCGGTGCTGCGGGCCGGCGAAGTCGGTGTCGGCGGCGAAGGCCTGGCCGACCGAGCCCATGGCCAGTGCGCCGCTCGCGGCGAGGACGGCGGCGAGGCGGACGGAACGACGGGTCACGTCTACTCCTGTGCTGGCTGAGGAAGTTGCGGATGCTCGACGCTATGAGTAGTGGCGCCCCGTGTACCTGAAGGGGCGCGGACGTGAACGGGCTGGGAAGGCTGGGCCTTGTCCAGGGCGTGGACGTGACCGTCGCTCAGCGTGTTCCCGGCGTGTGCGCGGCCGGCCCTGCCGGCCCACCGCCGGGTTCGTGGTCAAAGGGATCGGCGGAGGTACTCGGACGCCCGGACCCGCACTCACCGCTCTGACTGCAAGCAGCCCTGTCGGCAGGGCAGGTCGTCTGCGCCCGGCGATCGTCGCCCGGATCCACAGCGGTGGGCGGGCACGCTGCTGTCGAGGCCGGGGCCCTCCGCGCAGGGCACGCCGGGGGGCGTCCCCCGCCCCACACCTCCGGGTCGGCGCCGGATGTGCCGCCGGGCCGGCCCTTGCCCGCATCCGCTCGTTCAGCCGAACAGGCCCCCTGCGCTGCCGCACGGCACACCGGGATCGACACCGGGAGCAGCAACCCGTAGGCACTGGGACGACCCGGACCGTGGCGCCCCGCGGGGGCTCCGCCGGAGTAGCCGGGCGAGCGCTTGATCCTGCCCGTGCCTATAAAGAGACAGGGAGCTGAGGCGACAGAGAGGGTGACCCGGGATGCGGATCGTCGTGGACCTCACCCGCTGCCAGGCGTATGCGCAGTGCGTGTTCCTCGCGCCGGAGATGTTCGAGCTGCACGGGGAGGAGGCGTTGCTGTACCGCCCGGATGTCCCCGACGAGCAACTGGAGCGCGTGCGCCAGGCCGCGGCGGCGTGCCCGGTCCAGGCCATTCTCGTGGGCGAGGCGGTGAGCGCCTGTGCCGGGTGACCTTCGTGAGGGCCGGATCGTCATCGTCGGTGCGTCGCTGGCCGGGTTGCGGGCCGCCGAGACGCTGCGCGAGAAGGGCTTCACCGGCACACTGACCGTGGTGGGCGACGAGCCCCGTCCGCCCTACGACCGCCCGCCGCTGTCCAAGCAGGTGCTGCTCGGCAAGGCCGCGGCGAACGCCACCGAGCTGCCGACACGCTGGGACCCGGATGCCGAATGGCGGCTCGGGGTGCGCGCCACCGGTCTCGACCCGATCGGCAAGCGGGTGCTGTTGGCCGACGGCGAGTCACTGCCCTTCGACCGGCTGCTGATCGCCACGGGGACCCGGGCGCGGCCCTGGCCCAACCCGCAGGAGGCCGCCCTCGACGGCGTGTTCACCCTGCGCACCTGCGACGACGCCGGGCGCCTGGCCGATCGGCTGGCCGCCGGGCCACGCCGGGTGCTGGTGATCGGCGCGGGCTTCACCGGCTCGGAGATCGCCTCGGCCTGCCGGGAGCGGGGCATCGAGGTCACGGTCGCCGAACGCGGCCCCGCACCGCTGGTGGGGGCGCTCGGCGGCACGTTGTCCAGGCTCGCGGCCGGCATGCAGCGGGCCCACGGGGTGGACCTGCGCTGCGGTGTCACGGTCACCGCGCTGCGCGGGAACGGCCGGTTCACCGGCGCGGACCTGTCCGACGGCAGCCGCATCGACGCGGACGTGTGCGTCGTCGCCATGGGTGCGGTCCGCAACGTCGAGTGGCTCGCCGACGCCGGGCTGGCGGCGGGCCCACAGGGAGTCGCCTGCGACGCGGGGTGCCGCGCCTTCAACATGTACGGGATCGTCACCGACGACGTCTTCGTGGCCGGGGACGTCTCCCGCTTCCCGCATCCGCTCTTCGATTACCAGATGCTCTCGCTGGAGCACTGGGGCAACGCGGTCGCGCAGGCCGAGGTGGCGGCCCACAACATGGTGAGCCCGGGACCGCTGCGCCGCCCGCACCTCGCGGTCCCGGTCTTCTGGTCCAGCCAGTTCGGATTCAACATCAAGTCCGTGGGTGTCCCCACCTTCTCCGACCAGGTGGTCATCGCCCAGGGCTCGCTCGCCGCGCGCCGCCTGGTGGCGGTCTACGGCTACCGGGGCCGGATCACCGCCGCGGTCACCGTCAACATGGCCAAGTGGCTGGAGTACTACCAGCGCCTGATCGAGACCGCCGCCCCGTTCCCGCCCGGACCCGGCGCGGCCGACGGTCACCCGCTGGTGACCGAGTTCCCGATCCCCTCCGACGTGCCGGATCCGAAGGGGCTCTCGCACGGGCCCACCGTCGCGCTCACCGGTCACCTACCGGACCGCCGACTGACCGTGGTGCGGCGCGCCTGCTGACCCTTCCGTTCTTCCCCACCCCGAGGAGCCACGCATGGCCGTCGACACCCTGCTGGAGCGGATCAACGACTACGCCAGCCGCCCCGACCCCTACCCGCTGTACGCGGAACTGCGCGAGGTGGGCGTGGCGCGGCAGACGGACGGCAGCTACCTCGTCGGCGGGTACTACGACATCGCCGCCCTGTTCCACGACCCGCGGCTCAGCTCCGACCGCCGCAACCGCGCCGCCGAGTTCGCCGCGCCCATGCCGCAGCAGCCCTCCTTCATCCAGCTCGACGATCCCGAACACCACCGGCTGCGCGGCCTGGCCACGCGGCCGTTCGGGCCCCCGCACAGCCCGGGCCGGGTCGACGCGATGCGGGGCGAGATCACCGGGATCACCGACCAGCTGATCGCCTCGCTCCAGGGCCGTACCCGGATCGACATCGTCGACGACTTCGCCTACCCGCTGCCGGTCACCGTCATCTGCCGACTGCTCGGTGTCCCGCGCGACGACGAGCCGGTGTTCCACACGTGGGCGACCACGATCATCGACTCCCTCGACCTCACATCGGGCGCGGACCACGACGAGCGGACACGAGCCGCCGATCGGGCCCGGGAGGAGATGGGGCGGTATCTGGTGGGCCTGGCCGAGCAGCGCCGCGGCCGACCGGGCGACGACATGCTGTCCGCGTTCATCAACGCCCCGAAGCCGGCCGCGCTCACCCACGACGAGCTGGCGGCCACCGCCGTGCTGCTGCTCATCGCCGGACACGAGACCACGGTCAACCTGATCACCAACGGGGTGCTCACCCTGCTGCGCCACCCCGACCAACTGGACCTGCTGCGCCGCGAACCCGCCCTGCTGCCAGGCGCGGTGGAGGAACTGCTGCGCTACGAGCCCCCGGTCCAGCTGCTGCCGCAGCGCACCCCGCTGACCGACCTGGAGGTCGCCGACACCACCATTCCCAAGGGCGTCCCCGTGGTGCTCGTGCTGGCCTCGGGCAACCGCGACCCCAAGCGGTTTCGCGACCCCGACCGGTTCGACCCCACCCGCCCGGACAACCAGCACCTCGGCTTCGGCAGCGGCATCCACATCTGCTACGGCGCGCCCCTCGCCCGGATCGAGGCCCAGATCGCCCTGGGCGCGTTGATCCCCCGCCTCGGCACCGCAACCCTCGTCGAAGACCCTCCCCCCTACCGGCACAGCCCCGTGCTGCGCGGACCCCGCCACCTTCCCATCGAGCTGTCCCCGTCGCGCGGATAGCGGCCCACCCGTCTCCCGGAGCCCTCCGGGGCAGGGCAGCGTGTGACCGTGCGGGGTGACGAGCGCTTCTGCGGAGCGGCTACCGGCCCGGCTCCCAGCCGGTCCGGGCGGAGCGCGCGGGGGCCGCGGGCTGGACGGGGACGCCCCGCGACGGGGTCCCGAGCTGGGCGGGGACGGCCGTGGTGGGGGCGGCGTGCGACGAGGAGGTGCGGATCGTCTGGGTCGCGGCGGGCAGGTGGGGGGTGGTGCGGACAGGGGCGGGGGCCAGGATCTGGTCCAGGCGCACGGCGAAGTTCACGTAGTCCGGGGACTTGCCCGGGAAGTGGCAGTCGCTGCTGGTCAGCAAGTGGCTGCGGACGCCGTCGCGTTCGCTGACCGGGCCCGGGGTGGTCCGCACGTTGGGCTGCCAACTGCGGCCCCAGGGCAGGTGTTCCAGCGACAGCGTCCAACTCTCCTCGTCCACCGCCAGCGTGGCACCCGGCCGGCCGGGGATCACCCGGGTCCCGAAGAGGCCGCGCACGACCGCGCGCTGCTCGAAGTCGGCGCTCTTGTCGACCACGGTGATCCGCCACGCGCCGTGGAATCTGAGCACGGCCACACCCCTGACGTCCTCGCACGCCGCCGCCCGGCGCGCACCCGCCCAGGTCAACGGCTGCGGGGCGCGGGGGCGTTCAGCCGGGGTACCAGCGGTGATCCGCCAGTCGCCGTGGAATCTCAGTACGGTCGGCGCTCTGTCGCGTCCGCCGTGTGCAGATCCCCCGTTGTCCGTACACCTGATCGGCGCGGATCCTAGGCGCGTTGGCCGTGGAGCAGCAGCGGGACCGTCCGGTTGGTGAGGGCTTCGGCGGCGCGGGCGGCCTGGGCGGGGGCCATGGCGGCGGGGAGTTGCTTCTCCGGCACGAAGCGGGCGCCGAGCAGGCCGCTTCGGTGCTGCGGCGGGACGGTGATGCGGTCGGTGTCGACCGTGCCGCCGCCGAAGACCAGGTTGAGGCGTTCCAGGTAGCGGTCGGCGGGGGTGAAGTCGACGGCCACAACGTGCGTGAGCCGCCGGGCGATGCCGGTGGTGGCGAGGAGGTGGCGGGCGGCGGCCTCGTGCGGCGGCTCGTTGGGCCGGGCGGCGCCGCCGGGGAGGATCATGCCGTCCATGTAGTCGGGGTCGACGAGCAGGACATCGCCGCGTGGGTTGCGGACGAGGACGAGGCAGCCGAGCCGGCACACCGGCGGCTTGGCGAGGAGACGGGGATCGCGCATCGGGGCGTTACTTCCTGTTCCTGGAACGCCAGTTGATCCCGGCAAGGAGCGAGACGGCGAAGCAGAGCCACCAGAGAAGACGGACGAGAAGGTCAGTCGTCATACGTCAGCCGCTCGTACCGCAGCCCCTTGCGCAAGAGATCGACGATCCGCAGCAGCTCGGAGGCCCGGGCCGACCCGAGGTTGATCAGGTAGCAGCCGGTGCGGCGCCCGTACTCCCAATCCACCTCCAGGGACGGCAACTTCGCCCCACCGAGCGCGAGCACGGTCGTCAAGTCATCGACCACGGAGGCCGCTTCACGCCGCTGCTCGGCGGTCGCACGGTTCAGGATCGCCCCCATCACTCCCCCAACCGCCGGTGCACCTCGAACCCCCGCCACGCCGAGAAGGCGTCGCAGAACGAGGAGAAGGAGGCGAGCTCACCGGAGGAGGAGCGCAGCCACTCCCCCGTGACCTCGTTCCGCACCCGGTAGCACCGGGCATCGGTGTCCCACCGCACCCCGTAGCCATGGAGCTTGGCAGGCTGAGTTGATCTGATAGCCATGGATGATCGCTTTCCCTGCTGATGTGCAGTCACGTGCGTCGATTCACGATCGACTTCACTGTCCGTGGTCCAAGCGTCGCTCACCGCAGGTAGGCTGACCAGCGTGGACGTGTGCCACGTTCGGGTCGGACACACTGGAGGGGCGCCATGGCTTTCATGCCCAACGAATTGGATCCCGGGCGTTCGGCCCGTGACCTGTTCGGCTGGGAGATGCGCGACCATCGGAAGCGCGCCGATGCCATGTCCCTCGACCAGCTGACACAGATCATCGGCTGCATCTCAAAGGGGCACCTGGCCCGGATCGAGCGCGCCGAGTCGATGCCGCCTCCCGAGCTTCCGGCCAAGCTTGATGCCGCGTTCGGCACGGACGGCTTCTTCGGCCGGATCTATCAACTGGCCAAGAAGGAGAAGTTCCCCGGCAAGTACCGGCGATCGGTCGAACTTGAAGCCAATGCCTCAGTCATCGAGGAGTATGCTGCGGCCACGATCCCCGGACTTCTACAGACTCCCGAAGTTGTTCGCCGGTCACTGCAGGCTGGCCGTCCGGACATGACTCCTCAGGAACTCGACGCATCCGTCGCAGCTCGGTTGGAACGGCAAAGGCGTCTGGACTCCGACACGCCGCCGCACTGCTGGTTCGTCCTTGATGAGTCAGTTCTTCGCCGCCCCGTCGGTGGAGCAGCGGCCATGCGGCGGCAACTCGCTGCACTGGCCTCGGATCGGCGACCTCACGTCACAATGCAAGTACTCCCGCACTCAGCCGGTGAGCAT
Organism: Kitasatospora aureofaciens; assembly: GCF_019192735.1. Lineage (GTDB taxonomy): Bacteria > Actinomycetota > Actinomycetes > Streptomycetales > Streptomycetaceae > Kitasatospora > Kitasatospora aureofaciens_A. Next base: position 16,401 of record NZ_JAHTKP010000090.1, read on the forward strand.
GCCGAGATGGGCGGATCTCTCTTCATTTACGCCGTGCCAGGCAGCCCTCCGGTTGTTTGGGAGGAAGGCGCACGGAGTGGTGAGCTCATCGATGATTTCGAGAGTGTTGCCGTTCGCCAAAGGTCATACGATCTCCTCAGGGCCATGGCCCTGTCGCCCCGGGATTCCCGGGCGATGATCCGGCGCATCTCACAGGAGTACGGTCGTGCCAGCAGACAAGCAGGAGAGGTGGCGGAAGAGTAGCCACAGCAACAACGACGGCGGCATGTGCGTCGAGGTGGACGATGCCCACCCCGGACGCGTGCGAGACAGCAAGGATCCTGACGGCCCCCGACTCACCTTCGCGCCAGCCGCCTGGCAATCCTTCATCACCGCCGTCCGCACCGGCGAGTTCGACGCCCAGTAACCCACAGCTTCCGGCCCCGCCGCCCCACACCCGGGGCGGTGGGGCCTTCCCATGCCATCTCGACCGGGCACCCCAAGTTGCCGCCCCAGAACGGGAAGTCGGGGTGCCGTTAACGACCGTGTCATGAGCCGCAAATCCCTGGACGCCCAGGGACGCGTCAGGAGCATCCTGCAGCTCTTCCACCCCTGAACCCACGCCGTCAAGTCGCTACACCCAGCGGGGGCCTTCGGTTCCGGGAGCCTGTCAGTGGCACCGGTGATGGGTCAGCGGTGATGCGCCCGCTCGGGCTGGGCGGGGCGTGCCGGTTCCGCTGTGCTGGTCGTGCCCGGGGTGCGGCCGATCTGATCTATCAGACCGGTGACGTCCTGGGGGGTCAGGAGCAGGGCTTGGGCGATCTGGCGGTCAGTGTGGCCGGCGCGGAGCAGTTCCGTCAGCCGGTGCTGCGTCAGGGAAAGGAGCGGTGCTGGAGCCGGTGCGGGTCGGGTGCGGACGCCGAGCGCGGTCAGGGCCGTGCGCGCTCGTTCGGCCAGCTGGATGCTGCCGCAGGTGTCCGCGAGGTCGAGCGCCTGGCTGAGCGTGTGGCGGGCCTGATCGGTCTGGTCGGCGCGCTGCAGGGCGGTGGCCAGCTGGTACTGGGCGCGGGCCAGTTCCAGGCGGGCGGGGGAGCGCTCCAGCAGGGTGACGGACTCGTGCAGGAGCGCCAGTCCTTCCCGGCCGCCCTGGACGGTGCCCAGGGCGCGGGAGGCCACACCGATCGCTCGTTCGGTGCCCCAGTGGTGGGCCAGCTCCAGTTCCTCGGTGGCGAGTTGGAGGGCGTCGGTGCGCTGTCCCAGTGCCAGGTGCAGCGCTGCGGCGCGGGACCGCCAGGGGGTCATGGCCAGGTTTGCTACGTGGGCGCGTTTCTCCTGCGCGCCGTATTCGAGCAGGATGGTGAGGGCGGCGGCCGGGTTGCCGCGTGCCTGGTGCAGGCGGGCGCGGGCCAGGTGCGCCAGGCCCTGCCAGGCCCAGCCCGCCTTGTCGTGGCCGGCGTCCCGCGCGAGCACGGCCGTCGCCGAGGGCAGGTCGGATCGTTCGATCAGTGATTCGCCCAACAGGGTGGTCATCGCCAGGGTGACCGATTCCATGCCCTCGCCGTTCGCCGGGCTGGGGTGTCCGAACTCGCCGGTCAGCGGGATTTGGTGGCCTCGGCGGGTGTGGACGAGCAGTTGCCAGGTCATGGCGGCCGAGACCATCAGAAAGGAGCCGAACCGGCCGCCCACGTCGGCGATCTGGTCGAATTGCGCGGCAGCGTCGTCCAGGCGGTCGGTGGCCACGAAGGCCAGGCCGGCCAGGCTTACCAGGATCTGTGAGGTGTCGATGCCCGCCAGGCCACCCTTGAGGGCCCGGTCGAGGAGGTCGTTGGTGACGGCGGCGCTGGCGTCCCCGGTGACGGCCGAGCCGGACAGCGCTGCCAGGACCACGCACTGGCCGGGGGTGTCGCCAGCCAGCCTGTAGTCCCACAGCCGCCGGGCGTGTCGGCGGGCGGCGGGGAGCGTGGACAGCTGGTCGTATCCGATCAGCACCATCTGCGCCTGCAGGAACCAGGACACCTCGCGGGCAAGGCCGGTGCCGTCGTCCGTGCGCTCAAGGTCCTCCACCGCCCGGCCCAGGACACCGAGGGCGTTTTCGTGCTGGTGCGCGAGGAACAGCGAGGTGCCGAGCCGGTAAGCCGCATCGGCCCGCGAATACGGGTCCGCCAGCGCGGCCTGGGCCTGCGCCAGGTGATGCCTGGCAGCCGCCACGTCGACTTGCAGTTCGTCCTTGCCCAGCTCCAGCAGCAGCGGGCCGCGCTCTGGGGCGGACACGGGCTCGCGCAGGGCCCGGCGCAGATAGGTCACGGTGGTCTCTGCGGCCCCTCGCCGCCGGGTTGTTTGCGCGGCTTGGCGCAAGGCGGCAACCCGCCAGTCCTGGCCGTCTGGTTCGGCCAGCAGGAGGTGGGCCGCCACCAGGTCGTCGGTCGCGCCCTCGCGTCTGAGCAGTTCGGCGGCGCGCGCGTGTTCCGCGGCCAGTTCCACCGGCCCGGCCACGGCTTCGGTGACGGCGGCGCGGATCAGGGGGTGATCGAACCGCGGTGGCTCGCCGGGCGCGAGCACACCGATGCGCTGCAACCCCCGTCCGAGCTCCCTGGCTTGCGCCTCGCTCAGACCTGCCAACTCGGCCGTGACGTGCCAGGCGGCCCCGTCTCCCAGGACCGCCAGGGCCCGGGCCAGACGCACGACGGGCTCCGGCTGGCCGGTCAGGCGCTTGACGACGGTGCCGGCCAGGATCCGGCCCCGGAAGTCCTCCACCACGTTCGCATACTTGTCGGTGGGCAGGACGCCGTTGTCCGCCAGGGTGCGCAGCAGGCTGCCCAGCAGCAGGGGACTGCCGTCGGTCGCCCGCGCGCAGGCGGCGACGAACCCGGGTTCGGCGGGCTGTCCCAGGCTCGTCCGAACCAGACCTGCCACGCTGTCGGCCCCCAACCCCGTCAGTTCGACCGGCATGCAGGAGGGCTGTCGGGCGATCTGCTCCAGCAGCGGTGCGACCCGGGGCCCGGCGTCGGGCCGTCCGGCCAGCACCAGCAGCAGGGGCAGGCCACCAAGACGCCGCGCCAGGTACTCCAGCCACCGCACCGACGCCGTGTCCGCCCAGTGCGCGTCGTCGACGACCAGGGCAACCGGCCCGTCGTCGGTGATGTGCACCATCAGCCAGTACAGGCTGTGCAGGAGGCCCTGGGACGCCTCGGGCGACAACTCCCCGGCTTGGCCGGCCTCCTGCGCGCCGAGCGCGTGCGACGCCGGCCGGGCCGGTCCCGACAGCAACCGCTCCCGCCCGGTGTGACCGGCGCGGGCCAGCAACGGCTCGGCCAGTTGCCGCAGCACCGAGAACGCGAAGTCCTGCTCCGGTTCCGCTCCGCTGGCCCACGCCACCCGGATCTCCCGCGGGTGCTGGGCGGCGGCCCAGGCATGCAGCAGCGAGGTCTTGCCCATCCCCGCACCGGCCTGGACCCAGACCACGGCGCCCTGGCGCGTCCGCGCCAGGTCCGCCGCACGCTCCAGCACCGCCCACTGGTCCTGACGCTCCAGCAGCCCAGCCCCCGCCGCACCCTCATCGGTGCTCGGGTCCACCCGGCTGCCCGTGCGGCCGGCCGCGAGCAGCATCGCGGCCTCGGCATCCGCCAGGCCCAGGGCCGACACCAGCCGCTGCACCGTGCGCCGCTGGGGGCGCCCACGCCGACCCCGCTCCAGATCCTGGACCGACCGGGCCGACAACCCGGCCGCGGCGGCAAGCTCCTCCTGCGTCAGCCCCGCGACCCGGCGCAACTCCCGCAACTTCTCCCCGAACGCCGTCATCAACCGCCCCCGCTATCCACTTCCCCCGGCGCCCCCGCGGCGCTACGGCACGGACCCCCACGGGGCGCCGCACACCGGATCATCCTACCCACCGGTAATCGAACGGGAAGTCCGTACCAGGCAGCACCGCCGGACAGTCCTTCCGGCCAAAGTTCCGGAAGTTCGTCGTGCCCTTCTTCGTGGTGCTCACGTCGGCGCCAGTGTTTTGCTGTACGCGATCAAGCAACGACCGGCCGCGGTCAAGGACAGCGGGCGGTCCTCGCCGGCACCCAGGGGGACTACATCGATGGGTTAGCTACGCTCTTGGCATGCCGCTCACGCCGGTCTTTCAACGGTGTGTCACCAGACGGTCGGCATAGTTGATCACATCCCGCCGGGCCCCACCCCGCGGGGCTGCTCCATGGCTATTGGCATGCACATGCCCATTATGGCCACTGATGGACCGTCAGGGGCCGTGTCAGCACGCACTCCCTCCCAGGAACTAAGGAGAAGATCATGCACTCTGCCACCAAGACCGCGCTTCGCGCCCTGGCCCACCTCCAGCGACGCGGATCCGCCAGGAGCACCGCGCGAGGCCGCGTCGCCGCCGCTGCGGGTGTCGCCGCAGCCCTCCTCGCAGTGCTGCCCGGGGCGACGGCTTCGGCCGCCTCACATGCCTTGCCGAAGGCCCAGAGCACGGGCAGGGTTGCAGTCCCCGCTCAGGATGGCGCGGCGCATCACCTCTACAACCTGAATTCGGGCCTGTGTCTCAACGTTTCGGGCTACAGCCAGAGCCCCAGCTCCAGCACCCAGATCTACAACTGTCTCAGCCAGTCCGCGGAGCAGTGGCAGCTCCGCGGCGACGGCACCATCTTCAACCCGAACTCCGGCCTGTGCCTCAACGTCAACAACTACGCCACCAGCCCCAGCAGCCCGACCGAGATCTGGGGCTGCAACGGCAACCCCGCGGAGCAGTGGCAGCTCCGCGGCGACGGCACCATCTTCAACCCGAACTCCGGCCTGTGCCTCAACGTCAACAACTACGCCACCAGCCCCAGCAGCCCGACCGAGCTCTGGTACTGCCAAGGCCAGCCCTCGGAGCAGTGGGTCACGTTCGACCTGCCCCAACTGCCGGCCGCATAGCCTGCCGGGGGTTTGGAGGAGATGAACGCGAAGTGCGCCCGGGCATGCCCTGGTGCACTTCGCGTGCATCTCCCGGGACGTCCGCCCGGCCACGCGGGAACCGGCCCTGCCGGGTGTAGAACTTCAGCAGCAGCGCGAAGCCCACCCGTGTCCCGCCGCGTTTCCCCGCGACCAGGTCCGCTTCGTCATCGAGCACCGTCCAGTGCTCCACCAGCTCGTCCATGCCCACCGGCTGCCGCCCCATGCCGGACAACCCCAGGTCAACGCGGACAAACGACCAAAGATCACCCGCATTTGCGGCTCATGACACGGTCGTTAACGGCACCCCAAGTCGGCCGCACCGACTTCCCACTCCCCGAGCTCCTATCCTCCCGCTCATGAGCAACGACGCCGGGCAACCCCGGCCAACATCGGTACACTCCGTGTCCGTCACGGGGGTGGTGGTCCGCGATGACGGGCGTGTCCTCGCCATCCGCCGCGCCGACAATGGCACTTGGGAGCCTCCGGGCGGAGTGCTGGAACCGGCGGAGACCATCAAAGACGGTCTCCACCGCGAGATCCACGAGGAGACCGGACTCAAGGTCCGCGTCGACCAACTGACCGGCGTGTACAAGAACATGAACCGCGGCGTCGTCGCCCTGGTCTTCCGCTGCCACCCCATCGGCGGCACCGAACGCCTCTCCGACGAATCAACCGCCATCGACTGGCTGACCCCGCAGGAAGTCTCCGCCCGCATGAACGAGGTCTACGCCGTCCGCATCCTCGACGCCCTACGCCCCGACCCTCCCAGCATCCGTTCCCACGACGGCCGCCGGCTCACGGCCACCGAACCCCTGGACTGAGAAGTCGGCCTCGCCGACTTCCCACTCCACAGAGCCGACCGCCAACGCGCCGAGGTGATACCCGGGGATCAGGCCTCACCGCCCCGAGACCAGGGGCGGCGGGGCCTTGCTACTTCTCCACCCCGCCCGGCGCAGGAAGTCGGTCCCGTCGACTTCCTGCTCCACGCGTACGATGGCCGCTCTCCTGACGTCCTCGCGCGCCGCCGGCCGGCGCGCACCCGCCCGGTCAACGGCCCCAGGGCACAGGGGCGTTCAGCCGTATTGCTGGGCGGGGACGGCCGTGGCAGCGGGGACGGCGGTGTGCGAGGACGTGGTGCGGATCGTCTGGTTCGCGGCGGGCAGGTGAACGCTGCTGCGGACGGGAGCGGGGGCCAGGACCTGGTCCAGGCGCAGGACGAAGTTCGCGTAGTCCAGCGGCTTGCCCGGGAAGTCCTGGTCACTGCTGGTCAGCAATCGGCTGCGGACGCCGTCGTGTTCGGTGACCGCCCCCGGAATGATCCGCACGTTCGGCCGCCAACGACCGTCCCAGGGCAGGTACTCCGGCGACAGCGTCCAGCTCTCCTCGTCCACCGCCAGCGTGGCGCCCGGCCGGCCCGGGATCACCCGGGTCCCGTACAGACCACGCACCACCGCACGCTGGTCGAAGTCGGAGTTCCGCACGACCACGGTGATCCGCCACGCGCCGTGGAATGTGAGCACGGCCGCTCTCCTGACGTCCGCGCGCGCCGCCGCCCGGCGCGCACCCGCCCAGGTCAACGGCTGCGGGACGCCCGGGCGTTCAGCAGCCCAGAACGGCAGCCACCACGCACCGGCCAACTGATATGAACGGCTTGGCAGATGAGAGGTCACACAGGGTCATGCTGCTGAGCTATGGTGATCGTTCAGGATCTCCTTCGTTCATCCAGGCTGAGGCGCGGAGGTCCCGGGCGGGTTGAGAGGTGTTGCCATGGCGGAGTCGCCCCGCGAGGACGGGCCGGTCGAGACGTCGGGGCTCGCGGCCAGGATCGAAGCACTGTTCCAGACGGTCCGCCGGCCGGACCGCGAGCAGTACACCAACGAGGAGGTGGCCCGGGCCTGCCGCGAGGCGACCGGGGAGTCCTTCTCCACCACCTACCTGTGGCAGCTGCGCACCGGGCGCCGGGACAACCCGACCAAGCGTCACCTGGAGGCGCTCGCCGGGTTCTTCCAGGTCCCGCCCGCGTACTTCTTCGACGAGCGGCAGGGCGCCGAGATCGCCAAGGAGCTCGCCCTGCTCGGCGCGCTGCGCGACGCGGGCGTGCGCAGCCTGGCGCTGCGGGCGGTCAACCTCTCGCCGGAGGGGCTGGACACGGTCAGCGAGCTGATCGACGTCATCGCCCGCCGGGACTCCGCCCGCCGGCGCCCGGCTTCCTGACCGGGAGGCACGGACGAGGGCCGGGCGGGACAGCGGGGAGGGGAACACACCGTGCGGGGTGCGTGGGGGCGAATGCTGCTGCATATCGTATAAGGCTGTTTCCGGTCGTGTCGTGGCGTATTGCCGGGGGTCGTCCGCCGACCAGAAGCCCGACCTGGATCGGCAGGCCGTGCGTGTGACGCAGGAGGCGAACCGGCGTGGCCTGGCGGTGGGAGAGGTGGTGACGGAGATCGGCTCCGGGTTGAACGGGAAGCGGCGCAAGCTGCACCGCGTGCTGTCCGATCCGACGGCTACGGTCATCGTCGTCGAGCACCGTGACCGCCTGGCGCGGTTCGGTGTCGAGCACCTGCAATCCGCTCTCGCCGCCACCGGCAGGGAACTGATCATCATCGACTCGCAGGAGAGCACCGATGACCTGGTACGGGACATGACGGACGTGCTGACCTCGATGTGCGCCCGCCTGTACGGGCAACGGGCGGCGAAGAACCGGGCCGCCCGCGCTGTTGCCGCCGCCACCGGTGATGACGGATGCCTAAGAGGATGACACCGCAGAAGAAGGCCGACCGCGCCCTGTGCCCGGTCGTGACGGCGATGACCGTCCAGCTCCGGGTGCATGAGGTGGCGCGGGCGATGCGCGCAGCCGGAGTGACCGAGATGCTCCAGCCGACCACCGCGAAGAAGTGGAAGACGAATCCAGCTGACGCGCCGGACTGGTTCGTGGCGCTGCTCGCCGAGCGGGCTGCCCGTACCGCTTCCCGGATCGCCCGCGAGAAACAGCGGGATTTCGAGGAGGAGCACCGGATGCTGATCCTGTCGGAGAAGGTGGAGGCGCATCTCCTCGCGGGGAACTACCGGCGGATCAAGGGATACGACGCCGAGCTGATCGCCGCTGACATGGCATTCCGTGCATCGAGGGAACTTGTCCGGGCGCACGGCGACGTGTGCGGCGACGTGGACGTGACGCTTCTTGGCCCGCTGGACCTCGCCGCCCTTGCCTGGGCCGGTGTCGATCCGCTGAACCACGCGACGTGGGAAGTCCACCGGGGCGACTGCCCCATCATCTGACCGGACCGGTACCGGCGAAAGGAGGTGTCCGGGGTGAAGAAGTTCCAGGTCAAAGACGGTTGTGTCGTCCAGGCGTACAGGTTCGCCCTGGACCCCTCCGCAGTGCAGCACGCCGCGCTTCACAGTCACGCGGGTGCTGCCCGTACGGCGTACAACTGGGCCGTCGCCCGGTGTCACCGGAGCGCGAGGTGCGCTTCGGTGCCCTGATGACGATGTACCGCTTCCTTCTCGCCCCGCCGGCCAGGGGGTCGCGCCACCTGCCCGCCCACCCGTGGCCTTGCGGCTGCGGGTGGTGGTCCGGTGCCGGCGGTTGTCACCCCTGCCCGGTTGGGGCGGATCGGCTCAGCTTGGCTTTAAACCCCACCAAGATCGTTTCTTGGTGGGGTTCGTCGTTTGCCGGACAGCAGGGCGGCCCCTGTTTGATCATGTGTTTCCGCCAAGAGACACGTAGATCAACCAAAGGCCGTGATG
>NZ_JAHTKP010000091.1 GCF_019192735.1 Kitasatospora aureofaciens
CGCACCAGGCTCCGCAAGCACCCCGAGTTCGGGTACCTCACCCCGCTCGAAACCCGAGCCAGGCTGCAGAACGACTTCACCCCCGCAGCGTAAGCATCCGCTGTCCAAGATCAGGGGGGAACTTCAGGAGTAGCGGTCGTTGTCCAGTACGGCGACGGCCATCGCCGCCTCACGCGCGGCGATCACGGGCCGGTCGGCCCACACGGTGGCGGGTAGTTCCAGGCCGGCAATCATCTCGGCCATTGCCACGCCGTTCGCGGATCCGGCAGACAGGACGCGTAGGGCCAGGTAGGTGTTCAGATCCGGGATGATGCCCTGCTCGCGTAGCGCGGCCTCCCAGACGAAGCCGCCCATCCATTCGCGGAAGCTACGGCTGAAGCGGGTCAGCTGCACGGGGGTTGCCCAGCTGTGGATCTCGCGGGCGATGTCGGCCCAGGCGATCGCGAGCGGCAGGTCGCCGAGCAGGTGTGCGTCGGGGGCCTCCGCCACCGCGACGAGGCGGCCCAGTGCCAAGGCCACCAACGGGGTTACCACCACCGGTGGTTCGGGGGCTCAGCCCTTGAAGCCGTCCAGCACCACCAGCGGGGGTCCAGGGACTCAGCCCTCGCAGCCGTCCGGCGGTCCGCCGGCGAACGCCCCGACGGTGACCGGCACCTGGCCGGCCTCGCAGTCCGTCGCCGACGCCGAGGCGATCTCCCTGCAACTGATCAACAAGGAGCGGTCCATGGCCGGCGTGCCGGCGCTGAAGCCCGCGGCGGACCTGGCCGCCTTCGCCGCCCAGTGGGCGCAACACATGCGCGAGACCGGCTTCGCTCACTCCGCCAACGCCTCCGGCGCCGGGCCCATGCTCACACCAAGTCGCACCCTCACCGGCGAGTGCATCGTGATGTGGAGCGACGCGTCGATGACCGCCGAGCAGGCCGCAGTGCAGTTCCAGGACATGTGGCGCAACCATCCCCCGCACTACCAGGCCCAGATCAACCCTCAGTACACCGAGATAGGAGTCGGCATGTACCACGACTCGAGCGGTTGGTGGGGAGTGCACGAGTTCGGCAACGGATGATCTCGCCGCTGAGGCGATCAGTGCGATCGAGTTCAGGCTCGGCGAGCCGTGACGATGGACAGCGGCATTGAAAGATCGTCCCAGGTGCTGCCAGGGCCACTGCTCTGATCGGGAATCTGCAGGTCATCCCTGAAGGGGCGGGGCCGGTCAAGTCCTTCGAGGGCGGGTTCTTCGGGCTTTCGGCCGGTTGCGGGCATGCGTGGGCAAGGCGTCCCGCGGGTCAAGGCGGAGCGCCCGCAGGCGAAGCCGAGGACGAACGGCCTTGAGGCCGGGCGCCGGCTCGCGACGATGTCGGTGCCGGAAGGCCCCTCGTGGTTGGGGTGTGCGGTGCTCCAGGGGTGCGGTGTCGGTGGATACGCCGTCTCCAGGTTCCGGGCGGGTGCCGGAGAGCAGGCCGCGGGCGTCGTGCCGGGGCTGCCAGAGACAGCGACCAGCACGCTCTTGGCTTGCCCGCACCCGGTCACGCTGAGGCGGGGCGAGCGTGCCACGTGTTCCGGTCCGGCCGCGATCGGCGATCCGCCATTGCTGCGGCCGGTCGTGCGGCAGACTGGGGGCATGAGTAGGTATGCCGTGGCCAAGCCGTATGCGCTGCCGGTCTCGCTCGGCCTGTTGGCCGGGCCGACGACCGGCACTGTCGTGCTGCCGCGGCACATCGACTGGGGCCCGCACTATGCCTACGACCTGGCGGATCATGCCGACCTCGTGCTGATGTACGAGAGGGTGATCCGGGAGGCTCAGACCCCCGATGACCTCCACGTCTACGTGGATCGGGACACGTTGCTGAGGGTCTGGCCTGACCTGTTCCTGCCTCGGGAGGCTCGCGCTGCCTGGCAGGCGCGATTCCCCGAGCTAGGGCCGTCGGCGGTTGCCGCGTAGTGGACGAGCTGCACCGGCGCCTGATCAGGATCGGGCTGGACGCCCTCGCCGAGGACTACGGCTACGCCCTCGCGGGCGGCTATGCCGTCCAGGCGCACCGCATCGTGGACCGGCTCAGCGACGATGTCGACCTGTTCGCGCCGATCGACCGAGCGGCGAAGGAGATGCCGGCCGCCGTCGCGCGGGCTGCCGCGGCGTACGCGGCCGCAGGCTATTCGGTCGAGATCGCGCAGCAGGTGCCTACCTACGCCCGCATGAACGTCACCGACCCGGCCACGGGATTCCAGAGCAAGGTCGAGCTGGTAGCCGAGTTCCTCCACCACCCGCCGGTGGACTCCGACCTCGGACCGGTCCTGCACCGCGACGATGTCGCCGCGGGCAAGACCGGCGCGCTGTTCAGTCGAGCGGAGGTCCGCGATGCCATCGACGTCGACGGGCTCCTCAAGGCTGGCTATTCCCGTGGCCGCCTGATCGAGCTCGCCGCCCAGAACGACGCGGGATTCGACGAGCGGATGTTTGCCGACGCGCTGCGGCGCGTTGCCCGTTACAGCGACAAGCAGTTCGCCGCCTACGGGCTTGACTCCACTGCGGCCGCCGCGATCCGCGAGCAGTTCGCCGACTGGCACCAGGAACTCACCCGACCGTAGGGCGCGACCGCGGTGCGGAGAGCCTCACCCATGAGGGCCAGCCACATCCCGGGCCTATGCCGCCATCGGGGGTGCGCTCTCGATGACGGGAGTGGTGCTCCGGTGGTCGGCATCTGCCTTGTTCAGGGCGTCGCCGAGGGCGTTGACGGCTTGGTCGGCGGAGTTTTTGAAGAGGTGGCCGTAGAGGTTGATGGTGGTGGCGAGGGTGGCGTGGCGCAGGGTCTTGGAGACGATGGCGAGGGGGATGCCCATGGCGATGATGATGCTGGCGGCGGTGTGTCTGAGGTCGTGAAGGCCGATGCGGGGCAGGTCGATCTCGGTGGTGCGCTTGCGGAGTTGGTCGAGGACCCACTGGGGTCGCAGCGGTGAGCCGTCGCCGCGGGAGAAGACGAGTCCTTCGAGGCGGCCGTCGGGCTGGGCTGCCATCTGGATGGCGGCCTGGCGGTGGAGGGTGGCCATGACCCTGGGGGAGAGGCTGATCCAGGCGCGGCTGGCGGGTGTCTTGGGCTGGCCGAGGTGCAGCTTGCCGTTGTTGACGGCGGCCAGGGTCCAGCGGACGAAGAGCTTGCGGTCCATGGGGTGGACGTCGGACCAGTGCAGGGCAAGGATCTCGCCGCGGCGCATGCCGGTGCCGAGCATGACCTCGAACAGGTCGGTGAGCTGGTCGGCGTACTGCTCGGCACTGTGGCGCAGGAACGTGGCGGCCTGCTCTGGTGTCCAGCAGGTGCGCTCCTCTGCGCGGGGCTTGGGCGGGACGGAGTGCTTGGCGGGGTTGTAGCGCAGGCGCCAGGAGCGAACGGCGGCGTTCGGCGCGTTGCGCAGGGTGGAGACGGCCCGGTAGACGGTGACGCTGCCACGCTTGGCCTCCAGTTGGGCGGTGATTCAGTCGTCGATGTGCTTGGCGCGCAGGTCGAGGAGCCGGTGGTGGCCGAAGGCGGGGATGAGGTCGCGTTCGACGCAGGCCTTGTAGCCGGCGTAGGTGTTCGGCGCGAGGTTCGGCTTCTTGATGGTGAGCCATTCGCGCAGGTAGCTGGCGACGGTGGTGCGGCGGTTCTCGTAGACGCCGCGCAGCTCGCCGTCCAGCACCGCCGCCATCTCGCGGGCGGCCTCGGCGCGGCTGGCGAACCCGCTCCGGCGGCGGACGCGGCGTCGGCCGTCCTCGGGGGCGAGGTCGACGGCGTAGGTCCAGGTTCCGTGCTTCGCGTCCTCCAGCAGTCGCATGCACCAGGGGCCGAGCTGCTTCTTGTTCTCGTCCTGGCAGCCGCATCGCCGGTAGACCCTGCCGCGCTTCGTGCGCTGTCCCATGTTGGCTCCTCCTTGGACTGGGTGGTTACTGGTCCAAGGTTCGCCGGGCGGCTGGGGGTGTCGGCAGAGCGTGCGGAGCGGGGCGCGAGGCACGGCGGGACCGACTGGGCAGGACACGCTCAAGAAGACACACCGCCCGGAAGATCACGATCCGTAGCCGATGGGTAAGCGACCATGATCTGCCCGCACTGGCCGGCTCGGCGAGCCGGTGTGTGCTGCGGTGACCGGGGCTGCCAGGCGCTCGTGAAGGCTCCTGCTGAATGGGCGTCAGATTCCCGTTACTGGGCGTAACTGGCGACGGATGGCGGCCCTGGGGACCACTTGGGGACCACACGCGATGAGCGCTCATGAGCGCCCGTGGGTCATCTGAACATCGGCCACGGTCTCCAGGGTGGAGGCCACCACGAGGAGGCGGTGCGGCTCCTCACCGAGGCCGAGAACGTCGCCAGCGCGGCCGGGGAGCGCCACGAGAAGGCCTCCGCGCTCGCTGGCAAGGCGCTCTCGCTGGTGGAACTCGGGCGCGTCAAGGAGGCCCTGAGGGCGCTCACCCGGGCCGCACAACTGTTCGCCGAGACCGGCGACCGCTACAGCAAGGCCTGCGTACTGATCAATCGGAGCGTCGTGATGATGCGTTCCGTCGCCACCGCCAAGAAGGCCGTTGCTCTGCTCGCACAGGCCGTGGAGATCCTCACGGCCGAAGAGGCCTCCCACGACCTCGCGACCGCCCGCGCGAACCTCTCACTGGCCCTGGCCTCGACGGGCCGCTTCGAGGGCGCGACGGCCGAGGCGGCGAGGGCCGTAGAGACGCTCCGGGCCGCTGGCGACGATGTCGCCGCGGCCATCATGGAGGCGGACCTCCGGTCCCGGCTCCGGGAGGCGAAGACGTCCCGCCCGCTCGCGCCGCGTCGATCGTCGCCGGCCCGCCGCTGAACCCAGGCAGGCGACGACAGATCAGGCCACCCGCCGACAGCTTCGAGCGGGGCCGGGGTGGCAGGCGACGGCCCCCGCCTGCACTTTCGGACGATCCGTCACAGGTGTTGCCCTGAAGCTTGTTGCAGAAGTCCGGGTCTGGGCAGGTCTGCTGGTTCACGTGGTTCGGGCGAGGTTGTGCATGTGGGCGACGGCCTGCACCGCGTGGACGCTGTTGGTTAATTCCGCCCCGCTGGATCTCATCCAGCGGGGCGGATCGATGCGAATGGCGAGACGCGGGTCTTGGCGAGTGCTCTGCCGCTGAGCCAGGCATCGATGCGGGCGAAGTTGACGGCAGCACCAGTGAGGTGGTGCTGCAACCTGGTCTTGGAGAGGCGGTAGCGGGATCTGCGCAGGCCGAACGCCTGGACTCCCTGCGAGATGGTGCCTTCGACGCCGGCTCGGTGTCCGTAGCGGCGGCGCCAGCGGTCGGCTGTTCGAGACGAGTGTCTGAAGGATGTCGTACTCGGTTCTCGGCCGCAGGGTCAGATTACGGCCGGTCTCGGCACTGGTGCAGGAGGTACGCAGTTCGCAGGGATTGCAGTGGCGGGCGGCGAACCGGACCCTGGTGACCGGGGTGTCCCACTGGCTGCGGGCTTCCCCCAGTGGACGCTGGTCCGGCCTCCCGGACAGGTGGCCTGGCGTTGGTTCCAATCGATGATGAAGCGGGTGTTGTCGAAGACGTCCCTGGTCGCCTGTCCCTTTACGAAGGTGGACTGGACCGGGCCGACCAGCTCGATGTCGTGGTCCCGGCGGGCGTGGTGGATCTGTTCGGCGTCGACGTATCCGGCATCCACCAGGTGCTCGTCCGGCAGCAGGCCCCTTCTAGGCCAGCGCCTCCAGGCGGTCCAGGTCGGCCTGGGACAGCTGCAGTGCGCTGGCGGCGATGTTCTCGGTCAGGTGGCGGGGGTCGGACGTGCCTGGGATTGCCAGAACGTTCGGCCCGCGGTGCAGCGTCCAGGCCAGCCGGACCTGCGCGGGGGTTGCGCCGTGTGCTTGCGCGACCGCGTGGAGCCGGTCGTCGTGGGTGTCGGCGGCGGGTGCCTCGCGGCGCTGGCCAGAGATGGCGAAGAACGGCACGAAGGCGATTCCCTGCCGGCGGCAGCTGTCCAACAGGCCGCTGGTGTCCGCGATCCGCCGGTCCAGGCCGTACGAGTTCTGCACGCAGACCACGGGCGCGATGGCCTGGGCCTCGGCGAGATGTTCGGGCGTGACGCCGGACAGCCCAAGGTGGCGGATGAGCCCGGCCTCCTGCAGCTCGGCCAGCGCGCCGAAGTGCTCGGTAATCGACACGCCGCCGGTCCAGCGCAGGTTGACGACGTCGAGGTGGTTCCGGCCGAGCTGGCGAAGGTTCTCCTCAACCTGCCCGCGCAGCTGCTCGGGCCTGGCCATGGGCAGCCACTCGCCTGACGGGTCCCGCCCCGGTCCGACCTTGGTGACGATGACCAGATCGTCCGGGTAGGGCGCCAACGCCCGGTTGATCAGCTCGTTGGCGGAGCGCAACGGTGAGAAGTAGAACGCGGCGGTGTCGATGTGGTTCACCCCGCGGTCGACCGCGCTCCGTAGAATCCCGATTGCGAGCTCGCGGTCGATCGGGACGCCGTCGGAATTCCCTCTCATCCCGTTGCCGGTCAGCCGCATCGCGCCGAACCCGAGCCGGTTCACCTCCAGGTCGCCGAGCTTCCACGTACCCGCAGCCGCTGCGGTGACCGTCGCTGATTCCACCGTGACCCACTCCCATGGTTGTCTGTCGCACTGCCTGCCGCGGTCAGGCGCTGGTTCTTGCCCACCGGTCGACCGTTGCGGCCGCCATCGGGTTCGATCCGGGAGTATGGGGTGGCGACTGCCGCGGTGAGAAGGCATACACGGTCAGCGAAAGGTCACACCGAATACGGGAACTCATCGCCGGCGAAAAGCCGTTGGAAGAGCCGTATGGATTCACCGGCGCCCTGACTCCTGGACGTCCGTTCCTCAAGTGGATCAAGGCCATGCAATGATCGCGTCCCATGGCTCGGGGAGATCTGACTGACACCCAGTGGGCGACGCTGGAGCCGCTACTGCCACGGGGCATCAAGGCCGGACGGCCGCCGGTGCACACCAAGAGGTCGGGGGCGGGCTTGCTGGCCTCGACGTCGCCGGCGCTGGTGGCATGGTCGATCGTGTCGTCGGCGTCCAGCACGCGTGCATCACCTGAAGGTCGCGCGCTGAGGCGGAGGAGGCGAGGGTGATCGTCCAGCCGCGCCGTTTCAGTTCCCGCAGCAGGCCGCCAGCGCTGTCGAAGGCGCGCAGGCGCGGCCAGAAGCGGGCGAAGAGCGCCTGGTGCGCCGCGCTGATCGCCTCATCCTGGTCGCGGTCGTGGTCCTCACCCAGCAGGTGGTCGAGGAGCTGGTCGCCGCCCATGCCGATCGCCCCGTGGATGCGGGCCGTCGCCGGAGTGTGGCCGAACTGGCCGAGCGCCTCGGTCCAGGCGACAGTGTGCCAGTAGCTGGTGTCGAGCAGTGTGCCGTCGACATCGAACAGTGCTGCGGCCGGCATCGAGGCCTCCTTCGTTCACGCCCTGGGTATGTCCACCCTGCCGACGCTGCGGTCCGACGATCGGCCACGCATGCGGTGCGAGGCCGTTTGCCGCGCCGATTCCGGGAAAGCCGCACGAGCATGGAACCTGTGGAACCCGCATGCCGCACCATCGTCATCACCGGGGCCAGCGGTGGCATCGGGCGTGCCTGCGCGGTGGCGTTCGCCGCCCGTGGGGACCGGCTGGCGCTGATCGCCCGCGGCCACGCAGGCCTGGAGGGCGCGGTGCGCGAGGCCGAGGAAGCGGGGGCTGCCATGGTCGTCGCCATCGAGGCGGACGTTTCCGACGCGCAGGCGGTGGAGGCCGCCGCCGAACGGGCCGAGGAAGAACTCGGGCCGATCGACGTGTGGGTCAACGACGCGTTCGCCTCCGTCTTCGCCCCGTTCACCGAGATCACCCCGGAGGAGTTCCGGCGCGTCACCGAGGTCACCTATCTCGGCTACGTGTACGCCACCCGGGCCGCTCTGGCCCGGATGCTGCCCCGCGACCGTGGGGTGATCGTCCAGGTCGGCTCGGCGATCGCCTACCGCGGCATCCCGCTGCAGAGCGCCTACAGCGGCGCCAAGCACGCCATCCAGGGCTTCAACGAGGCACTGCGCTGCGAACTGCTCGCCTCCGGCACGCGGGTGCGGACCACGATGGTGCAGATGCCGGCCGTCAACACCCCGCAGTTCGACTGGGTCCGCTCCCGATTGCCCGACCGGGCGCAGCCGGTGCCGCCGATCTACCAGCCCGAGGTCGCCGCCCGCGCCGTGCTGTACGCGGCCCACCACCCCGGGCGGCGCGAATACTGGGTCGGCGGCAGCACGGTGGCCACCCTGGTGGCGAACGTCGCGCCCGGGCTGCTGGACCGCTACCTGGCCCGCACGGGCTTCGGCTCCCAGCAGGAAGACCGCCGGCGCCGCGCCACAGACCCGGACAACCTGTTCGAGCCGGTTGATGCCCGGCGGGACTTCGGGGCGCACGGCCGGTTCGACGACCGGGCCCGGGACCGCAGCGCGCAGCAGCAGGTGGCGCACGCCTTCGGCGCCCTCGCCGACGCGGGGCGTCGCGCGGCCGGACGGGTGCAAGCCGGTTTGCCCGGCGCTGGCGGCGGGTTCCTCTCACGGATGCGGGGAACACGCGGCCCGCAGTTGTCGGACAGGAGTGTCTGATCATGCCTCGCGGATCGAATCCCAAGCGGGAGCGGCAGTACGAGCACATCAAGGACAGCGCGCTGGAGCGCGGTGAGAGCGAGAAGCGCGCCAAGGAGATCGCCGCGCGCACCGTGAACAAGGAGAGGGCCCGGCACGGGGAGTCGAAGACCGCCAGCCGCAGCTCGGTGAAGGACATCTCGTCCTCCCGCCGAGGTGGTCTGCGTTCGCACAGCGGCTCGCAGGGCCCCACGTACGAGCAGTTGTACAACGAGGCCAAGCAGCGCAACGTCCACGGACGCTCGAAGATGAACAAGAAGGAACTCGAACACGCCCTGGGCCGATAGGAGTTGGTGACCGTGGGTACCGTTCCCGTACCGCCCGACCCCGACACCAACCCCCTGCCGCCGACCGAGCCCCCGCGGCCGCCGGGCCCGCCGGAGCCCGTTCGGCCGCCCGGTCCGCCGGAGCCGGTCGAGCCCCCGGTGCCGCCGGATCCGCCCGCGCCTCCCGGCTCGCCCGAGCCTCCGCCCGAACCGCCCGCCCCGCCTGGCCCGCGTGAGCCGACGGAGCCTGCTCCGCCGGAACCCGGGCACCCCCGCCCGCCGGAGCCTCCCGACTGACCCGGAGCCCGTGGCACGGCTGGGCCCTGGATGGCGTGTGGAGGCGCCGCCTGCGTCGCGGTGTCGCCAGGCGGCCGGCAATCGAACAACGGCCTGGGGACGACAGGAGGTCCGGTGCTTGCCCGGCTGGTGGAGATCGGGGTGTGGGGTGCGGTGCTGACCGGGCTGACGGTGGTCTTCATCAGCTCCGTGTCGCCCGTCGAAATGGTGGTGGCCTGCGTGAGCGCACTCGGTGGGGCGTTCGCGGCCCGCAGGATGCGCCTGGCCGCCGGCGTCCACGTCGAAGGAGGTCGTGGCGCGGTGCGCGCACTCCTTGCCCTGCCGGGCTCGGTCGTGCGCGGTCTGGCCGTGCTGACGGTCGCGATGGCCCCCGATCACGCGGGTGGGAGCGTTCGGCGCATTCGGCTGCGGCCGGGGGCGGGTGCCGGATGGGCCGGCACGCTGCTCGCCGCCTCCCCGGACACCTGCGTGATCGACGTCCCGAACGATGACGAGGTCATCGTGCACGCCCTGCGCCCGAACGCGGGGCCGGTCGAAGAGGCCGTGGCCCGCACGGACGGCGCGCAGTGAAGGCCTGGACAGCGGCGGCCCTGGTTCTGCTCGCCGTCCCGGCGCCGGCGTGCCTGTGGGTCGCGGCGCGCGGCACCGCTGTGCGCCGCCTGATCGGGGCGTCGATGCTGTCGACCGTGGCCGGCGCGGTGTTCCTGCTACTCCCGATGGCATACGACCGGTCCTCCTACCAGGACCTCGCACTGATGCTGGCCGTCCTGGCCCCCGCCGGCACCCTCGTCTTCGCCCGCTTCGTCACCGGCCACCGCCACGACGCTCACCCGCACGATTCCACGCCCGAGACCTGACGAGACCACGCCCGCCCGGCCAGGTGGACCGGGCACGCGGGAAGGAGTTCGGATTGACGCCACGCCACGTGATCGTCCTCGTCCTGCTGTGGGCCGGTGTGGGGTGCGTGCTGCTGTCCGCCGCTGCGGTGCTGCGGCTGCACGGAACGCTGATGCGCCTGCACGCCCTCGCGCCGGCATCGGTGGCCGGGGGTGCCGCTGATCGCCGCGGCCGTGGCCCTCGACCAGGGACTCGGCAGGGGCGCGGCCAAGACGCTGTTCATCGGCCTGGTCTTCGCCGTCGGCGGGACGGTCACCACGATCGCCGTCGGCCGCGCCACCCGCCAGGCCGAGGCCCAAGACGGGAGCAAGGGGTGAACCAGTGGCTGATCGGTGCCGCCGTCGCCTTCGTCGTCCTCGCCGCCACCACGGCGGTCCTCACCCGTGAACCGGCCCGCCAGGCGGTCGTCCTGTCCGTACTCGGTCTCGGCCTCGCGGTGCTGTTCGCGGTGCTGCAGGCGCCCGACGTGGCTCTCTCCCAGCTCGCCGTGGGCACCGCGCTGACCCCGTTGCTGATCCTGCTGACCGTGCGCAAGGTCACCCGCCGCCCCACCCGCCCCGACGACCACCCCGCCACCGGCGACGACGGGCAGGACCAGAAGTGACGGCCCGTGCCCGGCTGGCCGTGTTCCTGGCAGCGGCCGCCGTGATCGCCGCATTCTTCACGGCCGAGTGCACTGACCTGCCGCCGTTCGGGACGGACAGCCACCCGTACGGGGAGCGGGCGGTGGCGGCGGCTCTGGACCGGCGCACCGCCAACGTCGTCTCCTCCGTCAACTTCGACATCCGCGCCTTCGACACCCTCGGCGAGGAGCCGATCCTCTTCGGTACGGTCCTCGGGGCGACCCTGCTGCTGCGCCAGGCCCGTGACGAACGCCACCGCCGCGCCGAAGCGGAACGCGTCATGCCCACCACCCGCCTGTTCGGCGCGCTGCTGCTGCCCGTCACCCTCGTCGTGGGCGTGTACATCGTCGCGCACGGCCAGCTCAGCCCCGGCGGGGGCTTCCAGGGAGGCGTCGTCCTGGCCACCGCCCTCCACCTGGCCTACGTCGCCGCCGACTACCGCGCCTTGAAGAAGCTGCGCCCGCTGGCCGTCCTCGACGTCGCTGACTCGCTCGCCGCCGCGTCCTACAGCCTCATCGGCCTGGCCGGACTGATCGCCGGCGGCGCGTTCCTCAAGAACGTGCTGCCGCTGGGCACCTTCAACACCATCACCTCCGGCGGTACCGTCCCGGTCCTCAACGCCGCGGTCGGCGTCGAGGTCGCCTGCGGCCTGATCGCCCTGCTCGCCCACTTCCTCGACCAGACCATCGAACGCACCGACCCCGACCAGCAGAGATACGGAGACACCTGATGGGAACGTGGGTCTTCCTGGCCGCCGGATGGGTCCTGCTCATCGCCCTGTACGGCCTGGTCACCAGCCGCAACCTCATCCACGCCATCGGCTGCCTGGCCGTCGCCCAGTCCTCCACCTACCTCCTGCTCCTCGCCGTCGGCTACCGCCGCGAAGCGACCGCCCCCGTCTACTCCGACCTCACCCCCGGCACCCGCCCCGTCGTCGACCCCGTCGTGCAGGCCCTCGCCCTGACCGACGTGGTCGTCGGCGCGACCGTCACCGCGCTGCTGCTCGCCCTCACCATCCAGCTGCGCAAACGCCACCACACCGTCGACCCGCAGGCCCTCATCGGCCTCAAGGGCTGACCGTGACCGAAGCAGCCCTGCTGCCGCTCGCGGTGGCCGTCCCCCTGCTCGGCGCGGCGCTGCTCGCCGTCGCGGGCCGGATCCTGCCCCGGACCGGCTGCGACATCCTGGCCACAGGCTGCGCCGGCGCGGAGGTGGTCTGTCTTGTCCTGCTGTGGACACACAACAGCGGGCGCCTTGCGACCGCGGACCTGGGCGGCTGGCCCGCGCGTCTCGGCATCGTGCTGGCCGCCGATCCGATCGGCGCCGGACTGGCGCTGTTGGTCGCGGTCCTGGTGCCAGTCGTCGTCTACTCGTGGCGGTTCTTCGAGGAACCCACAGGCGAGCATGCCGGCGCTTTCCCTGCCTTGATCCTGCTGTTCGAGGCCGGCATGGCCGGCTTCGCGCTCACCGGCGACCTGTTCAACGCCTTCGTCTTCTTCGAACTCATGGGGGCCGCCGCCTACGCCCTGACCGGCTACCGCATCGAGGACCCCCGCCCCCTCCACGGGGCGATCACCTTCGGCATCGTCACCTCCTTCGCCGCCTACTGCTCCCTGCTCGGCATCGGCCTCCTCTACGCCCGCACCGGCGAGCTGAACCTCGCCCGCCTCGGCCAGCAGCTGGCCTCCCACCACACCGATCTGCTGACCGCCGGCGCGTTCGTCCTCATCGCCACCGCTCTGCTGGTCAAGGCCGCCGCTGTGCCGTTCCACTTCTGGCTCCCCGACGCCCACGCCGTGGCCCCCACCCCGGTGTGCATGCTGATGTCCGGGGCCATGGTCGAACTCGGCGTCTACGGCATCGCCCGCATCTACTGGACCGTCTTCTCCGGCCCCGGCGGCATCCCCCACCAGGCCTTCCACACCACCTTCACCGCCCTCGGCCTTCTCACCGCCCTGCTCGGGGCCCTGATGTGCTGGCAGCAGCGCCACCTCAAGCGCCTGCTCGCGTTCTCCACCATCAGCCACGTCGGCCTGTTCCTCATCGCTGTCGCCCTGCTCACCCCCGACGGCGCCACCGGCACCGCGGTGTACGTCGCCGCGCACGGCCTGGTGAAGGCCGCGCTGTTCGCCCTCACCGGCGTCCTGCTGGACCGCTACGGGAGCGTCGACGAGCACGGCCTGCACGGCAAAGCGCGTGACCTGCGCACAGTCGGCGTGCTGTTCGTGGTCGGTGCCCTGGCCCTGGCCGGGATGCCGCCGTTCGGTACGGGCCTCGGCAAAGCCCTGAGCGAGGACGCCGCCGGCCGGTGGCAGCCGTGGCTGCCCGCCGTGTTCGTCGGCGCCTCCGCCGTCACCGGCGCCGCAGTACTGCGCGCGGGCCTGCGGATCTTCTGGGGCGCAGGCCCCGCCCTGCGCAGTCGACCGGACGAGGACGAGACCACCGGCGAGGGCGAGGAACCCGAGATCCGTTCCCCCCAGCGCACCCCGCCGCGCGCCATGACGATCGTCCCGGCCGTCCTGCTCGGCCTCGCCGTGCTCGTCGGTTCCCTGCCCGCCATCGCCGCAGCCCTCGCCCGCGGGGCGGCCGTCTTCACCGACCCCGCCGGCTACACCGCGGCCGTCCTCACCCACCCCAGCACACCGCCCGGGCCCATGCCGGCCGGCGACTGGACCGCAACCGGGGTGCTGCTCGGCCTACTGTCCACCAGCATCGCCGCAGCCCTGGCCACTGCCGCCGTGCGCAAGCCATCACCCACACTGCCCGCCCACCACCCAGCCGCCCGGCTCGTGAGAGCGCTGCGCCGCTCGCACTCCGGACACCTCGGCGACTACCTCGCCTGGCTCGCACTCGGGGTCGCAGCGCTGTGCATCGCGATCGCCGCCCAGACCTGAACCACCCGGCCGTCCTACAACCGCTCCTCCATCCGGATCGCGGCCTTGAGGTCCTCATGGGCCTGCCGGCGCTGGCCTTCCTGCTGCTCCAGCATTGCCCGGGCGATCGCATCGAGCTTGCGCTGGACGGCATGCTCGGCCCGCCGCTCGGAGTTCTTCAGCATCGCCAGCAGCAACAGCGTCACCGCGCCCAACGCATCGCCCACCAGGAGCTGCCACTCGATCGGCAGCCCGGCCACGTGCACCGCGACGACCGCCCCCACCAGGCACAGGCACAGCACCGCGAACAGCGGCGAACTGGTGAAGTTCGACGCCAGCTCCGCGAACTCCTCGAACCGCCCGCGCCGACCGTCGTCACGCTTACACGCCGGATGCTGGAACGTCATGCCACACCTCTCCGCCTAAAGGCCGGCCGCCGTCCTCGTGTCCCGGACGCGTTGCTGCCGTTGAGCCGGCCCGCTGGAGCGGCCAGCGGTGACGCCTTGGATCAGAGCGCGGGGACCGGTACGGGGCCGATGCCCCTGTTCTCGGACTCGTCCGGCCTGGGCGGCCGGACAGGCTCGGCGACGGTATCCGTGTCGGTGGCGGTGTCCGCCGCGGTGGTGCGGCAGATGCTGCAGGTGTGCCAGCGCGGCCGGTCCTCGGCGGCGCGGTGGGGGGCGAGGATCATGCCCGCTGTGTCCAGGCCGCACAGGGTGAGCGGGCCGCAGGCGCCCGACGGCTCCGCAGGGGCGGTGTGCGCGCGGCGTGCCGCCCGGTCGGGGTTGGCCGGGGTGGGGTCGGGTTGCAGGACGCGGACGTTGCTCGGGGTGTCCGGTTCCAGCACGACGACGATCTCCATCCCCCCACCCTGACCGCAAAGCTCGCGTGCCGCACGCGCACGGTGGCATCCGGGCCGGCCGGGCGCGTGTTGCCCCGGGTACAGCGGGCAGGCGCGTGTTGTCCGAGAACACCCACGTTTCGGGAACACGCCATGGGAGCCGCCTGCGACCCCGGCCGCCGGCTGTGTCTGTCCTTTCCTCCGGAGCAGGACGCCGCAGTCCGCCGCGGGCGGGAGTTCACCCGCCGGGCCCTGGCCGAGTGGCACCTGTGCGCCCCGCGTTCCCGAGCGACGCCCCTCCTCGCCGAGGACGTTCTCCTGGTGACCGCCGAACTCCTGGCCAACGCCTGTCTTCACGGCGGCGGCCCGCGCGAGCTGGTAGTCGAACACCTTCCCGGCGTGGTGCGGGTGGCCGTCAGCGACGCCAGCCCCGCCCTTCCCCGCCGCCGCCGCATCGAGGCCGGCCAGCCGGGCGGATACGGGCTTCTGGCCGTGGAGCGCATCGCCGTCTGCTGGGGCACCACCGTGGACGCCAGCGGCAAGACGGTGTGGGCGGAGCTGCTCACCACCCGGCCGCGGTGGTGCTGAACGGCGGGACCGCCCCGCTGCCGCGCCGAAACGCCCCGGTGCGGGCCCGGCTGGCCACGTCCTAGAGTGGTCATGCCGCGGGGCGGCATCGGGAACGGAGCGGTCCGATCGACGACACCGGTGTTCTCGACGTGAGCGTCCGGGACAGTCTCGCGGGTCCGGTCCTGGGGTGTGCGGGGGAGCTCGACCTGGACCAGGTCCCGGTCCTGAACGCGGTCCTGCACCGCGTCCTGGCCGTCCGGCCGGTGCCGCCGATGCTGCTGCTGGACCTGCACGAGGTGACGTTCATGGACTCGGCCGGACTGAACGCGCTGCTGCTGGCCCGGATCCAGGCACACCGCCAGGGCACCGTCGTGCACCTGGCCCGGCCCTCGGAACGGGTGGCGGGCTGCTGGAGATCACCGGGTCCGACCGGGTGTTTCCCGTCGATCCGGACGTACCCCCGCCCCGGCAGGCTCGTTGAAACCACCGGGCGCACCGAGCGGGGCGCGCCCGGCCGCTCTCGTCCCGGCGTTCCGGCACACCCCCATGCCGAACCGTGGGACGAAGCGGTTGAGGGTGGCCGGGAGCGAGGCAGAACCCCGGCCGCCCGCACCATCAGCCCACGCGGACGGCACCTCGAACCCCCGAAAGCCGCAGGTGGCGGACCTCACCGCGCCACCGGTCCCGCCCCGCTGCCCGCCTCGTACGGTCGATGAGGACCAGGACCACGAGCACGAACGGGGGCACACCGGTGGATCACCCCGGCGAAGAAACCCAGACGACGACCTGCACCCGGTGCGGGGCCCTGGCCGAGTTGCACTCCCTACCGCTTGCGCGTCTGCCCGGGCCGGCTCTGCCACACGCGACCCCCGGCCCGAGGCGCCCGCCCGCCTCGCAGCGCTCCTGGAGCCCGGGCCCTACCACTCTGCCCCGTGCCCGGCCACCGGCGCAGCCCACCAGGCCCACCAGGCCAGCCGGGCCGGCTGCGTTCCGCGTGCCCACGCCCCGGCGTCTCTCCCGGCCGCGCCCGCGCCGCCGTGGCGCCCGCCTGCCCGTTCACGCCGTCGCCGCCGTTCTCGTGTCCCCGGGCTGTCGCGGTCGTTGAACCCGGGGGAGTGCCCAGACCGAGGCGCGTCCCGGTGCCCGCCGTCACACCGCCCGGCTCCACACCCCCACGGCACCAGGCCCGGTACGGCGCCGCTGTCCGGGCCGGCCGAAGCGCCACCTCGGCCAGCCCGGACAGGCCTTCGCGCGCCGCCGAGACCGCGAAGGCCTCCGTCCGTGCCGCAGCGCCCGACCGGGGCGACCCGTTGCCGAGACCCGCGGTTTCGTGTCGTGGCACGCACGGCCGCCACCAGGCACGGCATGCTGTCCGCCATGACGAGCCCGGGCCCCCGCCGCAGCCGGCGCCACTCACGCGCCAAGTCCCTGGGCGTGCCGCTGACCGCCCTTGCCGAGCAGCGCCCCCACGCCGTCCCCGTCCAGCCCGGCCCGGCCGCACCGGCACCGGCACATCCGTACGGCGCCATCTGCTGTCGCATCCGTAGCGAACGCACCCTCGGCCTCGGCGGCACCGTCTTCATGATCCATCGCCACCAGCCCGCCTGCCCGAGGTGGACATCCCCGGCGCCGCAGACACCCGTATCCCAGGCGAACGCGTGAGCGGGGCGGCCGCTCCCTGGGACCTGGGCGTGCGATTGCGCGCCGACTATGCACTGCGACGGTGGGCCGGATCTTTTTGACGCGTGGCGCCCGCTCGCCCTGGAGGTGGTCGAGGCGCTGCTGTTGGCCGGCCTGCCGGTCTTCGACAGCGAGGCCGCCGCGGACGGCGTGGAAAGCGGCGTCGAACTCTTCGTCCAGGAGGAACCCGGCCAGCCGGTGCTGCGGCTGGTGTGGCGCCAGCACCCGGCGGTGCAGCGCTCGGGCGAACCGTGGCACGGCGTCCAGAGCACCATGCACCATGCCCTGCGCGAGGTCCTGGCCGCGCACGGCCACTCCGTGCGCGCCGATGTCCCGCACAACGCGCCGACCGTCCTGCCCGCAGAACGGACACTGTGACTGCCGTCCCGCGCTCCCGGCGTGCGGCGTACGGTGGGGGGCAGGCGGCCAGACGCCGATGCGCGCCCCGAGAACCCGCCGCCCCCCTTGCGGGGTGTGCGGGCCCGCAGGTGTGGCGGCCCGCCGAGGTGAGCATGGCCAAAGGGCGCGAGGCCCGGGCCTGGACAGCCGGGCGTGTACCCGGGCAGGCCGGAGGCAGTGCCCGGGCGCCCGAGCCCACGAGAGGTGGTGGCCATGTCCGTTCACCGGCGTTACGCGGTGACGCTGCCCGGACCTGTCGGCGCGCACGCCCGGCCCACGGTGCTCCTGGTGCACCTGAGCGAAGACGTCGCCCCGGGCGGCGGCCACGTCTGGACGGACGCCTCCGGCCAGTGGCGGATGCGGATTGACGGCGAGGTGGCGACCGTACTGTCCGCGCCCGCCGCATACGACGGCCGCCACCCCTGCCTGGACGCCGTCCCGATGCCCTGAGCGGGCGACCCCTGCGGGCAAGGCAGCAGTGTCTGGCCCCGCCCGTCGCGCCGGGCTCCGGCGGCCCGTCCGGGCTGTCGCCGCCGTTCTCCTGTCCCGGGCCGCGTCCGGTCGTTGAACCCGGCAGCGTCCCGGCCGGGACGTATCACGCGCGTCCGAAGTTCCACGCGACCACCTTGCCCGCGACCTCGCCGGCGCCGAGGGCGGTCGGCTTGTGGCCGGCAGTCAGGCGTGGGTGTGGGGGACGGGCTTTCCGGTAACGGTGTCGGTCAGGGCCCGGGTACCGAGGGGCTGGTGCAGGACGACTTTGAGCTGGGCGATCCCTCCGTCCTCGCAGCCGATGTCCGGGCCGGAGGCGTCGCGGCGTTTGAGCAGCAGCGTGACCTGATCGTTCGTCTCCCGAACCATCAGGTCGGGTCTGTAGTCGCAGCCGTTCCAGGCGACGTCCATCGTGATCGTGCGGTCGTCCGCCGCGACGGCGGTGTTCCTGGTGGAAGGGTCTTCGAGCGCAATGCGGCCCAGGACGGATGCGTCGCGTCTCTTGTAGGGGAGCGGATAGTCGGACTCGTCGCCCCACGCGGCGTAGCACGCCGCGATCCCGATCCCGACCATCCCTACCGCGGCTATCCAGCGTTTGTCGCGTGCCGTCAGTTCCATGCCCCCGGCCTCCCCGTGTCGTGGATCAGGGTAGGCCTTGCCCGGACGGTGATGCCGCGGGCGGGTCAGTGGGTGGCCTCGACGGCGATGTCGACGAGCTGGAGGATGGCGTGGCCCCAGGCGGTGGTGGCGATCAGGACGCCGAAGACGACGGCGGTGAAGACGGTGAACGCCTCGTCGACGCGGCTGCGGGCATGGGTGGTGCGTCGCAGGCGGACGACGATGATGATCGCGAGGAATACCGTCACGCTGATCGTGTACTGCACTGCCCGTCCCCGAAGCGCTTGTTGACTCTGTGTGAGGTTCGGGTTACCCGTGTCCCGATGTCATCCGGATGAGCATGCCAGAGCGGCCGACACACCGTGGCGGTTTGGTGAAAACAGACGGGCTCGAACGGCCGCTCGCCGGTCCGCGCTCCGGTGGGTTGGCGGGGTGCGCAGGTTCGCGTGTGGTGCGGCGGACGAGGCCGTCGGCATCTTCCGGCGCGGCCGGTGGTTCCGGCCCGGACAGCAGCCCGCGACATCCCGCCCCCGGTCCGGTCGGTCCGTCGGCGGCCGGCGTTGGTCCAGCGGGCGCGACACCCGGCTGGCTCCGCAGCACGGCCGCGCCCGCGCTCGGGTCACCCGGGGAGTGGTGCCGAGCCCTGGCCTTGGAAGCGGGCCGTCGTGCAGGTCCCGGCCGACGAGGTGGGCCGGTCGATTGGGCATGCGCGGTCGCCGCCACGTCATGGTTGGCGGTTCAGGCGGCGGTTGGGGTGAGGTCGGCGCGGCCGAAGAGCAGCGCCCAGCCGTGGGGCAGTTGGTGAAGGATGCGGTCGGTGAGGTGGTCGCCGGCGAGGTCGGTGAGGGCGGCCAGGACAGTGGAGGTGTCCCAGCGGGCTGCGGCGAGGGTGGTGCCGAGGGCGTCGGCGACGGCTTCGACGAAGGCGGGGGCCGAGACCGGTTGGGGCAGGGGGATCTGGGAGGCGAATACGGCGCGCGCCCGCTCGGGGAGTGTGGCGGCGAGGTCGCAGCGTTCGTCGCCGGTGAGCTGGGAGCCGAGCAGCGCCAGGACGGCGGCGAGGGCGCGTTCGGCTTCGTCGTCGCTCGGGTAGCGGCCGAGGGTGCGGACCTGCTGGATCAGGTGGCGGTGCCGGGTCATGGCGGTGGCCTTCCGGGCGTGGGCCGCCGCGCCGGGGCGGCCGTGATGGGGGTCAGGGGCGTTGGCCGGCGGCGGGGCGGCCGAAGAGCACGTCGTAGCCGGGCGGCAGTTGGAGCAGGACCTGCTCCATGAGCTGGTCGCCGGCGGCGTCGGCGACGGTGGACAGGACGGCGCCGATGTCCCACAAGGCGGTGGTTTCGGCGGCGCCTTCGATCCAGGCGGCGGTGGCGCGCACGAACCGTTCGGGGCTGAGCGGTTCGGTGGCCTGCAGCGGGTTGAGCAGGACCAGGGCGAGCGTCTCGGGCAGGCGGGCCGCGAGGTCCGAGCGCACTGCGCCGACCAGGTGCGCGCCGAGCAGGGCCAGGACGACGCGCGCGCAGTGTTCGGCTTCCTGGGGCGTGTCGTATTCGCCGCGTTCCCGGACCTGGTCCAGGAACGCCTCCCAGCGCAGTGTCATCGCGGGTTCCTCCCTCCGGTCGGCGGCGGATGCCGGGTCTGGGCCGTGCGGCCGGGCGGGCGGGGCGCTGGGGCCAGCCAGGTCGTCGGGCCGGTCAGTTTGAGGAGCCGGGCCACCGGGCGGGTGATACCGCGCAGGGCCAGGCGCGCCCCGTTCCGGT
Source organism: Kitasatospora aureofaciens (assembly GCF_019192735.1). Lineage (GTDB taxonomy): Bacteria > Actinomycetota > Actinomycetes > Streptomycetales > Streptomycetaceae > Kitasatospora > Kitasatospora aureofaciens_A. Next base: position 19,939 of record NZ_JAHTKP010000091.1, read on the forward strand.
CGGCCTGGTTGCGGGCCTCCAGCAGGACGTTCAGGCCCGAGCAGTCCATGAACGTCACCTGTGACAGGTCGAGCACCACCTGCCGGTGGTCCGCCAGCGCGCGGGACAGCTCGCGACGAAGGTCCGAGGCGGAGTCGAGGTCGATCTCGCCGCACACCCTCACCGTGAACGATGGCGCCGGGGTGGTCATTGGGCGGCTCGCTGTCCGTTGGGCCCGCGGGTCGCGGGCGTGTCCGGAAGGTCAGGCCGGGGCCGGCGTGTCCCGTGCCGCGCCGCCGTGGGGATTGCGGGCGGCACGGGACGGCTCGGGGAGAGGTCAGGCCTGGATCTGCTTGCGGCCGTCGCCGTGGGCGATGGCGATCTTGCGGGGCTTGGCCTTCTCGGCGACCGGGATTTTCAGGGTCAGCACGCCGGCGTCGTAGTCGGCGGTGATCCCCTCCGGGTCGAGGGTGTCGGAGAGCATGACCTGCCGGGAGAACACACCGAGCGGGCGCTCGGACAGCTCCCACTTCACGTCGTCACCCTGCCGGTGCGGACGACGCTCGGCCTTGACGGTCACCATGTTCCGCTCGACATCGATGTCGATCGCGTCCGGGGCCACCCCCGGCAGGTCGAAGCAGATCACGTACTCGTCACCGGCGCGGTAGGCGTCCAGTGGCATCGGGGTCGGCCGCGACCAGGTACCGGTCGTGTTGAGGAACTGCTGGGTCAGCCGATCGAGCTCGCGGAACGGGTCAGTGCGCAGCAGCATCGCGAAACACCTCCATTGATCGTTGGGTGCCAGTGCGCTTCACCTGACACCGTTGTAGCACGTCATCCATCCAATGACAAACTCCTAGTGTCGTCCGTAGAATGACTGCATGAGCACGAAGCCCCCGAAGCCCGCAGCCAGGCCCGAGCCGGTCTCCTTCCTCGCCGCCGCCGCAGCGCTCGCCCTCATCGACGACGCCGTGCGCACGGCCCGGGAACCCGGCCGTCCCGCAGACAAAGACGCACAAGAAGGCGGTGCCGAGCAGGCGCTGGCCGCCCTCGTGCTGCTGCGGGAGCTGCGTACCCAGCTCGCCGGATGGGAGGCCCCAATGGTCGAGGCCGCCCGCGCCGCAGGCGCCACCTGGGCCGACCTCGCCCAGCCCATGGGCGTCGCCAGCCGCCAGGCCGCCGAGAACCGCTACCTGCGCCTGCGCCCCGCCAGCGCCACCGCCACCACCGGCACCACTGCCACCACCGGCACCACTGCCACCGGCGCGGAGCGGGTCAAGGCCGTGCGCGACCGCCGCGCCGCCGACCGCGCCGTCGACGCCTGGGCCCGCGACCACGCCGCCGACCTGCGCGTCCTGGCCGCCCGGATCACCGCCGCCCCCGGCCACACCCCCGAAGCCGGGCCCGCCCTGGACGCACTCACCACCGCCCTCGGCGCCACCGACCCGGCCGACCTCATAGCGCCCCTGACCGGTATGCGCCTCCACCTCGGCGACGCCCATCCCGACCTCGCCGCCCGCCTCGACGACCTCACCGACCGCACCGACCGCCTCCGCCATGACAGTGACCAACGACGCGCCTGACCCCCCGGCCCAGGACCGATGGCAGCACATCGAGGACCGCCTCGCCGCCATCGAGCTGCGGATCCGCGAGCAGAGCACCGCGGCCCTCACCGTCCTTGACATCCACTTGGCCCGTCTCGACGCCCTGCGTCGCCAGCTCGCCACCCAGCCATGGCCCCCGCAGGGCCCCGACACCCCCGGCAGCCCGGCCCGCCACCCGTGCCCGTCCGCGGGAGAGGCTCGTTGAACCGGGCGCCTGCCCGCGGTCAGCGGGCCGGCGGTACGCGGCGCGAATCCCCCGGCCCGCGTACCGCCGCGCGCCGCCGTCCGGCCTCACAGGCGGTCCCCTCAGGACGGCCCGCGCCTCGTCAGCCATGCCGCGAGCATAAGATCCCCAAAACCGGGCAAAGATGGACGATCAGACAGTGGGATTCGCGCACTACCGGATGGACGGAGCAACCGATGGGTGACCTGTCGAACAAGGCGCAGAACGTGACCGGCAAGGCCAAGGAGAAGGTCGGGGACCTGACCGGTGACCAGGAGCTGAAGGGCGAGGGGCAGGCCGACCAGGCGGAGTCGAAGCTCAAGCAGGCCGCCGCGGACGTCAAGGACGGCGTGCGCGACGTCGCCGACCGTGTGAAGGGCGCCCTGAAGCGCGACAAGTGAGAAGGCGGAACCGCAATGGCACTGTTCCTGTTCATCGTCCTGATCGCCGTGGTGTTCGGCTTCGTAGGCGCCCTCGTGAAGGGCCTGCTGTGGCTGCTCGTGATCGGGATCGTCCTGTTCCTCGCAGCCCTGGTACTCGGCGGCATGCGTCTGGGCAGCCGGCGCTCCGGGCGCAGGTAGGTAGGCGGGCCATGTGCCGTGACGCAGCCCTCGGCCCCCTGAAGGCCAGGGCTGTACCCGGCGAGGCGGGCCGTGTGGCCGGGGCTACTCCTCTGTAGGCCCCGGCCACACTGCGGCCGACGAGCGGCGCGGCAGGGACCCACGGGTGTGCCTGCCCGCGGGCCGGCGTTCAGGACAGCGGGATGGCGTGCAGACACGTGCGGCCCGCGCCGCAGACCACGTCCAGTGGCCGGGCCATCCCCTCCCTGTTCTCCACCCGGAACGTGCTGTTCTCGTCCGCGATACGGGGATGCCGTCGGCGCTGGTCCCGCCGGTGGCGTGGACGGGGACGTGCGGTGGGCCGTGCCGAGCGGCGGTGCCGGGCAGGATGACCGTGTACCACCGCGTTTCCGTCGCCGTGTCACCCGGTCCCGGCCGGGGTGCCGCCGTGCGCGGCGCGCACGCTCGACCGGATGACGAACAGCTCGTCGTGCCGGTGACCTCCAGCGGCTGACGCGCCTGCGCCTTCGGACCCGCCAGCAGCAGGGCGACGCCACCTGCCCGGGCGGCCAGGCGGGCGCTCAGGGCATTGAGGCAGTTGGAGTCAACCGGTCTCCTCCAGGCGCCTGACCGTCCACAGCCCGGGCAAACCCCGCCGCGTGTTGCCCGGCCCCCCGCCGTGGGCTTCGGCCACACTGGCCGACAACCTGGTCACCGGCACCGAGGAGCGTGCCGATCAGCAAGAAGGCCCGCCCCCGCAAGATCACTATCACGGCCAAGGCCTAACGCGAGGCCATCTCCGCCTGACCCCGGCGGCGCGGCTTGGACGTTCATTCCCAGTCCCCTGCCGCGCCGACCGGTTGCCCGCGCCCGGCCGGGTGTCGCTCGCCGACAGCGGCAAGCTCCCTGGGTGCGAGCGGACCCCGTTCGTACGGGCCCGGACCTACCCCCCTCTGTCCGGGCCCGTACGGCGGGCTGCCCGTGGGGTGCCCGGCGTGGTCCACCGCCGGCGGCCCTCGCCCGGGTGCGGTGGCGCGCGCGGCCTTACGTAGGCGCGCACGGTTGCCCCATGGGGATCGTGGTTCTGCTGGAGCTGGCTGAGCCGTTGGGCGCACGCATCCTGGGGGCGGGCGGTGATCCGGTGGACGTCCTGTCGGTGCGCCGGGTCCACGCCGCCCTCTCGGATCCGGACGCCCCCCGGCGCCCGGGGCCGCGGACCGCGTGCGGAATGGGCACCGGCGCGATGGTGGTCGAGCGGTGGAGCCCGCCCGGGCCTTCTCATCCGGGAGCGCAGCGGGCCGACTGGGCCTATCGGGCCCCCGGCGGGCTGTCATCGTCGTGGGGGGTGTCGATGGCATCGCGCAGGGCGGGCAGGTCCGTGATGGCGGCCTGCTCGGCGAAGCGGGCCAGAAGCCGGCGGAGGACCCTCTCGTCCCGGTCGCGCACTGCTTCGCCTATGGCCGCCGCCAGCGACGCCTGGGTATGGGGGTCGGGGGTGCGCAGCTGTCGCGCGGCCTGCGGCCTTTCCACCGCTCGCCTCCCGTTCATTCGTGGTCCTGGCCGCGGGACGCGGCGTCCTCCGCCCTGGGGCGGCTGCGGCGACCGGTCGCCCCACTCCGTGCGGGGCGAAGATTACCTCCCCAACCGGCACCGAAAAATCTATGTCAGCCAGAGTAGACATTGCCGCGCACCGCGGTTAGTGTTTCTCTCGTAGACGAGATCAGCGGTACCCGCCAGACACGAACTGGCGGGCAGCAGTACAGGAGTTCGCAGGTCGGAACGGTTGCAGGGTCCTGAAGCCAGGGATGTAGCAGTACGGCGACAGGACCGGCGGCCGGGCCGGGCGGCCCGCAGGTATCAGGGGCCGTCGCACAGCGGTACCCGCAGTTCGGTAAGCGCAGTACCAGCAGTCGAAGTACGCGGTATCCCGGTGAAGGCGCCCAGACTGCGGGCGCGCGCTGGGAGTCCGGCAGTGGGGTTCCAAGCCGAGTGGTTGAGCAGGACGGGCAACGGGGCTGGCTGCCGGACCCGGTGGACCGCAGGACCACCACAGCAGTACCGAGTGGTTGGCACTACCACGCAGTTCGAAGTACAAGCAGTTCCGCAGTACCGAGCAGTACCCGTGTGAGCAGTACCAAGCAGTTCCGCAGTACCAGGACAGTACAGAGGATGAACGGAGGGGACAGAGCGCCATCAGGATCGCCCGGCCCGTGAGGAAGTCGCCCGGGCGGAATCCGAAGACCCCAAGGCAAGGACGGTGGTTTCCGGTCACGCATACGCGATCCCTGCACGCCCCCTCCCCCGGGGCAGTGCGGATATAAGGAAGCCGGCCACAAGGCCGGCAGATGGTGTAAAACCCTTCGGGGCCCCGGGAGCCGCAATGGCCCCGGGGCCCCTCGACGCGTTCTCCTCGAGAACCAGAGAGGTGCAGTGACTACAACGGCCAGCCCCGACACACCCGACAAGCTCGACGACGACGACTACCCCGCCTACACCATGGGCCGCGCCGCCGAGATGACCGGCACCACCCCCGGCTTCCTACGAGCCCTCGGCGAACACCGCCTCATCACCCCCCTACGCTCCGACGGCGGCCACCGCCGCTACTCCCGCTACCAACTGCGCATCGCCATGCGCGCCCGCGACCTCGTCGACCAGGGCACCCCCATCGAAGCCGCCTGCCGCATCGTCATCCTCGAAGACCAACTCGAAGAAGCCCTGCGCATCAACGAA
>NZ_JAHTKP010000092.1 GCF_019192735.1 Kitasatospora aureofaciens
ACAACAAGCGGCTGCGGGCCGCTCTGCCGCAGATCAAGCGCCTGATACGAGTGCTGGCCAAGGACACCGACTTCTGGCACGACAGGGTGTGGATCACGGACTCCACCTGCCCCGTCCGCGGCCCCGGCCACCCCGGCCGCCGAGCCCGTTCCGGCCGTGCCCGCAGTGGCTCCGGCCAAGGCGCCGGCCAAGAAGGCCGTCCCGGCCCAGCAGCCGTCGACCCGGCCGGCCGCTCCGGCCACCGCGCAGCCCGCCGCCCCGGCGGAGCCGCACAGCGGGGACGTCGGGGTCGAGTTCCGCTCGCTGGCGGACGGTCAGCACGTGAAGGCCGGTTCGGGCTACGTCGACTTCGAGGTGGTGCTGACCAACCGCAGCTCGGCCGCTTACGAGCAGGTCGCGCCGGTGGTCCAGTCCCTCGCGTTCGACCGGTCGGCGGACTGCAGCGGCTGCAACGCCTACGCCCACGGCACGCTGGACCGCAAGGACGCGGCCGGGTGGAAGGCGGTCAAGCTCGTGCAGGACGGCGAGCGCAATGACGCCGAGGGCGGGGCCTTCGCGCTCGCGCCCGGCGAGAGCCGCACCGTCAAGTACCGGCTGACGCTGGCGGGTGACAACACCGGCGGCCGGCTGCCGATCACCGCGGACGCGTACGTCGCGTACGGCTCCGGCCGGACCAAGGCCGGCAGCGCCGGCGTGCGCCTCGACGTCGAGAACCAGAGCGTGGTCAAGGTCGAGCTGTCCAAGCCCACCGACATGACCATCGGCCACGTGCCCACCCAGCTGAACGTCCGGCTGACCAACGCGGACGGCGCCGCGAGCCACGTGGTCACCCCGTACATCACCGGGATCGACCCGCTCGGCCCGCAGCTCCAGCACGGCATGAAGCCGCAGGACCTGACCGCGGAGGTCCAGCTGAACGGGGAGTGGAAGACCCTCGCCGGGGCCTTCGACGACCAGGGGATGATCCGGATCGACACCTCCTCGCTGGCCCGCACGCTGGCGCCGGGGGAGAGCGTGTCCTTCGACTTCCGGTTCGGCCTGCCGAAGGGCTGGATCGCCGGCAACGGCCTGGAGCTGACCGTCGGCGCGGAGTCGGACGGCGTCCGCGGCACGCTGCAGACGGTCCGGCCGCGCGCCTTCACGCCGATGGCGGACCTCCCGAAGTGGGACTTCAGCACCAACTCGCCGATCGCCTGACGGCGGTCCGGCCCGCCGCCCCGGCGGGTACGCCGGTGGCCGGACCGCGCGGTTGTGCGTCGGCCCGGCCGCCCCCGTCGATCATTTCGATCGGAACGACCAGGTCCTGACGGCCCGGGAAATCCCCGGTTCTGCAGGGAGGAAAGCGGTAACGCACATGTCCATGGCCATCGGGCCGATCGCCGCGCCGGCGAGGGGGCGCGGCTTCTCCGTCCGCGGAGTGGTCGCCGTGCTGTTCGGCGCTCAGGAGGCCGGTGAGCCGATCGCCGGCCCGACCACCGACCAGCAGGCGGCGCGGCGCCGTTCCGGCTTCCGGCTGCTGCGTGGCGGGCGCAAGCCCGTGGAGGAGCGGCCGACGCTGACCGATCTGTACCACGCCCACCGGTTGGGCCTGGTGCGGATGGCCGTCCTGCTGGTCGACCATCAGGACCTCGCCGAGGACGTCGTGCAGGAGGCGTTCACGCAGCTGTACCAGCGGTACGGCGAGGACCTGGACGACCTGGACAACGCGCTCGGGTACCTGCGGACCTCGGTGGTCAACGGTGCCCGGTCGATGCTGCGCCGTCGCAGGACCGCCCGCGAGTACGTGCCGCCGCACGAGCCGGACGCCGCATCGGCGGAGGACCACGCCGTGCTCAACGACGAGCACCGGCGGGTGTTGGTGGCGATGCAGGAGTTGACCTCCCGCCAGCGTGAGGTGCTGGTGCTGCGCTACTGGTCCGACCTGTCGGAGGCGCAGATAGCCGAGACCCTGGGGCTGTCCCGGGGTGCCGTGAAGTCCACCGCCAGCCGGGCCCTGGACGCCTTGGAAAAGCACCTGGAGAAGGTTCGATGACCGACGACCATCACGATTCGGCCGACACCGGGTGGAACGCGGTCGAGGACTCCCCGATGGAGCGGCTCCTCCGGGAGGCCATGACCGCCCGCACGAACCAGGTGACCGTCGCGTCGCTGCGCCCCGCTGCTCCGCCGGACGGTCGGCGGCGCCGGAACCGGCCGCTGTACCTGGCGGCCGTCCCGATGCTCGCGGCCGCGGCGGTGGTGATCGGTGTGTTCGGCGTCCACACCGATACCTCGGCCGACCGTCGGGACGCCCCTCCGGCGGCGAGCCTCAGCACCGGGCCGACGCCGGGCGTGTCACAGGCACCGACCGCCTCCGCCGCCTCGACCGCCCCCGCAGCGCAGACGGCCCCGCCCGGGCCGACGGCCACCGACGCTCCGGCGAGCGCCCCGACGCAGCCCCCGTCCGCCTCGGCCTCCGAGCGGTCGGCCCACGGCATCGGGATCACGGTCGACGGCCTGTCCGGATCGAAGCCGCTGGTCCCCGGGTCGGGCCCGGTGGCCTTCTCGGTGACGTGGACCAACACCACCGGTCAGCGCTACGACTCCGTGGCGCCCGTGGTGGCGGCCCGCGCCTCGGTCGTCGGGGCCGGTGCCTCGGCGCCAGTGCGCGGACGGCTGCAGCGGCAGGACGGCGGCTCGTGGACGGACGTGCCGTTGAGCGAGGCCTCCGCCGACTACCGGAGCTCCGGCGACGCGGTGGCGTTCCCGCTCGCCGCAGGGGCCGGCCGGACGATCCGGTACCGCCTGGACCTGACCGGGGACAACGCAGCCGGAACGCTGTCGATCGAGTCCTTCGCCCTGGTGCCGTCCCCCCAGGGCCCGTCCCAGGAGGCCGCGGTGGTGACGGACGTCCAGCTGGCGGCGGCCGCGCCCACGAAGGCCGCGCCGGTCGCCCCGACCGTACGGCTCACCGGCGGGCCCTCCGCAGGGGTGACGGGCAAGACGCCCTCCCAGTTCCAGCTGACCGCGACCAACCCGGGAACGGCCCCGCTGAACTCGGTGGTTCCGTCGGTGGTGCTGACCGAGCGGCTCGGCCCGGGCGCCACGAGCGGCTCGCTGAAGCCGGAGGAGGTCACGGTCGAGGCGCTGTACGGCGGCACCTGGCGGTCGCTGGGCGTGTCCTCCGCCGGCGGCGGCAGGTTTGTGGTGGACACCTCGCTGCTGGACCGGTCGGTGGCCGGCGGGGCGGACTCGGTGTTCGACCTCCGGTTGAACCTCGGGTCGAGCTACCTCGGCGCCGGGGTCGACGTGACGCTGAGCGCCCAGGGCGACGGGCTCAGTGGCAACTCGGTGACCGTCAGCCCGCGGTTCTCCTATCCGATGAACCCGTAGCCGTCGTACGCCGAGGGCCCGGCCGCCCCACTGCGGGGAGGCCGGGCCCTTCGGCGTGCCGGTCAGGCCAGCGAGGCCATCCACGCCTCGACGTCCGCGGAGCGGCGGGGGAGGCCGGCGGAGAGGTTCTCGTTGCCGTCGGCGGTGACGAGGATGTCGTCCTCGATCCGGACGCCGATGCCGCGGTACTCCTCCGGGACGGTCAGGTCGTCCTGCTGGAAGTACAGGCCGGGCTCGACGGTGAGGACCATGCCGGGCACCAGGAGGGCGTCGACGTGCTCCTCGCGGCGGGAGTGGGCGCAGTCGTGGACGTCGAGGCCGAGCATGTGGCCGGTGCCGTGCAGGGTCCAGCGGCGCTGGAGGCCGAGCTCCAGGACCTTCTCGACGTCGTACACCGAGCCGTCGAGCAGGCCCCAGGCGAGCAGGCGCTCGGCGAGCACGCGCTGGGAGGCCTCGTGGAAGTCGCGGAACCGGGCGCCGGGCTTCACCGCGGCGATGCCGGCCTCCTGGGCGTCGTGGACGGCCTCGTAGATCTTGCGCTGGAGGTCGGTGAACCGCCCGCTGATCGGCAGGGTGCGGGTGACGTCGGCGGTGTAGAGGGTGTGCGTCTCGACGCCGGCGTCGAGCAGCAGCAGCTCGCCGGGGCGGACGTCGCCGTCGTTGCGGACCCAGTGCAGGGTGGTGGCGTGCGGGCCGGCGGCGGCGATGGTGCCGTAGCCGACATCGTTGCCCTCGACCCGGGCGCGGCGCCAGAAGGTGCCCTCGATCCAGCGCTCGGAGGTGGCGACGGCCTGGCCGAGCTCGCGGACGACGTCGGTGAAGCCCTTGACGGTGGCGTCGCAGGCGGCGCGCAGCTCGCCGATCTCCCACTCGTCCTTGACCAGCCGCAGGCCGCTCAGGAACTCCCTGAACTCGGCGTCCTTCTCGGCGTCGAGGACGTCGGCGAGGGCGGCCTCCAGGCCGGCATCGTAGCCGCGGACGATCCGGGTGGGGGCGGCGGAGTCCTTGGCGCGGGCGGCGAGCTCGTCGGCGGCCTTGCGGACGTCGCGGGCGGGCAGGCCGAGCAGCTGCTCCTGCTCGGTGAGGCTGTGCCGGCGGCCGACCCACAGTTCGCCGTGGCCGTCGAGCCAGAACTCGCCGTTCTCCCGGTTGGAGCGGGGCAGCAGGTAGAGGCCGAACTCGTGGCCGGTGTCGCCGGTGGGCTCGGCGACGAGGACGGCGTCCTCGGTCTGGTCGCCGGTGAGGTGCACGTACTCGCTGGCGGCGCGGAAGTTGTAGTCGGTGTCGTTGGAGCGGACCCGCAGGTTGCCGGCCGGGATCACCAGGCGCTCGCCGGGGTAGGCGGCGGAGAGCCGGGCGCGACGCTCGGCCGCGTATGGGGCCTGGGCGACCGGGGCGAGGCCGTGCAGCTCGGTGTCGGCCCAGCCGGTCTTCATCGAGGCGGCCAGTTCGTCGGAGACCTCGGAGTACAGGCCGTTCTTGCGGCCCTTGAACTGCTGGGGCTCCTGGCCGCCGGTGGCCTCGGGGTTCTCGGCCACCGCCGGGGTGCGGTCCTCGGTCACGTACAACGCCTCCTTGGGGGTGGTGCCGGCCGCCCGTGGGGGTTGTCGGATCGCGACGCAGGTGGGCGGCCGTGCGTCCCATGGTACGGACGCCCGGCCGCTCACCCTTTCGGGGCCGGGACGACCCAGGGCCGGTCTCCGGACTCGCCCTAGTCGAACCTGGCCGCCAGCAGCATCAGGTCGTCGGTGGCGTGGGCGCCGTCGCGGTCGGGGCAGACGGCGAGCAGGTGGGCGCAGAGCCGGTCGGGGTCGATCCGGACGTCACGCGGGGCGTCGGCGGCGGCCCGGCGCAGGTTGGCCTGTCCGGCGTGCAGGGTGGGGCCGCAGCGGCGGGCGAGGCCCTCGGTGTAGAGCAGCAGGGTGTTGCCGCGTTCGGCGGTGAGTTCGACGCCGGGCGCCTCCCAGCAGGCGAGCATGCCGAGCGGGGCGGAGAGCGAGGTCTCGACGAACTCGGCGCCGTGCCGGTTGACCAGGATCGGCGGGCAGTGCCCGGCGCCGGCCAGGGTGATCCGGCGCTCGTCGGGTTCGACCCAGGCGTAGACGGCGGTGGCGGTGCGGGTGGGTTCGGTGGTCTTGAGCAGCAGTTCGAGGTCGCCGAGGACGGAGACCGGGTCCTCGCCCTCCAGGACCGCGTACGCCCGCAGGGCGGCCCGGACCCGGCCCATGGCGGCGGCGGCGCCGGGGGCGGAGCAGGGGCCGGCACCCGGTCCGTCGCCGGAGACGGAGCCGACGGTGAGGCCGACGGTGCCGTCGGGCAGCGGGATGGCGTCGTACCAGTCGCTGCCGCAGGAGCGGTCGAGGGCGGCGGTGACGAGCCGGGCGGCGAGCCGCAGCCCGGCGGGCTGGGGGAGCCGGTCGGGCAGGAGGCCGCGGCGCAGGGCTTCGGTGGTGCGCCGGACCTTGTCGGCCTCGACCTGCTTGGCGAGCAGCGGGGCGGCGATCCGGCAGTAGCGGTGGGCGAGTTCGCGCTGGCGCTCGGTGGGTTCGGCGGGTCCCTCGTAGAACCAGACGGCGGCGGCGAGCGGGCCGTCCTCCTCGGTGGCGAGCGGCAGGCCGTAGCAGCCGCCGAGGCCGAGGTGGGTGGCGAGTTCGCGCAGCCGGGCGCCGGTGGCCGGGTCCTCGGCGAGGTCGGGGGAGTGCAGGCGTTCGGGCCGGTCGTGGTCGCGCAGCAGCCGGGCGAGCAGGCTCTGCTCGGACGGGACGGTCTCCAGCGCGCCGAGGCTGGCGCGGTCGAGGCCGAGGCCGACGGGCTGGCCGGGGCCGCCGCCGGGCTGCCGGGTGACCAGGACGCCGCGGCCGGCGCCGAGCAGGTCGGCGCCGGAGGCGAGGACGGCGGCGACGGTGGCGTCGAGGCCGCGGGCGCGGGCGAGCCGCTCGATGTGCTCGTGCAGGCTGGTGAAATCGGACAGGCGTCCGACCAAACGGTCCTGCACCCCGGCGGACGGTGCCGTACGGGGGTCCGCCGCGCCGTCCTGGGCGTCGGCGGGGCCGGGCACGCCCGGCGGGTCGAGGACGGAGAGCCCGCCGGCGCAGCCGGGCTCGCCCGGCTCGGAGGTCGTCGGCGACGGGCGGGACGACGACGGGTTCGACTCGGTCATGCCGCCACTCCTGACGCGGTGCTACGGGTCATGCGGAACCCCCAGGTACGGCCGATGTGGAGCGAGCACGGCCAAAGGGCGTGTTTCGCCTCGATTCGCTACTACTCGTCATTGATCGACAGCAATGCCACCACTTCTACACAGGCCATTTGGGGCATGTCCAGATCCGGGACGAGGCGGGGCCGGTTCCACATCCTCCGCGACCCGGACGGAGGGCGCGTCCGGGTCGCGCGCGCGCCGTTCCGGCCGGGAGGTATGGACCGGCCCGGGAGCGGGCAGAACCGTGAGAGCGGACCCGGCGGCCGTCCGGATCGTATGCTTTCGCCGCCCGGAAGCCGGGCTGGCCGGATATCACTCACTCGTACGGTGGAACCAAGCGCGCCCGGGCGGCGTCCATCCGGGCGCATACGCGATTCTCGTTCCAAGGGCTGTTCCCGTGCGCGGCCCTTCTCATGTCGTGCTCCACACCGTGCTCCACGTCCTCGCCGCGCCGTCCGTCGTACCGCCCGCCCGCCGCGCGTCCTCCGGGCCGTGTCGCGGGCCCGCGCGGTGAGTCGGCGGAGGCCGGCGGCCCCGGAGCGAACCGAGCGGTCAGGGAAAGGAACGAGCGCCATGCGTGAGAATCCGAGGGGCTGCCCGTCGGCCCGGTCCGCCCGGCTCACCGCGGCCTTGGAGGCCGCCGTCGACCACCGCTGGCCGGTGGTGCCGGGGGCGGTGCTGCGCGACGGGCAGTGCTCCTGCGGCCACGGGGACTGCCCGGTCCCGGGCGCGCACCCGCACGACCCGCCGCTGCTGGCGGCCACCACGGACGCCCGGATGGTGCGCTGGTGGTGGGAGCGGCAGAGCCCGGACGCGCCGGTGCTGGCGGCCACCGGCCGGACGCTGTCGGCGGTCAGCCTGCCGGCCGAGGCCGGGGCCCGGGCGATCGCGTACCTGGGAGCGCTGCGGCTGCCGCTCGGCCCGGTGCTGGCGATGCCGGGCCGGTACGCGCTGCTGGTGGCCCCGTACTCGCTGGACGCGTTGGGCGAGATGCTCGCCCAACTGCCTTGGGTGCCTGGCTCGTTGCACTACCACGGGCCGGGCGGCTTCCTGCCGCTGCCGCCCGGTGTCGGGGCGGGCCGGGTGCGCTGGGTGCTGGCGCCGCGTCCGGCGGCGGACGGCGGGGTGTGGCTGCCGCAGGTCGGGCCGCTGCTGGGGGAGTTGGTGGAGGCGACGGTCCGGCTGGACAGCGGGCGCTCGGCGTACTGATCCCCGGGGTTCCCTTGGGCTCCTCCGGAAAAGCAAAAGATCCGGCCGCTGGCGACGGGGGATGCACCAGCGACCGGACTCTTTAGACAGTAACAAGGATCCGCGCCCGCGCCAATTTCCAAGACGCCCTCCACGCCCGGAAATTGCGCTTCACGGCGACAATGTGACGCGTATCACTCCGCCCCTGCATGCTTTAGTTCAAAGTGACCTGACGGTTCACCAGGTTCGCGCGGGTGCGCCGCTCCTCGGCGGTCAGCGGGGTCTCGTCGGCGAGAACGGCGGCGAGCCGCTCGGCGAACTCGGCGGCAGGCTTCTCGCAGTCGGTCGCGGTCATGGCGAGCGGGAGGTCCCACACCGGGACGGTCAGGCCGTGCGCGCGGAACGAGCCGACCAGGCGGGTGTCCGGGCCGAGCGAGGCCTCGCCGGCGGCGTTCAGCCGGGCCAGCGCGTCCAGCAGCTTCTCCTCCGGCACGGTCATCACCCAGCGCAGGTGGTTCTTGTCCGGGGTGCCGCACCAGTAGGCGGCGTCGACGCCGGCCAGCTTCTCGGTCGGGATGGCGGAGGCGTTGGCGCGCTCCAGCGAGGCGGCGACCTCGCCGGTGGCGGTCTCGGCGTCCTCCAGCCAGAACTCGAAGCCGGCGTGCACGGCGGGGGTGAACGCGGCGGTGACGTCCAGCAGGTCCTGCAGGCGGCGCCCGCCCGCGACGGTCCGGCGGGCCGGCACCGGGCTGCCCGGCTCGGCGGCCAGGGCCAGCTCCAGGGCGTCGGCGAGGTCGCGGCTCAGGTCGCCGGAGGCGGACTGGGTCTGCAGGCCGAGCAGGATGGAGCCGTCCTGGCGGCGCAGGGCCGGCCAGGCGAGCGGCAGCACGGTGGCCAGGGTGACCGACGGGACCTCGCCGTTGGCGGTCTCGGCGACCCCGGCGGCCAGCGTCAGCGGCACGGTGGCGGCGGGCACCAGCTCGCGCAGCGCGACCCAGTCGGCCTCGCCCGGCAGGCCCTCGAACGGGCGGTGCACCAGCTCCTGCACCGCGTGCGAGGCCTCCCGGCCGTGGCAGGCCTTGTACCGGCGGCCGGAGCCGCAGGGGCAGTTCTCGCGGGCCCCGACCACGGGGATCTCGCCCGTGACGGCGGTGGTGGACTGACGCTGCGGCGCCTTCTTGGCGGCCTTCTTGCCCATGGTGCGGCTCTCCCGGGGACGGTGGTCCTTTGCTCCGGGAAGCCTACTGACGTTCCCCCGGCGCGTGGGCACGCGCCGGGGCGGACCGCAGGGCGTCAGGCGCTGCGGGCGTCACCGCCGGTGCGCCGGGCGTGTCGGGCGCGGGCGGGCAGCGCCGCCCAGACCGTCACCTCGCCGGGCGCGTCGCGTACGCCCCAGTCACTGGCCAGCTGGTCGACGATGCTCAGGCCGCGGCCGCCGCGCGAGGTCACCGAGGGGCTGGCGGGCAGCGGCCGGGTCGGCGCCCCGCCGTCGGTGACCTCCAGGGTGAGCACGCCGTCCGCGTGCATCTGCCAGCGGACCAGGACGCCACCGCCGTCGCTCCCGGCCTCCTCGGAGTCCCGGTTGGCCGGTGCGCCGGGGTGCGCCCCGGTGGGGACGCCGACCAGCACCTGATCCACGACCTCGGCCCGGGCGCTGCGCCCGAGGGCGGGCAGCGGGCCGAGCGGCCGGGCGTACCGGCACGCATTGCTCAACAGTTCGGAAAGGATCAGTACGGCATCATCAATGACCGGTTCCGGTATCTCCCGATCACCAAGATCTCGACGCAGTCGGCGCCGTGCGACCCCGACACTCGATGGGCCGTGCGGCACTGCCATGGTCGATGAAGTCGGCACTTCACGCGCCACCATCAACGCCACCCCCGGACCTCCTTCAGCGTATGCCGAGGGATGGATGCCCCTTGGTAATGCGTCGGAAACGACCGCGCGACGATCCCGCGAGTCCATTTCGAGCCGTGCGACCGAGGGTGGTCGCGAGGTCATTACCCGCTCACCCTCTGTCGTGCCGGCGCACAATTTCCGGCAATAACGTGCGCGGAAGGTTTGACTGCCGACCAGACCGATCAGGTTCTTTCAGGCGTGCGTCGGCGCGCGCAGGCGCACACGGGCGCGCGCGGCTGGATCACCGCCCGAGCTGCGCCAGAACTTCCGCGGGCCGGTTGGTGATGACCGCCGCCACCCCGAGCTCCAGGCAGAGCTCCACGTCGGCCGGCTCGTCGACGGTCCACACGTGCACCTGGTGGCCCAGCTCGCGCAGCCGCGGCACCAGCTGCGGGTGGGCCCGCACCAGCTCGATGCCGGGCCCGGCGATCCGCGCCCCGCCCGGCAGCGGCCTGCCCGGGCGCAGCTGGCCGAGGAGGGGCAGCATCCGCTCGAACAGGAACACCCGCGGGTACTCCGGCGCGGCGGCGGCCAGCCGGTTCAGGGCGATCGAGGAGAAGCTCATGATCCGGGCGGACGGACGGTCGCCATCCCGGCTGCCGGCGATCTTGAACCGTTCGAGCATCCGCAGCAGTTCGGCCTCGACCCGGCCGCGGTAGCGGACCGGGTGCTTGGTCTCGATCGCCAGGTCCACCGGCCGTCCGCAGTCCACGACCAGCTCCAGCAGGCGCTCCAGCCGCAGCACCCCGCGCAGCTCGGGGTCGGTGCTGGGCCGGCCGGTCTTCCAGGCGCCGAAGTCGTACGCCTCCAGCTCGGCGAGCGTCATCGCCGAGACGGTGCCCTGCCCGTTCGAGACCCGGCCGATCCGGCGGTCGTGCACGCAGACCAGTTCGCCGTCGGCGGTGACCCGGACGTCGCACTCGACCGCGTCCGAGCCCTCGTCGAGGGCGCGCCGGTAGGCGGCGAGGGTGTGCTCGGGGAGGGCGGCCGAGGAACCACGGTGGGCGATCACCTGGACGGGCGGCGCGGTGCGCGAGGCCGCCGGGGACAGATCTGGGCTGGTCACACCGCCAACGATAGGCGGCGGAAGTGACGCGAAAGCGAAGACGGTCCCAACCTGCGGGGCCGTCTTCGCTTTCGCGTCGGGCTCGGATTCGTGTCGGTCCGGGGTTCGCGACCGTCCCGGGCTCAGCCCTGCGCGGCCCGGCGGGTCAGCGGGGTGAGCGCCCAGGTGATCAGCGCCGGCAGCAGGAAGGCGAACAGCGAGGCCGACGTCCACTCCTGCGGGGTGAAGTGCAGCGTCCCCTGGGGGGAGGTCCAGAAGTCGGTCCACCAGCCGGCCACCGGGGTCGGCGCGATGAACTGGTAGACGGCGAACCCGAGCACCCACGGCAGCAGCATCAGCCAGCGCGAGGGCGCGTCGGCGGAGAGGTTCCAGCCGTGCCGGCCGGCGCCGAAGAAGTAGTCCACCGCCAGCACGGCCAGCAGCGGTACGAACACCGAGCCGATCAGGCCGAGGAAGTTGGTGTAGGTGTCGGTGAACTTGTCGATCCGCAGCGCCAGCACGGTGGTCAGCACGCCGATCCCGCCGGTCAGCACCCGGCGGTCCACCTTCGGCAGCAGGTTCTGCACCGACATCGCGGTCGAGTACACGTTGGCGAAGGACTGGTCCGTCTCGCGCAGCACCAGCACCAGCAGGAACAGCCAGCCGGCCCAGACGCCGAGGAACGAGTCGAAGATCTTGTTCGGGTCCCCGTCCGACTGCAGCAGCGCCATCAGGCCCAGCGCGTAGCACCACACCTGGGCGAGCGTGTAGCCGGAGAAGCTGCCCCAGAACGCCGAGCGCGGGGTGCGCGAGTGCCGGGTGTAGTCGGCGGCCAGCGGGACGAAGGAGATCGACACCGCGATCATCGCGTCGGTCGCGCCCAGGAAGCCGTGCCAGTTGCCGGCGCCCGGGTCGGGCACGCCGTGGCGGCCCAGCTGGACCGTGAAGTACACCATCGCGACGGCGACGGCGCCGGCCACGAAGCGGCGCAGCACCGCGATCGAGCCGAGCGGCCAGATGGTGAGCGCGGTGGTCAGCGCGCCCGCGAGGAGGACGAAGAGCCAGCGGTAGCCGTCCGTGTGGGCGACGGTCTGCGCGCCCGCCGAGATCGTCAGCAGCTCGAACACGCCCCAGCCGATGCACTGGACGATGTTCAGCACCGTCGGGACGTACGACAGCCGGGTGCCGAACAGGCCGCGCAGGTTGGCCATCGCCGGCGCGCCGGTGCGGGCGCCGATCAGCGCGGCCACGCCGAGCATCGCGGTGCCGACGACGGTGCCGGCCACGATCGCGGTGACCGCGGCGGCCAGCGACAGCTCGCTGCCCGGGGCGCCGAGCACGGTGGCGGCGGTGGAGAAGCCGATCAGGCTGACGCCGAGGTTCATCCACAGCGCGAAGTGGTCCCGGAAGCGCAGCGTGCGCGGCGGCTCGGTGTCCAGGACGAGCGGCGCCTCGACCCTCTCCGGCCGGTCCAGCACGGCGGTCGCGGCACCGGACGAGGGCCCGCCCGCGCCGGTGCCCGCGCCGGCGGCCGGGACATCGTGAGTCGGGGGCGTGGACGGTTCGGAGAAATCCTTGGACGCGGGCGCGCCCGAAGAAGAGGATGGCGAAGCAGACGGCATGGCCGATACTCCCTACGCCGGCATTACCCGGACAGGTTCCGGCGGTCAGCGCCCCCTCGACGGTCCGCCCACGATTCCCGTGGCGTACGGTCGACCAGCGCACTCTCAGCCTGGTGGGTCCAAGCTCCCGCGTGTCAGTTTGGAGCGACAGGCTAACCGGCACGTGGGCGAACGCCCAAGGCCAGGGGGTGCGCGGTCCGCATCGCGGGACGGTCGGTGGGGGTGGGGGAGCACCCCGTCGGCAGGTCGTCGAGCGGCCGTCGTCGGTCCCGCCTAAGGATTCTTATGAGTTCTTCAGAGGGGTCCTTACGGCAATCGAATCGCCGGTGCGAAAAACTATGGTCCTTGGTTCTGTCAGCTATGGAGGTCGTCCGTGAGCACCGAGCGCGAGGTTGGGCCCACCGGGCCGCAGGGGGAGCAGCCCTCGGGCAGCCGGGAGGCGGCCGGTGCCGTCGCCCCGGCTCCGGACGGCCACAAGCCGACCCTGGCCTTCGGCAGGATCCCCGAGCCGGAGGCGGCGCCCGCCGCCCCGGCCGCCGCCGCCCCGGCCGCTGAGCCGGAGGCCGCCCTGGCGGACGGCGGGCACAAGCCCACCATGGCGTTCAGCCGGGTCCCCGAGCCGGAGGCGGCTCCGGCCGTCCCTGCTCCGGCGGCCCCCGCTGCCCCGGCCGCCGAGCCGGAGGCCGCTCCGGCCGAGGGCGGGCACAAGCCCACCATGGCCTTCACCAAGGTCCCGGCGCCGGAGGCCGCTCCCGCCGCCCCGGCCGCTGAGACGCCTGCCGCGCCCGCCGCCGAGACCGGCTACATCGACGCGCCGCCGCCGGTCCTGCCGCCCGCACCGCCCGCCCCCGCCGCACCTGCCGCGCCGGCCGCCGCAGCCCCGGTCGCCGCGCCCGCCCCGGGCCTGCCGGCGGGTGCCAACCCGTACGCGACCCCGACCCACGGTGTCCCGGCCGCCGGCGCCGAACGGGTGGTGGGCGGCGGGCGCGCCGGGGGCGGCCGGGGCGCCGTACGGGTCGTGCGCGCCGGCGGCCGGGACACCACCCGTTCGGCGCCGGCCAGCCGCTCGGCGGCTGGGGCGCCGCCCACGACACCACCGCCGGCGGCCCGGGCTACCCCGGCGGTCCCGGTGCCCCCGGTGGCCCGCTCGGCTACCCGGGGGCCTACCCCGGCGGCCCGGGCGGCCCCGGCGCCCCCCGGAAGAAGCGCGGCGGCCTGGTCGCCCTGATCGCCGCCGTCGCCCTGGTCGCGGGCATCGCCGGCGGCGCGGTCGGCGTGACCGTCTCGGGCGACAAGAGCACCACCGCCACCGCCGACGACCACCGCAGCACCACCATCCAGGCCAGCAACACCCAGAAGAACGAGCCCGCCCCCGGCTCGATCGCCAGCATCGCGCAGAAGGCGCTGCCGAGCGTCGTCACCATCAAGGCGCAGGGCAACGGCGAGTCGGGCACCGGCACCGGCTTCGTCTTCGACACCGAGGGCCACATCCTCACCAACAACCACGTGGTGGCCCCGGCCGTCACCGGCAGCGGCGGCAAACTGACCGTCAAGTTCGCCGACGGCTCCTCCTACAGCGCCTCGGTGCTGGGCCGCGCCGAGGGCTACGACGTGGCCGTGGTCAAGCTCGACAACCCGCCCAAGGGCAAGCTGGCCCCGCTCACGCTGGCCGACTCCGACAAGGTCAACGTCGGCGACGCCAGCATCGCGATCGGCGCCCCGTACGGCCTGGAGTCCACCGTCACCAGCGGCATCATCAGCGCCAAGGACCGCCCGGTCGCCTCCGGCGACGAGACCGGCGCCCAGGCCTCGTACATGAACGCCCTTCAGACCGACGCCTCGATCAACCCCGGCAACTCGGGCGGCCCGCTGCTCGACTCCAGCGGCGCCGTGGTCGGCATCAACTCGGCGATCCAGTCCAATGCCTCCGCCAACGGCCGGGCCGGCAGTATCGGCCTGGGCTTCGCCATCCCGATCAACCAGGCCAAGTGGGTCGCCGACACCCTGATCAAGACCGGCAAGCCGGTGTACGCCAAGCTCGACGTGCTGCGCGACGACAACTACAAGGGCGACGGCGCGGCGATCCAGACCCGCGACGTCCAGGGCCAGCCCGCCGTCACCCCCGGCGGCGCCGCCGACAAGGCCGGCCTCAAGCCCGGCGACGTCATCACCAAGCTCGGCGGTGCCCCGATCGAGAACGGCCCGGCCCTGGTCAGCCGGATCTGGACGCACAAGCCCGGTGAGACCGTCGACGTCGAGTACGTCCGCAACGGCCAGACCATGACCACCAAGGTCACCCTCGGCTCGCGGGAAGGCGACACCCCCAGCTGACCCCCTCGCGAAACCGTGTGCACCGAACCCCGCCGGACCCGTTAGGCTGACCTCCGCCTGGAGAGCTGCCCGAGCGGCCTAAGGGAACAGTCTTGAAAACTGTCGTGGCGTGACCCGTCACCGTGGGTTCGAATCCCACGCTCTCCGCCGGTAGGGGAAAACACCTGCTCAGGGCGGGTGCCGACGATCGTCGGCACCCGCCCTCGGTGTTTCCCGGCGGGGCCGGGCGGTGGCCGCTTGACCCTGACACCGTGGGAGGCCGTGCACTGGGAGCACCATGTTGACCATCGGAGACTTCGCCAAGCACGGCCGGGTGTCGGTGCGGATGCTGCGCCACTACGACGCGATCGGGCTGCTGCGCCCGGCCCGGGTGGACCCGGTCAGCGGCTACCGCTTCTACGAGGCGGCCCAACTCGCCCGGCTAAACCGGGTGATCGCGCTGAAGGAGCTGGGGTTCACGCTCCAGCAGGTGCGGGCCGTCCTGGACGAGGAGGTGGACGCGGCCGAGCTGCGCGGGATGCTGCGGCTGCGGCGGGCCGAACTCGCCGCGGCGATCGCGGCGGACGCCCGGCGGCTGGCCCGGGTGGAGGCGAGGCTCCGGACGATCGAGAGCGAGGGGACCATGTCTGCGCACGATGTCGTCGTGAAGCGGGTGCCGTCCGTCCGGGTGGCCGAACTGAGCGCGGTGGCCGCGAGTTACCAGCCGGAGGACATCGGACCGGTGATCGGACCGCTGTTCGCCGAGCTGTGCCGCCGGCTGGAGGCGGCGGGGGTGGCCGGCGCCGGCCCGTCCGTCGCCCGGTACGAGGACGCGCCGGAGGGCGGCGGTGCCGTGCTGATCCGGGTCGGCGTCCCGGTCGGGCCGGGAGTGCCGGCGGGGGCGGCGGGGGCGTACCACTTCGACATCGTCGATCTGCCGCCGATCGAGCGGGCGGCGACCGTCGTCCACCGCGGCTCGATGGACGAGGCGATGGGGAGCTTCCAGGAGCTCGCGCACTTCGTCGACGCCAACGGCTACCGCTCCGCCGGCTACGCCCGCGAGCTGTACCTGGAGTGCCCGGACGACCCGGCGCACTGGGTGACCGAACTTCAGGAGCCGGTCGAGCCGCGCTGAGCGCCCGCCGGGGGCCCACTTGCCGGGCCCCCGGCGTGCGGGCAGAGTGCGGGGGACGGTTGCGGGCGGTGAGCGGAGACGGCGATGGGTGATCTGACGGATCGGCTGGCGCAGGGGCTCCCGCCCGGGGCGGTCGTCGTGGACGAGGACGTGACGGCCACCTACCGTCACGACATGGCCGGGTTCTGCGCGGCCGGGACGCCCGCCGTGGTGGTCTTCCCGGAGACGGTCGAGCAGGTGCAGCACGTGCTGCGGACCGCCACCGAGCTGCGGGTCCCGGTGGTGCCGCAGGGGGCGCGGACCGGGCTCTCGGGCGCGGCCAACGCCGTCGACGGGTGCATCGTGCTCTCGCTGGTGAAGCTGAACCGGATCCTGGAGCTGGACCCGGTGAACCGGATCGCGGTGGTCGAGCCGGGCGTCGTGAACGCGGAACTCTCGCGCGCCGCGGCCGAGTTGGGCCTCGCCTACCCGCCGGACCCGTCCAGTTGGGAGTCCTGCACGATCGGCGGCAACATCGGCACCGGCGCGGGCGGGCTCTGCTGCGTCAAGTACGGGGTGACCAGCGAGTACGTGCTCGGGCTGGACGTGGTGCTGGCGGACGGGCGGCTGCTGTCCACCGGGCGCCGGACGGCGAAGGGGGTGGCCGGGTACGACCTGACCCGGCTGCTGGTCGGCTCGGAGGGCACGCTGGGCGTGGTGGTCCGGGCGGTGCTGGCGCTGCGGCCCGCGCCTGCCCCGCAGCTGGCGCTGGCGGCGGAGTTCCCGAGCGCGGACGCGGCGGGGGTGGCGGTCTGCGAGGTGATGGCGCGCGGGCTGACCCCGTCGCTGATGGAGCTGATGGACGCGGTCACCGTGCGGGCCGTCAACGCGATGGGCCGGATGGGGCTGCCGGAGTCCACCCGGGCGCTGCTGCTGGTGGCCTTCGACGGGCCGGACCGGGCGGCCGAGCTGGCCCGGGTGGCGGAGCTGTGCCGGGCGGCGGGCGCGACCGAGGTGGCGCCGGCCGACGACGAGGCCGAGTCCGAGCTGCTGCTGGCGGCCCGCCGGCTGGCGCTGCCCGCGCTGGACCGGCTGGGGACCACGATGATCGACGACGTGGCGGTGCCGCGTTCGCGGCTGGCCGAGATGCTGAACGGCGTTGCGGCGATCGCCGAGCGGCACGCGCTGACCATCGGCGTGGTCAGCCACGCGGGGGACGGCAACACCCACCCGATCGTCATCTTCGACGCCTCGGACGAGGAGCAGGCGGCGCGGGCGCAGCGGTCCTTCGACGAGATCATGGCGCTCGGGCTGGAGCTGGGCGGCACGATCACCGGCGAGCACGGGGTGGGGCTGCTCAAGCGGGACTGGCTGGCGCGGGAGCTGGGGCCGGTGGCGCTGGACCTCCAGCGGCAGCTGAAGGCGGTCTTCGATCCGCTGGGGATCCTCAATCCGGGCAAGATGATCTGATAGTCCGCGCTACTCTTCCCGTCCGGTATTTCGGTCTGATATTTCGACCGGTCTGATGGTCTTCAGAATTGCCGGTAAATATCGACATGGAGCGGTAGTCGAACCTTTTTGGGGCGCGTTTGCCGTGCCTCCGCGCCGTGGGCGGCGCGCGGAATTCTTCGTGCACCGTCGCGCGCCGCTCCGCGAGGTGTCGATCCGGGCGGCCGTTCGGGCGAAATCCCAGCTCAGCGCTGGTGTGTCAGTGCACTGTCCGGCGGTCGGGCCGTTATGCGAGCCCCCGGTGGATATCACGCGAACGGGCGAAAACTGCTCCATGAGGTGGCGCTTTGTCGATTTGTTGCGGAAGTCTGTCTCTCGGCGTCGCAGCCCGCAGGTGTTCGTCTGGCCGGCGAACTCCCGCACGCATTGCACGATTTTCAGTTTCTTGGAGGCTCTCATGGCTCGCATCCACACCCGCCGGGTGGCCGGTTTCCTGCTCGCCGTCCCACTCGCGGCCGGCCTGCTGCTGGCCGGTGCCGGTGCCGCGGCGGCCGACAACGGCGCGGCGGCGGGCGCCGGCTCCAACGCCGGCGTGGTGTCCAACGTCGGCACGGGCAACGTCTTCGGCTCGGTCGACGGAAACTACGTCTCCACCCAGCAGACGGCCACGGGTGCCGGCGCCTCGAACCAGAACAACACGCTCGCGGCGAAGGACAACGCGGGCACCATCCTGGCCGGCCAGTCCAACAAGAACCTCAACGTCGTCTTCGCGCCGGTCTTCCACTGATCCGGCGATCCATGATCCGAGTCCGATGATCCGAGTCCGATGATCCGAGCGGACACCACCACCGGCGGGGGCGCCGGAGGCGGGTGGCCGCGGGTGAGCTGATCACCCGCGGCGAGGCTCGAAGCAGCCTCCGGGCGGTCCTCCCGCCCGGGCGCAGACACCGAAGCGCATGACCGGCCAGCGGAAAGGGTCGCCGCGAAACCGGCCTCGTGGGCGGTGCCGTCACCGGCACCGCCCACGAGTGCGTCCGGGCCCGGTACGAACCGGCCGTCGCCGCCCCCGCCGAGCAGGGCCGTGGCCCGCCGACGGCCCGCCACGGCCCACCCGGGCAGGCCGGACCCGCCCAGTGAGGGCCCGCGCCCGGAGCCGTCGGTCCACGGCGGTACGGTTGCGCTCCGACAGCGCACCGCGCGCCCGGGTCCAGGACGACCCGGCCGGCCGCGGCGGCGACCGCGGCAACCGGAAGGAAGGGCGCGATGGCAGCGGAGGAGGAGGGCCTGACCGGCCCGGGCGAGGCCAGGCCTGCACCGGGACCGGATCCGAGGCCCGAGTCGCGGCCCGAGCACCGGCCCGAGCCGAGGTCCGTACCCGAACTGCTGCTCGGCCGCCCGCCGATGGCCCGGCCACTGCCGACCTTCGACGCCGAGGCAGCCCCCGCCGAGCCCGGCCCGCTGTTCGTGGACTGGCTCGCCACCGCGCTCGACGCCGGCGTGCCGGACCCGCAGGTGGTCACGCTCTCCACGGTCGACGCGGACGGCGTGCCGGACGCCCGGGTGCTGGTGCTGCGGGACGTCGACGCGGCCGGCACCGGCTGGGTCTTCTCGGCCGCCGCCGACAGCCCGAAGGGCCGTCAGCTCGCCGACCACCCGGCCGCCGCGCTGACCGTCTACTGGCCGCAGCTGGGCCGCCAGGTCCGCGTCCGCGGCACCGTGGAGCGGGCCGCCGACCTGGTCGCCGCCGCCGAGTTCGCCACCCGCTCCCCGGCCGCCCGGGTGGGCGCGCTGGTCGGGCGGCAGAGCGAGCCGCTGGCCTCGCTGGAGGAGTACGACGAGGCCGTCGCGGTCGCCCGCCGCCGGCTGGAGGCCACCCCGGACGCCGTCGCGGCCGGGCACGCCGTCTACACGCTCTGGGCGCACGAGGTCGAGTTCTGGCAGGGCGACGCCCAGCGCCGCCACGTCCGCCTGCGCTACACCCGCACCGGCCCGGTCCGCACCCCGGAGTGGTCCCGCACCCTGCTCTGGCCGTAGCGCCGTAGCGCCGTAGCGCCGTGGCGCCGTGGCGCCGTGGCGACGTGGCGCCGTAGCGACCTCGGGCCGTCCTAACGCCGCCCGGTCAGCGTGGCGCCGACGCTGGCCGCCACCACGCAGCCGATCCCGGCCAGCTGCGGCGCACCCAGCAACTGGCCCAGCACCACCAGGCCGACCAGCGCGCTGACCGCCGGCTCCAGGCTGACCAGCACGCTGAACACCCGCTGCGGCATCCGCCGCAGCGCGGTCATCTCCAGCGCGTACGGGATCACCGGCAGCAGCAGTGACACCCCGGCCACCGAGGCCAGCAGCACCACCGGCGAGGCGCCGGGCGCGGTCAGCCCGTCCCAGGCCTCGCCGAGCCCGAACGGCGCCAGGGTCAGCGCACCGACCGTCATCGATACCGCGAGGCCCTGGAAGCCCTGGAACGCGGCACCGACCTTGTCCGTGAACAGGATGTACGCGGCGTAGCAGGCGGCGGCCCCGAAGGCGTACAGCAGGCCGACCGGGTCCAGCCCACCGCCGTCGCCGCCCTCGCCGAGCAGCGTCAGCAGCACCACCCCGGCCGCCGCCAGCAGCGCCCAGAGCAGATGGCTGGCGCGCCGGGCGAAGACCAGGGCGACGGCGAGCGGGCCGAGGAACTCGATGGTCGCGGCGGTGCCCATCGGCAGCCGGTCGATCGCCCCGGCGAACAGGAAGGTCATCCCGGCCGAGGCCATCCCGAGCAGGGCCGCCGCGCCGAGGTCGCGCGGGCGCTTGCCGCGCAGCCGCGGCCGGGTGACGGCGAGCAGGATGACCGCCGCGAAGCCCAGCCGCAGGAACGTCGTGCCGCTGACCCCGAGCGGGCCGAACAGCGGCTTGGAGAGGGCGATCCCGGTCTGCACGAGGAACATCGCGGCCAGACAGAGAAGCGGCGCCGGGATCCGCTCCGGGCGCCGCAGGACCTTCGCGAACCGGCCGGTGGGCCGGCCGGGCCGAAGGCCGGGTGGTGCCGCGGGGCCGGGCGCCTCGCCTCGTCGCCAGCTGCCACGTTCGCCGGCGGGCTCGCCCTTGGGGGCGGGCGGCATGGCAAGGGCCTCGGAGACGGCCGCTGCGGCGGCCGGCGTCGGGGCGGCGGTTTCGCTGGGGTGGGGCGTGGGCATGCTGGCGAGTTTGCCGTAAGGAGTGACGAACGGGCAAGCTCGTTACAAATATCGGGACGGATGCGGACGGGTGCGCCCGAAAGGATGGGCTCGCGCGGGCCCGCGGCGTGGTTGCCGAGTTCATCCGATGGTCCGTCAGTATCAAGGCCCGGTGCGCTATCTCCGCCCCGCGGCCATCGTCGCCGCCTCCCTCGTGCTTCTGCTGGCCACTGACGGGACGGGCGTGAGCGACGAGGCCACCGCCCCGGCCGCCGCGGCCGTCCCCCGCATCCGGGCCGTCACGCTGCCCGACCGGCCGGGCCCGCCCAAGGTCCGGGACGGTTACGCCGGCCCCGCCTTCGACGCCTGCACCGCGCCGCCGCTGGACGCCCTGCGGGCCTGGCGCGGCGCCTCCCCGTACGGCGCGGTCGGCATCTACACCAGCGGCTCCCAGCGCGGCTGCGGCCAGCCCCGGCTGACCGCCGAGTGGGTCCGCCAGGCGCGGGCGATTGGCTGGCGGTTCCTGCCGGTGCACGTCGGGCTCCAGGCGCCGTGCAGCGAGCTCACGCACAAGCCGGAGCGGATCGACCCGGCGCACGCGGCGCAGCAGGGCCGGCAGGAGGCCGTCGAGGCGGTGCGCGGGCTGCGGGCGCTCGGGTTCGGCGTGGGCAGCCCGGTCTACCTGGACATCGAGGCCTACCCGATGCGGGACGCCGCCTGCGGCCAGGCCGTGGTCGACTTCACCGTCGGCTGGACGCAGGGGCTGCACGCGGCCGGCTACCGCTCCGGCTTCTACTCCAGCCTCAACTCCGGTGTCGCCGACCTGGCCGCCGCCGCCCGGGCCGGCAGTTCCCCGCTGCCCGACGGGCTCTGGTACGCCCGCTGGGACGAGCACGCCGACACCGCGGGCTCCGGCGCGCTCAGCCCCGACCTGTGGGCCCTCCACCAGCGCGTCCACCAGTACCACGGCAACGTCGAGGAGACGTACGGCGGCGCGACCCTCAGCATCGACCGCAACCACGTCGACGGTCCCACGGCGGGCTGACCCGCGCCGTCCCCCGAGAGCCGAATTCTCAGCGGCCGAACGTTCTCAGCTGTCGAACGGCACCCAGCCCCGCCCGAAGCAGTCCGGGCAGGTCTCCGGGATGTGGCCGGTCCCGGTCCGGTCGCCGCGGACGCCCAGCCGGGCCCGCGTCCGCACCCCGCCCGAGCAGTTCGGGCAGGGCACCTGGAACCGCACCGGCTCGCGCCGCACTTGCCGCCCGTCCTGGCTCTCGTCCATGCCGCCCAGTATCCCGCGCCCGAGGAACGCTTTCCGGGCCCTTCCGTGATCCGTGCAACGGGGTCGGGATACTGACAGCGGCCCGGCGGGCGGGCACAATCGGGCACGTCCGCGCGCATTACCGCCCGGTAGGTGCCGCAGGCGCAGCCGCCAGTGCCGCCAGGTCAAGGAGGACCCGTGTTCAGCACGATGCAGGACGTCCCGCTCACCGTCGCCAGGATCCTGGAGCACGGGTCCACGATTCACGCCCGGTCCACCGTCACCACCTGGGACGGCACCGGGCCGGTCGTCCGCACGTACGCCGAGGTGGGGGCGCGGGCCGCCCAGCTCGCGCACGCGCTGCGCGACGAGCTCGGGGTCACCGGCGACGACCGGGTCGGAACCCTGATGTGGAACAACGCCGAGCATCTGGAGGCGTACCTCGCCGTCCCGGCCATGGGGGCCGTGCTGCACACGCTGAACCTGCGGCTGCCCGCCCAGCAGCTGTCGTTCATCGTCAACCACGCCGCCGACCGCGTGATCATCGTCAACGGCACCGTCCTCCCGCTGCTCGCCGCCGTCCTCCCGGACCTCAACCCCACGCTCAAGCACATCGTGGTGAGCGGCCCCGGCGACCGCGCGCTGCTCGCCGGCTTCGGGGGCACCGTGCACGAGTACGAGGACCTGATCGCGGGCCGGCCCACCGCGTACCCGTGGCGCAGCGACATCGACGAGCGGCAGGCCGCCGTGCTCTGCTACACCTCCGGCACCACCGGGGACCCGAAGGGCGTGCTGTACAGCCACCGTTCGGTCTACCTGCACTGCCTCCAGGTCAACACCGGCGACAACTTCGCCTTCACCCCGCGCGACACCGCGCTGCCGGTGGTCCCGATGTTCCACGTGAACGCGTGGGGCATCCCGCACGCCGCCTTCATGTCCGGTGCCAACCTGCTCATGCCGGACCGTTTCCTCCAGCCGAAGCCGATGGCCGAGATGATCGCCGCCGTCCGACCCACCGTCAGCGCCGCCGTCCCCACCATCTGGAGCGGCCTGCTGGACGAGCTCGACGCCGGGGACTACGACACCTCCAGTCTGCGCATGGTGGTCATCGGCGGCAGCGCCTGCCCGCCGGCCCTGATGAAGGCCTTCCAGGAGCGGCACGGCATCCGTGTGCTGCACGCCTGGGGCATGACCGAGACCTCGCCGCTCGGCTCCTTCGCCCAGCCGCCCGGCGGCCTCACCTCCGAGGAGGAGTGGCCCTACCGGATCACCCAGGGCATCTTCCCGGCCTCCGTCGAGGCCCGGCTGATCGGCCCGGCCGGCGAGCGGATGCCGCACGACGGCGTCGCGGCGGGCGAGCTGGAGGTGCGCGGCCCGTGGATCGCCGGGGCGTACTACGGCGGCGCCGGGCAGGACCCGGTCCGCCCGGACGACAAGTTCTCCGAGGACGGCTGGCTGCGCACCGGCGACGTCGGCACCATCACCGCCGACGGCTACCTGACCCTCACCGACCGGGCCAAGGACGTCATCAAGTCCGGCGGCGAGTGGATCTCCTCGGTCGACCTGGAGAACCAGCTGATGGCCCACCCCGAGGTGGCCGAGGCCGCCGTGGTCGCCGTCCCGGACGAGAAGTGGGGCGAGCGCCCGCTGGCCACCGTCGTGCTGCGCCCGGGCGCCACGGTCGTGCTCAGGGAGCTGCGGGCCTTCCTGGCCGAGCGGGTCGCCTCCTGGCAGCTGCCGGAGCGCTGGTCGATCGTCGAGTCGGTGCCGAAGACCTCGGTCGGCAAGTTCGACAAGAAGGTGATCCGGGCCGGCTACGCGGCGGACGAGCTGGACGTCACGGTGCTCGGCAAGGAGTAACGGCGGTACGGCGAGGGCCGGCCACCCCCCTGCGGACGGGGGGTGGCCGGCCCTTTCGCGTACTGACGGGCCCTAGCCGGCCGCGGAGACGCTCGCCTCGCCCATCGCGCCGATCCGCCCGAGCAGGTCGACGATCCGGGACTGGACGTCCGCGCTGGTCGAGCGCTCGGCGAGGAACAGCACCGTCTCGCCGGTGCGCAGCCGGGGCAGCTCGCGCGGGTCGAGGTCCACCGAGGTGTAGACCACCAGCGGGGTGCGGTGCAGCCGGTCGTTGGCGCGCAGCCAGTCCAGCAGGCCGACCCGGCGGCGGCGGATCTGGAACAGGTCCATCACCACCAGGTTGGGCTGCACGCTGCTGGCCCGGGCGACCGCGTCGTTCTCGTCCACCGCGTGCTCGACGTGCATGCCGCGCCGCTCCAGGCTGCTGATCATGGCGGCGGCGATGTCCGGGTCGCCCTCGACCAGCAGGACGCGCGGGGCGTGGTGCTCGCCGTCGCGCGGCGCGAGGGCGCGCAGCAGCACGGCCGGGTCGGCACCGTACGCGGCGTCCCGGGTGGCCTGGCCGAGACCGGCGGTGACCAGCACCGGGACCCGGCTGTTGAGCGCCGCGGTGCGCAGCGACTGCAGCGCGGTGCGGGTGATCGGGCCGGTCAGCGGGTCGACGAAGAGGGCGGCGGGGAAGCCGGCCACCTGGGCGTCCACCTCCTCGCGGGAGCGGACGATCACCGGGCGGTAGCCGCGCTCCTGGAGGGCCTGCCGGGTGGCCGGGTCCGGCTCGGGCCAGACCAGCAGCCGGCGGGTGCCGGTGTCCTCGCCGGACGGAGTCGCCGGCTTCTCCTCGGGAGCCTGGTCGCGGGTGGCGGCGGGCAGCTCGGCCACCGGGCGCGGGGCGTTGCGGGCCTCGGCCGGCACGGGCGGCTGCGGTGCGACGGCGGGCAGCGCCGGGGCGCCGAGCGGGCGCGGCGGGGC
>NZ_JAHTKP010000093.1 GCF_019192735.1 Kitasatospora aureofaciens
TGTTCGCCGACCAGCCGCAACACCTTTACATCCTCGGGCGTCAGGCCCTTGAGACGGTCACGTATCGACACACCGGACGGCCCGTCGGCAACAATCGGCCGGGCGATCTGCCGCAGCAGCTTCTTCGGCTCACTCATCTGCGGCAGCCGCCTCAAGCGCTTCGCCCGCCGGTACCCGCAATGTCCCCCCCCACGGAACCAGCGAAGCGCAGTCTGCGGACGCACACCCTGCGCCTTCGCCCACTCCGCCAGATTCACACCACGATCAACGAACTCACCAGACAATGGTCACGCCCACTCAAACACCCATGAAAGCAGGCAGTTGACGGCCCCCTACGGCGCGCGCGGTGGACGGCGATCAGGTCGCGGTACCAGGCGTATGAGGCCTTCGGAGTCCGCTTCTGCGTCTCGAAGTCGTCGCTCACTACCCCAGACCATTTCATGAGGGCGTTTCAGACGTCCAGTCGTTTGCAACAACTCATGAAACATGATCGCCGCAGGTGGACTATCGGACGGCGGGCTCGCTTCACGAGCGACCACCTATGGAACAGCGCCCCGGGCAGCGTTGATGTCGGATGCCACTACGCGACTCAGGAGGTCCGGGTGTGGTGGTCCAGCAAGCGGGTGAGCAACTGCACGAGCTGGTCGCGTTCGGCCGGACTCAGCGGCGCGAGCAGTTCGTCGTGGAGGTCGTCCAGGACCTTGTCGAGGCGGGGTAGGCGACGGCGGCCTCGGGCGGAGATAGTGATGATGTTGCGGCGCCGGTCGTCGGGATCCGGCACCCGCTCGACGAGGTCACGCTCGGCCAGTTCGTTGAGCACGCCGACCATGTCGCTGCGGTAGATGCCGGTGCGCCGACTCAGCGTCGCTTGGCTGCCCGGCCCGTACTCCTGCAGTGAGGCGAGCACGGCGTAGTGCCACTTGCGGGCGTCGACCCGGGCCAGCCCCTCGTTGATCAGCCGGTCCGACCGCGCGGTCAGCTGCGACAACTGTCGGCTCGCCTGTCGACGCAGCCTGTCGGGCGTCTTGCGCGCGCCGTCGTCGGGCATGTCCGCGGCTTCGGCTCTGGTCATGGCGCCCATCCTACTCATTGCGTTAGTTCGACTAACGATGTACGGTCGCTCACGCCGAAAACGTTAGTGCAATAAACGTTAATTCGGTGAACTCCAAGGAAGGAAGATCCGCTATTCCCACCAAGATGTTGCAGATTCCCACCACGGACGGCCAGGCCGACGCCTTCGCCGCCTTCCCCGACCACGGCGAGCGGCACCCAGGGGTGCTGATGTACGCGGACGCCTTCGGCATCCGGCCCGTGCTCCGGGAGATGGCCCGCGAACTGGCCGGGCACGGGTACTACGTGCTCGTCCCCAACCTCTTCTACCGGCACGGCCCGGCACCGGTGATCGAACTTCCCGAACACATCGGAGAAGAGGTCCGGCCCGCGGTCATCGCCCAGCTGATGCCCTTGATCGAGGTGCACACCGCCGAACGTGTCCTGAGCGACGCCGACGCCTACCTCAGGTTCCTCACCACCCAGCCCGAGGTCGGCGCCGGACCGGTCGCGGTGACCGGCTACTGCATAGGCGGCCTCCTGGCGATGCGCACCGCCGCGGCCCACCCCGGCCAGGTGGCCGCCGTCGCCGGATTCCACGGCCCCGTGGGCGCCGACGGGCCCGACCTCCTCTCCAAGCTCACCGCCCAGGTCCACCTCGGCCACGCCGAAACCGACATGACGCCCGAGTCCCTCGGCGAACTCAACCAGGCCCTGGACGCCGCGGGTGTCGGCTACACCTCCGAGATCTACCCCGGCACCATCCACGGCTTCACCATGTCCGACACCGACGCCTTCAACCCCGCCGCACTGCAGCTTCACTGGGACCGCCTGCTCCCCCTCCTCGGCCGCACCCTGGCCAACGGCTGAGGCTCCGGCCCGGAAACCAAACCCGCCTAACCTCGGCCGCATCGCCGCCGGCGCCTGACCGAGGCCCATCAGCGCACCTCGGGCCCTCCGCGCACTCACGTCGCGGAGGGCCCGACGCACCGTCTACAACGTCATGCCCGCAAGGTTCTCCCGGCTGACGGGCCGGATCCGGCCGCGGTCGAGCGTCACGATCCGATCGGCGGCGGCGAGCCCGGCCCGCTCGTGGGTGACCAGGAGCGTGGTGCGGTCCCGGGTGGCGTCGAGGATGTCGGGGAGCACGGCGGCGGCGGTGTCCGGGTCGAGTCCCTCGGTGGGTTCGTCCAGGACAAGGACGGACGGGTCGGCGAGCAGCGCGCGGGCCAGGAGCAGGCGTTGGCGCTGGCCGCCCGACATCGTGGCGCCGTCGGCGCCGAGGTGGGTGTCCCAGCGGTCGGGCAGCGCTTCGATCCAGTCCAGGAGCCGGGCTCTGCGGGTCGCTTCGCGCAGCTCGGCGTCAGTGGCGTCGGGTCTGGCGAGGAGCAGGTTGGCGCGGATCGTGGTGCGGAAGACGTGGGCGTCCTGGGTGTCCCGCCAGGCCCGCACCGAGCTGTACGTCCCGGTCGCCTGGGTGCACCTGGACGCGCCGCACTGCCACCGGGTGCTCAGCCTGGTGTGGAACTGCGACGCCTACCTGTCCGAAGCAGCCCTGAAATTCCGGGAGTTCATCACCGGCACCCCCTTCATGACACACCACCTGCCCGACCGGCGCCACGTCTGACTCCGGCTAAGGCCCGCAGAACGCTTTGGACGCCCGGCCACCTCGTGCGGCGTCACCGCCCGCGGCGTACGCGCGTCCGGTGGACGAGCGCGCCGGCGGTGGCGGCGACGGCGGCAACGACCACCAGGGCAACGTCCGAGAAGGCCGCGAGGACGAGGTCCACCCGGCCGCCCGAGGCCTCGTCGGAGAACTCGGGGTCGACCAGGCCACCCGGGTCCTCGGTGACGCTGACGTGCTCCCCCACCGTGTCCTCGGCCCGGCAGCTGACGGTCCGGACCCGTCCCGGAACGTCCTCGTAGCGCACGGCGCAGCTGTAGGTGGTGGTCTTGCCGTGGCTGACCCGGACGTCGGTGACCGTGCCGGCGTGCTCGGTGCCGCGCATCGAGAGCACGGTGGCCTGCGCGGTGTTCATGCTCAGCAGCGGCACCGCGATCAGCGGGGCCATCACCAACGCCAGCGCCGCGCCCCGGAGCCCGTTGGTCGGGCAGAGGAGACACACGGCGATGATCAGTCCGATGATCCCGGTGAGCGCCAGCGCCAACCCCGGGACCATCAGCCACGGCCCGAAGGCGGCGAGCGCGCCACCGACCGGCAACAGGACGGCCGCGGCCGGTATCCACAGGGCCGTCAGCATCGGACGCTTCGGCCAGGGGATGTCGTTCCGGCCGCCCCCGGGCCGCTGTCCGGCCCCGGGCCCGGGTCTCTCGTCCCGCGTCATGTCCTGCGTCATGGCTCGAGATCCTGCCAGGTCAGCCGGGCGACCGGCCCGCCAGGGCAGGTCGGCGGGCCGGCCCGTCACCGGATCGTTGACCGGTTGTCTACGCGCTCCTGCTGTCCTGCTCGTGCCCGCAGTCGCAGCCGCACTCGGGCCGCCAACGGCCACCGACAAGACAGCAGGAGAGTTCCGTGCCCAACACCCCCACCCGAACCACCCGTTCCCGCACCCGCCTCGCGGCGCTGGCGCTCGCCGTCGCCGCGATATCCACGAGCGGCCTCACGCTGCTCGCCGCCCCGGCGAACGCCGCCTCCGCGGACGTGGTCGAGCAGATGATCACGATCCAGGACCACCAGGACCACAACGCGCTGGCCAGTTCCGACGGCGAGGCCTCCCGGATCGTCGCCCGCAACTACCGTGACGCCAGCACCTCGTTCTGGATCTCCAACAAGCCGGGCGGCCGGGTCGACTTCACCCGCTCCGTCAACGGCACCGACCGCGTGATCGAGATGGACACCAACGACGGCCGGTCCACCCAGTTCATCCACTGGTGGGCCGGCGACAACCAGCAGTGGACCCTTGAGTCCGCCAGCGAGGGCGGCACCTACATCCACAACGCCCGCGACAACCGCTGTCTGACCTACCACGGCCTCGACCGGGAGGTCACCGTCGAGAACTGCGACGGCAGCATGTCCCAGCGGTTCGACCTGGTCGGGCCGAACAACCCGACCACCCCGACCACCTCCATCGAGCAGCGCTTCCTCCAGCGGCTCAACGACCTGCGCGCCCAGTACGGCAAGGCTCCGGTGCGCCTCAACCAGACGCTCGCCCAGTCCGCCAAGTGCAACGCCGACCAGCTGGACCAGCGCCACGTCTCGGGCCACTTCTGCGACTCGGCCGGCATCGCGCGGGGTCTCGGATACAGCTGGACGGGATTCGGTGAGATCGCCTTCTACGGCCCCACCGACATCGACGCCGCCATCGACGGCTGGATCAGGTCGCCCCACCACTTGGAGATCATGACCGGCAACTTCACCGAGGTCGGCCTCGCCCGGACGGGCAACGCCTCCTGGAACGCCGACTTCGGCAACCGCTGACCGTCGGGGGTGGCGGCACACTGTCCGGCCTGCCGCCACCCCGGACCGGACCCCTGGCGGAGTCCCTCAACCACCCGGCCAGGACCGGCCATCACAAGATCGCGTACTGCGGGATGTGCGATGTCGGTGAGTCGGCCGAGTTGGCTTCGCTGGGTGGGTTGGCGGCTCAGGAACACACGCCACGCCCCGCCGCTGACAGCCGTGCGGCCGGACGACCTCGTGGTCAGCCGCAGCGTGGACGGCTGGCCGCTCTGGCTGCCCGACTCCGAGCCGGTCCCGGCCGATCACCTTCTGCGCGCCGCATCGGGATCTGCGGATCGTTCGCCACTGCATACTTCCGATCCCCTGACCGGATCGTTCCGCATCCGGGCCCGATGGTGTCTTCGCCCGGGCACCCGTCAGACCCCAGGATCGGAGCATGAACAACGCACTCCTCGTGATCGACGTCCAGGAATCCTTCCGTCAGCGCGAGAACTGGGCCGCCGTCTCCAACCCCGGCATCGTCGGGCAGGTGAACAAGCTCGTCGAGCACGCCCGGGCGCAGGGCGACCTGGTCGTCTGGATCCTGCACTCCGAGCCGGGCACCGGGACGGTCTTCGATCCGGCCCTCGGCCACGTCCACCTGATGGACGGGCTGGTCCCGGCCGAGGGCGAGCCCGTTGTCACCAAGACCTCGCACAACGCGTTCACCACCACCAACCTCCAGCAGCTGCTCACCCAGCACGGCATCCGCGACCTGGTCGTCAGCGGCATCCGCACCGAGCAGTGCTGCGAGACCACGACCCGGGTCGCCGCCGACCTCGGCTACGACGTCACCTTCGTCGTCGACGCCACCGCGACCCACCCGATCGAGCACCGCGACGCACCCGCCGGGCGCAGCCTCGACGAGATCCTCGCCGACCCGCGCACGCTCTCCACGGACGAGATCATCGCCCGGACCGAGTACGCTCTGGCGGGCCGCTTCGCCACCGTCACCACCGTGAAGGAGCTGACCGGATCGTGACCCGCGTCGTCTTCCTGCTCGTCCCGCAGCTGCACCTGCTGGACCTCGCCGGGCCCGCCCAGGTCTTCTCGACCGCGGCCGACCACGGCCTCGGGTACGAGATCGGCTACGTCGCCGAGCAGGAGGACGTCCCCACGGCACAGGGGATCACGCTGCGGGCCTCCACCGCGTGGCCGCAGCTGTCGGCCGGGGACCTCGTCATGGTCCCCGGCTGGCGGGCGCCGACCCTGCGCACGCACGGCGAGCTGTCCGCGACGACGCTGGAGCGGCTGACCGCGCACCACGCGGCCGGCGGGACGGTCGCCAGCGTGTGCGCGGGCGCGGACGCGCTCGGCCGGGCCGGGCTCCTGGACGGGCGCCGCTGCACCACGCACCACGACGTGCAGGACGAACTCGCCCTCCGCTACCCGCGGGCCGGCGTGGTGCGCGACGTGCTGTACGTGGTGGACGACCGGGTGGTCACCTCGGCGGGCATCGCCAGCGGCATCGACCTCGCCCTGCACCTGGTCGCCGTCCGGCACGGACCGGCGGCGGCCGCCCGGATCGCCCGCGACATGGTCGTCTACGCCCGGCGCAACGGCGACGAGCGGCAGACCAGCGCGATGCTCCGGCACCGCGGCCACCTGGTCGACGCCGTCCACCGGGTGCAGGACCTGATCGACGCCCGTTTCACCACCCGGCTGAGCCTCACCGACCTCGCCACCACGTCCGGCGTCAGCGAACGCACCCTCACCCGCCACTTCAGCGAGGCCACCGGGCTCACCCCGCTGCGCTACCAGCAGGAGCTGCGCGTCGAACGCGCCGAACACCTCATCGCCCACGGCGCGACCACCGAGACGGCGGCCCGGGCGGTCGGCTTCCAGGACGCCCGGATGCTCCGCCGCCTGCGCGCCCGGACGTCCTGACCACCCTGATCCCTCGGCTCAGGGGTTGCTCGCCAGGGCGACGAGGCCGCGGAACACACTCCCGTTCCCGCGAGGCCCCCGAGCGGTGCCGTGCGGCCGGTATCCCCGACGACGTAAGGTTCGCCTCCAAGCCCACCCTGGCCACCCTGGCCACCGAGATGATCGCCCAGACACTGGACGCCGGCGTCCGAGCCACGTGGGTCACCGGCGACGAGGTCTCCGGCGGCGACCCGCACCTGAGCGCCGAGCTGGAGCGACGTCAGATCGGCTACGTCCACGCCGTCTCACGCAAACGGTCGATCGCCACCCGCGCGCGGGTCCGAGCCGGTGTGCTGGGTCCGGCGCCGCGCCCTCCATCCGCACATCGATCCCGGGAAACTGCACATCTTCGATCGAGCAGACCCCCGTGATCGAGAACTGCCCCGGGTGAACGTTCCTGCATTCACGCCCTGACCGGGCCTGCGCCGCTACGGGTGCGGCGGGACCAGGATGCCGTCGAGGAGGGCCTGGACCGTCGTGGTCACGAACTCGCCGGTGGTGGCCGGGCGGAGGGCGCCGGCGGGGGCCTCGTCGGCGTAGAACAGCTCCAGGAAGGCGCGGTGGAAGCAGGCGCCGATCAGGAGCATCGCGGCGGCGTCCGGGTCGATTCCGGCGCGGACGCGGCCCAGCCGCTGCTCGGCGCGCAGGTAGTCGGCGAGGTGGGAACTGACGTGGTGCGGGCCGGCGTCGCCGAGCTTGCGGCGGTGGGCGGCGAGCAGCTCGGGGCTCGCGAAGAGTGACCCGGCCATCGGGAACGACTGCCGGTAGAACGGGACGGCGACCCGGACCACCTCCTCCAGGTGCCCGCCCACCGTGCCGCTGCCCGCGCGGCCCGGCAACCCGGCGACGGCGTCGGCGAGGCGCGGGGCGCGTTCGCGCAGCACGCGGACGAAGATCTCCTCCTTGTCGCGGAAGTGCTTGTACAGCGCGGCCTCCGAGCAGCCCGCCTCCCGGGCGATCTCCTTCGTCGTGGCGCGGGTGAGCCCCACGGTGCCGATCAGGCGGGCGGCGGCGTCGAGCACCCGCGCCCGGGTGAGCGCCGCACCGGTCAGCGGCTCGGTTCCCTCGTGCGTCATGGGCACCACCCTATCTTGACAGGTGGGTGAGCACTCACCCACCATCGGAAGAGACAGGAAGTGAGCACTCACTCACCCCCTTGGGAGGGATCATGAAACTCGCTGTTCTCGGCGCCACCGGAGGCGTCGGACGCCACCTGGTCGCCCACGCGCTCGCCGACGGGCACCAGGTCACGGCCGCGGTCCGCGACCCGACGCGACTGCCCGTCCGCCACGACCGGCTCACCGTCGTCAGGGCGGACGCCCTCGACCCCGACTCCCTGAAACCGGTGATCGAGGGCGCCGACGCCGTCCTCTCCGGCATCGGCCAGGCCGGCCGGACCGATCCCCTCAAGCCCGCCTCGACCTCCGCCCGCGCGGCGGTGACCGCGATGACGGCCGTCGGGGTGCGGCGCATCCTCGTCGTGAGCGCCGCACCGCTCAACCGCACCGGGACCGGCCAGACCGTCCTGGCGGCGAAGGTGTTCTCTCCCCTGCTGTGGGCGGTGCTCAGGGACGTCTACACCGACCTGGAGGCGATGGAGCGCGTCCTGCGGGAGAGCGGCCTGGACTGGACCGCCGTCCGGCCCCCGCGCCTGACCAACCGGCCGGGCCGGGGCCACTACCGGCACACCGTCGAGTCCGGGCCGCCGACGGCCACCATCCCCCGCGCCGACGTCGCGCGGGCGATGCTCGACCTGGTCTCGGACACACGGACCTTCGGCCACGCGGTCGGCGTCAGCGGCTGACGTCAGCGGTCGTTCCCGGCCTCGCCGCCGAGGCTCCGTCGCCGCGGCGGCGCTCCTCGCTGCCGAGGATCTCGGCGGCGTCGATCGCGATCTCGTCGGCGGCGGAGCAGCCGTTCTCGGTCAGGACGGGGCAAGGGTGTTCGCTCAGTCCTGCACTCGGCGTGTCGCAAGCCCGGTAGGAAAATCACTCGTACGTGGACTTCGCCTTGCCCGGCACGGTCGGCCGTCACTACGTTCAGTGCTCTTGCGATCACAACCCGGGGAGACAGCCGTGGCCGACGCCGCCGTGCAGGAAACCGCCCACGAGGCGGAGGTGGTGGTCATCGGTGCCGGCCTGTCCGGTGTGGCCGCCGCAATCACGCTGCGCCAGGCGGGCTTTGCGGACGTCGTCGTGCTGGAGAAGTCCGACCGCCTCGGCGGCAGCTGGCGCGACAACACCTACCCCGGATGCGGCTGCGACGTGCCGTCCCTGCTGTACGAGTACTCCTTCGCCCCGGGCCCCTGGACGCGCTCCTTCGCCACCCAGCCTGAGATCCTGAACTACCTTGACGCCACCGCGGCCACGCACGGCGTCGAGCGGACCATCCGGTACCGGACCGAGGTCCACGGCGGCAGCTGGGACAGCCACAGCGGCCGCTGGCACCTGCAAACCAGCGCAGGCCCGTACATCACCCGCGCGGTGATCGTGGCCACCGGCCCATGGAACCAACCCCGCTACCCCGACCTGCCGGGCCTGGAGGGCTTCCCGGGCCCCGCGTTCCACTCCGCCCGCTGGGACCACACGGTCCACCTGACGGACCGGCGGGTCGCCGTCATCGGCAACGCGGCCTCCACCGTGCAGTTTCTGCCCGACCTCCGACGCCACGCGGCACGCGTCGACATCTTCCAGAGCACCGCGCCATGGGTACTGCCCAAACCGGACTACGCCCTGCCGGAGCCCGTTCGTCGCCTGCTGCACCGCCGCCCCGCCGTACGCCGCCTGGCGCGCGGTCTGAACCACTGGACCCAGGAGGCCATCGGTCTGGCCCTGCGCCACCCGTGGCTGCTGCCACCGCTGGAGGCCGCGGCGCGCCTGCACCTGCGCCGGTCAGTCCCCGACCCCGAGCTGCGTCAGATGCTCACGCCCAGCCACCGGCTCGGCGCCCGCCGCCTGCTGGCCTCCGACACCTACTACCGAACCGTCGCCGAACCCAACGTCCACCTGCACCCCACCCGGGCCGCCCGCATCGACGGACACACCATCGTGGGCGCCGACGGACGGCAGGTCCACGCGGACCTCGTCATCCTGGCCACCGGCTTCCGCATCGGCGAACTGTCCATCGCCCGCGACCTGTACGGCCTTGACGGCCGCCCCCTCGCCGACACCTGGCGCCAGGGCCGCCACGCCTACCTCGGCACCAGCGTCAGCGGCTACCCCAACCTCTTCCTCCTCCTCGGACCGAACATCCTCAGCGGCACCACCGCCGTCCCCACGGTCCTGGAGGCCCAACTACGCCACATCACCGCCTCGCTCACCCACCTGCGCCGCAGCGGCCATGCGGCCATGGACGTCCGCCCGGAGATCCAGGACACCCACACCACCGCCCTGCGCGACGCCCTCAACACCACCGTGTACTCGACGGACCCCGCCGGCTACTACTTCAGCCCACCGGGCCTCAACACCTTCTGCTGGCCCTGGTCCACGCGCCGACTCCGGCGCCAACTGCACAAGTTCGACCCCGGCGCCTACACCTGGCACCCGCCCCAGCACGTCACACTGCCGCACCAGCTCCGCGCCACCGTCACCCGACCCGACACCTCGGCACGGCACTGACACACGACCTGGGGCTCGGAGCCGCCCGCGCCCTCGAAGTCCCCATGCCCGTCGCCGCGATGGTCCACCAGCTGATGCAGACCGCCATCGGCCTGGGCTACGCCGAGGCGGACTACATCTCACTCTTCGAGGTCGCCGCACGCGCGGCGGGCCCGAGCCGAGAGGAGAAAGGCGCCTGACAGCCGTCCTGCACCCGTGCTGCGGCGGGGGTGTGCCTCCGCCGCGATCCCGCCGTCTACGGCGCGAGGGTCAGTTGACTTGATGCGCGGGCCAGCAGGTCGATCAGCAGAGCGCGTTCCTCGGGGCTGAAGCCGTCAGCGATCCGCCGCTCGATGGCTACGGCCTTCGCGTCGGCCTGCGCGAGCAGTCGGCGTCCGTCGTCGGTGAGGCGCACCTCGGCCACCTTGCGATGCCAGGGATGCGGCCGGCGGACGACCAGCCCCTTCGCCTCCAGGTTGGCGAGCACGGTGGCGATGGTCTGCGGGGTGACCAGGCAGGCGCGGGCGAGCGCGGCGGCGGAGAGTCCCGGCTGGTCGTCGAGCGTGTACAGCGCGACGTACTGCGGAACCGTCAGCCCGAGCGGCCGGAGCGCGGCGTGCTTGGCCGCCATCAGCTCCTGCTCCACCCGCTTGATGTGCAGCCCGAGGCGTTCCGTGACCGGCATCTCCATGAGGCCGATCGTACGCCACAGCTCGAACCCTGGCTGATAGCAGAGCTCTGATACATGCCAGAGCTCTGCTATCTTTCTCACCATCACTCAGCACTCACTCATGGAGGCACCCCTTGGCCAGCCGTGAACCGCTCGATCACGTCGTCGCCGGGGCCGGCCCGGGCCTGGTCCTGATCCACGGCACCGGCGCCGACGCGACCTCGAACTGGGGAGCTCTCATCGACGCGATGCGTGACCGGTACACCGTCGTCGCCCCGAACCTGCCCGGCGCCGGCGCCACCCCTGTCGACCCGGCACCGATCGACCTGGACTCACTCGCCGACCGGGTCGTCGCCACCGCCCGGACCGCCGGACTGGAACGGTTTCACCTGGTCGGCCACTCGGTGGGCGCCGCCGTCGCCACGGCCCTGGCCGCCCGGCACCCTGCGGCCGTGACCTCGCTCGTCCTGCACGCCGGATGGGTCAGGATGAGCCCGCGCGAGGCGTTCATGTTCGACCTGTGGGCGCGCCTGCTGCGTACCGACCCGGCCCTACTGGCCCGCCAGTTGATCCTCACCGCGATGGGGCCCGGTCTCCTCGGCACCCTCGACGATGCGCAGTTCGCCGAACTGGCCGCGGGTTTCACGGCCATGCTCGATGAGCGAATCCTCGGGCAGATAGAACTCGACACCCGAATCGACCTACGTGACGCGGTGGGCCGGATCACCGCGCCCACACTCGTGCTGGCGAGCGCCGACGATCAGATCATCCCGCCCCACCACCAGCGCGAACTGGCCGCCGCGATCCACCAGGCCGACTACCTGCAGGTCACCGGCGGCCACGGTCTGCCGTTCGAGGACCCTGCGCGGTTCTTCTCGATCATCGCCGAGCACGTGGACCAGCGCCAGGCACAGAGCCAGGGCTGAGGCCACGCAGCCGAGCGGCTTGGCGCCGCGGCCGCGTGCTGGAGGGCGACTTCGACGCATCCGACACCAGGCCGACGATCTGACCAGTCGTCCGATACGAACACGAAGACCCACCGGCCGGCAGCCACAGCATATTTGTGGCTTCCGCCAGTACGACGCCCCGCCGACGAGAGGGAGAC
The DNA here is from genome assembly GCF_019192735.1 of Kitasatospora aureofaciens. Lineage (GTDB taxonomy): Bacteria > Actinomycetota > Actinomycetes > Streptomycetales > Streptomycetaceae > Kitasatospora > Kitasatospora aureofaciens_A. The sequence continues at coordinate 11,808 of NZ_JAHTKP010000093.1, forward strand.
TTTCCCGCCAGAGGCTGCGGCCCGTCCCGCAGGCCGAAGCCAAGGACAGAGGGGAACAGCACGATGAGCGGTCAGCTGTACGACGAGATCGGCGAGGCGTTCGAGGGCTTCAAGACCCTCCCTATCACGCGCTACGCGGAGGTGCCCGGCTTCCTCGCCCTCGTCGGCGACGTGAACGGCAGGTCGATCCTCGACCTGGCCTGCGGAACCGGCTTCTACAGCCGGGAGTTCAAGCGCCGCGGCGCATCCCACGTCCTCGGCGTCGACATCTCCGGCGCGATGGTCACCGCGGCCCAGGCCCTGGAGGACCGCGACCCGCTGGGCGTGCACTACGAGGTCGGCGACATCGCCGAGCTGCGCACCTTCGAGCAGCGCTTCGACATCGCGGTTGCGGTCCAGGCGTTCAACTACGCCGAGGACATCGCCACCATCGAGCGGATGTGCCGCAACATCCATCGCAGCCTCGTGGACGGGGCCGAGTTCTTCGTCTTCGCGCAGAACCCGGACTACCGTTTCGACGGGCCGTCCCTCGCCAAGTACGGCTTCCTCTGCGAACCGACCGGCGAGGAGTCCGAGATAGGGCCGCGCGAGAGGATCACCGCGCTCCTCGACCCGCCGATCTCGTTCGTCGCGACCCCGCCCCGCCGCGAGGTCTACGAGAAGTGTCTGCGGGCGGCCGGATTCAACGAGGTCACCTGGGTTCCCCTGGAGGTCTCCGCCGCCGGCGTGCGCGAGTACGGCAAGGACTTCTGGGACGACTACGCCGCCAACCCCCCGCTGGAGATGCTGCGCTGCCGCGCCTGACCCCCAGAACCCGGTCACTCGATCGCCAAGCCCTCGGCGGGACGTGAGCGGCCCTACTCGCCGCCGCCGGCATCCGGATCCCGCGGCGGCGCCGCATCCCGCCGGGCAACTCGGGAAGCTGGAAGGAGTACCGGCCGGGCATGTTGACGTGGCCTCGCACGAACGGGGACAAGCGTGCGACGTCCTGATCGCGGACGTCGGAGCCGTCGGCGCGCAGCTGCTGCAGGACGGCGTCCAGGTAGCGGGTGTTGCACAGCACGAGGGCATTGAGGACCAGGCCGAGCGCGCCGAGCTGGTCTTATCCGAATTGGCCCAGCACAGCGGATAGTTGCCGACTCGCCGGGCTCCGTAGCGGAGCGCGACTTCAGAAAGGTTGGGCATCCGCGATTCGTCGGGCGCGTCGCGGATGCCCTGCGCGGCGTCAGCCGTTTCTCGGGTCGGTGCGGACGGAGAGCTTGTCGTACCTCGCGGCCACCGCGCCCGCCGGGCCGCCCGCCGACGGTACGCCCGGGACCGGCACCGCCCCGAGCACCACTTGGCGTCCCGCCTGCGGCCGGCCGAGGCGAACGTCGGGTGACCTCGACCGTTATCCGGGGTTATCAGCCGAAGTAGCTGGTCAGCCCGTCCTCCAGGTGTGAGGCACGTCAGGCACGACGAGCTGACGAGTCAAGAAACGACCCAGACCTGTTTTTACCGGGGTGAAATAGAGCCACGGCTTCGGGGTGAATGGGAGCCAGGGGTTCTCCGGTGAGATCGGGAGCCAGCCGATGTGATGGTGTGGAACATGCCGCTTTCGGAGTAATCGTGGAGGCTTGCGCCGTCTGGCCGTCACGCTGTGCCTGTTGATCACGGTCCAGGTCAGGGAGACCGCTGGTGCACAGGTCACGTGAGTGGCTGTTCGAGAGGATCCGCCAGGCTCATCGCGAGCAGGGGCTGTCGGGGCGGGAGCTCGCCGTTCGGTTCAAGGTCTCGCGGAACACGGTGCGAAAGGCGCTGGAGTCGCCGGTGCCACCGAGGCGCAAGGCGCCGCCGCCGCGCAAGAGCGTGCTGGAGCCGGTGAAGGGCTTTATCGACGCGATGCTGCGCGAGGACCTGGACGCTCCGGCGAAGCAGAAGCACACGATCCCGCGGATCATGGAGCGTCTGGCTGCGGAGCACGACTTCGAGTTGGCCCGTTCGACCGGTCTGGGACTACGTGTCCAAGCGGCGCCCGCAGATCCGCGCGGAGGCTCTGGAGGGCCGGCGGCATCTCGATGGCATGGTGCCGCAGGCGAAGAGGCCGGGTGAGGAGGCGGAGGTCGACTTCGCGGACTTCTGGCTGGACCTGGCCGGGCAGCGGCGCAAGTGCGTGCTGTTCACGCTGCGGCTTTCCTACTCGGGCAAGGCGGTGCACCGGGTCTACGCGACAGCGTCCCAGGAGGCGTTCCTGGAAGGCCACGTCGAGGCGTTCACCGTGCTGGGCGGGGTGCCGTCGGTGCACATCCGCTACGACAACTTGAAGCCGGCGGTCAAGCAGGTGCTGTTCGGCCGCTCCAGGCTGGAGTCGGCGCGGTGGGCGTCGTTCAAGTCCTGGTATGTCCATGTTCCCGTGGGTTCGTTGATCCGATCCAGCCCTCTGGTGGCCTCGGCAGTCGCCTGATCTGCAGGTCTAGCGAGGTCGCGCCCACGCTGGCGAATTCCGCCCATCCTTCAGGATTCCTGAAGTCTCATCAGCTGTTATGGTGAGGCCGCCTGAAAGCTGAAGGGGAGGACGGATGGCGCTGGCCGTCGTGCGCGACCTGCGGCCCGATCTGCGGTTGGAGTCCGCCGAAGAGGTCGCCGCGTTCGAGCAGGACCTGTTGGCGGAGTTCGTGCTCGCCCGGGCTTCCGCTGGGGTGCTGGACGACACGATCCGTGCAGACGTCGGCGGGGTGCTTGGGCTGCGGGAGTGGTTCGGTCGACCGTTGTGGGAGATGCAGCCGCAGGACCTTGACCGGTACTTCGGCCGGCACCGCCGCGGCTCGGCACCGGGCACCAAGGTCCGCCAGGCCGCCGCGTTCGCCGTCTACTTCGAGTTCCTGGAGCTGAGGCACAAGGCGACGATCCACGCGGCCACCGGTGTGGTCGTCGAGTCGCCGTTGGACGAGGTCAACCGGCCTCGCGGCGGCACCGCTTCGCGGTTGCGGATTCCGCCCTCGGCGGACGAGGCGGCGAGGCTGTTCTCCGGGTGGCGGGCGGACATGGAGGCCGCACGCAAGTACGCGCCGGCCGCGCGGAACTACACCGCCGCCCGTTTGACCAGTCTGATCGGCCCGCGTATCTCGGAGTTGTGTCTGCTGCGGATCGGTGACGTCCGGTGGGACCTTGGCCGGTTCGGCAAGATCCTCTTCAAGGGCAAAGGCAGTGTCGGCCGGGGGAAGAAAGAACGGCTCGTTCCGTTGATCAACGGGTCGCGGGACCTGCTGGAGTGGTGGGTCACCGGCCCTCGCTGGGAGTTCGACGACAGGGCCGAGGACCCGATGGCCCCGCTGTTTCCCTCCGAGCGCCGGTACGGCGACGGCTCCAGCCGGACGGTGACCGACGACGCGCTGCGGTCCGGCCTCGCCGAGGCTGTCGCGCGCCATCTCCCGCACCAGATAGGCCAGTTGACGCCGCACGTCCTGCGGCATTTCGCAGCCTCGGACCTCTACCGCAACGGCATGGACGTCGTGGCCATCCAGGAAATCCTCGGCCACGAGTGGCTCAACACCACCATGATCTACGTTCACGTCGAGCAATCCCACGTCGAGGACGCGTGGGCCCGGGCCGGCCAACGGGCCGCCGCACGCTTCGGGAGGACACGGTGAAGTGGAACCTGCGGATGGTCGCCGCCCAGCGCGACATCTGGAAGGCGTCCGAGCTGCAGCGCATGCTCGCGGATGCCGGGCTGGTCATCTCGGCCGGCAAGATGTCGCACCTGTGGTCAGGTCGCCCGCTGACCGTCCGCCTCGACGACCTGGACGTGATCTGCTCGGTGCTGCACTGCACCCCCGCCGACCTCCTGGTTCCCGAGCCGATCGACCACCGGCAGCCGGACAACGTGGATAAGCAGGCCGAGCGGAAGGTCGTGGGCGGCAGTCCGGTCGTCCTCCGTCGCCGTCCCGGCCGGTCCGGGCCTCCGCTGTGAGCGCGCCGATACGTCGCCGCCGTCCCTGGGCCACCCGTAGCTGCCGGGACTGCCTGGGCTGGGGATGGCTCGACCGCCCCCGCTGCAAGGCATGTTGGGGCTTCGTCGCCAAGGCCACCAGCGATCACTGCGAGGTCTGCGACCGCAAGGTCGCCGTCCAGGACGGTGTCTGCCGGCTCTGCCGCCGGCAGGCCAGCCTGATCGCCGGACCGGACAACAAGACGCGCGTCGACCTGACGGTTGCCGCGCGCACCGGCCACCAACTGTTCATCATCGGCACCCTGCGACCGCGCGGCGGCCAGCCGCCCCGACCGCAGAACACCGCGGACGGGCCACCGGACCAGCGGCTGCACTCCGTCCGATCGCGATGGAGACAGCTGCCACTGTTCGAGATGGCCCGTGACCTGCGCGGAGTCAGCAGCCTGGCACCGCTCCTGGACCCGGAACTGTCCGCCGTCCTGGAAGCGCGCGCCGCACGGATCGCGGAGCTGAGAGGCTGGCCTCCGCGCACGCTCGGCTCCGTCCGCAGGGGCATCCGCATCCTCTGCGCGGTTCACGAGATCGGTGAGCCGATCCGAGCGTCCACGATCGCCCAGCTCACCCACAATGCGATCCCCTCCAACCACGTCCTGGAGGTCTTCGAGGACCTGGACCTGCTGCTGGACGACCGGCTCGACACCGTGCAGACCTGGTGCGACGCGCGCCTGGACTTCCTTCCTGCCGGGATACGGGCCGAGGTCGACGCCTGGGTCGCGGTCTCACGCAACGGCACCCGGCGCCGGCTCCCTCGCTCCCGGTCCACGGTCGTTACCCAGCTCAGGCTGGTCCGACCGTTCCTGCGCGAGCGGACGTCGACCTACGCGACACTGCGTCAGGTCACCCGTGACGACGTCACCAGTTGGCTGGCCGGCCGCCCCAACCGGGTGCACGAGGCCAGTGCCCTGCGGAGCCTGTTCAACGTGCTGAAGAAGGAGCGGCTCGTCTTCGCCAACCCGATGCGAGGGGTGACAACCGGCAAGAACCACGCCTCGGTGCCGGTTCCGCTCACCGATCAGGAAGTCGACGCCGTTGCCCTCGCTGCCCGGCAGGATCCCGCCCTGCACGTGGTCGTCGCCCTCGCGGGCGTCCACGCACTGCCCGCCCGGCGTATCCGTGCGCTCCAGCTGGACGAGGTCGACCTGGCCGGCCGCCGCCTCGACTCGGACGGATTCGACCGGCCGCTGGACGACTACACCGCCGAGGCGATCGCCGACTACCTGGCTTACCGTCGCCGCCGCTGGCCCAACAGCACCAACCCCCACCTGCTGATCAGCCGCAACACGGCGACCACCACGACAGCGGTTGGCACCTTCTGGCTCGACCGCCTCGTCAAACGGCTGCCCGCCGGCCTGGACCGGCTCCGACAGGACCGCATCCTCGAAGAGGCCGCCGCCACCGGAGCCGACCCCCTGCACCTCGCCCACGTCTTCGCACTCAGCGCCAGGGCCAGCCTCCGTTACACCAATGCAGCCTCCGAGTCTGCCGCAGAACAAACCGGAAAGAAGCCCTGAACAGCCACTTCGACGCCCCGCTGGCAGCACGGTTCATTGGCCCGTATCTGGCGATCGGCAGATACGGACCGGGGCCACCGCCCCAACAGGCCCGGCCTTGTTCAACATCCCACCCCGAGGGGGATGTCACCGAACGGATCAGCTACTCCCAGGGGTTGTTGCCCGACTCCCATCCCGCCGCCTCGTCCTTGTCATGCAGGAACCGCGGGTCCGCCATGCCCTGGAGCGAGGAGTCGCTGATCGGCCATGGCTGCCACTCGTCGCGCAGCAGCTTGAGCAGGAATTCGGCCATACCGCACGGATACACCGACCATTCGAGGTTCCCGCGCGAGTACACCGCGACCGGCCATCGGTCCGGGTCCGGATCCGTCGTGATCCAGCACAGGGTGTCGGCTGCGGCTGTTCCTCCCCAGATGAGCAGGTCCTCCAGCCGGTGCCGGCCTCTGTCGGCGGGAGCCCACTGGTTCACCGCGTAGTCCGCGAGTGCCGCCTCCGAGAGCCTTGAGACCGTGACTACCTGCGGCTCGTTCGAAGTGACGGCGGGGATGTGGACGCCGACCATCTCCTCGATCGAACCGCTGCCGAAGGCTGTGACGAACGCCCGGTAGTCGGCTGGGAATGACGTTCCGTAGACCCTCTCCGCCGCACTCCAGTCGACAGCGTCCCCACAGGTGGGCCCGATGCACGACAGCACTTCTCCGATACTCGCCATGGCGGCGATTGCGGCGGACTGATCGTCACTCACGCTACGGCTCCCATCGGGTCGGGGCGTCCTTGCCCATGTTGTGCCATTGTCCATCCTTCAGTCGGACCGGGTTCCGCTCCCCAGATGAGGGCAGAACCCGAAGACTGCTCGCAACCTCACACAGGCCCTGGCGGCCATCTTGCTGAGCACGTTCATCTGTACTTGGCTGGGCACTTCAGCGAGTACGCGGACACCGACCCAGCAGTCGCCTTCTTCCGGACCGAACTCGGCCTCGCCATACCCCAATAGCACGTGGGCTTCCGTGAGTTCGCCCGGCCGACACTTCAGAATCTCTGAACTCACGGAAGATCCAGTTCTCCGCGTTCTACTGTGCGCCCGGCGAGGACGGTGCCCACGAGAAGGGCGGGGTGGAGCACGAGGGCGGGCGGTTCCGCTGCAAGCACCTGGTCCCGCCTCCTGCGGTCGACTCGCTGGCGGAGCTGAACGAGCGTCTAGCCGCGATCGACGTCGCGGAGGACGCACGGCACATCCACGGCCGACCGACCTCGATCGGGTTCGACTTCGAGGCCGAGCGGGACCGGCTGCGGCCGCTGCCGGCGGACGGCTACGACTGCGGGATCGACCTGACACCGACGGTCGCGCGCAACTCCCGGATCACGGTGCGGCAGTGCTACTACTCGGTACCGGCGAAGTTCATCGGCACCAAGGTGCGTGTCAAGCTGCGGGCGAACGAGCTGTGGGTGTTCGACGGGCGCAAGGTCGTCGCCCGCCATCCCAGGCTGACGCGCCGCTACACCTACCACGACCTCTTGGACCACTACCTGGAGATCCTGCTGGTCAAGCCCGGCGCGTTCGCCGGGGCCTCCGCGCTTGCGCAGGCCCGCGCGGAGGGCGGCTTCACCAAGGTCCACGAGGCGTTCTGGGCCGCGGCCAAGCACAAGGCCGGCGACCGCGAGGGCACCCGGATGCTGATCGAGGTGCTGCTGCTGCACCGCCAGCTCCCGCCGGAGGCGCTGGTCGCGGCGATGGAGACCTGCCTTCGCATCGGGTCGGTCTCCACCGACCTGGTCGCCATCGAGGCCCGCAAGGCGATGGAGGGCACCGACGCCGACGACGCGGAGCTCCTGGCCGGCGCCGATGAAGAGGCCGCGGACGGCTCCACGGCCCCACCCGCTCGCGCCGGGGCCCAGGTGATCTCCCTGCACGCCCGCCGTCTGCCGCCCGACCCACGCCCGGCACTGCCCGACATGAGCAAGTACGACCGGCTGCTGAGCCCGGTCGCCGGCCGCGACAGCCAGACCCAGAAAGGCCACGGCGCATGAGCCCGACCATCACCGTCACCGACCAGGACGACGAGCCGGACACCGGCAAAGTCCCCGGCCGCAGGCTTTCCCTGCCGGTGACCCGGAGGACATGCTCATCGACGAGGCATGCCGGGAGCTTCGCCTGCCGGCGTTCCGCGAGCGGTTCATCGACCTGGCCGCCACCGCCCGGCGGGAACAGGCCACCTACAAGCAGTTCCTCCTGGACCTGCTGCAGGTTGAGCTCGCCGATCGCGACCTTCGCCGCCAGCAGCGGCTGCTGCGGCTGGCCCGCTTCCCGCGGCCCAAGCGGCTGGAGGACTTCGACTTCTCCAAGAACCCGAACATTACCCCCGAGGTCGTCGCGGACCTGAAGTCCCCGACCTGGGTCCGCGAAGGCCGGCCTCTGGTGTTGATCGGCGACTCCGGCACCGGCAAGTCCCACCTGCTGATCGGCATCGGCACCGCCATCGCCGAGACCGGCCTGTCGGTGCGCTACACCACCACCAGCGCGCTGGTGAACGAGCTCGCCGAAGCCGACGCCAGCCGCCGCCTGTCCTCTGTCATCGCCCGCTACAGCAAGATCGACCTTTTGTGCCTGGACGAGTTCGGCTACCTCAACCTTGACCGCAAGGGAGCCAAACTGCTGTTCCAAATCTTCACCGAGCGTGAGGAGCGCAAGGCCACCGCGGTCGCCACGAACTCACCCTTCACCGAATGGGACAAGACCTTCGGCGACGCCCGCCTCTGCGCGGCCATCGCCGACCGGATCACCTTCCGCTGCACCCTGATCCAGACCGGCACCGAGTCCTACCGCTACCAGGCCACCCAGGAATCCCTCTTCCCAGCCCAGAACTGACGCACTGTTGGACGAATCTCTGCGTGAGCACGTAGGCGGGGTCGGCGTCACCGGGGGTGGACATGAGGGCTGGGCAGGGGCTGGGTGGGCAGCGGTCAACAACATCGCCTGACAGTCCCTCATCGCCGCCTTCACCCAGGAGAACGGCATCGTCGACGCGCCTCTCTTGTCCGACTACAGAATCAGCAACGGTGGCACTGGTGCCACCATGGATTCGGGTGCCAGGCTCATGGCAGACCCCCGTCGAGGTGTCCTAGCGTCGATCCCATGAAACGCAATCGCCGTATCAGCGCTGTCGCGGTGCTGACGCTCGCCGCCCTCATCACCGGAACCGGCGCCGGGTTCGCCGCCACGACCACACCGTCGGCCACACCGGTGGCCACGCACGCGTTCGACACCGCACCGGCCACGGCCACGGCCACCGCGCCCACGCCGTCCTTCCACGGCACGCTCCCCGCGCCGACCGGCCCCTACGCCGCCGGCGAGGACATCATCCACCTCACCGACACGAGCCGCCTCGACCCGTGGGTGCCGTCGTCCGGCCCCCGCCAACTGACCGTCACGATGGTCTACCCCGCCGTCCCCGGGACCGGGACTCCGGCCCCTTACATGACCGTCGCCGAGGCAGCCGGAATCACCGAGCGCCGGAAGATGCCGGCGAGCTACGGCGTCACCCCGCAGACGCTTTCCAGCGTCACCACTCACGCCTTCGACGGCGCGCGGCCGCAACGCGGCAAGCATCCGCTGGTGGTCCTCTCAGCCGCGTCCGAGAACCCGCGCATGATGCTCACCTCGCTCGCGACCGACCTGGCCAGTCACGGCTACGTCGTCGCGCTCGTCGGCCACACCTACGAGGACAGCGGCGAGACGCTGGCGAACGGCCAGACGCCGCCGTGCGCGATCTGCGACCACCCGGAAACGATCGACTTCGACGCCGAAGCTGTCAGCCGCGGGCGGGACGTGTCCTTCGTGATCGACCAGTTGACGCACGGCAACACCGCGTGGCGCCTGGCACACCTCATCGACAAGCACGAGATCGGCATGGCCGGACACTCCCTCGGCGGAGCGGCGGCGGCCGCCACGATGATCGCCGACCCGCGAGTACGGGCCGGAGTGGACATGGACGGCACCTTCCACCCGGTCCCGATGCCCGGCCAGATCAACCGGCCCTTCCTCATGCTGGGTAGCGACGGCCACACGCCCGGCAGCGGCGACGGCATCGTGGGGCGGGCCTGGGCCGCCCTCGGCGGCTACAAGAAGTGGCTGACGGTCGCCGGCGCCGACCACTTCAGCTTCTCCGACCTGGACGTGCTTCAGGAGCAGGCCGGGTTCCCGACGGGGCCCCTCTCCCCGGAACGCGGGGTGGTGATCACCCGCGAGTACGTGACGGCGTTCTTCGACCAGACGCTGAAGGGGATCCACAGTCCGCTGCTGGACGGCCCCTCGCCGAACAATCCGGAAGTAGCCTTCCAGTCCTAGTGCAGCGCCGCGTTGATCCTTCGGGGGTTCATGCGGCTTTGAGTGGGCTGCCGTCGTAGGTCCGGCGGTAGGGCTTGGCGTCGTGTTCGTCGTAGGCCAAGACGAAGGTGTCGATGGCCGCGGCCAGTTCGTCGCGGGAGGCGAACTGGCGCTGATCACCACCGCGTTCGCACCGGGGCATAGTGCCTGTTCCACCGGGCCCGGTCTACCTGCCAGCGGCCAGCAGAAGCCGACCTACCGACCCGAGATCCTGTCCGCCCACAGGCCAAGATCAAGATCTACAGCTGGTACTAGGTTCACCATGAGATCGGGTACAGGTTTCATGGCACCGTCCTCCTGCGGTGCCCTAGCGTCGTGCCATGACGATTCCAGCTCGACTGAGACGCACGGTCCTCCGGGCGCAGCGGGACACCTGCTTTCTTGCCGCCGGTGTGCTGCCGCACCTGGCGCTGGTGCCCGTGTGGGCCTGGGCGGCGGCGACTACCGCCAGGACGGGGAACTGGCTCCTTACGGTTTCCATGTCGGCCGCCCTGGTCCTGCTCGGAACCCCGGTGCTGACGGCCGTTCAGCGGGCTCGCTACCGGGTGCTCATCGGTGTGGACGTCCCCCGGCTCACCCCCACCGCGCCGGAACAATGGACGTTGGCCTCGACCGCCCGGTGGCTCGCGGCGACGCGGCCTTGGCGCAAGATCGGCTACCACCTCCTGCTGGGCCCGCTGCTCGCGCTGCTGGAGCTGCTGGTGCTCGCGGTGGCAGCGGCGTGCCTGGCGGGCGTCATCGCCTACGCCTGGTCATGGGCGCTGCCAACCGGAATCCGCCAGGACTGGTTCGGCTACCTGACCCAGCTGCCGGCTTTCACAGCGGCTGGACTCCTCCTCCTGTGCGCCCTGCCCTGGACCGCGCGGGCAGTAGCCCGGGCCGAGGCGCGGCTGGCGTTGGGCCTGCTCGGGCCCAGCCGGGCGCAGCGGCTCCAGGAGCGGGTCGATCAGCTGGCCGTGAGCCGGACCGACTTGATCGAGGCCGTCGACGCGGAGCGCCGCCGGATCGAGCGCGACCTGCACGACGGCACCCAGCAGCGGTTGGTGTCTCTCGCGGTCAACCTGGGTCTGGCCCTTGCCACCCGCCCGGACCTGCCGAGTGATGACCGCGAGGTGATCGCGAGAGCGCACCTGGAGGCGAAGGAGGCGATCGCCGAACTCAATGATCTGGTGCGGGGGCTGCACCCGGCCGTGCTCGAAGACCGAGGTCTGGACGCGGCGTTGTCCGGGCTGGCTGCCCGCACGCCCCTGCCGGTGCGGCTGCGGGTCAATCTGGAGGAGCGGGTGGCGCCCAGCGTGGAGTCGGTCGCGTACTTCGTGATCTCTGAGGCGCTGACCAATGCAACGAAGCACGCCAACGCGATGCATGCAGAGGTGATAGTCCGTCAGGTCGGCGAGGTGCTGCGAGTGCGCGTTACCGACGACGGGCTGGGCGGTGCCGACGCCGCCGCCGGCACGGGGCTGACCGGGCTGGCCAAGCGGGTCGGCTCCCTCGACGGGGCCTTCCACGTCAGCAGCCCCGTTGGCGGGCCCACCACCATCACCGCGGAGCTGCCGTGCGCGCGGTGATCGCCGAGGATTCGGTGTTGTTGCGGGTCGGCCTGATCAAGGTGCTGGAGATGGGCGGGTTCCAGGTCGCCGCAGAAGCCGGCGACGCGGAGGGGCTGTTGGCGGCGGTGGCGGAGCACCGGCCCGAACTCGCCTTGATCGACGTCCGGATGCCGCCCGGCTTCACCGACGAGGGGGTGCGGGCGGCGATGGAGATCCGTCGGCGCTGGCCGGGGACGCCGGTGGTGCTGCTTTCGCAGTACGTGGAGGAGCGGTACGCGGCTGACCTGCTGTCTGCGAACACCAGCGGTGTGGGCTACCTGCTCAAGCAGCGGGTTGCCGATGTCGCCGACTTCGTGGCGGCGGTCCGGCGAGTGGCGGACGGGGGCACGGCCCTGGACCCGCAGGTCGTCGCCCAGTTGCTGCTGCGGCGCGACAGCGACCCGCTCGCGCGGCTGACCCCCCGCGAACGGGAGGTGCTCGGCCTGATGGCCGAGGGGCGCTCCAATGCCGGCATCGCGCAGGCGCTGGTGGTCAGCGAGAGCGCCGTGGCGAAGCACATCAACAACATCTTCGCCAAGCTTGACCTGCCCGTGGTCGACGCGGACCACCGCCGCGTCCTGGCCGTGCTGCGGTTCCTCGGAGCGTCCCGGGCCTGACCTTCCCATCCGTGATCACGATTTACGGCTGGAGTACTAATAGGGCTTTGTTAGGTGCGGTGGTGTGGTTCGGGTTCCGGGGTGGGTTGGCCGCATATGGAGCAGGCGCCGGTCCAGGTGGCCAGGAGGGCCTGGAGTTCGCGGAGGACCGCGTACAGGGTCAGGCCGGCGCAGGGACTTTTGGG
>NZ_JAHTKP010000094.1 GCF_019192735.1 Kitasatospora aureofaciens
CAGACTTCTCCTGCAACGGGACTCCCGGTGATCGTCTTGCTCAGCACAAGTTGATCTATCAGGACGTCCCGTTGCGTCATTCAGCAGGGCTTGACGTGCAGCTCAAGACCCAAACGCAACGGCGTTGTTGTCATTCACGTCACACAAGCCCAGCAGTTGACACCGTCCCGGCGGGGCCCTCGTACCGCGGCACGAGCTCGCACTCCCCCTCAGCCGACCGCGTTGCGGTACTTGCGCACCGACAGCCAGGAGAACAGCCCCAGGATCAGTAGCGACCAGAGCGCGGACGCCGCGACCGGATGCCGCATCGGCCAGGCGTGCGCGCCGTCGACCCCCGGGTTGCCGAACAGGTCCCTGCATGCCTGGACGGTGGCGCTGAACGGGTTCCAGTAGGCGATCGCCTGCAGCCGGCCCGGCATGGTGTTCACCGGCACGAACGCGTTGGAGAGAAAGGTGAGCGGGAAGAGCCAGATCAGGCCCGCCGAAGTGGCCGCTTCCGGGCTGCGCACCGACAGGCCGATCAGCGCCCCGATCCAGGAGAAGGCGTAGCCCAGCAGGAGCAGCAGCAGGAAGCCACCCAGCGCCTCAAGCACCCCGTGGTGCACCCTCCAGCCCGCCAGCAGCGCCACGATCGCCAGCACCAGCAGGACGAAGGCGCTCTGCACCGCGTCGGCCAGAGTCCGCCCGGTGAGCACCGCTGGGCGCGCCATGGGCAGCGCGCGGAAGCGGTCCACCAGCCCCTTGGTCATGTCCTCCGCGATGCCGGCGGAGGCCCCGGCCACTGCGAAGGTGACCGTCTGGGCGAAGATCCCCGCCATCAGGAACTCCCGGTAGCCGCCACCCGGTACCTTGATCGCGCCGCCCAGCACGTACGAGAAGAGCAGCACGAACATCACCGGCTGCAACAGCCCGAAGACCACGATCTCCGGCATGCGGGTCATCCGGCGCAGGTTCCGCCGGGCGACCACCCAGGAGTCGCGCGCCATCTGGACGACGCCGCCGCGCGGCCGCGGCATCTTGTCTCCCCCCACGTCGGTGGTGACGACCGCCATGGTCATGCGTCCTTTCCCGGGTCGTTCTCCTCGGCCGCGTGGCCGGTGAGGGAGAGGAAGACGTCGTCGAGGGTGGGCCTGCGCAGGCCGATGTCGTCGATGACGATGTCCCGCCCGTCCAGCTCACGGATGACGTCGGCGAGCACCAGGGCGCCCCCGCTCACCGGCACGGTGATCCGCCGGGTGTGCTGCTCAACGCTGAGCCGGCCCTCGCCGTACGGGGTGAGCGCCGCCATGGCCGCGCCGATCAGCTCGTGCTCGTGGACCACCACTTCCACCCGCTCGCCGCCGATCATGGCTTTGAGGTCGTCGGCGGAGCCGCGTGCGATCACCCGGCCGTGGTCGACCACGGCGATGTCGTGCGCCAGCCGGTCGGCCTCCTCAAGGTGCTGGGTGGTGAGCAGCAGGGTGGTGCCCTCCGTCACCAGCGTCTCGATGACTTTCCACAGCGCCAGCCGGTTGCGTGGGTCCAGACCGGTGGTGGGTTCGTCGAGGAACATCACCGGAGGCCGCACCACCAGTGCGGCCGCCAGGTCGAGCCGGCGGCGCATACCGCCGGAGTAGGTCTTGGCCAGCCGGTCGGCCGCCTCGGCGAGGTCGAACCACTCCAGCAACTCCCGGGCGCGCGCCTTGGCGGCCCTGGTCCGCATCTGGTAGAGCTCGCCGACCATCCGGAGGTTCTCCCGGCCGGTGAGGTACTCGTCAACCGCCGCGTACTGGCCGCAGAGTCCGATCAGGCTGCGGACCCGGCTGGGGTCCTTGAGCACGTCCGCCCCCGCGACGTGGGCGCTGCCCGCGTCGGGCCGCACCAGGGTGGTGAGCACCCGCACCGTGGTGGTCTTGCCGGCGCCGTTGGGGCCGAGCAGGCCCAGCACCGTACCCTCCGGCACGTAGAGATCGACCCCGTCCAGGGCCCGTACGTCGCCGAAGGTCTTCACCAGGCCCTCGGCTCGGATGCCTGCCCTCATGTGCCTCTTCCTTCTGGCGGTGAGCTACCGAGCGAGTACGACGGCCAATGCTGACAACGGGCTTCTCAATTGTGTTTTCCAGCGAGGGGAACGGCCCGGTGGCCCACGCGTACCTCGGGCCGTCCCAGGTGCACGGTCGCCCCGCATGCGACTCGCCCGGGTGTGGTGAAAACCTGGAAGAGGGCCTGGCCCGACCCGGCCCCCGCCCCGGCTGAGCCGTCGGCTGCCTGCAGGCCATGTGCACCGGCCGGGGGCGAGCGAAAACTCGCACGCACCCGCGGCGGTCGCGCGCCGGCCGGTGGTCACCCATCGACTCACCCTGCGCACCACACTCAACACCGTATGCGCTCGCTGCCGAATCGAGGCGGTACCAGTGGATCTCAGGATGTCGGTCGAAGACCGGGAGGAGTTCCTCGCCGGCCTGCACGTGGGGATCCTCGGGGTGGACGACCCTCGTGATGGCGGTGGGCCGTTGCTGGTCCCGCTCTGGTACTCCTACCGGCCCGGTGGGCTGGTGACGATCCAGACCGGGCGGGAGACGCTGAAGGCCCGGCTCATCCGCAGCGCGGGCCGGTTCAGCCTCTGCGCGCAGGACGAGTCCGCGCCCTACCGCTATGTCAGCGTGGAAGGGCCGGTGGTGGCCGTCGAGGATCCACTGCCACCGACCGAGCGCGAGGAGCTGGCCCGCCGGTACCTGGACGCGGACACGGCGACCGCGTACCTGGCGGCCAATCACCGGCAACTGGCCGACGACATCCTCATCCGGATGCGGCCCTGGCGATGGCGGAGCGTCGACTTCGCCGCCTTCGCCAGGGAGTTCGAGCAGTAGTTCTCCCGCGCCACGTACTTCATGCGCAGCAGAGACGAGATGTTCCGATGGACCCTCAGGCAACGACGCATCAGGTGGCGGCGGCCGAGGTCGAGACGGTCCGGTATCCGCGCGATCGCTGTCTCCACGAACTGTTCGACGCCCGGGCGGCCGACCGCCCGCAGGCCACCGCCTGCGTACAGCACGGTCGCAGCATCAGCTACGGCGAGCTCAAGATCCGCTCCGACGCGCTGGCCGCCCGGCTGCACGATTCCGGTGTGCGGCACGGTGACAAGGTCGGAGTGTGCGGGGCGCGGTCACCGGAAGCACTGGTCGCCTTCCTGGGCGTCCTCAAGACCGGCGCGGCGTACGTTCCGCTCGACGACGCCTCGCCGCCCGCGCGTCTGCAGGCGATGGCCGAGGACGCGGGGGTGCACACCGTCGTCACGCTGCCCGGCGGTGTTCGCCGCATCCGGCGCGTGCGTGCCCGCATCGACCTGGGTGGCCTGGCGCCGACGGCGCCGGTCGCGGTACCGCGGGTCCAGGTACTTCCCACGGACTGCGCCTATGTGATGTTCACCTCCGGCTCGACCGGCCGTCCCAAACCCGTGGCGATTCCGCACCGCGGAGTCGTCCGGTTGGCCGCCTCCGACCTGGTTCGGCAGCGTCCGCGGCCCGGTGAGCGGGTGCTGCACGCCTACGGCATCTCCTCGGATGCCTCCGCGATCGAGATCTGGCCCGCACTGCTCGCCAACGCCTGCATCGTGATCGCCGACCAGGATGAGTTGCTGTCACCGGCCGCTCTGGAGTCACTGTTGCTCTCCGAGCGGGTCAGCATCGCCTATCTGACCACCGGGGTGTTCCACCACGTCGCACGCACCAGGCCGTCGGCGCTGCAGTCCCTGCGGTTCGCCTCGGCCGGGGGTGAGGTGATGGACGCGGAGCTGGCCCGCGCGATCCTGGCGGCCTGTCCGAACACCAACGTGGTCAACTTCTACGGTCCGACAGAGAACAGTGTGGTCTCCACCGCACACCTGGTGCACGATCTGCCTCCCGAGGTGACGGCCGTGCCGATCGGCCGCCCGCTGGAGAACTCCACGTGTCACGTGCTGCGCGCGGACGGCACCCTCGCGGACGCCGGCGAGGAAGGTGAACTCCTCGTCGGCGGAGACGGACTCGCCCTGGGGTACCTCGGCGATCCCGAGCTGACCGCCGAGCGCTTCGTCGACAACTTCGTCGAGCCCGGGACGCGTCTGTACCGCACCGGTGACCGGGTGGTCTGTCGCCCGGACGGCGTACTGGAGTACCGGGCCCGGGCGGACCGGCAGATCAAACTGCGCGGGCACCGCATCGAGCTCGACGAGATAGAGGCGCGGCTGCGGGCGTACGACGCGGTGGGCGAGGCCGTCGTCGAACGGGACGGCGACACCTTGATCGGATACGTGACACCGGCCCGCCCCGGTCAGGCGCTGTCGCTGGACCGCATCCGCGGCAGCCTCGCGACGTGGCTACCCGCAGCCGCAGTGCCCTCGCGGCTGGTGGAGGTCGCGCGGTTCCCGGTGACCGCGGGCGGCAAGGTCGACCGACGCCGGTTACGCGCGCAGGCGGCGACCGAAACGGCCGCCACCCCGGTGACGGTGGAGGGCCTCGGGACCGGTCCGCAGGACACCCTGGCGCGAATCTGGCAGGTGGTGCTGGGTGTGCACCCGGCACCGGACGACAGCTTCTTCGACATCGGCGGCGACTCGCTGCTGGCAGCCGAGGTCGTCACCCGTACGCTGGCCGCCTTCGACCTCGACGCCCGGCACGGCCGCACCCTGGTCCACAGTCTGCTGCGCTCCCCCGCGCTGGAGGACTTCACCGGCGCCGTCGCCACCCTCAAGGACCGGCACGGCGAGGCGCTCGCCGACACAGGCCCGGTGGACTTCCGCGCCGAAGCGCGGCTGGGCTTCACCCTGCCACCGCGGCGCGGGCCGGAGCCGGACTGGCGGCACCCTGGGGAGGTACTGCTCACCGGCGCTTCCGGCTTCGTCGGCGCCTTCCTGCTGACTGCGCTGCTGCGTCGTACCGACGCCCGGGTGCACTGCCCGGTGCGAGGCCGAAACCGCGCCCACGCCCGGCAGAAGGTGACGCGAAACCTGGCCCGCTTCGGCCTCGCCGCCACCGAAGCGACCCACCGCATCGTGTGCTTCCCCGCCGACCTCGCCGAGCCCGGTCTCGGCCTCGAACCGGGCCACGCCGACGAGCTCGCCGACACCCTGGATCTGATGATCCACTCGGCCGCGCAGGTCAACTTCCTCTATCCGTACGACGCGCTGCGCCGCACCAACGTGGAGGGCACCAGGGAGCTCATCCGGCTGGCGGCCGGGCGTGGGGTGCCGGTGCACTTCCTCTCCACCATCGCGGTGCTGGCCGGCTTCGGAACCGCCGGCGTACGACACGTCGACGAGGACCTGCCGCTCGACCACGCCGACGGGCTCACCATGGGCTACGCAGAGAGCAAGTGGGTCGCCGAAGAGGTGCTGCGCAGCGCCGCGGACCAGGGCCTGCCGGTGGCGATCTACCGGCCGTACGAGATCACCGGCGACCGGCACACCGGCGCCTGCAACACCGATACCGCGATCTGCTCGCTGTTCAAAACGATCAGCGAGACCGGGCTGGCCCCCGACATCCCGCTGCCGCTGGACTTCGTCCCGGTGGACTACCTCACCGACGCGGTGGTGCACGTCGCCACGGCGCACCGCGCCACCCGCCGGACCTACCACCTGACCAACCCCCGTGCGGCGAGCCTGCGCGACATGCTCGACCGGATGGATGCCCACGGCCATCGGATTCGCCGGCTCCCCTACGACGAGTGGGTGGGCGAACTCGTTCGCCATGTCGCGCAGCACCCCACGAGCCCCACAGCCCCCTTCGTCTCGCTGTGCGTGGACCGCTGCAAGCAGGCCGACATGTCCGTCAAGGAGATGTACTTCGAGGGCACCTTCCCGACCGTGGGACGGGCCAATGTCGAGCGTGACCTGGCCACCGCGGGCCTGGACTGCCCTCCTGTCGACGCGGAGCTGTTGGACCGTTACCTGGAGTACTTCTACGCCAGCGGCTACATCGAACGCCCGTAGCCAGAGCACCCGAAGGAGAGCGAGCGTGACCGCACAGCCACCCGGCGCGCGGGGACCCGGCCCCGAGGCGGATGTCCTGGACTTCCCGCTCCCGCCGCCGGGCACCATGGGGCCGCCCGAGGAGGCCGCGCGGCTGCGCGCGGGCTGCCCGCTGGCCAGGGTCAGGATGCCGATGGACGCGACCGCCTGGTACGCCACGCGGTACGAGGACGTCCGGAAGCTGTTCGCGGACTCCCGGCTGATCAGACCGACCATCAACGACTGGCCGTCCCGCCCCGGGCAGCCCACGGACGACGGGCCGCGCCTGGTCACGATCGCCGAACTCGACGGCCCCCGGCACGCGGCCCTGCGCCGGGTCCTGGCCGAGCCGTTCAGCGCCCGGGCCGTACGGCACCGGCTGCCGCGCATCCGCCGGCTCGCCGAGCAGCTGCTGCAGGCGTTCCAGGAGGACGGCCGGCCCGGCGATCTGGTCGCCGGCTTGACGGACCCCTTCCCCCTGCTCGTGCTGTGCGATCTGGTGGGTATCCCCTTCGAGGACCGGGACCGGTTTCTTCCGGTCCTGGAGGAGGCCCTCGGCGCGATGGTGACCTCGCAGGAGGGGCGCCGGGTCACCGACCTGCTGCGCGAGTACGTGGCCGGACTGATCACCCGGAAGCGCAACCGGCCAGGCGACGACGTCCTGACCTTGCTGGTCCGCCGGTGCGACGACGGAGTGCTGAGCCATGACGATGTGATGGCCTTTGGGCTGTCCATGCTCACTGTCGGCTTCGGCATCAGCAGCTTCTTCCTGGCCGATACGGTGCACATCCTGCTGGGCCGGCCGGACCTGTGGGCACTCCTGCGCGACAACCGGACGATGATGCCCGGCGCGGTGGAGGAGTTCCTGCGCTACATGCCGGTGATGAACGGCACCGTGATCCTCCTGGCGACCGAGGACATCGAGCTGCACGGGCAGACGATCCACAAGGGCGACGCCGTCATCCCCGTGCCGGCCTCCGCCAACCGCGACGAGCGGATCTTCGCCGACGCCGACCGGCTCGACCCGAGCCGGACCGGAAGCGGCCATCTCGCCTTCGGCCGGGGGACCCACAACTGCCTCGGCGCCCACCTGGCACGCGCCGAACTGACCGTGGGGCTGGAGGCGCTGCTCGACCGCTTCCCACGACTGCACCTGGCCGAAGGACAGGAACCCACCTGGGACGACGAATCCGTGACCAAGTCACCGCTGACCCTCCCGGTCGGCTGGTGAGGCCTCCACACCCGGCCACCTCACACGCATCCAGGGAGCACGCCAGTGAGCAGCCCACCGCCGGAACCCGTCCATGACACGCCCGTCATCGACATGCCCCTCCCGCCGCCGGGCACCATGGGGCCGCCCACGCAGTACGGGTGGCTGCGCCGGGAGTGCCCGCTGACGCGGGTCCGGCTGCCGTTCGGCGCCACCGCCTGGTACGCCACCCGGTATGAGGACGTCCGGGACCTGATCGCGGACCCCCTGCTGATCAGGCCGACCATCAACGACTGGCCGCCCCGGCCCGACCAGGCCGCCGACGACGAACCAGGTCTGATCACGATGATGGAACTGGACGGCCCCCAGCATGCGGCCCTGCGCCGCGCCCTGGCCGAGCCGTTCAGCGTCCGTGCCATCCGCCGCCGACTGCCGCGCCTGCGCCGGTCGGCCGACCGGCTGCTGGACGAGTTCGTGGCCGGTGGGCAGCCCGGTGACCTGGTCGGCGGCTTCCTGGAGCCCTTTCCGCTCCTGGCCATGTGCGACCTGGTGGGCATCCCCTACGAGGACCGCGGGTACTTCCTGCCCAGGGCGGACGCCACGCTGGGGGCGCTCGTCACCCTGGACGAGGGCCGCCAGGTCACCTCCCAGCTGCGCGAGTACATCTCGGCGCTACTCGACCGCAAGCGCCGCAAGCCCGCGGACGACATCCTCACCGAGCTGGTCCACGCGTGGGGGCGCGGCCCCCTGGACGGGGAGAGCGTGGTGGCCTTCGGGCTCTCCATGCTGGTCGCCGGCTACCGGACGAGCACCATGTTCCTGGCCGACGCCGTGGTGGCCCTGCTGGCCGCGCCCGGCCAGTACGCCCGGCTGCGCGACGACCGCGACCTCCTGCCCGTCGCGGTGGAGGAACTCCTGCGCTACCTACCGGTCATGAACGGTGTCGTGGTCCTCCAGGCCGTCGAGGACATCGAATTGCACGACCGGAGGATCCACGCGGGCGACGCCGTGCTGCCGGTCCTTGCCTCGGCCAACCGCGACGAGCGTGTGTTCGCCGATCCCGACCGACTCGACCTGTGCCGAGCGGACAACCCTCACCTCACCTTCGGCCGCGGAGCGCACAACTGCATCGGCGCACACCTGGCACGGGCCCAGCTGACCGTGGGCCTCGAGGCGCTCTTCGACCACTTCCCCGACCTGCACGTGCCCGATGGCCACCGCCCCACCTGGGACGACGAATCCCCGAGCAAGTCACCGCTCACCCTCCCCGTCAGCTGGCGCGCCACCACCGCTGCCGCATAGCCCCGGAAAGCAGCATCAACATCTGCTCCGTCCTCTCAGCCGAACACTCCACCCGCGGCGACAGCTTCGCGATCATCATGACCGGCACCGAGTTCGGGCCGGTACGGCTGCGGTACGAACCGTACGACCAGGCACTGCCCCTCCTGCTGGACGAGTGGGACGACGCGCCCTCGGACACCCGATCCGGCGACGGACGGTCCACCCGGCGGCGGCAACCGGTGGGGCCGCCCGCGGACCGGCCCGCCTGTCAACGGCCGGATGGTGCTCCCCTACACACGTCACCCGCCGCCCGCGCTGGCGGTCGCCACCGGCCCCGGGTCGTGGACGCGGGCTGGTGCCGCGTTGTCCGGACGGCCGGGAAACGGCACGAGGGCCCGTCCCGCGCGATTGCGCGGGACGGGCCCTCGTGGGTCACCCCGGTGGCCCCTGTCCGACCCCGAGGCGGGGGGAGAGCCGATTGGCCGGCTTAGTACCAGTGGTGGGTCTGCCAGAACGCCCAGGCGGCGTTCGGGCTGCCGTAGCGGGAGTTCATGTAGTCCAGCGCCCACTTGATCTGGGTGGACGCGCTGGTCTTCCAGTCCGCACCGGCCGAGGCCATCTTGGAGGCCGGAAGCGCCTGACCCAGACCGTACGAACCCGAGCTCGGGTTGGTCGCCGTCACACTCCAGCCCGACTCGTGGGAGATGATCTCGCTGAACGAGGCCAGCTGGTCCGCCGGCACCATCTGGGCGGCGATGGCCTGCGGGGAGGCGTCCGCAGCCGAGGCGGTCGCCGGGACCACCGCGGCACCCAGGGCGGTCACACCGGCGGCACCGACAAGAATCGCGGCAGAGGTACGCATACGGAGCTTGAAAGCGGGCATGAAGAGCAAGACCTCAATCAGGTTGAGCCGGTGCCACACCCCGCCTCGACCATGGCCGGACAGGGGCCGAACGGTCGCGGGGTGTGACTCGGCGGTTAGCCGCAACCGGCGGGGACAGGAGCCGGTGTGACTGACGACGAATGCCAAGGTGCCAGACCGGATCGGCCCCCGCCAAGACCCCCTCGCCACGACCCACCGTCGTAGCCGAAGGCACCGGCACCGGCCCGAGAAGCGGGCCGCCCGGAGCGCGCCGACCCCCGCCGACCCCTCCCGGCCTGCGCAAACACCGTTCAGCTATCCCCAAATAGTCGCAAAGTGGTGCAAAACGGACACTACTATCCGTCGTCGTGCACCGCATTCGCGTGTGAGCGCACTCACCACCCGAACCCCGGCACCATCACCGACCGGGCCCACCGCCACCACGCTGAGTCAACACCAGCCAGCCGCCATTGAGACCGCCACCACACCCAGCCAACGCGGCGGCGTGCTGGGGGTGGCCGGCCCGTCAGTCACGGGCACGGAGGCTGGCTTCCTCGAGGTCGAGTTCGCGCTGGATCCGGCGCCGGGTGGCGTTGCTGATCATGTTTGCTTCGTAGAGGCGCTGGAGCTCGGCGGCCTCAATGCCGATGAGTGTCCGGCGTATCTCGCGGTAGGCGTCGGCGGGACGGGCGTCCGGGTCGCTGTAGTGGGCGTCTTCCGCTTGGTGGATGCGCGCTTCCAGATGGCGACGGGCCTGTTTCAAGGCAGTCTCAGCGGCGGTGCCCAGTTCGGCGAGCTCATCCAGATCGCCGAGCTGTTTGAGCTCGTCGAGAGCGGTGTTGGCAATGTGTCGGCGGGTCCGGGCCTCCTCGCGGGCGGTGTGCTCCGGCTCCAGAGCGATGCCCGAGCGGCGGACGACAGGAGCAAGGGTGAAGCCCTGGAAAACGACGGTGAGCGCGATGGTCCCGGTGGTGAGCGTGAGGATGAGCGCCCGGTGCGGCAGCGGCGCCCCTGTGTGGGTGACCAGGGGGATGGAGAGCGCGGCAGCCAGCGGCATGACGCCTCGGGTGCCCGCCCAGGACAGGACGGCCGGAACGCGCCAGGAGAGGCGACTGTCGCCCTCCTTGTGCCGGTACTGGATCAGGGCGGACAGCGGGAAGATCCACAACAGGCGGATCGCCAGCACGGTGAAGGCGATCACCGGCACCCACAGCGGCCAGCCGTGCTCGTCGTGCGCGAGGTGACGGACGGCGGAGGGGAGCTCGAGACCGATGAGGGCGAAGACGACGCTCTCCAGCAGGAAAGTCACGGTGTCGTAGACGGCGTGGATCTGGAGACGGACGGGGGCGTTGCTGAGCTTGTGGCCGGTGCTGCCGAGGACCACCCCGGACACGATGACGGCGGTCACGCCGGAGGCGTGCGAGTCCTCCGCGATGACGTACGAGGCGTACGGAGTGACCAATGCGATGACGGTCTCCAGCACGGGGTCCTCGGTCCGTCTGCGGATGAGGGTCACCACTGCGGCGACCGCCGCGCCGATGAGGGCTCCTCCGCCCGCGAGGATCAGGAACTGCTCGACGGTCCCGGACACGGTGATGGCGCTGCTGGAAACCGCGGTCGCCACGGCGACCTTGTACAGAACCAGCGACGTGGCGTCGTTGAACAGGCTTTCCGCCTGCACCATGGCCTGCACGCGCGGTGGGAGGGACAGGCGCCGGCCGAGTGCGGTAACGGCCACGGGGTCGGTGCTGGCCAGGACAGCGCCAAGGATGAGCGCGGTCGCGGTGGTGAGCGGGGTGATCGCTCGGGCGACGTACCCGACGGCGACGGCCGAGGCCAGGACCAGACCGAAGACCAGGCCGGTCACAGGCCGCCACACGCTGCGCAGGTCGCGGACGGAGATTTCCCCGGCCGAGGCGTAGAGCAGTGGCGGCAGCACCAGCACGTTGATCACGTGAGGCGGCAGGCGGACCTCGGGAACCCAGGGCATGAGCCCGACGACCAGACCGGCAATGACGAGGAGCGAGGGGGCAGGCAAGCTCCAGCGCCGGGCACCGGTCGCCACAGCCGTGGCCAGGACCACGAGCAGCAGGATGACGGTCAGGCCGGTCATGCAGCGTCCCCGGTGGGTTACGGCTTGTTACCCCCCTCTGACCAGGTGCTCTATCAACATAAACCGGATTACGGACGCCAGCCCGCCGCAGGCACGCCAACCCGAACCGCCGCCCACCCACCAGCCCAACAACCACCACAGGCAAAGGACAGGGAGGGGAAGGAGAGGGGTGTCAAGGGGTGGGTGGTGGGTGGCGAGTTCCACCTTGATGCCTTCTCGCCACCTGGTCCGACCTGGGCTTTTGCCGGCACACCTGGACCGCCACCCACCGCCAGGCCCGCGGTCGGCCTCCGGCACCGCCCAGGCCGTCGTAGACGGGCATCAGAACGGGCGAGACCGTCCGCACCTGGCCGGAACGGGGCCCGGAGGGTCCGGGGATGGGCGGTCCGGGACTGGGCGGGACGCAGCCAGGAGGCCGGCCACGGCCCGACCGCGGCCAACGACCCGTCAACGGCGGCCAGGACGGCGGCCGGGTGAACCATGCGTCCGGAACGCGGCCATCCCGTCACTGACGGGGCACGGATCAGGGACACGAGTGTCCACCGGGAAGGGTTATGCCATGAGCCGCGCACTGATCGTCGTCGACGTGCAAAAGGACTTCTGCGAGGGCGGCAGCGTCCCGGTCAAAGGCGGAGCCGACCGGGCCCGCGCCATCGCCGACCTCGCCCGGCGCACCGCCGGCACCACGTACAAGCACATCGTCGCCACCCGCGACCACCACATCGACCCCGGCGCCCACTTCTCCGACCACCCGGACTTCCGCAACTCCTTCCCCGTGCACTGCGTCGTCGGCAGCGACGGCAGCGAGTTCCACCCGCACTTCGCCCCCACCGCCGCGTCCGAGGCCGTTGACGAGGTCTTCTACAAAGGCGCGCACTCCGCTTCCAAGAGCGGCTTCGAAGGCTCCACCGCAACCGACACCCCGCTCGCCGACTGGCTGCGCGCCCGGGACATCACCCATGTCGACGTCGTCGGCATCGCCACCGACCACTGCGTCAAGGCCACCGCCCTCGACGGCGCACGAGCCGGTTTCACCGTCCGCGTCCTGCTCGACTACACCGCGGGCGTCGCCACCGACACCACCACCGCGGCCCTCCACGAACTACGCCAGGCCGGCGTCCACCTCACCGGCCACCCCATCGTCCTCACCTGAGCTCCACCACGACGACTCCGTTCTCTCGCCTGATCGGACACCCGGGCGCCGGGCCAAGCCTTGCGGTCCGGGTAGTCGCGGGCGTGCTGCTGCCGGACCTCCTGCCACGGATCGGCGAGCCTGCCGCGCCGGTGCGGGCGGCCAGCCGGCGGTGTAGCGGATCGCCGAGGGGCGGCCGTCACCGCCTGACGGCGTGCTACTGGTAGCGGCCGGAGGCGAGCATCCAGCCCAGATGGGTGCCGGGCATGTCGCAGATGATCCGAACGACTCGGTGAAGGTACTCCAAGTGTGCGCCGGGCTCCCGCCGGTGCGCTTCGGCGAGGAAGGCGTGCCCGGCATTGTCGAGGTCTTGCAATCGGCGGGTGATGTGCGTCCTGACCTGCTCGATGGCGGCGTGCTCGGTGCAGGTCAGGGCGTGGCGCAGGACGGTGACGTAGTTGGTGGGTTCGGCGTTGGCTCTTTCGCGGGCGAGGGAGTACAGGTCGTTGCACCAAGCGGTGATGTCGCTGGAGGCCGCGCACAGTTCGGTCCAGCTGTCGGTGGCGGCGAGGTCCGGGGGGATTTCGGTGCGGCAGGCGACTTCGACGACCGCGTCCAGGAGATGCTGCGCCTGATCCGCCCCCACCGGGGCACCGCGGCGGCCCGGCTGCTGAAAGAACGCGCCCGCGACCTGGTCCGCGCACGCACCTGACCACCCGGGCGAGCACCCGCGGCCGAACACGAGGGGTGAAGTGTCCCACCCTGCGGCCGGTCAGCTTGCCGTCGGTGCGAGCCTGGCTTTTCCAAGGCCGGACAGATCGGTACACCAGTGGTGTACCAGCGGTGTACGATCGCGGTATGGCTGATGCGACGATCAAGGTTTCCCCTGATACGCGTGACCGGCTGGCCGCTCTCGCGGCGGCCCGCGGTACCACGATCGGCGCCCAGGTGGCCCTGCTGGTGGAGGCGCAGCCCACCGCGGAGCAGATCGCGGAGCGCGTTGCCGAGGGCCGTCGGCTGCTGCGGGAGCACTTCGGGATGACCCTCTCCGACACGGAGCTGGACGAGGGCCCGAACCTGCTGCAGCGGGTCTATGACATCGCCGCGGCCGACGCGCGCGCCAAGGTCGCCCCCCGGCGCAGCGCGTGATCATTCTGGATTCCAGCGCCCTGTCCGCGCTGGCCGCCGGTCACCCGCGCCTGCATCGGATCGTGGACTCCGCTCTGCAGAGCCCGTTCCAGCATCTGCTGGTTCCGGTGCTGTGCGTGGTCGAGGCCGAGGTGAAGGACGAGGGTGCCGCGCACGCGGTCATGGCGCTGCCCGCGCTGGAGTTCGAGCCCCTGGATGCGAGTACCGCCGTGGTGGTGGCGACCATGGTCCGCGACGGCTACGGAGGCCCGGATCTGGCCCATGCCATCGCCACGAGTCTACCCACCCCGGTGCGTCCGCTGCAGCACCTGATCCTGACGGCCCGTCCGGAGCTGTATCCGCCCGGGATCGCCACCGTGGACATCGACGACCCCCGTCTGGAGCCGTAGGTGGTGGCGCCGACGGGAGTGTTAGGGGACGAGCTCCACCCGGGCGAGGGCGCGCGCATCCTCGCTGAGGAGATCCTGCCCGCCGTGCTGCACGGGGCTGTGGCACAGGAGCGGCCGGTGGTGGTGTTCGTGGCCGGGCAGGCCGGCAGCGGCAAGACGCTCGTCGTGGATCTGGTGCACGCGGCACTCGCGCGACGGGGCCAAGCGGTGCGGGTGGACCACGGCTGCGCGTTGGCCTGCGAGCAGGAGCCGGTCGCCGAGCTCGCGCCTGCCGGAGCCCTTCTGGGCGAGGGCGGGCACGAAGACGAAGTCCGGCAGCCCCCAAGTAGCGGCGGCCGCGTGCGTGGCTATCTCGGCCCCGGAACCCTGCTCGACATCGGCCGGCAGCGGCAGGGCATCAGGTATTCGGCGCATGAACGGACCACGAGGGCAACGCCGTTGCGTTTGATTGACGGGACGTTCGTCAAGGTGATGTGACGACACGACGGGACCCCTGGTAGATCAACTTGTGTCGAGCAAGGAAGATCACCGGAGGTCCCGTTGTGGGAGAAGTCTGTCATCACTCGGACGATCGAGGCAGCCGGGGGTGTGTACGCGCCCGGACACCTGGGCGAGTTGACCCAGATCGTTGACTTCGCGCTGGTGGACGCGGTGCTGGACGAGACCGGGACGCGCGAGCGTCGCCTGCGACTGCTGCCGTTCCGGGTGGTGGTGTACTTCGTCCTGGCGTTGGCCCTGTTCGAGGACCACTCCTACCAGGGAGTGTGGGGCAAGCTGGTGGCCGGTCTGGAGGGTCTGGCCCTGACGCGTCCGGCTGTGTCCTCGTTGTCCAGGGCGCGTCGGAGGATAGGAGCCGCGCCGCTGCGGCGCCTGTTCGAGACGCTGGCCGGACCCGTCGCACGCCGGGGCCAGGTCGGCGCGTTCTACCGGGGCCTGCGCACCGTGGCCCTGGACGGCACGCTCCTGCACGTCCCCGACGACGCGCAGGTCACCTGGTACTACCCCAAACGCGTGGGCGAGACCATGGGGTTCGGATACCCGCTGCTGAGGCTCCTGGTCCTGGTGGAGTGCGGCACCCGCGCCGTCCTGTCGGCCGCCTTCGGCTCCGAGAGTGATGGTGAACTCGTTTACGCGCGCAGTCTGTTGACCTCTCTGGACCGATCGATGCTGCTGCTGGCCGATGCCGCCTTCGACGCCGCCGAGTTCCTGCGCGACATCCGGGCCGGCGGCGCACAGTTCCTGGTGCGCTCCTCCGCCCGCCGGGTTCCCACCCCCGCCGGGCACCTGTCCGACGGCTCCTACCTGGCCCGGATCGGCTACGGCGTCCTGCCCGTCCTGATCGAGGTGCGGGTCATCGAGGCACGGATCACCGTCACCCTGGCCGACGGCACGATCCACCGCGAGCAATGGCGCCTGCTCACCAGCCTGCTCGACCCCGCCCGTCACCCTGCCGACGAGTTGGTCCGGCTCCACCACGAGCGGTGGCAGGCGGAGACGACCTATTTCTCGATCAAGGCCACGATGCTGGACGGCCGTGTCCTGCGCTCGCGCAGCCTCCAGGGCCTGGACCAGGAGGTATACGCCTTGCTCACCGTCTACCAGGCACTCATCCGAGCGGCCCGGGACGCGGCCGGCACCCGGCCCGGTCTGGACATGGACCGGATCAGCTTCACCGTCCTGCCCCAGACCGCCGCCGACCAGGTCACCACCGCCGGCAACATCCTGTCCACCGGTCCGGCCGACCTGATCGGCGCGATCGGCAGGGCCGCCCTGGACGCACTCCTGCCCGCCCGCCGCCGTCCCCGAATCAAGGCCCGCACCCGGAAGAACCCCACCAGCAAGTACGGCCCGAACGCCGGACGGCACCCCGCAACCGCACAGGCATACACCTTCCGCGCCGACATCACGTTCTTCGAGCACGGACTTGCAACCCACCCACGACGCTAAACGCAACGGCGTTGACCACGAGGGGTGTCCACGATCAAGGTGAGTTCGGCTCCCCCGTTGACGGGGCGCCAGCTGACCTGTGCCGACTTCGTCTCTTCCACCCCGACTATTAGGGCCTGTGTGATGTCGTGATCAATATTGCGGTTCCGTGCCCACCCGAAAGCGGAATCCGGTAGGACGCTGTGTGTGACGCGTAGGCAACTCACCGTCAGCCAGTGGAAGTTCATCGAGCCGTACTTGCCGATCGGCGAGTACGGCCCGCACCCCGAGAGACTGCGGGATCAGCTCGAGGGAGTGATCTGGTGGTTCCTGGACGGCGGCCGCGGCGCGGGCCCGGTCGGCCATCGTGCGCTTCACCAGGCCATGACCGGGGGCCCGCGCGGCCCGGCTCGCCCTGTTCCGATGGATCAACCGCTACAACACCCGGAGGAGACACCCCGGCCTCGACCACATGACCCCGATCGCATACGAGCAGAGATCAGTTACGCTGGGCATCGCCGCATAGCACCCAGTGTCCACGTTCCCGGGGGAAGCCCCCCTCCTTCAGCGTTCGTGACACACGACCGGCAGAAACACGTCCATCACGTCCGATAAGACAACGGCTTCTCACTCGGACTGGAATGAGCTTTCCAAGCCTGTGGTTGTAGGTCTGCAAAGGTGATTCAAACTGGCTTTCGAGGAGTTCTCATGGCTCCGTCGCTGAATGGCTCGACCGCCCTGGTCACCGGCGCGACCAGTGGCATCGGCCGGGCGATCGCGCAGGTTCTGGCCAAGCGGGGCGCACATGTGGTCGTCTCCGGCCGCGATGCCGCCCGTGGGGAGCAGGCCGTGCGGGAGATCCGTGCGGCAGGCGGGAAGGCCGACTTCGTCCGGGCCGACCTGGGCAGTGCAGCCGCCGCCCGCCGACTGGCCCGCGAGGCGAGGCAGCTGACCGGGGGGATCGACATCCTGGTCAACAACGCGGGCATCTATCCGTTCGCCGGCACCACCGACACCACCGAGGAGGTCTTCGACCAGGTCTTTGACGTGAACGTCAAGGCACCCTTCTTCCTGGCCGCCGAGCTGGTCCCCGCCATGGTCGACAAGGGCGGCGGCGCGATCGTCAACGTGAGCTCCCTCGCGGCCGACAAGGCCGTGATCGGGGCCACCGCCTACGGTTCGAGCAAGTCCGCAGTCAACCAGCTCACCCGGATCTGGGCGGCCGAGTACGGCCCGGCCGGCGTACGGGTCAACGCCGTCCTCCCGGGCGTGATCGAGACCGAAGGCGTGCAGGCCTCGCTCGGCGATGAGGACCGCAGCGAGTTCCTCGCCATGACCCCCGCCGGCCGGGTCGGCCTGCCCAGCGAGGTCGCCGAGGCCGTGGCCTTCCTCGTGTCCGACGCGGCCTCCTACGTCAACGGCGCCCTGCTCACCGTCGACGGCGGAGCGTCCGTCCGCTGACCCCGTCCGCCTGCTCCCCGCCCGTCTGCGGGCGGCCGGGCGGGACGCGTGCGCTCAGGCGGCGTGAAGGCTCAGGCTGCCGCCGTACGGCTGGCCGGTGGACCGCCGTAGCGACAACATCCGCCGCAGGGCCGCGGCGGCGCCTGCGGCTGACGGGTGCTCAGGCCGGCCCGGAGTTGCCGACGTGGTTCGGCCGGCGTGGTCCGCTGCCGGGCCGGCACCGGGCGAGCCGACGGTGCACGGCCGTCCTATCGTGTTCGGAGGAGCAGGCATACCGAGGAGCTGCCATGGCTACGGCGAAATGGTTCTTCGAGTCAGGTCACACTGCGGCGGAGTTCAGCGTCAGACACATGATGGTCACCTACGTACGCGGACAGTTCAAGAACGTACACGGCTTCCTGGTGGTCGACCCGGACGCCCCGGAGAAGGCCCGGGTCGAGGCGACGATCGACGCGAAACAGGTGTACACCGGGCAGCCCGACCGCGACACCCACCTGCGCAGCGCCGACTTCTTCGATGTCGAGCACTATCCGACGTGGACGTTCACCGGGTCTCGCATCCGCCAGGTGAGCGCGAACGACTTCGAGGTGACGGGCGACCTCACCATTCGCGGAGCGACACGCTCCGTGACATTCGATGTGACGTATCTGGGACAGTGGGACACTCCGTGGTGGGAGGACGGCCGGGATCTCGGTCCACGGCGCCGGGCCGGATTCGTCGCCAGATCACGCATCAACCGCCACGACTTCGGCGTGAGTTGGAACGACGTGGTCGACCGAGGTGGTGTCGTCGTGGGCGACATGGTCGACGTCACGGTCGATGTCGAGGCAGTCCTCGAGCCCCCTGCAACGGCGGGCTGACGACCGCCACAGGCCGGCCCGGTAGCGCGTGGCCCGACCTGGCGGCACGGGCCGACCGGGGTCAGTGCAGGGGATCGTCTTCGAACGCGGCACCGGGTCGCGCCAGAGGTGGCCCCAACTCCGCGGGCCGCGCGAGCCCGCCGCTGACTCGGCCGACTGGAGGTTCGCCAGTAGTTCCCACAGGAGCCAATCGTGAGTGTCGCCAGCGGGACCAGTCCTTTGATCGATGCAGACGCCGTGCTCTGGTCGGTCCCCGAGGCCGACCGGAACGGCAAGCCCCTGCTGGTGATGATGCACGGCTGGAGTTACGACGAGACCCACCTCTTCCAGCTCACCCCGCGCATGCCGCGTGAGCTGGTGGTCGCGTCACTGCGCGCTCCCATCCCCGAGGCGGGCGGATATGCCTGGTTCCCGAGCAGGGGCAACCCCATCGGCAACCCCCGGCCGACTGTGGCCAACGCTATGACTGGTGCCGTACTCGAATGGCTGGACGCTCAGCCCACCTTCTCGTCCGTGGGGCTCATCGGATTCTCGCAAGGAGGCGGACTGGCGCTGCAGTTGCTGCGGCACGCTCCCTCGCGTTTTTCTTACGCCGTTCAGCTGGCCGGATTCGTGGTGAACGACAGTCAGCCGGGCGATCGGGTGCTCGCCATCACCAAGCCGCCTGTCTTCTGGGGCCGCGGCGCCCTTGACGCGGTCATACCGGACGATGCGATCGTGCGCACCGCAACCTGGATGACGAAGCACACAGATGCGGATGTCCATGTCTATCCCCGGCTGGGACACCATGTCGCCGGCCAGGAGATCGACGACCTGGCTGCCTTCATCACCCACCAGGTCGAGGTGGGCTGACCGGCCGCACGGGCGGGCCGCGGCCGCCTGGCCCCCGACAGAGGCCGCCCCGTGGTAGGACGAACGCGACTCGCCCGCCACGGTGGGATCTATCCTGATTTGTCCCACGCCCATCACGGGAGGGCCAGTGATCACACGTCGCCAGTTCTCTCTGCTCAGTGCCGGTGCGGCCGCAGCCTCGCTGGCTGCCGGCCCCTTGGCGCAGGCCGCGCCGGGCAGGCGTTCCGCGGTACGCCATGTGGCGCTCGTCCACGGTGCCTACGCGGACGGCTCCTCCTGGTCGAAGGTGATCCCGCTGCTCCAGGCGGCCGGCCTGGAGGCCATCGCCGTGCAGAACCCGCTCACCTCGCTGCAGGACGACGTCGCGGCGACCAATCGCGCGCTGGCACGCCAGGACGGCCCGACCCTGCTGGTCGCCCACTCCTACGGCGGAACGGTGACCTCCCAGGCGGGACTCGCGCCGAACGTCGCCGGGCTGGTCTACGTCGCCGCGCGGGCTCCGGAGGCCAGTGAGGACTTCGCCGCCCTCGCAGCCCGGTTCCCGTCTCCGCCGGTCACCCACGGGATCATTAGGTCCGGCGGGTTCCAGTGGCTGAACCGGCAGGCATTCCTGCACGACTTCGCCAACGGCGTGCCCGAACCGGAGGCGCTCGGGCTCTACGCAGTCCAGGGGGCGCTCTCGACCGCTCCGCCGACGACGAGCGCGGCCGCGTGGCAGCACAAGCCGAGCTGGTACGCCGTCTCGCAGAAGGACCGCACCATCGACCCCGGCCTCGAGCGCTTCATGGCCGGCCGGATGCACGCGCACACCACCGAGGTGGACGCCGGGCATCTGTCGCTGGTTTCACACCTGGCGGACATCGCGCGGCTGATCCTGAGCGCCGCCCAGAGCTGCTGGCCCATGCCCGTGGCCCCGGTGTTCGACACCGGGGCCTCTGCGGTCCGCACTCCTACCGGTGTCGGGGCCGAACGAGCCGTCCACGTCGACCGTGTGGTAACCGGTCTGGTAGTGCAGCGAGTTGGAGATCTGCTGCACGCACTTGACGCTGGCGTACGTGTTGCTCTTGCCGTAACCGGCCCAAAGAGAGCCGGAGTTGGGCACTGCGTGGGCGGTGCCGCCCATGGCGCCGACGGTGACAAGGGCGGCGGCCGCGAACAGGAACGCGCCGCGCCGCTTCATGGAGATACTGCTCAAGGAATCCCAAAGTTTGGAATACAGCTGATCGTCAGCCTTGGACTGTACGGATGGTCTACTGACGGATCGCCAGCGCGGTGCCAGCCGCCGACTGGCACCGCGCGCCCCTCGCCCGGCCCCTGCTCTCCGGGCCGTGAGCGGTCGCAGCAAGCACGGCCTGGACCAGCAAACAAAAGGCTGACCGAGCTTGGCCGGTCGGGTGATGGCCGTCCGGATGACGATCCAAGCGGCCTCCACGGCCTAGATGCAACGCAGGAGCCGCCAGTGGTCCAGCTTGGCCTTCTCCTTCTTCTGCTCGGGGATGAGCGGCTTGGTCCCGGGGCGGGTGCGCTTGCGGCCGGCTTCGAGGACCAGAGCGACCAGCGGCACCGCGCTGACCTGGTACGAGCGCGAGCTTCCCCGCCTCGCCCGGGTGATGGATGACGCGATGGCCTCCGGGCCGCACCGCCGCCGAACAGCACCAGTGTGCCGGCGCGGATCGTCCTTCTTCCCCGCCGTCGGCGGCAGCCCGTACGCGAGCACCTGGTCGCGGGTGAGCAGCACCCGGGTGACCGAGCTCCAGCAAGCCATGCGCTCCGCCCGGCCCCGCTCAATGTCTTCACCGCTGCGGCCGAAGTCGCTGGCGTTTCCCTGGGACGCCGCGAGTGTGCGGTTCAAGTTCACGCAGCTCAGAAGCAGTCGGGACGGCGATAGCGGGTACAACATGTGTGGTGCACGAGGCCAGCCGCTGGTTCACCCGCCCGCGCGAGATCCGACCGGCGCGGGGGTGTTCGAGGCGAGCCCCAGAGAGACGGGCCGAGGACGACAGGCCGGTCCATCTCCGGCTCTCCGTGCATCAGAACGCCGAGGCCCGGCCGATCGAGCCCGGACGCTTCCTGACTGTCCGCCGGGGAAGGCGGGGCGTGGTGCCGGCGGTCGGCCTGATGCTGGACGCGGTGCTCGCCGCCGAGGGCCTGGACGTCACCGTGCTGTACGCCGCGACCGTGCGGGCCGACGTGGTGCTGGCCGAACCGTACCTGGCGGGGACGCGACCGCTGCCCAAAAGGCGCTCGGCGACCTGCCGCACCGCGCTCTCCCCGGGCATCCCGCGCGAGAACCCAGTACGGCTCCATCCCCGAGCACCTGGCTGCCTACGGCCTCAACGCCGCCGGACTGCACCGGCGGATCGCCGAGTACCTGTGGTGGCTCGAGTACCTGTGGCTGCTACTGCAGGATGCCGACCGCCCTCGCCACCACCAGCACCACCGTGATCAGCGACACCGCCGACTGCGTCATCATCAGCAGCTTCGCCCAGACCGACAGCGGCATGGTGTCCGTTGGGCTGAAGGCGCAGGCATTGGTGAACGCCACATACAAGTAGTCCGGGTAGGAGGGCTCCCAGCCCGGCTCCGCGATGCCCTCCTGCTGCATCTGGGGGAAGAGGAAGTCCGGGTACGACTTCACCCCCTGGGCGCGGGCCGCCGGGCCGCCTCGGTCCCACTCCCAGTACCAGAGCGAGAAGGCGATGATGTTGGTCGCCCAGACCGCGCCGCCGGTGCCGAGCAGCGCCAGCGCGCCCGGTGAGGCAGAGGTGTGGATCAGGTCGCGCACCAGCTTCACCGCCGACCAGCCGTTGGCCAGGCTGATCACCGCCACCAGGGCCAGGCTCAGCAAGCGCAGCAGCCGCGACGTCTGGTCGATGCGCTTGTGCGGGTTGAGGACCACCAGGGCCACCAGCAGCGCCAGCTCCAGGGTGGGCAGCATCCAGTGCGGGTGGATGGTCAGACGGGTCGGCAGGGCCAGCTGCAGGCCCACGGCGGCCAGGATCGCCGCCGAGACCGCCCAGCGCTGCTCACCGAGAGTGATCGAGCGCCACGCCGGGCGCTCCGGCTTCTCGGGCGCCAGGAGCTGCTCGATCCGCTCCAACCTGCGGTGCAGTGCCTCGGAAAGCTGCGCCGAGGCGTGATGTTCCTGCTCAGTCATGGCGCACAGTGTGTCAGGCATCTACTTTCACGATCGCAGTGGTATCGGGAGAAGCGCCCGCACGGCGCCGTACCGACGACCGCGACGAGAAGGCCGAGCAGGAATCCCAGGCCCGCCGGCCCGACGCCGTCGCGCGGTTGCTCGACCACGCCGGTGCCTGGGGCTGACACCACAGCCGTGGATCGCGCCGGTGGCCTGGCGATGACGCTGGACGCAGGCCGGCCGCCCGGTTGGGACGCGGCCCGTGATCTATCGTGAGCGGAAGTGCCGGTGCGGCGTCCCGGCCTGGTGGCGTAGGCAGGGCACCGTGCCGCGCGCTTCAAGACCGGTCGGCATGTGCTCTTCGAGGAATCGGGAGTAAGGCATGGGCCTCATCCACATCGAGCTGTTCGCAACCCTCGACCTCGTCGGGCAGTCGCCCGGCGGCCCCGACGAGGACCCGGCGGGGTTCCCGTTCGGCGGCTGGCAGGCGCCCCTGCTGGACGAGGTCGCCGGGGCGCAGGTCGGCGCGGCCTACGAGGGCACGGACGCCCTCCTGCTCGGCCGGCGGACGTATGACATCTTCGCCGCCTACTGGCCGTACCAGGAGGGCGGCGAGGACAGCGGGTTCGCCACGCTCTTCAACAGCGTCCCGAAGTACGTGGCCTCCCGCGGCAGGCCCGACCTCTCGTGGGCCGGCTCCACACGGCTCGGCCCGGACCTGGCCGGCGCGGTGCGCGAGATCCGTGACCGGCACGAGCAC
>NZ_JAHTKP010000095.1 GCF_019192735.1 Kitasatospora aureofaciens
AAGGCGTGGTGGTCCGGGTTCTTCGAGGGCGTCCGCACCCCATGCCCGCCGCGGCGACCGATGCGGTGGAGCACGGTGTGGCGGATGACGCGGCTGGGCCGACCGCCGGTGATCTGACAGCCGGCCCAGTACGGCGCCGGTCAGTGTCCGTGGCTGCTCAGCACCGTCACGAGGAGGCCGTGATTCTGTGGAGTCAGTGCCTGGACCTCATGGACGGTGTGGCCTCCGACCGGAACAAGAAGGAGCTGAAAGCGGTTCGCTCGGCCATGGGCGTCCACACCAAGCGGGGAATCCCCGGTGCCGTCGAACTTGCCGAGCGGGCTTCCGAAGTCGCCTCCTACTGACCGGAGATACCGAGCTGATCGATCAACACTCGTGCTGCCCAGGCACGTCACCGTCGAAGGGGTGGGCCGGCTCCCCGGAGCACCGCAGGCCCGGTGGTACCAGTCGGCCCGCCGAGCAGGGTGCTCGGCGGGCCGGTTCGGAGGTCGTCAGGGGGTGCCGGTGGGCGGGGCGGTGCGGGTGAGGGCCTGCTGGCGCAGGGTCCGCAGCTGGTCGAAGAGGGGCTGGTCGGTCCCGAGTACGGTCTTCTCGACGTCGGACTGGACCTGCGTCACCGTGCCGGCGAGGTCGGCCTTCTCCTGGCAGTGGGCGGAGGTCTTCGCGAGGGAGAGCTCGCGGCCGATGAGGTCGTGGGTCTTCGTCGGGTCGGAGCCGTCCTGCTTCAGGCGTTGGTCGATCGAGGCGACCGGGTCGGCGAGGTGGCCGGCCGGCTCGCCGGCGGCGGCCATGCAGTCGTGCCAGCGGTTCTCGGCGGAGGTGAAGCGGGCGTCGGCCTGGACGCCGGTGACGACCTTGCTGCTCAGTACCTGGAACCTGTTGAACAGGCGGTAGTAGTCGGGGCCGTAGAGGGCGTCGCCGGCCTGGGTGAGGCAGGAGTCGCTGTTGTAGAAGAACTGCTGGCCGTCGGGCAGGTCGACGGTGACGCGGTGGGCCTCGGTGCCCAGCAGCGCGGCCTTCCACGGCTCGGCGGTGGCCTGCGCCTGGTTGGGGTCGGCGGGCTTCTTCAGGTTCAGCGCTGTGCTGATGACCCCGAAGCCGTCGTTGGCGGCCTGGGCGGTGGTGAGGAGGCCGTACGGGTTCGTGTCGAGCCGGTGGTCACCGGTGGCGAGGGCCTGGGGGCGGTAGTCGAATCCGCGGCCGCGCATGCAGCCGGCGACGAGGTTCTCCTCGGCGTTGTGCAGGGCGACGCGCTGTTGTTCGTCGTAGTGGGTGACGCCGCCGAAGGGTCGCGGCTGGGGCCCGGGCGGGGTGGTGCCGCCGGACGAGGAACATCCGGCGGCACCGATGCCCAGGAGGACCACCGCGAGGGCGAGGGAGATCCTGGTCTTCATGGGGTGGGTCAGACCGTGCACCAGCGGTTGGAGAGGATCTGGGGCAGGTTGCTCTGGATCTGCGTCCAGCCCTGGCCGCGGTAGAGGATCCAGCCCTGGCCCTGGGCGTACTTCTGGGCGTAGACGACGACGTTGCAGCTGTTGCCGTTGTTGAACGCCGAGCCGCCGAGGCTGTCGTTGAAGTTGGAGTACATGCTGAGGTCGTCGTTGTCCTGGTACACGGTCTGGACAGCGCCGGAGTAGTTGGCGTTCCAGTAGACACAGAGGCCGCCCGCATTGCAGTCGGACGGGGCCGCCTGGGCGGCCGGGGCGAGGACGACGCCCGTGCTCAGGGCGATGCCCGCGGCCATCGCGAGGGCGGCGACGGTCTTCTTGAACATGTGAGGCTCCTTGATGAGAAGGAAGTGCCGTACCGAGCGGACCTGATGCTCCGTCGGTGATCAACAGCCTGCTGGGCGATCGACGCCGTGGCTACTGGTGCACGCTGCTGTGAGACGTCGGGAGACGTTGAGACGTGTCTCACACTTCTGGCCTGCGGTTCGTTCGGGAGCGCCCGGACTGACTGTGAGACGGGGACGACCTGGTGGGACACCGTCTCCAACCCGTCGCCAACGGCAAGGCCCGCCGAGCGGTTCGCTCGGCGGGCCGGGGTGGATCGGGTTGTGCGTCACGTCAGTGCGACGACGGCCGCCGTGCTCGCTGTCGAGCGCGGCGGCCGGGGCTTCGGGCCGAGTCGCTACGGCGCGATGACGTAGCAGTAGAACCGGTCCTGCTGGGAGGCGGTGGCGCCGGTGCTGGTGTCGGTCACCGTCACCTGCACGGTGGCCACGTTGTTGGAGCGACAGCGACCGAAGGCGCTCTCGGTGGCACCGCCGGAGGTGACGTTGGCGTTCACCAGTGGCGTCCAGCTGTAGCTGTAGGCCCCGCTGCCGCCGCTCGCGGTGGCATCGCAGAGCCAGGCGCTGTTGCCGACACCCTCGCAGGACATGCTGACGCCCAGCGCGCCGTCCGCATGGGCCGGGGCGGCGAGCCCGAGTGCGGCCAGCGCGAGCAGCGGGGCCGCGAGGGCTCCGATGCGCCGGGTCGAGGGCTGGAGTGCGGACCTGATCATTGAACCTCCTGTGAGAGGACATGACATCCAGTGGTCTGAGCGGGTCCGACT
This sequence comes from Kitasatospora aureofaciens, assembly GCF_019192735.1. Taxonomy (GTDB): domain Bacteria; phylum Actinomycetota; class Actinomycetes; order Streptomycetales; family Streptomycetaceae; genus Kitasatospora; species Kitasatospora aureofaciens_A. Next base: position 2,557 of record NZ_JAHTKP010000095.1, read on the forward strand.
CTGCAGTGATCAAGCGGTACCCACAAGCCCCCGGTGGGTCGAACTCGGGTGAATGTACGACTGGATCAGTACTTATGGCAGCTGATCTCCGCCACCCTGCCGGGAAAGCCCGCGATGCCGCCGACTTGACGGTCGGCTACTGCATCCCCTGCCGCTCGAACACCGTGGGGCGCCTGTACAAGACTGTCGATGAGCACCCGAGATGATCGATCAGCATCCGGGCTGCGCAGCGCCGACGCCGAAGCCGCCGGCCGGGCCGGCGGCTTCGGAGGACACCGAGAGCTGGTCGAGCGAGACGACCACGTCCGGGGAAGCGGCGCGAACGGTGGTCACGGCCACATCCTGATCCGCCCACCCCCACGCCGCTACACCTTTTCGGGGCCCGCGATCGAGCGGCCGAAGCGGTCGGGGCGTGGCCGAGAGCGCCGGCTCAGCACTGCCGGCGTCAGGTCGTGTCCCGCGTCACGCCCAGGGGTCGGTGAAGGAGCGGCCGGGGACGGGCTTGGCGACGAGGGCGATGGCGGTGAAGAAGTTGACCTGGCCGATGGCGATGGTCAGGGTGGTGAGCGCCTTCTCGTCGTAGTGCTCGGCGACCTGGGCGTACAGCTCGTCGGACACCCGCTCGCGGTGGGCGGAGGGCTGGAGCACAGCCTCCACCAGGGCGAGCGCGGCGCGCTCGGGGCCGGTGAAGTACGGCGAGTCCTGCCAGGAGGCCACCGAGGTGATCCGCTCCTCCGACTCCCCGGCCTTGCGGAGGAAGCCGGTGTGCAGGACGGTCAGGTAGGTGTTGCCGACGATCTGTCCGGCTCGCAGCTGGACCAGGCTGATCGTGGCGCGCGGGACGGAGCGGTTGCCGGTGGCCCTGAACAGGGCCGCCGAGACGTCAGCCAGTTCGGGGACGAGCTGCACGGGGTCCTGCGCCTGTCGCGGGCGCAGCGGGATCTCGGTGGTGATCGAGCGGGTTTCCATGGGCCGGTGTCCTTTCGGAGTGCTGTTACCGGTCCGACGGATCGCGCCGATGGAATGTGACAGCGGAGGTCTCAGGGGAGTAGCGAGACCTGGTAGTGGGCGATGGACCAGCCGTCGGCCGTCCGGTGGAGAAGGACACCGAGGTTGACGGTGAGGGTGGGGCGGTCGGTGAAGGCGAAGTCGACGCCCAGATAGCCGAGGAGAAGGTCGTCGGCGAGCCGGCGGGTCTCCATGACGCGGTAGTCGGCGGTCATGCCGAGCGGCTGGGAGGCGTAGTACTCGGCGATGCCGGTGCGCCCGACGGTGTAGGGGTGGAGGCCCTGGAAGATCGCGTCGTCGGTGAAGCACGCGGCGACCTGCTCGGGCTCGTGGGCGTCGACGGCGGCCTTCCAGCGGTCGACGACGCCGCGCAGGATGGCTGCGTCGCTCATCGGGTGCCTCCCGGGCCGGGGTCGTTGGGGTGTGGGGAGAGCGGGGTGACGGTGTCCTGACGCCACACCCGCAGCGGCATGGAGGCGAGCGCCTGTTCCAGCCGCTCCTCGTCGGGGGCGCTGAACAGGCCCCAGGTGCGCCACTCGCCGGGAGCGAGCGGGGGTCGCCAGAGCCGCAACAGGATTCCCTGGCCGGCGAGTTGGAGGGCGCGCTCGGCCTCGCGCGCCCGGATGTCGGCGACCGCCTGCTCGGTGGTTCCGTCGGGGACGGTGGTCACCATGTCGACCAGGAATTCCATCGGTGTCCTCTCGTGCGGGTCACCCGGAGTATCGAGGACGTCGCGGGCGCGGACGACCTGCCACGCCGATCACTCCGGCGACCCAGCCCCTCGGCTCAGCACCGCAGGCGTCGGGCCGTCGGGGCGGACGGTGATGCTGTAGGCGGCGCGGGTGGGGGTGGAGCGGAAGGTCACGGTGTGGGCGGGGAGGAGGAGTTCGAGGAGGGTGGTGGTCTCTCGCAGGGCGAACTGGGTGCCGAGGCAGGCGCGGGCGCCGAGGCCGAAGGGGAAGTAGGCGGCGAGGTGGGCGGGGCGGGTGCCGCCGGGGGTGAAGCGGGTGGGGTCGAACTGCTCCGGGTCGGGCCAGAGGGCCGGGTCGCGGTGGGTGAGGTACGGGCAGACCAGGACGTCGGTGCCGGCGGGGATGTGGTGGCCGGCGATGACGTCGTCCTCGACGGCGTGCCGGGGGAGCATCCAGGCTGCCGGGTAGAGCCGGAGGGTTTCGCTGACCAGGGCCTGGGGGTCGGCGGTGCGGGCCTCGGGGTGGCGGTCGAGGAGCAGGTACAGCCACGTGAGGGTGGTGGCGGTGGTCTCGTGGCCGGCGACCAGCAGAGTGACCAACTCGTCGCGGATCAACCGGTCGGTGTATTCGGGGTGTTGGGCCCCTGCGTCGAGGAGGACGCGGAGGACACCGGGGGCCTCGGAGCCGCGGGCCGCGTCGATGGCGGCCTGGGCGATGGCGTCGATCCGGGCGAGGTCCGCGGCCACCGCGTCCCGGGCGTCGGCCGCGTCGGTGGGCAGGGCCGGCATCGCGGCCACCACCCGTTCCACTGCCCGGAGTTCGCTCTCCGCATGGTCGTCCAGCGGGTGGCCGGTGAGGGCCCGCCAGATGGTGTCCAGGGCGAAGCGCCGCATCTCCTCGCCGAGGTCGAAGGTCTCGCCGCTGCGCGCGTACCCGGCCCAGCGGTCGGCCGTCCGCCGGGCGGCCTCGGCGATGCGCTGCTCGTAGCGGCGCATGCCGGTGCCGGTGAACTGTGACTGCAGCAGCCGCCGTTGACGCTTCCAGGCGTCCCCGGTCGCGGACAGCACACCGTCGCCGACGAGCATCCGCGCCCGGTGCGAGCGCTTCACGTACCGGTCGGGATGGCGTCCGAGGACGTGCTGTACGGCGGCCGGATCGGTGACCAGCACGGTCGGCGTCGGGCCGAGGCGGAAGGCCGCGATCCCGCCGAGGCCGCGCTGCGCCCGGGTTAGCAGGTCGACGAGGTCGGCCCCCTCGGCCCGCCACTGCTCGACGGCCTCCACGGGAAGCTCGGGGACGGCGGGGTGCGCTTCGGTGGCCACGGGCTGCTCCGATCGTGCTGAGGGTCCGTCGGGCCGACTCTATGCCAAGACGCTGCTGCGCCGCGGTCCGTCCCCCTCGACGGGCCGCGGCGCAGCTTCCCTCTGCGGGCGAGAGGCGTCAGAGACGCTGCCACAGGGTCGGGACGATGGGCGGTTCCCAGCCGGCGGACGCGCCGTGGCTCCATCGCCTCGATGCGGATGCGGGTCGAGTCCGGCGCGGCGGCGGCCCTGCGCGACCTCGTGGCGGCCGTCGACGACCCGGCGCTCGCCCGGCAGGCGCTGGCCGCCGCGGAGAGCACGCTGCAGCTCCTTGGGCCCGCCCAACTCACGTCCACCCAGCTGCTGTTCACCGTCCGCCTCGCCGACTGCCATGCCTGCGCGCACGACCTGCAGACCGCCGTCGCGGTGCTCGGACGGAGCCTGGAAGCGGCGCCGGACACCGCACTCCCGGCGCTCGTCGGGCACGAGCTGCGCGGCCTGCGCGAGCGCCTGGCCGGGCACCGCCCGGAGGCGGCCCACCGGCTCGCGGAGCTGGCGGGATCTTGACGAAGAGCGGCGATCACGCCACTCGCGGGCCGGGTGCGGCCCGGGACAGGATTGGGGCATCACCCCACCAGCAGGAGTCACCTCATGACCAGCAGCGCCGTGCTCTCCGTCCCCGCCGCCGACCCGGCCCTGGCCGCCGCGCACTACCTCTCCCGGCTCACCTTCGAGGCCGACGTCTCCGACGTGCGCGCCGACCTGCTGGCCGGCGTCCCCGGCCTGGTGGTCGTCGACTCGCGCGCCGACGCGGCCTGGTCCCAGGGCCGGATCCCCGGCGCCGTGCACCTGCCGACCGCCCGGATCCCGGAGCTGGCACCGCAGTTGATCGACCGCGACGCGACCGTCGTCACCTACTGCTGGGGCCCCGGTTGCAACGGCGCCACCCGCGCGGCGCTCGCGTTCGCCCGGCTCGGTTACCGGGTCAAGGAGATGCTCGGCGGCTTCGAGTACTGGGCGCGCGAGGGCTTCCCGTACGACACCGACCACGGCACCGAGCAGCGTCCGGTCGACGACCTGACCGCCCCTCGGTCGGGCATCTCCTGCGCCTGCTGACGGGCGCGGCCCGGGCGCTGCACCCACCCAGGCATGGCCGCGCCGCCGCACCCACCCCCGACGGGCCCGGACGGGGGCGGCGCTGCACTCGGATCACCGGATGATCACCACGTCACCGTCAGCCGGCGCGGACTGCGGGTGGAGAACACGCACCGCCACTCGATCGCCTCGACCGGCTCGGCCAGCCGGAGGCCCGGCAGTCGGGTGGCAAGCCGGTGGAGCGCCAGGCGCAGTTCGAGCCGGGCGAGCCAGGACCCCAGGCAGTAGTGCGGCCCGGCACCGAAGGCCAGGGTCGCCGCCTCCAGCTGCTCGAAGAGGCCGTCGGACAGACCGGTGGTGAAGACCTCGGGGTCCCGGGCGGCGCTCGTCCGGTCCACGATCACCACCGCGCCGGCCGGGATGGCCACCCCGCCGACCACCGCCTCCCGGACGGAACGGCGGAGGGCGCCCAGTCCCTCGCCGAGCGGGATCGTGTGCAGCAGCCGGTCCGCCGCCATCTGGGCCGCGTCCTCGGTGGTGAGCCGGGGCCAGGCGTCCGGGCGCTCGCCCAGCAGGTACACCAGGGAGTTGCCGAGGGTGGCGACGGTCGTCTCGTGGCCGCCGGCGATCAGGCCGCAGACGAGCTTGATCAGGCGCTCCTCGGAGATCCCGCCCTCGCGGTCGGCGGCCACCACCACACGGCTGACCAGGTCGGCTCCGGGCCGCCGGCGCCGTTCGTCCAGGAGTTCGGCCGCGAACTCGGCGAACTCCGCTAGCACCGCCCGGACTTCGTCGACCGGGCAGCTGCGGTCCGCGAACAGGTGGTCGGTCCAGTGGCGCAGACGGTGCCGGTCTACGTCCTCCACGCCCATCAGCCGGCTGATCACCTCGACCGGCAGGGGCATCGTGAGGGAGGCCACCAGGTCGGCGGGCGGGCCGTGGTCGACCACGTTCTCGACGAGCCGTTCCACCACCGAGGTCAGCCAGGGCACCCACTCGGCGACGGCCCTCGGGGTGAAGGCCTGCTGCATGAGGGAGCGCAGCTGCCGGTGCTCCGGGCCGTCGATGTTGGTGATGAAGCCGGGATCGCCCTCCAGGTTGGAGGCCGGGCCGAGCGGCGGGGCGTCCGGTCCGAACAGTGTCGCCCGGCCGAACCGCGGGTCGGTGAGCACGGACCGGACGTCGTGGTAGCGGGTCACCAGCCAGGCGGGTGTGCCGTTGGGCAGCGTGGTGAGCCGGGGCGGTCCGAACTCGGCCGGCCTCAGGCAGTGCAGGGGAGTCAGTGGGCGCTCCTCGACGGTCATGGCACCTCCAGTCCCGCGGGGCGGGGTTCGTGGGCTCTCGGTACGGCAGCAGCTTCGACCGATGCGCGCGGCCGATCCAGTCGGCCGTCAAGGACGAACTGACATATTCCGCCATTCGGGCTATCTGGATGTCGAATCACCTTCGTAGCAGGTGGCGCGGGCTGGAACGGACCCACCCGGGGCTCGCGGGCCGGATCGAGCTGGTCTCGGTGGCCTCGCCGGTCACCACCGAGCGGTTCACCGGTAACACCTACGGCAGCATCCTCGCCTGGCAGGCCTTCTCCGATGCCGAGGACGCCGCCAATCGGCTGGTGAACAAGGACCGGATGCGGCTGCCCGGCCTGCGCGGCTTCTCGATGGCGGGCCAGTGGGTCGGCATGGGCGGGCTGATCCGGGCGGCGACCAGCGGGCGGTTCGCCGTCCAGTACCTCTGCCGGGAACTGGGCCTGGACTTCCGGGCCTGGCCCAGCGACGACCAGGAGCCCTGGCACCCCGGCAAGTGGGGCCGGGTACCGAGGCTCGACCGGCAAGCCGTGGGAGCGAAAGAATGAACGAGCGGAGCATGGTGATCATCGGCGGTGGGCTGAGCGGTCTGTCCACCGGCTGCTACGCCCGGATGAACGGCTACCGGACCCGGGTGCTGGAGATGCACGAGATCTCCGGCGGCTGCTGCACCGGTTGGGAGCGGGGCGAGTTCACCTTCGACCCCACGGTGAGCTGGCTGCTCGGCAGCGGCCCGGGCAACGAGATGCATCAGATCTGGCTGGAGCTCGGCGCCCTCCAGGGCAAGCAGATGCGCAACTTCGACGCGTTCAACGTGGTGCGCGGGCGGGACGGCCGGCCGGTGTACTTCTACTCCGACCCGGACCGGCTGGAGGCGCACCTGCTCGGCCTCTCGCCGGCCGACGCCCGCCCGATCCGGCAGTTCTGCGGCGACCTGCGCAAGTTCCGCCGCTGCCTGACGCTCTACCCCTTCCTCAGCCCGGTCGGGCTGATGAGCCGGTGGGCGCGCTGGCGGATGCTGGCGTCCTTCGTGCCGTACTTCAACCTGATCCGCCGCTCGCTGGGCATCCTGATGACCGACTACTCCAGCCGGTTCCAGGACCCGCTGCTGCGTGAGGCGTTCAACTTCATCCTCTACGAGAAGCACCCCAACTTCCCGGTGCTGCCGTTCTACTTCCAACTCGCGGCGCACGATGGCCTGTCGGCCGGGGTGCCCGAGGGCGGGTCGCTCGGGCTGGCCCGGTCGGTCGAGGAGTGCTACAAGCGGCTTGGCGGCGAACTCACCTGCAACGCCAAGGTGGTGGAGATCCTGGTCGAGGACGACCGGGCGGTCGGCGTGCGGCTGAGCGACGGCACGGAGATCCCGGCGGACGTCGTGGTGTCGGCCTGCGACGGACGGGCGACGGTGATGGACCTGCTCAAGGGCCGCTACCTGAACGACACTTACCGCCGCCTGTACACCCACTGCATCGACCAGCGGGACCAGGTCTTCCCCGGCTACGTCGCCGTCTTCCTCGGCTTGCGCGAGCCGTTCCCGGTGGGGGACCCGTGTACGACGTACCTGCTCGACGAGGACCTGGCCGCACGCCTCACCGGCATCCGGCACCCGAGCATCAACATTCAGTTCCGCAGCCGTCATTACCCCGAGCTGTCGCCGAAGGGTACCGGCGTCGTGTTCGCCAGCTACTTCAGCGACATCGACCCCTGGCGGGCGCTGAGCACCGGCCCCGAGCGGGCCGCCCGGATCCGCCGGGGCGAGGAGCTGCACACCCTGCCGGTCGGGCGCGGCCGGGAGTACCAGCGAGAGAAGCGCCGGGTCCGCGACGCCGTCGTCGAACTGCTCGAACGGCACCACCCGGGGATCCGGGACGCGATCACGGTCAAGGACGTGTCCACCCCGCTCACCCAGCTCCGCTACACCGGCAACTACGACGGCTCGGTGCTCGGCTGGCAGCCGTTCGTGGAGAGCGGCGAGGCGATGGAGGAGGAGATCAAGCGGAACGGGCCGGTGCTGCCCGGCCTGCGCAACTTCTACCTGTCCGGGGTCTGGGCCACCACCGGTGGCCTGATCCGGGCCGCAGCCTCCGGCCGGCACGTCATGCAGTTCATCTGCCACGACGAGGGCCGGCCGTTCACCGCCACCCTGGACGACAGCGCGCCGTTGCCCACCCATCTCGTCGACCCCGTCGGCCAGTTCTGAAGGAGCTCTGCCGTGAAGTCCGTGAAGATCGAGAAGTGGATCGTCCGAGAGCACGTCGAGGGCGTCCCGGACGTCGACCGGATGTACGAGAAGGTGGTCGAGGACGTCGACGTCCGGCTCGCGCCGGACGAGATGCTGTTCCGGACGAGGTACGTCTCGGTGGACCCGTACCTCCAGGGGATCACCCTGGACACGCCGATCGGCGACCACATGGGCGGGGACTCGGTCATGGAGGTGATCGACGCCGGTTCGCGGGCGCGGTTCGCAGTGGGGGACCTGGTGCACGGCTTCGGGGGCTGGCGCAGTCACGTCATCGGCACCGGTGAGGCGTCGCCGTGGCAGACCGGGACGTTCCCGATGGTGTTCCCCGCCTACCGGCTGCTCGACCCGAACGACTACGACGAGGCGCTGCCGCTGTCGACGGTGCTCGGGATCCTGGGCGGCTCGGGCATGACGGCGTGGGGGACGGTGACGAAGTTCCTGGACGTCCGTCCCGGCGACACCGTGGTGGTCGGCGGCGCCTCCGGGTCGGTCGGCTCGCTGGTCGGCCAGCTGGCCAAGCGGCGCGGCGCCCGGGTGGTCGGCACCACCGGCTCGCCCTCGAAGGCAGCCCGGCTGCGCGAGCTGGGCTTCGACGCGACGGTGCTCTACCGCGATGGCGGCGACGCCGACCGGCTGCGCGGGGACCTGGCGAAGGCCGCGCCGGACGGCGTCGACCGGTACTTCGACAGCCTCGGCGGCACTCTGACGGACGTCGTGTTCACCATGCTGAACATCAACAGCAGGGTCGCGGTCTGCTGGCAGTGGGCCAGCCAGGTCGGCGGGGACTGGGTGGGGCCGCGCCTGCTGCCGATGATCATGTTCCCGCGTACGACGATCCGGGGCGTCTTCGCCCCGGAGTGGTTCACGGACGAGAACTGGGCGGCGCTGCGCGCGGAGGTCGGCGGCCTGGTGCGCAGCGGGGAGATCGCGTTCGAGCAGACCGTGCACCGCGGATTCGACAGCATCCCCGCCGCCTACCGCAGCCTGTACACCGACCGGGCGGCCGGCCGGGGGAAGGTGCTGGTCGAGCTCTGACCGGCCGGCCGGTGGGGCGCCGGCGGCACCCCACCGGCTTCGCGCCGGCAGGGGCGCCGCCGAACGCGTGCTGTCCGGAAAGGCGTTGGCGGATCGGGATGAGGCGGGCTATGCTCGCCGGCGATGACGACTCACTACTCTCACAGTTTGGGGGTCCCGTCCGCGCAAGGTGAGTGCTGATGGCCACTCACACCGCGTACGGGGATTCCCGCCGCTTCCGCTGGCTGCGCGTTCGCGAGTTCGCCGTGCCGCCCACCATGATCGAGACCGCGACCGCCCGCCGCCTCGCCGGAGACTGGGCGGGGGCGTGCGCCGCTGCCGGTTTCGACGTCGACCTCAACCTGCGGGCCGTGGCCCGTACTCACGGCCGGGACCTGGCCGCCCGGATCCGGGCCGACCTGCGCGTCCTGGCTCCCGACCTGCTGCGCTGGCACATGCCGAGGACCCGGTCGCGCGGGCTGCTGATGCCCGCGGTGACCGTCTCGCTCGCGCGGTACGACGGCGCCGGGCGCGACGGCGAGAGCCCGGTGCACCTGGTGGTCCGGACGCCCCCGTGGTGGGCGGACGGCGGCCAGCGGATCGCCCTGGTGCTCTGGGACGGATCCGAGCCGGACGCGGGCGCCCACCCGCACCCCAGGCCCAGCCGCCGCCACCGCCTCGACCTGCACCGACATTTGTGGGACGCGAGCCGGGCGGACGAACTGCGCGCCCGCTCCGGCGCCGACCGTCCGCCACCCGGCATCGGTCCCGAGCTGCACCCGTCGATCTCGCCCGACCTCCCCCTGGCCGTCGACCGCTGGGTCGACGAGGCACGGATCCTGCTCCGCGCCGACGGGCTGTCCACCGGACCCGTTCGCCTGTTCCTCGGGGGAAGCCACCGGCTGCTCCTCGATCTCGCGGCGACGGAGACCGACGGCCCGCCCGTCCTGCACCGCCCGCCCGTGCCGTCGATGCGCGGCCTTCCGGCGCTCCCGGACGCGGCCACCTGCGTGCCGCCCGACGTGGAGCTGCTCCGGGCCGGGCTGATCGAGCCCGGCCAACTGCACCCGCTGGTGGCCGCCGCCCTGGCTCCGGGCCACGCCGCCGTACCGAGAGCCCGTCAACGACCCGGTGAGCCACGCCTCGTCGACTGCCGGGGCGCCCGGCACCGGATCGGCCTGGTCGACGGGGTCCTCGCGCCGCTCGACCACGATCCGGCCGAACTGCGCCGCGAGGAACTGCTCGTCGCCCTGACCGGCACGCCACTGCCCTGTCTCCAGGAGATCGACCGGGTACACCGCGACCCGGAGTGCCTCGGCGACGTCCGCGGTCGGCTCGACCACGGTGACACCGCCGGCGCCGTGGCCGTCGTGGAGGCACTGCTCGGCCCCGACGCCGTGCTGCGCGACGGCCCACTGCGGGACGCCCTGGAGGAGGCGGAGCAGCGGCGGATCACGTACGGCCTGTACCGCGCCGGGCTGACCGGGCGCGGCCCGCTCGCCGTGCTCCCCTCCTCCGGCCACCGTTAGCACCAGCGCCACTCGCTCGGCCGTGGACGGCCGCCCCCAACTACCCCAAAGGTGATCACCCATGCCCTCGCACGCCCTCCTCGCCATGCCCGAGAAGTCCCGACTCGACGTCGCTGCCGACCTGTTGGCCCTCCTCGGCGACACCGCCACCGAACCCCGCCGGGACATCCAGCTGGAGGCCCTGACCCTGGCCGTCGCCGCCGACCTGCCCGTCCTCCTGTGGGGCGAGCCGGGCATCGGCAAGACCGCCGCCCTCACCCAACTCGCCACCACGCTGGACCTTCCGCTCACCACCGTGATCGCCAGCGTCCACGAGCCGTCCGACTTCTCCGGCCTGCCGATCCTCGGCGACGACCCCGCCGCGCAGGGCGTCCCGATGGCCCCGCCGGACTGGGCCGTCCGCCTGGTCCGGGCCGGGCGCGGCCTGCTGTTCCTGGACGAGCTGTCCACCGCGCCGCCGGCCGTACAGGCCGCGCTGCTCCGCCTGGTCCTCGAACGCCGCATCGGCACCCTCCAACTCCCGCCCGGCGTACGGATCGTGGCCGCCGCCAACCCGCGCTCCTCGGCCGCCGACGGCTGGGAGCTGAGCCCGCCGCTGGCCAACCGCTTCGTCCACCTCCAGTGGATCCACGACCACGAGGTCGTCGTCCGCGGCCTCGGCGGTACCTGGCCGCGGGCCACGCTGCCGCGCCTGGACCCGGACGCCCTGCCGGACGCGGTGGCCTTCGCCCGCCGCGCCGTCTGCGGGCTGCTCGCCGCCCGCCCCAAGCTCGTCCACCAGCTGCCGAGCAGCGAGGCCCGCCGCGGCGGCGCCTGGCCGTCCCCGCGCAGCTGGGACATGACGCTGCGCCTGATCGCGTTCGCGACGGCGGCCGGCTCCTCCCGGGACGTGCTGTCCCTGCTGGTCCGGGGCACCGTCGGGGACGGCCCGGGGATGGAGTTGCTGGCGAGCCTCGACCGGATGGACCTCCCCGACCCGGAGGACCTGCTCGCCGACCCGGCCGGCGCCGTCCTGCCCGAGCGTGGGGACCTGCGCCAGGCCGTCCTCGACGGCGTGGTGGCGGCCGTCCGCAACCGGCCGGACCGCGCCCGCTGGGACTCGGCCTGGGCGCTGCTGGTCCGGGCGATGGAGAGCGGCGCCCCGGACGTCGTGGTCGTTCCCGCCACCACGCTCGCCTCGCTGCGCCGCGAGGACTGGGACGTCCCGGCCGCGATCGAGCGGCTGGCCGGCGCGGTGGCCCTGTCCCGGCGGGCCGACCGCGCGGCGGACCGGGTCGCGGCGCTCGCGGGGAAGGCGGGCCGATGACGGACCGCGACCTCAGGCCGATGCCGGACCGCGTCCTCAGGCCGACGACGGAGCTCGTACTCGACGTGGACAAGCTCTTCGCCGCCCGCCTGCTGGCCGCCCGGGCCCGCCCCTACCTGGCGACGGCGCTGTTCGCCCTGCACACCGTGGAGTCGCGAGGGGTGCCGACGATGGCCGTCGACCGCCACTGGCGCTGCTACGTCTCCCCGGGCTTCGTCGCCCGCACGCCGGTCGAGGAACTGGCGAGCGTCTGGGTGCACGAGGTCTCGCACCTGCTGCGCGACCACCACGGGCGCAGCGACCGCTTCGCGCGGAAGCACGGCCTGACCGGCCCGGGGGAGCGGCTGCGGATGAACATCGCCGCGGACTGCGAGATCAACGACGACGTGTACGGCGACGGCCTGGTCCGCCCCGAAGGCGCCATCGTCCCGGACGACTTGAAGCTGGGCGCGGGTCAGCTGATGGAGGACTACCTGCGGCGGTTCCGGCTCGGGCCGATCACCCAGCACCTGTCCTGGCTGGACTGCGGCAGCGGCGCCGACGGGCTGGAGCGCCCGTGGGACCTCGGCCCGGACGGCGCCCACGGGCTCACCAGGCACGAACGGGACGCGGTGCGGTTCCGGGTGGCCCAGGGCATCACCGGCCGTCCCGGCAGCGCTCCGGAGGGCTGGCAGCGGTGGGCGGAGGAGGCGTTCCATCCGCCGCAGCCGTGGCGGGACGTGCTGGGCGCGGCGGTCCGCTCGGCCGCCGCCGGCGCGGGCGCGGGCGTGGACTACAGCTACGGCCGGCCGGCGCGGCGCTCGGCGGGCCTGCCCGGCGTCGTCCTGCCGAGCCTGCGCCGCCACCCGCCCCGGGTCGCGGTGGTCATCGACACGTCGGGCTCGGTCAGCGACGCCGAACTCGGCAGCGCGCTGCTGGAGGTCGCCGCGATCGCCCGCGCGGTGGGCGGCCGGCGCGACCTGGTCACCGTGCTGTCCTGCGACGCGGCGGCCGGGACGGTGTACCCGCTCTGCCGCGCCGAGGGCATCCCGCTGATCGGCGGCGGCGGCACCGACCTGCGCGCGGGCTTCGCCCGGGCGCTGCGATCACGGCCGCGCCCGGACGTGATCGTGGCCCTGACGGACGGCCAGACGCCCTGGCCGAGCGCGAAGCCGCCGTGCCGGACGGTGGTGGGCCTGTTCCCCCGGGGCACCCCGTCCTGGGCGGAGAAGAACCCCGACTACGTCCCGGACGAACCCCCGGCGTGGGCGCGGGTGGTGTCCATCGGGTGAGCGAGAAGTCGGTCAGGCCGACATCTGGCGCTGCGCCTGCTGGACCGTCGGCGTGGCCGCCTCCGGGTCCGTGCGGGCGGCGAGGAGGGGGCCGAGGACGCGGGTACCGGGGCCGATCCGGCCGCCGGGGCCGGGGAGTTCGGTGGTGTTGGCGGCGGTGACCGGCTCGCCGCAGTGGCCGCAGGCCATGACTGGCGTCGCGGCGTGGCCGCAGGCGAGGTGCCGGATCCGGGCCGGCGGGCCGGCCTCGCCCGCGTACCAGCGGTCGCCCCAGTTCATCAGGGCGAGCAGGACGGCGTGCAGCTCCGCTCCCTTCTCGGTGGCCCGGTAGTGCTCGCGCGGCGGGTGGTCCTGGTAGCGCTCGCGGACGAGCACGCCCTCGTCGACCAGCCGGGCCAGTCGCGCGGCCAGGATCTTGCGGGAGATACCGAGGTCGTGCGCCAGGTCGTCGAACCGCCCGATGCCCGCCAGGACGTCCCGCATGATCAGCGCCGTCCAGGCGTCGCCGAACAGGTCGGTGGCGCGGGCGATCGAGCAGGCGACGTCGGCGAGCGAGGTGCGGGTCATGGCCGCCAGGGTAGACGGGTTCCCCGGGGAAACCCAGCCTGTTAGGTTTCCTCGGGGAACCCGACTCGGGACAGAGCCGAGGCCCGGGACAGAGCAGAGGGAGCCAATCATGCGCAGCCGTCCGCACATCGAGCTCGATTCACCGACTCCGGAGGCCATCGACGGCCGGCACATCCGCGCCCTGTCGTTCCAGGCCGTCCGCATGGAGTACCTCGCCAAGGTCGCCCCCGACGGCACCGGCCGGCGCGCCCTGGTCGTGGGCGGCGGACGCGGACTCCCCGCCGCCGGCCTCGCCCGCCTCGGCTACCGGGTCACCGCCGTCGACCCGTCACCGATCGCCACCGAGTACGCCCGGGCCGCGCACGAGCGGGACGGCCTCGCGATCGCCAGCGAGGTGGCGGATGCCGAGGAACTCCCGTTCGCGGACGGTGAGTTCGACCTCGCCTACTGCGCCGATACCTTCGAGGTCACGGCCGACCTCGACCGCGTCCTCGCCCATGCCGCCCGGATCCTGCGTCCCGGCGGCACCCTGGTCTACGACACCGTCAACCGCACCCCGCTGTCCCGCCTGATCTACCTCGGCGCCTTCCAGGCGATCCCGGCGACCCGCATCATGCCGCCCCACCGCTACGCCGCCGCCCGGCTGCGCACCCCGGCCGAACTCACCGCCGCCCTGGCCCGCCACGGCCTGCACAACCGGGACATCTGCGACTTCAAGCCCCGCGACCCCCGCACCCTGATCCAGGCCATCCTCGCCCGCCGCGCCGGTCGGATCACCGACGACGAGATCCCGCCCCTCGTCGACTTCGTTCTCTCCCCGGCCGCCCGCCCCGTCGTCACCTACCTCGGCCACGCCCGCAAGCCCGCCTACCTCGGCCACGCCCGCAAGCCCGCCGCAGGTGGCTGAATCCCGACGGGGAGGTCTGCTGGGGGCCCCGCCTCGGGCCGTAGTCGTGTTTGACTACGGGCTCTTGGTCGTGTTTGACTAGCGCTGTGAGCACTGCACGACTCTTCGCACTCAGCGCACTGGCCCGACGCGGGCCGATGCACGGCTACCAGATCAGACAGGCGGCGCAGCTCGACCGGACCGAGCTGTGGACGGACGTCAAGCCCGGATCGCTGTACAGCGTGTTGCACCGGATGGCCGGGGACGGCCTCGTCGAGGTGGTCCGCACCGAAAAGGTGGGCAACCCGCCGGAGCGGACGGTCTACACGATCACCGAGCAGGGGCGCCGCGAATTGGCCGCCCTGCGCGACGCGGCGCTGCGCACGGTGCGCCTGCTGCCCGACCCGGTGGACCTGGCCCTGCAGTACACCGCGGACCTCACCGGCGACGAGCTGGCCGAGGCCGTCACCGCGCGCCGGCAGGCCGTGGCCGGCCAACTGGCCTCGTTCGAGGAGCAATTCGAGGCGGCCCGGCCTGACCTGGTCGGGCTCGAACCGCGGATCTTCGAACACTGCCTCGCCCGGCTCCGCGCCGAGCTGGCGTGGCACGACGAGCTGCTCGGGACCCTGCTCGACACGCTACGGAACACCCAGACACGCGAGACACCCTGACCAAGGAGGAAGTCATGATCCTGGTGACCGGAGCGACCGGCACCGTCGGCCGCGCCCTCGTCGACCGGTTGGCCGCCCTCGGCGCGCCGGTGCGCGCCGCGACCCGCCGGCCCGACCGCGCCGACCTGCCGGCCGACGTGGACGTCGCCTACGCGGACCTGGGTGAGCCGGACAGCCTGGACGGCGCGCTCAAGGGCATCCAAAAGGTGTTCCTGCTCGCCGACGGGCCGAACATCCCCGCGCACGACGCCAACCTCGCCCGCGCCGCCGCCCGGGCCGGCGTCGACACCGTCGTGAAGCTGTCCTCCGGCCGGGCTGCCGACCCGACCGCCGACGACCCGGTCCCACGCTGGCACCGAGCAGGCGAACAGGCCGTTCTGGACAGCGAGTTGGCCTGGATCTTCCTGCGGCCGATGGGCTTCATGTCGAACGTCCTGGCGTGGGCCGGCTCGATCCGACGGGACCGGACCGTCCGCGCGCCCTTCGCCGACGGCCGGGTCGCCGTCATCGACCCGGCCGACATCGCGGCGGTCGCGGCACGCGTGCTCACCGAGGAGGGCCACGAGGGCCGGGCGTACCTGCTCACCGGGCCGGAGGCACTCTCGCCCGGCGACCTGACCGCGACGCTGGCTGAGGTCCTGGAGGTGCCGCTGACCTTCACCGAGGTGTCGCCGGAGGCCGCGCGCGAGGCGATCCTCGAACACGGCGTCTCCGAGGCGATGGCGGACGCGATCACGGCTCTGCGGGCCGCCTCGCTGGAGGAGTTCACCTCGACCGTCACCCCGGCGGTCGAGCAGATCACCGGCCGCCCGGCGACCTCGTTCCGCGCCTGGGCCGAGCGCCACCGGGACGAGTTCCGCCATGCCTGAGCCGCACTGCGAACGCTTTCCAGCCACGTACGACCAGGAGTTGGTCCGCTAGCCGCTGATCTCGGGCACGATCATCGCGGCGAACGGCACTGTGGCGGCGAGCCGCTCCTCCAGCAACTCCCGGTAGCGGGAGGACTCGTAGACGGCGCGGGCCTGGTCGGCGTCGCGGAAGCGCAGGACGACCGTGTGGGTCCCGCCCGCCGGTCGTCCGCCCTCGTGCAGGTGGACCGTCCGGTCGGTGCTGGCCAGCAACTCGCCGCTGTCGGGCCCGAGCAGGACGGGTGTCGCCGCCTGGCGGTAGGCGTCCAGGCGCTGGGGGTCGGTGACGTCGTAGTTCAGAATCAGCAGGGCGGTCACGGGTGCTCCTGTCAACTGGTCGAAATATCAGCCATGGTGACATGGCGTCGGGCACCCGGCAGTAGGAGATCCAGGACGCGGGAGGTCGTCGCGGCGTCGAACCGGCGTCCGCGGGCCGCGAGATAACCGTCCGGGCGGACCAGGATCCAGTCACCGGAAGCGGCGCCGAGTGTTTGATGTACCGCCAGATGCATCATCGCGCAGCTGGAGGTCGAACTCGTGGCCCACCTGGGCGCCGAGGACGTCGCGGCACTGCGCGACGTCCTCGGCCGTCCCTGGCCCTGACGGCGGTAGGCCCAGTGCCCGGCCGGGCGACCATCGCTCAGGACACGAGCGGCTGCTCCGCAACCTCCGTCAGCCGCACGGTGCACAGCCCGCCGCGCTCGGCCTTGACGTCCGTCACCTTGAGCTGCGTGCCCGGCAGGAGGATGAACTCCTCCTCGCCGGTGAACGAGGAGAAGTTGCGGATGCCCACTGCCCGGGCGGGCTCCACCTCGAAGAGCGTCCGCTTGCCGCGGCTGCCCAGGAACGACCGCGCCACGCCGAACTCGGACGTGCACGAGGAGACGCCCCACCAGGTCACGGTCCGTCCGAGCGGGTACTGCGCCCGCAGGTCCAGCGACACCCCGCGCCACAGCGGCTCCCTGCGGACCGGAAGCCCCGACACCGCCGAGAACAGCAGCCGCAGGTACGGCAGGTACGGGACGACCCTGGTCCGGTCCGGGGAGCGCAGGACGGCGTTGATCTCCCGGTAGAACGCGGACTCGCAGGTGTAGAGGTAGAGCGCCGCGATCGCGTCGGCGGACAGCCCGGCGGCCGCCTCGTCGTCCGCCCGCCGCTTGCCGAACTCGTGCGACCGCGTGACGTGCCGGTCCAGGCCGGACAGCAGCTCGGCGACCGGGCCGACGGCGTCCCGGAAGTCCATCAGCGGGGTGTCGAACACCCCTGTGATATCCGGGAGTTCGAGACCCTCGTCCTTGACGCTGGCGAGTCGCTCCAGGTAGAGCTGGTGCAGCTCCATGGTGGACGCGATGAAGGCGCCCATGCGTTCGGCGACGCCGCCGTCCGCCCCGCCGGTCTCCGCCGCGGCCTTGTTCCAGCCGGCGCTCGGCAGCCAGTCGATCGGGTCGACGCCCAGCGATGCCAGGGCGTCGTTCACCATGCCGAAGTGCTCGCCGTCGCAGAAGATGTCACCCTGCGCCGCCGGATTGGCGTGGTCGATGTGCCGGACCTCGACCTCGGGGTACTTCTTCTGGAGCTGGAGGACGACCTTCTTCAGGTTGCGCGCGTGCGCCCCCCACCACGCGAAGACGACACCTCGGTCCTCCTCGGGCCCGTTCTGCTTGGCCTTGAGGATCTCCTCGACGATCCGCTCGGCGACCGGCCGCCAGAACGCGGTGTGCCGGTCCGGCCCCATCGCCCCGTCGCTGCTGGCGGTGAGCGCCGCGTTCAGCAGCAGCACGCCCTGCGTGAGCATCGCCTGGAACCACTCCGGCGGCTGGACGGTGTCCTGCTTCTTCAGGAGCGCGCGTATGTCGGCGATCGGGGTCTTCTTGGGGATGCCGTACTTCCACATCGCCGCCGCCTTGATGATGCAGCGGATACTGACGACCCTGCCGAACTGGCTGTCCTTCCAGTCGTGGAAGGTGTTGTCGAACATGGCGATGCCCGTGGCACTCTCCGGCCGCGGGTACGGGTTCTGGCCGAAGACGACGACCTTCCACTTGTGCGGCGCGTTGGGCTTGAGCGCCTGGAAGGTCAGTTCGCGGACGGGGACGACCTCCGGGCCGCGGCCCGGGCCGATGAACGCGGCCGCGTCCGGCTGCGCCTCGATGACCGGCTTCAGCAGCGGAAGCCACGGTTCACCGCCGCCCTTGAACAGCTCGGCGAGGGCGAGCGGGTCGTTCGGACCGGGCTGGGCGGGGGCGTTGGCATCGCTCATGGTGGCGGAACTCCGAACTGTCACGACGTGCTGATGGAAGGAGAGCATGGAAGGAAAGCGCTGCTGAGAGTACGTCAGCCGACCGACAGCCCCTCCGCGCCACCTGTCAGTGGTGCGCGGTAGCGTCCTTCGTGACGGAGAGACCGCATCCCGATCGGAGTGGAGCATGACCATGGACCGCGCGCAGTTGCCGCTCAAGGTGGTGTTGACCGACATCAACACGACGGTGGTGGAGGCATGGCGAGCGGCGTTCGCCGACACCCCCGAGATCGAGATCCGCGCCGGCTCGATCCTCGACGAGACGGTCGACGCCTGGGTCAGCCCCACCAACTCCCGCGGCCGGATGGACGGCGGGGTCGACGCGGTCATCAAGCGGCACCTCGGGGTCGGCATCCAGCTGCGCGTCCAGCGGGCGATACGCGACCGGTTCGCCGGCAAACTCCCCGTGGGCAGCGCCGTGTGCGTCCCGTCCGGGGCGGCCAACCCGAAGTTCCTGATCTCGGCCCCGACGATGGAGGCGTCCTCGCAGAACGTGAGCGAGACCCTCAACGTGGCCCTCGCCTGCGCCGCCGCGTTCCAGGCGATCCACCAGCAGAACAGCAAGGCCCCGGGCAGCATCGAGTCGGTCGCCCTCGTCGGCATGGGCGCCCAGACCGGCCGCGTCCCGGCCCGGGTGTGCGCCAACCTGATGTGGACGGGCTACACCTTGTTCAACGACTTCACCTTCGAGGACTACGACGACCTGCGCCACACGATCACTGCCCAGCTCGACGACATCGAGAAGGCCCCCGTCGACCAGCGCGTCCGCATCACCCCTCCCACCACCCGCCCCACCCCCTCCCGCCGCCGCTGACCGCCCCGGAGTGGGCCCCTGCGGCAGCTGACTGAAACCGGGGCGGTTTCGCGTCGTGCGTACGACGCGAGACCGCCCTTTCGCGTCCGCCGCTCCGGCGCACCGGGCGGCGCGGAGCGCTGAACGGCCGCCCACGCCAGGCTTCCTGGGCCTGCCGGGCGGGCGGCAGGCCGCGAAGTTCCCCGTGATCGCGATCTGTCAACTTGCGGCCAATGGGCCCTGGAAGGGTCTTCCCGACCGCGTCGGTGGACGCAGGATTGACCGTGTCGGGCCCGACGCAACGCACAGCCTCGAAGCACCTTCTGTCGAACCAAGGAGACTCAACCGTGCGAAAGACCTGGGCTCTTCGAGCCGCCACCCTCACCCTGGGTGCGACCGCCGCCCTGGGCCTGGCTGTCGGCTCGGCCGGCGCCGCCACCGCCCCGTCAATTCTCCAGCTGGGCGACACCGGCCCGTCGGTGAAGTGCGTCCAGCAGGGACTGAACCTCGCTAACTCGGCCAACCTCGTGGTCAACGGCACGTTCGACCAGGCCACCTACAAGGCCGTGGTCGCGTTCCAGCAGGGCCTGACCACTGTGAGTACGACCGGCAAGGTCGACCCGCTCACCGGCAACGCCATCTTCGGCATTATCGACATGCAGGCCATCTCCACCCAGGGCCTCGACCTGATCCAGTGGGAGCAGAACTGCATGTACCAGATCCCGCACACTTACTGACCACTGGAAGCGGCTCCAGCGGCACCTGACTGAAAGCCGGGTTCTTCTTCTGCGGCATGATCGAGGAACCGGTGGAGAAGGCGTCGTGCAGCGTGATGAAGCCGAACTCCTTGGTGTTCCAGATGATCACCTCCTCCGCGATCCGGGAGAGGTTGATGCCGAT
>NZ_JAHTKP010000096.1 GCF_019192735.1 Kitasatospora aureofaciens
GGGCAGGTCGCGCGCACCGGGGGGTACGGCGGCCGCACGGGGCCGGGGGGAGATCGGGCGTGGCTCGGTTGTCGGCGAGGCGGGGCAGGCGCGGCGCTGCACCTGGCGCTCCTGGGTGGACGGGCGCGGGGGCACCCGGTCGCGGGGGACGTGACGTCTGTCGATGCCCTCGGCCTGCCCGGGTTGGACGACGCCGGTGACGGATGGCTGCCGCGCCGTCGGGAGGCGGTGGAGGGTGGTCCACAGCACACCAGCCGGACGGCGTTCGGGCAATCGTCTCCATGCCCGCCACCCGCCCGCCCATTCCCAAACCGAATAGCGAGCGGCGCCCGTCGGGCGGTGCGCGCGGGCGCCGGGTCGCTCGGCGGCCCGCGTGTCCGCAGACCCCACTGGTCCCATCAGTCCCGGGCTCACGTCCGGCGCCGTGGGCGTAACAGAAATGCCGATTCGGGTTTGGCATGTTCCGAATCGGTAGCGCGGCACAACCGATGACACCGTGACGGACGAGCGGCACCCGCCGCCGGGACCTGTCACACCACCAGGAGGCGCTCCGTGATGACGTGTTCGGCTCGCCATCGTCGACGCGACAGGCGCAGACTCTCGGCGACGGGCAATGTGACGTGGTCGACGTCCGGGACAGCGGTGGGGGTCGCGAAGCCGCAACTGCCCGCCCAGTCGTCGCTGCTGGGGTTCTCCGGGCGTTCCGCGGGCTCGACGGAGCCGATGGCGCGATGCCGGGGCCGCCCGCACCCCGAGGGCGGTTTCGAGAAGCGCGGCCACTGCGCACGGCGCGCACGGCTGTCAGACAACCCCTCTGTCGCCACTGGGCGCTGGAACCGGACATAGAAGCGCTCTGGCACCCGCGGCGGCGGAACGGCGCACTCCCGGACGAAGTCACCAGGGCCGGATGGTCAGCCGCCCGTCACGCTCCTCCGCGGGTACCGGCGAGGGCCCGCACGGACCGGGCCGTCCCTACGGTGAGCGGCTGCACGGCCGGCGGGACCGGAGTCGGGCACCCCGTACCCCAGCCACGCGCTCCAGGCCGGTAACCGGGCCCTTCCTGGGCAGTGACCGGGCGCACCGGTGGATGGCGTCCCGTGGCGTGGTGTAGCAGGGATCTTGGGATGACCCCTGGTCATGGGGAAGCCATCGCGCAACTCTTTGAGTAGAACGGCGAGTTCACCAGGAGGGGTGCGCGATGGCCTTGTCCCGGTCCGACTTACTCCGCCTCATGGAGTCACTGCGCCCGGCGGACGGAATCGAGTTGATCAGGGCCCTCGCTCAGCGGATCCTGCAGGAGTTGATCGAGGCGGAGGCCACCGCCCGCATCGGCGCCGAACCGGGCGATGGCCGCCGCGTCGCCGGTGGCCGAGCCGTTCGGCCTGGGCCGCCTGCCTGGCAGCCAACTGCTCAGTGAGTGACCGCAGTTCGTCGCGGGAAATTCCGGTCAGCCGCGGATCGGACAACTGCTCGATGAGGCCAGTGCGGGCGGGGTGCTGCTCGCCTTGCAGGAAGGCGAGCAGATCGCTGGTGGTGGTGAACCGCACCGGGGCGAATCCGGCCTGGTGACCGTGGTCTTCGAGAACTCGACGGGTCTCTCTGACCAGGGTGCCGATGGTGGTGGCGGTGGTCTCCAGCAGATCGCCGAGAACGACCATGGAGCACACTTGTCGCTGGTAGAGCAGGGTAAGCAGGACGTGGGCCGGATCGTCGAACAGCGGCTTGCTGCCACGGAGCTTGCCGGTGGCCCGTCGAGCCCGGCCGCCACGTTGCCCGCTGTAACGCTCTTGGGATCGTGCGGCCTGCAGCGGCGCCAACTCTACGCAGAGTCGGTCAAGTTGGTCCTGCTGCAGGCCCGTCAGCCGCGCATCGTCGAGGCGCTTGGGCATACGCTGGCGGCGATGGGACGCCGTCGAGCGCTCCTCGGGGCTGCCCTCGCCGACTGGTGGAACGTCGGCCGTGGGGTGGAGGGTGTAGTTCCAGGTGCCGTGCACGTCGTGCCGCTCAATCGGCAGGGCGGCGAAGCGCTCCATGCTGATCGCCACTCCGACCGGATAGTCGCCGTCGTCCAGGTATGCCTCGACGCGCAGTCCGGTGCGGGTCGTCGTGGAGGCGATGGTCTCGATGACGACGTGGTGGCTGGTCAGCGGGCGGCCTCGCCAGTTGAGCGTGATGTGAGAGAACAGCCGGTGCTCGATCTTGTTCCACTTCTCGTTCCTGGCCGTTCCTGGCGGAAAGTGACAGACGGTGATCACTAGACCAGTCTCGGCAGCCAGGGCCGCCAATTCGCTCTTCCACACTCGGTAGCGGTAGCCGTTGGAGCCGCCGGCGTCCGCGGTGATCAGCAGCCGGGACGCGGCCGGGTAGTCGAGGCTGCCGCGGGCCCTCCACCAGCGGCGGATCGACTCCACCGCGAACACCGAGGTGTCGTGGTCGACGCCGACGTTTACCCAGCCGGTGTTCCGCGAGAGGTCGTAGATCCCGTATGGGATGGCCTGCTCGACGTCCGGGCCGCTGAAGAAGAAAGAGTGGTAAGGGACACGACCCGCACCGGTCACGTGGCACGCGCGCGGCCCTCCTCCGGTCACGGAGGCGGCGAGGGAGGGCCCGCGGTCCTCAGCGGGGCCTCAACGGACGTCAGCCAGCGGCCCGCCGCCGAGGTCCCGCCCGTAGGGGCTCGGCCACTTGGATGCCCCGCTCCTCGATGCCCACTCCCCCCGAGGCCCGCTCCCCCAAGGCCACTCGGCTGCCCAGGCGCCGACGTGCCCGTCCCCAGCTCCGGCGCCCACCGCGCCGCCTCCCCGGGCCCGACGGCCCGCCCGGCGGCGCGGGCACCCCCGCCGGCCTCGGCCGTGGACGCCCCCGCTCGCGGCTGCCCGCCCGTGGCTTCGGCCCCTCCTCAGGCCCCGCCACCGGTACCACCCCGCCCCCGCCACTCGACTCGACGGGACTCCTCCCGGAACGGATCGCTGTTCACCTCCTCGTGCCCCGGCCTGGCCCACCCGGGCCGGAGGCCGCTCGGGCCCCGACCGGGACGCCCGGACTGCGACGGCGGTGGTGAGCCACGGAGACTCCCGCGGGCCCAGGCCCGGGGAGTCCCGTGGCGTCGCCACCGCCCGATCGATCAAACGCTCGCCAGGGTCAGCCGGCCCCGGACGGATCGTGGCCGGTGTCATCGGCATGGTCGGCATGGTCGGCGTGATCGCCGTGATCGGCGTGCCCGGTGTGGTCGGCGCCGCCCGTGATCACCCCGCCCAGCTTCGCGTGCAGGAGGTCCGTCGTGGTGTCGGACAGGACGACCACCCATCGGTCACCCACCAGGTACGACCCTCCGTACGCCTCGGCCCCCGACGTCCAGGCCGTCTGGGCCCCGGTGGTCGGGAAGGTGGCGATCCAGACCTCGTCGTCGCCGAGGGTGCACAGCCCCTGGCGGAGGTCCGTGGTGTCGGCGGTGATGTCGGCCGTACAGCCGATCCGCTGGGCCAGGTCCTCCACCGAGGCCCGGGCGGCGTCGGCCGACGTCCGCGGCGGGGCGAGCAACCCTCCTGCCCCGCCGACCAGTTCGACGACGCCCAGGACGAGCAGGACGGTCAGCGCGAGCCACTGGAGCGTGCGACGGACGGTCCTCTGCGGTCGGACGACCGCCACGGTGGAGTCCCCGGCCGTCACTTACCGGTCACCGGCTTCCCGGCGGGGTTGATGGCCGACCACAGGTTGTCCTTGCCGTTCCCGTTGGCGTCACCGGGGGCGTTGTCGCCCGCGTAGGTGTAGACGGGCTTGCAGTTGATGGACAGCTGCCAGGTGCCGTCGGAGCGCTGCATCTTGCCGATCAGCTTCGGGTCCACGCCCTTGACCTGGCTCGGGTCGACGGCGGGCGCCGGCTTCCAGGTCATCGCGCACTGGCCCTCGCAGAGGGAACGCATCGGCCAGGACGGGTCCTTGGCGTACTGGTACAGCGTCATACCGCGCGCGTCCACGACGATCGAACCGAGCTGCGACTGGGCGGTCACGGAGACTTGGGCTCCACCCGGGGCGGGCTGCGCCGGCTGGGGCTTCGGCGCCGCACTGGTCGGCATCTCCGACGGGTAGGTCGACGCACCGGTGGCCGCGGCGGCCGCCTTCTTGCCGTCGGGCGCCAGGGCGAACCAGGTGCCGCCGACGCCCTGGCCCTTGGTGTCGCCGGCCGCGGTGTCCTGCGCGTAGCGGTAGACCGGCCAGCCACCCAGCGTCAGCTGCTTCGATCCGTCGGCCCGCGTGACCTCGCCGATCATGCTGGCGTCGATCCCGCTCCCCGCGGTCGTGCCCTCCTTGGTGACCGGCGGCCAGGTCTTGGCACAGCCGTCGTTGCAGTTGGACATCGGGGGCTTGGCGGTGTCCTTGTCGAACCGGTAGAGGGTGAAGCCCTGGCCGTCGGTGACCACCATGCCGAGCTTCGCGTCGTTGCGCACGGTCAGCGCTCCCCCGGCCTGGCCCCCGTCCGCCGACGCGCCGCTGGACCGACCGCCGCCGGACGGCGACGCGCTGGCACCGCCGTAGGAGCCGTACGAACCGTAGGCTCCGCTGTCGGCCGGCGCGGCGTCCTGCGCGCCCACCAGCTGGCCGGGGCCCGACCCGGACGGCGTCTTGGCGTTGCTGCTCATGCTGCCCCACAGGGCCATGACCACGAGCCCGACCAGCAGCAGGCAGAGCCCCGCCAGTCCGTATCGCTTCGTCAACATGTTCCTTGCCTTTCGATCGGTGGAATCTGGCCTTCCATGGATGTGCGTCCCCGGTGATCCGGTCCGGCGTCGAACGCCGGTCCGCGGACCCGGGACGTGGGTTTCAGGCTCGATAGCCCTCCGGAACCTCTCGATCGGCCCGCCGCCCCGACGAGCGCCCCGGGCCACACGGGCCACGCTCGGGAGGGAGCGGCAGCGCCCGGAGCCGCGCCGGCCTCACTGGATCCGCAGCGCGAGCGCGGGACAACGGTCGACGGCTCGCGCCGCCTGGGAGAGCAGCCTCGCGGGTACGGGCATCACGCCCGCGGCGGGGAACCCGTCCGCCCCCAGCCGGATGACGTCGGGCAGGACGCCGGTGCACAGGCCGTGGGCCTCGCAGAGCGTCCAGTCGACCACGATGGTGCCGGCGCTCTCGACCTCCGGCAGCGGCAGGACGTCCTGCGAGGGTCGCCCGCAGCCGCCCTGGTACGTGTGCGTGACCAGGTCGTCGTCGAACACGGCCAGGGACGAGGCCACGAAGCGGGCGGCGGCGTCGGGGTGGCTGCACGCACCCCGCCCGGTGACCGCCCGCATCCCGTCCTGCACCCGGTCGAATGCGCGCTGGCCACCGCCGCGCACCAGGTCCTCCAGGGATGCGGTCAGGTCGGGGAGCCCCAGGTAGCAGGGCCCGCACTGGCCGGCCGTCTCGTCCGCCATCCAGCGGGAGATCCTGACGACCTCCCACAGCGGACAGGTCGTCTCCGGCAGCGGCAGGATGGCCCCGGCGCCCAGCGCCCCTCCGAGGCGCTGGAAGGACTGTCGGGACACCACGGCCGAGCGGGCGGCCTCGGGGGTCAGCCACTTCCCGTGGTAGCCGCCGACCAGGACCCCCTGTCCGACGTCCAGGCCGCACGCCGCCAGGACGGTCTCCAGCGGCACTCCGGTGGGGGTCTCCACCACGGTCGAGCCGGCGATCGTGAGCAGCACCGTACCGGGTTCCTCGGGGGTGCCGATCTCCCGGTAGGGCAGCGCACCCCACCGGGCCGCCACGGCGAGCTGGGCGTACGTCTCGGCGTTGGACAGCAGCGTGGGGGCTCCCCCGACACCGCTGTCGCTGGTGCGCACGCCGCCTCCCCGGGGCAGGGCGATCCCGTTGGTGATGCCGCGGGCGAGGGCGCTCCCCTCGCCCGTGACGAACCGTTCGGGCAGCCGCACCACCGTCACCGGCGGCTTCACCGACCTCCGTTCGGCCAGCGCCCGGCGCAGGGACTCCTCGGTGTCGGCCCGCGTGACGCCGATCGCCACCTGTTCCGCGTCCAGCGCGGCGGCCGCGATCAGCGCACCGTCCACCACGAGGTGCGGGGTGCGCAGGAGCAGCGTGGTGTCCTTCAGGCAACTCGGTTCTCCTTCCGTTCCGTTGACGACCACGACCGGCCTGGTACGGCGCCGGGCGACCGCCTTGACGACCGCCCTGAGCTTCCGGGCGAAGGGGAATCCGGCACCTCCCCGGCCGCGCAGGTCCACGTTCTCGGCCAGTTCGGCCAGCTCCTCCGCAGGCAGCGCCGGCATCTGGCCGTGGACCACGAGGTGGGAGCGGTAGTCGACCCGGTCCAGGCTCTCCAGGCCGGCGAACAGGACCGGCCGTCCGAACCAGATGACGGGTGGGGGGAAGCCGCTCACCCGTCCTGCCGTCGACGTCCGAGTCCGATGCCGGCCAGGCCCGGCCCGGCGGCCACGCCCCGCCCCACGGCCAGGCCCTGTCCGGTGACCATGGCCTGCCTCGCAGCCACCGGAACGCGCGGGACGGTGACCTCGGGGCCGCCGGCCTCCGGCGGGAGCGGCCGGACGGGGGCCTGGCGCGGGCCGGAGCGGTCCTGGAGGACCAGCCTGAGCGTGAGCGCGACGATCACGCCCACGACGGCCACGCCGTACAGCAGCACCACCCAGGAGGCCGCGAGCCGGCCCGATTGCAGCCCGTGGACCAGGCCCGCGCCCCAGGCCGGGTACGAGCAGAGGTGGATGACCCTCCACCGGCGCGCGTCGCCCGAGCGGGCGAGCCTCCCGCGGGCCGCCCCGGCGAGCGCCACCGCGGGGAACAGGTAGCCGGCGACCGTTCCCAGTCCGAGGAACACCGGTCGGGCCGGGTCGGCGAACGGCACGAAGGCCGCGAGCGCGCCGATCTGTCCCACGATCAGCTTCATCCAGACGTGCAGGACCAGGAAGACGACGCCGGCGACGCCCATCGCACGGTGGACGGTCTGCGCGACGAGCCGGTGGACCGGGCTCAGGATCAGCCGGTCGGTCGCCACCAGCCCCCACAGGACCGCGGAGGTCAACGACACGAGTGCGAGCACCCCGACGGCGTACGTCAGGAACGACTGCAGTCTGGGGTTGACGACGATGGCTGTCACGCCCAGGCCCGCCGCCAGCAGCGGCAGGAGCGACCACGGGCTGGGCCGCTTGCGACCGCCCTCCGCGGGCCGGTCGCCCTCGGCCGCCGCGCGCGCCCGGCCGGCCCGCTCGACGCCCCGCGGTACCGGGCCGAACCGCCGTGACCGCCGCCTCTGCCCTCTCACCATTGCTGAGCCCTCCGGCCTCGTCCTGAACCTGCTGTCGAATCGGATGTCGGGATCCCGGCGCCGGCGCGGGGAGTCGCGATCGCTCCCCCGCTCCGGGCCGGGCCCGGGGCCTGCCCCTGCGCGGGCCGGCCCCGGAAGGGGTGGGTCACCCGCAGCGACGCCCCTGGTTGATGCAACCGACCATCTGGTCCAGCAGGCCCTGGTTCATGTTGTTGATGAAGTCACCGTGATCGGTGATCGGGTTGTGGAGCTGTTCGGGGAAGCTGTCGACGGCGAACCGGACCCCGGCCGGCACGTCGTAGGTGATGCGCTGCGTCAGTTGCGGGATCGCCTTGAAGTTCTTCGGGCACGCGCCCGACTTGTCGGAGAACGCCGTGTGGGTCCGGTGGTTGGCGCTGTCGATGTTCTTGCCGTCCCAGCAGTCCGGGAACTTCAGCGTCCGGACGACCCTGCTCCCCTGCGGGCAAATCGGGTACTTGTCGAAGACCTGGCGGTTCTCGAAGCCCGTGCAGCTCCACGACGCATGGGCGTTCGCCGGCCCGTTGGTGAAGGCCTTGGCGTCGCCGGTGATGATGCGCAGGAACCGCCTCATCGGCTGGACGGGGTTCCCGACGCTGGAGGTGTACGTGATGTTCGCCTCGGCCGGCTGCAGGATCCGTCCCACGTTCTTGTCTTTGCCACCACCGGGCGCCTTGGCATCCTTCTCGTTGGTGCCGTCGAAGACGCGCAGGACGGGCCAGTAGTACGCCGACCCGTCGCCGTTGGTGCACGTGGTGCCCGAGGCAGCGAGTTTGTTGTTGGAGGCGAACGCGTCCGTGGCCACGTTCCCCACGTAGTCGTGCATGTGGTGCGCGCCGTTGCTCACACCGGGGGCGACGATCACGTTGTCGGGGTTGAGGTGGCGGTTCTCGTTGCGCCCGCACTGGGACGTGAAGGAGCCGGTGGCCGACCCCTTCTTGACGGGCGCCGGGACGTTCGGGGACACGCTCTTGATGTCGACGAACCCGTTCTTGGGGAGGGACTTCACCTGCGCGGCCGCCTTGGTCTGGGCGACGGCGCCGCCCACGCCGTCGGCACTGAACCCCTTGGCCGCGTCCTGAGCCACCAGGTCGTGCCTGACCGTGCACTTCGCCATGCCCGAGAGGTCCTTTGGCAGACCGGAGTCCGGACCGGCGCTGTCCGCCAGCTTCTTCAGGGTGTCCGCGCGCTTGTTGGCGAGATCGCCCATGACGCGGTTCTCGTTGTCGCCCGGGGCGGGCGCGGCCAGTCGGTTGAACGCGTCCGCCACCTGGACGTCGAGGTCGGCGAGGTTCTTGTCGACCGAGTCCTGGGACGCTTCCGGCACCTCGTCCAGGGCCACGCTGGCGTCGGCGCAGGCGACGGTGCCGAGCTGCGGGGACGCCGACGGCTCACTCGGGGGACGCTGGCCGGCGAAGGCCACCGCCGCGACCGTCCCCGCCGCGCCGGCGCCCAGGATCACCGCCGACAGCAGGGCACCGGCCCTTCTCTTCGACGTGCCACGTTTATGAGACTTCATGTTTCTTCGTACTCCTCAGGCGGGATCAGGCCTGCCGAGCAGGCCAGGGATTGCCTTCATCTGGGTCGTCGCCTAGCGGGTCGATCCGGCGGGCGCGGGCGGGCTGCTCGCGGACGGAGCGGCCGAACCGGTCGGCAGCGCGGTGAGCTTGTCGAACTTGACGAGTCCGGTGCCCTCCAGGACCTTCATGTGGTCGAGCACCGTGCCGTTGGCCGTGTTCGCCAGATCCCGGACCGTGGAGTTCTGGGTGCTTGCGCGCACCTGGGCCACGACCGCGAACACCTGCCCGTGGGCGTTGCGCAGGATGTTCGCGAAGAGTTGGTCGAACTCCCCGCCCTGCGCGGCGTCCAACTGCTTGAGCCAGCCCTGCTGCTGTGCCGAGGGCTCGCTGGGCACGTCCAGGTTCAGGGTCTGGGCTGCGGTCAACACCGCCTTGTCGAGGTCGGTGTGACCTTGGACCAGGTGCTGGCCGGCCACCTTGACCTCGGGGCTGGTGCCCTTCGCGATTGCCATCCGACCTGCGGGGATCTCCCACAGTCCGGCCAGCCGCACCCGCTTGACGAAGTCACGGTCTAGGGCGGTGAGCGGCCCGGTGGGCGTCTGCATCACTCCTTGGTCGTCGCTCACCGGGGCGCTGCGATAGGCACCGGCCGACTTCGCCACCGGGTACACCACGGCCGCCGCGGTGAGGATCATCGCGACGATGATCAGGAGGGTGGCGAACGACCTCGGAAGGCGGCTCACCCGGGGGAGGCCGTAGGCGGCCGCGGCCGTTCCCGGCCGGCGCTTCTTCCTCAAAGATGACATGGGGCTCTTCCTCCATTGCACCCGGAGGATCAGGGCCGCGCGGAACCCACGGGAACCGGTCCGGGTGGGCCTCGGTGGTCCGCGCGGTGAGGATCCACGCGCAACGGTCCACGGACGGCGCGGCCGACGAGGGGATGACGCGGCAGCGCGGGACGGCTGCCGGGATGGAACGGCCCGGAGGACGGCGTCACGAACGGCGTCACGAACGGCGTGACGGGCGGTGTGACGGGCGGTGTGACCGGCTTGGTCGCGGGCCGCATCACCGGCGGCCTCTCCGGAGGACGCGGTCCGACCCGGTGAGGGCGGGGACGGTCCCGGGGACGGGCGCGCCGGGTGCCGTGCGTCGCCGGCTCGGGATCGGTCGGCGTCGGCGGGCGGGCCTCAGCGCCCGTTCGTCCGGACGTTCCGCTCGGGCCCGGACGTCTGGAGCAGGGACAGCATCCCGGCTCTGCGACGCAGGCGCGCGTACTCGGACGCCATGATCTGGATCTTCAACGCCAGCAGGAGCTCGAACCTGGCCCGGGGGTCGCGCAGACCGCTGCCGAAGATCTTCTCCAGGTTGCGCAGCCGGTTCCGGACGGCCTGCGGGTTGATGCGGAGCAGGCGGGCGGCCGGAAGCGTGCCGCCGCCCTCCAGCCAGGCGAGCAGCGTCTCCTCCGTCCACTCCCTCTGCTGCGGTGTCATGTCGGCCAGGCGTCCGAGCCACTTGGCCGAGAGGTGGCCCGCCAGCAGCGGGTCCTGGAACAGCATGAGCGTCGCCAGGTGGTCCTCGACGAAGTGGATCCCACCGGAGGCTCCCTGCGGCACCATCGTCAGCAGCCTGCGGGCCCAGCCGAGCGAGACCACCGCGTCCTGGACCGGCACGACCGGCCCCACCACGGCGGTCCGACCCTCCAACCAGAGGGCGAGCACCCGGGGCATGCCCGGCAGCGGGTCGGGGATCAGCAGGTAGGGCAACGTCCCTTTGGTGCCGGCGACGACCTCCGTTCCGGAGAGGCCCGACGGCGGCGCCCCCGGCGACGAGTACAGTGCCACCGCCTGGACCGTGGTCGGCTCGGTGCGCCGTACCCGGCCACCGCGGGGACCGTGACCAGTGCCGGTCCGACCCGCTGTGCCACCGTGACCGGCGAGCCGGCGTTGCGCGGGTTCCCGGCGGCCGACAGCCCCCGGTAGGGCGAGATCGCTCACTGCGGCCCCCTTCCCGTGACGCCGAGACTCCCGCCGCCGGAACCCCCCGGGAGCGCGCCGACCCGGATGGCCCGGGCGGGACGCGGCCGGACGCACCGCGACCCGGTGGCCATCGTTCCGCCCGCAACCCTTCCCAACACGAAGAGTTCGTACGGAGTCGGCACCGGCGACCTGCTGCCGGAACGTGCTTCCCGCATGGCGACACCCCTCTCTCGAAACCGTCGGCCCCAACCGGGCCGGACACGTTTAGAGATGGGCCGCCGGAGGTTTCGTCCCGCCGCGTTATCAATCCGTTATCTTCTGCGTGGCGCCCACACCCCTCGCCCACCACCGGAGGCGCCACCTCACAAGGGCCGCAGGTGCACGCACCAGTGACAGCCCGACCGCCGTGCAGAAAAGCGCACTTGACGCGACCTCAGCCGCACGAACCCCTCACAACCGCACCCGACCGGCGCCCACGCCCCCTGCGACGCAGATGACGCACCATCACATCACCGCGATCACCGAGCGCTTCGCTCCGATCAGGAGAGATCACCGCCGGAGCACGGAGAGCCGCATTGAGCCCCCGAATCGACGAACGCCAGTTCGTCCCCGCAATTGTGCCGACCGAACAGGTATTCTCCGGGTTGCTTGTAGGCTGTGGCCCCCACCAGGGGATGACAGGAACTGCGGAAGCCTGTCCCACGGCCCTCAGGCCCGAATGCCCTGCACCACATCCACGCGATCGGGGGCGTGATGCGACTCAACCTGAACCAGCTGGCGATCTTCGCGAAGGTCATCGAATGTGGTGGGTTCTCCGCGGCGGCCCAGGTGCTGTTCCTGAGCCAGTCCTCGGTCTCCAAGCAGGTGCAGAACCTGGAGACGTCCCTGCGAACCGTCCTGGTCGACCGCTCGGGCCCGAAGATCCGTCCCACCCCGGCCGGACGGGTCCTGCTCGCCCAGACCAAGGAGATGCTGGCACTGGCTGATCACGCTGTCGGCGCCGTCCAGGCGGCCGCGCGCTGGCCGATCGAGCGCCTGGTGGTCGGCAGCACGACCGCGGTCGGCGACTACCTGCTGCCGGCGGTGATGCGGGAGCTGCGGCGCCGCGAACCCGACGGGCTGTTCACCGTGGTCGTCAACAGCCCCGAGTGCCTGGCCGGCGCGCTCGAGCAGGGCCGGGTCGGCGTCGGCGTGGCCGACGGCCCGTTGCCCCCGGGTCGGTACGAGTCGGAGCAGCTCGCCAGCGACGACATGGTGCTGATCTGCGCGCCCGACCACCCGCTGGCCGGGCAGGAGGTCACGCCGGCGGAGCTGTCCTCCGAGTCCTTCCTCCTCCTCGAACCGGGCTCCCAGACCCGACGACAGCTGCTGGAGCTCCTGCACACCTGGGACCTCGTCGGCGCGCGCACCCTCGACCTGTGGGGAACGGAGAGCGTCCGGGAAGCCGTCCGCATCGGCCTCGGCGTCAGCCTGATCCCTCGACGTTCCGTCCGCTTCGAGCTCCTCCACGGCGTCCTCGCCGAACTCCACGCCCGCCCCGGCCCGGCCCCCCGCACCGTCACCGCCAATTGGACCCTCGCCCGGCCCCTCTCCACCTACGAGGAACTCCTGCTCTCCCTCCTCCACGAAGTGGCCGACACCTCCACCCCCACCACCCCCCACCGCCCCGCCGAACTCATCACCGACTGACCCCCGCCACCTCCACGCCCCAACGCCCACGGCCGCGCGCTCAGCCCAACACACTCGCGAACGGTCTCGGCCGCGGGCGGACCAACAGGTGGTGCCGGCAGTGGGGTTGGCGTTCAGCATCGAGGCGCTCGACACCGTCCTAGGAGTGTGAGTCAGTAACGTGCAGCGCCGTTGTCCTGGCCCGCCGCGACCAGCCGCCACCGCTGGTGATCCCTGGGGACGGCGAGAGACTGGTGAACCTCGGCCCCGTCCTTGGTGGACTCACGCAGGACCCCCATCCGCAACCTGCTGCGGACGTTGGCCCAGGAGACCACCGTGCCCGACTCGGGCCTCCCGGCCATCCTCGCCGACGCGATCTTCCGAACCCGGTTGTTGGCGTGGTCGGCGATGTAGAGGATGTCGACGCAGTCCACAGCGAGCCCGAACGGGTAGCTCAGCTGAGCCGAAGCGGCCGGGCCGCCGTCGCCGCCGAAGCCCGCGGAGCCCGCGGAGCCCGTTCCGGCGACCGTGCTGATCTTCCCGTCGGCCGTGACCTTCCGGACCCGATGGTTCTCGGCATCGGCAATGTAGAGGTCGCCTGCGCCGTCCACCATCACTCCGTGCGGGCGGTTCAGCTGGGCCGCAACCGCTGGACCGCCGTCTCCCCCGAATCCCGCGGTCCCGGTTCCCGCGACCGTGCTGATCTTCCCGTCAGTCGTGACCTTCCGGACCCGGTTGTTGTGGTACTCGGAGATGTAGAGAGACCCCCGACGGCACCACCGCCGACGCCGCCTACCGCCAGCTCCGCCACGAGGCCATAGTCGTCCAGAGCACCAAACTGCACCGCCTCCACGGCGAATACCGCATCAGCGATACCACCCGCCGTCGCCTCCAACAGGGCCTCGACCGCGAGGAAACGGCCCTCGACACCCGTTGACCGCCGGGAGGCTCGGCCGATGCCCTTGACCAGGCATCCTTCACCGGGCGAGTGGACGACTCCAGTGCGGCACCCGTGTCCGGACGCCGCAGAGCGCAGCCCAGGCCCACCTGAGCGGACCGTGTGTTCGTGCTGCGGGCGGGGTCTCTACCCAGAGGCTCCTGGCCGGATGCCTCGACGGACGCCTCGTCTGAGCAGCATTCCGCGGCTACGCGTACGGGTCGCGTAGCGGTCGGGGTTGGCGGACTCCGCGCGTGATCTCCTCGGGAAGGTCCGGGCCGGCGGTGTAGTAGCGGCCCTGGGCCTCGCCCTTGGCGGTGAGCCAGCCGGCGCGGACGAGTTCGCGGATGTCACGTTGGGCCTGCTGTTCGCTGAGTTCGGCGTCGGCTTGGTAGGTGGCGCGGCGCAGGCGGTTGCCCATGGCGGCGGGGTAGAGGGCGTAGAGCATGCGGTCGGGCCAGCCGCGCTGCTCGACGGCCTCGTCGAGGGCGGTCCAGACCTCGCGGGTGGTGTTCACCTGGCGCTCGACGCTCTGGGCCTGCTGGTGGTGGGCGCGCAGGCAGAACCGAAGCCAGGGCAGGGTGTCCCGCTCCGGGGTCCAGACGGGGCCGCCGACCTCGGCGAGGACGTCGTAGTAGCGGTAGGTGTTGCGGGCCCGGCCGAGCCATTCCTCGATGCTGGAGAACTCCGGCGCCATGATCCCTTCCCTCGCGAGGACCAGGGTGTGCAGGGCCCGGGACATCCGCCCGTTGCCATCCGACCACGGGTGGATCGCGACCAGGTTGAGGTGCGCCATCGACGCCCGTACCAGTCCGGGCGCGTCGAGGTCACCCTCATTCAGCCACTCCACCAGCTCACCGGTGAGCACCGGAACCAGGTCGGCATCCGGCGCGGTGTAGGCCGCAATGGTGGGATCCTCGGCCGACGTGACGTACACCGGTCCGGTTCGCCACCAGCCGGGGCGCTTGACCAGGTGGTGGCCCTGCATCATGAAGTGCAGCGCGTTGAGCAGCCCCTTGCTGTACGCGAAGTCCTCAGCAGCCTCGGCCAGGCGCTGGATGTAGGTCATCGCCTGCCGATAGCCCTCGATCTCGACCGCGACGGTGTCGCTCGCCTCGATCGGGGTCTCGCCGACCATGATGTCCTCGACATCCGACACACTCGCCGCGTAGCCCTCGATCGTGTTCGACCCGGCGATCGCCCGCGCGGTCAGGTTGCGCCGCAGCTGCCCCTCCCATCGTCGAGGCGTGCGCAGATGCAGGCGCAGCCGATTCCGCATGTCTTCGATCTCTGCGAGGACAGTCAGGTCGGCGTCTTCGAGTTCAGGCAGGGAGTACAGCACGCTTCAATGACACCATCATGGAATCATCACGTCAAGAAATGTGGCGACCGCTGGCCGCCCTTCCCACCGTGATCAGCGAGGAGCTGACCATCCTGCCCGCAGCGAGCAGATCAGCAGCCCCTACCCACCGACCCCAGAACCTGATCTTCGAGGCGGCGTGTCGTCTTGAGCGTGTCCGTCCCTGACCGGCACCTTCGCGCTTCGCGCCGTGCCTCGCACGCTCTTTCGCCACACCAGACGGGACGGCGAGCCTTGGCCCCGGGATCACCAGTCCGAGGGAGGGGAAGCTCATGGGACAGCGTGTGCAGCGGGGTCGGGTCCACCGGCGGTGCGGTTGTACGGACGGGAACAGGAAGCAGTTGGGGCCGTGGTGTCCGC
Organism: Kitasatospora aureofaciens; assembly: GCF_019192735.1. Taxonomy (GTDB): domain Bacteria; phylum Actinomycetota; class Actinomycetes; order Streptomycetales; family Streptomycetaceae; genus Kitasatospora; species Kitasatospora aureofaciens_A. Next base: position 15,116 of record NZ_JAHTKP010000096.1, read on the forward strand.
GGCTTGCCGGGGACCTCAAGCACGGGACGTGGACGTATGCGGTCGGTCTCGCGCGGGAGGAGGGGCCACCGCAGGGTCCGTCGCCGGGGCGGGTTCTGCAGCCGTGCCGAGGCGGTGCGGGAGATGGCGACGGTACTGGACGGTGAGCTGCGCGGGGTCTACGAGAACCGTCGCACGACGGTGGCGAGCTTCCTGCGTGAGTGGCTCGTCACACGGAAGCCGTACCTGGCACCGAACACGTACGCGGGCTACGCGGCGTGCGTGGAGCGCGACCTCATCCCTGCTTCGGCCGCATCCGGCTGCTCGACCTGCGGCCGAAGCACATCGACGACTGGGTCACCGCCCAGCTGAAGGCTAACCGCGGGCTGGTCACCGTCTACCGGGCTGTGTCCACGCTGCGCAACGCGCTGAATGCCGCCGTGCGCTCCTGGCGGCTGCGCTACAACCCGGCCAAGCACTCCGTGCCGCCCAAGCCCCGCGCCGCCGAGCGCACCTGCTGGACCCCCGAACAGGCCGCGACCTTCCTGCGCCACGGCGCCGAACAGTACGCGGACCGGCTCACCGATCTGTTCGAGGTCATGCTCGGCACCGGCATGCGCCGCGGCGAGGTCCTCGCCCTCCACTGGTCGGACGTCCACCTCATGGACCGCAAGCTCTACGTCCGCTGGACCCTCGCCGCCATCGACAACGGGAAGACCCACCTCCGCGAGCCCAAGACCGAGGCCGGCCGCGCCTGGATCAGCCTCTCCCCCAGAGTCATGGCCGCCCTCCACCGCCAGGCCGCCATCCAGATGGCCGCCCACCCCGACGCCCGGCTCGAAGGACTCGTCTTCGACCGCCCGGGCGGAACGCCGCTGCGGCCCCAGTGGGTCCTCGACCAGCTCCGCAAACGCACCGCCGGACTCGACCTCCCCCGGATCGGCCTGCACGACCTGCGCCACACCGCCGCCAGCATCATGATCGCCGAGAACATCCCCATCGCCGTCATCTCCAAGACCCTGCGCCACTCCACCATCGCGACCCACGATCAACCTCTACGGCCACCTCTTCAAGGACTCCGCCGACCAGGCTGTTCGCGCACTGGCAAAGGCCCTAGACCGCGCCGAATCGGGCGACACCCGGCGGCTCAGGGTGGACCTGGCTGGCTGCGAGCCACTGGCACCCGCCGGCTCCTGAGAAGGTTCAGCAGAGGCCCGCAGTCACACCGACCACAGCAATGTGACCACCTGCGGGCCGGAGGGCTCGGGCTGCCCTCCGGCCCGCAGGCGGCAATGTCCGTCGGTCAGTGGCGGAAGCCGCGGTGGGGATCGCGGGCTTCGACGTTGTCGAACGGCTCGAACCAGGCCGCCGGCCGCAGGTCGCCGATGCCGAGCTGCCGGTTGACGTCGCCGTCGGGGTCCTCGATGCCGTCGAACCGGGGGCTGTAGAGCATCAGGACATCGTGGTCCTGGAAGAGCAGGTCCTTGCAGGCGTCGAAGTCGTAGTCGTCGTCGTGGACGGGGAGCTTGTGGTGCGGGCTGCCGTCGTTGTCCTTGATGTCGTCGAGGTAGCTGGGGGCTTCCCGGAGTGCCAGGTGGAGGACGAGTTCTTCAGCGGTGCAGGTCGGTTCGGGCCAGTGGCCGTGTTCGAGGTCGTCGGCCAGGTCGTCCAGGGCCCGTGCCATGCGGCGACGCCACTGCATATCGCAGCCGTGGGTGAGCTTGGGCAGGCGGGCGAAGAGCTCCCATTCGCCCTTTTCCTCGGCTGTGACGGGCTGATCCCCCAGCGTTTCGGCATCGTCGTAGGCCTGGTCCGCCAGCACGGTCAGCGCGGTATACAGGAGGTCGGCGGTCCGGGGGGTGAGCTGCCAGCCGCAGTCCTCGCACTCCTCACCGTCGCAGTCGTGCTCGGTCGCCTGGAACAGGGTGGCAAAGTCCGGGGTATCCCCCCACTCCGTACTGATCGACCGTTTGTCAGTGTCCTGAGCGGAAAGGCGCCATCCGGTACCGAACTGGGCGGTGACGGGCTCGGCACTCCAGTCAGCGACCTCGTCCCCATCCTCGACGCGCAGTTGGTGGCCGGCACTCTGGTCGGTGACGTTGTCGGCGCCGTCGATCACTTCGTCGTGGCGGCTGAGCCACATGACCGCGCCGACGATGTCGTGCGGATCGTCCCCGTCCAGCTCCTCCGCGGGAAGGGGTGTCCACCCCTGCGCCGTGGCGGTCTTCACCAACAACTCGCGGTCGTGGACGTGGTACTCGCGCAGTGTGGTGATCTGCACGACCGGGCCGGGAAGGTCGCGGAGACGCGCGTCATGCGGAGTGCGGGTCTCCTGTTCCTGGAGTTCGAGGTCGTCGGCCTCGTCCTCCTCGTGCAGTTCGGCTTCCTCGAACTGTCGGGGCCAGGCGATGAGCGATCCGGCATCCGTAGGCCAGGCCCTGGCAAGCGCGTACGTGACGGCCTGCCGGAGGGAGGCGGCCGGAGCGTCGGGAAGCTGCCCGCACAGCTCCTCCGCCGCTTCCGCCTTCCATGCCTTCGGAGAAGAGGCGAGCGCACGACAGAGCAACTGAGCTGCATGATGGGCCAGTTCACTGTCACGGCAGGTGAGTACGGCCTGGAGTGAAGCGGGCCCGGCGCTGTGGCTGACGAGTGCCATGACCCGGCTCTTGCTGGGTGTGTGCTCGCAGAGGAACTTCTGTGGAACGGCGGCGATCTGCCGGTCAGGCATGCGGAAAGCTCCGATGTGAAATGGGCGCACGGGCTGAGGTGCGCGCGATGACGATGGAGTTCCGCTGGTGGGCGCGCTACGAACGCTCCCCCGGACGGTGGTGAAGTCGGTGAGCCCATGGCTGGTTCCGCCGGTGCTGCCGGCAGCCCGGACCAGGTGCTGCCCGCCACTGTACCTGAGCTCCCGCGGAAGCGTCCCGGCGTGCCGGCGCACCGTCCGATCGCGCGGGCGCGGGAGTGAATGCCGGGGCCGTCCGGTCAAATCGGCTTAGGTTCCGCTAGGTTGAGAGCCCGCAGTCGAAGGGGCCTCGATCAGTGTGGTGGCCCGGCAGGAGGCCACTGGTGAGCGACCGCAGCGCCATCGAATGGACGGAGGCGACCTGGAACCCCACCACCGGGTGCGACCGGGTCTCGTCCGGGTGTGACAACTGCTACGCCCTGACCCTGGCCAAGCGGCTGAAAGCCATGGGCGCTGCGAAGTATCAGACGGACGGCGACCCTCGAACGTCCGGCCCTGGTTTCGGCCTTGCGTTGCATCCGGACGCGCTCGATGTCCCGAAGCGTTGGCAAAGCTCCCGGGTCGTGTTCGTGAACTCGATGAGCGACCTCTTCCACGCCCGGGTGCCGCTGCCGTTCGTCCGGGACGTGTTCCAGGTGATCGCTGACACCCCTCAGCACACCTACCAGGTGCTGACGAAGCGGTCCGTGCGCCTTCGCAGGCTGGCCGACCGGCTGGAGTGGCCGGACAACCTCTGGATGGGAGTGTCGGTCGAGGACGAGAGTCAGCTGGGTCGCGTCGACGATCTGCGGGCCGTCCCGGCCGTGGTCCGGTTCCTCTCTCTGGAGCCGCTGCTCGGAGCGTTGCCGGGCCTGAACCTCGACGGCATCGGGTGGGTGATCGCCGGCGGTGAGTCCGGCCCAGGCCACCGCCCGATGGACCCCGCGTGGGTCGCCGGGATCCGCGATGCCTGCCGGGCGGCCGGCGTGCCGTTCTTCTTCAAGCAGTGGGGCGGCCGCAACCCCAAGGCTCGCGGCCGCGACCTCAACGGCCGGACCTGGGACGAGATGCCCGTGCGGAGCCCGCTCGCTGTGTCCTGATCCGACGCGCCGTGCACGCCCTCTGTTCGCGCCGTGACGGTTGTGTGATCCTGCCTCCGGCAGCGACGGCTCACCGTACCGGGGAGAGACATGGCGGCACCGAAGGACGTCATTTGGGAACGCGATCCGCACACCGCCGCCAAACACGCCCTGCTGCGGCGCTATCTCCAGGCCTGGGCCCCGATAATGCTCAGCCGCGACGAGGTCGTCACCTACGCTGAGGGGTTTGCCGGCCCTGGCGTCTACCGGGGCGGCGAACCCGGCTCTCCCCTTGTCGCCCACCAGGTCTTCTCCGGGGCGCTGCGGCGCAGCCCTCGGATGGTGAAGATGGTGCTGGTCGAGGAGAACGCACGGCGCAAGACCGAGCTGGAGCACCGCATCGCGGCAACTTCAGGCAGTTCCGGGGCTCGGAACGACCGGCTGGACGTGCACATCGCCCAAGGCCAGTGCCATCCCGACCTGTTGCAGCAGCTCGCCCGGGTCGGCAGTCTTGACCACCCCATGTTCGTCCTACTCGACGGCTTCGGCGGCCCTGAGGTCCCTTTCCCCCTCCTGCAACGGATCGCCACCCAGCGCCGCAGCGAGGTGATGGTCACCTTCCAGCCCTCGTTCCTGGTCCGCTTCGCCGGCAAGGACGAACGTCACCGTGCAGCCGGGGACGCCTTCTTCGGCGGAAACGACTGGCACGGCGTCTTCCAGGAGCCGTCGTCCTCGAAGGCGGCGTACCTGCGCGACCGCTACCGGGAGTCCCTCGGACGCGCCGGGTTCCAGCACACCCTGGTCTTCGAGATGATCGACGAAGCCGGCCACCTTCTCTACCTGATCTTCGGCACCCGCCACGAACGAGGCGTGGAGAAGATGAAGGAAGCCATGTGGGTTGTCGACACCACCTCCGGTGTCCGCTACCGCGACCCCAAAGACCCCAACCAGCAAGCCCTCGACCTCGAACTCGAACCCGACACCGGCCCCTTACGCCGCATCCTGCTCGACCACCTGCGTTCCGCGCCGGCCGCTCGCAGCGTCGACCACCTCAAGAGATATGCCCTCCTGGAGACCATCTACCGCCCGACCCAGGTCATACCGCTCCTCAAGAGGATGCGCGACGACGGGGACGTCAACGTCTCGCCGGGCCGGATCACTGGAACCAGCACCATCGCCGCCCTGCGCCAAGGTGCGCTGTTCTGACGAAGGCCGATCCGCAGGCCGGTGCGAGCGGATATTCCGGCGCCCATCGACGCCTGGTCGCTGATGCGGGCACCAGCGCGGCGGAAGCCCGGAGCGCCACTGTGTCGGCAACGGCTAATTTCACCCGTTGCCGAGACACTGGGACGGCCTCGTGGTCATTCCCCCGCGGCAAGCCAGCGTAGGTGCCCGTCCTTGGGGGATGTCCGGCAGGTGAGGGCCGCACCCTTCGAGGAGGTGGTGGTGGCGCCTGCCTCCCGGCACTTGCGGTGCCGGCTCGTTGCAACGCCTTTCCCCTTTCCCGGGATCTGGGCGCAGTTCTCGGTGTCGTGCGCTTTCTGGCCCTCCGGGGAGAGGTTGTCGTAGTTGCTTCCGTCATGCCGTCCAGGCGAGTCACTGCCCGGGCTCCCGCGCGGCGGTACGGAGCTGGTCTGGTGGGTCCCACTGCCGGCCGTTCGATCCCGATAGCCCAGCCGTCGACATCCAGCGCCTCCCTTCGTGGCGCGGGCGGACGGCGAGATCGACCTCGGCGCAGTCCTTTCCGAGTCCGCCCACGCCGTCGTCGCCTCTCAGATCCCGCCGCCCGAACCCGTCGCCGCACCGGCCTTCGTCGAAGCCGTCGCCCAAGCCCTGAACACCAGCCTCACGGCGCCCGCTGGGACGTCTCCTCCGCCCTCGCCGCCCTGGCAGGCGATCAGCTCACCGACCGTCTCCTCGCCGACCTTCCCGGCGGCTACGCGCCGTTGTTCGGCCGCGCCGACCTCACCACCGCGGCTTGACCCGGACCGGGCAATGGCCGCCACCGGTACCGTGCGGAAGCTCGCCCAACGGGCAGGCATCCGTCCCGTTGCCCCGGCCGGCCAGGGCGAGCGCGCATTCGCAGCGGCCACCACGCCAGGTGCAGGGTCGACCTGGACGCCTGGGCGAGCAGGGTCGCGAGTGTGTTCTGGCGGGAGTCACCTCTGCCCGTGGGTGCCGGATGGGCGGGCGGTGTCGAGGGCGTCGCGCAAGGCGTACAGGTCGGTGATGGTGGCCAGTTCGGCGAAGCGGGCCAGCAGCCGGCGGACGGCGCGGTCGTCGCCGTCGCGCACGGCCTCGATGATCGCCTCGATCAGGGCCGCCTGCCCGTTCCGGACTGTCTCCGGTACCACGGGTGCCGGGCGTCCCACTGCCGCCTCCCTGCGCGGTGCCGCTCGTCTCTCTTGGCGCGCGGCGGCGGCTCGGGGGGTTGCCGCCGCCGCGCAGCGGAAGACTACCTCCCTTCCCCCCTCCTCAAAATCTATGCGCGCCGAAGTAGACATTGCTCGCGGGTGGGTCTAACGTTTCCCTCGTAGACAGCAGTCGGCGATACCGGCCAGACACGAACTGGCCGGGATTGTTGGACAGAGGTTCGCGGTTCGGTCCGGCAGTGGAGTTCCGACGCCAGGCAGGTGCAGGACGGCGACGGGGCTGGCTGCCGGACCGGGCGGCCCGCAGGTATCAGGGGCCGCCACCAGCAGTACCCGTAGATACGCAGTTCAGTGAGTGCAGTACCGGCAGTCGCAAGACAGACAGGACCTCGGCAAAGGCGCCCAGACTGCGGGCGCGCGTGTCGAGGGGTCCGGGCAGTGGGGTTCCAGGCTGGCGCAGGTGCAGGACGGCCGGCGGGGCCCGGGCTGCCGGACCGGGTGGGCCGTCACGGCCACCGACCAGCAGTACGCAGTTCAGCAGGTGCAGTACCAGCAGTACGAAGAGTGACAGTTCAGTACAGAGGATGAACGGAGGGCGCAAGCGCCATCAGGATCGCCCGGCCCGTGAACACTCGCCCGGGCGGACACCGCAGACCCCAACGCAAGGACGGTGGTTTCCGGTCACGCATACGCGATCCCCGCACACCCCTCCCCCGGGGCGGTGCGGAAGTAACAGGACCGGCCCAGGCCGGTAGATGGTGTTGTTCCCCTTCGGGGCCCCGGGAGCCGCAATGGCCCCGGGGCCCCTCGACGCGTTCTCCTCGAGAACCAGAGAGGTGCAGTGACTACAACGGCCAGCCCCGACACACCCGACAAGCTCGACGACGACGACTA
>NZ_JAHTKP010000097.1 GCF_019192735.1 Kitasatospora aureofaciens
CCGCCTCCTACGCCGACCGCGTCGTCTTCCTCGCCGACGGCCGCATCGTCGACGAACTCCACACCCCCACCGCCGACACCGTCCTGGACCGCATGCGCCGCTTCGACGCCAAGGGCCGCACCAGCTAGCCGAAGCCCCCGTCCGAAGCGCCAACACCCCCGAGAATCACCAGGACTGACACCCACTCATGTATCGCACCGCACTGCGCAACGTGCTGGCCCACAAGGCCCGGCTGCTGATGACGACGCTCGCCGTCCTGCTCGGCACCGCCTTCGTGGCCGGCACGCTCGTCTTCACCGACACCCTCGGCAACGCGCTCAGGTCCCAGAGCGCCAAGAGCTACACCGACATCACCGTCACGGTCTCCGACCGGGGCGCCATCGGCCGGGGCTACGACCGCGGCGGCAGGACCGCCTCCGGGCCGACCCTCACCGAGGAGACCCGCAAGGCCGTCGCGGCCCTGCCGGGCGCCGCCGGGGCCCGCGGCGTGGTCAGCGGCTTCGCCGGCATCGCCGACAAGAAGGGCGCGCTGATCGGCAACGGCTTCTCCACCACCGGCACCAACTACGTGCCGGGCGCCGACGGCATCGACCCGCGCTACCCGCTGGTCGAGGGCCGCGGCCCGCACACCTCCGACGAGATCGCCCTGGACACCAGGACCGCCGACAAGGGCGGCTACAAGGTCGGCGACACCGTGCGCGTGGCCGTCAACGGCCCGGTCATGGAGCTCAAGCTCACCGGCACCCTGCACACCAACGACCCGCGCGTGGTCTCCGGCGGCTCGCTCGCCGCCTTCGACACCGCCACCGCCCAGCAGCTCTACCTGAGCCCGGGCCGCTTCGCCGAGCTGGACGTCAAGGGCAAGCCGGGCACGGACGACACCGCGCTGCTCGCCGCCGTCAAGCAGGCCGTCCCGCAGGGCGACGCCATCGAGGCGAAGACCGGCCGCGAACTCGCCGACGAGCAGGACCGGATGATCGCCGAGGGCACCAAGGGCCTGAGCACCGCGCTGCTGGCCTTCGCCGGCATCGCGCTGTTCGTCGGGATCTTCATCATCGCCAACACCTTCACCATGCTGGTCGCCCAGCGCACCCGGGAACTGGCGCTGCTGCGCGCCGTCGGCGCAAGCCGCAAGCAGATCACCCGGTCCGTCCTGGCCGAGGCGCTGCTGGTCGGCCTGACCGCCTCGGCGGCCGGTCTGCTCGCGGGCATCGGCCTCGCCGCCGGACTGCAGTCGCTGCTGAACGGCCCGTGGGACGCCAACCTGCCGGACGGCCCCCTGGTGGTCGCGCCGGGCACGGTGATCGCCTCGCTGGTGGTCGGCGTCGCGGTGACCGTGCTGGCCGCCTGGCTGCCGGCCCGCCGGGCCTCCCGGATTGCCCCGGTGGCGGCGATGACCTCGGTCGAGCAGCCGGCCACCCAGAAGAGCCTGGTGGTCCGCAACACGATCGGCCTGCTGTTCTCGCTGGCCGGCGCGGCCGGCCTGGCGGCGGGCGCGGGCTCCAAGGAGGTCAAGCTGGTGGGCCTCGGCGCGGGCGCGCTGCTGATCGGCGTGTTCGTGCTCACCCCGCTGCTGTCGCGGCCGCTGATCGGGCTGTTCTCCCCGCTGCTGCGCAAGCTGTACGGCACGCCCGGCAAGCTGGCCAAGGAGAACGCGATCCGCAACCCGCGCCGGACCGCCGCCACCGCCTCGGCGCTGACCATCGGCGTCACCCTGATCACCGCGCTGACCGTGGTCGGCGCCTCGGTGAACAAGGCCGTCGACAACGCCACCGCGAGCGACCTCAAGGCCGACTACACCGTGGCCATGGAGAACTACTCGATGCTCTCCCCCGACGTCGCCGCCCGGATCGCCAAGGCGCCCGGCGTCAGCGCGGTCAGCGCGATGCGCACCGTCCCGGTGGAGACCGGCCAGGGCGGCCGGAACGGCTCGGCCGGCTCGGATGGTTCGGCCGGCTCGGATGGTTCCGACAGCGAGTGGCTGACGGCGGTCGACGCGACCACCATCGACCAGTTGGCCACCATCAAGGTCAGGGACGGTTCGGCGGACGCCCTCAAGCAGGGCAAGCTGCTGGTGAGTTCGGGCACCGCCGAGCGCACCGGGTACAAGGTCGGCGACGTCCTCGCCGTCACCTACCCCGACGGCGTCAAGGGCTCGCTCACCGTCGGCGCCGTACTGGAGGCCAACACCTCCCTGGCCGGCATCGTCGCCCCCGAGAACGTGGTCGGCCCGCACGCCCTCCCCGGCACCGGACTGGACAAGGTCCTGGTGAAGGGCACCAACGGCGCGGACGAGAAGCTCAAGCAGGCGCTGCGGGACGCGACCGGCGGCAACCCGCTGATCGCGGTCAAGGGCGAGAAGGACATCAAGGCGGAGAACCGCCAGATGGTCACGGCCGTACTCAACATGATGTACGGGCTGCTCGGGATGTCCGTGGTGATCGCGGTCCTCGGCGTCGTGAACACGATGGCGATGTCGGTGTTCGAGCGCCGCCGGGAGATCGGCATGCTGCGGGCGATCGGCCTGGACCGCACGGGCATCGGCCGCATGGTCCGGCTGGAGTCGCTGCTGATCGCGCTGTTCGGCGGTGTGGTCGGGGTCGGGCTCGGCATCGTGGTCGCCTGGGCCGGCAACAGGACGCTCGCGGACTCGTTCAAGAACATGACGACCGTGGTGCCACCGGTGCAGATCCTCGGCTTCCTGGTCGCGGCCGCCGTGATCGGCCTGCTGGCCGCCCTCTGGCCGGCCCGCCGGGCCGCCCGGATGGACATCCTGGGCGCGATCAAGAGCGAGTAGGCCCGCACCGCGCGAGGAGCCCCGGACGGTTCGGCCGAACCGTCCGGGGCTCCGGCATGTGAATCGGTTCCACTCGGTGTCAGCGGAAATGAATCCGCCCCGCACGGCATCGGGTGCCGTGCGGGGCGGAACGGGGAGAACGGTCAGGCCGCGGGCCTTGGGGCGACGGCCTCGGCCCGGCGCCCGAACAGGCCGAAGAACACGGCCAGCGTCGGGACGAGGTAGAGCAGCCAGACCACCAGCTGGAGCACGGTCGGATCCGGCTGGAAGTTGAACACGCCCTTCAGCAGCGTGCCGTACCAACTGTCCTTGGGGATGGTGCTGCTGATGTCGAAGGCCAGGCTGTGCAGGCCGGGCAGCCAGCCAGCCTCCTGCAGGTCGTGCACGCCGTAGGCGAGGACACCGGCCGCGACGACGACCAGCATCGCGCCGGTCCAGGTGAAGAACTTGGCCAGGTTGATCCTCAGCGCGCCACGGTAGAACAGCCAGCCGAGCACCACCGCGGTGAGCAGGCCGAGCGCCGCGCCGATCAGCGGGTTGTAGCCGTCGCCGGTGGCCTGGACGGCCGACCAGATGAACAGCGCCGTCTCCAGGCCCTCGCGGCCGACCGCGAGGAAGGAGGTGACCACCAGCGCCGTGGTGCCCATGGCGATGGCCGCGTCCAGCTTGCCGTGCAGCTCGGTCTTCAGGTGCCGGGCGGTGCGGCGCATCCAGAACACCATCCAGGTGACCAGGCCGACCGAGATGACCGACAGGCTGCCGCCCAGCGCCTCCTGCGCCTCGAAGGTGAGCTGCGAGGAGCCGAACTGCAGCACGGCGCCGAACGCCATGCTGAGCACGACCGCCGAGCCGACGCCGGTCCAGACCGGCGGCAGCTTGTCCCGGCGGCCGGTCTTGACCAGGTAGGCGATCAGGATGCAGACGACCAGGCTGGCTTCGAGGCCTTCGCGCAGGCCGATCAGGTAGTTGCCGAACACGCGGGCTCCTGGGGGGTGGTGAGGTGGTACAGGGATCGCGGTCGGGCCGTCAGCCGAACAGGGCCTGGCCCCACCACTCCCCCGGCTTGCGGACGCCCGCCGGGCAGGCGAAGTGGGCGGAACCGACGTGCTGGATGTACTCGTTGAGCTTGTCGCTGCCGGCCAGCCGCTGCTGGAGCGGCACGAAGGCCCTGCGGGTGTCGCGCTGGTAGGCGAGGAAGAACAGGCCGGCGTCGAGGCGGCCGAGGCCGTCGGTGCCGTCGGTGAAGGAGAAGCCGCGGCGCAGGATCATCAGGCCGTTGTTGGCGTCCGGGTGGGCCAGGGCCACGTGCGAGTCGGCCGGCATCGCCTTGAGGTCCGGGTCGTCGTGCTCCTTGACCTTGCCGTACGGGGCGCCCTCGCCCTTGGTGCGGCCGAAGACGTCCTCCTGCTCCTTGAGCGAGGTGCGGTCCCAGGTCTCGATGTGCATCCGGATCCGTCGGGCGACCAGGTAGGAGCCGCCGGTCATCCAGTCGGGTCCGTCGCCCGGGGCGGCCCAGACGTGCTCGGCGAGCCGGGTGCCGTCGGTGCCCGCGATGTTGTGGGTGCCGTCCTTGAAACCGAGCAGGTTGCGCGGGGTCTGGGCGTCCGGGGTGGTGGAGGAGGTCTTGCCGAAGCCGAGCTGCGACCAGCGGATGCCGACGGTGCCCATGCCGATCCGAGCCAGGTTGCGGATCGCGTGCACGGCGACCTGCGGGTCGTCGGCGCAGGCCTGGACGCACAGGTCGCCGCCGCTGCGCAGCGGGTCGAGCTTGTCGCCCTTGAAGTTCGGCAGGTCGATCAGGGCTTCGGGGCGCTTGGCCTTCAGGCCGAAGCGGTCCATGCCGTCCTTCTCGAACAGACTCGGCCCGAAGCCGATGGTGAGGCTGAGCCGGGAGGCGGGCAGGCCGAGGGCTTCGCCGGTGTCGTCCGGCGGCGCCTCGGGCAGGCCGGTGGCGGCGCCGATACCGACCTCGCGGCCGCCGGTCATCGCGGCGGCCGCCTTGGTCCACTCCTTGAGCATCTTGACCAGCGACTCCCGGGTGGCCTTCTCCGAGACGTCGAACGCGGCGAAGTGCAGCCGGTCCTGGACGGGCGTGGCGATGCCGGCCTGGTGCTCGCCGTAGAAGGGCACCTCGGCGCCGGTCGCGGCGGCCGGCGCCGGGGCGGGGTCTTCCTGCCGGGTGGCCGCGGCGACCGAGCCGACGGCGGCGGCGCCGAGCGCAACGCCCGCGCCGGCCCAGCCGATGACGGCGCGCCGGCTGACGGTGCTCCCGGGGGTGGTGCTCCCGGAGGCGGTACCGCGGGAGTTGGTGGCGTCGGTACCGGCCGGCGTCCCGTTCTGCTGCTCGTTCTCGGCGTCCATCGGCGGGCGGGCCCTTCTCTGTGCTGACTCACCGATGCCGCGGCGGCCGGTTCGGGGCCGCCACGGCGTCGGTGGGGTGACTGCGTGTTCGGGATGCGGGAGGGGGTGGCTACTTGACGACCACGGCGGCGGCCAGCTTCGACAGCGGCTCGCCCAGCGAGTTGACCGCGTCGGAGAAGGTCTTGCGCTCGGCCTCGGCGACCTTGTCGTAGGAGGTGAAGGTGCCGTCGGCCTGCCGGTACTTGGCGAGCAGGGCCTGGATGGCGGCGAACTCGGAGTCCAGGGTCTTGGCCAGCTCGGGGTTCTTCTCGGCGGCGACCGGCTTCAGCAGGTCGTAGGCCTTCTGCGCGCCCTCGACGTTGGCGTGGAAGTCCGCCAGGTCGGTGTGGCTGTAGCGGTCCTCCTCGCCGGTGATCTTGTTGGTGGCGACCTCGTCCAGCAGCTCCTTGGCGCCGTTGGCCATGCTGGTCGCGGTGATCTCCGCCTGGGGGATCTTCTTCTGCCAGTCCTTGAGGTCGTTGACCAGCTGGTCGGCGAGCTTCTTCTCGTCGTCGCCGATCCGCGCGTCCGCCCAGAGCGACTTCTCCAGCTTGTGCCAGCCCGTCCACTGCTGCCCGGCCTCGACCTTGTCCTCGCGGGTGTCGGTCTTCGGGTCGACGTCGCCGAAGCTCTCGGCGACCGGCTCGGTGCGCTCCCAGCCGGTGCGCGAGGGGGCGTAGAGCGACTTGGCCTTCTCCAGGTCGCCCGCCTTGATCGCGGCGGCGAAGGCCTCGACGGCCGGGACGGTGGCGTCGGCCTGCTCCTGGGCGTACGCGCGGTAGGCGTCGACGGCGGCGGCCAGGCGCGGGTCGGCGGAGGCGGAGCTGCCGCCCTCGCCGGTCACGGTGATCTTCTGGCGGACGCCGTCGCCGACCATGCCGGGCTTGCAGGCGATCTCGTACGCGCCGGCCTTGATCTCGGCGTTGATGGTCGCCTTGGTGCCGGGGCCGATGTTCTCGCGCTCGGTGATGATCTTGTCGCCGTCGCCGTAGACATAGACCTCGGTGGTCTTCGAGCCCTTGTTGCTGATGTCCAGGACGACATGGCCGGCCGGGAAGCTGGTCTTCGAGACCTCGCACGCGGAGTCGGTGGCGTTGATCTTCACGGCGTCGCCGCCGCCCTCCTTGTCGTCCTTCTTCTCCGCGCAGCCGGCCAGGGTGGCGGTCGCGACGGCGAGGGTGAGCAGCGCGGCTGCGGTGGAACGGCGGCGGGCGGACATGCGGGCTCCAACGGAAAAGGGCATGGGTGTGCCATGACAGGTTCAAGCGCCGACCAAGCCGGCGCCACCTCTTTAGCTAAGGCATACCTTACGTAAGAATTCTTTACCGTCCACACCCGCCCCCTGGGTCCGTCACCGCCCGGGCGTACGACGGGCGGCCGCGCGGGCCGTCCAGCGGCCCTCGTGCCGGCTGATCCGGATCGGGTGGCCGAAGGTCGCGCTGATCAGCTCGGTGGTCATCACGTCGTCCACCGGCCCGGCCGCCAGGCACCCACCGTCCCTCAGCAGCAGCGCGTGGGTGGTGCTCTCCGGCAGCTCCTCCAGGTGGTGGGTGACCAGCACGCTGGCCAGCTCGGGGTGCTGGTGGCGCAGCAGGTCCAGGCTGTCGAGCAGCAGCTCGCGGGCCGTCAGGTCGAGCCCGGTGGCCGGCTCGTCGAGCAGCAGCAGGCGGGGGCTGGGCATCAGCGCGCGGGCGATCAGGGCCCGGCCGCGCTCGCCCTGGGAGAGCGTGGTCCACGGGGACTCGGCCATGGCGGTCATGCCGAGCGTCTCGATCAGCTGCTCGGCCCGGTCGAGCACCTCGGGGCCGGGCTTGCGGTGCCACTCCGGCTCGATGGTGTTGGTGTGCCCGGTGATCACCACCTCGCGGACGGTCAGCGGCGAGCGCAGCGGGTGGCGCGGATTGACGTGGCCCAGGTGGGCGCGCAGTTCACGGATGTCGACCCGGCCGAGCCGGCGGCCGAGCACGTCCACCTCGCCCCGGGTGGGGTGGGAGACCGCGCCGAGCAGGCCGAGCAGGGTGGACTTCCCGGCACCGTTGGCACCGAGCAGCGCCCAGTGCTCGCCGGGGTGGATGGCGAGGGTGATCCCGCGCAGCAGGTAGCGGCCGTCGCGGACGACGTCCACGTTGTTGGTGCGCAGCAGCGGGCCGGAGAAGGTGGGGTCGGGCGTGGTCATGGGGTGCACGGTACAACCGGTACGAACGGATCGTCACGGAGTGCTCAGATGCTGGATTCTCAGCGGTTCTCGGCCGTTCTCAGCGGTTCTCAGCGGTTCTCAGCGGTTCTCAGCGGTTCTCAGCTGGTGAACCCGACGTGGACGTGGTCGTGGTGGGTGTCGTCCGTGAAGAACTGGTTGCCGGGGCCCGGGATCGCCACCGGACCGCCCACGTTGTACGAACCGGCGGCGGCCGCGTCCCGCATGAAGGACTCGACCAGCTGCCGGGGCGTCGACGGGTCCACCACCGCCCGGCCGTCGATCCGCCAGACGTCGAAGGCCCGGCCCAGCGGATGGTCGCTGGGCCGGGTCGTGCCGAAGACGTCCAGCGGGTGCCCGGTCCGCACCACGCTCACCGACAGCGTGTAGGTGCCGGCGAGCTGCAGCATCGCGTGCAGCACGCTGTCGTGGACGGTGCCGCTGCGCAGGTCCGCCAGCGCCTCGGGCGGCAGCTCGATCCGCGACTGTGCCAGCACCTGGGCCACGGCCGGGGACGGCGCGGCGGCGGGCGGGCCCGGCTCGCCCGGGTGTAGCTCGGTGACGGTCCAGCGCGGCGCGGCGCGGCTGAGGCGGACGTCCACCGTGGCGCCGCCCGCGGCCACCGAGCCGTCCGGCTGCCGGGTCCACTGCCGGCAGACCACCAGCACGCTGGCCGAGTCGGCGAGGATCCCGCCGTACTGGGCGTCGATCACCTCCAGGCTCGCCTCCGGCGCGGCCGGGGCGAGCGGGCCGGCCTGGTCGGCGAGCCCCGGCGGCAGGCCGAGCGCCGCCACCCGGGCCCGGGCCGCCGCCGCGCCCTGGCCGCCGGGCGGCCAGGCGCCGAGCGCGGCGACCAGCTCGACGGCGCGACGCTTGACGTCCGGCTGCACCTCGGAGGGACCGGGCTGCCAGAGCGGGGGGTTGGGGAGCGGGGTGGGCGCCGCGGGCGGTGTCGCGGACGGCGTTGCGGACGGCGTTGCGGGCGGCGCCGTGGTCGGACCGGCATCCGAACTCGCCGCCACCACCGGCTGCTTGCCGCCACTCGTACACCCGGCCGCGCCGAGCACCAGCGCCGCAGCGCCCGCCCGCAGCACGTCACGCCGCCCGGCCGTCCGTCCGTCGTCTGCGTTCGTCACGCGGCCAGTATGTGGCGGCCACCCCTGGATCCGGCCGAGGCACCGCCCGACCGCACCGGGTGGCGGACGGGCCCGGGTACCACCTGGCCGTCCTCCGGGAGAGCCAGGACTTCTGGGACCCGTCCGGCCCCGGCGAGATCGCGGCGGCCTACAAGGAGTTCGCCCAACCCCACGCCCGCCGCAGCCCGCGGGCGTACAGCTGCGCGCCGTAGCCCCGGCGGTCGGACATCCGGGACGCACGGCCCGGCACGCCACCGGCCGTCAACCCCCTTTCCCCTCGTCAGCGCCCGTCGGCCACCGCCGCGAGCAGCACCTCCGCCGCCGCCGTCCGGGCGTACAGCACCGAGCGCCCCGCGCGGTGGGAACTCACCAGGCGGGCGTCGCGCAGGGCGGTCAGGTACTGGGAGACGGCCGAGGGTGACAGCCCTGTGCGGTGGGCGAGTTCGGTGGTGGAGGCCGGGGCGGCGAGTTCCAGCAGCAGGAGCGTGCGGGAGCGGCCGAGGACACCCGCGAGGGCCGTGCTCGACGCGGCCGGCCGGGCGGCCCACAGGGTGCCGATGCCGCGTGCCGGGTAGGCGAACTGCGGCGGGTCCGGCGGCGCCACCCGGGTGAACAGGCTCGGCCCGGTGAAGGCGGACGGGATCAGCAGCAGGCCCGCCCCCGCCGTCTGGCGGGACATCGGGCTCGGACGGCGGTCCAGCCGCAGTGCGCCCTCCGTCCACCGGACCTCGGCGTGCAGGTCGTTGAGGACGCTCGCCGCGCCGTGCTCGGCGGCCCGGCGGGCCCGGTGCAGCACGTCCGCGTCGAGGACGGCGCGGATGCGCGCCCAGTACGGCGCGAGCGCGAGGTCCCAGTACGCGTCGAGCGCCTCGGTCAGCCGGACCAGCCCCGTGGCCGGGTCGGCGTACAGCGCGCGCAGGCGCGGGCCGAGTTCCCCGTTGCCGTTCCGCATCCGGTCGAGGTCGCGCCGCACCCGCTCGGCGGGCGTGGCCCGGATCGCGGCCAGCTCCTCCGCCAGGGTGGGCGCGGGGCCGGCCGGGGCCGGGTTGATGAAGTCCGGGACATACCCGGCGGGCGGCACGATCTCGGCGAGCCAGCCCCGGTCGAGCCCGGCGGCGGCCACCCGGGGCCGCACCTGCTCCACCCACGGCCGGTGCACCGGGTGGGCGGCCCGCCCGGCCAGCAGCCGCAGGCTCGGCCCGACCTCCCACATCGGCGAGACGGCGAACCGCATGCTCGCCAGATCGCCCACCGTGAACGACAACTCCGCCGACATGTCCGCCGACATGACCCCGCCCCCGTGGATTCACACATTCCCGAATCATTGGCGGTCAGGCTAGTGCAAGTTCGATCATGTACTCCATGACTTCCGACCTCCCTGCCACGATCAACGCCGCCGCCTCCGGCACCTGGACGCTCGGCGACCGCACCGTCCACCGCATCGGCTTCGGCACGATGCGCCTCCCCCAGACCGGCCCCGCACTCACCCCCGACGCCGTCCCGCGCGACCGCGACCAGGCGATCGCCGTCCTGCGGCGCGCCGTCGAACTGGGCGTCAACCACATCGACACCGCCGCCTTCTACTTCTCCCCGCTGCGCTCCGCCAACGAGCTGATCAACCGCGCCCTCGCGCCCTACCCCGACGACCTGGTGATCGCCACCAAGGTCGGCCCCGCCCGCGGCCTCGACGGCTCGTGGGAGCAACACGCCCGCACCCCCGAGCGGCTGCGCGCGCAGGTCGAGGAGAACCTGCGCCAACTCGGCCGCGACCACCTCGACCTGGTCAACCTGCGCATCCTCGGCACCGACTCGATCGCCGAACGCTTCGGCGCCCTCGCCGAGTTGCAGAAGGCCGGCCTCATCCGCCACCTCGGCCTCTCCAACATCCGCCCGCACCACCTCGCCGAGGCCCGGGACATCGCCCCGGTCGTCTGCGTGCAGAACCCGTACGGCATCGGCGCCTCCGCCGAGCAGGACGAGGTGCTGCGCCTGTGCGGCGAGCAGGGCATCGCGTTCGTCCCCTTCTACGCCATCGCGGGCGCCGGCCGGGAACGCGGCACGGGCGCCGCGGGCACCGGTGAGCCGCCGCAGGTCGAGGCCGTCGCGAAGGCCCACGGGGTGAGCGCCGCCCAGGTCCGGCTGGCGTGGACCCTCCACCGCGGTCCGCACGTCCTCGCCATCCCCGGCACGGGCGACCTCGCCCACCTCGCCGACAACATCGCCGCCGGCGCCCTCCACCTCTCCGCCGACGACCTGGCCCTGCTGGACGCGGCCCACGCGGGCTGATCCTGCGCCAACTTGGTGGGTCCTATTCGAGGGTGACCGCCCGGGTGCCCGGGTCGAAGGCGGCGAAAGACTGCCGCCACTCGACCCCGCCCGGCCAGAGGTAGTCGACCTCGCCGAGGCCCGGCCGGTAGACGGCGGTGTAGACAGTGCCGAGGCCGTGCGCGTAGTCCCGCTGGTACAGCGGCGGGCGCAGCAACGCTGCGCGCACGGCCTCGGCACGTCCCGTGTCACGGAACCTGCCGTTCTCAGGGAAGCCGACATCTCATCTTGTGTGGGTCTCGGTGGTGCGTGTGGATCGATGCCCAGTGGGCCGACGCGAATCGCTCGCGCCTGACCGCCACGGCTTCGTTGGACCGGTGGGTCGCCCGGACGTCCCCAGCCTCAGGCCGGCCGGCGGGCCGTCATGCCGTGTTGAGCGCCGCCCCAACCTTCCGGGGGACCGCCGCGCCGGCGGACTCGGCAGCGCGGCGCCGGCGGTAGTAATGCACGGTGAGGATGCCGAGCAGCGGCCCCCAGGCCGCCAGCGGCCAGTACGCTCCGTAGAAGACGACGGCCCGCCAGCCATGCACGCCCACACCGGGGTTGGTGGCACCATCGACCCTGCGTCCGATGCTGATCATGGTCATCGAGTACGGCCAGAGCAGGGTGTTGAACGTCGCGCCGAGGCCGGCCGGGATGACCGCGGCAAGGATCGGGACCCGGCGGCCGCCCAGGCCCGGGATCCACCGGGGCCACACCTCGCCCCACTCGCTGACCAGACCGACCGCCAGGAACGCCAGGGCCTCGCTGACCAGGCTCAGCGCGATGACGTACCACCACTCGCCGCCGAACCAGGCCGGTGCCCGGTGGCCGTCGGTCGGGGCCTCCATCAGCGGTATCCGCAGGTCGACGCCCAGGATCCGCCAGAGGCCGGCAGGCAGCACGGTCAACGACGTCGCGTACGCGGCCCACACCGCCCAGCGGGGCACTCCCACTGCCGTCCGGCCGTGCAGCGTTGCCAGAATGGAGCGAGCCGTCATGGGGAATCCTCCTGGTCCGAACGCCCGATCGGTGCGGACAGTCGGGTTCGTCCGCCGATCCTGTGGGCAGTGCCTCGCTGAATCAAAGATCGCAGTGAGTGCAAGAGCGGCAAATCCGCCCTGAGAACGGAACGGCTCACCCTCGCGGGGGAGGCCGGCCCTTGAGGAGCGCGAGGAGCTCACCCGACTGCGCCGGCAGGCGCCGCCGACAGCGCCGACTTGCTGCTGGTACTTCCTCGACCGCGCCACGACCGAGGAGCGGGCGCGTGGTCCGGAGTCGGTGGTTATGCCCCTGGGCGGCCAGCGTCCCTCGTGGCCCTCAACGACATGCGGCATCTGCCCGCGGAGTTGTGCCGGACCGGCTTCCCGGCCGAACTCCGGCTCTGATCTCTGATCACGGTCGACAAGAATATACAGACCGGTCTACTGTTTCCCGCATGGGAGTCAAGGGCGAGGAGACCCGGGCCCGGCTGATCGCCGGCACGCGGGCACTGATCGAGGCGCAGGGCTACTTCGGCACCGGCGTCAACCACATCGTCACCGAGAGCGGGGCGCCGCGCGGCTCGCTCTACTTCCACTTCCCCGAGGGCAAGGACCAGTTGGTCGCCGCCGCACTCGTCCAGGCCGGACAGGAGATCGAGGACCTGCTCAAGGCCCTCGCCGCCGAGGGCGTCGACGCCGGGACGCTCGTCCGGCGCCTCACCGAGATCTTCGCCGCCCGCCTGACGCAGTCCGGGTACACCAAGGGCTGCCCGATCGCGACCGTCGCCCTCGAGGCCGCCGGCACCAACGAACCCCTGCGCGCCGTCTGCGCCGAGGTGTACGGGAGTTGGCAACGCGTCCTGGCCGACCGGCTGGAGGCCGAGGGCTTCGGCCCAGCCGAGGCCGACACCGCCGCCGGGCAGGCGCTCGCCCTGCTGGAGGGCGCGGTCCTGCTCGCCTCGGTCCGCCGCAGCCGCGAGCCGCTCGACCACGCCGAGCACGCGGTGCTGCACCTCATCGGCGCGAAGGCGCCTCGCTAAGCGCGCGGTGGGGCCGGTCGGTTCCGACCCCACCACGTCGTCTCTTCGCGCGCCCAGAAAATATACAGACCGGTCTACAGAAAATGGAGAGCGGCTCACCATGCCACTTCCAAGCACCCTCGTCCTCGGCGCCACCGGCTTCCTCGGCCGCTGGCTGGTCCTCGAACTCCTCACCCTCGGCGAGCCCGTCGCCGCCGCCGTCCGCGGCGGCCCCGGCACCGAGCACGACACCGGCCTCCGCCACTGGCTCCGCGCCCACGGCGCCGACGACACCGCCCTCACCACCGTCGCCGCCGACCTCACCCGCCCCGGCCTCGGCCTCTCCCCCGACGACGACGCCCTGCTCGCGGAGGTCCGCGACGTCCACAACCTCGCCGCCCGCTACGAGTTCGGCCTCACCCGCGCCCAGGCCCACCCCGCCAACGTCGACGGCGCCCTGCACGCCCTCCACTGGTCCGCCACCCGCCCCCACCTCCGCCGCCACGTCCACCTCTCCGGCTACCGCGTCGGCCGCGACCCCCGGCCCGTTCATCCGCTCCCGCCCCGCGAGACCGCAGCCCTCTACGCCCGCCTCGGCGCCTACGAGGCGTCCAAGCAACTCGGCGACGCCGCCGTACGCGTGACGGCCGGCCGGCTCGGCATCCCGCTCACCACCGTCAACCCCAGCAGCGTCATCGGCCACTCGACCACCGGCGAGGCCGGCCAGTACCTCGGCCTCGCCCAACTCGTCCGCCAACTCCACCGCGGCCGCCTCCCGCTGCTCCCCGGCACCCGCCGAACGTTCCTCCCCGTCGTCACGGTCGACCACCTGGCCCGCTTCCTCGCCGCCGTCCCCGCCCACGACCAGGCACCCGTCCAGTCCCACACCGTCCTCGATCCCGACACCCCCCTCCTCCCCGACCTCATTGCTCTCCTCGCCACCCACCTCGGCGTCCGCCCACCCCGCGGCCTCATCCCTGTCCCCGTCGTCCGCCGCCTCCCCCGGGCCCTCACCGGCGCCGACCCGGAGACGCTCACCTTCCTCTCCGAAGACCGCTACGACACCACTTCCGCCGACCACCTGGCCACCGCCGCCAACCTCACCCACCCACCCGTAACGAACGCCCTCCGCACCTGGTCCACCCGCCTGGTCGCCGACAACTTCGGCACCGGCACATAGAAAGCCGTCCCACCCGACTCCCCACGCCCACCGACCACTCCGCACCCACCCATGGCCGCCCACCTCCGCACCCCTCCCACACAGAAAGTCGACCCACCCGACTTCCCGCGCCCACCGGCCGCCGCTGGGCCTGCAATTCCGCCGGGTAGGACCATGTCGAGCGCCACGCCCGCCGCATCACCGTCGAGACGTCCGCTGGGGCGGCGGTTTCCATGGGGGCGACCCGGCCGGCCTCCCGCGCCCGGCGATCAATCCGCTCGCAGGGGCGATTCGTGCGGTGCGAGACTGCCGGGCATGACTGCATCCGACCTCAGCGAGCTCGACTACCTCCGCGAGATAGAGCGTCTCTCGCTCTCGCTGACGGTTCGTCAGTTTCCCCACATTCCCGAGGTGAACGAGGGATCGCGGGAGAGAACCGTCAGGCCGACTCGAACGCGAGCACCGTCCAGTGGACGCCGGGCCGGGCGTGGAGGTCCGCGCGGGCGGTGCGGTGGAGGAGACGGAGGCGGTGGGTCGCGGCGAGGGTGATGGTCTCGTCGGGCGGGACGTCGAACATGCGGCGGCCAGACGGGACGAGCCCGTGCCGGAGGGAGAGGACGACGCGCCCGCCGGGGGCGAGGACGCGGGCGAGGGCCTGCATGGCGGGCGGTCGTTCGGCAGGGGCCAGGTGCATCCAGACGGCGGTCAGGAGGACGAGATCGAAGCGCGCGGCGCCCAGCGACGGAAGCGCGGGAAGGGCGTCGTCGACCCAGCGGATGCCGGAGTCCGCGTGCAACTGCTCGCCGATGCGGCGGAGTTCGGGGGTCGGCTCGGCGGCGACGACGGGGTGGCCGAGGGCGGCGAGGGCCGCCGCGTCGCGGCCGGTGCCGGCGCCGATGTCGAGGACGGCGGCGGGTGGCTGCGGGAACAGGTGGAGCATGTCGCGGTGGACGTCGGCGAAGGCGACGCTCTCGTACTGGACGGCGAGCGCGTCCGCCTCGGCGCCGTAACCGGCGTTGCTGGCCCGGCCGTTCAAGTCGTCCAAGTCGTCCAAGCCATCCACCTCGTTCAACTCGTCCAAGCGGTCGACCTCGTTCAACTCGTTCAACTGCTCCGCTTTCACCTCGTTCGGACCGTTCACGCGGACTCCAGCATGATCACCGCGTCGCCGGCCGCCGCCGCGCCCGCGAAGAAGTCGCGCAACTCCCGCAGGTCGGCGACCACCTCGGCGGCGAGGGCCTCGGACCAGGGCGTGGCGTAGCCGAGCGCGGCGACCGTGCGGGCGAGCACGGTGTCCTGTTGGCGCACCAGTTCGCCGAGGGCCGAGCCGCGCAGGAACGCGGAGGCGACGGCCACCTGGTCGGGGCGGAGGACGAGCAGGTCGGGCTCGCCCTCCGAGCGGCGCGCGCTGCGTTCGGTGCGTTCGGCGCGTCCACCGCCGTAGACGGGCAGGCGGGCCGCCGGGTCGGGGTGCAGGCCGTTCTCGGTGAGGGCCAGTTGCATCAGGTAGGCGTGCCGCCGCACGCCCAGGGCCAGCCCGGCGGCGGTCAGCTCGGCGAAGCGGTCGTCGTACCGGGTGGGCACGAGCTCGCCGAGCTCACGCGGCGAACTCGCGTCGACGGCCGGTCCGGGCAGGCGCCGCCAGTAGTGGTCACTCACCCGGACAGCCTAATACCGAGCGCTCAGGCCTCGCCGGGGTGCCAGGCGGGCCACTCCCAGGGGCGGTCGGCCCAGTGGACGCGGACCGGATCACGCGGGTCGAGGTCGGGGAACAGCTGGTGGATCCGGGGCTCGAACTCCTCGGGCGCCAGGGGCTCCCAGCCGTGGCCCTCGAAGTGGACCAGCCGGTAGCGGCTGTCGGTGCGGAACTCGGCGATCTCGACCAGGGGCTTGGACGTGCTGTTGATCTCCATGCCCCCAAGCATGTGGCGCGGCGGCAATCGGCGCCCGTCCAGAACCCTCTTCCGGGTCATGTCCCGGCGTCGGCCCGCTCGTTGAGCACGGGGGCTCGTTGAGCACGGCACACGGTACGGCGGGGGTCGGACAGCAGGAGGACATCGACATGACTGGGCAGCCCACCGGCGGGCAGTGGCAGTGGCCGCAGCAGGCCTGGCAGCCGCCACCGGTACCCGCCCCTCCCCCGACCGGGCCGGCCTACACGTCCGTCCCGCCGCCTGCGCCCGACCCGGCCCCGGCCCCGCGGCGGTCGCGGAAGGCGTGGGCCGCCGCGGCGGTGGGGACGGTCGCCGTGCTGGGGTCCGTCCTGGCGATGTGCGGGCCGGGAGCGGGCGACGAGGCGTCGGTGGTGGCGCTGCCGCAGGCCACCTCGCCGACGCCGTCCGTCCCGGCGGCCCCGGACCTGCTGCCGGTCTCGCCGCCCGCGGCCACGCCGGCGCCGTCCCCGCTGCCGGCCCCGACCCCCGCGGGCGGCCAGTCGGCACCGGCTACGGGGACCGCGACGGACGAGGAGCCCGCCGGGGCGGAACATGCCGCGAGCCCGCGCCCGAGGCCGGGCCACACCCCGCGCTCCGCAGCACCCCGCACGAAGCCCGCCCCGCACAGCCCGGCCCCGCCCCCCGCGGCCCAGGGCCGGGGCGACGGCACGACGTTCCCGACGCTCGGCCCGGGCTCGATCTGCGACCAGGCCGAACGGATCGGCCGCTGGCCCGCCGACTCGGAGCAGGCCCGACTCTGCCGCAGCATCTACGGCTAGAGCCCCCGCCGCCAGCCGAGACGGCCCGCCACCGATCCTCGGACCGGACCCTACGACGGCCCCGCGCCACCTCACCCCGCCCTCAGCAGCCCCTTGTCCAGGCGCGGGGCCAGCACACGGGCGAGGGTGTCCGTGATGTGCCCGGTGTCCCGGTACAGCACGACGCCTTCCAGCACCGCCGGGCAGTCCGGCCCGCTGCCCGGGCACAGCAGCGGGCCGACGTCGACGACCCGCACCCCGTAGCGGGCCGCGAGGCCGCCGTCCAGCATCGGGTCGGCTTCGAAGGCCGTGTGGCGCGGGAAGAAGCAGGCGTCGGAGCGGCCGTCGGAGGCGGCGAGGCAGGTGGGGATGTCCTTGCCGGGCATCGGGGTGTCGCCGAGGTAGGCGAGGGGTGCGCCGGTGGCGGCGAGGCGGTCGAGGGTGCGGCTCCAGCCCTGGGTGCGTTCCTCCCGGGTGCCGTAGCGGTTGAGGCCGGCCATGACGACGAGGCGCGGTTTGGGGCCGGTGGCGAGCCGGGTGAGGGTGTTCTCGCGCCAGCGGTCGCATTCGTCGAAGGTGCGGCCGAGGACGTTGTTGCGCACGGTGAGGGTGGCCAGCGGGCAGCCGGGCTTGACCAGGACCTCCAGCGCCCAGTGCCGCTGCTCGGCGAAGGCGATGCCGGCGGAGATCCACTGCCCGGCGTGCGAGTCGCCGAGCAGGACGATCCGGTCGGGGCTGTTCGTGTCGCCGAAGAGGCAGCGCGGGCTGGTGTCGGCGTTGAGCGGGATCTCGCAGCCCTTGCCGGGCGGGAAGTCCTCCCGGGCGCGGGCGAGCGAGGGGGTCAGGCCGGTGACCCGGGTGCCGGGGGCGAGCAGGCTCGGCCCGTCCACGGCGCCGGCGGGGGCGACGGACGGGGTGTCGGCGGCGCCGAGGGCGCGGACGGTGCCGCCGCCGAGGGTGAGCCCGGCGATCAGCGGGATGACGAGGGCGCTGGCGCCGACGGCGAGGCCGCGGCGCGGGGCCGGGCTGCTGCCGTACCGCAGCGGCTGTTCGACGAGGCGCATGGCGAGCCAGGCGGGCAGCGCGCTCGCCGCGACCAGCGCCAGCAGGGTGGTCCAGGGCAGGGTGCCGTAGCGGGCCTGGGCGATGGTCAGGACGGGCCAGTGCCACAGGTACCAGGCGTACGAGAGGCGCCCGGCGGCGCGCAGCGGGCGGGTGGCGAGCAGTCGCCCGGCGTCGGTGGCGGTGAGCGCGCGGCCGGGTCCGGCGAGCAGGACGGCGGCGGCGCCGAGGACGGGCAGCAGTGCGGCGGTGCCGGGGAAGGGGGTGTTGCGGTCGTACAGGAAGATCGGTACGACGACGGCCGCGAGGCCGCCCCACCCGAGCAGCCGGAGCGCCCGGTCCACCCGTCGGCCGGCGGCCAGTCCGGCGAGCAGCGCCGCGCAGGCACCGGCCGCGAACTCCCAGAGCCGACTCGCCGTCGAGAAGTAGGCGAACGGCGCGGAGGTCTGCGTCCACCGGATGCACAGCACCAGCGAGACGCCGCCGACGGCGACCGTCGCGAGCGAGATCCCGAGGGTGCGGCGGCGCCCGTGCAGGTAGCGGGCGAGGCCGAGCAGCAGCACGCCCCACAGCAGGTAGAACTGGTTCTCCACGCCGAGCGACCAGAAGTGCTGGAGCGGGCTGGGGTCGTGTTCGGCGGCGAGGTAGTCGGTCTGCCGGCCGACGAACCGCCAGTTGGCGTACTGCCCGGCGGCGGCGATCAGGTCGCGGGCGAGGTCGGTGCCGCGCAGCGGGTCGAGCAGGGCGCCGCCGGCGGCCGCAGTGGCGACGAGCACCACGGCGGCGGCGGGCAGGATGCGGCGGGCGCGCCGGGCGAGGAAGTCGACGAGCCCGAGCGGACGGCCCACCAACAGGCCGGTGATCAGGAAGCCGGAGATGACGAAGAAGATGTCGACGCCGACGTAGCCGCCGGTGAAACCGGGCACGGCGGCATGGAAGGCGAGGACGGAGAGGACGGCGATGCCGCGCAGCCCCTCGATGTCGGGGCGGAAGGCGGCCCGCTGACGTGGTTCCGGATCGGCCACCTCGGAGGCCCCGCGCCGGTCGGGCGCGGCCCGGCGGTCGACCCGGACGACGCCGGGCAGCAGGAGGTCGGACGAGGCGGTGGTCGGCGGTTCGGCGCTCGACGGTGGGACGGCCGTGGGCACAGGGTGCTCCTTGCAGGGCTGGCAGCGGTGGTCGGGGCCGCCGGGCCGATGGGGCGGCCGGGCAGCGGGTCCGCGCCGGTGGGGCGACGCGCAAGGAAGACGCGAGAGGGTGCAGACGCGAGAGGGTGCAGACGCGAGGAAGAGCAGACGCAAGAGAGGCCAGAGCGAAAAGCAGGTCGTCAGAAGACCAGCGGGTCCGCCCAGCCCGACGCCAGCAGCCCGCAGAGCAGCAGCACGGCGGTAACGGCGACGGCTTCCGCCCGGCCGAAGCCCAGGTCCAAGCCCAGGCCGAGGCCCAGGTCGGAGCGGCGCCGCGCGGGCGGGGCGACTTCGGCGACGGCGGCTCCGTTGCCGCCGCGCAGCAGGGGCCACAGGGCCCGGATGAGCGGGATTACGCTGTACGCGGTGAGCGCGAGCAGGGCGGTGAGCGCCCAGTACGGCTGCCAGCCGTGCTCCAGCGCGGCCCGGACGAGCCCGGCAGCCCCGGCGAGGACGACGAACCCGAGCCACCAGACGCCGATCCGGGCGACCGCCCGGGCCAGCGAACTGCCGCCGAAGACCGCGCCGGTGGGCACCCAGTCGGCGCTGCGCCGGCGCAGCGCGTGCGCGATGGCGACCATGTGGCAGAGCCCGCCCAGGAGTTGGACCCGGGTGACCTCGAAGCGCCAGCGGGTGCGGGACATCGCGGGCAGCAGCACCAGCGCGACCCAGATCGGCGGCAGGAACGGCAGCACCTGCCAGGGCTCGATCTCCTCGGGGGCGAAGAACAGCATGATCAGGGCGGGCAGCGGCACGGCGAAGACGTTCACCGCGCTGGTGACGTAGCCGAGGATGCCGTTCCAGAAGCAGAGCCGGGCGGAGCGGGAGAGCGGCCCCCGGCGGAAGCCCGGGTCGCGGACCAGGGCGAGGGAGCCGAGGCACCAGCGGTACTGCTGGCTGATGAAGGCGGGCAGGCCGGTGGGCGACATGCCCTTGGCGACCAGGGCGGGCACGTACCGGGTGGTCCACCCGGCGCGGGCGAGCGAGAGGCCGGTGTAGAGGTCCTCGCTGTGGTCGATCTCCGCGAAGCCGCCGACGCGTTCGAGGGCGGCGCGTCGGTAGAGGGCGTTGGTGCCGCAGCAGACGGTGCCGTCCCGGGCGTCCCGGGAGGGCTGGATCCAGCGGTAGAAGATCTCCTGGGTGGCTCCCGCGGCGCGTTCGAGCCAGGACATGTCGGCGTCGGTGTCGAAGCACTGCGGGCTCTGCACGATGCCGACCTCGGGGGTGTCGAGGTAGGGCACCAGGTGGTGCAGGAAGTCGGGGCGCGGGCAGAAGTCGGCGTCGAGGACGGCGATGATCTCGCCGTTGCCCTCGGCGAGGCCGTGGTTGAGGTTGCCGGCCTTCTTGAACCGGCCGCGGTCGGGGCGGGCGCGGTACCGGAAGCCGTAGGACTCGGCGAGTTCGCGCACCTCGGGGCGGGCGGCGTCGTCGAGGACGAGGACGGTGAGTTCGCCGGGCCAGCGGACGGCGGCGGTGTGCCGGTAGGCGTTGTCGAGGACGGCCAGCGGTTCGCCGGCGGTGGGCAGCAGCAGGTCGACGCTCGGGTGGCGGACGGGCTGCCAGGCGCGCATCAGCAGGTCGTGCGAGTCGCGCGTGTAGCGGCGGGCGCGCTGGCCGTCGGTGAGCGAGAGCAGCCAGGTGGCCGCGTTGAGCACGGTGAGCAGGAGGAACGGCCAGAGCAGCGGCCGGCTGAGCGCGAAGAGGCCGAGCGTGGCGGTGGCTCCGGAGTAGGAGAGGGTGGCGCAGAGCAGCACCCAGCGGCGCTGCGGACCGAAGTACCAGTAGAGCTCCTCGTCGTCGGGCGGGCCGGGGAGTCGGAGGTCGGGGTCCGCGGGTGTCCGGCGCGGACCGGTGTCGGGTGCGGGCATGGCGGTGCCATGGAGTACGGGCATGCGGAAGTGGCCCCCCTGGGCGTGGGACAGAACGTGGCCGTTCGAGCCTCAGCCTCTCACATTGGCCTAGACCAATCATGAACGCGGTATGACATCTCCACATCCGTGCCGGTCAGGGACTTTGACGGATCATCACCCGTCGAGTGATCATGGATCCGCTCACAACAAAGCGCCCATGGACGCACCTTGAGGCACGTCCATGGGCGCTTCCGTCCCAGGTCAGGCCTCGCCCACCGGCCCGGCCAGGCGCTTGATCAGCGTCTCGAAGCGGAGATCCGGCCGCCGCGGGATGCCGAAGCGCTCGTCGCCGTACGGGAACGGGGTGTAGATCCCGGTCCGGCGGAAGCCGCAGCGCTCGTACCAGGCGATCAGGTCGGCGCGCTGCTCGATCACCGCCATCTCCAGCGCGGCCACGCCCCACTCCCGGCCGGCCAGCCGCTCGGCCTCGGCCAGCACGGCCCGGCCCAGGCCGCCGCCCTGGAGGCCCGGGCGCACCGAGAACAGGCCGAAGTAGGCGCGGTCGCCGCGATGCTCCAGCTGGCAGCAGGCGAGCAGTTCGCCGTCCCGCTCGACGACCAGGACGACCCCGTCCGGGTGGCCGATCGCGGCGGCGACGCCCTCGGCGTCGGTGCGCTGCCCGTCGAGCAGGTCGGCCTCGGTGGTCCAGCCCGCCCGGCTGGCGTCGCCGCGGTAGGCGGACTCGATGAGTTCGACGAGCGCGGGCACGTCCGCGGCGGTCGCCGGACGGAAGGCGGGTGGTCGGGTGGTGTCGGTCATGGGGTGAGTCCCTTCGTACG
>NZ_JAHTKP010000098.1 GCF_019192735.1 Kitasatospora aureofaciens
GACGGGCGAGTACATGCCGTCCATTGCATCTCCGAGGCTGGTTGTGGTGGATGTGCCGACCGGCATGCGACGGATCGTAGAAGCTTCCACTGACATGACGATCGCTCCAAGGCGAGTTGCGGAGCTGGCGGCTGACTTCACGTAGGCTCTCGGGGGAGAGTGGCGATGAGCGGTTGCCTGATCATTGGCACCATGGTCGGCGCTGCGTACTTCAGCCGCTCCGTCGGCGTCGGTGGGCGAGTTGGGAAGGCGCCGGGTCCGCCGCAGCCGAGGGCGGCCACATCAACGTTCAGATCATCAGACAGCGTCCCGCAGGCGACACGGGCACGTGGGGACATCGCAGAACAGCCGACGCGCCGTCGGGTCGATGCACCGGTGAACCTGGGGGCGAACCCCGATCGCGTTTGGGCACGGAACGTACAATCGCCGGACGAGCAGATGCGGGAGGGCGCAGTGGGACACTTCGAGGGCTTCGACGGCGTCGCGTTCTGGGACGACTCCGCGTACGCGCTTAAGGAGTACGTGGAGGAGGCCCCGCCCTCACGGGAGTTGATCGAGTCGTTGGAGGAGGAACTCGGCGGATACCGCCTGCCCGACTCCTACATCGCGCTGATGACCGCGCACAACGGCGGTACTCCGACCCGGACCTGCTTCCCCCTGACCGAGCCGACCTCCTGGGCCGACGACTACATCGAGATCACCGGTATCCGGGGCATCGGGCGGACCCGACCGCAATCGCTCGGCGGCGAGTTCGGCAGCCTGTTCTGGATCGACATGTGGGAGTACCCCGACATCGGTGTGTACTTCGCCGACACACCCTCGGCCGGCCACGAGATGCTCGCCCTCGACTACCGCGCGTGCGGCAGTCACGGCGAGCCGACCGTGGTGCACGTCGCGCAGGAGAACAACTTCGCGATCACCTTGGTCGCGGAGACCTTCGAGGCGTTCGTCACGAGCCTGGTCGACGCGTCCGTCTACGACACCTCGGAGCAGGACTGACTCGCCGCCCTGGCCACGGTGCGCGACGGCAGCTTGTCCCCGGCCCTGCTGCGTGCCTTCCGCGAGGTCGCGGACGTTCTGCCCGACGCGGACCGGCGAAATCCGGGCGCTGGCGCGGGCCCTCGTGCGCGACAAGGGGGTCTTCGCCCTGCACTCCGACGCGCGCTCCATTCTGATGTACGACTACCTGTTCTGGCAGTTCACCAGCTTCAACCAGGTCGACTCCTTCGAGCGGTACGTCAGGACGCCTCCGCAGCCCGAGCGTTCCTACGCGCTGCCGGACCTTGAGCTCGTGATCGCCTTCGGCCGCGCAACCGAGCTGTACGGCTTCCGCACCGGCGGATACGCCCCCGGCTTCCTCGAAGTGTGGTGGAACTCCCGCATCGCCTCGGGCCACATCGTCGAGACCGCCGACGGTTATCGGTTGACCGACGCCGCCATCGCAGCGCTGCTCGACGAACTCGCCACCGTCGCTGGGGAGGGCGGGCAGCCGTACTCGCCAGCGCGACGGCGTACCCTTCAGGGCGCCAGCTCCCGAGCCGCCGCCCTGGCGATGGTCTTCAAGCTCGTCCGAGACGATCTGGTGGTTCGCCCGCGCCTTGCAGTGCGAGCAGTAGTTCAATGGGGGTGACTGGATTTCGCCACCACGGGGACCTGACGCCGCGCCAGGAGCGCTGCCTCAACATCGCGCCACGCCTACGACGATGGCAGCAGCGGGTGCCTCATCATCGCCAGACTCATCCGGCGTTTGGGCAGGCACTGGACCTGCCGGCGCGCACTTGATCGATGGCAAAAGCGTCAAGTGCATACTCACCAGCCAGAATCTGCGATCACGGCGAGCAACCATTGAACCCATGCAGTGATCGATAGATCGGACATAAAGGCAGGACAAGAACATATAGTCACTAGCTCACGACGTCGAGCAGCCTCCGGCCCGGGCGTCGAGCCATGAAACCGTGAGACGAATGTGAGAGGCAGGCCCCGAAGCACGCCGAAGGCCGCTCCCTCTTGAACGAGGAAACGGCCTCTGACCTGCGACAATGGAGCGAACTCCAGTCGGGACGACAGGATTTGAACCTGCGACCCCTTGACCCCCAGCGGCCGAAAGGATGTCCGACCGATGTTCATCGGTCCGAATCCCGCAGGTCAGGGCCCACCCCGTCCACCACCCACGACGCCTGATGGCATCTCATGACGCCCAGTCCGTGAGAGGCGCGTGAGAGGCAACGGGCGAGGGGAAGTTCGAAAGTGATTTGCCTCACACCCCATGGTGGCGCTGATCGGCGCCCCCGAGTGTCTCATCCACCCCCCGCCCTGGCGCGGCCAGCAGCTGGCTTCGGAAACCATCCCAACTATTCCTGCCACACCGCGGCAATGCAGTGCTGGCTAACCAACAATTCCCTCACCCGGAATTATCGGCAAATCCCCGACGCGGTCGGATGCCGTCGTCCAGGACGTACTCCGGGTCGGCGCCACGCAGGGCACTGGTCAGGCCGTGAGGCGAGGTTAACGAGCCGCACCGACACTCGGGCTCGGTGGAGCCGATACAGAAATGACGAAGCCCTGGCCGGGGGGTACCAGGGCCTCGTCGGGGAAGCGGGCCACGGCCACGGGGCGGGGCCATGACCACGCTGGTCTCACAATGCCTCGTTCTCGGGCATAGAACTACTGATCTTTGACCGCGAGCCCGACCGTTCCGCCCTCGGTCTTGCCGAGGTGGAGCCGAGAACGCCCGAAGGTGACGTCGATCCCCTTGCGCAGGGTAATCGCGACGGCGTGCGAGTCGAGCGTAACCGAGTTGTCATCGACGTTCTCCACCGCGAAGGTCTGCCCCCCGATGGTCGCTGACTGCCCGGACTTGAGATCGAGTTGGCAGGTCTGCTTCTTGGAGCCGAGAACGGCGTGGTCGGGCTCGCCGCATCCGACGGCGGTCGCGGACAAGGCGACCAGCAAGGCCAGTGAGGCTGTGCTCTTGAACTTGCGCACGATCTCTCCCTCTTTCTTCGTCAGGGCTGGTCTCGCGGTATGTTGCGGTCTGATCGCGGCGCCTCGGTCCGCAAGCGCCTGGTGACTTCTCCCTAAGCCGCCGACCCTGGCAGCCAGTTGGGCGAAGGCGGGATGGCAGCGGCTGTGCTGGCGCCCGCGGACAGGGCCAGGAGATCACCCGATGATCACCGTGTCGTGGCTTCGCTCCTCGAATTCGCTCAGCTCGTGGCCTCGGACCCGGGGAAGGGCGAACACCAGCAGGAAGCAGGCGACGAACAGGCCGACTTGCAGGAAGAGGGTTCGCTCTGCCGCCTCGGCAAAGTCGGTGCGCAGGTCGCGGGTCGCCTCGGCCTGGAGGACGTCTGCCACCTTCGCGGCGAGCTGGATCTGACTGCTTCCGCCCGGCGGATTGCTTTCGGCCTGGCAGCTGGCCGGGACGGCGGCGGGGTCCTTCTCGTTGGCCCGGTCGTGGAAGCAGGCGCGGTATTGCTGGATCATCCGGTCAGCCGCCGGCTCATCCAGCTTCAGTACGACCAGCTCCCGTTTGAGTTGCGGGACTTGAGCTGCGGTGACGGAGTCCGCGTGACTGCCGAGCAGTCCGAAGAAGAATGTGCCCAGGACCGCGATGCCGACAGCACTGCCGATCTGCTGCGCGGTGGTAAGTGCGCCGGAGGCCGCGCCGGCCTGATCAAGTGGCACCTTGGCCAAAACCAGGGTGACCAGCGGGGTGACGGTCAGCCCGAAGCCGATGCCCGAGAGGACGAGGGATGGCAGCAGTTGGAGAGTGTGGAGGTCGGTGCCCCAGCGGTGCACGACCCAGATGGTCGCGCCGGTGCCGAGGATGAGGAGAGCCAACCCAAGATGCAGGATTGGACGACCGAGCCGAGGGGCCAGCGCGATGGAGGTGCCGGACCCGACCGCCGAGCCCAGCGCGTAGGGAACGAGAGCCAGGCCCGCCTGAAGAGCCGTGTAGCCGAGGCCCGCCTGGACGTAGAGGCTGAACACCAGGAAGAAGGGCAGGAAGGCGCCGTAGAAGAGGATGACCACGACCAGTCCGCCGGTGAAGCTGCGGTTGCGGAACAGGCTCATCCGGACGAGCGGGCTGCTGCCTGACCGTGCGCGGTACTGCTCGTAGACCGCGAAGAGCAGTAACAGAGCGACACCGGCGCCCATCAGGGCGAACAACCATTTCGGCCAGTCGAGTTCACGCCCCTGAACGAGCGGATAGACGATCAGCGCGAGGCTTGCGGTGACCAGGAAGACTCCCGGCAGATCGACGGTACCCGGGTTCTCCGCACGGGACTCCGGGAGGTAGCGGAGAGCGAGCAGCACTGCCAGGATGCCAACCGGTACGTTGACCAGGAAGATGGGCCGCCAGCCCCAGCCGAACAGGTCGGCCTGGATCAGCAGGCCGCCGACCAGCGGGCCAGTGATCGCAGCGAGGCCGATGATGCCCCCGAGGATGCCGAGCACGACGCCTCGTCGCTCTGGCGGGACGGTGGCCTGGATGACGGAATAGACCTGCGGGTACATCAAGGCGGCGGCGAGCCCTTGAAGGAGCCTGGCGACCACCAGCAGTTCCGCGCTGCCGGCGGCTCCGCACAGCAACGAGGCCGCGGTGAAGGTGATCATTCCAACCAGGAAGATCCGCTTTCGCCCGGCACGGTCTCCCAGTCGCCCTCCGGCCATCAGCAGGACCGCGAACGCCAGTGTGTATCCGGCCAGCACCCACTGGATCTGGGAGTAGCTCGCCCCCAGCCCGTTCTGGATCGCGGCAACGGCAACGTTCACGATGCTTACATCGATCAGCTGCATGAACGCGGCCGTCAGCACGATGGCGAGTGCGATCCAGCTGTGCCGCCCGGCGGGTTTCGCGTGCACGGCGCGTGCCGGCACTTCCCCTTTGCCGAGGTCAACCATGGCCTCTCCCACGGGTTGTAGCGATTTCGACATCACTTACCCTAACAACATTAGAGTCGCCTATCAACGTTAGGTAGGGTGCGTGACTCGATGCTCGCCTGTCAGTCCGCAGGCCGGATGCGGAAGGAACCCGGACATACGCGTGCGCCCGGGGCCAGTCGGCGGTGCTTGCCGACTGGCCCCGGGCGCACGTGACTTCGGGTCAGGCTGTTACGGGAGGAGCAGAGGCGCCCCGATCACCAACCTTCACTCATGCCGTTGCCGTATGGCCGTCCTCCTGCCAGGACGAGGCGGAGCGCGCGCAAGGCGTTCAGGTCGCGAAGTGGGTCACCGTCTACAACAAGCAGGTCGGCGCGGTAGCCGGCGGCGAGCTGTCCGGTATCCGCATCGATTCCGAGAGCGCGAGCCGCCTCGATGGTGGCCATGTCGAGGATCCGGTCCCGGGAGAAGCCCAGGTGCTCGTAGAGCTCGAGACCGTTCACGAAGCCGTCGAACCCGGCGCCTGGCACCCCGGCGTCCGTGCCGGCCACCAGGCGAACTCCCTGCTCAGCCATCCACCGCACCTGGCCGAACAACTCCTCGGCGCGGTCCTTTCCGAACCGCTCCGCGAATAGCCGCCAATTGGGGCTGGCCGCCGGGCAGACGTGGATCTCCTTGGCGACCAGGTCGGCGACGACATCGGCGCGCACCTCGAAGCCGCCGTCGACCATCCAGGTGCAGTGCTCGATCGTGTTCACTCCGGCGGCGACGGCACTCGCGATGCCATCGGTGCCGTGGGCGTGGGCTGCGACGGGCAGCCCGGTTCGGCGGGCCGCCTCGACGACCAGGTGCAGCTCGTCGGTGGTGAACTGGGACTGCCAGGTCGCTGGTCCACCCTTGGTGAGCCCGCCTCCGGTGGCCATGATCTTGATCACGTCGGCGCCGGCCTCGGCATTGCATCGCACCCGTTCCCGGATGGCCTCCTCGCCGGATACCTCGCCGCCAAGGAACCAACAGTGCCCTCCGGGCGGGGTGAGGGGGGCCGTCGCCGCGAGGATCCGCGGGCCGTGGAGAACTCCCGCCGCGATCGCGTCCCGCAAGCGCACGGAGAGTCCACCCCGGTCGCCCAGGTCCCGCGCGGTAGTCACCCCGGCCGCGAGTAGCTGCTGGGCCCGACCGGCCATGCCGAGAAGCAGGCTCGGATCGTCCGCCTCGCGCAACGCACCCACCGGATCGAATGAAGCATCGAAGGCGAGATGTACATGGCAGTCGATCAGCCCCGGGAGGATCGTGCCGTCGGGGAAGAACGCCCTTCGTGCACTATCGGGGGCGATGCGTTCGACCTCTTCCCGGGTCCCGACTGCGGCGATGGCGATTCCACTGACGAGGACGGCCCCATCGTCCACGCATTCGCCGCCGGGGCCCGTGAGCACCCGTCCAGCCGAGATCAGCAGTTCCATGATCCGTCTCCTTGTCCAATCCGAATTCACCTGCGAGGAACCGGGCGCCTGGTGGCGGCCCGGCTCAGCCGAGCGCGAGGTGCCCGAAACTCGGGTGAGCAAGGCCAAACCGGGGCACTCCACCCCGGGAAGCACTCGTCTGCGTGGGTGCATCGCCTCCGCAGCTCAGCGGCTTTCGGGTTTAGCCGATCTCAATGCATCTGCCAGAGCCACGAGTTGTCGAACGTCGGCCTCAAGGTCGTCGCTGTGTGGCATCGCTATCGGAACCGCAATCGAACTCGCCGAGCCGCCCGCCGCGTGGGTCTGCAGTGCGGTCCGAAGGTGCTCGGCCAGTGCCGCCGGCGAGCTTTCGCTGCCGTCGTGGGCGCCAAGGTCTGCGAGGTACGGGCTGATACGCACCAGACCGTCGCGACACTCGATGACGCGCCGGTAGTACCGGCGGTGAACGCCACCGAGGGACGGGAGGTGGCGCCACCGGTTGACAGGTACGCGATGCAGGGTGTCCTCGGGGTACGCCTTGTGAAGCACCGTCCAGAGCGGGTAGAGCCGCCGGTACAGGCGGCGGTGGCGCCTCCTGATCCGCAGTGCGGCTATCCGGGTGACGACGCCGGGGTAGCTCACGCCGATCACGAACAGCGGCACCGCAAGGAGGAGAAGGAGGTTCACGAGCTGGAAGAGGCCGTGCGGGACCGGGCTGCCTCGCCAGCGGGTCACCACGAGGACCGCGCGAACCGAGCAAGCTGCCACCATCCCGGCCATTCCGGCGGCTGCCAACCACAGCCCGATGGCCAGGGGACGGGTGGACATGCGAGCGTATCGCCAGGTCCAACACAGCGCCGAGGCCATGGAGTAGACCAAGTAGAGCCCTGCAACAAGGTAAAAGATGGCTACTTGGTTCACGCGCATGTCCGCCGTCTCGTAGAGGTGAGCTCGGACGCTCGCAGGAGTCGTGAGAACGGCCAGCGAGATAGTTGCGATGGTGGCGACGAGCGGGAGGGCCTCCCACCGGGCGCGGACTCGCCCGCCCTGGCGATCCGACGCCGAGAAGAGATAGAAGCACATCAGCCAGTAGGCGGCCGCGAGGAGCAGGACGTTCTGTAACAGCTTGGCGCCGCCGGGCCCCGTGAGGCTGTCGAAGGCTCGTGCGCCAGCCCGGAGACCGAGCGGAAACGATGTGCCGACACACGCAAGGCACAGGGTGACCGCGCGAAGGGGGCCATCCTCAGGCGCCTTGACCACCTGGTACAGCTTCCAGCTCAGAGCGATGAGGAGAACCACGCCGAGGAATACGATCACGGCGGTCACAGCCATCCCTGCCGGTCGCCCAGGGCTGTCTGCATGCGCCGCACCGAGGGGTTGCTTGACCTGCGGGGCGTCACGCGATCGAGCACCGAGGCCCATTCGAGGATGATGGTGGCGACGAGTTCGGCCTCGCGTTCGTGTTCCTGGTCGTAGGAGGTTCGCCGAAGTGCGCGCCTGACGGCGTCCAGCGACAGGTCGGGGGCCATCTGCCGCCAGAAGTCGTCATCGGTGTCGTCGCTCTGGTGATCCGCCAGGATGTGTCCAACCTCGTGCAGGATGATGTGATCCTGGTGGATCTTGCTGGTCTCCTGCTGGTACAGGATGTAGTCAGCCGAGGCGGTGCCCAGCCACACGCCGAACGGCCCGGGCACTGGCAGCGAGTAGGGCACAAGCCGGATCGGACGCCCGCGGCGTTCCCCAAGGAGCCGGCACAGGACGTCCACCTGTAACGGAGGTTGGATGCCCAGTGCTCGCAGCTCGCGCTTACAGCGACGCCGCAGCTCCCGTTCTTTCAATCTGCCCACCCCGATCAGATTCGATATCAGTTCTGCCGCTGCGCCGGTCCCCCTCCGGATGTCAGCGACCTTGACGATGTCGGCCGGTCACAAGCCCCGTCGTTCGGCCTGCTCCAACTGGTAGACGACGTCGAGGAGATCCATTACCTGCTTGCGTCGCTCCGGCGACAGCTCGCCCGCGCGCATGGCCATGACCTTCACGTCGCCGCTGCCGACAGCCTTGTCCAGGCGCTCCTGCTCCGCTCGCAGGAGGCTCAGCTGGCCTTCGACCCGGTCCGTCACCTCGTCGTCGAAGAAGTACGCTGCGGGCACCCCGAAGAAGTCTGCTAGCGCCTGAAGGTGCCGGAGCGTCGGATTCGTCTTCTTGTTCTTGCGCAGCTGCCAGATGTAGCTCTGCGAGATCGCGACGCCGGCCTTGCCGATGGCAGCGGCGACGTACTCGTTGCTGTACTCCTGGCCCCCACGGGGCTTGACGGTCGCGAACAAGTGGTTCAGCTTGTCCGCCAGGCTACGGCCCACCTGCTCGGTCACAGTGGTGGCCCCCTCGCGGCAACGGCCTAGGCTCGACTGGCGTCAATCTACCTCAAGCCCAAGCTCTGCACGACAGTTGAATCATGTCCACTCCAAGAATAGACTCCCCGCAAGCAACTCCACTGCGGTTCAGGCATGTAGGAAATGATCTTCGACAAGAGTGGAGAAGCTGGCCGTCGAAGCCAGAGGGCGGGAAGCGTTCGGCATGCGCCGGGGGGCGAGCAAGCTGACGTACAGGCGGCACAGGCAAGGATCCAGATCCCGCAACACCCTGGCACCACCCTTCAGGTGCGCTCCCACCGGCGAGACCAACCCAGCCTCGCCCGGTCCTGGCGGCAACAGTGCCTGGCCATAAGGAACTTACCCAGCTCTTTTGACCACTTCCCCGGTCGAATCCACTCACCGAGCAGAGAGGGTAACGATCATGGCGGTGCAGTCGGCGATCAAGGCACGCGGCGAGCTGCAAGTTTTTCTTCACCGATGTCGCGAGCGCGCCGGCGTCTCCCAGGAGGACGTCGCCAAGCAGCTGCATCTGTCACCCCGTGGCTACTGGAACCTGGAGCAAGGCCGGATCCGCAACCCGAGCGCCGCGGTGCTCGACGAGCTCGCACGTCTGCTGGAGCTGAGCCCTGACGAGCGTTGGCGGCTGTACATGCTCACCGTCCGCCACGATCCGCCGCCGCTGCACGGCGCGACCCTCGACGAGCAGTCCACCTGGGCGGACCTGCTGTCGATGCAAGCCTGCCCTGCGGTGATCATCGACCAGACCTGGCGGGTCGTGTCCGCCAACGACGCCTACCAGGACATCTTCCACGCGGCCGCTCCGGACCGGCACAGCCGGGCGAATCTCCTGCGGCAGGTGCTCCTGGCGCCCCAGCTTCGTGACACCCTGCTCGGCGACTGGGACGAGGCGTGGGCCACTCCGCTGCTGAGCGATCTGAGGACGGCCTGCGAGGTGTACCCGGAGGCCGAATGGCCGAAGGCACTGGTGCGGAACGTCGCTCTCGACCCGCGCGTGCACAGGCTGTGGACGCAGCTGTCGACTCGTCCCCTGATTCGCCCAGTGCCCGCTCGCCCGTTCCGGCATCCGGTGTGGGGTCCGCGCGTCACGGTGGTTGAGACCGTCCCCCGGTACCTGGCCGGTTACAAGATCCTGTCCTTCGTACCGGCTGATCGTCGTCGTTGAGCCCGGCGGGGTCGGCGCAGAGGACTCAGCTGGTCCTCATGCACCCGGCCCCGCCTGCCGCCTGCGCGGCGAGACCGTCCAGCAGGCATGACAGGCCGAACTCGAAGCGGGCGTCGTTGCTCGGGCCGGTGAGCTGTTCCGCGAGCGCGACGGTGTGGGGGAATTGCTCCGGCGACAACTCCTCCAGCTCCTCCCGCACTTCGTCGAGATACTCCCGAGGGGCCTCGCCGCGGGCGACCGCGCCGGACATGGGGGTGGTCTCCCACAGCACGAAGCCGTGGATGTAGACCAGGCACGTGATCAGCGCGTACGAGCTTTCCCGGTCGCCGAGGCCGGAGCCGCGCAGCCAGCCGAGCAGCCGCTCCAGGTTGCTGAGCATGTGGGGGCCGAGCACGAAGCGGTTGACGAGGATCTGCGCGGCGTCCCGCCTGCTGAGCAGGTACCGGCGGAAGGCGTGGCCGAACTCCTTCAGGTCGGCCTTCCAGTCGCCGGACTCCGCGCCGGGCAGTGCCTCCAGGCCGAAACCCGCGAAGAGGGCGTCGGCGAGCAGGTCGACGAGGTCGTGCTTGTCCTGGACGTGCCAGTAGAGGGAGGCGGCCTGGATGCCGAGCTCGTCGGCGACCTTCCGCATGGTGAGGGCTTCGAGCCCGTCCCGTTCGATGAGCCGGAAGGCTGCCTCGGCGACCCGGTCCAGGGTCACTGGAGCCCGGTCGGCGCGCGGCGGCTCCTTCCGCCGTCGCGGTGATACCCGCTTCCGGGCCTCTGCCCCTGTCGCCACCCCGTCCTCCATTCTCGCCCTTGGAGCCTATCACCAGGCCATCTACCGAACATTGTTAGCCAGTCGGCAGGCAGGGCGGGCAAGACGGAGCCGCAGCCGGAGGGTCTTGGGCTCACTCCCGGCTGCGGCAGTTCGTCGGCGCATCGCAGGTCGACGCAGGTCAGCGGACCTTGGGCCAGACCTCCTGTGCGAAAAGCCGGAGGTTGCGCTCCATGGACTCCGCGTTCTGCCCGCCGAAGTCGATCTGCCAGAGCATCGTGTCCAGCGACAGGGCGTCGCGCAGGGCCTGGATCTTCTCGACGACGGTGTCCGGGGATCCGAGTACGCCGGTCGCCGTGGAGCGCAGGTCGGCCTCGGAGGTGTTCAGGAAGGTCTTCCCGGCGGCGGAGTAGCCCGGGTAGGCGGAGGAGGTGACGCCGGCCCAGGAGTCGGCCGCCTCTCCCCAGACCTGCAGGTACTCGCGCAGGAACGGCGCCCCGGCCGTATACGCCTCGTCATCCGTCTCCGCCACGTAGAGCGGGACGCTGAGGGCGACCCGCGGTTTGCGTCCGGACGCGCCGTGCTCCTCCTCGAAGGTCTCACGGTAGACCTCCACCATCTCCCACATGCGCGGGAGTTCCTCCTCGCGGGGCGGGGAGGCGATCAGCAATGAGAAGCCCTTCTCGCCGATCCAAGCGAAGCTCTCCCTGGAGCGCACGGCCGCCACCCACACGGGCGGGTGCGGCGTCTGGGTCACCGGCGGCAGCGAGGTGGCATCGGTGTAGCGGAAGAACGGCGTGTCCTCGGAGGTCTTGTCCTCGGTCCACAGCTTCACCACGGCCTCGATCGTCGCGGTGAACCTCGCGCGGCTGTCGTCCAGCTCGATGCCGAACGCCTCGAACTCGTACGGCAGCCAGGCCCGCGCGAAGCCCACGTCCAGGCGGCCGCCGCTGATCGCATCCAGCTGGGAGGTGCCCGCCGCGAGCTGGATGGGGTGGTGGAACGAGGCCTGGATGCCACCGGTCATCAGCCTGATCCTGCTGGTCTGGGCCGCGACCGCGGTCA
The DNA here is from genome assembly GCF_019192735.1 of Kitasatospora aureofaciens. Classification (GTDB taxonomy): domain Bacteria; phylum Actinomycetota; class Actinomycetes; order Streptomycetales; family Streptomycetaceae; genus Kitasatospora; species Kitasatospora aureofaciens_A. The sequence goes on from NZ_JAHTKP010000098.1 coordinate 11,701, forward strand.
GGAACGCGAGCGGGCTCGGGCAGTAGCCGCCGTAGTCCTTGAGGTAGTGCTCGGTCATCTTCACGTACTCGAAGCCGAGCTGGTCAGCCAGTCGCGACGCGCGCAGCACGTCGGCGTAGTACTGCGCGGCGGAGCGAACATGCGGTCGACAGTCGGGCAGGAGAGATATCCCGTACTTCATGAAGGGTCCTCCACAACAGGTAGACGAGGTTGGGTAGTTACAGGACAGCCAGGGCGAGGAGCGTGCCGTGTGCGACGGCGAGGGGGATGAGACTGTGCGTGTGCGCGTAGAGGAGGCCATGGGCCACGCCGGTTACCAGACCCACGACGCCAGCGAGATACCGTCCGTCCCTGTCGCGCACGGGCAGTACAGCGGTCAGTAGTGAGCAGCAGGCCGACAACCCGACCGCGAGGCCGATGCCGCCACCCCTGGCCAAACCGAAAACGGCACCCCTCAGGAGCAGTTCCTGGGCGAGCCCGACCAGTACGAACACTCCCGCCGCTGCTGGCCAAGGCAGACTCTGTGCCAGCCGACGGTAGGGCCGGACAGCTGTGCTGTGCACCACGGCCATCCAGTTATGGCTTCCCACCGGTTCGCGCCGCACGACACTCGCCACCATGGTCGACAGCAGCCCCGCGACTGCCAGCTCCCCTGCGCCGACGGCTGTGCCCAAGGGCACGAGCGCGATGGTGCTTGCTGCGGAGTCGAGCCCGATCCCGGACGGCCACCAGAGCGGCAGGAGGAGCCCGACGACCAGGCACCAGGTCGCCGTCTGCGAGATGATTTCACCGCCGAACACTGCAGCCAGCCGTACGTTCAGCGCGCGGACACCATAGCGACCTCCCACGCCGAGGAGTGCGAGTGCGAGGGCACTGCGCAGCAGCGGCTCCAGCAGCGTGCTCATCCGGTGGCCGCCTTCGCGCGGGCGGCCGTGGTGCGCTGGTACAGGTGCCAGACGCGGACGTTGAACAGGGTGTGGCCGATGACGGCGGTGAGCACGGTTCCGGTGGTCAGCGTGGCTGTGATGGCCAGTACGGACAGGGGGAGCTTGGCGGCGGTCTGCCGCCAGCCGAACGGCAGGTGCGAGAGGGCGAACGCGGCCGTCGTGCCGGCGAGAAGCAGCACGCCGACCGGGAGCGGGATCCCGGACAGTGCGAGGTGTCCAAGCGCCCCGCGGTACCAGAGCTCTTCCAGCACGGCACCGGCCACGAGCCAGGGCAGGCCGACGTAGATCTCGCGCTGCCGTTCCGCCTTGCCCCACCGGTTCGTCGGCATCGTCCGCTGCGCGGCCGTCGCCGGGCGCGGCCCTCGGGCCGCGATCCCGACTGGGCGGGTCTGGCGGACAACCTGTGCGGTGTTCGGCGCCGGCCGTCCCGGCCGCCTGCCGAGCTTCCTGAGCAGGTACCGGTCGGCTCGCCAGGTGATCTCGGTGAGCACGATGCCGCCCGGCGCGGCAGTGGCCAGGCCGGGCCATCGGCCGTCCCAGAGCATGCGCGGCCCGAGTACCGCGAGGGCAAGGCCGACGAGCCCGGTCATCAGGACGAGGTAGACGGGGAGCGTCGGCAGGTTGCGGAACTTGGTCTCGATCCACCGGCCGTGGAGGTGGGAGGCCAGGGCCATCGGCGCGAGCCCCCACAGCACCAGGACGGCGAGGAGGTAGGCGCGCATGTCACGGGTACGGGTGCGGAAGCGGATTGACGAAGCCGCCGTAGTCCGCGAACCGGCGATGGGCGGTGGGCGGGGCGCTGGGCAACGGCAGGCTCAGGGTGTCCGGGGACCAGACCCGCATCGCGGTGAAGCCCAGGTTGCGGATGTCCGGAGAGGTCAGGTCGCTCCAGTACAGCCGCTTGCCAGTGCGGCGGAAGGCGTCCACGACCTCCCGCACGATCTCGCGAGAGGACCGTGCGTTGTCCGCCGGAAGGTCGCTCGCGGGCAGGCGAACACTGTGGGCGAACCGCTCCTCCACCTTCTGTGCCCCTTCGGCGCTCGCGTAGTAGCCGACGTTGGACTCCAGATCGAACATGGTGTCCAGCCGCTCGTCGCCCGGCGCCAGCTTGCCGTCGGCCGCGTCCAACTGAGCCTGGAAGAACGACCAGTTCGCCAAGGCCTGCACGCCCACGGTCTCCAGGAGCGAGCGGTAGACGGCCCTCTGGAGGCTGCTGCCGCTGCCCAGGCCGACGCTCACCGCCGGGACTACACCGGCAGGTGAACGCAGCAGGCAGGCCACCGTGAATCCGGGAAGATCCGGGTTCGGAAGGTAGTGGAACTCGGGGTCGACCGCGCCCTGGTAGTGCCGGTTGATGAACGCTTGGAGAGCACCGAGCCGGTGGTCCGGTTCGATGAGCACACTCGTCATCGTCCCGTGCCAGTGCCCGATGGCCGTGTCGATCTGGACGAGTTCGTGGAGCGCCCCGCTGAGCGCCGCCGCGGGAGAGGTGTGCGCTGCCGTGCCGGTGGTGACCGCGGACACCAGCCAGGGCTCCTCGGCGGCGGGCAGGTAGCCGAGGAGGAACTGCTGCGCCGGCACCATGGCCTCGGTGTCATCGGTCAGCGACGGTACGCGGATCCAGCCCATCGGGGCCGCCGGGTCGAAGGCCTGGTAGAGGAAGTCCTTCCTGGCGAGCTGCGTGCGCTCGAAGAAGGTGAACGCCTCGGCCTCCAGGACGGGCTCTCCGCGCTGGACCATCTCGGCGTGGCTGGCGAAGGTGATGGGCAGACGGCCCTCGGCCACCACCGCGTGGCCGGCGTAGCGTTCGAGGGTCTCGCCGAGCACCCGGATGCGGCTTTCGAAGGGGACGAATCCGTACCCGCCGATGTGGTACGAGCCGGGCTTGGGTGCGGGCCGGTCCTGCCACAGGTGCACGCCGGTCAACTCGGCGCCCTCCACGAACAGTCGCGGGGCGCGCAGGTGGCGGTTGAAGCCGCCCATGGAGGTGATCAGGCCGCACAGCCGGTTGTGCATCCGGGCCTGCAAGGACCAGGCCCGCTCGTCCTCGTCGCGGAAGACACGCGGTACCAGGGTGGTTGCCTCAGTCATTGATCCACGCCCTGGCGTCGAAGTATAGGCTGGAGTCGTCGCGCCCGCGCAGGGAGCCGCACGCCCGGCAGCCCGGCAGCCGGAGGAACTCGTGGTGGGCGATCTCCATGGTGGGCAGGTAGATGCCCAGGGTCTTGCCGATGGTGAAGGTGCTGCCGGTCTTGAGGAAGTTGACCGCCTCCAGGGCGGTGTGCCCGGCCAGCGTCGTCCGCAAAGCGGCGAGCATCGGTGGCGTTCCCGGGACCACCTGCCCCTCGGCCAGCGCGGTCTTGTACTTCAGGTAGCTCGCGCTCTCCCGCAGGTTCATGGTGACCCGGGTCTCGAAGCACTCGTAGCAGGGTGAGCTCTCCGGCACGATCGTCGGGCCGACGAAGAGGAACGGTCCGTCGATGGCCGCGTGCGTCCACGGCACGCCGAGTTCCAGAGCGATCCGGTTGAACACCTGGGACTGGACGGGGTTGACCGTCTGCTGCGCCCACACGACGTAGGCGCCACGCAACTGCGCGAACCGCTCGGCCAGTTCGGCCAGGCGCAGACCGTCGTGTAGCACCGCCGGGTCCGTGGCGGCCAGGTCGCGGGCCAGGGCGTCCTCGGGTCCGATCCGCTCAATCTTGGAAACTTGGGCGTCCTCGAGCAGCCCGGCGATCGCGTCGGTAAGCGCCGGGTCGCCGATCAGCACCACGCGCTCGGTCTGCTGACGGGCTCCGTCATCGACCCGCAGGGCGTTGACGTGATCGAGATAGGCGTCGAGCGCGTTCGTGGAGCCCCACTCGATGGCGTCGAGCGTGCGCAGGTGATCGACGACCGCCTCGACGGTGGACCGTGAGACCCCGTAAGCGCGGGCGAGATCGCGGTGGCTGGTGGTGCCGTCGAGGCCGGCGATGAGGCCGAACAGCTTTCCCTTGCCGGACTCGTCCGTGATCGTGAACGACTTCGGGTTCCAGACTCCGACCCGCAGCTCCACGACGTCGGGGCTGTGGCCGATCACTGTCATCGCGCGCTTGAGACGCGCCTCCGCTTCTGGCATCGGGACTCCAAGGTGGGTGAAAGGGTCTGCGGTCAGGGGCTACTGGTCGACGGCGCCGAGGAGCACGAGGTGGACGACGGCTCGGAACACTCCGTCGATGCCCAGTGCCCGGTGGGTCTCGTCGTCGAAGTAGCCGGAGTAGTCCAGGCTGCCGACTTCGAGCGCGGTGGCCGTGAGGTGGATGTTCTGGGAGATCGCGCCGGTCTCGTGCAGCAGGAAGCGCATGCCGCGCGGGCCGTACTTCCGCATCGAGCGCCACGGGCTTCCCACGAAGAGGAGGATCGCCGAGGCGGAGGCGGTCGGCCCGCCGGGGCCCAGGTCGGCGCACGAGTCGAGCAGCGGCTGAAGGGTGTCCGGGCCGGCCCACCGTTCCAGTGCGTCCTCGTGGGGAAGGTAGCGGTGGACACCGCGCGGAAGACCGGTGACGTCCAGGGCCGCGACCCACAGTTCCACCGGGTACAGGCCGCCGGCGCTCGGAGCGGTCCGCAGACGCAGCACTGCCTCGCCGCCGCCGTCGAGCGGTGCGAGGACTTCCGCGGTCTCGGAGTTGCCGTAGCGCAGCAGGGTCGCGATCTGTTCCAGTGAGAGCGGTCCCCTGGCGAACTGCCGGGCGCTGCGCCTGGTTGCGATCGCGTCCGCCAGGTCTGCCGCCGGTGGCTGTGCTTCGGGCAGGGCGACGCGTTCCGAGCCGTCCCCGGGGTTCTTCGAGGACTGGGCCAGTGCGATGGCGACGGGGTCGGAGAAGTAGTGGGCGACGGAGAGCTGCGTTTCCCGGTCGTGGCGGACATTCCTGCTGGCTATGAGGAATTCCTCGGCGGTACGCGGGAACACATTCGCATTCGACAGGTTGTCGAAGCGCAGCGGGTGCGTTCGCAGTCCGACAGAGCGAACGCTGGAGCTGACCTCGCGGGTTTCTGTCGTTATCAGGGAATCGCGTACCCCGGCGGCGGCGCCCGGAGAAGTATCAGACAATCGGGATCACCTTTTCGGCTGCCGGCCAGGTGCGCTGATGTCAGGCCGGGCTGATTGAAGGATTCGGGGAGGGCCGAGCAGGCCGGGCCCTGGCCTGCTCGGCTTACTTCATCCGGCTGGGCCGGCTCGGCTCTAGCGGACGATCGCGGCCGAGCAGCAGCAGGTGCCCGGAATTACGATCTCCTCGTCACGCCCACCAGTAAGGGTGACCTGCGCCGTGGCGTTGCGGTGCTCAACCATGGCCTGAGAACGAAGCTCCATTTGTTTCACCTCCTTGTGGCGGAAACATCGGCCTGACGGCCTGTCCGGAGGAAACGGCTACCATGGGATGCGTCCGTAAACGGAATCCCTGATTCGGCGAGCCGCGTTCCTGGGCGATCAGTCCTTCGTGGACCGCCCGGAATGACTCTCTAACGAACGCAGGTTGTGGTCAACGGGCTATGAACAACATGTGCGAATCGAAGATCATTCGAATGCATACGCTGACCTGCACTCGACTGGTCGTGATAGACGAATAGCTGTGGCATCGCGCGGTCAGGCCTGCGTGCCGGCCCGGATCGCCCGGCTCGGGACTTCCAGCCCTTGATCGGCATGCGCCTGCAGCTCACCGCACTCGAACCGTCCGGTTCCCCCGCGCTCTCAGACGAAGGAGACTCAGATGGCCTCGCCTGTCCCCGTGCTACCGCAACCGTTCCGGAAGGAGTTCGCCGCAGCGCCGTACGTCGCGTACCGCCGCCTGATCGAGGCCGGGCCGATCCACCAACTGGAGGTCGCTCCTGGCCTTTTGGCCTGGGTAGTCTGCGGCTACGAGGAGTCTCGCGCACTCCTGATCGACCGCAGGCTGAGCATCGAACCAGCCTCCACCACCTCGGAAGTCCGCGGGGTGCTGCTGTCCCTGGCCACGGAGGAGAAGCAGTCGCTGTACGGCCGCCATCTGCTGGCGACCGACCCGCCGGACCACACCCGCATGCGCAAGGTCATGTCGGCCGCTCTGACGGCCCGTCGGCTGCGATCGCTGGAGATCCGCGTCCAGGAGATCACCGACACGCTACTCAACGATCTCGCCGACCGTGAGCGCGCCGACCTCCTCACCGACTTCGCTCTCCCGCTAACGATCCTGGTCCTAGTCGAGCTCATCGGCCTTCCCGCCGACGGGGCCCTCCTGTTCGGCGATCTCGGGCTGCAGGTTCTGCGCGGCGACGCGGAGCACGACGACGTCTTCCTCCAGGTCATCCAGTCGCTAGCAGCGTACCTCGGCGACCTCATAGCCGATCCGCAGGCGGTCTCCCCCCACGGGCTCATGGCGCTTCTCCTCGCCGCGGAGAAGCGTATGGAGATCTCGACCGACGAGCTCAACTCGCTGCTCTTCCAGCTCTTCTTCGCCGGCCACGAGAGCACCGGCTACTTCATCGCCAACGCGATCGCCACCCTCCTGCAGCACCCCGGCGAGCTGGCCCGGCTGCGGCAGAACCCCGAGCTGATCGACGGCGCGCTCGAGGAACTCCTGCGGTTCGAAGGCTCGGTCAAGTCCGCCACCTGGCGCTTCCCCACCGAGCCGATCGAGGTCGCAGGCGCTCTCATACCGGCCGGAGATCCCGTGCTCGTGCTCTTCGGCGCGGCGAACCGCGACCCGCGGCAGTTCGACCACCCAGACCGGCTCGACCTCGGCCGCGCCTCCACCGGACACCTGTCCTTCAGCCACGGCGCGCACCACTGCCTGGGCCACGCCCTTGGGCGGATGGAAGCGAAGATCGCCGTACTCTCGCTCTTCTCCCGCTTCCCGGACGTGCAGTTGGACGGCCCGTACGAGGAACTCCCCTGGCGGCACAACCTGGTGATGCGAGGCATGAGCCGACTCCCGGTCGTGCTATCCCGCTGACCGCAACCCGAGGGCGGACACGCCCGTACGCCCCGCGCGGCCGAGCACCCAAGCCGCCCCAACCAGCCATCAACGCAAGTCCACCTATGCAACGCGTAGCGGAAGCTCGACGCACTCAGGGAGTCACCGTGCCCGCACATCAGGACACCAACCCGGCTACCCCGGCTGACCTGCTCTTCCCCGCCTGGATGCCCCCGCATCTGCGCCTGATGCAACTCATCGCAGCCAAGTGGATCACCCAACCACTGCTCGCCCTGACCCACCTCGGAGTGGCCGACCTACTCCAGGGCGGCCCCCGCACGGTCGAGGGCCTCGCGCAGGACTGCGGCGTACTCACGGATCCGCTCCGTCGTTGCCTGCGCGCCGCAGCCGGCGTTGGCGTCTTTTCGGAAATGGAAGATGGCCGCTTCACCCTCACCCCCATGGCACACCACCTGAGCAGCGGCGTGGACCTCAGCCTGCGCGACCTCACCCTGCTGCTCGGATCGGAGCCCACCACCCGATCGTTCGCCGGCATACTGGACGTGCTCAAGACGGGCCGGCCCAGCTTCCAGAACGCCAACGGTACGGCGTTCTTCGACTACCTCGACCAATCACCCGAGCTGGGCACCATCTACCAGGGGGCCTGGGCGCCGCTCACTGCGGGGGTGGGGCAAGCTCTGCTCAAGGCCGTCGACTTCGCCCAGTTCGGCACAGTGGCAGACCTCGGCGGCGGCAACGGCACCCTTCTCCGAGCGATCCTCGACGCCCACCCGTCGCTGAAGGGCGTCCTCATGGATCGCCCCAAGGTGCTGGAAGGAGCCCATCCCGACCTGACGCGGGGCAAACTGGCGCAGAGGGTCGAACTCTTCGCTGGAGCACTGCCTCAGGACATCCCGACTCAGGCGGACGCCTACCTGGTCAAGAACACCCTGCACTGCTTCGACGAAACGGTGGCCGCCGAGACCCTGCTGAGCATCCGCGCAGCCATCGGCGACCGGAAGGACGCCCGGCTCTTCCTCATCGAGTCCGTGATCACCCCGGGCAACGAGTACGACTGGGGACGCTTCGTCGACATCGAGGTCATGGTGAACTGCGGAGGGCGCGTCCACACGCTGCCCGAGTGGGAGAAGCTCCTCGACACGTACGGCTTCGTGCTCGACGACGCCAAGAGCCTGCTACCGCCTCAGTGGCTACTCACCGCCCGTCCGAAGTGAGCCTCTGAAACTTGAGACGGATACACAAATCGGCCCCTTCGGTACGACCTACCGAAGGGGCCGATTTCATGAGGAAAGAGTGGCAACCGGGAGTACCGCTCCTGTCGAAAGTGACTTCGTCCTGCTTGCAAGACAAGGCCTGGTCGCTACAGGCGAGCTGAAGCAACCAGGCCGAGGTCCCGATGCGGGGTTGGCATTCGATCACGGGCGGGTTGACGGTGTCGTTGGTCTGCCAGGTCTCCTCGTCCTCGACGAGGAGACCTGGCGCTTGCCGCCCTTCTTGTCTTTCTTCTGACTCCGTGGGCCCCGGGCATACCGTCCATGCCGTTGAAGCCAAGACGGTTACGACCAAGACCGGTGCCGCCCTCGGTGAACGCTCGACCGCTGGCACCGCCCGAGTGAGCACCCCCGACCGTCCCGCCGGAGCGGCGGATCAGCCCGGTGGACTTGCCGCCCGTGCCGACATTCCCGCCGGCACCGCCGAGGCCACCAGGGGCATGCCCACCGCCGAAGCCCACCACCGACACCCTGTCCAGACGCCCCAGCGCCCCCGCAGCCTGCACTAGGGCGCGTATTCGGTCGTGATCAGTGGGTCCGGGTGAGGTCCTTGATCCAGATCATCGCGCCACGGAGGTGGAGGCCGGCGAGGTAGCTTTCCGGGGTCTTGTCATACCGGGTGGCGATGCCT
>NZ_JAHTKP010000099.1 GCF_019192735.1 Kitasatospora aureofaciens
CGGCGGGGGTCGCCCGGGGCGCCCCGCGCCGCCAGCCGCAGCGCTCGCGCGAACTCCAGGCCAAGATCGAGGACGCCGTCCTCGCCCGGCACGACAAGCCGGCCGTCAAGCTGCCCAAGACCTTCGGCGAGCCCGAGGGCGAGCGCCTGCAGAAGGTGCTGGCCCGGGCCGGCATCGGCAGCCGCCGCGCCTGCGAGGAGCTGATCGAGCAGGGCCGGGTCGAGGTCAACGGCAAGCGCGTCACCGAGCAGGGCAAGCGGGTCGACCCGCAGAACGACGAGATCAAGGTGGACGGCCTGACCGTCGCCACCCAGTCGTACCTGTTCTTCGCGCTCAACAAGCCGGCCGGCGTGGTCTCCACCATGGAGGACCCGGACGGCCGCCAGTGCCTCGGCGACTACGTGACCAACCGGGAGACCCGGCTGTTCCACGTCGGCCGCCTGGACACCGAGACCGAGGGCATCATCCTGCTCACCAACCACGGCGAGCTGGCCCACCGCCTCACCCACCCCCGGTACGGCGTGACCAAGACCTACCTGGCCGCCATCCAGGGCCCGATCCCGCGCGACCTGGGCAAGCAGCTGGCCCAGGGCATCGAGCTGGAGGACGGCTACGCCCGCGCCGACAGCTTCAAGGTCATCTCCAACGTCGGCAAGAACTACCTGGTCGAGGTGACCCTGCACGAGGGCCGCAAGCACATCGTCCGCCGGATGCTGGCCGAGGCCGGCTTCCCGGTCGAGAAGCTGGTGCGCACCCACTTCGGCCCGATCGCGCTGGGCGACCAGAAGTCGGGCTGGCTGCGCCGGCTCACCAACCCCGAGGTCGGGCAGCTGATGCGCGAGGTCGGTCTGTAACCGACGGTTCGCGGAGAGCTCTCCGGAGGGTCCCCCGCCCGTGGTGGCGGGGGACCCTCCGTCGTGTTCCCGGGCTCCGACTGTGAGCCGGGACGCAACCCCTGGTCACGGCCTTGTCAGCGTCATGATCCGTGGCAGAGGATGGCCACCGGACCACCACCCCGCCTAGTGGCGGGACTGCGCCAGCACGCGTGCCGGTGGGGGGCGAAAAGGGGGAGACGGCGTCGTGTCCGATGCACCACTCAGCGCACTGGGACTGGCCGAGCCGGACGGGCAGGTCTACGCCGCGCTGGTGGCCAATCCACAGTCCACCGCGGAGGACCTGGCCGAGAGCTGCGGCCTGACCCTCCAGCAGAGCGTGCGCGCGCTCGACCGGCTCGCCCAGCAGGGCATGGCGACCCGCGCGCCGGTGGACCGGCAGCGCTACCTGCCGGTCGCCCCCGACGTCGCCATCGGCACCCTGATCGGCCACCGCGAGTCCGAACTGCGGCACGCGCGGGCCGAGATGCACCGGCTGATGGACGCCTTCCGAGAGGCCTCGCGGTACACCGACCCGGCGCACTCGGTGGAGGTGCTGACCGGCGGCGAGGCAATCGCGCAGCGGCTGGAGCACATCACCGAAACCAGTCAGTACCAGGTCCGCGGCTTCGACTGCCCGCCGTACATCCAGGACCCGGTGGCGCCGATCCCGTTGCAGCGGGACCGGCTGCGGGGGGGCCTGCGGCTCCGGACCATCTACGACCGGGAGGCGGTGGCCTGGCCCGGGCGGCTGGAGAAGAACATCCTGGTCGGTGTCGCGGACGGCGAGGAGGCGCGGGTCCGGCCGACGCTGCCGATGAAGATGATCATCTCGGACGACCGGATGGCGATCATCCCGATCAGCGTCGGCGACAGCGTCCTCGACGCCGCGTACGTCATCCACCCCTCGGCGCTGCTGCAGGCGCTGGACACGCTGTTCGAGGCGGAGTGGGAACGGGCCGTCCAGCTCCAGGCCGCGATCGGGGCCGCCGACGCGGCGCGGGAGCCGGAGGCCGACCACCGCAAGCTGCTGGGCCTGCTGGCGGCCGGCCTCACCGACGAGTCGATCGCCCGCTCGCTCGGCTGGAGCGCCCGGACCACCCAGCGCCGGCTGCAGAGCCTGATGCGGGCGCTGGGGGCCACCACGCGGTTCCAGGCCGGGATGGCGGCCCGGGAGCGGGGGTGGCTGTGAGCGGGCTGAGCCTCGGGGTGGTCAGCTCCAGGGGGTGAGGGTGGACCAGCGGCCGTCCGGGCCCCGTTCGACCTTCTCCAGCCCGACGACGGCGGAGCGGTTCAGCCGCCCGTAGATGTGCGGGAACAGGACGCCGGGGGTGGCCCCGGGCGGCGGTGCGCCGTGCGGGGCCTCCCACTTGACCATCGGCTCCACCAGCGCTTCGTCGATCAGCAGCACCATCAGCGGATCGCGGGCGTCGGCGAAGAAGGTGTTGGCCACCGCGAGCGCCGTCTGCTCGTCCGCCGAGCAGTGGATGAACCCGTCGGTGAGCAGCGACGCGGCGGCGTACGGGCGGCCGGGGTCGGCCAGCCAGTCGTCCAGGGGGGCGAGGTGGAGGATCATGTTCCTGTTGTACCCGTTCTGGCTCTGATCCGGCTCTGAGCGGCCGTCACGGAAGAGGGTGTCAGGGTCAGAGCCCGGCCACCTTGGCGGACGCGGAGATCTCGTACACCAGCGTGACCGTCCGGCGGGCGCCGGGACCGAGCGGCACGTCCCAGCGGACGATGCCCTCGGCGTCGAAGGCGTCCGGCCCGGGGGAGCACCCCTCCTTGCGCAGCCGCACCTCCACCGCCGACACCTCGGAGACCGGCACCCGCTCGCGCACCACGACGACCTGCTCGTCCCGCTCCTCCGGGCCGGAGAACCGGGACAGGTGCAGGCGGACCGTCCGGGTGGTCGTCTGGCGGCCGGTGAGCCCGGCGGTGGCCTGCCGCTCCTCGGTCTCGCGGACCACCCGGTAGCCGTCCGAGCTGCCGAACGCCAGCTCGGCGTCGGCGCCGGTGGCGGTGAAGCGCAGCTCACCCCGGCCGGTGAAGCCGCTGCCGCGGACCAGCTCGACCGGCCCGGCCAGCAGCGGGTGCCCGGCCGCGTTGCGGAACCGGACCACCTGGGTGACCAGCGGGGACAGCTCCGGCGCGCAGGCGTACTCGCTGCTCGCCGGCACGGTGAAGCCGCCGAGCGGCACCCGGTGCGCCCGGCCGTCGGAGGGCACGGTGGCCGGGGCGGGCGCGGGCAGCACCCGGACCTCGCCGCCGTCGTCCACCCCCGGCACCGCGGCGGCCGGGCCGAGCGTGCTGATCGCCTCCTCGCGCAGCTCGACCTCGACGGTGCGGCGCTCCTCGGTGGTGCGGTCGCGCAGCATCAGGACGTCCTCGGCGACCGCGGGCGGGTCGGTGGCGAGGGCGGAGCGGGCGGTGGAGAAGGTGAGCCGGGCGCCGGTCCAGTCCTCGCCGGTGCGCTGCCAGACCACCGCCTCGGACTCCAGCCGCAGGCCGGCCCCGTCCGCGGAGCCGTCCAGGATGGCGCGGTAGGACGGGCGCCAGAGCGCGCACGGCACCAGGTGGGTGACCGTCAGCCCGGTCGGACCCGCCGCGGCCGCCTCGACGGTGAGGTCGAGGTGGGCGACCAGCTCGGCCGGCTCCTCCTCGGCCTCGTCGAGGGCGGTCAGCACCTGCGAGCGCTCCTCCTCCAGGCGGCGCAGCTGGGAGCGCGTGGCGCGCAGCTCCTCGCCGTGGCGCTCGCGCTCGGCGTCCACCCGGTCCAGCTCGCGGGCCCAGCGGGCGCGTTCGACCTCGCCGACGCCGGCGCCCTCGCCGACCTCGCGCAGCAGGTCGGCGGAGAGCTGGGCGAGCAGCGCCAGCCGGGCCTCCAGGCGGGCCCGGGTCTGGTCGGTGAGGCGGGTCCGGACCTCCAGCTCGTGCAGCCGGTGGCGCAGCTCGGAGTCGTCCGGGCCGGGCGGCAGCGGGGCGCGCGGGGTCCAGGTGCGGACCAACCGGGCGTCCAGGACGCGGGTGCCGGGGGCGGTGGTCTCGGCGCGCAGGGTGCGGTCGACGGCGAGCGCGGTGATCGGGCCGAGGCGCAGGCGCTGGATGCCGGCGGTGAGTTCGACGGTCGCCGTGCGCTCGACCTGGCTGCGGTCCTCCAGGCAGGTGACGGCGGCGACGGGGAGGGGGATTCCCCGGAGAGGGTTCCCCGGGAGGGGGTTTTCCGGGAGGGGAGTGGTGGCTCCGGTCATGGCTCAGTTCCTCCGGGTTCCGCCGACAATGGCCTTTCCGGCCGGGATCTTGATCTGGTAGCCGCCGTCCAGCTCGGCGCGTCCGCCCGGCGGCAGTTCGACCCGCCAGAGCCGGGTGCTGGGCGGACACTCCGGCGAGGGGACCGTCGGGGCGTGCCAGTCGGCCCGCTCCTCGATCCGGATCTCGGCGTCGGAGGTGACCGGTACGCGCTCGCGGACCTCCACGGTGACGGCGCGGCCGAGCCGGTTCGCCAGCTCGATGTGCACGCGGTGGTCGAGCACGGTGCTGTTGTTGAGCACGCTCAGCTTGCCCGCGGTGGACTCGTGCAGCTCGGTGCGGCGCGCCACCTCGATGCTCTCGGTGACGCCGATGCCCAGGCGCCGCATGCCGCCCGGCGCGAGGGTGGGCAGGGCGGCGGTGAGCAGGAACTCGTCGTCCACGGTGACCTCGACCGGGCCGGCCAGGACGGCGCGGTCGGTGCGGTTGGCGAGCACCAGCGTCGCGTACACCTTCTCCTCGACGGCGGGGACGGTGACGTACTCCGGGCGGACGGAGACCGGGATCTCGTCCACCGTGACCGTGTGCCAGGTGCCGTCGGACGGGATGTCGGCGGGGGCGGTGGCGTCGAAGCGGTGGTCGAAGGAGCCGGCCGAGACGCGGGGCGGGACGGCGTGGTGGGGGAGGCTGAGGTGGCGCACGCGCTCGCCGCCGGCGCCGCCCGGGGCCACGCTCCCGAACTCGTCGCGGGTGATCCGGGCGTCGAGCGGGTGGAGGGTGCCTCGGCGGGCGGCGGGTTCGTCGGGGCCGGCGAGGACGAGGTCGGGGTAGTCGAGCAGGGTGGCGTCGGGGGCGAATCCGGTGCTGCCGGCTGAGGTGGTGCCGTAGCCGGCTTCGGGGGCGGCCTGGCGGCGCCGGCTTGCGCTGGAGCGGCGGGCGCGTCGCATTTCGTCCTGCGGCTGGGCCTGCGGGGCTTGCGGGACCGGGGCGGGGACGGCTCCGGGGGCGCCGGGCGCGGCGCCGTAGCCGGCGATGCCGGGGGCGGGCGGGGGCAGGGGTGCGGGGAGCGGGAACTCGCCGTCGGCGGCGTCGGTGGCGTCCAGGGTGCCGCCGCGGGGAGCGTAGGCGGCGAACGGTGAGACGGCCTGCGGGGCGGCGGGGCCGGCGGGTGCCCCGCCGGGGCGGGGGCCGGTGGGGCGGGCGCCGCCGTAGCCGCTGATCCGGGGGGCGCTCGGGAACGGGGCGCTCGGGGGCGGCGCTGGGGCCGGGGCCGCCGCCGACACGGCGAGCGGACGGGGGCGGGGCGCGGGCTTCCCGGGGAGGCTGTCGGCCGCGTCGTAGCCGGTGAACAGGTCGGACAGGCCGGCCGGGGGCTCGCGCCAGCCGGACGGCGGCGGGGCGGGCTGGCTGCGGCCGATCCGCAGCGACCGCAGCTTCGGCAGGTCGGTGCGGCGGTCGAGGTCGGCGGTGGAGAGGGCGAGGCGGACGCTCGTCCAGTCCTCGCCGGTCTGCTGGGCGACGGAGGCGCGCAGGACGAGCCGGCCGGTGTCGGCGCCCTGCCGGTAGGACAGGCGGTAGGCGGGCACCCAGCGGGCGGCGGCGACGCCGTACTCCAGCTCCAGGTCGAGGTGGGTGGGGGCGGCGCCGTCCGGCTCGGTGTCGCTCCGTGGGGCGGTGCTTCGTGTGGCGGTGGTGAGGGTGAGGAGGACGGTCGTGGCGGTCTCCACGGGGTGGCTCGGTCCCGCGGTGGAGGAGCGCCGGAGCCGGTCGGCGAGCAACTCGGTCTCGTGCTGGGCGCGTTCGATCTCCCGGGTGAGTTCCTCGGCACGCTGCTGGAGCCCGGCCAGCCGCTCGTCGACGAAGTCGGCCAGCTCCAGCCAGGCGTCGGCGGGCGTGCGGCGGAGCGGTTCGTCGCGCTTCCTCTGCGGCGGCACGGCGCGCAGGCCGGTCGTCTCGGAGATGGCGGTGAGGAGCAGTCGGTGGCGCTCGCGCAGGGCGCTCTCGCGCTCCCTTGCCTCGTCCAACTCGCGCCGGAGCTCCGGGAGTTCGTCGGTCTCGCGGATCTCGGCGAGCTGCTCCACGCGGGCCTCGGTCACGGCGGTGCCGGCCGGTCCGCCGAGCACCCGGGCGCGCAGCGAGCGGCCGTCCAGCGACGGCGGTAGCCCGGTCAGCCGCAGCCGGCCGCCGGGCGGGACGGGCACGGAGGCCCGCCTGCGGCAGACCGCGCCCTCCGCGTAGACCACGACGGAGTCGAGGACCGACGGGTGGGCCGGTACGGCCGGTGGTTTCGGCTGCCCGGTTCCGCTGCTGTGCTGATCGTCCATGCGCAACCCCTTCGTTCGCGTCCTGCCGCCCGTGCCGTCATCTGTGCTGTCACTGGGCCGCCGTCCGGGCTGACCTCGGGCGGCCAGTCTGCCGCGCCCCGGCGTGGACGTCTTCGGATTTCGCCCGCTTTGCCTCCGCGCGGCGTGTGCACTGTGTGGGACGGAGGTGGGGCCTTGGTGGTTGCCGAGCCGGTGGGCGGTGGCCGTGTCGGTGGAGGGCGGGCGGTGGCCGCGTCGGTGGGGCGGATGCGAGAGGATGGGGCGAGCATGTCCCGGCCCGGCCGCGAGCCGCCGGCCAGTCCCGTGAAGGAGAGCGACCCGCCATGCGCACTGCCGCCGTCGTCGGCACCGGACTGATCGGCACCTCCGCCGCGCTCGCCCTGACCGGCCGCGGGCTGACCGTCCACCTGGAGGACGCCGACCCGGACGCCGCCCGCACGGCCGCCTCGCTCGGCGCGGGCACCACCGAACCGGCCGACGGCCCCGTGGACCTGGCGATCATCGCCGTCCCGCCGGCCCTCGTCGGCAAGGTGCTCGCCGACTGCCAGCGCCGCAACCTGGCCCGCTGGTACACCGACGTCGCCAGCGTCAAGGCCGGACCGCGCACCGAGATCACCGCGCTCGGCTGCGACACCGTCCACTACATCGGCAGCCACCCGATGGCCGGCCGCGAGCGCTCCGGCCCGCTGGCCGCCCGCGCCGACCTGTTCGAGGGCCGCCCCTGGGTGCTCACTCCCACCGCCGACACCGACACCGAGACGCTCAACGCCGCGCTGGAGCTGGTCGCGCTGTGCGGGGCGATGCCGATCGTCATGGACGCCGCCGCGCACGACCAGGCGGTGGCGCTGGTGTCGCACGCCCCGCAGCTGGTGTCCTCGCTGGTCGCGGCGAGGCTGGAGCACGCGGACGAGACGGCGATAAGGCTCTCCGGGCAGGGTGTCCGCGACGTCACCCGGATCGCCGCCTCCAACCCCGGCATGTGGGTCGACATCCTCTCCGCCAACGCGGGCGCGGTCGCCGACATCCTGGAGGAGGTCGCCACCGACCTGAGTGAGACCGTCACCGCGCTGCGCGCCCTCGAAGCCGCCGAGGAGGGCGAGCGCCGGGCCGGCGCGGCCGGTATCGAGGCCGTCATGCGGCGCGGGAACACCGGGCAGGCCCGGATCCCCGGCAAGCACGGCGCGCCGCCCACCCGGTACGAGACGGTGGCGGTCGTGCTCGGCGACCAGCCAGGCGAGCTGGGCCGGCTGTTCGGCGAGGTCGGCGCGGCCGGGGTCAACATCGAGGACGTCGTCATCGAGCACTCGACCGGCCAGCAGGTCGGCTTCGTCCAGCTGTCCGTCGCGCCCGGGGCGGTGAAGCCGCTGACGGCGGCGCTGCGGGCGAGTGGGTGGAGCGTTCGGGACTGAGTGTCGGTTCGGGGACCGTTGCTGTGGGTGGGGGGATCGGGATGATTGTCGATATACCGCTCGGGGATGAGCAAAAGCCCGGCGATGTGGGGGAGTTGGACGTTGTCGGGAACGACGCGTTCCTGGCCGCCGTGGTGGGTGGGGAGTTTCGCCTCCACCATCGGAGTGCGGCTTCGCTGCTTGCAGCGCCTGGGGAGCGGCGGCGGGAGGGGGAGGCGGAGCCGACCTGGAGCCTGCTGCTGCGGGCCGTCCACCAGGCGTTCTGCGGACACCTGCCGCTGAGCCTGTCGCCGGACGTGCTCTGGTACGCGGTGGTGCACGAGGTGGCTGTCCATGTGCGGCTGAATGCGGATCTGTACGCGGGGGTGTTCGGGGGGACGCCGGGGGAGCGCCAGACGATCGAGGTTCGGGACGACAGCCTGCTCGGTCCGGAGCCGGACTGGGCGCGGTCGATCCGGCTGGTGCGGGAGCCGCTGGCGGAGGCGGTCGGGGCGGAGCTGGTGGAGCTGTTCCAGCCTTCCTTCTCGACGACCACGCCGGACGATGTGTCCTCGGCGCTGGTGGCGCTCATGGACGTGGTCAGCCCGTACTACGACTTCCTGTGGATCTCGCTGTGCGGGATTCCGCGCGTCCGGCTGGAGGGGACGGCGGACGACTGGGCGCTGCTGGCGGCGCGGGTGGAGGAGCTGGCGGGGTGGTTCGAGCCGCTCGGGCCCTGGTTCGCGGAGCTGCGGCCGGTGCTGCGCACGGTGGCGCGGACGGCGGCGGGCTGGCCGGTGGACGAGGAGTTCTGGCGCTCGCTGTACAAGTGGGAGTCGACGTCCGGCGGGGACTATGTCTCCGGCTGGATCACGGCGTTCTTCGCGCACACGCAGTCGCCGTCGGGGCCCGTGGCGCGTACGGACTTCCGCTGGCGGGAGCGGCACACGCGCTTCACGGAGAACGCCTTCCCGGCGCACGTCTCGAAGGTGCCGTTCGACTGGCAGCGGCTGGACGGGATGTTCAAGATGGCCTTCGTGGGTGGGGTGCTCGGCATCGAGCGGGACGGCGAGTACGTGCGGCCGAGGCTGGGGAACGCGGTCGTCGAGATCCTGCGGGCGGCGCCGGACCCGGCTCTGGACCCGGCTCCGGGGGCCTGAGGCGGGTGGGGGCGGGGGCCTGGGGCGGACGGGGTCGGGGTGTGGCGGCGGTCCATTAACCTTGAGGGAGACAATCCCCGGTCGTGTGCCTGCTCAGGCTCCGGGTTCCGTGTTTAGAGAGAGGTTCGCCCCGTGGATACTGCCGACCGAGCGCACGCCCCGGTCGTCGTCGCCATCGACGGACCCTCCGGCTCCGGCAAGTCGACCGTGTCGCGGGCCGTCGCCGCCCGGTTGGGGCTGAGCTTTCTGGACACCGGCGCCATGTACCGGGCGATGACCTGGTGGATGCTCGCCAACGACGTGGACGTCGACGACGCGGAGGCGGTGGCCGTCGCGTGCGGCAAGCCGGTGATCGTGTCGGGGACGGACGCCGACGGCCCCACCATCACGGTGGACGGGCAGGACGTCTCCGGGCCGATCCGCGGTCCCGAGGTGACGGCGCAGGTCAGTGCCGTGGCCGCGGTGCCGGCGGTGCGGGCCCGGCTGGTCGAGCTGCAGCGCGGCTGCGCCGAGGTCGCCGAGCGCGGCATCGTCGCGGAGGGCCGGGACATGGGGAGCGTGGTGTTCCCGGATGCCACGGTCAAGATCTTCCTGACCGCCTCCGAGGCGGCCCGGGCCGAGCGCCGGGCGGCCGAGCTGCGGGCCAAGGGCGTCGACGAGGCGACCATCACCGCGATGGCCGCCGACCTCGCCCGCCGGGACGCCGCCGACTCCTCCCGGGCGACGGCGCCGCTGACCCAGGCCGCCGACGCGGTCCTGGTGGACACCAGCGAGCTCACCCTGGAGCAGGTGATCGACCGGATCGTCGCGCTGGTGGAGGAGCGGGCCGGGCTGTCGGCGGTGTGATGACGGCAGTGTGATCGCGATGACCGACGGTGTGCCTGTCACGCCGGGCTGGTGATCTTATGAGCTGCGGTGCCACCGAGGCGCCGCAGGAGCAGTACTCGCGCTGCCCCGAGCGGGGCAGGTACGCACGGCGCGCCCCTGGGAAGGGCCGGGCCGGGAAACGGAACAGACGAACATGACCGCAGAGCACTCCGCCACCGGCCCCGGTGAGCTGGACGCCGCCGACTACGCCGAGTTCATGGCGCTCGCCGCCGAAGAGGGCTTCGACTTCGACGACATGGACGGCATCGACGGTGCCGCGCACGTCCGGCTGCCGGTGCTGGCCGTCGTCGGCCGCCCGAACGTCGGCAAGTCGACTCTGGTGAACCGCATCATCGGCCGCCGCGAGGCCGTCGTCGAGGACAAGCCGGGCGTCACCCGCGACCGCGTCACGTACGAGGCCAGCTGGAACGGCCGTCGCTTCAAGGTCGTCGACACCGGCGGCTGGGAGATCGACGTCCTCGGCATCGACGCGATGGTGGCCGCCCAGGCCGAGCTGGGCATCGAGCAGGCCGACGCGGTGCTGTTCGTCGTGGACGCCAAGGTCGGCGCCACCGACACCGACGAGGCCCTGATCAAGATCATCCGGCGGGCCGGCAAGCCGACCGTGCTGTGCGCCAACAAGGTCGACGGCCCGTCCACCGAGGCCGAAGCCGCCTACCTGTGGTCGCTCGGCCTCGGCGAGCCGTACCCCGTCTCCGCCCTGCACGGCCGCGGCTCGGGCGACCTGCTCGACGCCGTCATGGACGCCCTGCCGGAGGCCCCGCCGCAGACCTTCGGCGACGCCGCCCCCGGCGGCCCGCGCCGGATCGCGCTGATCGGCCGCCCGAACGTCGGCAAGTCCAGCCTGCTGAACAAGGTCGCCGGCGAGGAGCGGGTGGTCGTCAACGAGCTGGCCGGCACCACCCGTGACCCGGTCGACGAGATGATCGAACTCGGCGGCAAGACCTGGAAGTTCGTCGACACCGCCGGTATCCGCCGCCGGGTCCACCTGACCGCCGGCGCCGACTTCTACGCCTCGCTGCGCACCTCCTCCGCGCTGGAGAAGGCCGAGGTCGCGGTCGTCCTGATCGACGCCAGCGAGACCCTGGCCGAGCAGGACACCCGGATCATCTCGATGGCCGTCGAGGCCGGGCGCGCCGTCGTCATCGCCTACAACAAGTGGGACCAGCTGGACGAGGAGCGCCGCTACTACCTGGAGCGCGAGATCGAGCGCGACCTCGTCCAGGTGCAGTGGGCCCCCCGGGTCAACGTCTCGGCGAAGACCGGCCGGCACATGGAGAAGCTCGTCCCGGCGATCGAGACCGCGCTGGAGGGCTGGGAGACCCGCATCCCGACCGCCCGCCTGAACGCCTTCCTCGGCGAGCTGGTGGCCGCCCACCCGCACCCGATCCGCGGTGGCAAGCAGCCGCGCGTCCTGTTCGGCACCCAGGCGGGCACCCGTCCGCCGCGGTTCGTGCTGTTCGCCTCGGGCTTCCTGGAGGCCGGGTACCGGCGCTTCATCGAGCGCCGGCTGCGCGAGGAGTTCGGCTTCGTGGGGACGCCGATCTCGATCTCGGTGCGGGTGCGGGAGAAGCGCAAGAAGAAGTAGTAGTAGGACGTGCGTGAGGGCCCTGTCGCTTTGGCGGCGGGGCCCTCGGTCGTTTGCGGGCGCTTCGGTTTGCGGGCGGTTCAGTGGTGGTCGCCGTTGCGGCCCGGGGGGAGGGACAGCATCTGGCGGTGGCGCCCGCCGGGGGCGGTGCCCATCACCGGGGCGGGGGCCGGGGGCGGCGCGGGCATCGGGTGCGGGATCGGGCCGAGGTAGCCGGCGGCCACCCAGCCCTGGCCGTTGGCGAACTGGGGAGCGGGCGGGGCGTGTTGGGCGCTCTGGGAGTTCTGGTGGCCGCTGTGGGGGTGGTGGGTGGCGGTGCTGTTGTGGGCGGAGGTGCTGTGGTGCGTGGCCTGGCCGTAGCTGGTCGGGTCGGCGGGCTGGGGCTGGGGGTGCGGTGGGGACGGGTGCGTCTGGTGGGCCTGCGGGGTCTGGTGGGCCTGCTGGGGTGGTACGAACTGCGGCAGGCCGGGCGTCTGCCCCCCGTACGTGTGGAAGGCCTGCTGCTGCGGCGGGTACGAGCGGGGGTCGGGGAACACCGGGTAGCCGTCGCGGATCGCGAATCCGGTGAACTTCAGGTCCTCCTCGCCCGAGCGGTCGCCCGGCAGGGCGCGGAACAGCCGCCGGTACTCGGAGTACAGCTCGTCGTAGATCGGCGTCGTCGAGTGCGGGTGCTCCGCGTCGTACGACGGGCGCATGCCCGGGATCGAGCGGGGGACGGTGGCGGACCGGCCGGGGGATGCGGAGACGTCGTAGCTGTACACATAGGGGGCAACGAGCGAGCGGCCCCGGGGATGCGGGGTGCCGGGGCCCGGCCGGAAGGTGGCCTATGCCGATCGGAGGCCTGCCTTCCGGCCGTCGGGCCGCCGGATCAGGTGCCGGCGAGCGGGAGGGAGGCCGCGACCACCTGGCCCAGCGCCACCGCGCGCTCCAGCGCCTGGCGGAGCAGGTCCTCGCGGGGCTGGCGGCCGACCATGCCGGCCGGGACGGCGTACATGGTCACCTCGGAGAGCTGGCTCGCTGCCATCCGCCAGGCGTCGGTGACCTGGAGCGGCTGGTGCGCCTGCCACCAGCCGGTGCTGCCGCCGGCCGCCGCGGGCTGCAGGATCGCGTGCAGCTTGCCCATCGCGACCAGGACCGACCACCCGGCCAGCTGGCCCGGCGTCTCGTTGAGGTCGGCGACGGGCTGGAAACCGGCGTCCTGGAGCAGGTCGAGGAACTCGTCATCGCCCGAGGTGTTGCCCGGGCGGCCGACCGGGCCGGTCGGCTCGACCACGAGGGACGCGTGCCCGACCTTGCCGTGCAGGACCAGCCCGCAGGTGATGCCGAGGACGGCGGCCTGGCCCGGGGCGATGGGCCGGCCGGCGGCGCCGGCGGGGTCGGTCAAGGTGGGGGACGGCAGGCCGGGGGCTGCCGGGCTGGGGGTCGTCAGATTGGGGGGCGTCAGGTTCGCGGCCGTCAGGCCGGGGGTCGCCAGGGCGGAGGCTTCTGCGGCCGGGGTGGCGGGGAAGGCCGGGGCGTCGGTCCGGGACTGGCTGATGCTGCGGACCGCGCCGACCAGTTGCTCCTCGGACACCGGCACCACCTGGGACGGGATGCAGCGGGCGTGCGCGAAGGCGAGGACCGCGGTCTCGTCGCCGACGAACAGCACGGTGCTGGTGGGGTCCGCGTGCGTGTCGCCGGGGGTGCGGCAGGACGTGCACTCGTAGCTGTCGGGTGCGCGGTCGCCGCCGAGGAGGCGGTCGGCCTCATCGTCGCCGATCTCGGACCGGACCTCGTCGCTGACATCGAGCATGCGCGGCACAGGGGCTCCTCGGGTGGGTGTGGGTGCGGATACGGGGAGGTCGCCATAACCAACGGACCCCTGTGTCAGGCGTCACGGGTGCGCGTCGAGGCTGACGGGAATTGCCCCGGATCCGACCGCGCCGCGTGTTCTCGTGGTCGCAATGTGTCGATGTCGAGGGCAGGCCTGCCGGAATGAAACCGTGAGGTGAGTCACGGCGCCCGGATGTTTGATCTTGGAATTGGCGACTAAATCGGACAATTCGGGCGCGATTGTGCGGTCGTTACCGCTGGTAACCCTTGCGTGAGCTGGGCAGACCGCTGGAGTTTTGGTTCCCCCGCCGGCCGGCTCGTAGCTTCTTGGACGGCGCAACGAGCGCCACCCGGGTTCACCCCCGACGCACAGCCCGCCGGTTCGCACCGGCTACGGCACGTGCCCGCCGACGCGATCGCTCGAACAGGTCGCCGGCGAGCGGCTGGGTGGCCGGGGCGGCAGCGGCACGTCCGACACGTGCTCGGCCGCCCGAAGGACGCGGCAAGCGAAACGCGGCCCTCTCCAGGGCCTGGTTCCGCATGCCCGCCCGGGGCTGTCGAGAGGAACCTCATGACCTTCCGTAACGAGACCGCCGCTGCCACCACCTCCACCGCCACCAAGCGCAACCGCGTCCGGATGGCTGTCGTGGCGGGCGCCGCTGTCGCGGCCCTGCCGGTGGCCGGCCTCGTCACGGCCACCTCGGCCTCCGCCGCCCCCGTCTCCACCTGGGACGCCGTCGCCCAGTGCGAGAGCGGCGGCAACTGGGCCATCAACACCGGCAACGGCTTCTACGGCGGGCTGCAGTTCACCTCCAGCACCTGGGCCGCCTACGGTGGCACCGCCTACGCCGCGCAGGCCAACCAGGCCACCAAGGGGCAGCAGATCGCCGTCGCCGAGAAGGTCCTCGCCTCGCAGGGCGCGGGCGCCTGGCCTGTCTGCTCCGTCAAGGCCGGCCTGACCAAGGGCGGCGCCCCGGCCGCCGTTGACACCTCGGCGGGTTCGGGCTCGGCCGCGGCCAAGCCGGCCGCTCCGGCTGCGAAGCCTGCTGCTCCGGCGGCCAAGCCCGCGGCTCCGGTCGCGAAGCCGGCTGCTCCGGCCGCCAAGCCGGCGCAGGCTCCGAAGGCTGACGCTGCGCCGAAGAACGACGTCG
The DNA here is from genome assembly GCF_019192735.1 of Kitasatospora aureofaciens. GTDB lineage: Bacteria > Actinomycetota > Actinomycetes > Streptomycetales > Streptomycetaceae > Kitasatospora > Kitasatospora aureofaciens_A. The sequence continues at coordinate 14,430 of NZ_JAHTKP010000099.1, forward strand.
CCAAGTCCGGTGAGGGCGCGCAGTCCTGGACCGGTTCGAACGGCGCCAAGCCGGCCAAGGGCAGCTACACCGTCAAGTCCGGTGACACGCTGAGCGCGATCGCTGCCGCGCAGGGCCTCGACTGGCACGGCCTGTACAAGAACAACGCCAAGGTCGTCGGTGGCAACCCGGACCTGATCTTCCCGGGCCAGACCCTGAGCATCTGAGGTCTGAGCACCTGAGGGCTGCTCTTCTGGCCGGTACGGCCGCTTCTCCGCTGTGCGGGGGAGCGGCCGTCGGCGTGTCCGGCGTGTCCGGCCTGCGCGCGGGAGCTGGGGCTGATCGGTGGGGCTCCGGATCCCGGGTGAGGCGGATCCCGGGTGAGGCGGATTCCGGGTGGCTCGGGCCCTGGATTCGATGGTGCGGGAGGATGGTGGCGTGATCCAGGGTGAGCTGTTCGGTGACCCGTCGGGGGCCTCCGCCGCGCGCGAGCGCTCCGAACCCGCGCCCGGCGCCGTCCTCCTCCCCGGCTGGCTGGACGCCGACGCCCAACTGCGCCTCGTCGCCGCCTGCCGCGAGTGGGCCCGCCCGCCCGCCGGGATGCACACCGTCCGGATGCCGACCGGCGGGATGATGTCCGTTCGCATGGTGAGCCTGGGCTGGAACTGGTTTCCCTACGGGTACAGGCGCCTGGCTGACGACGGGACCCCCGTCAAACCGTTCCCGGCGGAGCTCGGCCGCCTTGCCCGTCGCGCCGTGTCGGACGCGTACGGGGAGCGTGTCGCGGGGGTCGCGGGCGCCGCGGCGTACGAGCCGGACATCGCGATCGTCAACCACTACCCGCACGGCGCCAAGATGGGCCTCCACCAGGACCGCGACGAGCGGACGGACGCGCCGGTCGTCTCGCTCTCGCTCGGCGACACCTGCGTCTTCCGGCTCGGGAACACCGAGACCCGCACCCGTCCGTGGACCGACCTGGAGCTGCGCAGCGGCGACCTGCTGGTGTTCGGCGGCCCGGCCCGGTTCGCGTACCACGGCGTGGTGCGGACGCTGGCCGGGACGGCGGACCCGGCGCTGGGGCTGGTGGGGCGGCTCAACATCACCGTGCGGCAGTCGGGGCTGGTGGGGGAGTAGCTCGGGACGGGGGCGGGTGTCCGGCTCGGGTCTGGAGCTGGCGTTCGGGCACTCGTTCGAGTGAATCGGGGGCTCGACCCCGCTGTGCGGGAATTCCCCGGGTCGCTGGAGAATTCGAGTGGGCTGGAGAATTCGATAGAACGGGCGCCGGCAGCCGGACGGAAGACCTCCGCCCGGGCCGCGGGCCCGGAGAGGAAGCGCACCCATGGGTACCCCCGTCGACGACCTCGTCGATCTGCTCGACCTTGAGCAGATCGAGCTGAACATCTTCCGCGGCCGCAGTCCGGAGGAAGCGCTGCAGCGGACGTTCGGCGGCCAGGTCGCCGGGCAGGCGCTGGTCGCGGCGGGGCGCACGGTGGACGGCGACCGCCCCGTCCACTCGCTGCACGCCTACTTCCTGCGCCCCGGGGTGCCCGGCTTGCCGATCGTCTACCAGGTCGACCGGATCCGCGACGGCCGCTCCTTCACCACCAGACGGGTGCTCGCCATCCAGGGCGGCCGGTCGATCTTCGCCCTCACCGCCGACTTCCACGTCCCCGAGGAGGGCGGCATCGAGCACCAGTACCCGATGCCGCAGGTCCCCGCCCCCGAGGAGCTGCCCAGCGCACTGGAGGAGGTCGGATCCCGGCTCGGCGAGCTCCCCCCGTTCATCAGCCGCCGCCAGCCGTTCGACATCCGCTACGTCGACCGGCTGCGCTGGACGAAGGAGGAGCTGGCCGGCGTCGAGGCGCGCAGCGGCGTCTGGCTGCGTACCAACGGCCCCCTGCCCGACAACCCACTGATCCACGTATGCGCCCTCACCTATGCGAGCGACATGACGCTGTTGGACGCCGTCCGCGCCCCCGTCGAGCCGCTCTGGGGCACCCGGCACTTCGACATGGCCTCGCTGGACCACGCGATGTGGTTCCACCAGCCGTTCCGGACCGACGAATGGCTGCTCTACCAGCAGGAGTCCCCGATAGCCCACGGCGCGCGCGGGCTTGCGCGCGGGCAGATCTTCGACCGGAACGGGCAGCTGGTGGTGTCGGTGGTGCAGGAGGGTCTGTTCCGGCCGCTGAAGGGCTGAGGTTGTGTGCTGTTGCCGCCGTGTTGCGGTTGCGGTGCGGGTCGGCGTCGGCGGGAATGATCCGGCCGGGTGGCCGGTGTTGTGGTGGTCGACGGCATGTCGACCGGCGTGTTGGCTGATATGTCGACCGAGATGGTGATGGGCATGTCGACGGAGATGGTGACGGACATGTCGACGGAGATGAGGCGGCCCGGGCGACGGGTCGCGGACCGGAGTGGGAGGGTCTGCCGATGACGGCGACGGCCGCGGAGGACTGGAAGCACTGGAGCGACAACCGGGCGGCGTCGGTGAGCGCGCCGCACGGCCAGCTCGCACTCACCGGCACGCACTGGCTGGAGCCCGAGCCCGTCGAGATCCCCGGCCTGCCCGGGCGCTGGTGGGCCGACGCCGACGCCGAGGGCGTCCGGGTCCGTGCGGCGGCGGCCGACGGCATCACCGTCCGCGGCGCCGCCGGCCCCGTCGACGGCGAGGTCCTGCTGCGCCCCGACACCGACCCGGCGGCCGACACCGCCGCCCTCGGCGACCTGCGGCTCGTCCCGATCGAGCGCGAGGGCGAGCTGGCCCTGCGGGTCTTCGACCCGGCCGCGCCCCGCCGGGCCTCCTTCGCCGGCATCTCCGCCTACCCCTACTCGCCGGAGTGGGCCGTCCCCGCCGTCTTCACCCCGTTCGAGGAGGACGACGACCGGTCCGTCGTCGTCCCGAACGCGGACGGCAAGGAGCGACCGCTGGCCGTCACCGGGCAGATCGAGTTCACCGTGGCCGGCGAGCACCGCACAATGACGGTCAGCCGCGCCGGCAACCGCCTCAGCGGGGTCATCGCCGACGCGACAAGCGGGATCGACACCTACCGCTTCCGCTTCATCACCCTCCCCGCGCCGGACGCGGACGGCCACACCGTGCTCGACCTCAACCGGGCCTACCTGCCGCCGTGCGCCTTCGCGGACCACTTCATCTGCCCGTTCCCGCCGCCCGGGAACCGGCTGGACTTCGCGGTGGAGGCGGGGGAGAAGCAGGTCCTGACCCGGTAGGTGGCCTGTTCTGCTGCTTGTCCGGGCCCCGGTGGCGACTGTGCGGGCGGCGGGGCGGAGCATAGGGGGCTGTGTCGACCGATCATCATCCTTCCGAGGCAGACGCCCCGTCGCCCGCCGAGCCCGCTTCGTCGTCCACTGGGCCGGTTTCGTCGCCTGCCGAGCCTGCTCCGTCGTCCGCCAGGCCCGGTTCGTCGTCCGCTGAGCCTGCTCCGTCGTCCGCTCCCTGGTGCCGGCGGGCCCTCGCCGACCTCAGTCCCCTGCGCGACAACCCCGACTACCGCCGCGTCTGGTCCGGCCAGGCCGTCTCCTCCATAGGCCAGCAGATGACGGCCGTCGCCGTCTCCGTCCAGGTCTACGACCTCACCGGGTCCGCCTTCGCGACCGGCCTGGTCGGCCTCTTCTCGCTCGTCCCGCTCGTCGCCCTCGGCCTCTACGGCGGGGTGATCGCCGACCGCGTCGACCGGCGCAAGCTCGGCCTGATCGGCTCCGCCGGCCTGGCCACCGTCTCCGCCCTCCTCGCCGTCCAGGCCCTGGCCGGCCTCGGCCAGGTCGCCGTCCTCTACGCCGCCGTCGCCCTCCAGGCCGGCTTCTTCGCGCTCAGCTCGCCCGCCCGCTCCGCGATGATCCCGCGCCTCGTCCCCGCCCACCAGCTCCCGGCGGCCAACGCCCTGGCCACTGTCAGCATGAACCTCGGCCTCACCGTCGGCCCCATGCTCGGCGGCCTCCTCATCGGCGCCTACGGAGCCCAGGCGGCCTACCTGGTCGACACCGTCGCGTTCACCGGCACCCTCTACGCCATGTGGCGCCTGCCCGCCATGCGCCCGCTCGGCGAGGGCAAGAGCCGCGCCTCCGTCCTCGACGGCCTCCGCTTCCTCCGCGAACAGCCCAACCTGCGCACCAGCTTCCTCGCCGACCTCGCCGCGATGATCTTCGGCCTGCCGCGCGCCCTCTTCCCCGCCATCGCGGTCACCTTCTACGGCGGCGACGCCCGCACCGTCGGCCTCCTGGTCTCCGCCCCCGCCGTCGGCGCCCTCGTCGGCGCCCTCTTCTCCGGCTGGGTCGGCCGCATCCACCGCCAGGGCGCCGTCATCCTCGCGGCCGTCGCCGCCTGGGGCCTCGCCATCGCCGCCTTCGGCCTCGTCCGCAACCTCTGGCTCGGCCTCCTCCTGCTCGCCCTCGCCGGCTGCGCCGACACCGTCAGCATGATCTTCCGCAGCACGATGATGCAGGTCGCCGCCCCCGACGAGATGCGCGGACGCCTCCAGGGGATCTTCATGGTGGTCGTCGTCGGCGGCCCCCGCCTCGGCGACTTCGAATCCGGCACCGTCGCCTCCCTCACCAGCCCCGCCACCTCCGTGATCACCGGCGGACTCGCCTGCATCGCCGCCGTCCTCCTCCTCGCCGCCCGCCGCCCCGCCTTCCTCGCCTACGACGCCCGCCACCCCACCCCCTGACCCACCCCCTCGAAACCTTGCAGCGAGCACCCCTCCACGTGCTGTATTGTTTTCCACGTCGCCGGGACAACCGGAGACAAGGTCGAGAAGTCGAACAGCAGAGCCCCCCAGGCCCCGCTGCCCGGCACCGAGACCACGGGACGTGGCGCAGCTTGGTAGCGCACTTGACTGGGGGTCAAGGGGTCGCAGGTTCAAATCCTGTCGTCCCGACTGGAGTTCAACTCCATTGTCGCAGGTCAGAGGCCGTTTTCTCCTTCGTGAGGAAGCGGCCTTCGGCGTTCTCCGGGGCCTGCCTCTCACATCCGTCTCACGATTTCACGGTCCTTCGCCGAGGCCTGATGCTGCTCGGCGCTGTGCACTGGTGACCGTATGTGTGCATCCTTCCTGTATGCCCGATATGGCTATCGCCAAAATGGGATTGATGGTTGCCCATTGTGATCGCCGATTCTGGCTAAGACGTTTGCACTTGACACTTCATTCCGTCGATCAAGTGCGCGCCGACAGACCCGCTTCTGAAGTCAGGCGGCCAGCTGCCCACCTCGGCTGGCATCGGGCTCGATAGCTGGTCGCCGCCCACGGCGACTGCCCCGGTGGGCGGCGGCGGCTTCGGCGGCGCTAGGGCACGTATTCGGTCGTGATCAATCTGCGCGATTCACCCTCGCGGCGGGTCCTGATCCGGTAGACCGTGTTACGTGACGCGAGCGCAATTGACGGATGCGGAGTGGGTGTTGATCGAGCCGTA
>NZ_JAHTKP010000009.1 GCF_019192735.1 Kitasatospora aureofaciens
GATCTCCGGGCCGGCTCGGACGCCGGGCGGGCTGCCGCGGCGGGCGTCGCGGGCCACGGGCGGGCCGGTGCTGGTGCCGGCGCCCGCGCCGGGGCCGGACGGCGAGGCCGGGTCGGGGAACGGGAGGCATCGGCGGGCGGCTGCCGTTGACCCTGTGACCGAAGCATTTGCTGAAGCTGTTACCGAAGCCGTTGCTGAAGCTGTTACCGAAGCCGTTGCTGAAGCTGCAACTGGGACTGTTGCTGCGGTTGTTACTGGGGCTGTTACGGAAGTGCCCGTTGCCGACGCGCCGGTGGAGGCGGGTTTGTGGACCCGGGGAGGGCTGCCCCGGCGGGTCCGGCAGGCGAACCTCGCGCCGCAGCTGAAGGAGCGGATGAAGGAACGGCTTCGGGGCCCGGGGGAGGACGTGCCCGAGAACCGGGCCGCGCCGCAGGCTCCGGACGCCGAGCCGGTGCGGGAGCGCTCGCCCGAGGAGGCGCGGGCCACGTTCGCGTCGTTCCAACGCGGCTTCACACGGGGCCGTGGCGCCACCGCCCCGGCGGCTCCGGCAGCGTCGGCGAACGCCCGGCCCGCCGCCGTCCCCGCCTGGCAGCCGCCGGACACGTCCCGACGGGCGATCAGCCCGGCGCCCGCCCCGGCAGCGCTGCCCGCGCCGCCCGAGGGCACCCGGGCGCCGCTCGTCCGGCGCGTCCCGGCGGGGCCACCGGTCCGCCTGGTACCGCCTGTTGCACCCGAAGCACCCGAAGCACCCGAAGCACCCGAAGCACCCGAAGCACCCGTAGTACCCGCACGACCCGCATCACCCGCACAACCGGCACCACCCGTACCACCCGCTCCAGCGGAAGGAACTGATTCATGACCATCTCGACGCAGCCGTCCGGAGACCTCAACTGGCTCCTGGACGACCTGGTGGGGCGCGTCGCGGCCCTGCGGCACGCGGTGATCCTGTCCGGCGACGGCCTGGCCACCGGCGCCTCCCGCGACCTGGAGCGCGAGGACGCCGAGCACCTGGCCGCCGTCGCCGCCGGCTTCCACAGCCTCGCCAAGGGCGCCGGCGGGCACTTCAAGGTCGGCGGAGTCCGGCAGACCATGGTGGAGCTCGACGAGGCGTTCCTGTTCATCACGGCGGCCGGCGACGGCAGCTGCCTGGCCGTGCTGAGCGAGGCCGAGGCGGACATCGGCCAGATCGCCTACGAGATGGCCCTGCTGGTCAAGCGGGTCGGCGAGCACCTGGCCGCCGAGCCGCGCACCGAAACCGCGCCGCCGGGGAGATGAGCGGGCCGATGGCGGATCCGAAGGCGGAGGCGGCGGGACGGCCCGGTCCGGGTGCGGACGAGGTGAGTGCGGACGCGGTGGACCCGGACGAGGTCGGGGTGGGCGCGGACGAGGCAGGACCCGACGAGGTCGAGGTCGACCTGTTCCGGGCGCGCACCCCGGTCGACAACCGCTGGTTCGACGACGAGGCCGGGCCGGTGGTGCGGCTGTACTCGATGACCCGCGGCCGCACCCGGCCGGTCGAGGACGGCCTGTTCGACCTGATCTCGCTGATCACCGCCGCCGAGCCCGGGCCGGACGCGGGGGCCGTGCCCGCGCACGTGCTCGACCCGGAGCACCAGACCATCCTGGCCTGGTGCCGCCGGGAGCCGCTGTCCGTCGCCGAACTCGGCTCCTACACCGACCTGCCGGTCAGCGTCGTCCGCGTCCTGCTCGGCGACCTCTACGACGCCGAGCTGATCAGCGTCACCCGACCCGTTCCGCTCGCCGAGCTGCCGGACGAGCGCCTGCTGCGAGACGTGATCAATGGACTCCGTGCGCTCTGACCACCACCCGGGCCCGGACCGGGGCCTTCCCCGCCCCCGTCCGGCGGACGCGGGCTCGGGCTCGGGCCCGGGCCGGGGCACCGCCAACGACCCGCGCTGGCGTGGCGGTCCGGCCGTCGCGGTGAAGATCCTGGTCGCGGGCGGGTTCGGCGCGGGCAAGACCACCCTGGTCGGCGCGGTCAGCGAGATCCGGCCGCTGCGCACCGAGGAGGAGCTGAGCGAGCTGGGCCGCCCGGTGGACGACACCTCGGGCGTGGAGGCCAAGCGCACCACCACGGTGGCGATGGACTTCGGCCGCATCGACCTGCGGCCCGGCCTCGCGCTCTACCTGTTCGGCACCCCCGGGCAGGACCGGTTCTGGTTCGTCTGGGACGAGTTGGCGCGCGGCGCGCTCGGCGCGGTGGTGCTCGCGGACACCCGGCGCCTGGCCGACTCCTTCCCATCGGTGGACTTCTTCGAGCAGCGCGGCATCCCGTTCGTCGTCGCGGTGAACTGCTTCGACGGCACCGAGCGGTTCGCCCCCGAGGAGGTCCGGGACGCGCTCGACCTCGACCCGGACATCCCGGTGCTGCTGTGCGACGCGCGGCTGCGGGAGGACGGGAAGGAATTGCTGGTCGCGCTCGTCGAGCACGCCGCCGCCCGGCGCCGGCCGACTGCCGTTCAGGCCTGATCCGGGCCTGGTTCGGGCCTCATCCGCCGCTGATCCGCTCCTGATCCCGACCGGCGTCTCATCCTGACGTCCGTATCCCGGACGTTCGGCGCGCTGAAGGTTGCCTAGACCGGTCGGGCGTGGAAGGCTCTGTGGACGAAGGCCGCCCGGCCGCACGTCCGGCGGCAGGCCTTTCGATCACGCACCTTCGGCGCGCACCCTGCGCCGCCGAGCACGGACCGAGGGGGAGGGCAGCACGATGACCGTCGGCCAGCGATGCGATACGGCTGGGCCCGCCCCGATCACGCCGGTGCTCACCGTCCGCCGCTACATCGACCACGCGCTGATCTGCAGCGCGTGTTGTCGCTGACCGGCCGGCCCCTTCCCCGGTACGTCCGACCCGCCCATGGCCCCTGCCCGGCTGCGGTCTGACGTACCGTCAATCCGTCCACCAGGCCGACACGGTACGCCGGACACCGGCGCGCCCGTGACCGGCGATCCGGCCCCCGCCCCGCAGAGAGGCCACCTGTGAACCTCGCCTTCCCAAACCCCACCCCCGGAGCCGCCGGGCGCCCCCGTATAGCCCGAGAATCCCCCGCGGTGCGCTGCGGCGTGCCGTCCGGGCGGTCGAGCGGACGGCCGAACCGGCTTTTGCGCGCAGCAAGTTGCGGCTCCGCGGACAGCAGCGTCGGTCCTGCCGACCTGGAGCCGTTCTGGCCGTCCCGGCAGCCGCACCTGTTCGATCAGACGTGTCCGGGCTCGCCCAGCGCGTCCCGGCTCTCCGCCCGCTGACCCCGGATCAGCCCCGGCAGTACGCCCGGTCGACGCGCAGACGACTCCACCCCGTCCGTCACGCGCGAAATGAGCGGCACACCATGTCTTCCTCCTCCACGGCCACCCTGCCCCTGCCCACCGCGACCCCGCACCTGCGCGCGGTCCGCTCCGTTCCGTCCGCCTCTCCCAACCCGGCGGGCCGTCCGGCCCATTCCGTACCTCCGCACGTCCTCCCGCCCCGATCGACGCAGGCCCCGACCCCGGTGCCGCCCGCCGTCTCCCAGGCGGGCGGCGTTCTCCCGTCGGCGCCGCAGTCGCTGCTGGCCGCGCTGCCGGAAGGGGCGGCCGTCGTGGCCGCTCTGCCGCAGGGCGCGCTGACGCAGGCTCTTCTCGCCCAGTACGGTGCGCAGTTCAGCGGTCAGTCCGGTGGTGCGGCCGGGCACCCGATGGTCGGGTACCTGGTGCTCGTGCCGGCAGAGAACCCGGGAGCAGCCGCCCCGGGTGCCGTGCCCGCCGCCGTCCGCCCGGTCCGTCCGGCCGACCAGGGCATCACCGTCGACACCGAGCGGCGAAACGCCTACGTGGACGGGCGGTTGCTCGACCTCACGTACCTGGAGTTCGAGCTGCTCGCGCACCTCACCGAGCACCCGCAGCGGGTGCACACCCGGGACCACCTGGTCTCCGCCGTCTGGGGCTACGGCCACGTCGGCGACGGCCGCACGGTGGACGTGCACGTGGCGCGGCTGCGCCGGAAGCTCGGATCGGCCTACCGGGACAGCATCGTGACGGTCCGTCGGGTCGGCTACAAGTACACGCCGGTGGCGTGATCGCGGCTTCCTGGCCAAACGGCGGCCGCCCGTTCGTGGGGAACGGGCGACCGCCGTTCTTCTTTCGTCCGCTCCGAGAACAGCTGGCAGATAACAGATGACAAACTCTGAAATCTGTTATCTGTCAGCTGTGCTCGTCGGCCATCACCCCGCCACTCAGCGGCTGAGCCGGTCGATCTCCGCCAGGTCCTCCGCCGTCAGCGGCCCGCCGTTCAGCGCGTCGATGTTCTGGTCCAGCTGCGCGACACTGCTCGCGCCGATGATGACCGACACCACCCGCAGGTCGCGCAGCACCCAGGACAACGCGAGCTGGGCAAGCGTCTGCCCGCGCCGCTCCGCCACCTTGTTCAGCGCCCGCAGCTGCTTCAGCTTGGGCCCGCTGAGTGCCTCCTCGTTCAGGAACTTCCCGATCGACATCCGCGAGCCCGCCGGCACCTGGCCCGACAGGTAACGGTCGGTCAACAGGCCCTGGGCGAGCGGGGAGTAGGCGATCAGGCTGGTCTGGGTGTCGCCGACCGCGTCCAGCACGCCCTCCTCCACGTACCGGTTGAGGATCGAGTACGCGGACTGGTTCATCAGCACCGGCGTGCCCAGCTCGCGCAGGATCGCCACCGCCTCCCGGTGCTGCTCCGCCGGGTAGTTGGAGATGCCCGCGTACAGCGCCTTCCCCGAGCGGACCGCGCTGTCCAGCGCGCCCATCGTCTCCTCGACCGGGGTGTCCGGGTCGTAGCGGTGCGAGTAGAAGACGTCGACGTAGTCCAGCCCCATCCGCCCCAGCGACTGGTCCAGGCTGGCCAGCAGGTACTTGCGGCTGCCGCCGTTGCCGTACGGGCCGGGCCACATGTCCCAGCCGGCCTTCGTGGCGATGAACAGCTCGTCCCGGTACGGGCGGAAGTCCTGCGCGAACAGGTACCCGAAGTTGCGCTCGGCGCTGCCGTACGGCGGGCCGTAGTTGTTCGCCAGGTCGAAGTGGGTGATCCCCCGGTCGAAGGCCCGGCGCAGCACCGCCCGTTGCACGTCCAGCGGCTGGGCGTCGCCGAAGTTGTGCCAGAGGCCGAGCGAGACGGCGGGCAGCTGCACGCCGCTGCGCCCGGCCTTGCGGTAGGTCATCGAGGCATAGCGGTCATCCGAGGCGAGGTAGCTCATGCCGGACATCCTGCCAGCCCGGGAGCCCGGGAGCCCGGACCGAGGCCGTCGCCCGGGTGCTGATGTGACGCGGTGTGATGTGAGGCGACGTGACGCGCGCCACCGGGCGCAGCGGAATGCCGCCCGACGGTGTGGGGGAGACGAACGGGCGAGGGGCCGTGGCCGCCGGGGGGGCGGCGCACGGCCCTCGGTCGTCCCGGGGAGCCCGGGTCGTTCCGGGATGCTTCTGCCGTTCCCGGAACCCTCTGGCGCACTGTACCTACTGGTATGTACAGTGATCCCCATGGCAACCCAGGACCGTCTCATCGAGAGCACCCAGGAACTCCTCTGGGAACGCGGCTACGTCGGCACCAGCCCCAAGGCCATCCAGCAGCGCGCAGGCGTCGGCCAGGGCAGCATGTACCACCACTTCACCGGCAAGCCCGACCTCGCCGCCACCGCCCTGCGCCGCAGTGCCGAGCAGATGCGCGCCGTCGCCGCGGCCGACCTCGCCGCCCCGGGCACCGCCTACGACCGCATCGCCGCCTACCTGCAGCGCGACCGCGACGTGCTGCGCGGCTGCCGGATCGGCCGGATGGCCCAGGACCCGGACGTCATCGCCGACCCGCAGCTGCGCGCCCCGGTCGAGGCGACCTTCGACTGGCTGCGCGGCCGGATCGCCGAGCTGGTCGCCGAGGGCCAGGCGGCCGGCGAACTCACCCCGGGCGTCGACCCGGCCGACACCGCCGCCGCGCTGGTCGCCGTCGTCCAGGGCGGTTACGTGCTCGCTCGCGCGGCCGGCCGCGCCGAGCCCTTCGACCAGGCCGTACGCGGCGCCCTCGGCCTGCTCGCCGCTCACCGGACCGCGCCCGGCACCGCCTGACGTCCCACGCCCCGAGCCCGACGCGCCGCAGACCCGACGCGCCGCAGACCCGACGCGCCGCAGACCCGACGCGCCGCAGACCCGGCGCGCGAGCCCGACGCGCTGCAGACCCGACGCGCCGCCGACCCGGCCGCCCAACGGAGGAGAACCGCCCGTGCACGCCATGCAGTACGAGATCACCCTCCCCGCCGACTACGACATGGGGATCATCCACAAGCGGGTCGCCGAGAAGGGCCACCTCCTCGACGCCTACCCCGGCCTCGGCCTCAAGGCGTACCTGGTCCGGGAGCGCGGCCAGGACAACTCGCCGGTCAACCAGTACGCGCCGTTCTACCTCTGGCGCACCCCCGAGGGGATGAACAGCTTCCTCTGGGGCCCGGGCTTCCGCGGCCTGAGCGCCGACTTCGGCCGCCCCGACGTCCGCCACTGGCTCGGCGTGGGCCTGTCCCACGGGACCGCGTCCGCCGCCCATGCATCGACCACCGACGCGCCCACCACCGCCACCCGCCGGACCTTGAGTCTCCCCGAGACCGCCGACCCGGCCGAGGCCGTCGAGCGGGCGCTCGCCGACCTGCCCGTCCACCCCGCGCTGCACACCGCCGCCGTGGCGGTCGACCCGAGCCGGTGGGAGCTGCTGCAGCTCGCCCTCTGGCGCGGTCCCGTCCCCGACGACGCGCCCGGCACCCGTTACCGGGTGCTGCACCTGTCCCGGCCCGAACTCGACCGGCTGCCCGCCGGCCGCCACTGGTGAAAGGATTCGCCACCCCCATGACCGCCCCCGCCCCCATGACCGCCCCCGCCCCGATGACGCCCGCCGACCTCACCCCCGCCCCGCTCGACCGCGAGGCCGGCTACGCCCTCCTCGCCGACCTCGCCGGTCCGGTCGCCGCCGGCACGCTAGGCGGCCTGGACGGCGTCGCCCCCGGCTTCGCCGACTGGATCGTCACAAGCCTGTTCGGCGGCACCTACCAGCGCCCCGGCCTCGCCCTGCGCGACCGCCAGGTGGCCAACCTGGCCGCCCTCACCGCTCTCGGCGGCGTCGAGCCGCAGCTCGCCGACCACGTCCGCAACAGCCTGCGGATCGGGATGACGAGGGAGGAGATCACCGAGGTGATGGTCCACCTCGCCCCCTACGTCGGGGTCCCCAAGGCGCTGGCCGGCCTGCGCGTCGCCACCGCCACCTTCGCCGAGTTGCAGCAGGCGCAGCCGACACAGCAGGAGCAGCAGTCGGCCGAGGCGGCCCAGGCATGACCCCCAGCCACCCCCGCCCGGCCGTCCGCACCATCCTCGGCGACCTCGACCCCGCCGAACTCGGCGTCACCGACTCCCATGACCACCTCTTCATCCGCAGCCCGCTCCTCGCCGGCGAGGAACTCGACGACCCGGCCGCCGCCGAGGACGTCCTGCACGCCTTCGCGGCGGCCGGCGGCCGGTCGCTCGTCCAGTGGACCCCGTACGGCATGGGGCGCGGCGCGGACTCCCTCGCCAAGCTCTCCCGCGCCACCGGCGTTCACGTGGTCGCCGCCACCGGCGTGCACCAGGCGGCCCACTACGCCCCGGACACGTTCCCGGCCCTGTACGACGGCCTCGCCGAACGCTTCACCGCCGAGCTGACCACCGGGCTGACGACCGAGTCGACCACCGGGCTCACTACCAGCCCGCGCGACGAACCCGAACCCGTCCGCGCGGGCCTGATCAAGGTGGCGTGCGACGTCAGCGTCACCACCGCGCACACCCGCCGGGTGATGACGGCCGCCGCCGACGCGCACCACGCCACCGGCGCCCCGATCGCCGTCCACCTCGAACCGGGCGCCGACCCGCACTTCGTGCTGCACTGGCTCCACACCCGACACCAGGTCCCGCGCCACCGGATCATCCTCGGCCACCTCACCCGCCTGCCCGACGTGCGGCTCCATCGCGAACTCGCGGCCGAAGGCGTCTTCCTCGCCCTGGACAGCCCCTCCCGGGCCGGCCACCCGGCCGACCACCAGGCCTTCGACCTCATCGCCGACCTCGTCGAGGCGGGCCACGCCGCCCAACTGCTTCTCGGCGCCGACACCACCACCCGCACCGCCCGCCGGGCAGCCGGTCCCACCCGGCTGCTCACCGACCTGGCCCCGAGGCTCGCCCGCACCTTCGGCCCCGAACTCCCCGAGCTCCTCCTCACCACCAACCCGGCAGCCGCCTTCGCCACCCTGTGGCGGACTCCCTGAGCCGAGCGATCCCCGCTCCTGTGGCCGACTCCGCCCGCCCGGGTTTGAATCCGAGTAGCCCCGACGGACCACGCCCCCCACAGAGAGGCGGCCCCGACGATGCACTCGTGGCTCGCTCCCGCCCGGCTCGCCGTCGCCGCGCTCACGGCGGTCGCCCTCGGCTTCTCCGGCTACCACGCCGCGACCGACGCCACCGGGGTGCCGAACTACTTCAGCTACTTCACCAACCTCAGCAACATGGCCGCGGTCGTCGTCCTGGCGCTCGGCGGCTGGGCGGGCCTGACTGGCCGTCGCCCCGTGCCGGACCTGGTGCGCGGGGCGGTCGTGCTCTACCTGGCGATCACCGGACTGGCCTACGGCACCTTGCTCGCGAAGTACCCGGAGCAGCTGACGATCCCGTGGGTGAACGACGTGGTCCACCGCGCCATGCCGCTGGTCGTCCTCGCCGACTGGCTGATCGACCCGCCGGCGCGCCGCATCCGCCCGGTGGCGGCGCTGTGGTGGCTGGCGTTCCCGCTGGTCTACCTGGCCTACGCGCTGCTCCGCGGGCTGGCAGTCGACTGGTACCCGTACCCGTTCCTCGACCCGGACCTGCACGGCAGCTACCGCCGGGTCGCCGGGGCGTCCTGCCTGATGACGGCGGCATTCGTGCTGGTCGGGGCCGCTTTGCTGTGGGCGGGAAACGCCCTCGCTGCCCGCCGCGACGCACGCCACGGCGCGGCGCCGAGGGGCCGTCGCGCCCACGCCCGGACGAGCTGAGCAACCCCATGCCCGGGCGGCTGAGCGGCTGGGGCCTCACAGGCCGATCGCGTGCAGGATCGGCTGCCCGGCCGAACCGAGCCAGCCGGCCAGCGCCGAGACGGCCCCGAACAGGCCGGTCCCGACCTTGAGCGCGGCCCCGGTCGCGCCGAGCAGCCGGGTGACCCGCGAGAGCCGGTCCGCGACCGCCGCCTTGTCGGGCTCGGGCCGGTCCGCCTCCCGTTCCATCGCGTCGAGTTCCGCCCGGACCTGCGGCGCCACCGACTCCGGCAGCGGTTCCGCCTCGACGGCCGTGCGCAGGTCCCCGACCAGCCCGCTCAACTCCTGGGCGCCGACGGTGAACCGGCCCGACTGACCGCCGTGGATGCTCTGGTTCCCGGCCACGTTGTTGATCGCCCCGGCCTGCTGGCTGCCGATGTTGAAGACCATGGGCGCGCCTCCCGTCCGAGTCCTCCGGACTCACTGCGACTTATTGCGGTGGCGGTGGGTACCGCAACTGCCGGGACTCCTCGTCCTCGAAGCGCCGACGCCGCGAGGTGGTCACGATGTGCAGGACGATCCCGACGACGAGGAGCACGAGGCCGATCGCCGCCACCGCGAAGCCGATCGCCCCGACCGGGACGCCGCCGACCTTCGGCCCGAGGAGGTCGGGCACCGAGTAGTTCGCGTTGCCGGACTGCGCGAGGTCGTTCGTCTTCGAGATGAAGCTGAACAGTGCCCAGCCGTAGACCCCGCTACCGCCGATGAACATCAGGAACCCGGTCAGCACGAGGTGCCGGGCCCGGGTGCGGGTGGCCGCGATCTCGCGGAAGAAGCTCTCCCGCCGGGCCTGCATGACGTAGTTGTACTGGTTCCCGGCGACATTGCTGAGATTCCCGCGGGCCTCCTGCCGCTCGACGTCGTACCGGGGCTGCGGTGGCGTTGACGGTTCTGGCGGCACCCACGGCTTCGGCGGCTCAGGTGGCTGTGGTGGCTCCGGCGGAGGCAGGTCGCGCGCCGGCACCGGCCCGAGCGTCTGCGTGAGAGCCGACGTGCCCCGGCCCGCCGCCCCTGGCCCGGGGACGGTGTCGGCCGGGTCGCGCGGCTCCTCGTAGTGCACCTCGAACGGCCCGAAGTCGATCACGTCCCCGGTGTGCAGCACCTCCTGCCCGTGCAGGGGGTGACCGTTCAGGCGGGTGCCGTTGGTGGAGGCCAGATCCTCGACCGTGGTGTGCCCGCCCGACCGCCACACCACGGCGTGGCGGCGACTGATCCCGGGATCGCCCACGTGGATCTGGCACCCCGCGTCCCGGCCGACCATCAGCGGCCGGTCGGCGACGACGTACACCTGGCCGCGCAGCGGCTCCGGGCTGTCGACGACGAGACGCGGTAAGGGCTGTTGCTGCGGAGCCGGGCGCATGGCACGACCTCCTGCCGAGGGAACCCCCTCACCTCCAGTAAAGGCCAAGCCATCCCGGGAGCACAGCCCCTGCCGCGGCGGTCGTGGCGAGGCGCGGCGACGGTGTCGCTGGGGACAGCAGACAGCGAACAGGTTTCAGATAACAGATTTCAAACTCTGTCATCTGAAGGTTGTCATCTGTCACCTGTCATCCGTAAACCCGCCGCCGTCCCCGCTCGCTCCCGGGCGGCGCCCAGGGCCACCCCGGGACCGCCCCGGTCGTCTCCCGGCCCGGCCCGCTAGGGTGGGTGATCGCGCGCCCCGACGGGGAACCGGGGGAAGCACCCTGGATGTCCTAGCGGCGAGGGGCGGGGAGTTCGAGGCGTGGGAGCAAGTAGGACATGGGTCTGACGAGCCACAAGGTGCTGGCGCTGACCGTATTGATCGCCGTCGTGATGATGGCCGGCACGGTCTGGCTGTGGCCCAGACTCGCGAAGAAGACCTGGCAGGCGGTGCTCGGCCGGATCGGTATGCTGCTCGTCACCCAGCTCTCCGTGCTCGCCGCGCTCGGTCTCGTCTCGAACAACTACTTCTCCTTCTACAGCAGTTGGGACGACCTGCTGGGCAGCGGCGACAACGGCCCGGTGGTGATCCACAACAAGGCGGACGCCTCCGGCCGCCTGCTCGTGGAGACGATCGGCCACGCCTCCGTCCAGGGCGGTGGCGCGATGGGCCGCGAGCCGGGCAAGTCCGGCGAGATCCGCAAGGTGCGGATCGACGGCGCGGTCACCCGGCTGTCCACCGACGGGTACGTCTACCTGCCGCCGCAGTACTTCCAGCCGGAGTACGCGCAGAAGCAGTTTCCGGTGGTGATCGTCAGCACCGGCTTCCCCGGGCTCGCCGAGAACCTGATCACCCGCTTCAACTACCCGGGCGCGGCACTCAAGCTGCTCCAGGACGGGAAGATGCAGCCGACCGTCATGGTCCTGATGCGCCCCTCGCCGGCCCTCCCGCAGGACACCGAGTGCGAGGACATCCCGGGCGGCGCCCAGTCCGACACGTACTTCACCAAGGACGTCCCGTCGGCGATCCAGGCGAGCTTCCGGGTGTCCACCGACCCGCAGGCCTGGGCCTTCATGGGCAACTCCACCGGCGGCTACTGCGCGCTCAAGCTGGCCATGCGCCACCCGGACGTCTTCCCGACCGCCGTCTCCCTCTCCGGCTACTACCAGGCCGCCGACGACCCGACCACCGGTGACCTCTTCGGCGGCAGCAAGCAGCGCCGCGACGAGGCCGACCTGATGTGGCGGCTGAAGAACGTGCCCCAGCCGAAGGTGAACGTCCTGCTGGCCGGCACCAAGCAGGGCGACGGCAACTACAAGCACGACACCGAGGCCTTCATCGACGCGGTGCAGAGCCCGGGCCCGATGAAGGTCTCCTACAGCATGCTGGAGACCGGCGGCCACAACTTCGAGACCTGGAGCAAGCTGCTGCCGTCCTCGCTGGAGTGGCTGTCCCAGCACCTCAAGGTGCCGAACCCGACGGTCTGACGACGGGACCGCGAGCGGGCCGGCTGGACGGCGGGCGGGTCGGCCGCTCAGGCCACCCGCTCCAGCGTCCCGGTGTGCAGCTCGCCGACCCGCCCGCCCTCGCCCTCGAAGGTCCAGAACGCGCGGACGATCAGCCGGCCGAGGTCCATCACGTGGCTGACGGTGATGCCGCTCTGCTCGGTCCAGCTGACGAAGTACACCTCCGGCGCGACCTCGGCGACGTGCAGCTCCACGTCCTCCCACTGGCCCGCCGACTCGCCGAGGCCCTCCCAGCGCAGCCGCTTGCCGTCGGCCGAGTAGGCGTTGCGGAAGGCCGCGCCGTTGTCGGCCCGGAAGAGGTAGGTGCGGCCGGCGAAGGCGGGCAGGGGCGCGGTCATGGCGGGGCGGTTCCTCGTCTCTCTGGGATGTGCGGCTGGCTGTCCGCGGTGCTCTTGTGCACTGCGGTGAATCTCGGACCTCCAATTTATCCGACCGGGCGTGCCGACCGGGTGCACTCGGCCACACTCCGCCACGCCACCGGCGGCCACCATGTCGCCCGCCGGGCGCCGGGCGCCGACGGCCGGGTTGACGCCCGGCTCGGCTGATCCCCGCACCCGTCCCCGCAGCCCTCCCAACTGATCCACTCCGCACCGTAGTTGATCGACACGACTGTGAGCTGCACGACAACCGGCCCGGACGAGTTGTCCGTTCACGGACGGCCTGCCTAGCCTGCAACGGTCGTCCGCCCTCGCGGACCCCGCCGCCGGGACGCCGAGTCCCGTCCACCCGTCGGCGCGCAACCGAGCACCACAGCGGACGGGAGCGGGGGAACCAAGGTCAGCGCCCCGGCCCGTACGCTCCCGCGTCCGGGCCGCGGCTAGGGGTGAAGCCGCTCCCGCAGGCGGCCGGGCGACCTCTCAGTCCGAACCCGACAGCTCACCTCGCAGGCGTCGCAGAGGACACCCCATGCACCAGCCTGCCCGGCGCCGCGCGCCCCGCCACGCCCGCCCGTCCCACCGCGGCCGTAACGCCGCCCTCGCCGCCACCGGCGCGCTCGCCATCACCGGCGCCGGACTGTTCGGCCTGCCGACCGTGGCCGGCGCCCAGGCCGCCACCGGCCCGACCGTCACCCAGGACCGGCTCGCCCCGGCCGCCATGGTCGCCGGCAAGGCCACCACCGCCTCCCTCACCGTCCACTCCTCGGCCTGCTTCATCGCGAAGACCCTCGGTGTCGGCGTGCGCGACGCGGCCGGCAACAACCTCGACTTCCCGGGCAACGCCACCAACGTGCAGATCTGCCCGTGGGGACAGACCTTCACGAGCGGTGCGCGCACCCTGCAGACCGGCACCTACACCCAGTTCGGCTTCTGGCAGGACTTCGGCGGTACCTGGCACAACCTGCCGTCGCAGCAGCTCGTGGTCTCCAGCACCCCGGCGCCGACGCCCACCACGACCCCGTCGCCCACGGCCAAGCCCACCACGCCCACGCCCACGGCCACCCCGAAGCCGTCCCCCACCAGCAGCCCGAGCGCCACCGCGAGCCCGAGCACCCCGGCCCCGGCCTCCCCGATCGCCGGCAAGTCGCTGACCTGGTCCGACGAGTTCAACGGCCCGATCGCGTGGGGCACCCGCTGGGTCGGCGACAAGACCAGCTCGTACAAGTACGGCAACCACAACCCGGACGACAACAAGCTCGACTGGCTGAACAAGAACAACGTCACCGTGGCCAACGGCGTCGCCACGTTCACCGCCACGCCGAGCGGCACCACGCTGGAGAACGGCAAGCAGGCCTGGAACACCGGCTTCCTCACCACCGAGGGCTCCAGCGAGGGCTTCCAGGTGAAGACCGGCGACTACGCCGAGACCCGGGTCAAGCTGCCGTCCGGCTCCGGCGCCTGGCCGGCGCTCTGGACGTGGAAGAACGGCAACGGGGAGATCGACTCCTTCGAGTACCACCCCGACAACCCGAACCTGCTGGAGCTCACCAACCACGTCAACCCGGGCAACCCCAAGTACTACACCGACGCGAGCGCGGTCGCGAAGGACCAGTGGGTGACCATCGGCACCTACTACGGCGCCAACTCGGTGGACTGGTACGTCAACGGCGTCAAGGTGTTCTCGGACGGCAAGGGCGTCGGCGCGAACTGGTCGGCGTACCTGATCCTCAACCTGTCGGTGTGCGCGGGGCAGTACCACCCCGCGCCGCAGGGGACCGCCCCGATCACCTTCTCCGCCGACTACGTCCGCGTGTACCGCTAAAAGGCGTCGGTAAAGGTCCAACAGCCACAGCAATCAGCCGGCAGCCGTCTCGACCACCTTGATGTCGAACGGCTGCCGGTTGTTGCTCTCGTCCGGGTCGTCCGCGCTGCGCACCGCGACCGACCCGCCGGTGAGCGCGCCCAGCGGCAGGCCGGGGGAGAGCCGCACCGGGACGAGCGCGGTCGCGCTGCGCCCCTCCTTCAGCCCGGGCCCGAAGACGCAGCGCACCCGGTGGCCGCCGCGGAGCACCTCGCAGTCCGCGGGGAAGTACGGGCCCTCCGGCGCCACTCCGCGCGGGAGCGTGACGACGACGGTGAACGGCGAGGCGGTCGTCTCCGGGCCGCGGTTCGCGACGAAGGCGTGGACGGTGGTGGTGCCGCCGGGCGGGGCGGCGTCCGGATCGAGGCGGACGACTTCCAGGTCGGAACGGGACGGAGCCGCCATCGCCGAGAGGTCGACGGCCGGCCGGGGCTCGGGCCGTCGCAGCGCCCAGGACGGGCCGGAGACCAGCACCGCCACCGCACAACCCGCCGCCACGGCCGCGATCAGCCACGCCCCGCTCGTCCCGCTCCCGTCCGCGCCGACCCTGCTCCCGGCTGCGCCGACCCCGCCTGAATGTCCCGAACGCCTGCGCTCCATCGCCGCTCACCGTGCCCTCGCACTCCGGCCGCCCGCGCCATCGCGGACCGCGTCCGCACCAGGGTGGCCGAGCGGCGGACGGCCGTCGGTGCAACCCGCCCTCGGTCCGCCCGAACGGAGGAACGCGTGCGCGGGAAGTCGACCGAACCGGCCTCCCGTGCGCAGCACGCAAACTGACCGACCGTCAGGGTGCGAGGACCTGCCCCAGCCGGGTTGCGATCTGGCGCATCACCGGCACCAGCGAGGATGCGCCGGCCTGCTCCTCCAGCGCCCGGATGCGGGCCTCCGGGCCGGAGACCGACAGTGCTGTCGGCGTCGGCGCGCCCGGTACGGCGAGGGCGATGCAGCGTACGCCGATCTCCTGCTCCTGGTCGTCGACGACGTAACCGCGCTCGCGCGCCTCCGCGAGCTGGCGCAGCAGCTCCTGCGGGTCGGTGACGGTGTACTCGGTGTGCGCGGGCAGCGGGTTGGGGCCGAGGACGGCGCGCGCCTCGTCCTCGGGGAGCTGGGCGAGCAGTGCCTTGCCGACGCCGGTGCAATGCGGCTGCACCCGCCTGCCGACCTCGGTGAACATTCGCATCGAGCGGCGCGACTGCACCTGCCCGACGTAGACCACCTCACCCCCCTCCAGCACCGCGAGGTTGGCGGTCTCGCCGGTGGCCTCCATCAGCTCGGACAGGTACGGGCGGGCCCAGCTGCCGAGCAGGCGGCCGGCGGTCTCGCCGAGGCGGATCAGCCGGGGGCCGAGGGTGTAGCGGCGGGCCGTGTCCTGGCGGACGTAACCCTGCTGGACGAGGGTACGAACCAGGCGGTGGATGGTCGGCATCGGCAGCCCGGAGCTGGTGGAGAGCTCGCTGAGCGTGGCCACGCCACCGGAGTCGGCCAGCGCCTCCAGGAGCTGGAAGGCGCGTTCGACGGACTGCACGCCGCCGCTCGCGCGGTCGGCGCCTGTCGTCGATGCTGTGTCGGGGGTCGCAACCACCGGCGTTCCCTTCGCTGTCGGGGAGGAGTAGAGTCCCCGCGATCACCTCAACAAACCGTTGAAATTCTGTATCGCGGAAACTAGTCTCCACCTTACAGAATCGAGCTCGCCGACAGGTGGGTTCGGATCAAGGAAGTTCCCACCGGAGCTCCCTTCGCCAGGCTCAACCGTCTTAGGAGTGTCCTGCTCATGGCTGCAGATCAGGGACCCGTCGGCACCTCCCCTGCCGCTCCGGTCGTCACTGTCGCCGGTCCGCGCGTCCACCGGGCGGAGGAGGTGCTCACTCCGGAGGCGGTCGCCTTCGTCGTCGGCCTCCATCGCGCGTTCGAGGGCCGCCGGCAGGAGCTCCTCGCCCGGCGAAAGACCCGGCGCGCCGAGATCGCGCGGGCCGGCACGCTGGACTTCCTCCCCGAGACCGCCGAGATCCGGGCGGGTGACTGGACGGTCGCCGAGGCGCCCCGCGCCCTCCAGGACCGCCGCGTCGAGATCACCGGCCCCACCGACCGCAAGATGGTCATCAACGCCCTCAACTCCGGGGCGAAGATCTGGCTCGCCGACTTCGAGGACGCCACCTCCCCGACCTGGGAGAACGTGGTCAGCGGCCAGATCAACCTGATCGACGCCTTCGAGGGCCGGATCGACTTCGCCACCTCCGCCGGCAAGGCCTACACCCTCAAGCCCGCCGCCGAACTCGCCACCGTCGTGGTCCGCCCGCGCGGCTGGCACCTGGACGAGAACCACCTGCTCGTCGACGGCAACCCGGTGGCCGGCGCGTTCCTCGACTTCGGCCTCTACTTCTTCCACAACGCCGCCCGGCTGCTCGCCAAGGGTGCCGAGGACCCCAACTCCGGGCCCTATTTCTACCTCCCGAAGACCGAGAGCCACCTGGAGGCCCGGCTCTGGAACGACGTCTTCACCCACGCCCAGGCCCAGCTCGGCATCCCCCACGGCACCATCCGCGCGACCGTGCTGATCGAGACCATCACCGCCGCGTTCGAGATGGACGAGATCCTCTACGAGCTGCGCGACCACGCGGCCGGCCTCAACGCGGGCCGCTGGGACTACCTGTTCTCCATCGTCAAGAACTTCCGCGACGCCGGCGAGCACTACATCCTGCCGGACCGCAACACCGTCACCATGGCCTCGCCGTTCATGGCCGCCTACACCCGGCTGCTGGTGCAGACCTGCCACAGGCGCGGCGCACACGCGATCGGCGGCATGGCCGCGTTCATTCCCAGCCGCAAGGACCCCGAGGTCAACGCCGCCGCCCTGGAGAAGGTCAAGGCCGACAAGGACCGCGAGGCGGGCAACGGCTTCGACGGCTCCTGGGTCGCCCACCCGGACCTCGTCCCGGTCGCCCGCGCCTCCTTCGACGCGGTGCTCGGCGAGCGACCCAACCAGAAGGACAACCCCGGACCGTCCGAGCCGGTCACCGCCGAGCAGCTGCTCGACATTGCCGGCGCCGGTGGCACCTGCACGCACGCCGGGCTGCACAACGCCGTCCAGGTGGGCCTCCGCTACATCGAGGCCTGGCTGCGCGGCCTCGGCGCGGTCGGCATCTTCAACATGATGGAGGACGCCGCCACCGCCGAGATCTCCCGCTCGCAGATCTGGCAGTGGATCCACAACGGCGTCGTCCTCTCCGACACCGGGGAGAAGGCCACCGCCGAGCTGGTGCGCACCCTGGTCGCCGCGGAGCTGGCCGAACTCCGGGCCGAGCGGGGCGCGGACGGCTACGCCGGCGGGCGCTGGCGCGAGGCCGCCCAGCTCTTCGAACAGGTCGCCCTGGCCGAGGAGTTCGCGGACTTCCTGACCCTCCCCGCGCTTCCCCTGCTGGGCTGAGCCCAATCTATCCGCCGGGACCGACGCCGCCTCCTGCCGGGGCGGCGCATCCCGGCGGCCCAATACTCCGTTCCGTACGGCGACGAATCCACCTGTCCTCTCGTCGCCGTGCGGAACGGTCTTTTCCCCGGGGTTCCGGCTTCCTGGTCTCCCGGCTTCCCGGTCATCGGTAAGGAGTTCACCCGTGCCCCGCATCTTCTTCAACGGCCAGGCCATGGTCGGCGGCCCGTTCCACGCCAAGGTCGCCGACGCGCTGGTCGGCCCGGCCCGCACCGCCCCCGGCTACCGCTTCTTCTCCATCGACGACGTCTGCCCGGGCCTGCTGGCCGACCCGACCGTCGAGACCGCCATCGAGGGCGAGCTGTACGACATCACCCTGGAGCACCTGCGCGACGTCATCCTCCCCGGCGAGCCGCGCGAGCTCGAACTCGGCGTGATCGAGCTCGACGACGGCTCCGCGTGCCTCTCCATGCTGCTCGCCCGCGGCGAGCTGGAGCGCGGCATCCACCGCGAGATCACCCACCACGGCGGCTGGCGCGCCTACCTCGCCACCCTCGGGCGCACGGCCTGACGGGCGGGGTCGGCGGCTGACGGGGGCAACTGACAGTGGACAGCGAACAGCGGACAGATAACAGATGGCAACTTTCATCATCTGTTATCTGTCCGCTGTTCGCTGTCCACTGCTGTCTGTCGTCCGCGCCCGGGCACGCCACGGCCCCGAACCCTCGCCGTGGGTTCGGGGCCGTGGTCCGCGTGGCCGGCCTGGAGCGGCCGGTCGCGCGGAGTCCGGGTCACGCACCGTCCCTGGGCGGCCCGGAGCTCGAAGGGATCACACCGGAGGCTCAGACCGGCCGGGCCGCGAGCTCCTTGGCGGCGCGGGCGCAGTCACGGGCGATGCGGTCCTCGTTGACGGTGGTCAGCTGGCCCTTCTCGACGACGGCGTTGCCGTTGACGAAAAGGACGGCCAGCGGCGGCAGCGCGCCGAAGGTGAGGGCGGCGACCGGGTCGGCGATGGAGGAGTGCATGATGCCGTCGATCTTCCAGAGCGCGAGGTCGGCGAGCTTGCCGGGCTCGATGGAGCCGATCTCGTTGTGGCGGCCGAGCACCCGGGCGCCGCCCATGGTGCCGAGGCGCAGCGCCTGGCGGCCGGTGAGGGCGGTGGGGTAGCCGTGGAGGCGGTTGATCAGCAGGGCGTTGCGCAGCTCGGTGCCGAGTTCGCCGGACTCGTTGGAGGCGGTGCCGTCGACGCCGAGGCCGACCGGGACGCCGGCCTTGAGCATGTCGGGCACACGGGCGATGCCGGCGGCCAGGCGGGCGTTGGAGGACGGGCAGTGGGCGACGCCGGTGCCGGTCTCGGCGAACTTGGCGATGTCGGAGTCGTTCATGTGGACGCAGTGCGCCATCCAGACGTCCTCGCCGAGCCAGCCGACGGACTCGAAGTAGTCGGTCGGGCCCATGCCGAACAGCTCCTTGCAGAACTGCTCCTCCTCGGCGGTCTCCGAGCCGTGGGTGTGCAGCCGGACGCCCTTGCGGCGGGCGAGTTCGGCGGACTGGCGGAGCAGGTCGGTGGAGACGGAGAAGGGCGAGCAGGGCGCGATGGCGACGTGCAGCATCGAGCCGAAGGAGGCGTCGTGGTACTTGTCGACCGCGGCCTCGGAGGCGGTCAGGATGTCGTCGAGCTCCTCGACGGCGTGGTCCGGCGGCAGGCCGCCGTCCTTCTTGCTGCGGTCCATGGAGCCGCGCAGCGCGGTGAAGCGCAGGCCGAGCTCCTGGACGGCCTCGATGGAGGCGCCGAGGACGTCGCCGCCGTCCTTGGGGAAGACGTAGTGGTGGTCGGAGGCGGTGGTGCAGCCGGACTTGAGCAGCGCGGCGGCCGAGCCCTGGCTGGCGGCGTGGACGAGCTTCTCGTCGATGCGGGCCCAGGTGGGGTAGAGGGCGACCAGCCAGTCGAAGAGGATGTTGTCCTGGGCGAGGCCGCGGGTGATCCACTGGTAGAAGTGGTGGTGGGTGTTGACCAGGCCGGGGGTGACGAGGTGGCCCTCGCCGTTGATCCGGCGCACCACGTTGTCCAGCCACTGCGGGGCGGGGCCGTTGCCGACCGACTCGATCTTGTTGCCGAGGATGACGACGTGGCCGCGGGCGTACTCGGTGTCGTCGGCGTCGACCGTCGCGATGGCGACGTTCTCGATGACGATCCGCTGGTCGGCGGGTGGGGGCTGGACTGCCATGGTGTTACTCCTATGGGGGAGGGCCGGGAGAGGCGTCCGCCGCGCGGTGTTTGCAGAGCGGCGTGCGCCTCTCCCGGGCCGATCAGGACGGTGTCGCCGTCGGCACCGTCGCGCCGGGTTCCTCGCCGGTGGCGGACCGGCGGGCGGCTCCGACGTGGTGGAAGAGCAGGTTGAGCAGGACGGCCATCACGGTGCCGGCCGAGATCCCGGAGTGCATCAGGGTGCGGACGGCCTCCGGGAAGGAGTCGTAGAAGGTCGGCACGGCGATCGGGACGATGCCGACGCCGAGCGCGACGGACACCAGGATGGTGTGCGAGCTGGACTCCATACCGGCCTCCGCGAGGGTGCGGATGCCGCTCGCCGCGACCGTGCCGAAGAGCACGATCCCGGCGCCGCCCAGGACGGGCTGCGGCACCAGGGAGACGACCGACCCGAGCACGGGGAAGAGCCCGAGCAGGATCAGGATGCCTCCGCCGGCCGCGACCACGTAGCGGCTGCGGATCTTCGTCAGCGCGACCAGCCCGATGTTCTGGGCGAAGGCGCTGGCGGCGAAGCCGTTGAAGACCGGGCTGAGCGCGGTGGCCAGGCCGTCGGCGCGCAGGCCGGCGGCGAGCGTGGGTTCGTCGGCCTCGCGCTCGACGATCTTGCCGAGGGCGAGCATGTCGGCGGTGGACTCGGTCATCGAGACCACCATGACGATGCAGAGCGAGATGATCGCGGCGGCGTCGAACTGGGGCGCGCCGAAGTGGAACGGGGAGGGGAGCGCGAAGATCTTCGCGTCCTTGACCGCGCCGAAGTCGGCCAGACCCAGCGGGAAGGCGATCAGGGTGCCGATCGCCAGGCCGACGAGCAGGGAGAGCTGCTGCCAGAAGCCGCGCAGCAGCCGGTTGCAGAGCACCACCGCGGCGAGGGTGATCGCGGCGAGGCCGATGGCCCGCATGGAGCCGTAACCGGGCGCGGACGGCGAGCCGCCGCGCGCCCAGTTCACCGCCACCGGGAGCAGGGACACCCCGATGAGGGTGATCACGGTGCCCTGGACGACCGGCGGGAAGAACCTGATGAGCTTGCAGAAGTACGGCGCCGCGAGGAAGCACAGGACCCCCGCGACGATCACCGCGCCGAAGATCACCGGGAGGGCGTCCTTCGGTCCCCCTGTTCTGTCGATAGAGCCCTTGGCGATGGCGATCATGGGCGCGACGCCGGCGAACGAGACGCCGTTCACGAACGGCAGCCGCGCGCCGATCTTCCAGAAGCCGAGGGTCTGGAGCAGGGTGGCCAGTCCGGCGGTGAACAGGCTGGCCGAGATGAGCAGGGCGAGTTCGGTGGGGGAGAGCCCCACGCCGGCGCCGACGATGAGCGGGGGTGCGACGACTCCCGCGTACATCGCGGCGACGTGCTGCAGTCCGGTGGAGACGAGCTTCACCGGGGACAGCAACTCGTCCACGGGGTGGATCTCCGGCCCGGACGGCCTGCCGGGGAGGTTGGGAGGCGTGCCGTCCGGGCCGGGGGTTCTTGCTGGGGTGGAACCGCCGTCGTTGGTGCTGGTGTTGCTGGGTGCCATGTCGAGCCCCTCTTGTGCCCGTGGCTCCCGGCGCGCCCGTGGCGCTGGAGTCTGGCGCGTACTTTCCTGGCCGAGGGCGGGACGGCGGTGCAAGAGTCCCTCGGCCGGCCTCTCCAGTGCCCCGGGCCGGCCGCCGCGAGGCAGACACGAACTCCGGTGGGTGGGGGTGGAGAAACAGGTGGTGCGGGTGTTACCGGTACTGCTGCCCGCCCGGACTCGGCCGGCCACAGGGGGCCGGAGGGTGCGGCGATTCCGGGCGGTGTTCATGGGGTGGGGGGGTCAGACGACCGGGATGACCGGGACGACGCCCTCGCGGTGCACGGTGCCCTCGATCAGGCCGTACATGCGGTCCGCGGCGTAGTAGACCTCGTTGTCGTTCTTGAGGCCGAACGGCTCCAGGTCGACGAGGAAGTGGTGCTTGTTGGGCAGCTCCAGGCGGACCTCGTCCACCTCGGCCCGGTTGTTGAGGACCCGGGTGCCCATCGCGTGCAGGGTCTGCTGCAGCGAGTAGGAGTAGGTCTCGGCGAAGGCCTCCAGCAGGTGCCGCTTCACGTGGCTGTAGGAGCGGTTCCAGTTGGGCTGGGCCTCGTCGTCCTTGCCGCTGTAGCCGTACTTCCAACGGGCCGTCACCTGGGTGGCGAGGATCCGGTCGTAGGCTTCCTGCAGGGTGGTGTACTTGTCCTTGATGTAGCCCCAGAACTCCGAGTTGGTGGAGTTCATGACGATGAGGTCCTTGAGGCCGGAGATGACCTGGACGGTCTCGCCGTCGTAGACGATCTCGGTGGTGCGGGTCTCCTGGCCCTGGCGGACGAAGGAGTGGCCGACCTCCTCGGAGCCGATGAAGCGGGCCGAGTTGTCCGGGGTCTTGATCCGGTCCCAGGCGTACTCCTCGATCCGGATGCGGGCGCTGTGGACAACGCCGCGCTCGGTGTCGTCGACGAAGTGGCGCGCCAGGATGATGCCGAAGGCCTCGGCCGACTCGATCCCGTGCTCCTTGGCGAAGGCGTACACGGTGTTCTTGGTCGTGTCGGTGGGGAGGCAGTTGGCGTTGGACCCGGTGAGGTGGACGTCCTCGAACTCGCCCTGGAGGGAGACCGAGACGTTCAGGTCCTTGATCTCGTGCCGGGTGGAGTCGCGGTAGACGCGTACGATGCGGTTCTCCGCCTTGCCGTACTGGTTCTGACCGAGCACGTGGGCCATGACTTGGCTCCTAAGCTTCCAGGTCGGTCTACTAGCTTCCGCGGTAGACCGAGTATCCGAACGGGTTCAGCAGCAGCGGCACGTGGTAGTGGTGCTGCGCGGGCGCGACCGTGAAGACGATCGAGACCTCGGGGAAGAACGGCGTCTCCGCGGACTTGAGCGCGTAGTAGGCGCTCGTGTCGAAGAGCAGCCGGACGACCGAGCCCGCCTCCACGGCCGGCAGGTCCTTGGCCCGGCCGTCGGAGTCCGTGGCGGAGGTGCCGAGCACCTTCCAGCCACCCTCGGTGTGCAGTGCGAGCTCGACCGGGACACCCTCGGCCGGGCGGCCGAGGCTGGTGTCGAGCACGTGGGTGGAGATGCCAGTCATGGGTGAAGTGACCTTACTGATGGCAGATATGATGGTGCGTCGACGAATGCCGACTGAACGTCAGAATCGAAGCGAAACGCCCCGAGGGAGGGGCGAACAACGAACTGACGATACGTCAGGACTCGTCGAGCAGCCGGTTGATGCGGATGTCGTTGATCTTGCGCAGCTCGCCCCGGACGATCTCCGCCTCGGTGGCGGGGTCGCTGGGGTGGCGCTCGCGCAGGGCGGCGAGCATGGTGGCCGCGGTACGGCCGGTCGCGCAGATCAGGAACACGTGGCCGAACTTCGCCTCGTAGGCGGCGTTGGCCTCGTGCAGTTCGTCGAGGAGCGCTCGGTCCACGCCCTGGATGCCGGCCTGCTCCCGCTCGGAGGTGGCGTCGCCCGCCTTGGGCTTGCCGATCCGGGCGTGGCCGGCCATCGCGTCGTGCAGGTCGGCGACCGTCAGCGCCGCCATCGCCGCCGCGTTGGCGGCGAGCAGGGCGCTGCGGTCGGACCAGGGCTTGGCCTCCGCGACGGCGGCGGCCCAGCGGGGGCTGGAGCAGATCTCCAGCAGGATCGCCTCCAGCTCGGCGGCGTCGGCCGCGGCCAGGGCGTCAAGGGCGTGGGGGTGGTTGGTCACAGGTGGACCTCCTGAAGAGTGGTGCCACCCGCACAAGCTAGATCGACCCCACCCGGCCGTCAACACTTTGTTGAACGGTTGGTGGTTACGTTTTGGACCGGCCCCCGTTGCCGGGCCGTTTCGTGTGCGATTCGCCAAGTGTGCCCCGCCGGGGGCTGGTCCAGACTGGCCGCACCGGCGGGGTTCACCCGATCGGCAGGTCCTCCGTACAAGAAGGCCTACCGCGAGAGCCGCGACAAGGCCCGACTCAGGAGGTCTTCGAGCCGTCCTGGCGGTTGAGGTAGTTGTACACGGTGAAGCGGCTGACGCCGAGCGCCGAGGCGACCGTCTCCACCCCGTGGCGGACGGTGAAGGCGCCGCGCTCCTCCAGGAGGGCGACGACCCGCTGCTTCTCCCAGCGGTCCAGCTCGGCCAGCGGGCGGCCGTCGAACTGGCGGGTCATCTCGGCCAGCAGCCGGTCCAGCGCGCTGCTCAGGTGCGGCAGCCGGACGGCGAGCGCCGGGGCGCCCTCCCACTCCAGGACGACGTCCTCGGCCTTCGCCTCCTCCAGCCTGACGGGCGTCGCGCCGATCGCGTCCAGCAGTGGCTTTATCGCGGCGGCGAGCGGGTGTTCCACGTGCTCGGTCACGGCGTACCGCCCTCCTCGCCCAGCACGCTGACCTGGACCGAGATCCGGGTCGCGCCGGCGTCCAGGGTCTCCCGGAGCAGCCTGGTCACCGCGGCGAGGACCTGCTCGGCCTCGCCCTCGGCACCGGTCCCGAACGGGCCGACCGAGACGGCCAGGCCGGCCTCGTCGACCACCTTGCGGGCCGTCGCGGCGTGCTCGGGGAACGTGTCCAGTTCGAACGGTTCTGTCGTGAACTCCACCATCAATCGCACCTGCTCACTGTAGCGAGCGGGGGTCGGGCGGGGCAGGGGCTGGTCGATCGAACAGGCGAGGACCTGGTCGGCGGAGGTTTCCGGTCTTCTTCAACAAATTGTTGCGGCGGCCTTGACAGTCGCTCGGCGGTCCGGAGATGCTTCCACCAAGCAGAATCCCTCTTCCGGATCGTGGAAGTTGAGGATGTCGGAAGAGAGTGAGAGGTGATTGACGTGACGGCCGCTTCCCAGCACAGCTTCACGGTCAACCTGTCGATCCTGTTCAGCGAGCTGCCGCTGCTGGAGCGCCCGGCCGCGGCCGCCGCCGCCGGCTTCACCGCCGGTGAGCTGTGGTGGCCCTTCGGCGAGGAGCACAGCCCGTCCGAGGCCGAGCTGGACGCGCTCCGCAAGGCCTTCACCGACGCGGGCGTGCAGCTCACCGGCCTCAACTTCCTGGACGACCTGAGCAAGGGCGCCCGAGGTACGGTCTCGGTACCGTCCGAGAAGGACCGGTTCCGCGCCAACGTCCCGGTCGCCGCGGAGCTCGCCGCCTCGCTCGGCACCAAGGCGCTCAACGCGCTGTACGGCAACCGGATCGAGGGCGTCGACCCGGCCGAGCAGGACGAACTCGCGCTGGAGAACCTGGTGCTGGCCGCGAAGGCCGCGCACGGGATCGGCGCGATCCTGCTGATCGAGGCCCTGAACGTGGTCGAGTCCCCGGACTACCCGCTGGTCTCCGCGGGCGCCGCGGTCGAGATCGTCGACAAGGTCAACGCCGCCACCGGCCTGGGCAACGCGAAGTTCCTCTGCGACCTGTACCACCTGGCCAAGAACGGTGAGGACCTGGCGGCCGTCATCGACACCTGTGCCGACCGCTTCGGCCACGTGCAGATCGCCGACAACCCCGGCCGCAACGAGCCCGGCACCGGCGAGCTGGACTTCGAGGACCTGTTCGCCCGGCTCACCGCCGCCGGCTACACCGGCCCGATCGGCCTGGAGTACCGCCCCTCCACCGGCGTCAGCGCCGACAGCTTCGGGTGGCTTCCGCGCGAGCACCGCGCCGCGAAGTAAGCCCCCACGCCACGCCAAGCCCACCCCCCTACGCACAAAGGAACGACGCGATGAGCCGCAAGATCGCCTTCGTCGGCCTCGGCATCATGGGCAAGCCCATGGCCGTCAACCTGGTCAAGGCCGGCCATGATGTCACCGGGTTCGACCTGTCCCAGGCCTCGATCGACGCCGTGATCGCGGCCGGCGGCCACGGTGCCGCCGGCATCGCCGACGCGGTGAAGGACGCCGAGGTCGTCATCACCATGGTCCCGGCCGACCCGCACGTCGAGGCGGTCATCCTCGGCGAGGGCGGCGTGCTGGAGAACGTGAAGGCCGGCAC
Organism: Kitasatospora aureofaciens; assembly: GCF_019192735.1. GTDB lineage: Bacteria > Actinomycetota > Actinomycetes > Streptomycetales > Streptomycetaceae > Kitasatospora > Kitasatospora aureofaciens_A. The sequence goes on from NZ_JAHTKP010000009.1 coordinate 25,903, forward strand.
CCTCGTGATCGACATGTCCTCGATCACCCCGCAGACCTCCATCAAGGTCGGCAAGGCCGCCGCGGAGAAGGGCGTCCGCACCCTGGACGCCCCGGTCTCCGGCGGCGAGGCCGGCGCCATCGAGGCCGTCCTGTCGATCATGGTCGGCGGCGCCGCCGAGGACTTCGCCGAGGCGAAGCCGCTGTTCGACGCGCTGGGCACCACGGTCGTCCACGTCGGCCCGGACGGCGCCGGCCAGACCGTCAAGGCCGCCAACCAGCTGATCGTCGCCGTGAACATCCAGGTCCTGGCCGAGGCCGTGGTCTTCCTGGAGAACGCCGGCGTCGACCTCGCCGCCGCGCTGGACGTGCTCGGCGGCGGCCTGGCCGGCTCGACCGTGCTCAACCGCAAGAAGGCGAACATGCTCAACCGCGAGTTCGCCCCCGGCTTCCGGATCGACCTGCACCACAAGGACATGGGCATCGTCACCGACGCCGCCCGCGCCGTGGGCGCCGCGCTGCCGGTCGGCGCCGTGGTGGCCCAGCTGGTCGCCTCCGCCCGGGCCAACGGCGACGGCTCGCTCGACCACTCGGCGCTGCTGCGCGGCGTCGAGCGGCTGTCGGGCCGCGAGGTCAAGTAACCCACTCCGGGCTGACCCACTCCGGGCTGACCCACTGCGGGCCAACCCGCTCCGGGCCCACGGGCCCGGGCAGTCTCCTCCTGGTGGCGTGTACCTATCCGGTCGTGCCCGCGCCACCAGGAGGGCAGTTCCGACCGGCGGCCGGGCTGGGGCTCATCCGCCCGCCCGCCGGTCGACCCAGCCGGTGGCGCGCACTCCCTGTCGGGGGCACTTCGGTCGTGCCTGTTGCGCGTCGCCCGGCCCCCTCCCTGCCGAGGGGAGCCCCTCGTACGTCGGAAGCGGGACGAGGGGAACGGCGGGAGGGGGTCGCACCCCGGGCCGTCCGGGAGCGAGTGGGGGGTCGCACCCCCGCACCACCCGGGCACAAGCTTGATGAACCAGCCACACCCGTACGGAAGTGAGGACCGCGCCATGCCCGCCACCCCCCACCAGGGCCATGTGGTCGTAGCTCCCGACAAGTTCAAGGGCACCCTGGAGGGCGCCGAGGTCGCCGCCCGGATCGCCGCCGGCATCCGCCGCGCCGCGCCCGGCACCGAGGTGCGCGAACTGCCCGTCGCCGACGGCGGCGAGGGCACCCTGGCCGCCGCGCTCGCGGCCGGCTTCACCCGCGTCCCGGCCAAGGTGGCCGGCCCGACCGGCCTGCCGGTGGACGCCGCGCTCGCCGTCCAGGGCGACACCGCCGTGGTCGAGCTGGCCCAGTCCTCCGGACTCGCCCGGCTCCCCGGCGGCCGGACCGCCCCGCTCGCGGCCGGCTCGTACGGGGTCGGCCAGCTGATCGGCCGGGCGGTCTCGCTCGGCGCCAAGCGGATCGTGCTCGGCCTCGGCGGCAGCGCCTGCACCGACGGCGGCGCGGGCATGGTCCAGGCGCTCGGCGTCAGCCTGTGCGACGCCGACGGCACCGAACTCGCGCCCGGCGGGGCCGCGCTGCGCAAGCTCGACCGGATCGACCTCGGCCCGCTGGCCGACGCGCTGGCCGGCGTGGAGATCGTGGTCGCCTGCGACGTGGACAACCCGCTGCTCGGGCCGCGCGGCGCCACCGCCGTCTACGGCCCGCAGAAGGGCGCGGACCGCGACGACCTGGTGATCCTCGAAGACGGCCTGACCCGCTTCGCGGACAAGGTCGCCGAGGCGACCGGACGGGACGTGCGCGAGGCCCCCGGCGCCGGGGCCGCGGGCGGGGTGGGCTTCGCCGCCCTCGCCCTGCTCGGCGCCACCATGCGACCCGGTATCGAGCTGCTGCTCGAACTGCTGGGTTTCGACGAGGCCGTGCGTGGGGCACGCCTCGTCGTCACCGGTGAGGGCTGCCTGGACGCTCAGACGCTCCATGGCAAGGCCCCCGCCGGCGTCGCCGCGGCGGCCACTCGGGCGGGGGTTCGGGTGGCCGCTGTGGCGGGGCGGCTGGAGCTGTCCGAGAGTGAGTGGCGGGAGGCCGGCTTCACCGCCGCGATCGCGCTCACCGACCTGGCCGAGCAGCCGGGGGACAGCATGACCAGGGCCGCCGAGCTCGCCGAGACGGCGGGGGAGCGGCTGGCCGAGGCGCTGCTGACCGGCTGAGGCGCTGCCGGCCGGAAACCCGTCGGGCGTTCGAGCCCTCGTACATTCCTCCATTGACGTTTTGTTGAAGGCGGGCCTAGGCTCCCGGCAATCCTTCGGTTCCTTCCTTCTCCGACCGCCCTCCGCGGCGTACCCGCATCCCCCAACTCCCAGGTTTCGGAGGCCCCCATGCCCATCAGCCAGCCGACGGTGATCCGCTCCCGGCGGGTGGTCCTGCCCGACGGCGAGCGCCCCGCGGACGTGCTGATCCGGGACGGGAAGATCGAGCAGATCGCCGCGCACGGCTCGCTCCTCGCCGGCGACCGCCCCGACATCGAGGGCGGTCTCACCGACCTCGGCGAGACCGCCCTGCTCCCCGGCCTGGTCGACACCCACGTGCACGTCAACGAGCCCGGCCGCACCGAGTGGGAGGGCTTCGCCACCGCCACCCGGGCCGCCGCGGCCGGCGGCGTCACCACGATCATCGACATGCCGCTCAACTCGATCCCGCCCACCACCACGGTGGACGGACTGGCCGCCAAGCGGAAGATCGCCGAGGGCCAGGCCTGGGTCGACCTCGGCTTCTGGGGCGGCGCGATCCCCGGCAACGTCGCGGACCTCGAACCCCTGCACCGCGAAGGCGTGTTCGGCTTCAAGAGCTTCCTCGCCCCCTCCGGCGTCGACGAGTTCCCGCACGTCGAACCGGCCGACCTGGAGGCCGCGCTGGCCGAGCAGGCCCGGATCGGGGCCCTGGCGATCATCCACGCCGAGGACCCGGCCGTCCTGGAGGCCGCGCCGCAGCAACCCGGCGTCCACTACCGGGACTTCCTCGCCTCCCGCCCCGCCGACGCGGAGACCGCGGCTGTCGCCCGGCTGCTCACTGCGCTGTACAAGACTGGCGCCCGGCGCACCGGCGCCCGCGTCCACATCCTGCACGTCTCCTCCGCCGCCGTCCTGCCGCTGCTGCGCCAGGCCCGCGCGGACGGTGTGCGGGTGACCGCGGAGACCTGCCCGCACTACCTGACCCTCGCGGCCGAGCAGGTGCCGGACGGCGACACCGCCTTCAAGTGCTGCCCGCCGATCCGTGACGAGTCCAACCGCGACGCGCTCTGGGAGGCCCTGGCGAACGGCGAGTTCATTGCCGTCGTCTCCGACCACTCGCCGTCCACCCCCGACCTGAAGCTGTTGCCCGCGTACGGCGGCAGCGGCGACTTCGCGGCCGCCTGGGGCGGCATCGCCTCCCTCCAGCTCGGCCTGCCCGCCGTCTGGACCGAGGCCCGCCGCCGCGGCCACACCCTCGCCGACGTCGTCCGCTGGATGTCCGCCGGACCGGCCGAGCTGGTCGGCCTCACCGGCACCAAGGGCGCCATCGCGGTGGGCTGCGACGCGGACCTGGTCGCCTTCGACCCCGACGGCGAATTCGCCGTCCACGCCGCCGAGTTGCACCACCGCAACCCGGTGACCCCGTACGCCGGCCGGACGCTGACCGGGGCCGTGCGCACCACCTGGCTGCGCGGCCGGGTGGTGGACACCGCCGCCGAGCCCTTCGGCCGGCAGCTCACCCGGCCGGCCGGCCCCCGCCCCGGCGGCTCGTCCGCCTCGGCCGCCCCCAGTCCCGAGCACGCGTCCGCCCCGACCACTCGTCCGACTCGATCCGAGGAGACTCCGTGACCACCGCCGACACCCCGAGCGCTCCCTTCACCGAGCTGGTCAACCTGGCCTCCCGGCTGCTGGGCGCGGGCGTCGTCGCCACCAACGAGGACACCTTCGCCGACGCGGAGAACCTGCTGGTCGCCAAGCCCGCCGAGTTCCGTCCGCACACCTTCGGCCACAAGGGCCAGATCATGGACGGCTGGGAGTCCAAGCGCCGTCGCGGCGTCTCCGCCGACCAGCCGCACCCCACCGACCAGGACCACGACTGGACGATCGTCCGGCTCGGCGCCGGCGGCGCGATCCGCGGCGTCATCGTCGACACCGCCCACTTCACCGGCAACTACCCGGAGAGCGCCTCGGTCGAGGCCGCGTCCGTCCCCGGCCACCCCTCGCCCGAGGAACTGCAGGTCGCCGAGTGGACCACGCTGGTACCGCGCACCCCGCTCCAGGGCGACACCGCCCACGAGTTCGCCGTCGAGGACGACGCCCGCTACACCCACGTGCGGCTCAGCATCTTCCCGGACGGCGGCGTCGCCCGGCTGCGCGTGCACGGCGAGGTGCTGCCCGACCCGCGCGAACTGGACGGCCTCACCTTCGACCTGGCCGCCCAGGAGTACGGCGGCGTGGCCGAGGCGGCGTCCGACCGCTACTTCTCCTCCCCGCACAACCTGAACGCTCCCGGTCGCGCCTCCGTCATGGGCGAGGGCTGGGAGACCCGGCGTCGGCGCGACAAGGCCAACGACTGGGTGCAGATCGCCCTGGCCGGGGGCGGTGAGGTCCTGGCCGCCGAGGTGGACACCACCCACTTCGTCGCCAATGCTCCCGGCTGGGCCGACCTGATCGGCTTCGACGCCTCCACCGGGCAGGACCCGGCGGACGGCGAGTGGTTCGAGATCCTGCCGCGCACCCGCCTCCAGCCCGACACCCGGCACCGCTTCCGGCTCGACGTCGGCCGCCCGGTGACGCACGTGCGCATCAACGTCTACCCGGACGGCGGCCTGGCCCGGCTCCGGCTCACCGGCCGCCTCACCGAGGCCGGCCGCGCGGCCCTCGCGCTGCGCTGGTTCAACGCCGTCCCGGCCGCCGAGGCCGCCGCGGCGCTCGCCGAGGCGGGCCTGTCGGCCGACGAGGCCGCCGCGCTGGCCGCCGCCCGCCCGCTCGCGGACCCGGCCGCGGCCACCGCCGCCGTCGCCGCGCTCCAGCCGGCGGACGGCCCCGACGGCGAGCACTCCTCCCGGCGCCGCTCGGCGCTCTGGCGCCTGCTCGGCGTCTGAGACTCGCCGCTTTCCCCTCCACGCACCGCCTGTATCGACACCTGAAGGACCCTCCATGTCCAAGATCCTGACCACGGAGTCCGGCGCCCCGGTCGCCGACAACCAGAACTCGGCCTCGGCCGGCGAGTACGGCCCGCTGCTGATCCAGGACCAGCAGCTGCTGGAGAAGCTGGCCCGCTTCAACCGCGAGCGCATCCCGGAGCGCGTCGTGCACGCCCGCGGCTCCGGCGCGTACGGCTACTTCGAGGTCACCGACGAGGTTTCGCAGTACACCCGGGCCGGCTTCCTGTCCGAGGTCGGCAAGCGCACCGAGGTCTTCCTGCGCTTCTCCACCGTGGCCGGCAACCTGGGCTCCAGCGACGCGGTGCGCGACCCGCGCGGCTTCGCGCTGAAGTTCTACACCGAGGACGGCAACTACGACCTCGTCGGCAACAACACCCCGGTGTTCTTCATCAAGGACCCGCTCAAGTTCCCGGACTTCATCCACTCGCAGAAGCGCGACCCGTTCACCGGCGTGCAGGAGGCGGACAACGTCTGGGACTTCTGGGCCCACTCGCCCGCCTCCACCCACCAGATCACCTGGCTGTTCGGCGACCGCGGCATCCCGGCCTCGTACCGCCACATGAACGGCTACGGCTCGCACACCTACCAGTGGGTCAATGCCGAGGGCGACGCGTACTGGGTGAAGTACCACTTCAAGACCAACCAGGGCATCCGCTCGCTGGACGGCGAGCAGTCCGCCGAGGTGCTCGGTGCCGACGCCGACTCGCACCAGCGCGACCTGCACCAGGCCATCGAGCGCGGCGTGTTCCCGTCCTGGACCCTCTACGTCCAGCTGATGCCGGTCGCCGAGGCCGCCGACTACCGTTTCAACCCCTTCGACCTCACCAAGGTGTGGCCGCACGCCGACTACCCGCTGGTCAAGGTCGGCCGCCTGGTGCTCAACAAGAACCCGGAGAACGTCTTCGCCGACGTCGAGCAGTCCGCGTTCTCGCCGAACAACTTCGTGCCCGGCATTGGCCCGTCCCCGGACAAGATGCTCCAGGGCCGCCTGTTCGCCTACGCCGACGCCCAGCGCTACCGCCTCGGCGTCAACCACACCCAGCTGCCGGTGAACGCCCCGCGCGCCACCGAGGCCAACAACTACGGCCGGGACGGCCTCCACGCCGTCAACAAGTCCGGCCGCGGCAGGAACTACGAGCCCAACTCGTACGACGGCCCCGCCCAGACCGACAACGCGCTCGCCGCGCCGGTCAAGCTGGACGGCTACACCGGCACCTACACCACGCCGGCGCACACCAAGGACGACGACTTCTTCCAGGCCGGCGAGCTCTACCGCCTCATGTCGGCCGGCGAGAAGACCCGCCTGATCAACAACATCGCGGGCTTCCTGGCCCAGGTGACGCGCGACGACATCGTCGAGAAGAACCTGGCCCACTTCCACGCCGCCGACGAGGAGTACGGCGCCCGTCTGGAGGCCGCCGTCGCCAAGCTCCGCGCGGGCGAAGAGGGCTGACGCCTCAGGCTCTGAGGTACTGACTGACCCCCCTCACCGGCTGCCGGGGCCCGCACCCCGGCGGCCGCACGACGGGCCTCTCCCCCCTGGGCAGTGGGGGAGGAGCCCATCGTGCTTATTTGCCCCGGGTATTCCGTGAATACGCAGCTGCACCGAATATTCACGGAGAGCAGTTGCCGAGGCCCCCGGATGGATACGCTGGTGGGTGCCCGCGGTCGCTCCGTGGGGGATATCGGAAGGGGACGACATGTCGACACCAGCCCCGGGTCGTCACGCCGCGCTGGACCAGGGCCTGACCGGTCCGTTCACCTCCCTGCAGCACGCCCTCAGACTGCTGGAAGCCGTCGACCGGCACCCCGACGGCACCACCCTGGTCGCCCTCGCGCGGGAGACCTCGCTCGGCCTGCCGACCGTCCGGCAGCTGGCGGAGATCCTTGAGATCGAGGGCTATCTCCAGTGCCAGGACGGAGGTTGGGTGCTCGGCGGCACCTTCGCGCTGCTCGGCCAGCACAACCGGGAGCAGCTCGTACGGGCCCGGCTGAACCGCAAACTCGCCGAGCTCCGCGACGAGTTGGGCGCAGCCGTGTACTTCAGCCGGTACCACGACGGGGAGTTGTCGGTGGAGGCGGTCTCGGAGTCCGAGTACGCCCCGGCGGTGCACGAGTGGGTGGACTTCCGGGCCACCGCGCACGCCAGCGCGATCGGCAAGTGCCTGCTCAGCCAGCTCGATTCGGATGCCCGGCGGGACCACCTCTCCCGGCACCCGGTCGCCCGGCTGACCTCCCGGACGGTCACCGACGCCGACCAGCTGATGCACCGGCTGGAGCGGCAGCCGGCCACCGTCCCGGTGCTGGACATGCAGGAGTACGCGCTCGGCACAGTGTGCGCGGCGGTCCCGGTGACGGCGGGCAGCACGGTCGGCTGCCTGGCGACGTCGATGCCGGTGGACAACGTGCACCGGCTGAAGGCGGCGGCCGAGCTGCTCGCGGCGCGGGCGGCGCCGCTGATGCTGGCGATGGCCGTTTGATTCCCGCTCGAACGCCCACCGCGCCTTCGGGTGGGACGGGATGTCATTCGTCGGAGATCGTCGATGGCCGGCCGTCGACGATCTCCGGGCGGGCGTCGGACGCCCTCTGGCAGCGGGGTGCTCCTACGCCGGGTCGCGTGCGCCCAGAGCCTCGGCCTCGGCGAGGGCCGCCGCCGACGGCGGGTGGTACGTGTTGGCCGGACAGGGTGCGGCTCGGATGGGAAGCGGACGCTCCAGGACGATGCTGTGGCCGCGTCCGGTCACCGCCACACCCGCTCCCCGTGGGGCGACGGCGTGCCGGGCGATCACCGCTCCGCGTGTTGTGGAGATCGACACGTACGGTTCGTCAAGGCGCCAGCAGACCTGCACGGAGGCGCCGGACAGTTCGGGCGGGACGGCGTAGAGGTTGCCGCGGAAGGGGACCACGTTTTGAGCGGTGACCTCGCGGGTGACGCAGATCCGCGCCGGGAAGGGTGTGCTCGGCAAGTCCAGGAGGCCGCTCGCGCCGTCACGAGCGGCGCCCGGCTCCCTGCCCGTCGGCCGGACGCAGTCCATCCTCGCCGCGAGTCCGTCGAGGCGGTCCTGCGCTGCTCGCAGCGGCGTCTCGTTGCGCACGCTGCGCCACCAGTGGCGAGTGGTCGAGCAGACGGTCTCGTCTGGAACCCCGTCTCGGTCGTCCCAGCAGGGCGGGCACGTGATCGCGACGTCGTAGTACTTGGCGACCTCGCTGAAGGCCGGCGTCACCCGGCCGGTCTCGGGACAGCAGGCCGAGGGCGTCCGGTGGAATTGCCACCGCGCGCCGGTACCGCCCAGTCGTCTCAGCAGCTGGTCCATGGCCTCCACGACCTGCGGGAACTCCTCGTTCTCGGCCAGTACCGCGCGCCAGCGGCCCGTGCGGGTGAGCGAGCCCAGCAGCAGATGTGCGCGACCACCGCCGCCCCACCGCGCTGGGGCGTTGGGGAGGGTGAGCCAGTCGAAGCGCACCTCCTCGCTCGCCGGGTGCGACGCCTTGGCACTGTGATCGGCACTGTGATCGCCGGCAAGGCGCTGGCACTGCCCGCAGCGTGGCCGCAGCTGGTGCTTTCGCACGGCGCGAGTGAAGGTGGAGTAGCCGCCGGGGTAGCCCAGCTCGACGACCTCCTCGAACAGCGTGCTCGCCCGCAGGTGCGGATCATCGGCCAGACGCTGGCGACAGTACGGCGAGAACGGGGCGAAGTCGTCCTGCGAGCAGCTCCGCACGCCCGCGATCCGCTCCCCGTCGAGGTAGGACCGCACAGTCTTGCGGTCGCGGCCCAGGTGGCGGGCGATCGCCGAGATCGACCACCCCTGTGCGCGACGTGAGTGAGCCTCGTCGAATTCCTCCTTGGTGAGCATCCAAACCCCCTCGCAATCCGTTCCCCTGCCCATGCGGACTCTGAAGCAATTGCCTCTCCAACGAGTGCCCGGAAACATAGCATGACGCTGGACGGCTCGCCATGAAGAAACGTTCCTGCTGTCGATGAATGGCGGTGGGGAATTTCACGGAGCGGGATTGTGGGCGGTGGCGCGAGACCCGTGTCGGGGTCCTGTCAGGCCCATGGCCAGCTGGGACGTCCAGGTGGGCGATCTGTTGGGATGATTTGGCGCGCCCTGGGAGTTTCATCGAGCGCCATTGTCATGAATGCGGTACTGATTTGGTCTAATCCATTCCTTGGCTTGGTGCAGTCGGCCTGGCGAGGGGGGAATGAAAGGATTATTGGGGGTGGCGCGAGGGGGCGGCGTGCGCCGTCGGGGAGTTTCACTGAGCGATATTCTGTTGAATATAGAAAGACGCCCGAACGCTGTACATGCCGGCCGGGGCGCGCCTCGTTGATGGGGCATGACTGCAACGTGCCGTCCAACGGCTCCACCACCCCACGACCCCGTCTGTCGTCTAGGCGTGTGGTTCTTCGTCCCTGATCGAATGAACGCTGCGGGCGATGTGAACGTCGGCTACCTGTCCCGCAACGGCGAGCGGGTTGTCCTGAAGCACTGCTCCCGCCTCCTGGCCGACTTCGTGCGGACGATCCGTCAGCTTGAGGGCGACTTCACCGCGCGGTGCGGTTCCAGGCAAGTGGAGACCGGAGCGTGACGTCCCCGGTACGGTGCGGGACGGCGATAGTCGGCGGACCCGTGAGGCGTCGAGTGTGCGGAGCAGCCCATGGCGTATGACTGGACAAGCGAGTACTTTGCCCCGCACGGTTACGGAGCCACCTGGTACGGCCCCGCGGAGGACTGCCAGCCGCCTGCGTCCTACGGCCAGCAGGGCTGGTGCGACGAGGACGATGCTTCCGGTGGTGGGTGGTTCTTCCCGAGTGCCGAGGCGCTGGGCGCCTGGGAATCGGCCGGGGTCTTCGTACCACCACCCCGTGTCGCGGCAGAGGAGTCGACCCTGACCTCGGTCGGCGTGGCCGCCGCGCTGCCGTCGAGGCCTCGGCGGCGACCGAGGCCGCCCGGCGCGGTGCGGGCACAGCTGATCGGCCCGCTGTTCGGGGCGATGACGGCCGCCACGTTCGCCGCGGTGTGCCTGCTGGGCTGGGCTCTCTCCTACGATCCGCTGCAGGGTCTGGCGATTTCCAGGGTCCCGCGCGACCTGTCGGGACTGTGGCCCGCCATCGTCATCGGTCCGTGGCTCGTGGGCTGCCTGTCGGTGCTGCGGGCGGCCCTGGACGGCCGCCGGGCCGTGCACTCCTGGGTCGTCGTGATCCTGTTCGCCGGTGTCGCGACCTGGCTGTGCGCAGCCGGCGTGTCGCGAACGATGCCGGACCTTGTGGTGGCCGGCCTGCCGCCGATCACCGCTGTGGTCTCTCTGCAACAGCTCACGCGTCAGCTGATCGCCGGCCGCAGACTGTGCCGGACTCCTTCGGGTCAGGCGGCTCGTCGGGCTTCGCACAAGGCCTCCCGCAAGGTGCGCGGCTGAGCGGCTCGCACCCATCGGACTGCCCTGGTCATCCGTAGCGCTGACAGCAGACCGACCGGACTCGGGGCTGGTCGGTAGTCTCTCCGACCGATGCTGACGGCGAGTCGGGCGAAGGTGACCAGGTGTGGCCGGTCGATGAGTACGCGACCTCGGCGAGGGCGAGGCGTGGGCGCCCGGGTGAGGCCGGGCGCGCAGTTATTAGACTCGATGTCGATAACTGTCGCCGAAACCCTTGTCCCCGCCGCTACCCGCGAGTACGTTTCCCTGAGCCGAGCCGCCGCCCCCAGGTCAGGAGGGCCTGCCATGCCCCGTTCCACCCCCGTCCCCGCCCTCGCCGCCCCCGCTGCGCGTGTGCACGAGAGCCTCGTCCTGGAGCCCCGGGACGTCCGCTTCGACTGGGCCGAGCTGCCGCTGCACTGGATCCCGGACGAGCCGATGGCCACCCACGTCATCAACGTGCTGCACCTGCTGCTGCCCGAGGGCGAGCGCTGGTTCGTCAAGGTGTTCAAGGAGGCCTTGCCGCTGATCCGGGACGAGCAACTGCGGGAGGAGGTACTCGGGTTCATCGGCCAGGAGGCCATCCACGCGGAGGCCCACCAGGAGGTCCTCGACCACCTGCTCGCCCAGGGGCTCGACCCGCGCCCGTACGTCCGGCAGATCGCCTGGCTGTTCCAGCGCGTCCTCGGCGACAAGCCCGGCCTCACGCCCGCCCGGCGGCGCGAGAACATCATCGAGCGGGTCGCCTTCATCGCGGCCATCGAGCACTTCACCGCGTTCCTCGGCAACTGGGCGCTCAACTCGCCCGGCCTGGACCGCGCCAAGGCCGACCCGACGATGCTCGACCTGCTGCGCTGGCACGGTGCCGAGGAGGTCGAACACCGCAGCGTCGCCTACGACCTGATGGTCCACCTCGACCCGGGCTACCTGCGCCGGGTCCGCGGCATGGCCGTCTCCGGCCCGCTGCTCGTCCACCTCTGGGTGCGCGGCGCCCGCTTCCTGCTCGCCGCCGACCCCACGCTGGACGGGCGGCTCAAGCCCACCTGGCGCGAGGCCGGCCGGATCGCCAGGCGCGGCCTGCTGCCCGGCCCGGTCAGGTCGATCCGCTCCGGCCTGCGCTACCTGCGGCCCGGCTACCACCCCACCCAGGAGGGCTCCTCCAGCCAGGCCCTCGGCTACCTCGCCACCTCCCCGGCCGCGCGGGCGGCCGCTGCGGCGAACAGGTGACGGGTGACAGATGACAGCTTTCAGACAACAGAAAACGTCATCTGTCATCTGTTCGCTGAAACCTGTTACCCGTTGCCCACCACCCCTGCCGCCCCAGGATCGAAGGACCAAGGACCGCCGGATGGACCTGCACAACCCGCCCCCCGACCTCTACGGCCGCCCGCGCGCCGACGCCTTCATGCGGCGGCTCACCGCCTTCGGCGACCGCTACTCCCCGGCCCTCGGCGGCCCGCTGCTGCGCCGCAACCCCCGACGGCCCTACAGCAGGCCCACCCCGCAGCTGCAGCTGGTCGTCACCGCCCGCAGCGAACTCGCCACCGACGTCGTCGAGTTGCTGCTCGCCGACCCCTCCGGCGGCCCGTTGCCGAGCTGGCAGCCCGGCGCCCACCTGAGGCTCGCCCTGTCCTCCGGCCGCGAGCGCCACTACTCGCTCAGCGGCGACCCCGCCGACCGCACCGCCTACCGGATCGCCGTCCGCCGGCTCCCCGAGGGCGGCGGCGGCTCCGTCGAGATCCACGACACCCTCCACCCCGGCGCCCGCCTCACCGCCCGCCGCCCACGCAACGGCTTCGCCTTCTGCGCCGAGCCCGCCGTCCTCCTGCTCGCCGGCGGCATCGGCATCACCCCCCTCCTGCCGATGGCCCGCGAGGCGCAGCGCCACGGCCTGGACTGGCGCCTCGTCCACGTCGGCCGCAGCGCCGACACCCTCCCGTACACGGACGAGCTGCGCGCCCTCGACCCGCACCGGGTCGTGCTGCGCGCCGACGACGAGCACGGCGTGCCGACCGGCGCCGAGCTGCTCGCCCACGCCCCGCGCGGCGCCGCCGTCTACTGCTGCGGCCCCGCCCCGATGCTCACCGCCGTCCAGCGCGCCCTGGACGGATCCCCGGCCGGCGCCCTGCACTTCGAGCGTTTCGGCGCCGCCCCGGTCACCGACGGCGAGCCCTTCGCGGTGCGCCTCGGCGTGGACGGCCCCACCCTCGAAGTCCCCGCCGACCGGTCCGCCCTGGACGTCCTGCGTGAGGCCCGCCCCGACCTGCCGTACTCCTGCCACCAGGGCTTCTGCGGCACCTGCGAGGTCCGCCTGCTGGCCGGCGCCCCCGACCACCGGGACCGCCGCCTCACCCCCGAGCAGCGCGCCGGTGGCGCCCTGCTGCCCTGCGTCTCCCGGGCCGCCGAGGGTGAGACCCTCGTGCTCGACCTCTAGAAGGAGCCCCCGATGGCGAATGCGACCCCGTCCTTCCCCTTCGGCGAGCACGACCTCGCCCGCTTCCGCGAGACCCAGCAACTCGCCTACGCCTGCGCCGAGGAGGTCGCCGCCTGGATCGAGCCGGGCGTCACCGAGCGGCAGGCCACCGCCGAGCTGCGCCGCCGTCTGGTGGCCGCCGGGGTGCAGGACTTCTTCCACGTCCCGTTCGCCTGGTTCGGCGACCGGACGGCGTTCCGGCACTTCCACACCCCGCTCCAGTTCTTCGCCGGCAACCGCCGCCTGGAGGAGGGCATGCCGTTCGTCCTGGACTGCGCGCCCATCGTGGACGGCTACACCGCCGACATCGGCTACGGCGGCAGGATCGGCGAGAACCCGGTCTGGGACCGCCTCGCCGCCGACCTGCGGGTCTACCGCGAGCTGATCCTCGCCGAGGTGCGCGCCCGCCGGCCGCTGAACGAGGTGTACGCGGCCGTGGACGCGCAGATCGCCGCGCACGGCTACGACAACCGCCACCGGGTCTACCCGGGCCGGGTGATCGGCCACCAGGTCACCCGCACCACCGCCCGCGGCCCGGCCGGGGTCACCCTGTTCGGCTTCGGCGTGCGCACCCTGCAGACCCTCGGCCGCGAGCTCATCTCCGAGCGCCTGCACGGCCGTTCGCCGCTGTGGGCGGACGGCCGCTCGTCCCGGCACGCGCCCACCCCCGGCCTGTGGGCGGTCGAGCCGCACATCGCGTTCCGGGGCGTCGGCATCAAGTTCGAGGAGCTGCTGGTGGTCACCGAGGACGACGCCTACTGGCTCGACGACGACCTGCCGCACGTCCGCCGCTGGCCCGCCGACGCGGCGTCGACCAACACCGAGCCGACCGCCGAGCCGACCGCCGCGCCCGTCACCCAGGAGGCCACCCGATGACGCCCCCCGCCCCCGACCGGACCGCCCCCGACCGGACCAGTCTCCAGACCGTCCGCCGCCGGACCGTCCACTCCGGCGGCCTCCCGCTCGCCGTCTTCGAGCAGGGCGACCCCGACGCCCCCACCGTCCTCCTGGTGCACGGCTACCCGGACACCCACGCGGTCTGGGACGACGTCGCCGCCGACCTCGCCCGCGACCACCACGTGGTCCGCTACGACGTCCGCGGCGCCGGCGAGTCCGGCGTCCCCGCCACCCGGGACGGCTACCGGCTGGAGCAGCTGGCCGACGACCTGTTCGCGGTCGCCGACGCCGTCAGCCCGGACCGACCGGTGCACGTCGTCGCCCACGACTGGGGCTCGCTGCAGTCCTGGGAGGCCGTCACCTCGCCCGGCGCCGAGCGGCGGCTCGCCTCCTACACCACCATGTCCGGCCCCTGCCTCGACCACATGGGGTACTGGCTGCGCCAACGGATGCGCCGCCCCACCCCGCGCCACCTCAGGCAACTGCTCCACCAGGGCCTGCACTCCTGGTACATCACCGCATTCCACCTGCCCTACCTCGCCCCCGGCGTCTGGCGGCTCGGGCTCGCCCGCGCCTGGCCGCGGGTGCTGCGCGACCTGGAGCACGTCACCCCGCGCCCCGACCACCCGCAGCCCAGCCTGCGCCGGGACGCGGTCCGCGGCATCGAGCTGTACCGGGCCAACTTCCGCCCCACGCTGCGCAGTCCGCGCGAGCGGCCGACCGAGGTGCCGGTCCAGCTGATCACCCTCGCCGAGGACCGCTACGTCGGCACCTACCTTTCCGAGGGCCTGGAGCGCTGGGTGCCGAACCTCACCCGACGGACGCTGCGGGCCGGCCACTGGTCGGCGCTGCTGGAGAAGGGAACCCAAGTGGCCGGAATGGTCCGCGAGTTCACGGCCCGCATCGAGGCGGGCAACGCCGAAGGTATCACCGCCCAACCCGCCCAGGGCGACGGCCGGTTGGTCGTCGTGACCGGCGGCGGCAGCGGCATCGGCCGGGCCACCGCGCTCGCCTTCGCCGAGGACGGCGCCCGGGTGGTGGTCTGCGACCTCGACCTCGCTGCCGCCGAGCGCACCGCCGAACTCGCCTCCCTGATCGGCCCGGTGGCCCACGCCTACAGCGTCGACGTCGCCGACGGCGCCGGGATGGACGCCTTCGCGCAGACCGTCGCCGCCGAGCACGGCGTGCCCGACGTGGTCGTCAACAACGCGGGCATCGGCCACTCCGGCACGTTCCTGCAGACCACCGAGAAGGAGTGGCAGCGGGTCCTGGACGTCAACCTGTGGGGCGTGATCCACGGTTGCCGCGCCTTCGGCGCCCTGATGGCCGACCGCGGCGAGGGCGGCCACATCGTCAACGTGTCCTCCGCCGCCGCCTACCTGCCGTCCAAGGCGCTCACCGCGTACGCCACCAGCAAGGCCGCGGTGTTCATGCTCTCCGACTGCCTGCGCGCCGAACTCGCCGGCCACGGCATCGGTGTCTCCACGATCTGCCCCGGCATCGTCAACACCAACATCACCCGCACCTCCACCTTCTCCGCCACCACCGCCGACCAGCAGACCGCCAAGCGGGCCCGCGCCGCCAAGCTCTACGCCCGCCGCGGCTTCCCCCCGGAGAAGGTGGCCACCGCCATCCTCCACGCCGTCCGCACCAACAAACCCGTCGTCCCCGTCACCCCCGAGGCCAAGGCCGCCCGCCTCCTCAGCCGCCTCAGCCCCGCCCTCCTCCGCCTGGCCGCCCGCCTCAACGTCACCTGAGGCCCGACCTCACCGGGCCGGGATCACACGGCGCCCCGCTCCCGTCCGGCGCGCTCGTACGCTTCGGCCATGTCGGCCCGGACGTCGTCCGCGGTGGCGGTCCCCACGGGTTTGTGGACGGCGGTGAAGAAGGGCTCGTCCCAGGTGCGCTGTGACAGGGCGGCCAGGCGGTCGGTCTCGGCTTCCGTGTGCTCGTGAGCCATGTGCGCAGGGTACCCGTGTCCGTCTGTGGGGGGTCCGTAGCATGACGGCCCATGGAGATGACGACAGCTCTGTGGTCCTTCGCCCTCGTCGTGGGGCTGCTCACCCTCACGCCCGGGCTCGACACTGCCCTGATTCTGCGGACGGCCGCGCTCGGGCGGCGGCGGCAGGCGTGGGGGGTGGTGCTGGGGATCCAGACGGGGACGCTGGTCTGGGGGACGTTGACCTCGGCGGGGGTGACGGCGTTGCTGACCGCCTCGCAGGTGGCGTACGAGGTGCTGCGGTGGGGCGGAGCCGCGTACCTGGTGTGGATGGGGATCGGGATGCTGCGCAGCCGTGGTGACGAGGCAGCCGTGGAGGAAGGGCCGGCGGACGGCGGGTTCGGGTACGGGTGGCGGCGGGGGACGCTCACCAATCTGCTGAATCCGAAGGTCGGCGTGTTCTACGTCGCCGTGCTGCCGCAGTTCATCCCCGCCGGGGTGCCGCACTTCGCCGCCGGCGTGGCGCTGACCTGCGTCCACGTCGTGGAGGGCGTGCTGTGGTCGGCGGTCCTGGTGGGCTTCGCGCAGGCGGTGCGCGGCTGGCTGCGCCGCCCGTCCGCGCGCCGGCTGCTGGACCGGGTGACGGGCGCGGTGGTGGTCGGGTTCGGCGTGAAGCTGGCGCTCTCCGAATAGACGGTCACGCCGCGTGTGGGCGGGGGGTGTCACCGTCCTGGACGGCGGCGTCCTCCGCCCGCGCCACGTCGTGGTGGATCGGACCGTCCCCGGCGCTGAGCGGCAGGCAACTGCCGCCGCGCCGGTGGGCGATGATCTCGGCGGCGACGGAGACCGCCGTCTCCTCGGGGGTGCGGGAGCCGAGGTCGAGGCCGATGGGGGAGCGCAGCCGGGCGATCTCGGCGTCGGTGAGGCCGACCTCGCGCAGCCGGGCGTTGCGGTCGCGGTGGGTGCGGCGGGAGCCCATGGCGCCGACGTAGCCGACGGGCAGCCGCAGGGCGCGTTCCAGCAGGGGGATGTCGAACTTGGCGTCGTGGGTGAGGACGCAGAGCACGGTGCGTCCGTCGATCCGGTCGAGCTGGCTGTCGAGGTAGCGGTGCGGCCAGTCGACGACGACGTCGTCGGCGTCGGGGAAGCGCCGCGCGGTGGCGAAGACGGGGCGGGCGTCGCAGACGGTGACGTGATAGCCGAGGAACTTGCCGATCCGGACCACCGCGGCGGCGAAGTCGATGGCGCCGAAGACGATCATCCGCGGTGCGGGCACGTAGGACTCGACGAAGCAGGTGACGGTGCCCTGTTCGTGCTCGTCGCACGGGCGTCCGTCGAGGCCGAGCACCACGCGCCCGGTGCGCCCGGCGTCGAGCATGGCCCGGGCCTCCGCGACGATGGCGCGCTCCAGGGCACCCACCGTGGACGGCGCGGGGGAGAGCGCCCCGTGATGCGTGTCGGCGGTGACGGCGACCGTGGCGCCAACCAGCCCGCCCGGCCCGGCGATGACCCGGGCGAGTGCCACCGGCGTGCCGGAGGCGATGTACGCAATGCCGGCGTCCAGCCCGGCGTCCGCCCCGGGCACGACCGGCTGGACGAACACGTCGAGGATGCCGCCGCAGGTCAGACCCACCGCGAAGGCGTCCTCGTCGCTGTAGCCGAACCGTTCCAGCACGGGCTCGCCGCTCTCGATGGCGGCCTGGCACAGCTCGTACACCGCACCCTCGACGCAGCCCCCGGAGACGCTGCCGATCGCCTCGCCCGCCGCGTCCACGGCCAGCGCCGCCCCGGGGTCGCGCGGCGCGCTGCCGGAGACGCCGACCACGGTGGCCACGGCGAAGGAGCGCCCGGACGCGTGCCAGGCCTGAAGCTGCTCGGCGATGTCCTGCATGTCGGAGGGCTCCTTGTCGCTTTCGAGGGTAGTGGGGCACGACACCGGGTGCGCGCCGTACGGGAAACGATCCCGTACGGCGGCGGTCCCGCGTGAGCCGAGCCAGTGCCGCGCAACCGCGTCAGTGCCACGGCAACAGCGTCAGTGCCGCGGGACCGGCGTCAGTGCACGCCCAGCCAGGACTTGATCGGTGTGAGCGCGAAGTACACGACGAAGACCGCGGTGAGGATCCACATCAGCACGCCGGGCTCGCGCCACTTGCCCTGGCCGGCCTTGATGACGGTGTACGAGATGACGCCGGCGGCGACGCCCGCGGTGATGCTGTAGGTGAACGGCATCAGGACGCAGGTGAGGAAGGCCGGGATGGCGATCTCGCGGTCGGACCAGTCGATGTGCCGGGCCTGGCTCATCATCATCGAGCCGATGACGACGAGGGCGGCGGAGGCGACCTCGACCGGGACGATGCCGGCGAGCGGCGAGAAGAACAGCATCAGGGCGAACAGGCCGCCGGTGACGGCGGAGGCGAGGCCGGTGCGGGCGCCGTCGCCGACGCCGGTCGCGGACTCGACGAAGACGGTCTGCCCGGAGGCGCCGGCCAGGCCGCCGACCGCGCCGCCGGCGCCGTCGATGAACAGCGCCTTGGACAGGCCGGGCATCCGGCCCTGCTTGTCGGCCAGGCCCGCCTCGGTGCCGACGCCGATGATGGTGGCCATCGCGTCGAAGAAGCCGGCGAGCACGAGGGTGAAGACCGCGACCGAGGCGCTGATCGCGCCCATGCCCTTGCCGCCGAAGGCGCCGAACAGGTCGACGTGGCCGAAGAGGCTGAAGTCGGGCGCCGAGACGGGGCTGCCGGGCCAGACCGGGACGGAGTTCTTCCAGGCGTCGGCGGGCACGTGGGCGAGCTTGTTGACGACCACCGCGAGGACGGTGCCGCCGGCGATGCCGATCAGGATCGCGCCGCGGACGTTGCGGGCCATCAGGACGAAGATCGACAGCAGGGTGACGCAGAAGATCAGGACGGGCCAGCCGGACAGTTCGCCGAAGGGGCCGAGCGACAGCGGGGTGGGGCCGCCGGTGTGCACGAAGCCGGCCTTGTAGAGGCCGATGACCGTGACGAACAGGCCGATGCCGATGGTGATCGCGTGCTTGAGCGGCAGCGGGATGCCGTTCATGATCTTCTCGCGCAGGCCGGAGACCACCAGCAGCACGATCAGGAGGCCGTAGATCACACACAGGCCCATGGCCTGCGGCCAGGTGGTGTGCGGTACGACGAGGGCGGAGACCGCTCCGGACACCGAGAGTCCGGCCGCGAGGGCCAACGGTACGTTGCCGACCACGCCCATCAGGATGGTGGTGACGGCGGCCGCGAGGGCGGTGGCGGTGGTCAGCGCGGCGTGGTCGAGCTTGACGCCGGTGACGTCGGCGCCGCTCAGGATGAGCGGGTTGAGCAGGATGATGTACGCCATCGCCATGAAGGTGGTGAGACCACCGCGTAGCTCGTTGGCGAGCGTCGATCCCCGGGCCGAGATCTTGAAGTACGCGTCCAGCGCGTTCTTCTGCCGGGCGGCCGGGACCGACGTGGGGGTGTCGTCCTCGGTGGGTCTGTCTTCGGTGGTGCCGGGCTCCGTGGGGATCCGGGTCATGTCCACTCCCAAGTGTCAAAGGGGGTTGGGGTGGGCGAGCCGACCTGACTGCCAGTCAACGAGGTTGGCGCAGGGGGACTAATCGACTCACTGGGCGCACTCTGTGGCGGTGCCTGCGGTGCGTGGATGGGGCGCACCGCTGCAGAACCCCGGCGTGGGAGAGGCAGCGGGATGGTGCGTTCGCGTATCGGCAGGTGGTGCATGGGAGTTGCCTGTTACTGCGAGGGGGTGGGTGGGGCAGGTGGTGCGGGTGGGGGGTGGTGCTGCCCCGGGGCGGCGGGGAAGACGGTCGCCGCCCCGGGGAGGTCTTGCCGTCCGGGGTCTACAGCTCCCCGGGCCGCTCGGTGGTCAGGTGCTCGGGCCGGACCGGGATCCGGTTGAGCGCGAGACCGGTGGCGTTGCGGATGGCGGCCACGATCGACGGCGTCGCCGAGACGGTCGGGGCCTCGCCGACCCCGCGCAGCCCGTACGGGGCGTGGGGGTCGGGCAGTTCGAGGATCTCCACCGGGATCGGCGGGGTGTCGAGGATGGTGGGGATCAGGTAGTCGGTGAAGGAGGCGTTGCGCACCTTTCCGTCCCGGACGATGATCTCCTCCATCACGGCGAGGCCGAGCGCCTGGGTGCAGCCGCCCTGGATCTGGCCGACGACGGAAAGCGGGTTGAGCGCCTTGCCGACGTCCTGGACGGCGGTCAGCTCGACCACCTTGACCAGGCCGAGCTCGACGTCGACGTCGACCACCGCGCGGTTGGCGCAGAAGGTGTACTGGACGTGGCCGAAGCCCTGTCCGGTCTCCTTGTCGAACGGGACGGTCGGGCGGTGGTGGTGCTCGCGGGTGAGGTCGATGGCCTCGTCGCCGAGCAGGTCGACCATGGAGACCAGCGGGCCGGCGCTCTCGGAGACGACCTTGCCGCCGACCAGCGTGATGTCGTGGTGGGTCCAGCCGTAGCGGCGCCGGCCCTTCTCGATCAGCGCCCGCTTGACGGCCTCGGCGGCCAGCTTGACCGCACCGCCGGTCATGTAGGTCTGCCGGGACGCGGAGGTCGAACCGGCCGACCCCACCTCGGTGTTGGCCGGGTGGATGGTGACCTGCTCGACGCCGAGCTCGGTGCGGGCGATCTGGGCGTGCACGGTGACGCCGCCCTGGCCGACCTCCGCCATCGCGGTGTGCACCATGGCGACCGGCTCGCCGCCGATCACCTCCAGGCGCACCCGGGCGGTGGAGTAGTCGTCGAAGCCCTCGGAGAAGCCGACGTTCTTGATGCCGACCGAGTAGCCGACGCCGCGCACGATGCCCTCACCGTGCGAGGTGTTGGACAGCGCGCCGGGGATCTGGCGCACGTCCAGGTGCTCGGTGTCCAGCGGCGGCGGCAGCGGCATGTCCTTGACGCGCTGCAGCAGTTCGGCGACCGGGGCGGGCGAGTCGATCTGCTGGCCGGTGGGCATGAAGTCGCCCTCCGCCATGGCGTTGAGCTGCCGCAGCTCGACCGGGTCCATGCCGAGGGCGGCGGCCAGCCTGTCCATCTGCGTCTCGTAGCCGAACGCGGCCTGCACGGCACCGAAGCCGCGCATCGCGCCGCAGGACGGGTTGTTGCTGTAGAGCGCGATGGCGTGCATCTTGACGTTCGGGATCACGTACGGGCCGTGGCCGAGCGAGGCCGCGTTGCCGACGACGGCCGGCGAGGCGGAGGCGTACGCGCCGCCGTCCAGCACGATCCGGCAGTCGGCGAAGACGAGCTTGCCGTCGCGGGTGGCGCCGTGCTCGTAGTGCATCTTCGCCGGGTGGCGGTGCACGTGGCCGAAGAAGGACTCGTCGCGGGAGTAGACGATCTTGACCGGCTTGCCGGTGTGCTGGGCCAGCAGGCAGGCGTGGATCTGCATCGACAGGTCCTCGCGGCCGCCGAAGGCGCCGCCGACGCCGGCCAGGGTGAGCCGGACCTTCTCCTCGGGCAGGTCCAGCACCGGGGCCATCTGCTGGCGGTCGACGTGCAGCCACTGGGTGGCGATGTACAGGTCGATGCCGCCGTCCTCGGCGGGTACGGCGAGGCCGGACTCGGGGCCGAGGAAGGCCTGGTCCTGCATGCCGACCTCGTAGTCGCCGCTGACGATGACGTCCGCGAGCGCGCGCACCTCGTCGGTCACGCCGAGGCCGGAGACCAGCTTCTGCTCGTGGCAGATGTTGCCGTACCCGTGCGACTTGTACTCGTGCGGCTCGTGCACGTAGCCGTGGGTCTCGGGGTCGAGGCACTGCTCCTCGGTGACGATCGGGGTGAGCACCTCGTACTCGACCTTGATCTTCTTCACCGCGCGGCGGGCCGTCTCCGGGTGGTCGGCGGCGACCAGCGCGATCGCCTCGCCGTGGTAGCGGACCTTGTCGATCGCCAGGGCCGGCTGGTCCTGGATCTCCAGGCCGTAGTACTTCGAGCCGGGGATGTCCTCGTGGGTGAGCACCGCGTAGACGCCGGGCACCTTGAGCGCCTCGGAGATGTCCACGGAGAGGATGTTGGCCCGGGGGTGCGGCGAGCGCAGCGCCATACCCCAGAGCATGTCCTCGTGCCACATGTCGGACGAGTACGCGAACTCGCCCTTGACCTTCAGGTTGCCGTCCGGGCGCAGCGGCGAGCCGCCGATGCCGTCCTTGGACGCCTGGTTGATGTTCTGCAGGTTCTTCTGGCCCTGGATGGTACGAGTACTCATTCGGACTCCGCCTTCCCGGCGCACTTGCGGGCGGACGCCAGCCGCACCGCGTCCATGATCTTCTCGTAGCCGGTGCAGCGGCACAGGTTGCCCGACAGCGCCTCGCGGATGTCGTTGTCGCTCGGCTGGGCGTCGCTTTCCAGCAGGGCGTCGGTCTGCACCAGCAGGCCGGGGGTGCAGAAGCCGCACTGGACGGCGCCGGCGTCGATGAACGCCTGCTGGACGAGGCCCAGCTCGCCGTTCTCGTCGGTCAGGCCCTCGACGGTGCGCACCTCGCGGTCCTGCACCTGGCCGGCCGCGACCAGGCAGGAGCAGACCGGCACGCCGTCCAGGTAGACCGTGCAGGAGCCGCACTCGCCCTGCTCGCAGGCGTTCTTCGAGCCCGGGAGGCCGACCCGCTCGCGCAGCACGTACAGGAGGCTCTCGCCCTCCCAGACGTCGTCCGCCTCGACCGGCTTGCCGTTGGCGGTGAAAGTGACCCTCATGCCGCGCTCCTGATCTGCTTGCTGTAGTCGTTCCAACACCAGGTGAGGGTGCGGCGGGCCATCACGGCCAGCGAGTGGCGCCGGTAGTCGGCGGTGCCGCGCACGTCGTCGATCGGGGAGGCCGCGGCCTTCACCAGCTCGCCGAACTTCTGGATCACCTCGGCGCCCAGCAGGTCGCCGGACTCCCAGAGCCCGCGCTCGGCGAGCACGCCCTGCAGGTACTCCTCGGCCTCGACGGCGCGGCGCGGCGTGGGGGCAGCCGAACCGATACCGGTGCCGACGGTGCCGTTCTTCGGGTGAAGGGCGAAACCGAAGGCGCAGACCGCGATCACCATCGCGTTGCGGGTGCCGATCTTGGAGAACTGCTGGGGGCCGTCCGCCACCGGGATGTGCACGGCCCGGATCAGCTCGTCGGCCGCCAGGCTGTTGCGCTTCACGCCGACGTAGAACTCGTCGATAGGGATCATCCGGGTCCCGCGCACCGAGGCCGCCTCGACGAACACGTCGCGGCCGGCCGCGAGCAGCGCGGGGTGCGCGTCGCCGGCCGGGGAGGCGCCGCCGAGGTTGCCGCCGACGCCGCCGCGGTTGCGGATCTGCGGGGAGCCGACGGTGTGGGCCGCCAGCGCCAGCCCGGGCAGCGGCCCGGACAGCTCGTCGATGATCCGGGCGTACGGGACCGAGGCGCCGAGCCGCACGACGCTGCCGTCGTTCGTCCATTCCGTGAGCTCGGTGATGCGGTTCAGGTCGAGAATCGCGGATGGCCGGTGCACGTCGAAGTTCATCTCGACCATGACGTCCGTACCGCCCGAGATGGGCAGCGCGGTCGGATACTCAGCCTTCGCCGCGAGTGCCTCGTCCCAGGTAGCGGGCCGAAGGAACTCCATGCGGGTGTCTCCTCAAGTCGTCGCCGGTCGGACGGGTGGGCACAGTGCCCGGAACCCGGTTGTTCGGGACCTGCCTACCGTGTCGTCGCCTCGGCGTCGGATCCCGGTCACCGGGCTGTGTCCGGCGGCGTGTGGCCAGTGAACCGCTGTGACCGGGCCCACTGGGAGTCACCGATGGCATGAAGCCCCGGCTGTGCTCCCGCCCGGCATCCTGTACGTTCCTCTAAGGAGGACAATCTCGCAGCCCAGCTGTTCACCGGGCGCTACCTACGACCGTAATCCGGCCGTGATTCCCGAGCTACGGCCCTGTGACCCGGCCGTCCGCTGGTGCGTAACACCGAGCACAGATGTTCGGGCACACTGTCACCCCCGGCCGCGTGTTCGGGCCCCACCCCAGGCCCCCGCCCAGCCCCACCCTCACCCCCAGCCCCACCCCAGCCCCCGTTAGGAGTCCGCGGATGCGTGTCCGTGACCTGCTCGCCCCCGGCGCCCCGCGACTGCGCCTGCTCGCGGCCGAGGACGAGCTGGACCGGCAGGTCAGCGGCGTCATGACCACGGACCTGCACGACCCCGGCCGGTACCTGCACGGCGGCGAGCTGGTGCTCACCGGCATGCTCTGGCGCACCGGCCCGGCCGACTCCGAGCGGTTCGTGCGGACCATCGCGGCCGGCGGCGCGGTCGCCCTGGCGGCCGGCGAGGCCGAGGTCGGCCCGGTGCCCGAGGACCTCGTCGAGGCCTGCCGCCGGCACCGGATGCCCCTGCTGGCCGTCCCCGACGACATCGCCTTCGGCACCGTCACCGAGTTCATCGGCCGCCAGGTCTCCGCCGACCGCGCCGCCGACCTGGCCGCCCTGGTCGACCGGCACCGGCTGCTGGTCTCGGCGGCCGGCGGTGGCGGGCTGGACGCCGTCCTGGACCTGCTCGGCGGCGACCTCGACCTCGACTGCTGGGTGCTCACCCCCACCGGCTCGGTGATCGCCGGGCCCGCCGAGCGGCTCGCCGCCGAGGACCGCGACCAGCTGGTCCGCGCCCACCTCGCCGCCCAGCGCCAGCGCCGCCGCCCCCCGCACCGGGCCCGGCTGGCCGTCGGCGCGTACTCCCTGCTGCCCGCCCCCGCCTCCGCCGACCACGAGGCGCCGCTCGCCGACTGGATGCTCGCGGTGGCCGGCGACGTCACCGAGTGGACCACCAAGCGCCAGCAGCTCGCCGAGAACCTGGCCCGCCTGGTCGCCGCCGAGCGCCAGCGCCGGGACGAGGGCCGCCGGCTGCGCCGCCGCCTCGCCGACGAGCTGCTGGACCGGCTCCGGCGGGACGTCGACCCGGCCGAGATCAGCCGCACCCTGTACGCCTCCTCGGCGATGGCTGCCCGCTACGAGAGCCCCGAGCCCAAGCCGCAGGCCCCGGAGGGCTCCTGGCTGGTGCTCAGCGCCGAGGGCACCGGGTTGCCCGAGGGCGCGGTGCGGGCCGTCCTGGAGGAGGCCCTCGGCGGCACCACCGACCGCGCCCTGGTCGCCGGGGCCGGCACCGGCGCGGTCGTGGTGATGCCCGCGATGGAGAGCGCGGTGCCCGCCGACACCCTGCGCGACCTGCTCGCCCCGCTGGAGGCCGGGCTCGGCTCGGAGGGCCGGATCACCCTCGGCGTCTCCGCCCCCGCCGCCGAGGCCGGCGGCCTGCGCGGCGCCCTGGAGGAGGCCCGGCACGCCCGCCGGATCGCCGCCGCCCGGGTCGGCCGGGTCTGCGTGGCCGGCCCCGAGGAGCTGGCCTCGCACGTGCTGCTGCTGGCGGCCGTCCCGGACGAGGTGCGCCGGGCGTTCCGCAGCCGCCTGCTGGACAAGGTGATCGGCTACGACATCGAGCACCAGGCGGACCTGGTCCGCACCCTGGAGGCGTTCCTGCGCTCGGACGGCTCGTGGACGCGCTGCGCTGCGCAGCTGCACGTCCACGTCAACACGTTGCGGTACCGGATCGGCCGGATCGAGGAGTTGACCGGCCGCGACCTGTCCCGCCTGGAGGACCGGGTGGACTTCTACCTGGCCCTCGAACTGGCCTGACGGATACGCCTGACGGGCACGCCTCACGGATCCGCCCAAGAGATACGCCAAAGGGCCCGCCGCGGACGTCCGCGGCGGGCCCTTTCCGCGGTCGGGCTACTGCGCCGGGATGATCCCGGTCAGCCACTCGAAGATGCTCGGCACCATGCCCTTCCACAGCTCGGTGGAGTGCGGCCCGGTGGTCTCCTGGACCTGGATGGTGGTCGGGGCCTTGGCCGCGGCGGCGAGCGCCTGCGCGTCCTCCAGGCCGTCGCCCTTCTTGCCGCTGATGTACATCGCGACCTTGGGCGGCTGCTGGGCGGTCTTCAGGATGGTGATCGGGTTGTTGGCCTCGCGCAGCTTGGCGTCCCTGCCGACCAGCGAGTCCTTCTCGGCCGCCGGGTCGTTGTAGCCGGAGAGGCTGATCGCCGCGCGGTAGCGGTTCGGGTGGGCGAGCGACAGCTTGGCCGCGCAGTGCGCGCCGGCCGAGTAGCCGGCGATCGCCCAGCGGTCCGCGGACGGGTCGGCGCGGAAGTTGTCCAGGATCATCTGCGGCACGTCCCGGGTGACCCAGGCGTCGGCGTTGACCTTGCCGGGGATGTCGGTGCAGCCGGCGTCCTGGTGGTTGCCGAGCAGCAGGGTGCGCGGCGAGACCAGGATGAACGGGGCGACCTTGCCCTGCTGCATCAGCGGCTTCAGCTGCTCGGACACCTTGAGGGTGCCGTACCAGGTGGAGGACGAGCCCGGGTAGCCCGGGATCAGCTCGACGACCGGGAACTTCTTGTCCTTGAACGCCGGGTCGTTGTACTGCGGCGGCAGCCAGACCAGCACCTCGCCGTCGACGCCGGACACCTGGCCCTTGAGGTCGGTCTTCTGGACGTCGCCCGGCACGGCCGGGTCGCCCACACCGCCGAACTGCTGCAGCACCTTGGCCGGGGCCTTGGCGTCCCCGCTGCCCGGCTTGCCCTCCCCGGCCGGCTGGTCGTCCTTCGGCACGGTGGGCACCGCGCGGACGTGGTCACCGGTGCCCAGCAGGTCGTCCCAGTTGCCGTAGATCAGGTTCGCGTTGTTCACCATCACGAAGACCATCAGGACGGCCGTGATCTGGCAGAACACGATCATGACCAGCCGGGACAGGATCTGCACCGGCTGCGGCCCGCGCACCTTGCTCCAGAGGACCAGCGCGACCGCGATGGACACCGGTACGAGGAGGACCGTGAGGAGGAAGAAGGGCGTACCTGTCAGTTGCATGTGTTCTCGTATCCGGATCGCAAGCCGCCCGGGCCCCACTCGCCCGCGCGCACTCCAATGGCATTGGACGGCAATGAACCGGCGATCGGTTGCCGTCCGAATCTGTGCGGAACCTGAGAGGAACATCACGTTTCCGTGCTGTTCCGCTTTCGGGTCGGCGCCTAGTGTGCCACCCGGACGGCCGTCATCCGGACGGGGTGTCCAGCGAACGTTCAGGAAGGTCCCCCGAGGCACCTTACCGTCCGCGCCGCCCCCGCCGCCGGGCGAGGCGGTGCAAGTCCGCGCCACCCGTGCAGAGAGAATCATGGGATGAGCACAACCCGCTTTCGCCCGTCCCGCCGGTTCCGGCCCGCCCTCGCTGCCCTGGCGATGGTGGTCGCCGTGGCCGGCTGCAGCAGTACCGGAGGCAGACGCGCCGAGGAGGCCCGCGCCAAGGCCGCGGCCGCCGGCGGCCGCGCCGTCACCACTCCGCGCTGGAAGGTCGCGATGGTGACCCACGCCGGCGCCGGCGACGCCTTCTGGGACGGCGTGCGCAAGGGCGCCGAGCAGGCCGCCGCCAAGGACAACATCACCTTCCTGTACTCCAACGACGCGCAGACCCAGAACCAGGTCCAGCTCGTCCAGGCCGCCATCGACCAGAAGGTCGACGGCCTGCTGGTCACCCTCGCCAAGGGCGACGCCATGGCCGATGTCCTCGGCAAGGCCAAGGCCGCCGGCATCCCCGTGATCACGATCAACTCCGGCCAGGAGTACTCCGCCAAGTTCGGCGCGCTCACCCACATCGGCCAGGACGAGACCACCGCCGGCCAGGCGGCCGGGACCGAACTGGCGAACCGCGGCCGCAAGAACGTGCTCTGCGTCATCCACGAGCAGGGCAACGTCGGCCAGGAGCAGCGCTGCTCCGGCGCCCAGGCTGGCTCCGGACTGGCCGGCGGCGCCTTCCAGGTGGTCTACGTGGACGGCGTCAACATGCCCGACGCCCGGGCCGCGATCTCCGCCAAGCTCCAAGCCGACCCGGCCATCGACACCGTGCTCACCCTCTCCGGCCCGATGGCGGCCACCGGGCTCCAGGCCGTCCAGGACGCCCACCGCGCGATCGAGCTCGACACCTTCGACCTGGGACCGCAGGTGGTCGCCGGGCTGAAGTCCGGCAGCGTCGGCTTCGCCGTCGACCAGCAGCCCTACCTCCAGGGCTACGAGGGCGTCGACCTGCTCTGGCTCCACCGCTCCAACCTCGACATGCTCGGCGGCGGCAAGCCGGTGGCGACCGGTCCGCAGATCCTCACCAAGGACAACGCCGACGCCCTCGCCGAGTACGTCGCGAGGGGGACCAGGTGAGCACCCCCGACCTCCTCGCCCAGGACGCCCTCGTCCAGGACGCCCTCGTCCAGGACCGGCCGGCCGCCCTGCGCCGGCTCCTGGCCCGGCCCGAACTCGGCGCCCTGATCGCGGCCGCCGTCGTCTTCCTGGTCTTCGCGGCCGTCGCCGAACCCTTCCTGCGGGTCTCCTCGCTGGGCACCGTGCTCTACGCCGCGTCCACCATCGGGATCATGGCCGTGCCGGTCTCGCTGCTGATGATCGGCGGCGAGTTCGACCTGTCGGCCGGGGTGCTGGTCACCACCGCCGCGCTGACCTCGTCGATGGTCTCCTACCAGTTCACCGCGGTGACCTGGGTCGGCGTCGTCGTCTCGCTCGCCGTCACGTTGGCGGTCGGCTGGTTCAACGGCTGGATGCTCGGCCGCACCAGGCTGCCCAGCTTCATCGTCACCCTCGGCACCTTCCTGATGCTGACCGGCGCCAACCTCGGCGTCACCAAGCTCGTTTCGGGCACCGTCTCCACCAAGCCGATCTCGGACATGCAGGGATTCGCCTCCTGCCGCTGGCTGTTCGCCTCGGAGGTCACCGTCGGCG
This sequence comes from Kitasatospora aureofaciens, assembly GCF_019192735.1. Lineage (GTDB taxonomy): Bacteria > Actinomycetota > Actinomycetes > Streptomycetales > Streptomycetaceae > Kitasatospora > Kitasatospora aureofaciens_A. The sequence goes on from NZ_JAHTKP010000009.1 coordinate 54,559, forward strand.
GGCTGACCATCAAGGCCACCGTCTGGTGGTGGCTCGGCCTGCTCGCCGTCGGCACCTGGGTGCTGCTGCGCACCCGCTTCGGCAACTGGATCTTCGCCGTCGGCGGCGACGCGGCGGCGGCGCGGGCCGTCGGCGTCCCGGTCGCGCGGACGAAGACCGCGCTCTACCTCGGCGTGGGCTTCGGCGCCTGGGTGCTCGGCCAGCACCTGCTGTTCTCCTTCGACACCGTGCAGTCCGGCGAGGGCGTCGGCAACGAGCTGATCTACATCGTCGCGGCCGTCATCGGCGGCTGCCTGATCACCGGCGGCTACGGCTCGGTGGTCGGTTCCGCGCTCGGCGCGCTGATCTTCGGCATGGCCAGCAAGGGGATCATCTACGCCCAGTGGAACCCGGACTGGTTCAAGTTCTTCCTCGGCGCGATGCTGCTGCTCGCCGCCCTGCTGAACGCCTTCGTCAAGCGCCGGGCCGAGCGGGGGCCGCGATGAACAACGACGCGATGAACAACGACGCGATGAACAACGAACTGCTCGCCCTAGAGGGCGTCGGCAAGAGCTACGGCACCGTCCGTGCCCTGCAGGACGTCTCGCTGACCCTGCGGGCCGGTGAGATCAGCTGCGTGCTGGGCGACAACGGTGCCGGCAAGTCGACGCTGATCAAGATCATCTCCGGGCTGCACCACCACGACGAGGGCAGCTACACCGTCGGCGGCGAGGAGGTCCGGTTCGACTCCCCGCGCCAGGCCCTCGACCGCGGCATCGCCACCGTCTACCAGGACCTCGCCGTCGTCCCGTTGATGCCGGTCTGGCGGAACTTCTTCCTCGGCTCCGAGCAGGGCCACCGCCGCTGGGGCGGGCTGCGCCTGGACGCCGACGCCATGCGCGCCACCACCCGCGAGGCGCTCGCCCGGATGGGCATCGACCTGCACGACGTCGACCGGCCGATCGGCACCCTCTCCGGCGGCCAGCGCCAGTGCGTGGCGATCGCCCGGGCCGTCCACTTCGGCGCCAGGGTGCTCATCCTGGACGAGCCCACCGCCGCGCTCGGCGTCAAGCAGTCCGGCGTGGTGCTCAAGTACGTCACCGCCGCCCGCGACGCCGGGCTCGGGGTCGTCCTGATCACCCACAACCCGCACCACGCGTACCTGGTCGGCGACCACTTCACCCTGCTCAAGCGGGGCCGGATGGCCGGCAGCCACCCGCGCGACGAGATCGGCCTGGAACAGCTCACCACCGAGATGGCCGGCGGCTCCGACCTCGCCGAACTCTCGCACGAGCTCGCCCGGCCGGCCGTCACCGGTCCGGCCGTCACCGGTCCGGCCGTCACCGGACCGACCACCACCGCCGAACCCCGTGAGGAGCGTCCGCAGCCGTGACCAGCCCCCAAGGCAGCACCCGGCCGGCCGTCCTGCCCACCTTGCTCGGCCTCGGCCCGCGCGCCGAGCGCCGCCGCCGCGCCCTGCCCGCCGGGATACTGCGGCTGCCCACCATCGGTGTCGACATCGGCGGCACCAAGGTCGTCGCCGGCGTCGTCGACGGCGAGGGCAAGGTGCTGGAGAAGCTGCGCACCGACACTCCTCACAAGAGCAAGAGCGCCCAGGTCGTCGAGGACGTCATCGTCGAGCTGGTGCTGGAGCTGGCCGACCGGCACGACGTCCACGCCGTCGGCGTCGGCGCGGCCGGCTGGGTGGACGCCGAGCGGTCCAAGGTGCTCTTCGCCCCCCACCTCAACTGGCGCAACGAGCCGCTCCAGCAGGCGCTCAGCGAGCGGCTGCGGTTCCCGGTGATCGTCGAGAACGACGCCAACGCCGCCGCCTGGGCCGAGTGGCGCTTCGGCGCCGGGCGCGGCGAGGACCACATGGTGATGCTCACCCTCGGCACCGGCATCGGCGGCGCCGTCGTCCGCGACGGCTACGTCGACCGCGGCAAGTACGGCCTGGCGGGCGAGTTCGGGCACATGCAGGTGGTGCCCGGCGGCCACCGCTGCCCGTGCGGCAACCGCGGCTGCTGGGAGCAGTACTCCTCGGGCAACGCGCTGGTGCGCGACGCCCGCGAGCTCGTCGCCGAGGAGTCGCCGGTGGTGCAGCCGCTGCTCGCCCGGGCCGGCGGCACCGTCGAGGGCATCACCGGCCCGCTGGTCACCGACGCCGCCCGGGCCGGCGACCCGACCGCCACCGAGCTGCTGTACGAGGTCGGCACCTGGCTCGGCGTCGGCATCGCCAACCTGGCCGCCGCGCTCGACCCCGGCCGCTTCGTGATCGGCGGCGGTGTCTCGGAGGCCGGCGACCTGCTGCTCGGCCCGGCCCGGGACACCTTCCGCCGCACCCTCACCGGCCGCGGCTTCCGCCCCGAGGCCACCATCGTGCACGCCGCCCTGGGCAACGAGGCCGGCCTGGTCGGCGCCGCCGACCTGGCCCGGCAGGTGGCCCGGCGGTTCCGCACGATCAAGCGCCGCCGGGTGGAGCGCAGCGCGCTGTAACGCCGGTCGGGACAGGGGTGGTTCCGGCCGCGGAGCCACCCCTTCGGCGATCTCCCCGAAGGGTTCCGTCGGGTCAACTACCGGTTGGTAGCCGTGCGATGTGGTTGTCGGGATCATGCCTCCTGTGAAAGAACGGAGTTGACGTCGACTCAGGAGGACTCGGATGAGAGCTCTGCCCCGTCTCGCGCCACCGCTGCTGCTCGTCACAGCCCTGATCTGGTCCTCCGCCGGGCCGGCCGGGGCGGCGGCCCCGCCGCCCAAGGTGCCCGAGGCGGTGGGCTGGGGCGGGGCGGTGTCCACCGTCTCCGCCGACGCCACCGCCGCCGGGATCGAGGTGCTCCGCGCGGGCGGGAACGCGGTGGACGCGGCCGTCGCCGCCGCGGCCGCCCTGGGCGTCACCGAGCCGTACTCCTCCGGCATCGGCGGCGGCGGGTACTTCGTCTACTACGACCACGCCACCGGCCGGGTCCACACCATCGACGGCCGGGAGAAGGCCGGCCGGACCGCCGACGCCGGGCTCTTCCTGGAGAACGGCAAGCCGCTCGCCTTCCCCGACGCCGTCACCAGCGGCCTGTCCGTCGGCGTCCCCGGCACCGCGGCCACCTGGGACGCCGCCCTCCGCGAGTGGGGCAGCCGCTCGCTCGCCGAGAACCTCGCCCCCGCCGAGCGGATCGCCGACGACGGCTTCGTCGTCAACGCCACCTTCCGCGGCATGACCCGGGACAACTACAGCCGCTTCAAGGACTTCCCCGACACCGCCAAGCTCTTCCTGCCCGGCGGCAAGCTCCCCGAGGCCGGCTCGCTCCTGCGCAACCCCGACCTCGCCGCCACCTACCGGCAACTCGGCAAGGACGGCATCAAGGCCTTCTACCAGGGCGACATCGGCCGGGACGTCGTCAACACCCTCCAGCGCCCGCCGGTCGACCCCGCCTCCGGCCGCACCGCCCGCCCCGGCAAGGTCGACACCGCCGACCTCGCCGCCTACCAGGTCCGCCCGCAGGCCCCCACCCACGTGGCCTACCGCGACTACGACGTCTACTCGATCGCCCCGTCCAGCTCCGGCGGCACGACCGTCGGCGAGGCGCTCGGCATCCTGGAGGACGGGGACCTCGGCGACTACAGCAGCACGCAGTACTACCACCACTTCCTGGAGGCCTCCCGGATCGCCTTCGCCGACCGCAACCGCTGGGTCGGCGACCCGCACTACTCCGACGTCCCCACCCGCGAGCTGCTCTCGCCCCGCTACGCCGCCTCCCGGGCCTGCCTGATCAGCCCCGACCGCGCCCTCACCAGCCCGCTCGCCCCCGGCGACCCGCGCCACCCGGCGGACTGCGCCGACACCGGCCAGGCCGTCCCGGAGTCCTACGAGGGCCAGAACACCACCCACCTCACCGTGGCCGACCGCTGGGGCAACGTCGTCGCCTACACCCTGTCCATCGAGCAGACCGGCGGCAGCGGAATCACCGTCCCCGGCCGCGGCTTCCTGCTCAACAACGAACTGACCGACTTCGACTTCGCCCCGCTCGCCGCCGGCGTGCCCGACCCCAACCTGCCCGGGCCCGGCAAGCGCCCGCGCTCCTCGATGTCGCCGACCATCGTGCTGCGCGACGGGGAGCCGCTGCTCGCGACCGGCAGCCCCGGCGGCGCGACCATCATCACCACCACCCTGCAGGTGCTGCTCGGCCGCCTCGACCGCGGGCTGAGCCTGGAGCAGGCGATCGCCGCGCCGCGCGCCAGCCAGCGCAACACGGCCGCCACCCAGGCCGAGCCGGGCTTCCTCGCGCTGCCCGAGCGGTCGGCGCTGGAGGGGCTGGGGCACAGCTTCAGCAGCGTCGACGAGATCGGCGCCGCGACCGGCGTCGAACGGCTGCCGGACGGGCGCTGGGTGGCCGCCGCCGAACCCGTCCGCCGGGGCGGCGGCGCGGCCGCGGTGGTCCGGCCCTCGGACTGAGACGGCTCTCTCGCGGCGGGCTCTGTCGGTCCTCGGCGGTAGATTCGGGGTGGGCATCCCTGGCGGGTGCCCACCCCTCGTCCGCCACTTGTCCGAACCCCTCGTCCGAACCACCCGGGAAGGCCGCCCGCCGTGACCGTCCGCATCGCCACCTGGAACATCAACTCCGTCACCGCGCGGCTGCCCAAGCTCCTGGAGTGGCTGGAGAGCGCCAAGCCCGACGTGCTCTGCCTCCAGGAGCTCAAGTGCGCGGCCGACGCCTTCCCGTACGAGGAGGTCCGCGCGCTCGGCTACGAGACGGCCGCCCACGGCACCGGCCGCTGGAACGGCGTCGCGATCGTCTCCCGGCTCGGCCTCGACGACGTCGTCCGCGACCTGCCCGGCCAGCCCGGCTTCCTCGCCGACGACGCGATGTTGCCCGTCGTCGAGCCCCGGGCCATCGCCGCCACCTGCGGCCCGGTCCGGGTCTGGTCCGTCTACGTGCCCAACGGCCGCGAGGTCGGCCACGCCCACTACCGCTACAAGCTGGAGTGGCTGGAGGCGCTGCGCAAGGCCTCCGCCGAGGACGCCGCCGGCCCACGCCCGTACGCCGTCCTCGGGGACTTCAACATCGCCCCCACCGACGAGGACGTCTACGACGTCGCCGCCTTCGAGGGCCTCACCCACGTCACCCCGCTGGAACGGGCCGCGCTGGACGCCCTCGGCGAGGTGGGCCTGCACGACGTGGTGCCCCGCCCGCTCAAGTACGACCACCCGTACACCTATTGGGACTACCGCCAGCTGGCCTTCCCGAAGAACCGGGGCATGCGGATCGACCTCACCTACGCCAACAAGCCCTTCGCCGACGCCGTCACCGACAGCTACGTCGACCGCGAGGCCCGCAAGGGCAAGGGCACGTCCGACCACGCCCCGGTCGTGGTGGACCTCGACCTGTGAGTCACGGTGCGTGACGGGCCGTAACTCGAACGGTCCTGAGCGGTGGCCGGGCGCGGGGGCCGTGCTTACCGTCGGTGAGAGACCGGGCGCAGTGGTTCGACCACGTGGACGTCGGAGTCCCCGGCTGCGCCCGAGAATCCCGGAGGTTCCGGTATGCGCCCCATGCGTACGGCCGCCGCCGCCCTGATCGGCGCGACGGTGCTGACCGGCCTGACAGCCCCCCTCGCGATTGCCAGGGACGGCGCGGCCTCGGTCAGCCCGTCCCACGCCGAAGCGGGCCAGACCGTGAAGGTCACGGTCTCCTGCGAGAAGTCGGACAAGCCCGAGGCCAAGACCATCACCGCCCACTCCGCCGCCTTCGAGGGCGGCCCGGCCACTCTCACCCTGGGCTCGGACGGCAAGCACACCGGCTCCGCCCGCCTGGCCGGCCAGCATGCCGGGGACAGCAAGGTCGACGGCACCTGCCCCGATGGCGGTGCCTTCTCCACCTCGGTCACGGTCACCACCGTCGCGGTCTCCACCCCGGACAAGGGCCTCGGCGACTGGGGCAAGGCGGCGGGGGAGTGGGCCGGCTCGCTCGGCCAGTCCGGTGCCGAGAGCTATCAGGTCGCCCCGCACGGTGCCGTCCACACCGGCCTCGGCGGCTCGGTCGCGGCCAACCCGGGGGAGCTGGCCGGCGGCCTCGCGCTCGTCGCGGGCGGCGTCGGCGGGTTCTGGCTGCTGCGGCGGCGTGGTGCCTGATGGGCCTTCGCGCCACCGCTTCGCGTGCGTGTCCTCCGCGCCGCCGGGCCGACCAGGGCCGGCGGCGCGGACGTGTGGCCGGGTGGGTGCCCGGCGGACGTGTGGTCAGGCCCGCTGCTGCTCGGCTTCCAGGGTGCCGCTGGCCAGCAGGTACTGGGCCAGGATGTACGTCGCCATGATCCAGAACTGATGCCCCGGCAGCTCCCGCCACTTCGCCAGCTGGGTGGCGATCAGCGTGTCCGAGAGCAGGAACAGCGCCCCGCCCAGGCCCGTCCGCCAGCCCAGCCCGGCCGAGGTGACGGCGGTGGAGGCGAGCAGCAGGCTGTACCCCGCCACCGGCACCTGGAGGTCCCCGAGGTCCGGCCAGAGCTGCCCGATCATTCCCGCCCAGGCCGTTGCGTACGCCGCCGCCACGACCAGGGCGCGCTTGCGGTCGGTGAGCGCGCCGCGTCGGACGAACATCGTCACGTAACACACGTGCGCCGCCGCGAAGGAGCCCATCCCGGCCAGGAACGCGGTGTCGTTCTTCAGCTGCAGCAGCACGTCCCCGCCCGCGCTCAGCAGCAGCGCCGGCGCCAGCAGCTTCGGCGCCTCCCGCTCCGCCGTCGCCGCGGCCGTGACGCTGTGGGCGGCCAGCAGCGGCATCAGGGCGGGCTTGGTGGCGTGCCGGAGCGCCGAGGTGCCGGACAGGATCGCGCCCAGATGAGCCGCCGAGGCGGCCGCGAAGCCGCCCAGCAGACCGGTGGCCGAGCGCAGGCCGCCGGCCGGGCGCAGGCGCGCGCCGAGGACGGCACGGGTGGTCGTACGGATGCTCATCGGGCGGCTGACCTCCGGGGGCGAGGGGGGATGGCTGTGAGCCTGCCGTCGCACCCTAGGCGACCGGTCCGCGCGGCGGAAGGCGGGGTTACCCGTGCGTAACCCCGGCGGCGCCCGGCCGATGACGGCCCGGCGGCGCGCCCGGGGCCGTCGGCGCGCTACCGGAGGACGGCCGGTTACTTGGCCGGGAGGCCCGGTTGCTGCCACCGGGGGACGCGGCCACCGTCTAGTCTGGTTCCCGACATGGAGCAGCAGGAGTACGCGACCGGCACCACCCGGGTGGCCGCCGGCAGGCCGGACGGGCGCACGGGCGGGGCGGGGCGGGGGACCCCCGACGCCGTCCTCGCCGTACCCGTCGTGGCGTCCGTACCCGCTGCCGCCACCCGGTCTGACGGACCGCAGGAGCAGGCGGCCGCCGTTCTGTCGGGCCTCCCGGCCCTTTCGCCCGACCCGGGCCTGCTCCGGCTCGCCCACTGGTTCGCCGCCGCCGCCCCCGGCACCGCCGACGACCTCTGCACCGCCTCCTTCGGCCTTTACCCGGCCCGCCACTTCGGCATTCCCGCCGACGCCGCCGCCGACGCCGACGTCAGCTGGTGGCACGGCCCCACCGCCCACGCCGGCGCCGTCCGGCGCTCCCGCGAGGCCCGCCCCGCCCGCGGCCCGCGCCGCGCCCGCCGGGACGCCGCCGCGCTGCCCGTCGTCCGCTCAGGCGCCAAGCCGGGCACGTCCGGCAAGCACCGCAAGCCCGAGCGGACCCGGCCGGTGGCCGGCGCGCAGGATCGTTCCGCCCAGGAGCAGCCGGGCACCGACCACGTCCCCGTCGACCGGCTCACCGCCGAACGCCGCATCGCCGCCCGGCTGTTGCTCGCGCATCCCCTGGTCACCGCCTCCGGCCCGCACGCCGACGGCTTCCCGCTGATCCGCCGTCACCGCGACTGGCTCACCGAGCGCTTCGACACCCTGCTCGGCTACCGCCTCGTCGTCGGCCCCTGGCACGCCCGGCTCTGCAAGGCCGGCCTCGGCCCCGGCGCCGCCCGCCGCCTCGAACACCCCGGCACCGGCGCCCCGTTCACCCCCGCCGGCTACGCCCAGCTCGCCCTCGCGCTCGCCCTGCTCGTCGACGCCCCCGAGCAACTCCCGTACCGGCGGCTGCTCGACGCCATGCACGCGGCCGCTCCCGACCTGGCCGCCGCGCCCGCCGAACGCGCCATGGCCCTCGCCGCGCTCGCCGACTGGCAGGTGCTCGGTGACCTCCCGGCGGACCCGGCCGACGCGTCCTCCATGCTCACCGTCGACCGCGAACTCGCCCGCGCCGTCCCGGCCGGACCCCCAGCCCTCGCCGACGACGCCACCGACCTGATCCGCCGCGCCGCCGACGCCGAACCCGCCACCGCCGTCCGCCGCCTCCTCGCCGAGACCCCCGCCGTCCTCGCCGCCGACCTCCCCGAGGACCAGCGCGCCTGGCTCCGCGAACACCGGATCGGCGGGCCGGCGGCGCTCGCCGATTTCCTGGGCCTGGAAGCCGAGTTGAGGGCGGAGGGGGTCGCCCTGCTGGACCCGGCGGACGAACTGACGGACCTCGCCCTGCCGGGCGCGGGCACGTTGCCGCAGGCGGCCATGCTGCTGGTCGAGCGGCTGGTCGAGGAGGTCCGCCCGCTCCCGGGTGAGCCCACCGAGGGTGATGTGCCGATCCCCGACGCGCTGATAGACGGCGTCCTCGGCGACATCGCCGACGAGTACGGCCTCCCGGCCGGCTGGGACTACCTCGCCGACCGCACCGCCCTGCGCCGCGACGCCCTCGACCTGCTCCACCGCCTCGGCCTGGTCACCCCGGCCCCCCGCGCAACCCGCCCGCCGTCCTGGCTCCTCCGCCCCCCGGCCGCCCGCTACGCCCCCGCCCCCAACCTCCTCCCCGCCCCGGGCACCGGCCGCCACTCTCGCCCGGCGGAGCAACAGCGCGCCTGAGGGGCGTCGTTCTTGCCGCCGACATGCGAAAGCACCGCGTCCGGAGGCTGGACGGCGGTGCTGGTGGGGCGGATGAGCTACTTGCCGGCGGTGGCGGTGGCCACGGTGTTGTTCTGGACGGTTTCCACGGTGGCGCCGACGCCGAAGGTGCCCAGGGCGATGGAGGCGAGGACGGCGGCGCAGGCGAGGAGACGGCGGTGGCGCTGGGGGAGCGGGAAGCGCGGTTCCTGGTAGGGCGCCGGAGGGTGGGCGTTCATGTCACGGAGGGTGGCAGGGCGGAATGAACGATCGGTACGCACGGGTGAAGTCCGGACGGGGGTTGGGCGTCGGTTGGGACGGGGACGCCCCATCCCGGGCGGGGCGGGGCGTCGTGCCTGGTCAGGGGGGTCACGCGGATGGTGTCCGGGTGTCCGGGCGTCCGGCGCTGTCAGGCCGCGTACTCGTGCGTGGGGGCATGGGCGGTGGCGAGGTAGCGGGCAAGGGCCTGGCGGCTGCGGGTCAGCTCGTCGATGCGGGTGTCGAGATCGGCGAGTTCGCCGCGCAGGGTGGCGAGCAGGGTAGGGCAGGCCTCCAGGGCGGGGAGCGGACCGGTGGCGCAGGGGAGGATCTCGGCGATGACCCGGGTGGACAGGCCCGCCGCCAGCAGGCTGCGGATCTGCCGGACCCGGACGGTGTCGGCCTCCGCGTACTCGCGGTAGCCGCCGGCCGAGCGGGCCGGGTTGAGCAGGCCCTGCTCCTCGTAGTAACGGAGCAGGCGGGTGGACACCCCGGTCAGGCGGGAGACTTCTCCGATGCGCATGACCGGGCGAACGTCCTGCCGTGTGCGGGTGTTCCCTGTCTACTTTCCTATGCGTCCAGTTCCTTGACGAACTGCAGGACGATGTCCCGCAGTTCGGGCAGCCGCTCGACCATCGGCAGGTGGCCGGACGGGAGTTCGGCGAGGCGGGCGCTGGGGATGCCGTCGGCCAGGGAGCGGTGCTGGGAGGGCGGCACGAGCTGGTCCTCGGTGGTGCTGACGACCAGGGCGGGCACCGTGATCCCGGCGAGCTCGGCGCGGACGTCCACCTCGGCGGCGAGCCGGAACTGCTGGCGGAAGGCCTGCGGGACGGGGGAGTTGAGCGCCTCCTGGAGGACGGCGAGCTCGCCGGCCCGGAGCGCGTCGACCCACGTCCCGCCGAACACCATGGTGAGCATCAGCCGGGCGAGGTCGGCCGGACGGTCGGCCAGGTCGATGGCGAGCCCGGCGAGCAGCCGAAGCCGCGCCGAGCCGCCGGCCACGCCCGCGAGCAGCAGCAGGGAGCGGACCCGCTCGGGGTGGCGGGTCGCGGCCCGGACGGCGACGGCGGCGCCGAGCGAGTACCCGGCCAGGTCGAAGGTGTCCAGTCCCTCCTCGACGGCGGTCGCGACCAGCCGGTCGGCGAGTTCGTCGAGGGTGGGCTCGCCCGGCTCGTACGGGGTGTCGCCGGAGCCGGGGTAGTCGGGGGCGACGACCGTGCGGTGGGCGGCGAGGTCGGGCAGCAGCGGGCCCCAGTTGTCCCGGGCGCTGCCGCCCGCGCCGTGGGCGAGCAGCAGGCCGGGGCCGGAGCCGCGGACGATCCGGGCGAGCGGGGGCACGGGGGTGGACGGCATGGCGGGTGCTCCTGTACGTCGGTGCGGTTTTCGGCCGTTCGTACGGTAGGAGTTCACACCGGTGTGAAGGTCAAGCCGGGTCTCGGCAGACAGGCTGGCGCGCCGCCCGTCCCGGGCCTAGGCTCCGGAAGCGTGACCGGGGCACGCCGCGCCGTGGGGCCGTCCGGGCGGAACGCCGTCCGTGCAGTCCGGGTGGCCGTCTGCCCGCTTGTGTGGTGTCCGAGCTGTTCGAGATCTCGCTGAGCCCCCTGGCCTTCCTCCGGCCAGAGGGGCTCCCGCCCGCGCGTGCCGCCCCGGTCCGGCTCCGCTCCCCGCCTTCGGCCGTGACGGCGCGCTCCGCCGAACCGCCTACCATGGCAGAGAAGGAGTCCGCTCATGGCCGCCGACGACCACGCCCCTTCCGAGCAGACCGATGAAGCCCCCGGCGCCGCTGCCGCTGCCCGCGGCGCCGCTGCCCGCGGAGCCGCCGGGACCGACGCCGCCGGGACCGACGCCGCCGGGACCGGTCCGGTGCCCGGGATCGTCAAGCCGCTGCCCGCGGAGTGGTTCGTGCCGCGCGGCACCAACGCCGAGATGCGCTGGGACACGCTGCGCGACGCGGACGGCGGCACCGGCATCGGCCGGCACGTCCCGGTGGAGCGGTTCTTCGTCCGCAACCACACCAGCACCCCGCTGATCGACCCCGGCACCTGGCGGCTGAAGCTGTTCGGCACCGGTCTGAGCGGCGCCCCGACCGCCGACCGGCCGGTCGAGTTCTCCCTCGGCGACCTCCGGGCCCTGCCCGCCGCCACGATCAGCTCGCTGATCGAGTGCGCGGGCAACGCCCGCAGCTACTACCGGAGCCAGCAGCAGCAGTCCGTCCCCGGCACGCCGTGGACGCTCGGCGGCGTCGGCTCGGCGAGCTGGCGCGGCGTCCGCCTGGCGGACGTGCTGCGCTCGGCCGGACTGACCGCGGACGCGGTGGACGTGCTGCCCACCGGCCTCGACCCGTCCTACATCGCGGGCGGCACCGACTACGGCCCGGTGCGCCGCCCGCTGCCGCTCGCCAAGGCGCTGGACGACGTGCTGCTCGCCTACGAGATGAACGGCGAACCGCTGACCCCCGATCACGGCGCCCCGGCCCGGCTGGTGGTGCCGGGCTGGGTGGGCATCGCCTCGATCAAGTGGGTCGGCACGATCGAGGTGGCCGACCGGCCGCTGTACTCGCCCTGGAACACCGACTTCTACCGGATGTTCGGCCCCGACTACCCGCCCGGCGGCGGCGCCGTGCTGACCGACCAGGTGCCGAAGAGCGCCTTCGAACTGGCCGCCGGCGCCGTTCTGGAGGCGGACAGCACCCACCGGCTGCACGGCCGCTCGTGGTCCGGTGCGGCCGCGGTGCGCCGGGTCGAGGTGAGCACCGACGGCGGCCGGACCTGGCGGCGCGCCGAGCTGCGCGACGAGCCGCGCGCCCACAACTGGACGCGCTGGACCTTCGACTGGCTCCCCGAGCGCCCCGGCCCGTACGAGCTGCGGGCCCGTACGACGGACCACCGGGGCAGCACGCAGCCGGAGACGGCGGTGTTCAACCGCGAGGGCTACCTGTTCGGCGCGGTGGTGGCCCACCCGGTGACGGTGGTCTGAGCGGCCCTGTGGCCCAGGCCTTGGTCTGGACGCTCTGGTCCAGACCGCGGCCTAGACCGTGGACTGGACCTCGTACGGCGCCGGGTACGGCGTCTCGTACGGGGTCAGCACCAGCCGCACCACGTCCTCCAGCCGCCGCCGGGCGTCCCCGAGGGTGGTGCGGCCGGTCACCCACGCGGTCAGCTCGCCCTGCCAGGCGTGGCCGACGATGTGCCGCACCAGGTCGCTCGCGGCGGCCGGCACCTCGCCCATCGCCGCCTGGAGCGCGGCGCTGTCGGCCCGGGCCATGCCCTGCAGGGCCTCGCTGGCGAAGGGGTCGGTGGAGGCTGCGACGGCCACCCGCAGCCGCGCCAGTTCGGGCTGCCGCTGGTAGGCCCGCATTCCGCCGCGGACGAACCGCACCGCCCGGTCGGTGGCCCCCAGCCCGGCGCGGGGTCCGCGCAGCTCGGCCACCAGGTCGGCCAGCAGCAGGCGGTGCCATTCGGCGATCGCCGCCGCCAGGAGGTGGTCCTTGGAGGAGAAGTAGCGGTACGCCGTCCCCAGGGCGACTCCGGACCGCTCGCAGACCTGCTTCATCTGCAGTCGCTCGACGCCGATCTCGTTCACCAGGGCGAGCGCCGCCGCGATCAGGCCTTCGCGGCGTTCGAGCTGACGCGGAGACATCGCCTCCACCGGCCGTGGTGACAGGTCAACCTTGGTCACCCGCACCATGATACGGGCCGGGGCCGCTCAGGAGTATGACGCCGACCGGCCCCCTCCGTTCGCCGGGCGGTCACCGCCGGGTCCGTCCGGGGCCGCCGCCGATGTCGGTCCCGTTCAGCGCCGGTCCCGGATCAGCGCTTCCTGGACGGCGGAGGCGACCAGGAGGCCGTCCCGGTCGTAGAACTCGCCGAGCGACAGCCCCCGGCCGTCCGAGGAGGACGGGCTGCGCTGGGCGAACAGCAGCCACTCGTCGGCCCGGAACGGGCGGTGGAACCACATCGCGTGGTCCAGCGAGGCCATCAGCAGCCGGGGCGGCTCGACGCGCTGGAAGAAGTTCGGCTGCACGTGCAGCCCGGCGGTGGACGCCAGGGTGAGGTCGGACAGGTAGGTCAGGGCACAGACATGCAGCAGCGGGTCGCCGTCCGGCAGCGGGGAGCCGGTGCGCAGCCAGACGAACTGCTGCGGCATCCCGGGGACGGCGGGCGGCACGCCGGGCGCGTCCGGCGGGACGAACCGGAGCTCCAGCTCGCGGAAGCCCTCGGTGCGGGCGAGGGCGGCGCGGGCGGCGGGCTCCCAGAGCGAGAACGCGTCCGGCAGTTCCTCGGGGCCGGGCACCGGGGGCATCTCACGGTGGCGGTCGGCGGCGGGCTCGGGGCGCTTGAACGAGGCGGAGAGGGTGAAGATCGCGTTCCCGTTCTGCACCGCCGTGACCCTGCGGGTGGTGTACGACATGCCGTCGCGGACCCGGTCGACCTCGTAGCGGATCGGCCCGGTCGGATCGCCGGGCAGCAGGAAGTAGCTGTGCAGCGAGTGCACCGCGCGGTCGCCGGCGCAGGTTCGCCCGGCGGCGGTCAGCGCCTGCGCGGCGACCTGGCCGCCGAAGGCGCGCATCGGCGCCCCGGCGTGGCAGCGGCCCCGGAACGTGTTCTCGTCCAACCGCTCGATCTCCAGCAGTCCGGCGAACGAGCCGGCGGGGTCGGCGGCCCGTCTTTCCTGTTCGGTCAGGTCGGTCACGGGCCCATAGTGGCAGAAGCCAACCGTGCAGCGGTGTGACCTGGGTAACCCTCCCGGGGTTCAGTTCGGTGTTCGTTTCCGTGTAGAACCTGTTTCAGTTGAGGCGGGGTCGGACGGATTGTCAGTGCCCTCACCTAGCGTGCTCGGCATGACGCAATCCGCACACGCGTACGCCTATCTGCGTCCGTCCGCCGTCCTCGACGGCGTCGACGGGCGGCGGCTCGACCTGGCCACCTCCGGCGGCGCCACCCCGCTCGGGGCGGCGGCGAATCCGCGGTTCTTCGCGGGCTTCCTGGCCGACCCGGCGCCGGCCGCCGCCGCGCTGCTCGCCGTCGCGGACGTCGCCGCCGCCCGCTACTACCAGCCGCAGCTGCGCGCCTCGCTCGACCCGGTGGTCACCGCCAACGGGGACCGGCTGCGCTTCGAGTCCTTCTCCGGCTGCTGCGGCGTCTACGCCCGGCTCGACGTGCTCCAGGCCGGGCTGGACGGCGACGACATCGGCCACGGCACCACCAACGTGGACGTCAACAACCCGCTGCGGGAAGCCCTGACCCGGATCGGCCCGGCCGACCCGCTGCACCTCGCGGTCGGGCCGGACGCGCTGGAGGTCACCACCTTCGACGGGCCGTTGGTGGAGAAGAAGGTGCCGCTGCCGGAGCGCTGGGTGCGCGGCTTCGCCGAGACGCAGGTCACCGCCGCCGGCTTCGACCTGAGGGCCGAGCTGCCCGCCGCCGAGGCGGTCCGCTTCCTGCGCTCGCTGCCGCGCGGCGGCCGCAGCAGCGTCGGGTGGGTCGTCCCGGCCGGGCGCACGCTGCGGCCGACCACCCGGCCGGTGCCGGGCGCGGTCTGCCTGCCGGGCCCCGAGCGGTTGGTGGCGCTCCAGCGGGTGCTGCGGCACGCGCTCGCGCTGCGGGTCTACGGGCCGGTTTCGCAAGGGGGGCCGCCGGCCTCCGCGTGGGAGGTGGTGCTGCCGGGGATGCGGCTCACCCTGACCCTCTCGCCCGACGCCTCCCGCGGCTTCTCCGGCGAGGGCGGGGTGCTCGGCGCCCTGGCCACCGGCACCGCCGAGCAGGACGCCGAACTGGTCGCGGTGCTGCTCGCCTGGGAGTCGCGGATCGACATCGCCGACCTGGCCGAGCAGTCCGGGCTCACCCCCGAGCGGGTGCGGGCCGCGCTCACCCGGCTCGGGACGGCCGGGCAGATCGGCTACGACACCGCCGAGGCCGCGTACTTCCACCGGCAGCTCCCGTACGACGCCGGGCGGGCCGAGGCCGCGAACCCGCGGCTGCGGGCCGCGCGGGCCCTGGCGGCGGCGGGCGCGGTGCGGCTGGAGGAGGGCGGTGCGACGGCCGTCGTCACGGTGGACGACCATGTCCAGCGGGTGCGGACGGACGAGGCGGGCCGGGTGAGCTGCACCTGCCTGTGGTGGGCCAAGTACCGCGGCGGGCGCGGGCCGTGCAAGCACGCGCTCGCGGTGGGGATCGTGCGGGAGACGGCGACGGGGGCCGGGGCGTGAGCGCGGTGGAGAATCCGGTGGCGGGCAGCGTGCTGGGGGCGCTGCTGACGGGCAGTGCGATCGAGGAACTGGTGACGGGCATAGTGGTGGGCGAGTCGGCGATGGGCACGGCGGCGGGTGAGCCTGTGGCGGGCAGCGTGGTGGAGTCGTCGGAGCCGGTGGGCCCGGTCGAGGCGCTGCTGCAGGCCGTCCGGGAGGGGCGCACGCCGCAGATACCCGCGCTGGTGGCCGTGTTGGACCCGGCGCAGCGGCGGGCGTGTCTGCCCGGGCTGAAGGCGGTGCGCCAGGAGATCCGGGGCGAGTGGTCGAATGTCGCGAACGCGCGCGCGGGCGCCCTGCTGGTCGCCGGGGCCGGCTGCCACGTGGGTCCGGCCGGGGCCGCCACGTGGATAGGCAGCCGGGACTTCAGCGGGCGCAGCGGCGCAGTGCACCCCGCGCTGGCCCAGGTCGTCGAGGCGCAGCCGGTGGAGTGGCAGATCGAGGTGGCCACCCGGCTCGCGGCCCGGCCGGCGCCGAGCTGGGGCCGGTCGTTCTACCCGCTGATCGAGGCCGTGGTGCGGCGCACCGGCTGCGCGGTGCCGGAGACCGAGCCGTTCGTCCGAGAGTGGCTGGAGCGCAGGTTCCGCCACTCCGGTGCCCGACCGACGCTCGCCGAGGACCTGCGCGCCGACGCGTTCACTCCGGCGCTGCTGCCTCGCGTGTTCGAACTCGCCGACATCGGCGGGATGTTGTCCTGGCGGCTCAGCCCGCGGCCGGGGGACGTCTTCGCCGAGGCGCTGGCCGAACTCGCCGCCGGCGGTGTGCTGGACCGCGCGGACGTGATCGACCGCTGCCTGGCCCGGCTGCTGCGTGGCGGCAGGACCGCCGACCAGCGGCTCTTCGTCGACGTACTGCTCGCCCTCGCGCCCACGCCCGAGGAGTACGCCGCCCGCGCGCGGGACTTGGTGGCGCTGCTGGACGGGCCGTCGACGGTCGCCGGGCACGCCCAGGGGGTGCTCGCCGGGCTGGACGAGGCCGGCTTGATCGAGCTCGAACTGCTGGGCGAGGCCTCGGCGGTGGTGCTGTTCCGGGCCGAGAAGAAGCTGGTGCGTGCCCAGTTGGGGTGGCTGGAGAAGGCGGCCCGGCGCTCGCCCGAGCGGGCCGGTGCCGTGGTGCTCGCCGCGGCCGGAGCCTTCGGGCACGCGGATTCGGGCGTCCAGGAACGGGCGTTGAACGTCGTCGCCCGTCACCTCAAGGCGGCCGGGAGCGCGGTGCTGCCCGAACTCCGCTACGCGGCCGAGGCGTTGAACCTTGTCCACCACCCGCGCGCCACCGAGCTGTTCGGCGCGCCGGTCGGCGGGGACGACCCGGACACCGGGTGGAACGAGATGCTGCCGCCCGTCCCCGAACCGCGCCCGCTCGGGGCGCCGATCGCCTCGGCGGCGGAGGTGGCGGAGGAACTGTCCGCGCTGCTCGCCGCCCAGGAACCGGAGGTGGCGGACTTCGAGCGCGTGCTGGACGGGCTGGTCCGGCACGCCCATCGCGACCGGGCGGCGCTCGTCGAGGCGCTGGGGCCGGTCCTGCGGGTGTATCCGTGGAACGGGGTCGGGCGCTGGCAGGACTGCGGGCCCCGGGACGTCCTCTACGTTGCGGCGGCGGTGGCCGGGCAGGCGCCGCCGCACCGGCTCTGGGACTTCCTCGGCGGCAAGGGCCGCTCGCCGCTGCGCGGGCAGAACAACACCGTCCACGGCCATGTGCTGGCCGCCCGCCTGGAGGAGGCCGCCTGGCAGGTGACGGCCACTCGGCCGCCGTACCTGCTGGCCACACCCACCGACGCGACCGGCGCGGTGGACGCGGCAGTGCTGGTCGAGCGGCTGGTCGGCTACCGGGCGGCGGGCGTCACGCCGGGCCAGGCCGACCTGTGCGCCGCCCTGCTGCGGGTCGGCCCGACGGTGGGCGGGGAGGTGATACGCGCGGCCGAGGCGCTGACCAGGCCGGCCGGGCGGTGGGCCGCAGCGTGGCTGCGCACCGGCGGCCTGCCCGCCCAGCCGTCCGAGCGGGTGGTCTTCGCGCCCGGCCGCGGCTCCCGGCACGGCCACGCCTACGGCGAGCGCTGGTGGGAGGACCTGCGGCGGGTCGCCGTCGCCCAGCCCGGTATCGACGCCGGCCCGGAGGGGCCGGGCGGCGAACGGCTCGCCCGTGAGTTCGTGGCACTGCTGGACTGCACCGAGCCGGGCATGAACCGGATCCGGGCGCAGACGCGCTGGACTTGGCAGCCCAGCGCGCACTGGGCCGCGATGCTCCCGTGGCACCGGGAGGAGCTGGCCGCCCGCTGGCTCGACTGGTTCGCCTCCGCCGCCGACCGCGACGAGCGCGGCGCCGGGCGGCTGCTGCCCGTCCTCGCCGAGGCCGGCGGCCCGGCCGGGCTCGCGCTGCACCTGGTCCTCGCGTACGGCCTGGGCGCCCGCCACACCGAGGACCGGACGGCCGCCGTCGATGCCCTGCTCGTGCTCGCCGCCCGCGGCCACCTCGACGGCGCGCTGCTCGGGCGCGAGTTGGGCGCACTCGTCGACTGCGGCGCGGTGAAGCCCACCCGGCTCTCCCGGGCGCTCGCGCTGGCCGCCGGGACGGGCGCGTACGGGACGGTCTGGTCGGTGCTCGCCCCCGCGCTGCCCGCCCTGCTGACCGGCGATCAGACCGTTCGCGGCCTCGGCGACCTCGTGGCCCTGGCCGCCGACTGCGCCCGGCGGACAGGCGCGCGCGGCCCGATCGAGGAAGTGACGGCGACGGCGGCCAAGGGCGGGTCCGGCCGCGTGGTCAAGGAGGCCCGAGCGCTGCGGGATGTGCTGGCGGACCGGACCTAGGACGAGCGGGAGCCCCCCGGTGACAGCGGACAGCTGACAGGTCACAGATGACAGAAAACAGATGACAGACTTCAGCGAACAGACTTTGAGATCTGTTCGCTGAAATCCCTCTCCCGTGCCCGCTCCCGCTCCCCTCGGGCCGCCAGCGCCCGGGTGTCCTGGACCAGCGGCTCGATGCCCTGCGCCGCGACCGCGACCGCCCGCCACCACAGGCGCAGTGCCGGCGGGTCCACCGGTTCGAACGGCTTGCCCGGTCGGGGCACGGCGAGCCGGGCGCCCAGGGCCTGGGCCGCCGTGACGACCCGTTCTGCGGGTTCCTCCCAGGGGTGCGGCGCGAGGTTGAAGGTGCACCAGTGGATCGGCAGCAGCAGCTCGCCGCCCAGGTCCAGGTGGGCCCGGACGCCCTCCTCGGGCGTCATGTGCACCTCGGGCCAGAAGTCGCTGTAGGCGCCGACCTGCATCATCGTCGCGTCGAACGGGCCGAGCCGGCGGCCGATGTCGGCGAAGCCGGGGAAGTAGCCGGTGTCCCCGCTGTGGAAGATCCGGTGCCCGCCGCTCGCCACCACCCAGGACGCCCACAGGAACAGCGTGCTGGTGCGCGGGCCGCGGCTGCAGTAGTGCCGGGCGGGTGTGGCGGTCAGGGTCAGCCCGGCGACCTCGGCCGACTCCCACCAGTCCAGCTCGACGATCCGGCTCGCCGGCACCCCCCAGTGCTCCAGGTGCGCGCCGACCCCGAGCGGGACGGCGAACATCGCGTCCGTCCCACTGAGGGCGCGGATGGTGGCCATGTCGAGGTGGTCGTAGTGGTCGTGCGAGACCACCACCACGTCCACCGGCCCGAGTTCGGACAGCGGCAGCGGCACCGGGTGCAGCCGCTTGGGGCCCGTCCAGGCGAACGGGGAACAGCGCTCGCCCCACACCGGGTCGATCAGCACCCGGCGCCCGTCGATCTCGGCGAGCACGGTGGCGTGGCCGAGCCAGGTCAGCCGGAGGCCGGAGCCGGGCGGCTCGGCCAGGTCGGCCGGGAGCAGCCGGTGCACCGGCACGGCGGCGGCCGGGACGCGGCGGGTCTTGTCGCCGGTCAGCTGGGCGCGGGTGATCTCCAGCGGGGTGCGCTCGTAGACCAGGCGGCGGGTGGGCAGCGGGTTGCGGAAGGCGCCGTCCGCGAACTGGGGCGAGCGGTGGATCCGGGCCAGCCGTTCGCCGCGGGGTTCGGCCCCGAAGGCCTCGGCCCGGACCCGGTGCCAGGCCGCGCGGGGCAGCCCGGCCAGGCCGGGTGCGGGGGCCGGGTGGGTGGGCGGAGGGGCGAGCTGAGAGCTCAGACCGGCGAGGCGGGAGAACCACGGGGCAGGGCGGGGCAAGGCTCCTCCAGGGACGGTCACGGCTACCGGGCATGCCGGGCGCGCACCGCGGGCGGGGAAGCCCGGTGTGGTGCGACAACCATCTCGTCGGAGATTACTCCCCGTGAGTCGTCCGGACCCGATGGAAGGCCTCGTGCGGGCTAATCGGGGGACAGGCCAACCCGCTGCCGAAAGGCGTCCTCAGACGTAGAAGCGGGTGATCGTCTCCGCGACGCAATGCGGCTTGGCGCTCTCCGCGCTGGTGATCGTGAATCGCACGACCGCCTGGACCCCGCCCGGCACTTCGGTGGCCGAGACCAGTTCGGCGGTGGCCCGGATCGTGGTGCCCACCGGCACCGGCGCCGGGAAGCGCACCTTCTCCGAGCCGTAGTTCAGCGCCATCCGCACCCCGTGGACGCTGTAGCACTCCTTCGCGAGGACCGGGATCATCGACTGGGTCAGGTAGCCGTGCGCGATGGTCGAGCCGAACTGGCTCTCCTTGGCCCGCTCCGGGTCCACGTGGATCCACTGGTGGTCGCCGGTGGCCTCGGCGAACAGGTCGATCTGCCGCTGCTCGATCGTGTGCCACTCGCTGGTGCCCAGCTCGGTGCCGACGGCGGCGGTGAGGTCGGCGAGGGAGGCGAAGCTCGTCACGGTGCGCTCCTGGAGGGGGACGGGCCGGGCGGCCCGGTGATCAGGACGTCGGCAGCGTATGCCTACTCGCCGGTACCTGTCAGGCGTCCGGCGCTCCTCAAGGTCATGACCACAGCACCCCGTGCCCCGCAGGGAGCAGCCGGCGCCCGCTGACCAGCTCCGGCGCCAGCGCGACGAACATCGGCTCCGGATCGCCCACCCACGGCCGCAGTCCGGACCGCAGTGCCCGCCGCACCTGCTCGGGATCGCGCACGACGTTCGCCCGCCCGTGCACCAGGACGCTCCACCCGGTGCGGGTGACCGGGTCCAGCAGGTCCGCCTGGAAGGCCACCACCGTCCCGTCAAGCCCGCGCGCGGTGGTACTTCCCCGGCGCACGGCGAGCAGCAGCCGCCCGTCCGCGACCTCGAAGGAGACCGGCAGCACGGCCGGCAGCGCGTGCTCGGTGTACACCACGCGCCCGACGGGCACGGTGCTGAGCAGCCGCAGGCACTCGGCCTCGCTCAGGGTCTCCACACGGTCCTCGCGCTCCATGCGTCCGATCGTCCTCCGGTCGGCGCGCGGGCCGATAGGGCCCATGGTCCCTCAGCGGAAGGGCCGGGAGCCCCGCCGGCGGCGGCAGGGGGCGGTAGCCTGCCCGGCGGGCGGCTCGGGGAGCGCCGGGCCGGCGAAAAGGGGGCGTGCGGATGGTCGGCGGGGTCGATCTGGTGGTGATCGGGGCGGACGGCGGCCCCGACCGGGGTTTCGGCGGTTCGGCGCACGCGCCGGACGGCGCCCGGCTGCTGGCCGAGGTGCTGCCCGGGATGTGCTTCGACGCCGGCGCGGGCGGCTGCCGGGTCACCGCCGTGGAGCCGGACGCGGACGCCAACGCGATGCTCACGGCGGTCCGTTCGGCGGCCCAGCACCCCGGCCGCTGGCTGGTGGTCTGTCTGGTCGGCCAGCTGATCGCGGACCCGCGCGGGCGCCGGCTCGCCCTGGTGACGGGCGGCAGCACCGCCGA
Organism: Kitasatospora aureofaciens; assembly: GCF_019192735.1. GTDB lineage: Bacteria > Actinomycetota > Actinomycetes > Streptomycetales > Streptomycetaceae > Kitasatospora > Kitasatospora aureofaciens_A. The sequence goes on from NZ_JAHTKP010000009.1 coordinate 75,762, forward strand.
CAACGCCTACCGCCGGGGCCTGGCCTGGGACTGGGTGGTCAGCGCGATGGTGCACGGCGACCAGGAGGAGGCGCTGCTGCTGGTCGACGCGGTGGCCGACCGCGACACCTGGGCGGCGCTGGAGCGCGGCGGCGGCGAGGACGGCGCAGGCGAACTGCTGAGCTACTCGCGCGTCCCGCTGTGGGGCCGGATAGGCCGCTACGCCCCGGGCAGACGCGGTCGGGACGCCGTACTGCCGGGCGGCGAGGGATCGTTCAGCCACGCCCTGACCGCGGTGCTGCGCCAGGGCCTGCCGGGCGCGCCCGCCGCCGTCGGCCCGCTGGATCTCCAGCCCGCCGTCGCGGCACTGCTGGACGGCGCGGCGGCGCACGGAAGTTCGGGTGCGCCGGGCGCGCGCCTGCTCGTTCCGCCGGAGGGCGGACGCCTGTTGATGCGCAATCGGGCGGCCGTGCGGGGTGCATTGGCCGGATTGTCGCTTTCGGAAGAACTGTTGGCCGTTCTGTGGCGCGAAAGTGCCCCGACGGATCCGCCTTCCGCGTAAGGTCAGGGGGCCCGAGGTGTTGCCGTGATGGGGTGGGTTGGCGAAGAATCGATGCCCCACGGAAACATTGGTGGGACGACGGAATTCATCCGGCGGCCACGGAGCTCGGTCGGGTTCGGTCGCGATGAGGTGGGGCGATGCGGCAGCGCGGAAATGTGTTGCGCCCTGAGGCGGTTGGGGTCGGTGGGGTGGTTTTGGTGATGCTGCTGAGCGCCTGTGCGAGCAGCGGGGCCGCTGGTTCCGTCGACCGTCTCGGGACGGGCGCGCCCACGGTGGCCGGAGTGAACCCGATAACTCCTTCGGGTGGTTCCGTAAACGCCGGTATCGCGCCGACCACCGGCCCCGAGGGATCCGCCGCACGCCTGGTCCTGAAGACCTATCAGGACTGGTGGCAGGCCCAGACCCAGGCTTTCGGGGACAAGGATTCGGACGGAATCGGTCTGGAGACGTACTCCTCGGGCAAGGCCCTGTCCGACACTCTCGTCGGACTCCGTCAACTTCACGACGCCAAACTGGTGATGACCGGTGCGCCGCGCAATTCCGCCGTGGTGACGGCGGTCGACCTGAAAGCCGATCCGCGGACCGCGGTGATCGAGGACTGCCTCGACGTGTCCGACTGGCATCGGGTCGACGCCGCCACGAAGGCCGCGCGGGAACCGGTGGGGCGGGTCAACCGATACGTGGCGACGGCATCCCTGCGCTGGTTCCAAGCACGCTGGCTGATCTACGACTTCAAGCGGGAGGCGGACCGGACATGCTGAACACCGGGAAACCGGCGCGGCGATTCGCGATCCTCGCGCCGTTGTCGGCGGGGCTGTTGCTGACCTCGGCGATATCGGCGATCGCGGACGAAACACCGGGCGGCGGGGCCGAGCAATGTGAGCCGGTGGCGATCTGCGGGGAGGTCCACGGCGGGGGCGGCAAGCCCACCGGGGGCGGTGGGGGAGGCGGTGGCGGGGGCGGCAGCAGCGAAGGCCCGCTGTTGTGCAGCTACCACGGGCAGGAATACCCCTGCCACGACCCGGAGATGGGCTGGTTCAGCAACAGCGACGGCTGTTACTACACCACCGTCGACAAGCCGGACGACCCGGCGTGGGAGGGGCACAAACCGTCGGAGGGCGCGTTGTACCTGCCGTCCTGCCCGAATGGCGCCGGGGGATGGTCGCCGGGCGACATCAAATTCCACGCGGTGGCGCCGGCCGCGCCGCCGCCGGACCCGCGGGCTATGGCCCTCCAGATCCTCAAGGACCGGATGGCCTTCCCGGCCCCCGCGCCGGCCGCCGCGCCGCTCGGCACGGCCGTGGTGAAGTCGCCGGTCTGGCTCTGGGTGAAGGGCTACCAGCCGCCGCAGCCGGTGTCCCTGACGCTCCAGGGCGTCACCGTCACCGTCACGCCCAGGCTGAAGAACGTGGTCTGGAACTTCAGTGACAAGTACTCGGTGACCTGCGACAAGCCCGGGACGCCGTACGACGACAAGTACGGCGACGCGAAGTCGCCCGACTGCGGCTTCGAGTTCCCGACCGGCTCGGCCGGCGAGCCCGGCGGCGCCTTCAGCGTGAACGCCACGGCGAACTGGGTCGGCGAGGTCACCGTCACGGGCCTGAACACCAAGAAGTTCGAGATCGGCATGCCGCAGAACGCCGGCTTCCAGCTCAAGGTCGCCGAGGTGCAGGTCCTCAACTGACCTGCCCGGTAATCGACCTGCTCGGCAACTGACCTGCTCGGCAACTGACCTGCTCGGCACGACGCACCACCCCGAAGCGCTGAACGACGACACGCGAAAGGCCGGAACCCGGTGGAGAACCGTATATACGCGACGCCGGGATCCGGCACACCCGCAGGCGCCACGGTGTCCGTGGCCGTCCCGGGGCAGGAGCAGGGGCAGGGCCAGGGCACGCCGCAGGGCAAGGGCAAGGGGCGCGCCACTCCGCACGCCCCCGCCCGGACCCTGCGGGCCCGGCGGCGCCGTCCGGCGGTGCTGGCCATGTCGGTCGCGCTGATCGCCGCCGGCGGGCTGGGCGGGGCGGTCCTCTACAACAGCACCGGTCAGCGGGTCGCCGTCCTGGCGCTCGCCCGGGACGTCCCGTACGGGCAGGTGCTCACCAACGACGACCTCGTGGTGGCCCGGATCGCCGGGGACCCGGCGCTGCGCCCGGTATCGGCCCAGGACCGGGGCGGCGCGATCGGCATGCGGGCCGCCACCGACCTCAAGCGCGGCGCGATGCTGACCAAGGGCGATCTGGCCCAGACGCTGGCCGTCCAGCCGGGCCAGATCGTGGTCGGCGTGTCGGCCCGGCGCAGCCAGCTGCCCGCCACCCGGCTCCAGCCCGGGATGCAGGTCGTGCTGGTCTACACCCCGGACAACGCCCGGTCCGATTCGCTGAGCGCGACGGTCATCACGGTCGGCCGGCCGGACACCGACGGCAGCATGGTGCTCGACGTGGCCGTCGGCACGGCGGACGGCACCCGGCTGGCGCAGTGGGTGGCCAGCGGGCGGATCCAGGTGCTGCTGGCGCCGCGCGCCGCCGCCGGTGGCAGCGCCGCACCCTCGGCGGTCCCGTCCGGTGCTCCTTCTGCCGCGCCGAGCGGCGCGGCCGGGGCGAGCGGTGCCCCCGCCGCCGGGGCCGGCCCGACCGCCGGGGCGAGTCCGACCGCAGGGGCGGGTGGGGCCTGATGGCGGTGATCGCGGTGGTCGGCGGCCCGGGCGCACCCGGCGCGACCACGACCGCGCTCGCGCTGCTGCTGGCCTGGCCGCTGCCGGCCGGGCGCCGGATCGTCCTGGTCGAGGCCGACCCGGACGGCGGCGCCGTGCTCGCGGGAGCCCTGGAGGGCCGCGTCGAGGCGGTGTACGGGCTGCGCAACCTGGCCGTCGCCGACCGGCGTGGCCTGCTTGCCCAGACGCTCTGGGAGCAGCTGATCGACCTCTCGCCCGACGGCACCGCCGAACGGCTGCTGCTGCCCGGGCTGACCGACCCCACCCAGGCCCCCGGCCTCGCCTACACCTGGGAGCCGCTCGCCGAGGTGCTGCACGGGCTCGAACAGCAGGGCTACGACGTCATCGTGGACCTCGGCCGCTCCGGCGCCACCGGCCCGAGCGCCGTGCTGGCCCGGCGGGCGGACGTGGTCGCGGCGACGGTGCGGACCACGCTGCGCGGGCTGAGCTCGGCCCGGCCCCGGCTGTCCGCGCTCGCCGAGGACCTGGCGACGGCCGGCACCGGGGCGGACGCGCTCGGGCTGCTGCTGGTCGGTGAGGGGCCGTACTCGGGGGCGGAGGTGTCGCGCGAGTTCGGCCTGCCGGTGCTCGGGCTGCTGCCGCACGCCGTGCGTACCGCGCGGGTGCTGTCCGACGGCGGGGACATCACCGACCGGCGGTTCATCCGCTCGGAGTTGATGCGGACGGCGCGGTCGGCGGCGGACGAGGTGCAGCTGGCGGTGCGCCGGCGTCGGCAGCGGCTGGCGCCCGGGCAGATCGCGGCGCCGGTGCGGTCGTCCGGGCCGTCGCCCGTTCCGTCGCCCCTGCCGTCGTCCGTGCCGTCACCGATACCGGCCCCGGTGCCGCCGTCCATGACCACGCCGATGCCGATGGCGGTGCCGATGGCAGCCCAGATGGCAGCCCAGATGGCAGCCCAGATGGCAGCGCCGATGGCTTCGCCGTCCGGGCCCGAGGGCGAACCGCTGTCGTACACACCGCCGCAGCCGGTTCCGCCGGTGATCGTCACCGGTCCGGTGGCGCCGCTCGCCGGGCTGGCGCCGCAGCCGGCCGCGCCCGCGCCGTTCCCGGCACACGTGCACCCGCAGCAGCCCGTTCAGGGGCCGTACGTCCAGGAGCAGTACCCGCAACAGGCCCAGTACCCGCAACAGGCCCACTACGCGCAACAGGCCCAGTACGCGCAACAGGCCCAGTACGGGCAACAGCCCCCGGTCGAACCGCACCAGCAGGAGCACCCGGTGAACGGACGGCCCCACGGCCCCGGGGAGGTGCTCCGTGCGCGGTAGCCCCCTGCACCAGCGCCCGTCCGCGGACCCGGCCGCGGTCCCGTGGTCGGCGCCGCTGCCCCAGCCGGGCCCGGTCCGCCCGCAGGCCGTCCAGCCCGGCAGCCCGCAGGCACCGGCGTACGCCGCACCCGCCGGCGCGCCCGCCACCACGCCCGCCGCCGCCACGCCCACCGCGGTCCCGTCCCACCTGCCCTCGCTCGACCTGCGCGGCGCCGCCACCCGGCCGGCCGTCGACCCGCAGGTGGCCCGCGAGCTCAAGCGCCAGGTCGCGGCCGAACTGCACCAGCAGATCACCCGGTTGACCGCCGGCTCCGGCGCCGAGCCGGACCGCGCCACCCGCCGCCAGCGCGGCCGGGCGCTGATCGAGGAGGCCGTCGCCCGCTGGTCCGACGCCTACGCGCAGACCCACGGCATCCCGCCCACCCGGGAGCAGGACCGCGCGCTCGCCGAGGCCGTCTTCGACCTGCTGTTCCGCGCCGGGCGGCTCCAGCCCTACCTGGACGACCCGGAGATCGAGAACATCCTGATCAACGGCTGCGACGACGTCTGGGTCTCCCGGGTGCACCAACCGCTGCGCCAGGTCCCGCCGGTGGCCGACACCGACGCCGAACTCGTCGAATTGCTCCAGGACTTGGCCCGCCAGCACGGGGGCGGCGAGCGCAGCCTCTCCACCGCCAGCCCGACCCTCGCCCTGCGCCTGGAGGGCGGCATGCGCCTCCAGGCGCTCACCGAGGTGACGCCCCGCCCGTACGTCGCGATCCGGCGCCACCGGGTGGCCTCCGCGACGCTTCCCGAGATGGTCCAACTCGGCACCCTGGACTCAACCTTGGCCGCCTTCCTGGCCGCCGCGATCCGGGCCAGGAAGAACGTGATGATCACCGGCACGCAGGGTGTCGGCAAGACCAGCCTGCTGCGCGCGATGGCCGCCGAGATCCCGCCGGACGAGCGGATCGGCACCCTGGAGTCGGAGTTCGAGCTCTGGCTGCACACTCTCGGCCACCTGCGCCAGGTCGTCCCGATGGAGGCCCGCGAGGGCAACGGCGAGCGCGTCGAGGGCCGCCTGGCCGGGGAGTTGACGATCGGCGACCTCATCCCGGCCGCGCTGCGGATGACGCTCTCGCGGATCATCGTCGGCGAGGTCCGCTCCGGCGAGGTGGTCCCGATGCTGCGCGTCATGACCAACGGCGAGGGCGGCTCGATGTGCACGCTGCACGCCCGCGGCCCGCACATGGTGGTCGACCGCATCGCCGAACTCTGCCTGGAGTACGGCTCGCACATGACCGACGCCCTCGCCTACCGGCTCACCGCCAACGCCCTGGACCTGATCGTGCACGTCGCCATGGTCGACGAGACGGCCGTCGGCGGGCGCCGGCACCGCTTCGTCTCCCACGTCCTGGAGGTCACCGGTCTCGGCGAGAGCGGACGGCCCGCGCTGAACACCGTGTTCGGCCCGCGCCCGGAGCTCGGCGAGCCGCGGGCCGTCCCGCACACCCCGCCGCAGTGCCTGGACGACCTGCGCCGGGCCGGCTTCGACGCCTCGCTGCTCGGCTCCCGGTACGGGAGTTGGGCCGCGCCGCTCCAGCTGCGGATCGGCGGTGGCGCCCGATGATGCTGCTCTTCGTGCTGTGCGGGCTGCTGGTCGCGGCCGGGCTGGTCGCGCTGGTGGCCTGGGCGCGCGGCAGCGATCCGGCGGAGGAGGACGGCGAGGGGCGGGAGAACCCGCTGGCCGGCCGCGCCCACGTGTTCTGGTACGGCGCACCCGGCACCGCGCCGGCCCGGATGGTCCGGCTGCGCCGGATCCAGCTGCCGCTCGCCCTCGCCGGCGCGCTGCTCGCCTGGCTGTTCACCGGTATCCCGCTGACCGCCCTGCTGGTGCCGCTGGCCGTGTTCGGCCTGCCCTGGCTGTTCGACACCACCCGCTCGGACACCCACCGGATCGAACGCCTGGAGGCGCTCTCCGAGTGGACCCAGCGCATCGCCGACGTGCTGCTGCTCGGCGTCGGCCTCAACCAGGCCATCGTCACCAGCCGCCGCACCGCCCCCGCTGCCCTGGAGGAGGAGATCGGCGAGCTGGCCGCCCGGCTGCAGGCCCGCTGGCGGCCCGAGGAGGCGCTGCGCGCCTTCGCCGACAGCCTCGCCGACGCCACCGCCGACAAGGTGCTCGCCGCGCTCGTCCTGCGGGCCGGCGACAGCGGCCCCGGCCTGGCCCGCGCGCTCGCCGACATGGCCGACTCGGTGCGCGAGGAGGTCCGCCAGCGCCGCGCCATCGAGGCCGACCGGGCCAAGCACCGCACCACCATCCGCTGGCTGGTCGGCATCATCACGCTGGTCATCACGGTCGGCGCGTTCAACACCGACTACACCCGCCCCTACAGCACGCTGGTCGGGCAGATCGTGCTCGCCGTCGTGGCCGCGCTGTTCGTGGCGATCATCGCCTGGATGCGCGCGCTCGCCGCCCACCCGCCGGTGCCCCGGTTGCTGGTGGCCGACCGGCGCAGCCGCACCGGCCGCGGCCGGCTCGCCCGCGACGAGGCCGCCGAGGAACCGTCCGACCTGCTGCGGGAGGCCCGATGATCTCCCCATGGTCCGTCCTGGCCGGCGCCGTCGCGGCCGGCGGCCTAGCCCTGCTGATCGCCGAACTGCGGCCCGCGCCACCGGACTTGCGCCAGGCCCTGGACCGGCTGCACCGCACCCCGGTCGACCGGCCCGACGATCCGGACGAGCGCCCGCGCTGGTACGACCGGATCGGCGAGCGCTCCGTCACCCTGCGCGGCATCCGCGTCCCGCATCGCGAACTCGCCCTGATCGGCCGCACCTCGGCCCGCTTCATGGTGCACAAACTGCTGTTCGCCGTGATCGGCCTGATGCTGCCCGCCTATCTCGCAGCGATGGCCGCCCTCATGGACATCGGTCTGCCCTTCGCCCTGCCGCTGGTCGCCGGGCCGCTGCTGGCCGCGTTGCTCTGGTTCGTCCCGGACGCCATCGTCAGCGGCGAGGCCAAGGAGGCGCGCACCGAGTACCTGCACGGCATCGCCGCCTACCTGGAACTCGTCGCGCTCGAACGGGCCGCCGACTGCGGGCCCGCCGAGGCGCTGCGCCGGGCCGCCTCGGTCGGGCGCGGCACGGTGTTCCTGCGGATCCGCGACGCCCTCGACCGGGCCGCCACCGACCGGCTGCCGCCCTGGGCCGGACTGGACGCGCTGGCCGCCGAACTCGGCCTCACCCCGCTCCAGGACGTCGCCGACATCATGCGGCTGTCCGGGACCGACGGCGCGGCCGTGTACGACACCCTGCGCGCCCGCGCCAAGGGCCTGCGGGGCGAACTGCTCGCCGAGGACCTGGCCCGGGCCAACGCCGACAGCGAGCGGATGGTCGCGCCCGGGTCCGCGCTGACCCTGCTGATGACCGTGCTGATCGTCTTTCCCGCGCTCCACCAGATGCTCGCCTGACGCCCGTCTGCCGGGCAGAGCGCCTGTCACCACACCTCACCCCCGGAGAACCCGATGACCGTACGACGGACCGTACGACGGCCCGCACCACTGACCGCACCACTGACCGCACCGCTGGCCCTACGAGCCAAATACCTGGCGGGGCTGTGGCTGAGGCCGGTGCTCCTGCCGGTCCAGTTCGCCCTGCTGCTCCTCACCTTCCGGCTCGGCCGGCTGCGCGCCGCCCGGGCCCGCGGCGACCGCGGCGCCATCAGCATCGAACTCGCCCTGGCCATCATCGCGTTGGTGGTCGTCGCGGGTGCGGTCGCGGCCTCGCTGGTGGTCCTGCAGAAGAAGGTCTCGACCAAGGTCGAGGAGGACCCGAAGTACCCGGGCGGCGGTGCGGCGACCCCGTGAGGCACCGCGCCCGCCGCCGTGGCGACAGGGGAGCGATGAGCCTGAGCCTGGCCATCGTCTTCCCGGTCGTCCTACTGCTCCTGCTGCTGGTCGTCCAGGCCTCGCTCTGGTGGTACGCGCGCCAGGTCGCGCTCACCGCCGCCCGCGAGGGCGTCGAGGCGGGCCGGACGCAGGGGAGCGCGAGCGACGCCATGAAGGACGGCGCGGCGCAGCGGCAGGCCGAGGACTTCCTGCACCGGCAGGGCAGCGGCTCGTACCAGGTGAGCACGGCCGGCAGCACGCCGGAACTGGTGCGGGTCACCGTCCAGTTGACCCCGACGCTGCTGATCCCGGGCCTGACGGCGCCGAAGATCACGCAGTTCGCCGAGGCGCCGCGCGAGCGCTTCGTCTCGCCGGTGGCGGCGCCGTGAGGGGGCGGAAGGGGCTTGCGCGACGGAACGGGCTTTCGCCACGGAACGGGCTTGCGCTGCGCGGCGGGCTTTCGCGACGGAACGGGCTATCGCCGCGGAACGGGCTGGCGTCCCGGTGGCGTTCGGACGGCGGCGGGGTGGCCGTGGAGGCGGCGATCGTCGCCCCGTACGTCGTCGGGCTGGTGCTGATCGCCATCGCCGCCGGGCGGCTGCAGACCACCTCCGGCACGGTCGAGGCGGCGGCCCGCTCCGCCGCCCGGACGGCCTCGCTGGCGCGCAGCTTCGACGGGATGGAGGAGCCGGCGCGGACGACGGTCGAGCAGGAGCTGAAGCAGCAGGGCGTGTCCTGCCAGGACCTGAACGTGGCGGTCACCCTGGGCGAACTGAAACTGCCGGGCGGCGCGGTCGCGACCGTCAAGGTCCGGGTGGTGTGCAAGGTCGGGCTGGGCGACCTGCTCGGCTGGCTGTCGGGGGTGCCCGTGACGAAGACCCTGGCCGGCGAGTTCACCTCGGTGGTGGACCGTTACCGGGGCGCATGACGGATACCGGGGCACGTGACGGAACTGGACGGCGGGCGGGCCGGATCGGGGGATTGGGGACGGCCCGCGCGGGGGAGACGCAAGCGGAGAGCGCTCGGGTGATGACGGTACGGGGCCGAGCGGTGCCGCTCGGTGGGGGCCGGGGGCTCCGGGAGTCGGACGAGGTGCGGTTGTGCGAGGGGGTGTGAAGGTGCGTACACGTGCGGGGAGTTGGCGGTTCCGATCGCGCCGGTCGGATCGCGGTGCGATCTCCCTCTTCGTGGCGATCTGCGCGGTCTACCTCGTGTTCGTGATCGCCATCGTCGTCGACGTCGGTGGCCGGCTGCGGGTCGCCGAACGGACCGACGCCTACGCCCAGGAGGCCGCCCGGGTTGGCGGACAGCAGCTCGACCAGGCGGCCGTCCTCCAGGGGAAGGGCGTCAAGGTCAAGCAAAAGTACGTCGAGCAGGCCGCGAACGCCTACCTCGGGCTGTACGGCCTCAAGGCCGCTCAGGTCGACTTCTCCGCGGACGGCACGGTCGTCACCGTCACGGTGGAGAGCGACTTCCGGCCCGTCCTGCTGGGCAGGTTCGGCGAGCGGAAGGTATTGGGCAAGGGCAGTGCCACCCTCGTCCACGGAGTCGAGAAAGCGGAGACCGACTGATGGCCGCGCCACGTGCCAAGGACCAGGCCCGACCTGCTCCGGACCGGGCTCGAACTGCCCAGGCCCGGACCGCCCAGGCCCGAACTGCTCAGGCCCGAACTGCCGGGAGTCATAAGCGGGTTGCCCGGACCCCGGCCCGGCCGGGCGGCGGCCGGGGACGCGCCGGCGCCGTGATCACCGCGCTCGCCGCGCTGGTCGCCCTGGCCGCCCTGCTGGTCGGCCTGCCCGCGCTGCTGCTCCACGGCACCAGTGCGGTCGCCGCGATGGGCGACGTCGCGCCGGACGGCATCGGGCAGGCGCTCACCAGCCCGGACGACGGGCGCCTGTTCCTCTGGCTGCTCGTGGTCGTCGGCTGGCTCGCGTGGGCCTGCTTCGCGTTCTCCGTCCTGCTGGAGATCCCCGCCCAGCTGCGCGGACGGATCGCCCGCCGGATCCCCGCCTTCGGCTGGAGCCAGCGGCTCGCGGCCGGACTGGTCGGTTCGGTGCTCGCGCTCCTGCCGGTGGCCGGTTCGGCCTTCGCGGCCGTCCCCGAGCGGCCCCAGGCGGCCACCGCCCCGGCCCAGTTGAGCGCCGGCGTGCAGCGGGCCGCGCTGCCCGCGGCGCAGGCCGCGCCCGCCCTGACGCCCGCCGCCGACCAGCACCCCACGTACACCGTGCGGGACAGCCGGCCCGCCGACAGCCTGTGGTCCATCGCCGAGCGGCAACTGGGCTCCGGGGAGCGGTGGGTGGAGATCGCCAAGCTCAACGACGGCCGGGTGATGGACGGTTCGGGCGTCCGCTTCGACGCCGACCGGCCGATCCAGCCCGGGTGGGAACTGCTCATGCCGGCCGACGCCAAGCCGGACGAGGCCAAGGCTCCGGCCCCGGCTCCGGCTCCGGCGCCCGCCCAGGCGCCCGCTCCCGCCCCGGCGCAGACGCCGCAGGCCGGGACGGACGGGTCGGGTGCGTCCGGTTCCTCCGGTGGCGCCGGGCACGCGACGGTGACCGTCAAGGAGGGGGACAGCCTGTCCGCCATCGCCCAGCGGGAGTTGGGGGACGCCGAGGCGTGGCCGAAGCTGTTCGAGGCGAACAAGGGCGCGCAGGCGCCGGACGGCGAACGGTTGACGGACCCGGACGAGCTGGTGCCGGGGACGGTGCTCACGGTGCCGGGCGCGGCCGCGCCTGCTCCCGCCCCTGCCCCTGCGCCCGCGCCGGCCCCTGAGCCGGCGCCGGCTCCCGCGCAGCCGGCCCCCGCCCCGTCCGCGCCTGCCACCCAGCCGCCCGCCACCGCGGCCCCGGCACCCGCCCCGACACAGGCCGCACCCACCCAGGCCGCGCCGCACCCGGTCACCCCGGCACCCGCGCACGCCCCGGGCAACGCGCCCGCCCCCGGCGCGCACGCCGACCCGGCCACCAGCGGCGACTACACCGTCGCCCTCGCCGCCTCCACCGTCAGCGTGCTGCTCGCCGCGATCATGGTCGGCACCGTCGCCCACAAGCGCGGCACCCAGCTGCGCGCCCGCCGCCCCCGGCACCGCATCTCCATGCCCGCCGCCGAGGCCGCGTCCTTCGAGAACGAGCTCAGGGCCCGCCAGGACGATGCCGGCCTCGACCTGCTCGACCGCGCGCTGCGCACCATGGCCCGCAACACCGTCCGCGGGGGCAAGCGCCTGCCCGCCATCGTCGCCGCCCGGATCACCCCCGGCCACACCGTCGAACTGCACCTCTCCGGCCCGGCCACGCCCATCGCGCCGTTCCGCGCCGCGCACACCCCCAACGTCTGGTGGTGCAGCCCCGACGCCGGCGACCTGCTCAACGCCACCCAGGCCCGCCGGACCGCCGCCCCCTACCCCGCCCTGGTCACCCTCGGCACCTCGCCCGACGGCTCGGTCGTCCTCGCCGACCTGGAGACCGTCCGGCTGCTCCACCTCTCCGGCCACCCCGACGACGCCCGCGACGTCCTGCGCACCCTCGCCCTCGAACTCGCCCACAGCCCGCTCGCCGACCGGCTCCACCTCCACCTGGTGGACCTGGCCGAGGAGGTGCCGGTCACCGGCCCGGCCGCCGAACGCGTCCACCGCCACCCGACCCTGGAGGCCGCGCTCGCCGCCCTCGGCCCGCGCACGGCCAAGGCCCGCGCCACCCTGGTCGCCGCCGAGGCCACCAGCCCGCGCGACGCCCGCAGCCGCGGCCAGGCCGACGAGTCCTGGACCCCGGAGATCGTGCTCTGCGCCCAGCAGCCCGGCGGCGACGTCCCCGCCGCACTCGGCCGCCTGCTCGACGCCCGCCCGCGCACCTGCGTCGCCGTCGTCACCCGCGCCCCCGAGCGCGGCACCGGCCCGGTCGCCCGCTGGACGCTCCCCACCACCGGCCAGGCCGCCGTCCCCGGCCTGCACCTGACCGTCGAGCTGCAGCGGCTGAGCGGTCCGCAGTACGACCAGGTGGCCGAACTGCTCCGGGCCGCCGACGACACCACCCAGCACCCGGCGCCCGCCTGGACCCTGGACGGTCCCGGCCTCGACCCCGGTACCGACGCTGACTCCGACGCCGAGACCGCCGAACTGCCCGCCGCCGTACCGGTGCTGGCCACCGTCGGCGGCCCGGCGGAGGAGGGCGCCGACGGCACCGGCCCGGCGGCCGGGCCGCGGGCGCTCACCCGGGTCATCGGCACCGGCGCCAGCCCGTTCGCGGGCACCGACCCGGCGGCGCCGGCGGCTGTGCCGGCCGTCGGGCCCGGGTCCGCCCGGCATGCCGTCAACGGGCAGGGCCGGAAGGCGGTCACCTCCGAGACTGCGCCGGCCGCCGACGAGACGACCCGGGACCTGCGGGTGCCGGCCTCGGCCGACGTCGTGATCCCGGTCCAGCCGGTCGTGCCGCAGCCCGGCGTCTCGCAGCCGGTCGTCCCGCAGCCGGCCGCCGAACCCGCTCCGACCCATGACGCCGCCCCGGCGCCCACGGCTCCGGACCCGCGCGTGCCGGCCCGCCCGGAGCCGGAGGCCGAGCCCGTCCCCGTGGCGGACCGGGCGGCCGGGCCCGAACCCGGACCGGCCGCCACGGCCCCGGTCGCCCGCGCAACCGCCTCCGGCCGCAGCGACTGCGACGACCTCCTCGCCATCCTCCGCTCCCCGGAGGCCCACGCCGCCCGCAACGCCCCCCGGATCCGCCTGCTCGGCCCGGTCGACGTGGCCGGCACCCTCGGCACCGCCGAACCTGCCGCCCTGCCCCGCCTCACCGAGCTCGCCGTCTACCTCGCGCTGCGCCCCGGTGCCGACCACAACGCCCTCGACCACGACCTCCACCCCGGCGCCGCCCACCTCGACCCGCACCCCACCGCGGCCGACGCGAAGAGCCCGCTCCCCGGCAAGATCGCCGACCTGGCCGCCTGGTTCGGCACCACCCCCGAGGGCCGCGCCTTCCTGCCCACCGACAGCCCCGACGGCTACTCCTTCGCCCCGGCCGTCACCTGTGACTGGGACGAGTTCCGCAGCCTCTACCGGCGCGGCATGCGCAGCACCAGCGCCACCGCCGACGCCGCCCTCGCGCACGCCCTCGCGCTGGTCCGCGGCGCCCCCTTCGCCGAGGCCCCGCCCGCCTCCTACGGCTGGGCCGAGGCCGAGCGCCAGGACATGATCGCCGCCATCGTCGACACCGCCCACGAACTCGCCGCCCGCCGTCTCCAGTACGGCGACCACCGCAGCGCCGAGGCGGCCGTCTTCCGGGGCCTCGCCGTCGCCCCGGACGTCGAACTCCTGCACCGCGACCTCTTCTACGCCTACGCCTCCGCCGGCGCCCGCGACCAACTCCTGCGCGCCGTCAACCGCCTCGACGCCCTCAGCCGCCGCACCGGCCGGGAACTCGACGCCGACACCGTCGCGCTGCTCCGCGACCTCCTGGCGGGTTCCTGACGCCCGGGCGGGTGCCGGATCTTTGATGGCGGGCGAGTCCCCGGGCTCGCCCGCCGCCGGAGGGGGCGTCACGGGGTCGCCGTCCGGGCACAGTTCGATCACTGCCCGGCGGAAAGCTTCACACGTCGGGGGAGCGGTGCGACGGGATCCGCCCTGACGTTCTCCAACAAGCCCTCTCCGGCGCGCAGTTGAGCGGCGACGTGCGGCCGGGCGCGCCGATCGGCCACCCGGCCTGGATCGGGTGTGCCGGGATCTCGTAGGGTGGCGCGAACGGGAGTGGTGCCGGACACCACGCAGCAAGGGCATCAGACGCCGCACAAGCGGCGGGGCGGGGCGGTGACCAGAAGATGGCGGAAGCGAAAGCTGTCCCAGGAGGCCCCGATCCGGCAGCGGACGCGGGACCCCGGGACGCCGTACCGCCGTCCCCGCGCGTCCCGGCCGACGAGCACCCGCCCGGCCCGGCCGCGCTGTACGAGCCGCCGGCCGCGCCCGTTCCGCCGCAGCCCCCGGTCGCGCCGACCGGATGGACGCTCACCAACATGGCCGCCGCACCTGCAAACGCTTCGGCTGCAAACGCTTCGGCGCCCGTACCGGCCGCTGCGACGCCGCTGCCGTTCACCGTTCCCGGCGTCGGCGGCGGGCTGGGGGCGGCGCCGCGCGGGCGGATCCTGGTCGTCGAGGGCGGCTACGGCAACGCCGGCCGCCGCACCTGGGGCCGCGGCGGGCCCGCCCAGGCGCCGGTGCTGTCCGCGATGCTGGCCGCCGTCTCGCCGCAGGTGCTGCTCGCCGCGGACGCGGTCGACGCCGTCCACCTGCCCGGCGCCAGCGACCCGCACACCGTCCTCGCCCACCTGCGCGCCGCCGCCCGCCACCCCGGGCCGCTGCTCGTCCACCTCGGCGGCCACTTGCTCGCGGACAAGCGCGGCGGCCAGCTCCACCTGACCCTGCGCGACTCCAAGTCCGGCAGCATCCGGCAGGACGGCCTGCCCTGGCAGGCGATCGCCGCCGAACTGGGCCACCGTCCGGCCGAGTGGCAGACCCTCGTCATCGCCGACCTGAGCGCCGACCCGGGCGCCTGGCCGTACCTCCAGGGCCCCACCTCGCCGCTCAGCGACGGGATCCCGCTGTGGGCGGTCGTCAGCCCGGACCCGGAGCAGATCGGCACCTTCACCCGCGCGCTCATCGAGGCTCTGCACGGTGGACGCCCCGGCGCGGGCGACGTCCTCGCGCCCGAGCAGCTGCGCCAGCAGGTGTATTCGGTGCTGCGCCCGGACGTCGTCATCGTGGCCGCGCACGCCCCGGACCGCCCGGTCTTCCGCAACACCGCCCGCCGCATCGACGGCCCGGTGGCGGACACGGTGCCGGCGGACGCCGCCCTGGTGGCGGACGCCGTCCCGGTGCCCGCGCTGCGGCCGGCAACGGTCCTGCCGCAGCCGGCGGAACCGGCGGAACCGCACGATGCCATGGCTGAACCGCGCGATGCCATGGTCGAACCGCCCGCCCCGGCGGAGGTCCCGGCCGGCGCCCCGATCCTGGTGAGCCTCGTCAAGCCGGGCGTACCGCCCACCCCGCCGGCGCCGGCCCGTCCGGTCAGCCTGCTGAAGCAGCTGCCCGAAGCCCCGTCAGGCGTGACTCTCCGCAAGCCCGCCCCGGACGCCACCCCCGAGGACGCCACCCCGACGCCTGGTGTGACGCTGGAGAAGCCCGCCCCGCCCGCAGACGAGCCGGAGGCGCCCGAGGACGCCGTCCCGGCCCCGACCGTGGAGGCGGCGGCCGACGAGCCGCACGACGCCGTCCTGGCCCCGGCTCCCGAGGCGACGGCCGACGAGGCGCGGGACGCCGCCGTCCTGGCTCCGGAGCCGACGGCAGACGAGCCCCGCGACGCCGTCCCGGCCCCGGCCCCAGCTCCCGAGACGGCCGACGAGCCACAGGACGCCACCGTGGAGGAGCCGGAAGAGGCAGAGGAACCGCAGGAGTCGAAGGCCCCGGAAGCGGCCGACGAGCCCCAGCCGGAGGCCGAGGCCGCCGCAGCCGCGTCCGCCGCCCCCCAGCCGGAGCCCCCGGCCCCCGCGGACGCTCCCACGCCCGCCGCCCACCAACCGCGCGCCGACTACCGCGAGACCCTCGGCCGGATCGTCCGCAGCGCGGACGCGGGCAACCACGCTGCCGCCACCGACCTCGCCTTCGCCCTCGAACTGGAGGCGATCGCCGAGCACGGCGCCGTGTCCGAGCCGGTCCTCCAGGTACGCCAGGTCCGGGCCCACGTGTGCCGCCTGGCCGGCAAGCCCGCCGAGGCCGCGGACATCTACCGCGAGGTGGCCCTGACCCTGCTCCGCTCGCAGGGTGCTGACCATCCGGAGACCCAGCAGGCGGCCACCAACGCCGAGGCCTGCTGGCGCGCGATCCCGGACCGCGCGGAGGCCATCCGCATCGCCCCCGAGATCATCGAACTGCGCGCCTACCTCCCGGGCCCCGAGGGCCGTAAGCTCCGCGCCGCCGAGCGTTACCTTGCCCAGCTGGCGGCGCCGGGCAACTGACCGGCGACAGCCGACAGGTGACAGATAACAGCGAACAGATAACAGATTTCGAAATCTGTTATCTGTTCGCGCTCCGCGCCCCGCCTCCAGCACCCCGGCGTCCCTGCACCCGCACCCCGCGCACACCATCCCCGAACGCCACTGGGCGGGAAGCCGGCCGCCGCCGACTTCCCGCCCAGTGCATGTGCTGTCGCCGTCGCGCAGGTCCCTACCGGAGGTCCCTACCGCGCACAGCTACCGTGCTGCGTCCCTGCTGTGACCGCTGAAGGTCCGTCACCGGCCCGCGAGGGCGTGGACGAACTTCGTGCCGTCGATGGTGCCGAGGCCGCTGGCGAGGTCGTAGCCCTCGGTCGCGTTGTAGCCGGTGACGCCGTTCCAGCCGTTGTCGCCGTCCTTGACGTCCGTGATGCCGCTCCAGTCGCTCGGGAGCAGGCTCAGGCCGTACATGCGCCAGTTGATCTGGCCGAGGCGGTAGCCGGCGGCCTGGTCGGCCAGGGCGACGATGCCGGAGAACAGCGGGGTGGCCTCGCTGGTGCCGCCGGTGAGGTGCCAGCCGACCGCGGTCGGGTCGTACGACTCGTACGTCCAGGCGGCGCCGTCGACGGCCGCGCTCATGCTGATGTCCGGGGTGCCGCGGTGGTTGCCGGTGACGTTGGCGACGCCGGCCTGGTACCACGGGCGCTCGAAGATGCCGGAGACGCCACCGCCGCCGGCGCCGGACTTGTCGTGCCACACCTTGTCGGCCGCGGTGCGGTTGCCATTGTCGTCCAGAGTGAGCTGGGTGCCGCCGACCGAGGTGACCAGCGGGTCCGAGGACGGCCACGAGTTGACCTTGTACGGGTACAGGTCGGTGCCGTTGAGCTGCGCGTCGGTGGCGCCGTTGTCGCCGGAGGCGGCGAGGACGGTGACGTTGTGGGCCGCGGCGGCCTTGAACGCGTAGCGCAGGTCGGTCAGGGACTTGAAGTCGCCCTTGTCGTAACCCGGGAAGGTGTTCTCGGTGGCGCCGAAGCTCTGCGAGATGACGTCGCCGACGCCCTTCTTGATGAGGTCCTTCTCGGCGTCCATCATCTCGGGCAGGCCGGTGACGCCCTCGGTCTCGGCGACGCCGGTCTCGACCAGGACGATGTGGGCGTCGGGGGCCATCGCGTGGGCGTACTCGACGTCAAGGGTGGTCTCGCCGGCCCAGCCGGTGTGGTCGGGGTTCTTCGGGTCGAAGACGGGGACGTTGCCCCACTTGACCACCTCGACGTTGGTGTCCTTGATGCCCCACTGCTTGTCGAAGACCTCCAGGTCGTGCTGGATGGTCGGCGAGCCGAAGGAGTCGACGATGACGATCGTGCGGCCCTTGCCCGTGATGCCCTCCTGGTACAGCGGGCCCAGGTTGTAGGCCTTCTGGTACTGGAGCGGCGAGTAGCAGTGGATGCCGATCTGGCTGACGCACTGGGTGGTGCTCAGCGGGGCCGGGCGGGCCGTGGCGAGGTGGTGTCCGGCCGAGGCGGGCTGGACGTGGACGCCGGCCAGGTTGTGCGAGGGCGCGGCGACGGCAGCGCCGACCGCCGGGACGGAGACGGTGCCGGCCGTGACGGCGGTCGCTCCGACGGCGAGCAGAGCCAGGGCGCGGCGGAGGGTAGCGGGGCTGCCCATGGGACTCCTTGGGGGACGCAGGGCCCGACCTTGGTCCGGTCGGGTCGGTCCGGCCATCCCATCGATTGCCACATGATCATGCCATAGTCATTTGGTGTGGTGGTGTTACGAACGGCATGGTCATGTTCGGCCACGCGAAAAGGTAAAGGCCGTCCCAGGGGAAAGTAACTCCGTTGCTGGGACGGCCCGTTGACTACACGTCGGGAAGCCTCACCGATTTCACAGTTTTCACCGTGTTGGCCAACTTTACCAAGTTCATCGGCGCGGGGTAAGCCTTCGTCGGGTCAGCGTGCCCCGCCGTTGACGTACAGGGTCTGCCCGCTGACGTACGAGGCGTCCTCGCTCGCGAGGAACGCGACCACCGAGGCGATCTCCTCCGGCTGCCCGACCCGCCGCAGCGGGGTGCGGGCGGACACCTCGGCCTGGTGCTCCTCGGCCGAGCTGCCGACCCGCTCGGCGGTGGCGGCGGTCATCGCGGTCGCGATGTAGCCGGGCGCGACGGCGTTGACGTTGATGTTGAACGGGCCCAGCTCGATGGCCAGGGTCGCGGTCAGCCCCTGGATCCCGGCCTTGGCGGCGGCGTAGTTGGCCTGGCCCCGGTTGCCGAGCGCCGAGCGCGAGCTGAGCGAGACGATCTTGCCGAACTTCTGCGCCACCATGTACTTCTGCGCGACGTGGCTGCAGTTGTAGGCGCTGGTCAGGTTGACCGTCAGCACCGCGTCCCAGTCGGCCTTCGGCATCTTGAAGAACAGGCTGTCCCGGGTGATCCCGGCGTTGTTGACCAGGATGTGCACGCCGCCGAGGTCGGCGGCGACCTGGGCGAACACCGCCTCGACGGCGTCGTAGTCGGCCACGTCGCAGCCGTAGGCCCGCGCCGTGCCGCCCTTGGCGGTGATCTCGGCGACCGTCCCGGCCGCGCGCTCGGCCGTGAGGTCGACGACGGCGACCGCCGCGCCCTCCTCGGCCAGCCGGCGGGCCGTCGCCGCGCCGATGCCCTGCGCCGCACCGGTGACCACGGCAACCTTTCTTGCGAAACGCGACACTTCGTACTCCCTGGGGGGTGGATCCTGAGGGTGGATATGTAGACAAAGGGATGTCCGGACAAAACAAGGTCCGGACAAGACGACGTCAGGACGAGCGGCGACGTCAGGATGAGCGGGGACGTCAGGCGTTCTCGACCAGCACGGCGGTGCCCTGGCCGACGCCCACGCACATCGTGGCGAGCCCGCGCCGGGCGCCGGTGCGGTGCATCCGGTGCAGCAGGGTGGTCAGGATGCGGGCGCCGGAGCCGCCCAGCGGGTGCCCGAGGGCGATCGCGCCGCCGCTCGGGTTGACCAGCTTCGGGTCGATGCCCAGGCCGTCCATGGAGGCCAGGGCCTGGGCCGCGAACGCCTCGTTCAGCTCCGCCGTGTCGACGTCGCCGATCGACCAGCCGCTGCGCCCGAGCGCCTTCTGCGTGGCGGGCACCGGGCCGATGCCCATGACGTCCGGGTGCACCCCGGCGGAGGCCCCGGCGACGTACCGGCCGAGCGGCTCCAGCCCGAGGTCGCGCAGCGCCTCCTCGCTGACCAGGACCAGCCCGGCCGCGCCGTCGTTCATCGGCGAGGCGTTGCCGGCGGTGACGGTGCCGCCGGGACGGAACGCGGGCTTGAGGCGGGCGAGCTTCTCCAGGCTGGTGTCCTCGCGGATGCCCTCGTCCTGGCTGACCGTCACCCCGTCCGGCCGCTCGACCGGGATCAGCTCGGCGTCGAAGTGGCCGTCCTTGCGGGCGGCGGCGGCCCGCTGGTGGCTGCGCAGCGCGAAGGCGTCCTGGCGCTCGCGGCCGATGCCGTACCGGGTCGCCACCTCCTCGGCGGTCTCGCCCATGCTGAGCACGCCGTGCAGTTCGGGCATCCGCGGGTTGGTGAGCCGCCAGCCGAGCCGGGTGTCGTAGGTCTCGATCCGGTGCGGCAGCGCCTCGTCGGGGCGGGGGAGGACGAAGGGGGCGCGGGTCATCGACTCGCAGCCGCCGGCCAGCACCACGTCGGCCTCGCCGGAGCCGATCGCCCGCGCGGCGAGCGTGACGGCCTCCAGGCCGGAGGCGCAGAGCCGGTTGACAGTGGCTCCGGGGACGGTCTCCGGCATGCCGGCCAGCAGGACGGCCATCCGGGCGGCGTTGCGGTTGTCCTCGCCGGCCTGGTTGGCGGCGCCCCAGTAGACGTCGTCGATCCGGGCCGGGTCGAGGGCGGGCACGTCGGCGAGCAGGGCGCGCAGCACGGTGGCCGAGAGGTCGTCCGGGCGGACCGTGGCGAGCGCTCCGCGCAGCCGGCCGATGGGTGTGCGGCGGGCTGCGGCGAAGTAGACAGGACGCACGTCGTCGGGCTCCTTATCCGATTGATCCGATGAATTGGGTTGATCAGAAGGCGTTGACGCCGGTGAGCGCGCGCCCGATGAGCAGCTGGTGGATCTGGCTGGTGCCCTCGTAGAGGGTCATGACCCGCGCGTCGCGCAGGTACTTGCCGACCGGATACTCGTCGATGAAGCCGTAGCCGCCGAACACCTGGAGCGCGTTGTTGGCGGCCCGGACGGCGGCCTCGCTCGCGTAGAGCTTGGCGACGGAGGACTCGGTGGCGAACGGCAGGCCGCGCTCGATGTGGTCGGCGACCTTCCAGGTGAGCAGCCGGGCGGCCTCGAGGTCGACGGCGATGCCGGCCAGCAGTTCCTGGACGAGCTGGTGCGAGGCGATCGGCTTGCCGAACTGCTCGCGCTCCCCGGCGTAGCGGACGGCGGCGTCCAGGCAGGCGCGGGCGATGCCGACGCACCCGGCGGCGACCGACATCCGGCCCTTGGCGAGCGCGCTCATCGCCACGCTGAACCCCTTGCCGATCGCGCCGAGCCGGGCACTGTCGGGCACCCGGACCTGGTCGAAGGCGAGTTCGGCGGTGGCCTGGCCGCGCAGGCCGAGCTTGCCGTGGATCTCGGTGCGGGTGAAGCCGGGCAGGTCGGTGGGGACGAGGAAGGCGGTGATGCCCTTGTGGCCCTGCCGGTCCGGGTCGCTGCCGCCGGTGCGGGCGAAGACGAGGGCGACGTCGGCCCAGGTGCCGTTGGTGATGAACGTCTTGGCGCCGCTGATCAGCCAGTCCTCGCCGTCCCGGACGGCCCGGGTGGTGAGGTTGGCCGCGTCCGAGCCGGTGCCGGGCTCGGTGAGCGCGAAGCAGCCGAGCGCCTCGCCGGCGGTGAGCCGGGGGAGCCAGTGCCGCTTCTGCTCCTCCGTGCCGTAGCCGTTGATCGACTTGGCGACCAGGCCGAGCGAGACCGAGACGATGCCGCGCACGGCCGAGTCGCCGCGGCCGAGCTCCTCCAGGACGAGGCAGTAGGCGAGGTGGTCGCCGCCGCTGCCGCCGTACTCCTCGGGGAGGGTGAGGCCGAGGAAGCCGAGTTTGCCCAGTTTGCCGATGATCGCGCGGTCGACGGACTCGGCGCGGTCCCACGCGGCGGCGTACGGCGCGATCTCGCGGTCGGTGAACTCGGCGGCGAGATCCCGGACGGCGGCCTGTTCCTCGGACAGCTCCAGATTCACGGCGACTCCTTCACGGCGACTCCTTCACGGCGACTCCTTCACGGCGACTCCAGGCCCCAGACCCAGTAAACTAGCGCTGCAAGTTTTATGGGGGGACTGTAGCCCGACCGGCCCGCGCTGGGAAGAGGCGCCTGCCAGAATCGGTCCCCACCCACCCGGCCGGAGGAACGGCCGGGGAGACCGACCCGGAGGAAGGCGCCACGATGGCCCGCCCGCGCACCCCGCTGCTCAGCCGCGAGCGCATCGTCGCCGCTGCGTTGCAGCTGATCGACGCCGAGGGCCTGGACGCCCTCTCCACCCGCCGCCTCGCCACCGAGCTGTCGGTCAGCGGGCCGTCGCTCTACAACCACTTCGCCACCAAGGACGAGCTGCTGGACGCGGTGGTGGACACCGTCATCGGCGAAGTCGACTTGTCGATGTTCGGATCCGTTGCCACAGGAATCGCCGCCGAAGGAGACGCTGCCGGAGAAGCCGCCGCCGGAGGCCGGGAGACCCCCTGGCCGGACGCGCTGCGCGACTGGGCCCGCTCCTACCGCGCCGCGCTGGCGGCCCACCCCAACATCGTCCCGGTGCTGGCCCAGGGCCCCGGCCGCCGGCCGAACGCGCTGCGGCTGGCCGACGCCGTCTTCGGCCACCTGGTCGACGCCGGGTGGCCGCGCGGCCAGGCCACCCGGATCGGCGCGCTCATGCGCTACTTCGTCACCGGTTCGGCGCTGGCCTCCTTCGCGGCCGGGTTCCCGGCGGACGCCGAGGTGTACGACGCGGCCGACTACCCGCACCTCGGCGAGGCGCACCGCCTGGCCGGACACCGTGGCACCGTCGACGAGGGTGCCTTCGATACCGGTCTGGAGGCGCTCCTCGACGGGCTCGCGCTGCGCTTCGAGCGCCTCGCCGAACGACCGTAGTCGAACAGCCGTATCCGAGCGAACGTACCCGAACGAACTTCGTGGCATTGCCAGTTACCAGTTACCAGTACCGGCTACCCGGGCTCGCGGGCCACGAAGGCCGGCCGCAACGACGGGTCCACCGGGTCGTAGTACCGGTGGTAGACCGGCGTGAGCCCGCCCGAGACCGGGGGCACGATCCAGCTCCAGTCCGCCGGGGTGGGCCGGCCGAGCCGCTTCTCCTGGGCGACGTGCCTGAGGAAACGTTCCGACTCGGTGTGGTGGTCGGCGATCGTCACCCCGGCCTCCTGGAAGGAGTGCAGAACGGCGACGTTGAGCTCGATCAGCGCGCGGTCCCGCCAGAGCGTGCGGTCGCTGGAGGTGTCCAGGCCGAGCCGCTCGGCGACGGTGCCGAGCATGTCGTAGCGGTCGGCGTCGGCGAGGTTGCGGGCGCCGATCTCGGTGCCCATGTACCAGCCGTTGAACGGCGCGGCGGGGTAGCGGACCCCGCCGATCTCCAGCGTCATGTCGCTGATCGCCGGCACCGCGTACCAGCGCAGGCCGAGTTCGGCGAACCAGTCGAACTCGGGGTGGCAGAGCGGCACTTCGAGCGTGGTGTCGTCCGGCAGCTCGTACCACTGCGGGCGCTCGCCGGCCCGTTCCCGGATCAGCAGCGGCAGCACCTCGAACCGCTCCTCGGCGCACTTCCAGCCCAGGTCCCGGGCGCGGGCAGCGAGTTGGACGCCCGCCGGGTCGCCGGTGATGCCGTTGGTGATTCCGTCCGTGCCGTCCGGGGCCGGATGGCCCGCGTAGCGGACGAGTTGCTGGTTGACGATGCGGGCGGCGGGGCGGCCGGGCCGGTCGGGGGCGAACACCGAGACCACCGGGCGGATCCGTCCGCCGTTGCCGGCCAGTCGCAGGTGCTCGAAGCACTCGGCGGCGATGTCGTCGGCCGCGCTCAGGTGCCGCAGGTCGCGCACCACCAGGCTGCGCCAGTACAGCCGGCCGATGCAGCGGGCCGCGTTGCGCCAGGCGAGCTTGGCGCCGTAGGCGAGTTCGGCGGGGGTGTGCTCGTAGGTGCCGGTGCGGTCGATCTCGTCGAGGACGGCGCGCACCCGGGCGTCAGGGTCGCCGGCGGCGGGCTGCTCGCGGTGGAACTGACGGACGAATTCGGTGGCCTGGTCGGGGTCCGTGAACGGCGGCGCCGCCGGGAGCAGCGAGTCGGTCGGGACGACCGGCCGGAATGCGACAGGTCCCAGGACGGGTGGCGTGTGCACTGCCGGGGCGTGCACCGCCGGGGCGTGGGTGTGGGCGTACGGGCAGCCGCCGGCGGGCGTGGCGGCGGGTCTGCGGGTGCGAAGCCGGTTGAAGATCAAGGACACATCCCTCCTGCCGAACAGGAGTACCGGAGGTGTCCGGTCCGCCGCACAGAGTGAACGATTCGGCCCCCGCACCCGCGCTGATCGCGCTAGGGTGCGGGGGCCGAAGGTCCGACTGTCGGATCAGCCCATGTCCTCCAGCCGGACGCCCTTGGTCTCCTTCATGAACTTGGCCACGAAGGGGATCGACAGCGCCGCGAAGGCCGCGTACACGAGGTAGGTCGCCGACAGGTTCCACCGCGACATCGACGGGAACGAGACGGTGATCGCCCAGTTGGCGATCCACTGCGCGGAGGCGGCGACGGAGAGCGCGGCGGCCCGGATGCGGTTCGGGAACATCTCGCCGAGCATCACCCAGACGACCACGCCCCAGGACATCGCGAAGAACAGCACGAACGCGTTGGCGGCGATCAGCGCGACGGTGCCCTGGAGGTCGGGCAGCGAGACGTTGTCCCCGCTGCCGGTGGCCGAGGAGAACGCCCAGCCGGCCGCGCCGAGGGAAATCGCCATGCCGGCCGAGCCGATCAGGGCGAGCGGCTTGCGGCCGATCCGGTCGACCAGCAGGATCGCGACCACGGTGCCGAGGATGTTGATGACCGAGCCGATGAAGCTGATCAGCAGCGAGTTGCTCTGGTCGATGCCGACCGACTGCCACAGGATCGACGAGTAGTAGAAGATCACGTTGATGCCGACCAGCTGCTGGAAGACCGACAGGCCGATGCCGACCCAGACGACCGGCAGCAGGCCGAACCGGCCGCCGAGCAGATCGCGGAAGCGCGGGCGGTGGTCGGAGGCGATCAGGGCCTGGACCTCGGCGATCCGGGCGTCGGCGTCGATGCCCTCGCCCTCGACCTCGGCGAGCACCTTGCGGGCGTCGTCCAGGCGGCCGGCCTGGATCAGGTAGCGCGGGGACTCGGGGATGACCGAGGAGAGCACGAAGTAGACGACGGCCGGGATCACGCAGATGCCGAGCATCCACTGCCAGGCCTCCAGGCCGAGCAGGTGGCCGCGGGTCTCGCCGCCGGCCGCGTCCGCCAGCACCCAGTTGACCAGCTGGGATATCGCGATGCCGAGGACGATGGCGGCCTGCTGGAAGGAGGCCAGCCGGCCGCGGTACTTGGTCGGCGCGACCTCGGCGATGTAGGTCGGCGCGATCACCGAGGCGATGCCGATGGCGGCCCCGCCGAGCACCCGCCAGAAGGCGAGGTCCCAGGCGGAGAACGGGAGCATCGAGCCGACCGCGCTGACCGCGAACATCAGCGCGCCCGCCTTCATGACCTTGATCCGGCCGTACTTGTCGGCGAAGCGGCCGGCCACCGCGGCGCCCACCGCCGACCCGAGCAGGGCCGAGGAGACGATCAGGCCGGTCACGCCGTCGCCGACGCCGAACTTCTCCTTGATGCCGGAGACGGCGCCGTTGATCACGGAGCTGTCGTAGCCGAACAGGAATCCGCCGAGGGCTGCGGCGGCGGTGATGAAGACGACGAAGCCGAGGCGGCCGGGCGCGGAGGCCTCGACCGCCCCGGAGGGCTTCTGGGTGACGCTCACGATCTTGACTCCTGGTACTCAACGCTGAGCTCGGTAGCCGAGATCGTAACCCCTGTTCGTTTAAGTCTTGTACACCGGGATCCTCAAGTTTTGCTCTGAGAATTCGTAAGGTGAACAACCAAATTGAGCGCGGACGGCGGGTGCGGCGGAGTCCGAAGGCCGGCTACGCCGGGGCGGCCAGCGACAGCCCGAATCGGCCCTCCTCGTCCGTCCACCAGTGGCTCAGCCGCAGCCCGGCCGACGCCAGCTCGTCGGCCACCCGCTCGCGGCGGAACTTGGCCGACACTTCGGTGCGCAGCTCCTCGCCCCGGTCGAAGTGCACCGGCAGGTCCAGGGCCGGGATCTTCACGGTCTGCGCGCGCAGCGAGCGCAGCCGCATCTCGATCCACTCCCGCTCCGGGTCCCAGAGCGCGACGTGCTCGAACGCGTCGGGGTCGAAGTCGGCGGACAGCTCGCGGTTGAGCACGTTGAGCACGTTCCGGTTGAACTCGGCGGTCACCCCGGCCGCGTCGTCGTAGGCGGCGACCAGCACCGCCGGGTCCTTGACCAGGTCGGTGCCGAGCAGCAGGAAGTCGCCCGGGTCGAGCGCGGCGCGCAGGCCGCGCAGGAAGGCGGCGCGCTCGTCGGGCAGCAGGTTGCCGAGGGTGCCGCCGAGGAAGGCGACCAGGCGCGGGCCGCCGTCCGGCGGCAGGCCGAGGCGGGCGGTGAAGTCGGCCAGTACCCCGTGCACCGCGAGCCCGGGGTACTCGGCGGCGAGCGCGGTGCCGGCCGCGGTGAGCGCGCTCTCGCTGACGTCCACCGGGACGTAGGTGTGCAGGGTGCCGAGCGCGTTCAGCGCGTCGAGCAGCAGCCGGGTCTTCTCGGAGGAGCCGGAGCCGAGCTCGACCAGGGTGCGGGCCTTGGTGGCGGCGGCGATCTCGCCGGCCCGGGCGGTGAGGATGGCCCGCTCGGTGCGGGTCGGGTAGTACTCCGGCAGCCGGGTGATCTCCTCGAACAGCTCGCTGCCCCGCGCGTCGTAGAACCACTTCGGCGGCAGCCACTTGGGTTCGGACGTCAGACCGTGCTGCACGTCGTGGTGCAAGGCGGTGCTGAAGTGGTCGGCGGGGAGGAGGCGGGTGAGGTCGAAGCTGTTCATGACAGGGTGGTTCCTCTGTTCAGTAAATGAAGGAAGGGCGCGGGATCAGTCGCGGCCCGGGAGCGGGCGGACGACGACGGTCAGCCGGTCGGCCCTGTTCGGCTGTTCGGCCGCGTTCGGCTGCTCACCCGCGTCGCCCGGCCCGGCCAGCAGGAGCGAACCGTCCGGGACGGCCGTCCAGCCCCGGTCGTCGTCGTACGGCTCGGACGCCACCACCACGCCGAGCCCCGGCAGGGTGCGGTGGTGCAGGGTGTCGCCCCAGGCCGTCGCGGCGATCGTCCGGCCGTCGGTGAGCAGCAGGTTGAGCCGCCCGGTGGTGTGCGCGGTGACGTCCGCGACGGTTCCGGCCAGCGCCTCGCCGAGCCCGGCCCCGGCGCGGAGCCGGTGCAGGGTGAGCGCCCACAGGAGCGCCGAGTCGGTGCGCGCCTCCAGGTCCAGGAGTTCGGCCGGGGGCAGCAGCGCGGCGAGGGCGTCCACCTTCCCGGGCCAGCCCGCCACGACGCCGTTGTGGCTGAACAGCCAGTGCCCGGAGGCGAACGGCGCGGCGGCCTGCTCGCCCGCCGCGCAGCCGTCGGTCGCGGAGCGGACGGCCGCCAGCAGTGCCCGGGTGCGGATCACCCGGGCGAGGTCGGCGAAGGAGGCGTCCGCCCAGATCGGTCCGGCCCGGCGGTAGCGGGCGGGGATGCCGTCCCCGTCCGCGTACCAGCCGAGGCCGAAGCCGTCGACGTTCACCGTGCCGTACTGCTGCGTCCGCGGCGCCCAGGACTGCCGGTACAGCGCGCACGGCGGCGCCACCAGCAGTTCCCCGGGCGCCACCGGCTCACCCAGATAAGCGAGGTGACGGCACATCAGTCCCTCTCCGCGTCGGCGGCGGTGCGGAATCCGGAGAAGATCTGCCGCCGGATCGGGTAGTCCCAGTTGCGGAAGGTGCCCCGGCAGGCCACCGGCGCGACCGCGAAGCAGCCGCCGCGCAGCACCTTGTACTCGGGACCGAAGAAGACCTCCGAGTACTCCTTGTACGGCCACGCCCGGAACCCGGGGTAGGGGTGGAAGTCGCTGGCCGTCCACTCCCACACGTCGCCCATCAACTGCCGTGCGCCGTACGGGGACTGTCCTTCCGGATAGCTGCCCGCCGGGGCCGGGCGCAGGTGCCGCTGGCCGAGGTTGGCGTGCTCCGGGCCGGGGGTCGCGTCGCCCCACGGGTAGCGGCGGGAGCGGCCGGTGGCCGGGTCGTGCCGGGCCGCCTTCTCCCACTCCGCCTCGGTCGGCAGCCGCCGCCCGGCCCACCGGGCGTACGCGTCCGCCTCGTACCAACTGACGTGCAGGACCGGCTCGTCCAGCGGAACGGGCTCCAGTACGCCGAAGCGGCGGCGCAGCCACTGGCCGTCCTCGTGCCGCCAGAACAGCGGGGCGGTCAGGCCGGCGTGCTGCCGGTGCGCCCAGCCCTCGGGCGTCCACCAGCGCGGCTCGTCGTAGCCGCCGTCGGCGATGAACCGCAGGTACGCGCCGTTGGTGACGGGTGTGGTGTCGAGCCGGAACGCCGGGAGGTCGACCACGTGCGCGGGGCGCTCGTTGTCCAGCGCCCACGGCTCGATGTCCGTGCCCATCGTGAACGGCCCTGCG
This sequence comes from Kitasatospora aureofaciens, assembly GCF_019192735.1. Lineage (GTDB taxonomy): Bacteria > Actinomycetota > Actinomycetes > Streptomycetales > Streptomycetaceae > Kitasatospora > Kitasatospora aureofaciens_A. Next base: position 103,929 of record NZ_JAHTKP010000009.1, read on the forward strand.
GGGACGAGGACTTCGGCGGGCAGGGTGGCCGCGTCGGCGGGTGCGGGCGGCGGCGGGGGAGCGGCCAGCGCCGGTTCGCCCTTGCGGAGCTGATGGGTGATCAGCATCGTTTCGTCGTGCTGCTGTTCGTGCTGGGCGATCATGCCGAACGCGAACCCGGCGTCCAGCAGCGGCGCGCCCTCCAGTGGGCTGGCGGAGAGCAGGTCGAGCACCCGTCCGCGCACCTCGTGCGCATACGCGCGGGCCTCGCCCGGCAGCAGCAGCGGCAGGCTTGGGCGCTCGGCGCGCGGGTGCTGGAAGGCGTCGTACAGCGGGTCGATCTCCGGGTGCATCGGGTCGCGCCCGCCGACGTTGCGCAGCAGCCAGAGCTCCTCCTGGTTGCCGATGTGCGCCAGGTCCCAGACCAGCGGCGACATCAGCGGCGAGTGCTGGGCCGTGAGGTCACGGTCCTCGACGCAGTCGGTCAGCGCGGCGGTCCGGGCGCGGGCGGCCAGCAGCTCGGTGGCGATCGTCTCGCGCAGCGCCTCGGCGTCCGCCGGTGCGGCGGCAGGGGGTCGGATGTCGGTCATGATGCGGCCTCCTCCGGAGGAGTGCGTCGGGTGCCGGAGCGCAGGGCGTCCAGCTGGTCGTCGGCCGGGCAGCGGCCGCGCGCGGGGTAGCGCTCGGCGAACTCGGCGACGGCGGCGCGCAGCCGCCCGGCGCCGGGCAGTCGGCCCAGCGCGGCGTCGGCGGCGGCGAAGCAGGTGAGGGTGGCGCGGCGCAGTTCGGGATCGGCGACGGCCAGGGTGGCGGCCCGGCGCCAGACGTCGCTGCGCGGCGGGCGCGGACCGTCCGCGCACTCCAGCGGCTCCAGCGCGGCGAGCGCGGCGTCGGCGGCCGGCGGGTCGTCCAGCAGCGCGGTGACCAGGGCGGCGGGCACCACCCAGCCGTCCCCGGGCTGGGCGTCGATCATCCGCAGCTCCAGGTGGCCGCGCGGGCGCACCGGCGGGAACAGCGTGGTGCAGTGGTAGTCCAAGTCGGCCAGCGTGGGCGGGCGTTCACCCGCGCCGCGCACCCAGTCGCGGAAGGTGAGGCCGGGCGGTGCCGTCCACGGCAGGCCGTCCGGGCGGCGGACGCACAGCACCTCGGCGTCCAGCACGTACTGCGCCCACGCCTCGCGCGGGTCGCCGTGGTCGAGGCCGGGGGCGAGCGTGCGGGTCGGGTCCATCCGGGACCAGACGGTCTGCCGGGTCGACCGGTGGCCGGTCGGCTTCCCGTCCAGCAGTGGCGAGTTGGCGAAGGCCGCGACCAGCACCGGCCCGAGCTGGTGGGCCAGTCGCCAGCGCCGCTCCACCGCGTGCGGGCCGTCCGCGTCGCCGGCGTCCAGGCACACCTGCACGGACGCGGTGCCCGTCATCATGATCCGGCCCCAGGGGCCTGCGGAGTCGAAGAACCGCTCCATCGCGAGGTAGCGGGGGTGGTCCAGCACCATCCGGCGGGGGCGGGCGAGCGGGTCGGTGCCGGTGCCAGTGAGGCGAAGGCCCTGCGCCGCGAACGCGGCCCGCAGGGCGGTGAGATCGCGCCGGGTGTCGTCGACGCAGGCCAGGAGGCCGGTGGCGGGCGGGGAGCTGAGCTCGACCTGTCCGCCGGGTTCGAGCGTGAGGCGCGAACCGGAGGGGAGCGAGGTGCCGTCCGCGCCGCCGAGCGGCAGCGACTCCAGGGCGGCGTGGATCCGTTCCGGCTGGACCGGCCGGGTCGGACATCGGTCGTCGTGGACGAACCACTCGACCTCGACACCCACCAGCCGGGGAGGTCCGATCTTGAAACAGACGCCCGACATGTGGCTGCGCGCCCCCGACTCGGTCAGCGGGGTCACCCCCGTCGGGGGCGGTGGCGTGCTCTGCCGATGGGGCGGAGTGGCGGGGGATACGGGTATCACCGGACTAACCATCCTCGGGATCACGATTGCGGCCCGGTCTACCTTGCCCAGTCTGCTACGGAGCATGCGGGGGCGCTTCGCAAAGTTCGCGTGAATGTTCATCGTCGCAGGTCAGAGTCGGTGCAATCGGGTGAACGGCGCGTGCGGGGGCTGCTCAGCGGCTACTCGGGGGCTACTCAGGGGCTGCTCAGAGGCGCTGAAGACGTTCCAGGACCGCCTCCAGCGTCGGCCGTGGCAGGGCGTAGTTCAGGCGCAGCAAGCCGTGGCCGCCGGGGCCGAACTCGGTGCCGTCCGAGGCTTCGAGGCCGCAGCGCTCCAGCAGCGCCCGGCGCGCGGTGGCGGGCGGGAGGCCGAGGGCGGCGGCGTCCAGCCAGAGCAGGTAGGAGGCCTGGGGCGTGGAGCGGACGGCAGGGCCGAGGCGGTCCGTCAGGCGGGCGCGGGCAGCGGACAGGTGGGCGAGCAGGGCGTCCAGCCACGGAGCGCCCTCGCCGAGCGCCGCCTGATGGACGGTCTGCTCGATCAGGCCGCCCTCCCAGAAGCCGAAACCGGCCATGGTGTCGAGGAATCGGGCGCGCAGGCCGGGGTCGGGGACGAGCGCGAAGCTGCTCGGGAGGCCCGAGGCGTTGAAGGTCTTGCCGACCGAGTTGAGGGTGACGACCCGGTGGCGGAGCTGCTTCTGGACGGTGGTGACGGCGACCGGGTGGGCGTGCCCGGGGTGGGTGAGGTCGCCGTGCACCTCGTCGGAGACCAGCAACGCGCCGGCCTCCGCCGCCGCCTCGGCGAGAGCGCTGATTTCGGCGGCGGGCCAGACCCGGCCGGACGGGTTGTGCGGGTTGCTCAGCAGTACGGCCCCGGTCGGGCGGGGGAGCGGGCCGGACGGGAGGTGGTAGCCGTCCCCCGGGTCGGTGGCGAGTGGCAGCTCGACGAGCGGCAGCTCCTGGTACGGCAGACCGGCCGCCCGGCAGACCTGCGCGAAACCGCCCCACTCCGGCGTCGGGAACACGACGGGCCCCGCCGGGCGCACCGCCTCCAGCAGCAGCCGGACGGCGGTGCGCGGGCCGAACGGCAGCAGGAGCACCCAGTCCGGGTCCACCTCGACGCCGTGCCGGGACCGGTACCAGCGCGCCACCAGCCCCCGCCCGGCCGGGTCGCACACGGTGTACCCGTACGCCCGGTGCCTCGCCCGCCGCTCCAGCGCTTCGGCGACGGCGGGCGGCCCGGGCAGGTCCATGTCCGCGAGGCCCATCGCGATCACCCCTGGCCCGGTGGCCCGCGCCCACTTGCTGCTCCCGGTCCCGGCCCGGTCGAAGGGCCGCCCGAAACCGTGGTCGTCGGACGGCGCGCTGGGGACGGTACGGCTCACGGCGGGCCTCCGGGGCGTCGGGCGGGCGCCGCCACGCTAACCCGCCCCAAGTACGCCGCCAACCCGCGCCGCCCGCGCCACATCATCACCGTGTGGTTCGCCCGGAACAGCGGGTGCAGCGGCAGGGCGAGCCGCCGCAGCAGGGCCTTCCCCGGGCGGGTGTCCTCCTCGAAGAGCACGCGGCTGCCCGTACCCTCCGGCGTCACGGTGAAGCGGGACCATCCGATGAGGTCGCCCCGCATGACCGCCTCCAGCACCCCGGCGGCCGGGTCCTGCCGGCGCGACTCCAGCTCGATCACCAGCCGGTACGGCAGCAGCGCGCGCACCACGACCTCGCCCGACTCCTCGCCGGTCTGCCGCACGTCCTGGATCTCCGGCCACCACAGCGGGTAGCTCCGCACGTCCTCCAGCGCCGCGTACACCTCCGATGCGGGCGCGGCGAGTTGCCACGCGCCCCGGAAGCGGTAGTGGTTGGGGTCCACATCGCCACCCTAGCCCGGTTCGGGCAGGGTGAACGCGGTATTGACCAGGCTCACATGGCTGAACGCCTTTGGGGTGTTGCCGAGTTGGCGTCCGGCGTGCAGCCCCCACTGCTCCGGGAACAGGTCGAGGTCGTCGGCGAGCTCGCCCACGCGGGCGAACAGTCCCTCGCCTGGGCGGGAAGGGCGCACTCCACTGTGAGCGGGAAGGGCACACTCCGCTTGCACCCGTTCGGGGTGCCGGGGGAGGATCTTCCGTGCTTGTAGTCTCATCTGTCACAGCAGTGGCCTGCGGGCGCTGCCGCCCCACAACCGGAGTGAAGGAGTCACAGGCATGCGGCGACCGAGCTGGGTACCGGAGGGCACGGACCTGGACAAACCGAACGCCGCGCGGGTCTACGACTACTACCTCGGGGGCTCGCACAACTTCGAGGTGGACCGGGAGATGGCCCGCAAGGCGATGGCCCTGTGGCCGGAGCTGCCGCAGATCATGCGCTCCAACCGGGCCTTCCTGCGCCGCGCCGTGACCCTCCTCGCCGAGCGCGGCATCACCCGCTTCCTGGACATCGGCTCCGGCATCCCGACCTTCGGCGCCGTGCACGAGATCGCCCGCGCGATCCGCCCCGAGTCGCGGGTCGTGTACGCGGACCGCGACCCGGTGGCCGTCGCGCACAGCCGCCTGATGCTGGCGGACGACCCGTGGAGCGCGATCGTCCAGGCCGACCTGCGCGACGTCGACGACCTGCTGGGCCGCCCCGAGGTGACCGAGCTGCTGGCGGCGGGCGAGCCGGTGGGCGTCCTGCTGGTGGCCGTCGCCCACTTCGTCAGCGACGACGAGGACCCGCGGAAGCTGATCGCGACGATCCGCGACGCGCTCCCGGCCGGCAGCGCCCTGGTCCTCTCGCACGCCTCCTCGGAGGGTCGTCCCGACCAGGCCGAGGACCACCAGAAGCTGTACCGGATGACGCCGACCCCGCTGACCATGCGCACCCACGAGCAGATCACCGCGATGTTCGCGGGCTTCGAGCTGGTCGAGCCGGGCGTGGTCTACCTGCCGCAGTGGCGGCCGGACCAGCCGGAGGCGGTCGGGGAGCACCCCGAGCGGATGAGCGGGGTGGCGGGCGTGGGGTTCCGCCCTTGAGCGGACGGGGCGGACGGAGCGGGTGGAGCGGGCGACCGACCGACGGCCGGGGGTCCCGCGAGGCGGCCGCCGCGCGCCGGCGTTGCCTCCTGTTCACCAGGCCCGGCTTCACCAGGCCCGGCTTCACCAGGCCCGGCCTCGCCGGACGCGGCGGGGCGGCGGTCGTATGAGCACGGCCCCGGTGTCGGGCAGCGCGGAACGGTTCCACGAGGACTGGGCCCTGCTGCTCTCCAGCGACCACGGCATCGCCGTCCACCCCGGCCTGCTCGGCCGGCTGGTGGCCCGCACCGCCGCGCTGCTCCACCGCGCCCAGCAGGAAGAGCCGTTCGAGCCGCACCTGGCCGCCCAGGCCGGTGCCGAGCTGGTGGACGCGCACTTCACCGACCCGGCCGTGCTGGCCCGGGCGGTCGAGCTGCTCCAGGCCCAGCCGGTCGGCGACGACCGCGGCCCGGCCCTGACCGGCGCCTTCGCGGCCGGCTGGGCGGCGGCCCTGCGCGAGCGCACGCTGCGCGAGCAGGAGTCGATCCGGGCTGCCGCGGACCTCGCCCGCAAGGAGGCCGAGCGAGCGCTGCGGGCCTCCGAGGCCCGGTTCCGCGCGCTGTTCGAGAGTGCGGCGATCGGCATCGGCATCGGCGACACCGACGGCAACATCCTGGCCGTCAACAAGGCGCTGCAGGAGCTGTTCGGCGTCGGTCCGGAGGACATGACCGGCCGCCGGGTCGGCGACCTCGTCCACCCCGAGGACACCCCGGGCGTGTGGGAGGCGTACGAGGAGCTGATCAGCGGCAAGCGGGACTACTTCCAGTTCGACAAGCCGTACTACCGGCAGGACGGCGAGGTGGTCTGGACGCACCTGACGGTCTCGCTGATCCGCGACGACGACGGCACCCCGCAGTACCAGGTCGCGATGCTGGAGGACATCACCGACCGCTACCGGCTCCAGGAGCGGCTGCGCCACCAGGCCACCCACGACCCGCTGACCGGACTGCCCAACCGGGCGGCCTTCTTCGAGCGGCTGGAGAAGCTGTTCGAGGAGCCGGAGCCGGGCGCCCGGTTCGGCCTGTGCTACGTCGACCTCGACGGCTTCAAGGTGGTCAACGACAGCCTCGGCCACGACACCGGCGACCAGCTGCTGTCCGCCGTCGCCGCCCGGCTGAAGGCCGCGCTCACCCCGCTCGGCCACCTGGTCGCCCGGCTCGGCGGCGACGAGTTCGTCGTCCTGCTGGAGAACTGCCGGGGCGAGCAGGAGGCGGTGGCCGCCGCGAAGACGGTGCTCAAGGCGCTGGCCGGGCCGGTGCTGATCGGCGATCACAAGCTGGCGGTGGGCGCCAGCGTCGGCGTGCTGGAGCGGCGCGTCTCCACGACCACCCCGGGCGCCGCCGTCCGGGCCGCCGACCTGACGCTGTACCGGGCCAAGGAGGCCGGCCGGGGCCGCTGGACGCTGTTCGACCCCAAGGAGAACGCCCGCGCGGTCAGCCGGTACGCGGTGTCGGTGCGGATGCCGGCCGCCCTCGACCGCGGCGAGTTCTTCATCGACTACCAGCCGCTCTACGCGCTGGCCGACGGCCGGCTCGCCGCCGTGGAGGCGCTGGTGCGCTGGCGCCACCCGCAGCTCGGCGTGCTCGGCCCGGACGAGTTCGTGACCACCGCCGAGGAGACCGGCCTGATCATGCCACTCGGCCGCTGGGTGCTGGAGCAGGCCTGCGGCCAGGCGGCCGACTGGATCAAGCGGTTCGGCGACGCCGCGCCGCAGCTCAACGTCAACCTGGCAGTCCGTCAGGCGCGCAGCGCGGCGCTGGTCGCCGACCTCGGCCGGATCCTCGACACCACCGGCCTGGACCCGGCCCGGCTCCAGCTGGAGATCACCGAGTCCACCGTGGTCGGACCCGAGGACGAGGCGCTGCGGACCCTGCACGGGCTGGTGGACCTCGGGGTCTCGCTGGCGGTGGACGACTTCGGCACCGGTTGGTCCAACCTCGCCTACCTGCGCGACCTGCCGGTCTCCGGCCTGAAGATCGCCGGGTCCTTCGTTGGCGATCTGCACGATCCGGGGAAGGACGAGTCCACCGGGTGGCGGATCATCAGCGGCCTGGTGTCGATGGCGCACGCGCTCGGGCTGACCGTCACCGCGGAGGGTGTGGAGACCCGCAAGGACGCCGACCGGCTGCGGACCATCGGCTGCGATTGGGCGCAGGGCTGGCACTTCGGGCGGCCGGTGCGCCCCTCCGAGATCGCCCGTCGGATCGCCGAGGAGCCGGAGGGCCGGCCGGTCGGGGGTGGGACAGGTCAAGGGGCGCGGTGACTTGGCGTCACCGTTCGCCCGTTGGCTCCCGGTTGGAACCCCGATCAGGCGCCCGGCCGCGGGGCGGCGACGTCCCGGCGACGTTTCGCGTCGACTTTGTCCGGGTCTGGCAGCGGTAGGGAAACGGCCGCGTCGCGTTCCGGGAAAGAGCTCAACGGCGCCGCCCCGCATGCGGGATGATGGCGCGTCACGATCACCTTCCCGGTGCCGTACAGCGCGGGCACGACCCCCGCACCGGCCCCGGGGGAGCGGGGAGGAGAGCGCCACGATGGCCACACCGGCGGACCCGGGCCCGGTCGGCGACGAGGGGCGGGAGCGCGGGCCCGAGCCCCGGACGAAGGTGGACCGGCGGCCGTGGGGCCGCCGCCGCACCCTCGGCGTCGTCCCGGATCCGCCGTCGCGGCTCGGGGCCGTCCCGCACACCCGGGTGGACCCGGAGGCGGCGACGAGGCGCGTGCCGGACCCCTCGGTCCGGGTGGACCCGGAGGCGCCGACCCGGGTTACCCCGCGCAGGGCGCGCGGAGCGGCCCCGGGCGCGGACGCCTCGGCGGGCACCTGGGCGGACGGCGCGTGGGCGGCCAACGTCGGGCCCGGGCCCAGCAGGGGCGGTGGGGCGCCCGTCGACGACGGCACCGCCGACCGGTCCGGCGACCGTACGGCCGACCGCTCCGGCGACCGCGCCGCCGGAGGGCAGTACGTCGGAGGCTTCCCGGCCGCGCTGCGCGACCGCTTCGAGCCGCTGGGCGTCGCCGGCTCCGGTACCGAGGGCACCGTCTGGCACGTGCGCCGCACCGACGGCCGCGGTGAGGCCGCCGTCAAGGTGACGGCCGTCGGCCAGTCCATGGACGCCGAACTCCTGGAGCACCTCTCCAACGACGCCTACCTCCGCCACGTCCCGCGCATCATCGGCTTCGGACGGGTTTCCCACCAGGGCGTCGAACACGGCTGGGCGGCCATGGAGTACCTGCCCGTCACCCTCGCCGACCACTTCGCCGCCCTGCGCCGCGCAGGCCGGCACACCGACGTGCGCGAGACCGAGCAGATCATCTACGAGCTGGTCGCGCTGCTCGACTTCTGGCAGAAGCGGATCATGCGCAACCCGGTGGACTTCAAGCCGGCCAACGTCCTGGTCCGGCCCGGCCGCACCCCTGCGGAGTTCGTGATCGCCGACTTCGGCGGCATCGCCCGACTCACCGCCAGCCGCCGCTTCACGCCCGAGATGACGATCACCGTCGCCTACATGGCCCCCGAGCAACTGGCCGGCACCAACCACCCCGCCGGGCCCTGGTGGGCGCTCGGCAACATCCTGTACGAGCTGTTCACCGGCCGCCCCCGCTTCCTGGGCGCCGACGGGCGGCTGCTCAGCGACGAGGTGCTGCAGTACGACCTGGTCATGGGCGAGGAGGTCGACCTCTCCGCCGTCGCCGACCCACGCCGACTGCTGCTCCTCCAAGGGCTGTTCACCAAGAATCCGGCCGAGCGCTGGACCGCCCCGCAGGTCCGCAGCTGGCTCGCGGGCGGCAGCCCGGAGGTCGCCCGGCACCGGGCCCGCGCGGCCGGCGGCCGCACCCACCGGCCGGTCACCTTCCTCGGAACCCCGTACCACGACCCGGCCGCGCTCGCCGTCGTCCTCCTCGGACGCTCCGCCGACGCCGCCCGCTGGCTGGCCGCCGGGGGAGCGGAACGGCTGCGCGACTGGCTGCGCGACGAGGTCAAGGACACCGTCTTCGACCTGCACTACCTCACCGACGTGGTCAAGGCGCGCGGCGACCGGCGCGACGCGGTGGCCGCCCTCGCCGTCCTCGCCCTCGGCGCCGCGTTCGCGCCCTCCGCCACCCCGCACTACCTCGACCGCCCGATCGACACAACCGGGCTCGAACGGATCGCCACCGGGCCGGACGGGGCCGCGTTCGTCGACGGACTCGTCGCGGCCGGCGTCCCCGCCGTCGCCGCCCGCTACGACTGCTTCCACCCCGAGTGTTCCGGCGAGCACTGTGCTCGGCTGCTCGCCCTCGCCCAACTGCCGGACGTACTGGCCGAGGTGAACGCCACGGCGCGCAGCCTCGGCGGTGGGCGGCGGGGCGGCGACGGGCTCAGTGCGGAGGAACGCGAGGAGGCGCACCGGCTCACGGTGTGGCTGACCGTCCGCCCCGAGGAGCGCTCCCGACTGCTCGGCCGGCTCTCGCCGCTGCCCGCCGCCCTGCACCGGCTGCCGCTGCCCGAGCGGCTATCCGAAGGGGCGGCGGTGCTGGCGGCCGTGGTCGCGGATGCGGTGCTGGGCGCGCGCTCGGCGGTCGGCCGGAAGGGGCCGGAGGGTGCGTCGAACACCGTCCGGCGCCGCTGGTCGGCGCTGCGGCGGCGGGCGGTGGGCGCCGACCCCGGGGACCTCGCCGGGCGTGCGGCGCTCGTCGCGGCCGAGGCCCTGCGGGCGCGCGGCGGGCGCCGGACGGACGGGTCGGGGCAGGCTGCGCAACCCGTGGAGAAGGCCAAACGGGAGTGGCCGTCGCTCGACGTGCGGGCCGTCGTCCGCGCCTGGTGGCCGCACGCGCGCACCGGTCTGCCGCGCCGGGCCGGGGCGGCGCTGCTGCTGCTCGTCGCCTTCGGCCTGCTGATGTGGGCGGGCGCGGTCTTCCGGTACCCCATCGATGCCGGGCAACAGCTCAAGATCTGGCCCAACGGCGCCTTCGGCGGCCCGCTGCGCCGGGCCGGCGAGCACGCGGCGCACCAGGTGGTCGGGCAACTCGGTGCGGCCCTGACCGCCGCCGTCGTGCTCGCGGTCTTTCCCGCCCGGGTCGGCTTCGGCACGGCCGCCCTGACCGGGGCCGGCGCCTTCGCGATCGGCTACCTGCGGCTCGGACCTCCGATGACGGTCCTCAAGCCGCCGCAGCCGGTGGCCGACCGGGTGGTGACGTTCGAGGGTGGGATGGGCAGCTGGGCGGGTGTGGTCGCGGTAACGGCGCTCGTGGCGTCGCTCGTCCTGATCGAGCGGGCCGCCGGCCGGCTGCTCAAGCCTGCCCACGAGGCCCGGAGGCGGGCGCGGGAGGCGTGCCGCGGGCTCCGTGGGAGGGGAGCCCGACCGGACGGGAAGGCGAAGGGCGCGGGGAGGACGAAGAACGGCGGGAAGTCGAAGGGCGCGGGCAAGGAGTGGCGGACGGGCCGCGAAGGTGCCCGCGACCGCGTGGTGTTCGCGCTCCGGAGCACTCTGGTGCTGGTCGTGCTGCTGTGGGCGGTGGTCGAGGTCCGGCTGGCCGCGACCGGACACCACCCCACACCGGCCTCCTGGGGGACCGGCCGGACGGGTGCGAGGTATCAGGCCGGGTTCGTGATCATGCTGGCCGCCGTGTCGCTCGCGAGCACACTGGCGACCGCGCGGACCGCCCGGGTCCTGTTCGTCGGCTGGATCGCCGGCACGCTGCTGCTCGGCGCCTGGCCCGGGCCGCTCGGCCCGGTGGAGGCGCTGCGCATCCCGGTGCTGGAGGGGCAGTTCAGGGCCGTCGCGGAACTCTGGGGGCACGCCGCGTTCTGGGCCGCGCTCCTCATCGCGCTGCCGGTCACGGCGTACGGGGTGCTGCGGGTGGTGCGGCTGCGGGAGGGGGACGGGTGAGGAGTGACAGCTGACAACTAACAGATGACAGATGACAGATTTCGAAATCTGTCATCTGTTAGTTGTTCGCCGAACGGGGCCGCGCTCAGCCGACCAGCCGGGACAGCTCGATCGAGTGCCCGGTCCGCTCCACCTTGGCGCGCAGGTAGCGGACGTTGCTCGCGGAGAGGTGGACGCCGGTCGGCGTGCGGTGTTCCACGCTGATGCCCAGGCTGGCCAACTGTGCCGCCTTGTCGGGGTTGTTGCTCAGCAGCTCGATGCCGGTGGCACCGAGGGCGGTGAGCATCTGGGCGGCGGCGGTGTAGTCCCGGCCGTCCTCGGGGAGGCCGAGGGCGGTGTTGGCATCGTACGTGTCGAGGCCCGAGTCCTGGAGGGCGTACGCATCGAGCTTGTTGTAGAGCCCGATGCCGCGCCCCTCCTGGCGCAGGTAGAGCAGGTAACCGCCGGCCTCGCTGATCCGCTCGACCGACTCGCGCAGCTGCGGGCCGCAGTCGCAGCGGTCCGAGCCGAACACGTCGCCGGTCAGGCACTCCGAGTGCAGCCGCACCAGCGGCGTCCCGCCCTCCGGGGCCTCGCCGAACGCGAGCGCGAGGTGCTCGGCGCCGTCGGCCAGTCCGTGGAAGGTGAAGACCTCCGCGTCGGCGCGGTAGCCGTCCGGGAAGGTCAGCGGGATGCGCACACGTGAGCGCACCGTGGCGGAGCCGGGCTGCGGCATGGGCGGGCCTCCGTTACCGAGTTGCCTGGGGATGAGCTGTCTGGGGATGAGCCGGACTCCGACCGTACTCGGTCGTTCCAATTTGAACAACTGGGTACTGTCGGTGCCCGGGATGACTACGGAGGCGGAGAACGCCACGTCCGCCTCAGCTGTTCCCACTCGGGGCGACCACGTTCCGTCATGAGTGGTGTTCGGCGTCGGGGCGGCGCCGGTGGATCGTGCTGCCCGTCAGGTGAGCGGGTTTCAGCATGTGGATGGGTCGTGGGCCCGGGCCGTGGACACTGCGAGACTTGCCCGTGTTTCCTGGGCACGGGAACGCCTCGCGCACGACCACTGCCGACCACGGAAGGTCCCGAACAGGATGCCCACCAACCCTCAAACCGTTACCTCCCCGGCCTCGTTCGACGCGGAGAACCGCGTCATCGAGGCGCTCTACGCGGACGTCGTCCGCCGGAACAAGGGCGAGACGGAGTTCCACCAGGCGGTCCACGAGGTCCTGGAGACCCTCGGACCGGTGCTCGCCCGCCGCCCCGAGTTCGCCGACGCCCGGATCATCGAGCGGATCTGCGAGCCCGAGCGGCAGCTCATGTTCCGTGTGCCGTGGACGGACGACTCCGGCACGATCCACGTCAACCGCGGCTTTCGGGTGGAGTTCAGCAGCGCCCTCGGCCCGTACAAGGGCGGGCTGCGCTTCCACCCGTCCGTCAACCTCGGCATCGTCAAGTTCCTCGGCTTCGAGCAGATCTTCAAGAACGCGCTCACCGGGCTGTCGATCGGCGGCGGCAAGGGCGGCTCCGACTTCGACCCCAAGGGCAGCTCGGACGCCGAGATCATGCGGTTCTGCCAGTCCTTCATGACCGAGCTGTACCGCCACCTCGGCGAGCACACCGACGTCCCGGCCGGGGACATCGGCGTCGGCGGCCGGGAGATCGGCTACCTGTTCGGCCAGTACAAGCGGATCACCAACCGTTACGAGAGCGGCGTGCTCACCGGCAAGGGCCTGGGCTGGGGCGGCGCGCAGGTGCGGACCGAGGCGACCGGGTACGGCTGCGTGCTGTTCACCGCCGAGATGCTGCGCAGCCGCGGCGAGGGCCTGGAGGGGCGCCGGGTCGCGGTCTCCGGCTCGGGCAACGTCGCGCTCTACGCGATCGAGAAGGCGCAGCAGCTCGGCGCGACCGTGGTCACCTGCTCGGACTCCTCCGGCTACGTGGTGGACGAGAAGGGCATCGACCTCGAACTGCTCAAGGAGGTCAAGGAGGTCCGGCGCGGCCGGGTCGCCGACTACGCCGAACTGCGCGGCAGTCACGTCCGGTTCGTGGAGGCGGCCGGAGAGGGTACGGGGGTGTGGGGCGTGCCGTGCGACGTCGCGCTGCCCTGCGCCACCCAGAACGAGCTGGACGAGACGGACGCGCTCGCGCTGGTTCGGGGCGGGGTGAAGGCGGTCGCCGAGGGCGCCAACATGCCCACCACCCCGGCGGCGGTGCGGGTGTTCCAGGAGGCCGGCGTGGCCTTCGGCCCGGGCAAGGCGGCGAACGCGGGCGGCGTGGCGACCAGCGCGCTGGAGATGCAGCAGAACGCCTCCCGCGACTCGTGGACCTTCGCCCGCACCGAGGAGCGGCTGGCCGGGATCATGCGGCACATCCACGACTCCTGCGCCACCACCGCCGAGCGCTACGGCCACCCGGGCAACTACGTGGTGGGCGCGAACATTGCGGGCTTCGAGCTGGTCGCGGACGCGATGCTGGCGCAGGGCCTGGTCTGACCTCCCGGTGCCCGCTCGGGCGGGGTGCCTGCCTGACCCGGGCGCACCCGATCGGAGCGGGCACCGATTGTCGGGTGCGGCAAGCTGGGTCCTTCCTACGGTGGAGATCAACAAGGAAGGACGGGGGCCGGCGTGCTGGAGCACCTGAACCGCGCGATGGACCACATCGAGCGGAACCTGGACCACGAGGTCGAGGTGGCCGAGCTGGCGCGGATCGCGATGACGTCGGAGTACCACTTCCGGCGGCTGTTCTCGATGCTCGCCGGGATGCCGCTGTCGGAGTACGTGCGGCGCCGGCGGCTGACCGTCGCGGGGGCCGAAGTGCTTGGTGGCGAGCGGACGTTGCTCGATGTCGCGGTGCGCTACGGCTACACCTCGGGGGAGGCGTTCGCCCGGGCGTTCCGGGCGATGCACGGGGTCGGGCCGGGGGAGGCCCGGCGCGACGGTGCGGTGCTCAAGTCCCAGCCCCGGATGTCCTTCCGACTCGTCGTGGAAGGAACAAGCAGCATGGAATACCGGATTGTGGAGAAGCCCGACTTCCGGATCGTCGGCAAGAAGGCCCGGGTCACCCTGATCTACCAGGGGGTGAACCCGGGGATCGCCGAGTTCATCAAGGGACTCGGCGCGGAGACCGTCGCTCGGATCTCGGCGCTCTCCGACCAGGACCCTGACGGCATCGTCTCGGTGACCGACTACCTGTCGGTCAGCCGCGAGGAGGGGTCCGAACTCGACTACTGGCACGCGGTGGTGGCGGGTCCCGACGCCGAACTCCCGGAGGGTCTGGACGTGTTGGACGTCCCGGCCGGCACGTGGGCGGTGTTCAGCAACACCGGCCCGTTCCCGCAGGCGCTCCAGGAGATGTGGGGCGACGTGGCGAGCCAGTGGTTCCCGTCCAACCCGTACGAGTCGCGGCCGGGCCCGGAGCTGCTGCGGACCCGCTTCGTCCCGGGGGCGGGCGACGCCGAGGCCGAGCTGTGGGTGCCGGTGACGCGGGCCGTGCGCCAGTAGCGGGGGACGGGTTGGCCGGGCCGGACGGGTCGGACAGGCTGGACAGGCCGGCGGCGGACAGCTGACATCTAACAGATGACAGATCACAGACTTCGAAATCTGTCATCTGTCATCTGTCTTTTGTTCGCCCACCCCCGTTCGGCGCAGCACCAGCGGCCCGCCCCGGACGGTCCCCGCATGCTGGGGCGGGGGATCGCAAAGCTGCGAACGCCGGCCGGTGACCGGAGGCGCCGGTGACCGCCAGGCCGGCGATCGTCGGCCGGCTACCCGAGGACCGGCTACCCGAGGAGTGGGATCAAGATGGCCAAGACGTTCGGGTTCGTCGACTACGGCGGGCCGGAGACTCAGGAGTTCCTGGACCGCCCGGAGCTCGACGCCGGTCCGGGTCAGCTGGCGATCGCGGTCCGGGCGGCCGGGGTGAACCCGGTGGACTGGAAGATCCGGCGCGGCCTGCTCGGCCGCGAGCGCCAACTGCCCGCCGTCATGGGCCAGGAGGCCTCGGGCGTCGTGCAGCAGGTCGGCCCGGGGGTGGCCGGGTTCACCCCGGGCGACGAGGTGTTCGGGGTCGCCGCCGCCGGAGCCTTCGCCGAACAGACGCTGCTGCGCGCCGGGATGAGCGCCGTCAAACCCGCGGGCGTCGGCTTCGACCAGGCCGCCATCCTGTGCGTCTCGGTGGCCACCGCCGACGACGCCGTCCGCGACGTCGGCCTCGGCTCCGGGCAGACGCTGCTGATCCTCGGCATCGCCGGCGGCGTCGGCAGCGCCGCGGCGCAGATCGCCCGCAGCCGCGGCCTGCGCGTGGCCGGCACCGCGAGCGACGCCAACCGCGGGCACGTGGAGTCGCTCGGCGCCGCCCACGTCCGGTACGGCGACGGCGTCGCCGAGCGGATCGCCGAGGCGGCGCCGGACGGCGTGGACGGCATCCTCGACCTGGTCGGCGGTGACGCCCTGCGGGCCGCCGCCGTCGCCCTCGCCGACCGCTCGAAGCTGGTCAGTACCGCCGACCCGGCCACCGCCGCCGAGCTCGGCGGCCGCTACGTCACCCGCTCCACCACCCCCGAGAGCCTCGCCGCGCTGGCCGCCCTGGTCGCCGCCGGCGAACTGGACCCGCACATCACCGGCCGCTACCCACTGACCCACGCCGCCGAGGCGCTGGCCCTCGTGGAGTCCGGCCATGTCCGAGGCAAACTCGTCCTCGAAGTCGCCTGACCCGAAGAAGTCGCCTGACTCACATGGGATCTGACGGACAGTGACGTCAGATCCAACCTAGCAACCTAGAGAGAAGCGATGAAGCAGAACTCCGTGACCACCGGCGCCCCCTGCTGGGTCGAGCTGGGCACCTCCGACCCCGCCGCCGCCCAGTCCTTCTACAGCGAGCTGTTCGGCTGGCGCGCCGAGACCGACGTGCGCCCCGAGGCCGGCGGCTACACGCAGATGTTCCTCGGCGACGCCCCGGCCGCCGCCGTCACCCCGATCTACGCCCCGAAGCAGCCGATAGCCTGGACGGTGTCGTTCGCCGTTGCCGACAACGACGCCACCGTCGCGAAGATCAAGGCCGCGGGCGGCAGCGCCCTGATGGAGCCCGCGGACGTGTTCGACCTCGGCCGGTTCGCGGTGGTCGCCGACCCGTCCGGCGCGGTCTTCACGCTCTGGCAGGCCCGCGCCTTCCAGGGCGCCGGCGTGTTCAACGAGCCCGGCGCGCTCGGCTGGGTCGAGCTGCTCACCCGGGACGCGCCCGGCGCGGCCGCCTTCTACCCGGCGGTGTTCGGCTGGTCCGTCACCGCGTCCGAGCAGTACACCCAGTGGGGCCTGAACGGCGCCGACTTCGGCGGCATGCTGGTGATGGACGACCGCTTCCCGCCGCAGGTCCCGCCGCACTGGCTGCCGTACTTCTCGGTCGCCGACGTCGACGGCACGGTAGCCCGGGCCACCGCCCTCGGCGCCGACGTGCTGATGCCCGCGACGGACGTGCCGGACGGCCCACGCATCGCCGTCCTGCGCGACGCCCAGGGCGCCGCGTTCGGCGTCTACCTGGCCGCCGCCGAGGGCTGAGCGCCCGCACGAGGGGAGCGCCGCCACACCACGACCGCCGACCCCGCCGTCACCAGCAGCGCGGCCAGCGGCACCACGTCGCCGACCCGGTCGTACCAGGTCAGCGTCCCGGGCGCGGTGAGCGGCAGCCGGACGGTCAGCGCGCCGGTGCCGTCGGTGCCGAGCCGGGCGAGCTCCCGCCCCTGCGCGTCGAAGGCCGCCGAGACCCCCGTCAGCGAGGCCTGCACGGCCGGACGGCCGGTCTCGGCGGCCCGGATCGCGGCCAGCGAGACGTGCTGCTCGGGCGCCCAGGTGTGCTGGAAGGTCGAGGTCGACGACTGGTAGACCAGCACCCGGGCGCCGTCGCGCGCCGCCGTCCGGGCCATGTCGGGGAAGGCCGACTCGAAGCAGATCAGCGCCCCGACCGGCAGCGGGCCGCCCGCCCGGTCGGTGGCGGGCAGGTCGTGGAAGGCGGTGCCGGGCGCCCGGTTCTCGCTCGCGGCCCGGCTGACCCCGGCGATCCAGCCGAGCGCCGGCCGCAGCGGGATGTACTCGCCGAACGGCACCAGCCGGATCTTGCGGTAGCGGTCCATCACGCCTGCCGGGGAGACGAGGACCGCGTCCTTGGAGATGCGACCGTCCGCCTTGCGCGCGTCCTCGCCGGCCAGGATCTGCGCGCCGGTGGCGGCGGACAGTTCGCGCAGCCGGTCGAGCGCGACCCGGTCGCGGTCAAGGTCGGACGTGGTGCTGCTCTCGCCCCAGACGACCAGGTCCACCGGCCGCCCGCCGAGCGCGGCGGTGGCGCGGGCGCTCGCGTCGAACCGCGCCTGCGGGTCGTCGACGATCCCGGGCTGGACCAGGGCCACCGTCACCGCCCCGGCCCGGACGGGCGCGTCGCGCAGCGCGAACAGCAGCGGACCGGCCGCCAGCACCAGCACGGCCGTCACCGCCGCGACGGCGCGCGGGCGCCAGGGGGCGGCGGTGAGTACGATCAGCACCCCGGTGTTGACCGCCACCACCACCGCGCTGACCAGCCAGATCCCGCCCGCCGAGGCGAGCCCGAGGAGCGCCGGGTGCTGCCACTGGGTGGCGCCGAGCAGCGCCCACGGCCCGCCGAGCGCGTGCCAGGAGCGCGCGTACTCGGTGGTCAGCCAGAGCGCCGGGACAACGGCCAGCGCGAGCAGCGCCCGACGGGCCGTCAGCGGCGGGTGCAGCAGCCGGTGCACGCCGTACCCGACACCGGCCTGGAGCGCCCCGAACAGGACGGCGAGCACCGGCAGGGCCGGCCCGATCGACGGGACCAGCCAGTACATCGCCGTCAGGATGAAGCCCGTGCCGAACCACCACCCGCGCACCGCCGCCTCCCGGCCACCGGGCGCCCGCTGCATGAGCAGCATCCCGGGCACCAGCGCGACCCACGCGAGCCACGCCAGTCCCGGCGCCGGGAACGCGAGCACCGGCACCGCCCCGGCCGCCAGCGCGCCGAGGCGCGCCCGGTAGCGGTGCGCGGGCACCGCTACCGCTTCGCCCGGACCAGGTGTGCGGACGGCAGGACGGCTGAGGGTGAGGCGGCGCGGCATGCCCCGTATTGTCCGCTTGGACGGGGTAGGCCACCAGTGTTCCCGTCACCCGAATAGATGACGGGAACCCCGACGGTACGAACCGAGGAACAGTACGAACCGAGGAACGGTACGAACCGAGGAACGGTATGAACCGCCGAACGGCATGAGCCAGGCGGACTCAGCCCTCGCCGCCCTCCAGGTCGCCCTCGGTCTCCAGGAACGCCGCCTGCAGCTGCTCGATCAGCTCCGGGTCCGGCTGCTCCCACAGCCCGCGGCTCGCCGCCTCCAGCAGCCGCTCGCTGATCCCGTGCAGGGCCCACGGGTTGGCCCCGGCCAGGAACTCCCGGTTGACCGGGTCGAGCACGTACTCCTGGGTGAGCTTCTCGTACATCCAGTCCGCGACCACGCCCGTCGTGGCGTCGTAGCCGAACAGGTAGTCCACGGTGGCGGCCATCTCGAACGCGCCCTTGTACCCGTGCCGGCGCATCGCCTCGATCCAGCGCGGGTTGACCACCCGGGCGCGGAACACGCGGGCGGCCTCCTCGGTCAGCGTCCGGGTGCGGACCGTCTCCGGGCGGGTCGAGTCGCCGATGTAGGCGGTCGGCGCCTTGCCGGTGAGCGCGCGGACGGTGGCCACCATGCCGCCGTGGTACTGGAAGTAGTCGTCCGAGTCGGCGATGTCGTGCTCGCGCGTGTCGGTGTTCTTCGCGGCGACGGTGATCCGCTTGTACGCGGTCTCCATCTCCTCGCGGGCCGGCCGCCCGTCCAGCCCGCGCCCGTACGCGTAGCCGCCCCAGACCGTGTACACCTCGGCGAGGTCGGCGTCGGTGCGCCAGTCGCGGCTGTCGATCAGCTGGAGCAGGCCCGCCCCGTACGTGCCCGGGCGGGAGCCGAAGACGCGGACGGTGGCCTTGCGCTCGTCGCCGTGGACGGCGAGGTCGGCCTGGACGTGGGCGCGGACGTAGTTGTCCTCGTCCGCCTCCTCCTGGGCGGCGGCCAGGCGCACCGCGTCGTCCAGCAGGGCGACGACGTGCGGGAAGGCGTCCCGGAAGAAGCCGGAGATGCGCAGCGTGACGTCGATGCGCGGGCGGGCCAGCTCGTCGAGCGGGATCGGTTCCAGGCCGGTGACCCGGCGCGAGGCGTCGTCCCAGACCGGGCGGACGCCGAGCAGGGCGAAGGCCTCGGCGATGTCGTCGCCCGCGGTGCGCATCGCGCTGGTGCCCCAGAGCGAGAGCCCGACCGAGGGCGGGAAGGCGCCGTCGTTGTCGGCCCGGTAGCGGTCGATCAGCGAGGTGGCGAGGGCCTGGCCGGTCTCCCAGGCGAGCTTGCTGGGCACGGCCTTCGGGTCGACGGAGTAGAAGTTGCGGCCGGTCGGCAGCACGTTGACCAGGCCGCGCAGCGGCGAGCCGGACGGGCCGGCCGGGACGAAACCGCCCTGGAGCGCGTGCAGGACGGCGTCCAGTTCGTCGGTGGTGGCGGCCAGGCGCGGCACCACCTGGGTGGCGGCGAAGGCGAGCACCTCGTGGACGGCCTCCGGCAGACCGGCGGCGACCTTCTCGACCGCCTCGGGCGCCCAGTCCTGCGCCTCCATCGCCTCGACCAGAGCGCGGGCCTGCGCCTCGGCCGCGTCGGTGGCGCCGAGGGTGAGCGCGGCCTCGTCCAGGCCGAGCGCCTCGCGCAGGCCGGGCAGTGCGCTGACGCCGCCCCAGATCTGCCGGGCGCGCAGGATGGCGAGCACGATGTTGACCCGGTCGGTGCCGGCCGGGGCCTGGCCGAGGACATGCAGGCCGTCGCGGATCTGGGCGTCCTTGACCTCGCAGAGCCAGCCGTCGACGTGCAGCAGGAAGTCGTCGAAGCCGTCGTCCTCGGGGCGCTCGTCCAGACCGAGGTCGTGGTCGAGCTTGGCGGCCTGGATGAGGGTCCAGATCTGGGCGCGGATCGCGGGCAGCTTGGCCGGGTCCATCGCGGCGATGTTGGAGTGCTCGTCGAGCAGTTGCTCCAGGCGGGCGATGTCGCCGTAGGAGTCGGCGCGGGCCATCGGCGGCACGAGGTGGTCGACGAGGGTGGCGTGGGCGCGGCGCTTGGCCTGGGTGCCCTCGCCCGGGTCGTTGACCAGGAAGGGGTAGATCAGCGGCAGGTCGCCGAGGACGGCGTCCGGGCCGCACTCGGCGGACAGCGCGGCGGTCTTGCCGGGCAGCCACTCCAGGTTGCCGTGCTTTCCGAGGTGGATGACGGCGTGGGCGCCGAAGCCGCCGTCCTCCTGCGCGGCCTCGATCCAGCGGTAGGCGGCCAGGTAGTGGTGGCTCGGCGGCAGGTCGGGGTCGTGGTAGATCGCGACGGGGTTCTCGCCGAAGCCGCGCGGCGGCTGGATGAGGACGAGCAGGTTCCCGGAGTGGATCGCGGCGAGCACGATGTCGCCGTCCGGGTTCTGCGACCGGTCGACGTACAGCTCGCCGGGGGCCGGGCCCCAGTGCTCCTCGACCTGCTCGCGCAGCCCCTGGGG
Organism: Kitasatospora aureofaciens; assembly: GCF_019192735.1. Lineage (GTDB taxonomy): Bacteria > Actinomycetota > Actinomycetes > Streptomycetales > Streptomycetaceae > Kitasatospora > Kitasatospora aureofaciens_A. The sequence goes on from NZ_JAHTKP010000009.1 coordinate 124,317, forward strand.
GAGCGTGGCGTACCAGCGGCGGTAGTCGGCGGCGGGGATGCGGACCGGGTTGCGGGCCAGCTGGTCCTCGGTGAGCCAGTCCTGGTCGTAGCCGCCGGCGGCGATCAGGGCGTGGATGAGGGCGTCGCCCTCGTGGCCGGCGCCCTCCTGGGAGTCGTCGCTGTTCTCGTCGAGACCGGGCAGGGCCGAGCCCAGGTCCATGCCCTCCTCGCGCAGCCGGTTCAGCAGGCGGACGGCGCTGGCCGGGGTGTCCAGGCCGACGGCGTTGCCGACCCGGGCGTGCTTGGTCGGGTACGCGGACAGCACGAGCGCGAGGCGGCGCTCGGCCGCCGGGACGTGCCGCAGCCGGGCGTGCCTGACGGCGGTGCCGGCGACGCGGGCGGCGCGCTCCGGATCGGCGGCGTAGACGGTGAGGCCGTCCTCGTCCAGCTCCTTGAAGGAGAACGGGACGCTGATCAGCCGGCCGTCGAACTCCGGCACCGCGATCTGGGTGGCGGTGTCCAGCGGCGACAGGCCGTCGTCGCTGGCCTCCCACTGGGCGCGCGACCAGGTGAGGCAGAGCGCCTGGAGGATCGGGCGGTCCAGGGCGGCCAGCGCGCCCGCGTCCCAGGCCTCCTCGTCGCCGCCGGCCTGTGCGTCGGCCGGACGGGTGCCGCCGGCGGCGAGCACGGTGGTGACGATCGCGTCGGCCTCGCCGAGGGCGGCCAGCAGCTCGGGCTCGGCGCCGCGCAGCGAGGCGCAGTAGTAGGCCTTCGCCTGCGCGCCCTGGTCCTCGATTGCCTGGCACAGGGTCTCGACGAAGGCGGTGTTGCCGCTCATGTGGTGGGCGCGGTAGTAGAGCACCGCGATCGTCGGGCCGCTCTCCGTACGGGCTTCGCGCTCCAGCGGGCCCCAGGCCGGGGCGGAGGCGGGCGGGGCGAAGCCGTGACCGGTGAGCAGCACGGTGTCGGAGAGGAACGCGCCCAGTTCGGCCAGGTTGGCCGCGCCGCCGTGGGCGAGGTAGGCGTGCGCCTCGGCGGCGATGCCGGCCGGGACGGTGGACAGCTCCATCAGCTGGGCGTCGGGGGCCTGCTCACCGGTCAGCACCACCACCGGGCGGGGGCCGGCCAGCAGGGCGTCCAGGCCCTCCTGCCAGGCGCGGCGCCCGCCGAGCAGGCGGATCACGACCAGGTCGGTCCCCTCCAGCAGGGCGGGCAGGTCCTCGGGGGCGAGCCGGGCCGGGTTGCCGAGCCGGTACGGGACCGGGCCGGCCGAGGCGCGGGCGCTGAGCAGGTCGGTGTCGGACGTCGACAGCAGCAGGATCATGCGAAGGCCCTCCCGGCCTCGAAGGTGGCCAGGGACGCGGGCGCGGGCATGCGGCGGCGCTGGTGCATTTCTGCCTTCCTCGGGGTCCGCGCCCCGGGCCGGTGGAGGACGGCAGGAGTTCCTGGCTCCCGCGGCCGCCGGTCGTCCCGGTGAACCGCGGTCACAGTGGCGGGACCGCACCGGGTTTGCACCGGTTTCCTCCCCTGCGCCGTCGCTGGCGTCGGACGGTCCGCGGGGACCGCCCGCCAGCATCGTACGGGGTGCGGCTGACCTGGGGGAGAGCGAGCTTCGAGTCGACGGGTGCACGGGCGGAGTTTGCTGCCGGAGGTGTGCGGAGGTGCGCGGAGGTCTGAAGCGGGAGGTGTCGGGAGGTGTGATGCAGCGGACGGAGGCAACCGATCGGATCATCTGTATGCTCGCCGCCATGCCACCGACACCCGACGCCACCGCGCCGGGCGCCGCGGTGCCCGACCGGGGGCGCGCGGACGCCTGCCCAGGGGCGCTTCGTCTGCACACCGCCGACGACGGCGCCCTGGCCCGGATCCGCCTGCCCGGCGGTCTGCTGACGGACCGTCAGGCACTTGCGCTGGCCGATGCAGCGGAGGCCCTCGGCGACGGCGAGCTGGAGACCACCTCGCGCGGCAACGTCCAACTCCGCGGCCTGGCTTCGCACTGCGGCGCGGAACTCGCCGAACGGCTGCGCGCCGTCGGGCTGCTGCCCTCGGACACGCACGAGCGGGTGCGCAACATCGTCGCCTCGCCGCTCGCGGGGCTTTCTCCGGCTCCTTCTGTTGACGCGCGGGCCGACGTTCGGGCTGACGTGCAGGCCTGGGTGCGGGAGCTGGACGCGCGGCTGTGCGCGAGCGACTGGGCGGCCGGGCTCTCCGGCAAGTTCCTGTTCGCGCTGGACGACGGGCGGGGCGACGTCGCCGCGCTCGACGCCGATGTGACATTGATCGCAGGTTCGGACGGCACCCGGCTGCTGCGCCTCGGGCGGGCCGCTTACGGGCATCCGGTCGAGGCCGGGCAGGAGGTGACGGCCGTGCTGGACGCGGCCCGGTCCTTCCTGGACGCGCTGCGGGCGAGCGGTCGCAAGGCCTGGCACCTGCGCGAGGTGCCCGACCTCCTGCCGGACGGACCGGTACCGCTGCCCGCCTTCGCCGGAGCCGCGCCCGCCGTCGGTGCGCTGCCCGCCGTCGCCGGACCTGTGCCTGTCGTCGGCGCGTTGACCGGCGGGCTCTCCGTGGGCATGCGCTTCGGCCGGGCGACCGTGGCGCAGTGGCGGGCCCTGGTGGCGGCCTCGGCCGGTGAGCTGCGGCTGACGCCCTGGCGCGGCGCAGTGCTGCCGGGCGCCCCGGCCGACCGGCTGCCGGCGCTCGCCGCTGCCGGGTTCCGGACCGCGCCCGGCTCGCCCTGGGAGCGGGCCACCGCCTGCACCGGGCTGCCCGGGTGCTCGAAGTCGCTCGCCGACGTCCGGGCCGACGCGGCACGGGCGTTGGACGTCGTGGCCGGTGGCGGCCGGCCCGTGCACTGGTCCGGCTGTGAACGGCGCTGCGGCCATCCGGCCGGGCGATGGGTGGACGTGCTCGCCACCGGGCAGGGCTACCGGGTGACCGTGAACGGTCCGGCAGCCGCCGGGGCGGTCGCGGACGGGGCGGACGCGGCGGCTGCGCGCGCGGTGCCTGTGGATGAGCCGGCTGCGGATGCGGTTTCCGTGGATGTGACGAACGAGGAGATGGCCGAGGCGGTCGCCGAGGCCAGGAGGACCACGAAGTGATCGAGTACGAGAAGGACGGCGCGTCCATCTACCGCCAGTCCTTTGCCACCATCCGCGCGGAGGCCGATCTGGCCGCCCTGCCGGCGGACGTCTCCCAGGTCGCGGTGCGGATGATCCACGCCTGCGGGATGGTCGACCTGGTCGAGGACCTGGTGTACTCGCCCGGCGTGGTCGCCTCCGCACGCGCCGCGCTGCGCGCCGGTGCGCCGATCCTCTGCGACGTCAACATGGTCGCGAGCGGCGTCACCCGCAAGCGGCTGCCGGCCGACAACGAGGTGATCTGCACCCTCACCGACCCGGCGGTCCCCGAACTGGCCCGGAAGATGGGCAACACCCGCAGCGCCGCCGCCATGGAACTGTGGCTGCCCCGGCTGGAGGGCGCGGTGGTGGCCGTCGGGAACGCGCCGACCTCGCTGTTCCGGCTGCTGGAGATGATCGAGGCGGGCGCGCCGCGCCCGGCCGCCGTGATCGGCGTCCCGGTCGGCTTCATCGGCGCGGCCGAGTCCAAGCAGGCCCTGGCCGAGCACCCGTCCGGCCTGGAGCACCTGGTGGTGCGCGGCCGGCGCGGCGGCAGCGCGATCGCCGCCGCCGCCGTCAACGCGATTGCGAGTGAAGAAGAGTGACGGAGCGTCAGTCCGGTTCCACGGGACGGCTGTACGGGGTCGGGCTCGGCCCGGGCGACCCGTCGCTGGTGACCGTCCGCGCGGCCGAACTCATCGGCAAGGCCGACGTCGTGGCGTACCACAGTGCCCGGCACGGGCGCTCCATCGCGCGTTCCATTGCCGAGCGGTATCTGACGGGTGGTCAGGTCGAGGAGAAGCTCGTCTACCCGATCACGGTCGAGACCACCGACCACCCGGGCGGTTACCGGGGTGCGCTGGACGACTTCTACGAGGAGGCCGCCGCCCGGCTGGCCGCCCACCTGGACGCCGGCCGGGACGTCGTGGTGCTCGCCGAGGGCGACCCGCTGTTCTACGGCTCCTACCAGCACATGCACAAGCGGCTCGCCCACCGCTACCCGACCGAGGTGGTGCCGGGCGTGACCTCGGTCAGCGCCGCGGCCGCCCGGCTCGGGCAGCCGCTGACCGAGGCCGAGGAGACGCTCACCGTCATCCCGGGCACGCTGCCCGAGGAGGAGCTGGCGGCGCGGATCGCCTCGGCCGACTCGGCCGTGATCATGAAGCTCGGGCGCACCTTCCCGGTCGTCCGGCGCGCGCTGGAGCGGGCGGGGCGTCTGGAGGACGCGCAGTACGTCGAGCGCGCCTTCATGGAGGGGGAGCGCATCGCGCCGCTCGCCGAGATCGACGGCGAGACCGTGCCGTACTTCTCCGTCGCGGTGCTGCCGAGCAAGGTCGCGCCGCTGGAGCCGGTGGCCCGGGTGGCGGACGGCATGGGCAGCGTGACCGTCGTCGGCACCGGGCCGGCCGGGCCGCTCTGGCTCACCCCCGAGGCGCGCGGCGCGCTGGCCGAGGCCACCGACCTGGTCGGCTACACCACCTACCTGGCCCGGGTGCCGGAGCGGCCGGGGCAGCGGCGGCACGGCTCGGACAACAAGGTGGAGTCGGAGCGCGCCGAGTTCGCCCTCGACCTGGCCCGGCGCGGGCACCGGGTGGCGGTGGTGTCCTCGGGTGACCCGGGCGTCTTCGCGATGGCCACGGCCGTGCTGGAGGTCGCCTGCGAGGAGGGCTACCGGGACGTCCCGGTGCGGGTCCTCCCCGGCATGACCGCCGCCCATGCGGCCGCCTCCCGCGCCGGCGCCCCGCTGGGGCACGACTACGCGGTGGTGTCGCTCTCGGACCGGCTCAAGCCCTGGGACGCGGTCGCCCGGCGCCTGCGCGCGGCGGCCGAAGCGGACCTGGTGCTCGCGCTGTACAACCCGGGCTCGAAGTCCCGGACGACGCAGGTCGGCCTGGCCCGGGACCTGCTGCTGGAGTACCGCGCGCCCGAGACGCCGGTGGTGATGGCGCGCGACGTCGGCGGGCCGACGGAGCGGGTGCGCATCGTCCGGCTGGGCGAGCTCGACCCGGCGCTGGTCGACATGCGGACGATCCTGCTCATCGGCTCCTCGCAGACCCGGGCGGTCGAGCGAGACGGCGGCGTGGAGGTCGTCTGGACGCCCCGGCGGTACCCGGAGGGCTGACGGCGCGGGCGACGGGAGGCTGGCGGGTAGCAGCCGACGGGTGACAAGTAACAGATGACAGCTGACAGATTTCAACATCTGTCAGCTGTCATCTGTTTTCTGTTACTTGTTCTCTGTCGCCTGTTACCCGCCCGCCGTCACCGCGTCGGCTTGGCGATCAGCAGCTCCGTGTTGTGGTCCTGCCCCGACCCGAGCAGCGCGGCCGGCCGGCCGTACGGGTCGTTGTACGACAGCTCGCGGTAGAGCGCGGCCAGGTTGGCGTCCGAGGTGCTGGCGAAGTCCGTCCCGTACGGCGCGGCGGACTCGATCAGCGTGGTGAACAGGGACAGCGTGCCGTCCCCGTTGTCCGCGATCTCGATGATGCGGCCGTGCTGCGGGTAGTCGATGTGGGAGGCGGTGTTGATCTCCCAGAACGCCCGCTCCGGCACCGCGTGGCCGTGCGCCGTGATCTTGTTCATGTGGGTGTGGCCGTTCACCCACCCGACGACGTTCGGGTAGCGCTGGAGCAGCGCCACCAGCTCGTTGCCGTCGTGCCGCTTCTCGAAGATGTTGCGCGGGTCGGGCAGCAGGTTGCCCATGGTGGTGCTGGTGTGGTGGCTGAAGACCAGGATCAGGTCGTCGGTGCTGCCGCCCGTCACCTTCCGCCCGTCGGAGTCGTACCAGTGCCCGCTGTGCGCCTTCAACTGCTGCTCCAGCCAGCGCAGTTGCGCGGTGCCGAGCGAACCGTCCGCGAACCCGGCCTGGTTGGTGGTGTCCAGGCTGATGCCGACCACCTTCTCCGAGATCCGGAAGGTGTAGTAGAGCTTGCCGCTGCTCACCATGTCCGAGGTGAAGCCGTGCCCGTGCGGCCCCGCGCCGGTGACGGCCGGGTCCAGGTGGGCCTTCGCGAACTCCTTGAGCGTGAACGGCCGTCGGCGCTCGTCCGGGGTGATCTCCCGCACCGCGTCGCCGGTCGCCAGCAGCTTGCCGAGCAGCAGGGCCGCGCCCGCCGGGTCGCGCCGCAGCGACTCCATCAGCTGCGCGGCATCGGCGTCGTTGCAGCCCTCCAGCTTGTACTCGCCGGTGTAGAGGTCGTTCAGCAGCCCGAAGTCCGGCAGCGAACCCTCAAGGCTGTCATCGTGGTTGCCGACCGTCGTGTACCAGGGCGTGTGCAGGCCCGGCGCGTCGAAGGGGCGGCCGGCGGCCGAGAGGAAGCCGGGTATCTCCGGGAAGCCCTTCGCCTTGTACTCGTCCTGGAAGGCGAGTTCGGGGTTCCAGTAGGTGGCGCTGCCGGAGTTCTGCACGCCCTCGTAGCGGGTGAGGTCACCGGTGTTCTGGGCGAGGCGTCCGCCCGCCATCACCGTGAGGTACCAGTCGAGTTCGGCGTGCTCGTGGTTGTCGGTGTTGTCGCCGGTGGCCATCACCATGCTGAACGGCATCCCGGTGTAGGGGCCGCCGGCGAGCGAGTTGACGCGCTCGACGAGGGCCGAGACACCGCGGGCGTTCAGGGTCTCCTGCGGCCGGTACGCGCTGCCGTTGAACCGGGCCAGGTACTCGAAGCGCACCGGGGACTCGGTGTCCACCAGGTGCAGGTCGGAGAACTGGACGAAGCTGGCCAGCCCGGTGCGGCGGTCGTCGCGGCCGGTGCCCGGCGTCGCGATGTCGCCGCGTACGACGAGCGGCCAGCCGGGCCCGGCCGTCAGCCGCTTGTACGTCCCGCTGCCGACCGGCGTCGCCACCTGGTCGAGGGTGGTCCCGGTCACCCGGACCGCTCTGGCGGCGCCGGCCGCCAGTTCCTGTTCGCGCGTCGCTGCCGAGGCGAACTGCGCGCCGCCCAGCGACAGGGCCGCCCAGGCGGCGGCCACCGACGTACCCGTGACGAACGTACGCCGACTCATCCCAGCCACAAAAACCCCCACATACCTGATGGCCCGGCCGGCTGCCCCGGCTGCGTGGCCTCGTGTCATGAACCCGCTTCTGGCGGAGCGCCAGATTACTCACTGGTAGGCGCGGGGTGCGAGGCCCGTGCAGAGAACTCTTCGGGAACGCGGGGCAGCGCTTGCTCTCCAGTTCCTGCCTGACTTCCTGCCGCGCTTCCCGTCTTGCGTGTCCTGCCTCGGCCGCCTCGCAGCTGCGCGGAGGGCCCCGGTCGGGGCGCCGCCAGGCGAATGGGGGAAAATCGGCCCCGGCGGCCGCTGCGGCCGTACCGAAACAGGAACGGAAGCGGACGGCGCACCCCGGCACGGCCGGCGGCCCCGTCCCGGGTCAGCGAAGCGAGGCGGACGTGGCCGAACCGGGAGGCCGGGCCGGGCAGCTGAAGAGCAGCGGCCTGCGGCACGGCTGGACGACGGGCGCCTGCGCCACCGCCGCCACCAAGGCCGCCTACACCGCGCTGCTCACCGGCGAGTTCCCGGACCCGGTGACCATCACCCTCCCCAAGGGCCAGCAGCCCGCCTTCGCCCTGGCCGCCGAGGAGCTCGCGCCCACTGGCGCACCCGAAGGAGCCCACGCCATGGTCGGCGTGGTGAAGGACGCCGGGGACGATCCCGACGTCACCCACGGCGCCCTGATCCGCGCGACCGTCCGGGCCGGCGAGCCCGGCGCCGGGGTGGTGTTCCGGGCCGGTCCCGGGGTCGGGACGGTCACCAAGGCCGGCCTGCCGCTGCCCGTCGGCGAGCCTGCCATCAACCCGGTGCCCCGGCAGATGATGCGCGATGCCATCGCCGAGGTGGCCGCCGAGCACGGCGGCACCGGGGACGTCGTCGTCGAGATCTCAGTCGACCACGGCGAGGAGATCGCCCGCTCCACCTGGAACCCCCGGCTCGGCATCCTCGGCGGCCTGTCCATCCTGGGCACGACCGGCATCGTCGTCCCCTACTCCTGCTCGGCCTGGATCGACTCCATTCGCCGCGGCGTGGACGTGGCGCGCGCGGCCGGCCGGACGCACGTGGCCGGCTGCACCGGCTCGACGTCGGAGAAGGTCGCCGTCGCCGTGCACGGGCTGCCCGAGGACGCGCTGCTGGACATGGGCGACTTCGCCGGCGCCGTCCTCAAGTACCTCAAGCGCCACCCGGTGCCCCGGCTGACCATCGCGGGCGGCTTCGCGAAGCTGTCCAAGCTCGCGGCCGGGCACCTCGACCTGCACTCGGCGCGCTCGCAGGTGAACAAGGGGTACCTGGCGGACCTGGCCCGGCGCGGCGGGGCGGACGACGCGCTGGAGCAGGCGGTGGCCGCCGCCAACACCGGGCTGGAGGCGGTGCAGCTGTGCCGGGCGGCGGGCGTGCCGCTGGGAGACCTGGTCGCCGAGGCGGCCCGGGCGACGGCCCTCGGCGTGCTGGTGGGTTCGCCGGTGGCGGTGGACGTCATCTGCATCGACCGCGCGGGCACCATCGTCGGACGGGTGGAGCCGCTCGGCCCGTGAGGCGCCCGAGTCGCGATGAGGCGTATGCCTTTTCATGTGGTGATGTGAAGATCTGACGCCAATACGGGGTGAGAAACGGACAAAAAGAGCGATGTGCCAAGCCTCGATTCTGTTGCCATCTCAACCATGAGATATGGTCTGCCGGGTGACAGGCGACTACCTCACCCGTATCGGCACCCTCATCCGTACCGCGCGCCAGCACCGCGGCTGGTCCCAGGCGCAGCTCGGCGAGGCCCTCGGCACCAGCCAGAGCGCGGTCAACCGCATCGAACAGGGCAAGCAGAACGTCAGCCTTGAGATGATCGCCCGCATCGGCGAAGCCCTCGACAGCGAGATCGTCTCCCTCGGCTACTCCGGTCCGATGCACCTGCGGGTCGCCGGCGGCACTCGCCTCTCCGGCGCCATCGACGTCCGCAGCAGCAAGAACGCCTGCGTCGCGATCCTGTGCGCCTCGCTGCTGACCACCGGCCGCACCACGATCCGCAGCGTCGCCCGGATCGAAGAGGTCTACCGCATCCTTGAGGTGCTCACCAGCATCGGCGTCAAGAGCCGCTGGATCAACGGCGGCCGCGACCTCGAACTCACCCCGCCCGCCGAGCTCGACCTCGCCGCGATGGATGTCGAGGCCGCCCGCCGCACCCGCAGCGTGCTGATGTTCCTCGGCCCGCTGATGCACCGCGCCCAGCACTTCGCCATCCCGTACGCGGGCGGCTGCGACCTCGGCACCCGGACCGTCCAGCCGCACCTGACCGCGCTGCGCCGCTTCGGCCTGGAGGTCGCCACCACCGGCGGCGCCTACCACGCCTCGGTCGAGCCGGGCACCCTGCTGGACCGCCCGATCGTGCTGACCGAGCGCGGCGACACGGTCACCGAGAACGCCCTGCTCGCCGCCGCCCGGCACGACGGCGTCAGCGTGATCCGCAACGCCTCGCCCAACTACATGGTCCAGGACCTCTGCTTCTTCCTGGAGAAGCTGGGCGTGAAGATCGAGGGCATCGGCACCACCACCCTCACCGTGCACGGCGTGCCCGAGATCACCTGCGACGTCGACTACACCCCGGCCGAGGACCCGGTGGAGGCGATGAGCCTGCTCGCCGCCGCCGTCGTCACCTCCTCCGAGCTGACGATCCGCCGGGTGCCGATCGAGTTCCTGGAGATCGAGCTCGCGGTCCTGGAGGGCATGGGCCTCGACTACGACCGCACTCCCGAGTACCCGGCCCACAACGGCCACACCCGCCTGGTCGACCTCACCGTGCGCCCGTCCAAGCTGACCGCGCCGATCGACACCATCCACCCGATGCCGTTCCCCGGCATCAACATCGACAACGTGCCGTTCTTCGCCGCCATCGCCGCGGCGGCCCACGGCACCACGATGATCCACGACTGGGTCTACGACAACCGCGCGATATATCTCACCGAGCTGACCCGGCTCGGCGCGGACGTCAAGCTCCTCGACCCGCACCGCGTCCTGGTCCAGGGCCCGACCCGCTGGCGCGCCGCCGAGATGATGTGCCCGCCCGCCCTGCGCCCCGCCGTGGTCATCCTCCTCGCCATGCTCGCCGCCCAGGGCACCTCCGTCCTGCGCAACGTCTACGTCATCAACCGGGGCTACGAGGACCTCGCCGAGCGCCTCAACTCCATCGGCGCCCAGATCGAGACCTTCCGCGACATCTGAGCCTTGGTCACATCGCCGTCCGGCCTCACCCGTTGAGGCCGGACAGCAACAGCGCCACATCCAACCCGGTGTTCAGGTACTCCACGAACACCGGGTTGTTCAGTGCCCAGGCTTCCGAGGCGCGCCGTTCGCAGGCCGGGCCAACCCGTACCGGCCGTAACCGCCGCCCCTAGCCTGCCATTTCGGCCAACCACCGGACCGCTCCCGGCACGTCCGGGGCGACCGGGACGCCGGCCGGTACCGGCGGACGCTCCACGACGACCACGGGCAGCCCGAGTTCGCGCGCGGCCGTGAGCTTGGGCGCGGTGGCGGCGCCGCCGCTGTCCTTGGTGACCAGGACGTCGATCCGGTGCTCGCGCAGCAGCGCCCGCTCGTCGTCCAGGGTGAACGGGCCGCGGTCCAGCAGGACTTCGAGCGCGGACGGCAGCGGAGGCTCGGGCGGGTCGACCGAGCGGGCCAGGAAGTGCAGACCGTCGAGGTGGGCGAAGGTGCCGATGCCCTGCCGCCCGGTGGTGAGGAACACCCGACGCCCGAGCCCGGGCAGCAGCTCGGCCGCTGCGGCGAGTGAGGGCACGGGGTGCCAGCGGTCCCCGGCGACCGGCGTCCAGCCGGGCCGCCGCAGGGCCAGGAGCGGCACGCCGGTGGCGGCGGCCGCGAGGGCGGCGTTGCGGGAGATGCCGGCCGCGAACGGGTGGGTGGCGTCCACCACGGCGGCCACCCGTTCGGCGCGCAGCCACGCCGTGAGCCCGTCCGGACCGCCGAAGCCGCCGATCCTCACCTCCCCGGCGGGCAACCGGGGTTGGGCCACCCGGCCGGCCAGCGAGCTGGTGACCCGAAGAGCGGACGGGACGAGCGCCTCGGCCAGCGCCCGGCCCTCGGTCGTCCCGCCCAGGATCAGGACGTGCCGCATCAGGCGCCGCAGGGCTCGTGCGGGCGCTCACGGTCCGCCGAGTAGAGGTGGCTGTCGCGGAACTGCTCGGCGGCCAGCGTCCGCCCGACGATGATCACCGCGGTGCGGACCACGCCGGCCGCCTTGACCTGTGCCGCGATGTCGGCGAGCGTGCCGCGCAGCACCAGTTCGTCGGGGCGGCTGGCCATCGCGACGACGGCGGTCGGGCAGTCGGCGCCGTATTGCGGCAGCAGTTGCTCGACGACGTCGTCCACGTAGCCGGCGGCCAGGTGCAGCACAAGTAGGGCGCCGCTGCGGCCGAGGGTGGCGAGGTCCTCGCCCTCGGGCATGGGGGTGGCGCGCTTGGCGATGCGGGTGAGGATGACGGTCTGACCGACGGTCGGCACGGTCAACTCACGCTTCAGCGCTGCCGCTGCGGCGGCGAAGGCGGGCACGCCGGGGACCACCTCGTACGGCACGCCGACCGCGTCCAGGCGGCGCATCTGCTCGGCGACGGCGGAGAAGACGGACGGGTCGCCGGAGTGCAGCCGGGCCACGTCCTGCCCGGCCTCGTGGGCGCGGACCAGTTCGGCGATGATCTGGTCCAGGTTGAGCTGCGCGGTGTCGACGAGGCGGGCGCCGGCCGGGCACTCGTCGAGCAGTTCGCGCGGCACCAGGCTGCCGGCGTAGAGGCAGACCTCGGCGCGGGCCAGGATGCGCTGGCCGCGCAGGGTGATCAGGTCGGCGGCGCCCGGGCCGGCTCCGATGAAGTAGACGGTCACGAGGCGTCCTCCTGAGGGGTGTTGGGCTTGACGGCGGACCACTGGGTGACCGGCATGGCCTGCCGCCACCCGGTGAAGCCGCCGACCGGGACGGCGTGGGCGACGGCGAGTCGCAGCAACTCGCCGCTGTGGCGCCGGTACCAGTCGGTGAGCAGCGCCTCGGACTCCAGCGTCACGGTGTTGGCGACCAGCCGGCCGCCCGGCGGCAAAGCGGCCCAGCAACTCTCCAGCAGGCCGGGCGCGGTGAGGCCTCCGCCGATGAACACGGCGTCAGGGGTGGGAAGTTCAGCGAGCGCGGCGGGGGCGGGGCCGGTCACCACGCGCAGCCGGGGCACGCCGAGCGCGGCGGCGTTGCGGGCGATCCGCTCGGCCCGGACGGGGTCGCGCTCGACGCTGACGGCCCGGCAGTCGCGGTGGGCGCGCAGCCACTCGATCGCGATCGAGCCGGAGCCGCCGCCGACGTCCCACAGCAGTTCGCCGGGGGCGGGCGCGAGGGTGGCGAGGGTGGCGGCGCGGACGTGGCGCTTGGTGAGCTGGCCGTCGCTCTCGTACGCGGCGTCGGGCAGGCCGGGGACGAGGGAGGTACGAGGGCCGTCGCCGAGGTCGACGGCGATGACGTTCAGCGGGTCGCCGGGCGGGTGCGGCCAGGCGTCCGCCGGACCGTCGAGCTGCCGCTCGCTCGGGCCGCCGAGCTGTTCGAGCACCCGCAGGCGGGCGGTTCCGTAGCCGCGGGCGGTGAGCAGCGCGGCGACGGCGGCCGGGGTGGCGGCGTCGGCGCTGAGCACCAGCAGGCGGCGGCCGGGGTGGAGGGCGAGGGCGAGGGTGTCCAGCGGGCGGCCGACCAGGCTGACCACCTCGGTGGCCTCCAGCGGCCAGCCGAGGCGGGCGCAGGCATAGGAGACGGAGGACGGGTGCGGCAGGACGCGCAGCCGCTCGGCGCCGACCGTCTCGGCGAGGGTGCGGCCGATGCCGTAGAACATCGGGTCGCCGCTGGCGAGTACGGCCACCCGTCGGCCGGCGTGTGCGGCGAGCAGCCCGGGGACGGCCGGGCGCAGCGGGGACGGCCACGGGACGCGCTCGGCGGGGACCTCGTCGTGGGGGAGGAGGTCCAGCTGCCGGGGGCCGCCGACGACTACCTCGGCCGCCCGCAGTGCGGCCCGGGAGGTGGCGGCGAGGCCGGGCCAGCCGTCGGCCCCGATCCCGACGACGGTGATCGGGGGTGGCAGCTCGGGCACCGGGTGGCTCCTCGTGGTTCGGCGGGCCGTGAGTACGAAACGCAAGTGGCCGGGGCAGCCTACCTGGCGGTATGTCGGCGGGCTGTGGGCGGCCTTCGGTCGGAGGAGGTGGGGCGAGGGAGCGGATGACAACCGACAGGCGACAACTAACAGATGACAGATAACAGATTTCGAAATCTGTAATCTGTTAGTTGTTTGCCATCACCTGTCCGCCCAGTCCCCCGAGACGATGAGCGCCGGCCGCGCCCGCAGCCGCTCGGCCGCCGCCGGCCCGGCCAGGTACACCCACGCCTCCCGGGCCTCGCCCGCCTCCGTCCGCACCACCATCCGCCGCCGCACGTAGAGGCCCGCCCCGTCGGCGCGGCACCCTTCCAACTCGTCCAGCGTCGCGAGCGCGCCCGCGTACGCGCCCGGGCGTACGCTGACGAGTTCACCCACGATCCGGCGCCCGGGCGTCGGATCCGGCACCGCCCACGGGAACCCGGGGCCGTCGTGCAGCGCGGCGCCCTCCAGGACGGCCGGGCGAATGTCGGCGCAGCGACCGGCCAGGTGGGTGACATGGTTGTGGCCGTCGCTGCGCAGGGTGCCGTAGACGAAGAACGGCAGCGCCTCGTCGGACACGGGTTCGACCTCCTGGCTGGGAGAGGGCCCACGGTACGTCCTCGCGCCCACTTCGTGATACCCACTGGCGCACAGGGCCGCCGATGCGCTGTCATGGCGGGTGTTCGGCCAGCACCGTCCAAGGGAGACACACATGACAGCGCCCGCCTCCTCCCGATCAGCCAAGGCCTCCGCCGCCGCTGCCTCCTCCGACGCCACCCGTCCGGCCCGGCTCGGCGGGGCGGTCTGGCTGGCGCTCGCCGTGGTCTACGTGGTGTGGGGCTCCACCTACCTGGCGATCCGGATCACGCTGGAGACGATGCCGTCCTTCCTCTCCGCCGCCGCCCGCTTCCTCACCGCCGGCCTGCTGCTGACCGGTTTCGTGCTCGTCCGCCAGGGCCCGGCCGGCCTGCGGGTGAGCCTGCGCCAGTTCGGCTCCGCCGCGCTGGTCGGCGTGCTGCTGCTGACCGGCGGCAACGGGCTGGTGGTACTGGGCGAGCGGTCGGTGCCGTCCGGCCTGGCCGCGCTGCTGGTCGCCGCCGTCCCGTTGTGGATGGTCCTGCTGACGGCGGTCGTCGGCGGCGAGCGCCCGAAGCGCGCCGAACTGGCCGGGGTGCTGCTCGGGCTGGTCGGCCTCGCCGTGCTCTCCGCCCCCGCGATCGGCGGGGACATCGCGCCGCTCAGCGTGATCCTGATCATCTGCGCCACCCTGACCTGGGCGGCCGGCTCGTTCGCGAGCAAGCGCATCCCCATGCCGGGCAACGTCCTCGCCGCGAGCGGCTATCAGATGCTCGCGGGCGGGCTCGGCGATCTGCTGATCGGACTGGTGCGCGGCGAAACGCACGGCCTGGACCTGGCCGCCGTCTCCGGCCGGTCCTGGCTGGCCCTCGCCTACTTGGTGCTGTTCGGCTCGCTGCTCGCCTTCACCGCGTACGCGTGGCTGCTGCGGTCCGCGCCGCTTACCCTGGTCGCGACCTACGCGTACGTGAACCCGGTGGTGGCGGTGCTGCTGGGCTGGCTGATCCTGGCCGAGCCGCTGACCGGCCCGACGCTTGCGGGCGGCGGGATCGTGGTGGCCGGGGTCTGCCTCGTCGTGAGTGTCAGCCGGAAGCCGTCGAAGCCCGGTCGGCGGCCATCGCGTACGTGAGGACGACGTTGCCCCGCTCGAAGATCCGGCTGTCGGTGAGGGCGAAGGCGCGCGGCGTGAACTCCGCACGGAACAGCGGGATGCCGGAGCCCGCTACCACCGGGTACTGCTTGACGATCAACTCGTCGATCTCGGGCAGTAGTTGGCCCGCCAGGTCCGCGCCGCCGCAGAGCCAGATGTCGAGCCCGTCCTCCTGCTTGAGCCGGCGGACGACGGTCAGCGGATCCTCGGCGGTGACCTCCACCGCCGGGTCCGGGCTCGTGCCGAGCGAGCGCGAGAACACGATCTGCCGCAGGTGGGCGTAGGGGCTGGTGAGGCCGACGGCCAGCCCCGGGTCGTAGGTGCCTCGCCCCATGAGGACGGTGTCGAAGCGCTTGTTGGGCGCATCCGCGACGCCGAACGCCGCGCGGGCGGGGGTGGGCAGGGCGTCCGAGTACTCGGACATGAGCACCGGGACGTAGTCCTCGGTGAGGTAGGGCGCGAAGAAGTCGAAGTCGCCGTCGGTGCCGGCGATGTAGCCGTCGATGGTGGCGCCGATGAAGTACGTGAGCTTGCGCATTCAGGTCCTTGGGGTCGCGGAGGATTGGAGAGTGGTGGAGAGGGCGCTCGGTCCGGTGAGGCCCGCCCTGGCCAACCACTCCAGTTATAGTACTCCAGTCGTAGTGGTTATCAAGAGAGAATCGGCCCATGGTCCAGAATCCCGCCCGTCGCACCGCCCTCGCTGACGCCGCCATCGACGTCCTCGCCCGCGAGGGCGCCCGCGGCCTCACCTTCCGCGCGGTCGACGTCGAGGCCGGCGTCCCGAACGGCACGGCGTCCAACTACTTCGCCAACCGCGACGACCTGCTCCACCAGACCGCCCGCCACATCCACCATCGGCTCACCCCGGACCCGCTGATCCTCGCCGAGCTGCTGCGCGCCCCCCGCGACCGCGCGCTCGTCACGGCGCTGATGCACGACCTGATCCGCCGCATCTCCGCCGACCGCGCCGGCTACCTGGCGATGCTCGAACTGCGCCTGGAGGCCACCCGCCGACCCGAGTTGCGCACCCAGCTCACCGGCACCATCCGGGAGGACCTGGAGAACAACATCGCCTACCACCTCGCCGAGGGCCTGCCCGGCGACCGCGACACCGTCGTCGTCCTCTACCTCGCCATGACCGGCCTGATCCTCGAACACCTCACCCTGCCCGAGGTGTTGGGCGTGGACGGCCTCGCCGCACTGGTCGACACCGTGGTCGGGCGGACCGTCCCGGCCACCTGACCGGGGCGGCCGGCTCGCGGGCGCGCCCCAACTCCCGTTGCGCAGAAGCAGAGCCTGAACGTCACAGCTCCTGCGGCGCTGTGCCCGTCCACCAGTTGCCGGGGGCCTCGGGGTCACGGCTGGTCCAGAACTCGATGATCGCGGAGGTGAATTCGTCCCCGGACAGCGTGCCGTCACCGTCGCGGTCGAGCCGACGGAACGCCTCGTCCGCGTCGTCGCGGGAGAGTCCGACGAAGTGGCCGCGCTGGAACACGAAGAACTCGCCCGCGTCCACCGTCCCGCTGCGGTCGGCGTCGGCCACCGCGAGGAACGCCTTGGCGAGCGCCCCGAGGCTGGCCTGCGCCGCCTCCGGGTCGTCCGCCAGCGAACTCGTCGAGCGGATGAACTGCTCGCGCGTGATCGACTCCGTCCCGGCCGGCAGCCGGGCGAGGTGCAGGTCGTGCCAGATCGTCAGATACGCGCGGACGATGACCGCCTCGGCCTCCGAACCCTCCTGGTGTCCGAGCGAGCGCGCCACCGAGTGGCCCATGAGGACGTGGTCCCGCTCGGTGATCAGCCCGTCCCCGTCGGCGTCGAGGTACCCGAATCCGTGGTTGATCTTTGCGATGAGCAGCTCGTCCGACATATGTCCCCTCGGTTGGCGATCTCTTGCGACACGACTGGCGATCTCACGCCACGACGCCAGCACGCTAACGCCTCACCCTGAGGCCGCGCAGCCGAACGGTGAGCGAACAGTTACGCGTCCCCACCGCACGCGACTCGCATGGGTGAATCGTCCACGATCCGCTGCCACACCCATGGCGCCGGTGATAGACGATCCGCCCCTCTGCAGCAGGACCTCAGCCGCAGTACGAGGACCGCCCGAGCAGCACCATCCCGATCGCGCACAGCATGGCGACCGCCGCCAGCGCCCAGACCGCGACCTCGGCGGCGCGCGAGCTGCCCCACCGCTCGGCCGACCAGGAGAGCGCCACCGCGACCGTGCCGACGACGCCCAGCCCGATCGCCCCGAGCGCGGACGCCGGCCACCCGGGCTCCTCGCCCTCGCAGGGCGCGTCCTGGTGGAACAGCTGCCAGGCCCCGGCGCTGCCGGCGACCAGGCCCGACACCGCCAGGCTCACGCCGATCAGCGGCCACCGTAATCGCGGACTCGCGTACACCCGGTCCCCCAGCCCTCTGCGTTCCCCCGGCCATGTCCTCCCGACGACGCGCCCGCGCGGCTGGGATCGCTGAACTCTCCCAGAGCGGCGCAGGCCCCGGCGTCACCCCGAGGGCCGAGGCGGAGCCCCCGGATCCGCACCGAACGGCGGGGGCGCCGCACACCGAAAGACGGGCCTCAGCCCTGGTGGTCGGCCCAGACGTACGCCTCGGGAAGCAGCTCCCGCACGGGGACGGCGCGCAGCTCGGGGCCTCGGCCGACGAGGACCTCGATCTCGGGGAAGTAGTCGAGCAGCACCTGCAGGCACCGGCCACAGGGCGGGATGACGCCCCGGCCCTGGTGGGCGACCGCGACGATGGCGGTGAGGTCGTACGCGCCCTGCCCGGCCGCCGCGCCGATCAGGACCAGCTCGGCGCAGGGCCCGCCCGTGAAGTGGTAGGCGTTGAGCGCCGTGACGATGCGCCCGTCGGCGTTGCGGGCGGCAGCAGCGACGGTGTGGTTGTCCCCGCAGGCGAAGCGGCGGGCGACGTCCTCGGCGGCGTCGATCAGTTCCTGGTGCGCGGCGGGCAAGGCGGCGGAGGCGGGCTGGGCGGCGGCCATAATCGGTGGGGCTCCTCGGTCGATCGTGGCACGCTTCCAGCATGGACCGCCGACCCTTGTTCGTGCCAACACTTTTCGCCGGGCCGTTCGACCTGCGCCCCTGGCGGCTCAGCGACGCCGACGTGCTCCGCGAGGCGGGCGCGGACCCGTACATCCCGCTCGTGACCACCGTCCCGGCCCGCTACGACGCGCAGTCCGCCCGCGCATTCGTCGAGCGGCAGTGGGAGAAGGCCGCCACCGGCGCCGGCTACTCGTTCGCGGTGGCGCGGCGGGTGGACGAGCGGGCCGTCGGCTTCGTCGGGCTGTTCCCGCAGGGCGACGGCCGCGCGTCGATCGGCTACTGGACGGCCGCCTCGACGCGCGGACAGGGCGTGGCCGGGCACGCGCTGCGCGCGGTCGCCGGCTGGGCGCTGAGCGAACTGGGGCTGGCCCGACTGGAGTTGCACATCGAGCCGTGGAACACCGGCTCGCTCCGGACGGCCGAGCGGGCCGGTTTCCGCCGCGAGGGCCTGCTGCGCAGCCATCGGACGATCGCCGGCGAGCGCCGAGACATGGAGCTCTACGCCCTCCTCGCGGCTGAGCCGGCGCCGCAGCTCCCGGTCGGCCCTGGTGGCGTGTTGATACGATCCCGGTGAGCCGCGACTGGCGCGTAGGGATGGAATCAACCATCGGGAAGCGGCTTCGTGGCACCTCACGTCAAAGTTGCCGAGCGCCTGGGCCGTCCGCATCCCACCAGGAGACTGCCTTGGCTGCCCAGCAACACCCCCAGCACCCGCACACCGCCGCCACCGACGCCGCCAACACCGCCTTCCGCAGCACCCTCGACGTGGTCGCGGGCGTCGAGCCGCGGATCGCCGCCGCGATCGGCCAGGAGATCGAGGACCAGCGCGCCTCCCTCAAGCTGATCGCCAGCGAGAACTACGCCTCCCCGGCCGTCCTGCTCGCCATGGGCAACTGGCTCAGCGACAAGTACGCCGAGGGCACCGCGGGCCGACGCTTCTACGCCGGCTGCCGCAACGTCGACACCGTCGAGACGATCGCCGCCGAGCACGCCCGCGCCCTGTTCGGCGCCGACCACGCCTACGTCCAGCCGCACTCCGGCATCGACGCCAACCTCACCGCCTTCTGGGCGGTCCTGTCCCAGCGCGTCGAGAGCCCGGCCCTTGAGCGCGCCAAGGTCCGCAACGTCAACGACCTCACCGAGCAGGACTGGGCGCAGCTGCGCCACGAGCTGGGCAACCAGCGGATGCTCGGCATGTCCCTGGACACCGGCGGCCACCTCACCCACGGTTTCCGGCCCAACATCTCGGGCAAGATGTTCGACCAGCGCAGCTACGGCACCGACCCGGTCACCGGCCTGATCGACTACGACGCGCTGCGCGAGACCGCCCGCGAGTTCCGGCCGCTCATCCTGGTGGCCGGCTACTCCGCCTACCCGCGGCGGGTCAACTTCCGCAGGATGCGCGAGATCGCGGACGAGGTCGGCGCGACCCTCATGGTCGACATGGCGCACTTCGCCGGCCTGGTCGCGGGCAAGGTGCTCACCGGCGACTACGACCCGGTGCCGCACGCCCAGATCGTCACCACGACCACCCACAAGTCGCTGCGCGGCCCGCGCGGCGGCATGGTCCTGAGCACCGCCGAACTCGCCGAACACGTCGACCGCGGCTGCCCATTGGTCCTCGGCGGCCCGCTCTCGCACGTCATGGCGGCCAAGGCGGTGGCCTTCGCCGAGGCCCGCCGCCCCGAGTTCCAGGTCTACGCCCAGGCCGTCGTCGACAACGCCCAGGCCCTCGCCGAGGGCCTGCTGCGGCGCGGCGGCAAGCTCGTCACCGGCGGTACCGACAACCACCTGGTCCTCGCCGACGTCTCCGGCTACGGTCTGACGGGTCGTCAGGCCGAGGCGGCACTCCTCGACTCGGGCATCGTCACCAACCGCAACTCCGTCCCGCAGGACCCGAACGGCGCCTGGTACACCTCCGGCGTCCGCCTCGGCACGCCCGCCCTCACCACCCGCGGCCTGGGCGCCGTCGAGATGGACGAGATCGCCGCCCTGATCGACACCGTCCTGCGCGCCACCACCCCTACCACCACCGCGAACCGTGCCCCGTCCAAGGCCCAGTACGCCCTGGACGAGTCCCTCCGCGACGGCATCGCCAAGCGCGCCGCCGACCTCCTCGCCCCCTTCCCCCTCTACCCGGGCGTCGACCTCGCCTGACGGCCTGCGTCGAGGAGGGTCGGGACGCGACCGTGCGCCCCGCCCCTCCTCAACCATCTGACCTCCTCAACTGCCTCAGTACTGCAGCGACTTGTACTGCAGGAACTCCTCCAGCCCGTGACGGCCGAGTTCGCGGCCGAGGCCGGAGCTCTTGTAGCCGCCGAAGGGGGCGAGCGGGTTGAAGCGGCCGCCGTTGAGGTCGACCTGGCCGGTGTCGAGGCGGCGGGCGAAGGCGGCGGCGGTCTCGGTGTCGGCGGCCCAGACGCCGCCGGCCAGCCCGTAGGGCGTGTCGTTGGCGAGTTCGGCGGCGTGGTCCTCGTCGCGGTAGGGGAGGATCACCAGCACCGGGCCGAAGATCTCTTCCTGAGCCACCGTCATATCCGGTGTGACGTCCGCGAGAACGGTCGGTCGGACGTAAAAGCCGGTGGGCAGCTCGGGTATCGGGTCCGGGCCGCCGGCGACCGTGCGAGCGCCCTTGGCGAGCGCCCCTTCGAGGTAACTCCGCACCCAGGCCAGCTGCTTGGCGTTGACCAGCGGGCCGACCCGCGTCTGCGGGTCGGTGGGGTCGCCCGGGGTGTACTTGGCGGCGGCGTTCGCGGCGATGGCGACGGCCTCGTCGTACCGGTCCTCGGGCACCAGCAGACGGGTCCACGCGCTGCACGTCTGACCGGAGTTGGCGAACACGTTGGCCACGTTGACGTTGACCGCGCGGGTCAGGTCGGCGCCGGGCAGCACCACGTTGGCGGACTTGCCGCCCAGCTCCAGGGTGACCCGCTTCAGACCGCGACCGGCCGTCTCGGCGATCTGGCGGCCCACGGCGGTGGAACCGGTGAACGAGACGACGTCCACGCCCTGGTGGGCGGCGAGCGCGGCGCCGGCCACCGCGCCCGTGCCGGTCACCAGGTTGAACACGCCCGCCGGGAGGCCCGCCTCGTGCACCAGCCGCGCGAACAGCCGGGCCACCAGCGGGGTGTCCTCGGCCGGCTTGAGGACGACCGGGCAGCCGGCCGCCAGGGCCGGGACGACCTTGGCGACGATCTGGTGCAGGGGGTAGTTCCACGGCGTGATCGCGGCGACCACCCCGGCCGCCTCGGCGAGCACCACCGAGTTGCCGATCCGCTCCTCGAAGGGGTGCTCGGCGAGCAGTGTCAGGTAGGAGGTCGCGACGGTCAGCGGCAGTCCGGCGTGCACGGCGGCGGCGAAGCCGACCGGGGCGCCCAGTTCGGCGACCACCGTCCTGGTGATCTCGTCCTGCGCCTCGGCGATCCCGTCCCGCAGCCGGGTCAGCAACGCGAGCCGTTCCTCGCGGGTGGTCGCGCCCCAGGCCCGGGCCGCCCGGCGGGCCGCGGACACCGCGGCGTCCACGTCGGCCGCTCCGCCGGCCGGCACGGTGGCGAGCACCTGCTCGGTCGCCGGGTTCAGCACCGGGATCGACCCGGCGTCCCCGGAGGGCCGCCACGCGCCGTCGATGTACTGGTCGCCGTACCGCTCGCACTGTTCCGCGTCCTGCTGCACCGATAGTCCTCTCGTCCGCCTGGCCGATCGACCGCGCTTAACTACCAGCGCTGGTCAAAGGCCAAGTCAAGGCGGCCGGATGGCCGCGCGCAAGAGTCAATCCGGCCCGGCGGACCGGCCGGTTACCGCGGTGCGAACCGCGCGGTGTACTCGTCGAACGGCTCGATCCCGACCTCGGCGCGCCGCTCGTCCAGCCGCTCCGGGTCCTCGCACGGCCACGGCACCGGGCGGCCGTCCGCGACCGCGCCGATCTGCGTGCCGTACCGCTGCTCGCGGCCCTCGTTGACGGCGAGCCGGTCCTGAAGGAACGCCAGGTCCCGTGGACTCGCCGCGCCGTCCGCGACGGCCGCGGTCATCAGCTCCACGGCCCGCCGCTGGACGTCGAGTTGGCGGTCCGCGTGCTGGGCGACCAGCCAGGCTGCCTTCGCCGCGTCCGGACCGACCAGCGCCTCGGTCGGCCAGCCGTGCGCCGCCATGATCTCGGCGAGCCGGTCCCCGTGCCGGGCGGTGAGCCGCCGCCAGACGGCCTGCTCGGCCAGGTCGGGGCTGTTCGCCAGCCGCGCCGAGGCGGCGTCCTCGGCCATCATCGCGGCCAACTCCCCGGCCGGCCCACCCAGTACCGTCCGCCCCTGGTCCGATTGCTCCGCTGCCGGCATCGCGCTCCACTCCTCACGCCCGGGCCCTTCGTCCGGGCCGCCCGCCACAACGGTAGGCGCCGGAAATGCGACGAAGATCATTCCGCGGGATGGTGACGCTGCGGATCCGACGAGGCACAATGGATTACGTGCCCAGCGCTGCCGTGTTCACCTCCCGGCCCTGATGCGACGGTCCACGAAACTCCTTGCGCGAAACCCTCCTCACGCCGATGGCGCCGCTGTAGATTGCAGCGGACCCAGCTGCGGGGGAACACTGTTGGTGGCGGGTGCAAGTAGTGCGCACGCCGTCGGCATTTCGTGTGTCCCGAGGTCGACGCGAGGTCGCCGCCGTTCTGAGGTCAGGCTCGATTCCGCAGGTCATCCGTGCCGCATAAGGAGCTTCCCGTGACCGACGCCGCGTTCACCGACGAGCAGCAGCGGCCCGCCGAGCCGGCTTCGCTGGACGACGTCCCGGGGTGGTTCTGGGATCACGACCGGCATTCCTTCGAATGGTTCCTGGGCCGGCAGGAGAAGGCCGGACCCACCGGTGATCTGCTGGAGATGGGCGCATACCTGGGCCGCAGCGCGATCGTCATCGGTGAGCACCTCCGGCCCGGCGAGACGTTCACCGTCTGTGACCTCTTCGACTCGGACGCGCCGGACGACGAGAACGCCGCCGAGATGGACACCTCCTACCGGAAGACCCTGACCCGCTACGCCTTCGAGACCAACTACCTCGCGTTCCACGGCGAGTTGCCGGAGATCATCCAGGCGCCGACCTCGTCGCTGGCGGGCGGCCGGATACCAGCAGGCGCGTTCCGGTTCATCCACATCGACGCCTCCCACCTCTACGAGCACGTCGTCGGCGACCTCCAGGTGGCCCGCGTCGCGCTGCAGGACCAGGGCGTCGTGGTGCTCGACGACTATCGCGCCCAGCACACCCCGGGCGTCGCTGCCGCGACCTGGGAGGCCGTGTTCAACCACGGGCTCAGGCCGATCCTGCTGACCGAGTGCAAGTTCTACGGCACCTGGGGGGACCCGGAGCCCTTCCAGCGTGACCTCCTGGATCGGGTGGACCTCGCCGAGGGCTGTCACCTGAGCATCGAGACCCTGAACGGCCGGCAGGTGCTGCGGATGACCGGCACCTCGGAGGGCATCGAGCCGTTCCGCCCGTCCCGTTACCAGCGCCGGCTGGCCGCCGTGGCCGCCCGCCGCGAGGCCGATCACGCTGCCGAGGAGTCCCGCCGGGCCCTCCTGGAGGCACAGGAGGACGCCGCTCGCGACCTCGCCGCCCGCCGCGCCCGCGCCGCCGAGCAGCGCCGCCCGGTCAACGTGGCCAAGCGCGCCGCCCGCGACCTGCTCCCCCCGGTGGTCACCTCCGCCATTCGCCGCGCCCGACGGGGCTGAGGAGCGGCGGTGGCGGATGACAACTGACAGATGACAGATAACAGACTCTGAAATCTGTTATCTGTCCGCTGTCATCTGTTCGCCGTCACCCGTCACCCGCCACCCGCCTTCCCGCCCCCGCCCAGACGCAAGAGTGCCGGTCGAGACAAGCTCGACCGGCACTCTCCGCGTTTCAGGACGTCAACGCGTCCCGACCTCAGCACCTCAGGCCCGCGACGGCTCCCGCGACACTGCCTCGTCGGCAGCCGACCCGCCCGAGGCCGCGTCGCCCGCAGCGCCCTCGACCGACTCCGCCTCGACCGACTCCGCCTCGCTCAGCTCCCGCCGGACCGCCGCCAGGGACGGGTTGGCCCAGGCGCTCGCGACGCCCCAGCGGTAGAAGGCGAACGCGATGGCGGCGACGATCAGCAGGTCCCAGCCCTTCGGCAGGTACCCGTGCCCGCCGAAGTCGGTGCTCCCGGCCCAGGAGACGGCGGACATTACGAACAGGTACGCGACCATCCAGGCGCCGGCCTTCAGGTGCGGACGCAGCTCGGCCCACGGCTTGCGCAGCTCGTACCAGGCCCAGATCGGCAGGCCGGCGGCCATCAGCAGGATGACCTTGCCGGTGAGCGGCCAGCGGGCCCAGTACAGGACCAGGGAGCCGAACATCATCGCGATCGGCGCGATGACCGGCATCGCGCGCAGCCGGACCGGGCGGGGCAGGTCCGGGGCGAGGCGCCGCAGCGCCATCACGGCGACCGGGCCGGTGATGTACGAGATGACGGTGGCCACCGAGACGATCTCGGCGAGCGAGCCCCAGCCGCGGAAGACGGCCAGGAACAGGAACGCGACCACGAGGTTGAGCAGCAGGGCCGGGCGCGGGATGCCGGTCCGGGCGTCGACCTTGCCGAAGATCCGCGGCAGGTGCCCGTTCTCCTGCACGCCGTGGATCATGCGCGAGGTGGTGGCGGCGTAGATCATGCCGGTGCCGCTGGGGGAGATGAACGCGTCCGCGTACAGCAGCAGGGCGAGCCAGTTGAGGCCCCAGGTCATCGCGAGGTCGGCCAGCGGCGAGGTGTAGCCGAGGCCGCTCCAGCCCTTCGACAGGTCGGCGGCCGGGATGGCGCCGAGGAAGGCGATCTGCAGCGCGACGTAGATCACCAGGGCGATCAGGATCGAGCCGATGACGGCCTTCGGCAGCGACTTGCCGGGGTTGCGGGCCTCGCCGGCCATGTTGAGCGGGGACTGGAAGCCGTTGAACGCCCAGACGATGCCGGAGACGGCGACGGCGGTGAACACCGCGCTCCACCCGTTCGGCGCGAAGCCGCCGTGGTCGGTGAAGTGGGCGGTGTCGAAGTGTGCGAACAGCAGGGCGCCGGCGGTCAGCGTCGGGACGACGACCTTGAACACGGTGATCGCGGTGTTCGTCTTGGCGAACAGCGTGATTGCGAACCAGTTGAGGACGAAGTAGCCGACCAGCAGCACGCTCGCGAGCGCGACGCCGCTGAGGGTCAGCTCCTTGCCGTCGTACAAGCCCTTCGCCCAGCCGAAGTGCCAGGAGCTCATGTACTGGACGGACGCGGTGGCCTCGCCGGGGATGACCGAGACGATGGCGATCCAGTTGGCCCAGGCGGCGAGGTAGCCGGCCAGCGAGCCGTGCGAGTACTGGCCGTACCGGACCATGCCGCCGGCCTTGGGGAACATCGATCCCAGCTCGCTGTAGGTGAGGGCGATGGTCAGTGCCACGGCGGCCCCGATCACCCAGGCGAGGATCGACGCGGGCCCGGCGAGCCGGGCGGCCCGCTCGGCGCCGAACAGCCACCCGGACCCGATGATCGAGCCCAGCCCGACGGCTGTGAGGCTGATGGTTCCGAGCGAGCGTCGGTAGTTCTGATGCGATGCCGTCGACGGCTCTGGCTCACTCAACGTATCGGTCCTCTCGCTCGGGGGTCATCGGGTGGTGTCGTCGTTTTTATGGTTTTGCGCCGGTATTCCGGACAAACGCACAGCAGCCTATGGGGCGAAATGGGGCGTATACCTCAGAGGAAGCTCAAACCGTCCGATCGTTGCCATCTCGTGTCCGGTTTCCGGGGTGTCATCGCCCCTGGAGCAGGCCCGCCACCAGCGCAGACCGGCCGGATGGCATGGCAGAACACGGCGGCGAGGCCCGATGGCGAGACCCGACGGCGAAAGCCCGGCGAAACCCGACGGCGGAAAACAGAAATTCCCCGCAGAATCCCTGAGGATCCTGCGGGGAATTTCGATGGTGTCCGAGGGGGGACTTGAACCCCCACGCCCGATAAAGGGCACTAGCACCTCAAGCTAGCGCGTCTGCCATTCCGCCACCCGGACGGGGTGTGTGCTTCGGGGGTTTTGCTCGCCCCCTCGGCGACAGAGAGAACATTACCAGGGTTCCGGAGTGCTTCTCACCTGCGTTTCCCCGGCCGGGATGCCTGGGCTGGCTGGGACGGCTCGCGAGGGTGCGCGAACCGGAGGCGAAGCGATGGCGAGCGTGAACGAAACGATCGCCTCCGCCAAGGCTGCCGATCAGAACCGATCCGGAGTGGTCCGACACGGGCAAGTTGTCGACGGTGCCACGGTCCCGGGGGTGCCTCTCCTAGCCTCTGTGCACCGAGGGCGCCATGGCGGAACGCCTGATTCCCGGGTCGCGGGCATCCCGGGTCGCGGACGAAGGGCGGCTGGACGTGGAGCAGATCAGCGGGGCGGCGAAGGCCGAGCCGAGACGCGACGGGGCCGCACGCGGGGCCACGCGCACGGTGGGGCCCGCCCGACGGGCCGGCCGTACGGCGGCGGACCCGGCCGAGGGCGTGTGGCGGTTCCCGGTACCGGCCTCGGCGTCCTCGGTGCCGCGCACCCGGCACGCGGTGCGGGACCGCCTGCTGGCCCAGGGGATGGCCGGGGTGCGCTACCAGGAGCTGGTGGACGACCTGCTGCTGATCGTCTCGGAGCTGGTGAGCAACGCCGTGACGCACGCCGCAGAGCTGTCGCCCGAGGTGACCACCGAGCTGGCGGTGTGCGACGGCTGGGTGCGGGTCTCGGTCGAGGACGGCGACCCGTACCGCCCGAAGGCGCTGGAGAGCGACGCCGGGCGGACCGGCGGGCGCGGCCTGCTGCTGGTGAAGAGCGTGACCCTGCAGGCCGGCGGGGTGTGCGACGTGGAGCGGACGGGGGAGGGCGGCAAGGTCATCTGGGCCTCGCTGCCCATCCCCCCGGAGCTCGACGACTGTCCGTGAACCGGACCTCGACGACTGCCCGTGACACGGAGACGGTTGCCCATGACGGGGAGACGACCGACCGTGACGAGAACGGCCGGACTACCAGTCCCGCCCGGCGATCTCGCGGATCCCCGGCAGCGCCGCCTCGAAGACCGTGTCGAACCAGACCGAGAACGGCCGCTCGGCCTGCAGCTCCCGCAGCTCCTGCGCGGTGACGAAGGCGTGTTCGTCCACCTCGTCCGGGTTGGGCACGACCGGCGCGGTGACCAGGCCCACGAACAGGTGGTTCCACTCCCGCTCGATCAGCCCGGAGGCCTCGTCCGGCAGGTCGTAGCGGACGTTCCCGGCCTCGCACAGCAACGCCGGGGCGACGCCCAGCTCCTCGGCGGTGCGGCGGGCGGCGGCGACGAACGGCGGCTCGTCCGGGTACGGGTGGCCGCAGCAGGTGTTCGACCAGACGCCGGGGGAGTGGTACTTCGAGAGCGCGCGGCGCTGGAGCAGCAGCCGGCCCTGGCGGTCGAAGAGGAACACCGAGAACGCCCGGTGCAGCCGGCCCGGCTGCTGGTGGGCCCAGAGCTTCTCGGCGGTGCCGATCGTGACGCCCTCGTCGTCGACCAGTTCCAGCAGGATCTCGGTGCCGGCGGCCCCGGCCGCGGCCCGCGGGTCGGCCGCTACGTCGGTCTCCACGTCGAGACCGGTGTCGATCTCGGAGGTGAAGTGCGTCGGGTTGGTCGGCGGACTCTGGGGCATGGGGCCTCTTTCGGGAACGGGAGCAACGGGAGCATCGGGTGCGTCCGGTGCAGCGGGGGCAGCGGACGCAGCGGGGGCACCGGCGCCGGCGTCGGGCTCCAGTCTGCCGTATGGGTGGCGGTCGGCACGGGTCCCACGCACAACCGGGCGGATCATGACCCTCCAGGGGTCTTTTCCGGGCACAGGAGGGCCGGAGAGGGCCCCGGAAGGGTCACGGAGGTAGCAAAACAGTTCGGAGCCGTTCGGGGCGCGTTCGAGCACCGTACGCCCCTCCTCGCACCGCCCCCGCCCCCTCCTCGCACCGCTCCCGCCCCCACCGCCGGCACACTCCCGACCACCACTCAGCCACGACTCCCAGCCACCACTCCCAGTCACCTCCCAGCCACCTCCCAGTTCCCCGGCCGCGTTCGGGCTGGTCGCCCGGGTCGCCTACCATCGCTTACGACACGGTGCCCGCATCTGCGCCGGCACCGGCGCGCCGCTGTGCAGCCCGGCCGACCCCGTGCCGGTGCCCCGGCGCACCCGCGCGCACAGCACGACGGATCAGGAGACCCCCGCATGATCGGCCTCGTTCTGGCAGCCGGCGCCGGCCGCCGACTGCGCCCGTACACCGACACCCTGCCCAAGGCGCTGGTGCCGGTCGACGGGGAGCGGACCGTCCTGGACCTCACCCTCGGCAACTTCGCCGAGGTCGGCCTGCGCGAGGCCGCGATCGTCGTCGGCTACCGCAAGGAGGCCGTGTACGACCGCAAGGCCGCCCTGGAGAGCAAGTACGGCGTCAAGCTCACCCTCGTCGAGAACGACCGGGCCGAGGAGTGGAACAACGCCTACTCGCTGTGGTGCGCCCGTGACCTCTTCGCCGAGGGCCTGCTGCTCGCCAACGGCGACACCGTCCACCCGGCCTCCGTCCAGCGCACCATGCTGGAGGGCAACCAGCGCCTGACCGAGGCCGGCCAGGCCCCGGGCATCCTGCTCGCCCTCGACACGGTGAAGAAGCTCGCCGACGAGGAGATGAAGGTCGTTGTCGACCCGGCCGCCGGCATGCGCCGCATCACCAAGCTGATGGACCCGACCGAGGCGACCGGCGAGTACATCGGCGTCACCGTGATCAACCCGTCCGCCGCCGCCGACCTGACCGACGCGCTGCGCGCCACCTACGAGCGCGACCCGCAGCTGTACTACGAGGACGGCTACCAGGAGATGGTGAACCGGGGCCTGCGGATCGACGTGCAGCCGATCGGCGAGGTGTCCTGGGTCGAGGTCGACAACCACGACGACCTGGCGAAGGCGCGGGAGATCGCGTGCCAGTACTGACCCGGCTGGTCCCGTCGCCGCTCTTCGTGGAGATCCGCCCGGGCGCGCTGGACGCGCTCGGCGGCATCCTCGCCGACCAGCGGCTGTCGGCCTCGGGCCGGATCGCGGTGGCGATCAGCAACGGCTCCGGCGCCGCGATGCGCGAGCGCCTGGAGCCGGCCCTGCCCGGCGCCGACTGGTACAACGTGGACGACGGCAGCCTGGACAGTGCGGTGAGCCTGGCCGAGGCGATGCGCGGCGGGCACTACGACGCGGTCGTCGGCCTCGGCGGCGGCAAGATCATCGACGCCGCCAAGTACGCCGCGGCCCGGGTCGGCCTGCCGCTGGTCGCGGTGGCCACCAACCTCGCCCACGACGGCATCTGCTCGCCGGTCTCCACGCTCGACAACGACGCCGGCCGGGGCTCCTACGGGGTGCCCAGCCCGATCGGCATCGTCGTCGACCTGGACGTGATCCGGCAGGCCCCGTCGCGCTTCGTGGCGGCCGGCATCGGCGACGTCATCTCCAACATCTCGGCCTGCGCGGACTGGGAGCTCTCCCACGCCGTGACCGGCGAACCGGTGGACGGACTGGCCGTGGCGATGGCCCGCTCGGCGGGCGAGAACCTGCTGCGCCACCCCGGGAGCCTGGCGGACCAGGACCTCCTGACGGCGCTCGCGGAAGCCCTGGTACTGTCCGGCATCGCGATGAACATCGCGGGCAGCACCCGGCCCTCGTCGGGCGCCTGCCACGAGATCTCGCATGCCCTGGATGTGCTGTATCCCAAGCGGTCCGCCCAGCACGGCGAACAGGTCGGCCTCGGCGCGGCGTTCGCCAGCTTCCTGCGGGGCGAGCGCGAGCTGACCGGTCTGATCGTGGAGCGCCTGGCGCGCCACGGGCTGCCGGTGACCGCCGCTCAGATCGGCTTCACCGAGGCGGAGTTCACCGAAGCGGTGCACTACGCTCCGAACACCCGCCCGGGCCGCTTCACCATTCTTGAGCACCTCGACCTCTCCCCCTCAGCAATCAGGGACGCGTACGCCGACTATGTCCAAGCCGTCAACAGCTGACCCCTCCACCGCGGGCGCCGAGCGGCCCCCGGTGGACCTGACCCGCCGGCCCTCGATCGAGGAACTGCGCGCGGTGATCCACCCGGAGGGCATGCTCCAGCGCCGCAGCGCCGAGCACTGGGCCGGGCGCCTGTACATGCGGAAGATCTCGCTGCGGATCACCCGCGTGCTCTCCACCATGACGGCGATCACGCCCAACGGCCTGACCTACCTGATGATGTTCACCGGCGTCCTGGCCGGTGCCGCGCTGGTCGTGCCGGGTCTGACCGGCGCGATCCTGGGCGCCGCGCTGATCCAGGTCTACCTGCTGCTGGACTGCGTGGACGGCGAGGTGGCCCGCTGGCGCCGGCAGACCTCGCTCACCGGCGTCTACCTGGACCGGGTCGGCCACTACATGTCCGAGGCGGCCCTGCTGACCGGCCTCGGTCTGCGCGGCTGCGACCTGTTCCACCGGGCCGGCGCCACCGCGCACTGGGAGTGGGCGTTCCTCGGCACGCTGGCGGCGCTCGGCGCGATCCTGATCAAGTCCGAGACGGACCTGGTGGACGTGGCCCGGGCCCGCAGCGGCATGACCGCGGTCGAGGACAGCGCCTCGGTGCCGCGCTCGTCCTCGGTGGCCAAGGCCCGCCGGGCGGCCTCCTTCCTCAAGTTCCACCGCCTGGTGGGCGCGGTCGAGGCCTCGCTGTTCATCCTGGCCGCCGGGGTCGCCGACGCCGTCCACGGCGGGCTGTTCTTCACCCGCCTCGCGGTGGTCGTGCTGGCCGCGATCGCCATGCTGCAGACCGTGCTGCACCTGCTCAGCATCGTCCTTTCGAGCAGGCTGCGATGAGCGCCGCGAGCAGTACGGCCGCAGACACGTTCAAGCTGGGCGCCGTCATCATCACGATGGGCAACCGTCCCGCGGAGCTGAACGCCCTGATCGAGTCCGTCCGCGCCCAGACGGGCCCGGAGGTCGAGCTGGCCGTGGTCGCCAACGGCGCCCCGCTGCCGCCGCTCCCGGAGGGCGTGCGCAGCGTCGAGCTGCCGGAGAACCTCGGCATTCCGGGCGGGCGCAACGTCGGCATCGAGCTGTTCGGCCGCGACGGCCGGGACGTCGACGCCGTCCTCTTCCTGGACGACGACGGGCACCTGCCGCGCACCGACTCGGCCCGACTTCTGCGCGAGGCCTTCACCGCCGATCCGGAGCTGGGCATCGTGTCCTTCCGGATCGCCGACCCCGACACCGGCGTCACCCAGCGCCGTCACGTCCCCCGGCTGCGCGCCAGCGACCCGCTGCGCTCGTCCCGGGTGACGACCTTCCTGGGCGGCGCCAGCGCCGTGCGCTGCACGGTGTTCGAGCAGGCCGGCCAGCTGCCCGCCGAGTTCTTCTACGCCCACGAGGAAACCGACCTCGCGTGGCGCGCGCTGGACGCCGGCTGGGCGATCGACTACCGGGCGGACGTGGTGCTGCACCACCCGACGACCTCGCCCGCAAGGCACGCCACGTACTTCCACAACGTGGCCCGGAACAGGGTTTGGCTCGCGAGGCGGAACCTTCCGGCCCTGTTGATGCCTCTCTATCTGGGAACCTGGTTCCTGCTGACCCTGGCCCGCCGCCCCTCCCCGGAGGCGCTGAAGGCCTGGTGGGGCGGGTTCCGGGCAGGCTGGCGCGAGCCCTGCGGCCCGCGTCGGCCGATGCGATGGCGTACCGTTTGGCGATTGACCAGGCTGGGCCGGCCACCGGTCATCTGATCGAATGATCGATCACCGCGGCCGGTGACCACACACCGGCCGGACTCTCCCGTGATCCCAGTGGATCCCCATCGGCGCAAGGCCGGCGGACCCCCGCCGACCGGCCGCCCCGACCGATCCCGCGTGAAGGACGAATGTGTCGACAGTGAGTGAACCCGTCAGCCTCTCCGCCCCCAGGGGGGCGGACGCGGGCCTGACCCCCAAGCAGCTTGCGGACAAGTACGGTCTGTCGGTCAGCGGCCGACGGCCCGGCCTCATCGCCTACACCAAGCAGCTCTGGGCCCGGCGCCACTTCATCTGGGCCTTCGCCACCGCCCGCCTGGTGGCGCAGTACACCGACGCCAAGCTCGGCCAGCTGTGGCAGGTCGTGACCCCGTTGCTGAACTGCGCGGTGTTCTACCTGGTCTTCGGCGTGATCCTGAACAACAAGGACGGATTCCCGAAGTACATCGCGTGGCTGTGCATCGGCGTCTTCGTCTTCCAGTTCACCCAGAGCGCGGTGCAGTCCGGCACCCGGGCGATCTCCGACAACCTGGGGCTGATCCGGGCGCTGCACTTCCCGCGCGCCTCGCTGCCGATCGCCTTCACCGTGATCCAGCTCCAGCAGCTGCTGATCTCGATGGTCGTGCTGGTCGTCGTGGTGGTGGCCACCGGAGTCAAGCCAAGCGTCACCTGGGTGCTGGTGATCCCGGCGCTGATCCTGCAGTCGATGTTCAACACCGGCGTCGCGCTGATCATGGCCCGGATCGGCGCCAAGACCAGTGACATCTCCCAGCTGATCCCGTTCGCGATGCGCGCCTGGCTCTACATGTCCGGCGTCATGTACAGCATCCAGGACCGGATCGACAAGTGGACCCCGGCGATCCAGTGGCTGATGACGGTCAATCCGGCCTCGGTGTACATGGACCTGATCCGGCACGCCCTCGCGCCGGAGATCTACAACAAGCACATCTACGGTGAGCACGCGCAGAAGCTGCCCCACCACCTGTGGGCGATGGGCCTGGCATGGGGCGTGGTCCTGCTGGCGATCGGATACGTCTTCTTCTGGAAGGCCGAGGAGGAGTACGGCCGTGGCTGACATCGACCTGAGTAAGAACGACATCGTCCGCGATGCCGACGTGGCCCGCGAGCCCACCGTGATCGTCGACGACGTGCACATCGTCTACCGGGTGCACGGCGCCGGCTCCGGCAAGGGCAGCGCTACCTCTGCGGTGAGCCGGATCCTCAGCCGCAAGCGCAGCGCGGGCGTGCGCGAGGTGCACGCCGTGCGCGGCATCAGCTTCACCGCCTACAAGGGCGAGGCGGTCGGCCTGATCGGCTCGAACGGCTCCGGCAAGTCGACCATGCTGGCCGCCATCGCGGGCCTGCTGCCGACCGAGAAGGGCGGCATCTACACCAACGGCCAGCCCTCGCTGCTGGGCGTGAACGCGGCGCTGATGAACGAGCTCACCGGTGAGCGCAACGTCATCCTCGGCTGCCTGGCGATGGGCATGCCGCCGGCCGAGGTGCGGCGGCGCTACGACGACATCGTCGAGTTCTCGGGCATCAACGAGAAGGGCGACTTCATCTCGCTGCCGATGCGCACGTACTCCTCCGGCATGGGCGCCCGTCTGCGCTTCTCCATCGCCGCCGCGAAGACCCACGACGTGCTGCTGATCGACGAGGCGCTGGCCACCGGCGACCAGGCGTTCCAGCAGCGCAGCAAGAAGCGGATCGAGGAGCTGCGCAAGTCGGCCGGTACGGTCTTCCTGGTCAGCCACGACAACAGCTCGATCCGCGAGGTCTGCGAGCGGACCATCTGGATCGAGCACGGCGAGCTGGTCATGGACGGCCCGACCGACGAGGTCGTCGGCCGCTACGAGCGCGGCGAGCGCCCGTAGTACCCGAGGCACTCAGGGGCCGGTTCCGGGAGTCTCCGGGACCGGCCCCTCCGTCGTGTGCCCTCCTGCGTGTGCCCTTTGTCGTGTACCCCCGCCAGTACCCCCGGGTGGCCCGCCGCCGCCGGGGTGAGCGCCCCGTGCGCCGGGCGGGGCACTCTTCTCCGGCGCGGCCCGTGGTGTCAGGCTGTAGGCGCGGGGGTCGTGTGCCGGACGTGACGCCCGTGCTCGGACGCGTGTCCGAGTCGGGCCGCTGATGCCCATCGGTGTAGAACGGGGGAGTGACAGCAGTGTCGGCTTCGGCCCAGCCCAGCAGTGAGCCAGTGGACCGTTCAGCGGGGGCGACCCTGGACAAGGCGAGCGCGGAGAACTTCCCGGTCGCCCCGTTCTTCCTGCCCGCCGCCTGGCGCGACGACCTGATGGCGGTCTACGGCTTCGCCCGGCTGGTCGACGACGCCGGCGACGGCGACCTGGCCGACCCGGTCGGCACCGCCCGCCTGCTGGGCGTCGACGCCCAGCCCCCGGCTACCCCTTCGGCCCAGTCCACCCTTTCGGCCCAGTCCGGCCCGCCCGCTCCGGAGGAGGTCGTCTTCCGCCTCGCCCTGCTCGACGGACTGGAGCACGACCTCACCCGAGTGTTCGAGACGGCAATGCGCCCGGACACCGCCGACCGGCCGCGCCACCCGCTGATGCGCCGCCTGGTGCCGCTGGTCGACCGGCACGGACTCACCCAGGAGCCGTTCCGCCGCCTGATCGAGGCCAACCGGGTGGACCAGACCACCGCCCGCTACGCCACCTTCGACGACCTGGTCGGCTACTGCACCCTCTCCGCCGACCCGGTGGGCCGCCTGGTGCTCGCCATCGCCGGCGTCTCCACCCCCGAACGGATCGAGCTCTCCGACGCGATCTGCACCGCCCTCCAGGTGGTCGAACACCTGCAGGACGTCGCCGAGGACCTGGCCCGCGGCCGGATCTACCTGCCCACCGAGGATCTCGCGCGCTTCGGCGTCACCGAGGCCGACCTCGCCGCCCCCTCGGCCGACGGCGCCGTCCGCGAGCTGATCGCTTACGAGGCGGAGCGGGCCCGCACCCTGCTCGACCGCGGCGCGCCGTTGGTAGGTACGGTTCGGGGGAGGCTTCGACTGCTGCTGGCGGGATTCACCGCAGGCGGATACGCGGCCCTGGCGGCCATCGAGGACGCCGGGTACGACGTTCTCGCCCAGCAGGCGAAGCCGGACAAGCGCCGCCTCGCAGCGAAGGCGGCGGCCATCTTCGCGAAGGGAAGGTGAACGCCCGCGTGGCGGCATCACCACTGGCGTCGGCACAGGTCATGGCGGCGTACCGGTACTGCGAGGCAGTCACCGGTCTGCAGGCGCGCAACTTCAGCTACGGCATCCGGCTGCTGCCGGAGCCCAAGCGGCTGGCCATGTCGGCCCTGTACGCCCTGGCCCGCCGGGTGGACGACATCGGCGACGGGGACCTGCCCGGCGACCGCAAGGCGGAGGCGCTGCTGCGCACCCGCGAACTGCTGGACGAGGTCCGCGCCGGCGTGGTCGCCGAGGACGACACCGACCCGATCAAGGTCGCCCTGGCGGACGCGGCCCGGCGCTTCCCGATCCCGCTCGGCGGCTTCGACGAGCTGATCGACGGCGTCGAGATGGACCTGAAGGGCGCCGAGTACCAGACGTACGAGGAGCTGAAGGTCTACTGCCGCTGCGTGGCCGGCGCGATCGGCCGGCTCTCGCTCGGCGTGTACGGCTGTGACGACCCCGAGCGCGGGGCGCACTACGCCGACACCCTGGGCCTGGCGCTCCAGCTCACCAACATCCTGCGCGACCTGCGCGAGGACGCCCTGAACGGCCGTACCTACCTACCCACCGAGGACCTGGTCCGGTTCGGCTGCCAGCAGGGCTTCGCGCTGCCGAAGCCGCCGGCCGGTGCCGACTTCACCGGCCTGGTGGCCTTCGAGGCCGCCCGTGCCCAGGCCGCGTTCGAGGAGGGCCTGCGGCTGCTGCCGATGCTCGACCGCCGCAGCCGGGCGTGCACCGCCGCGATGGCCGGCATCTACCACCGGCTGCTCGGCCGGATCGCCGGCGACCCCGAGTCGGTGCTGCGCGGCCGGGTCTCGCTGCCGGGCTGGGAGAAGGCGTACGTGGCGCTTTCCGGGCTCGCCGGGGGGCGTTCTTGATTCTCGCCGCAGTTCTGTCACGCTGTGTCAGCGGGGAATCACTTATGGGTAGAGCCGTGTTGTCCACGACTGTACCGACCACAGCAGCCGCCGCCGGGCGGTCCAGCGATCGCGAGGGGGAGGGCCGATGACCGGGCGAGCCGATGCCGCGCGCCCGGCCGCCGTCGTGGTCGGCGGCGGCCTGGCCGGGATCACCGCGGCGCTGCGCCTGGCCGAGGCCGGCCACCGGGTCACCCTGGCCGAGGGCCGGCCCCGCCTCGGCGGGCTGGCCTTCTCCTTCCGGCGCGGCGAGCTGACCGTCGACAACGGCCAGCACGTCTACCTGCGCTGCTGCACCGCCTACCGGGGCCTGCTCGACCGGCTCGGCGCCACCCGGCTGGTCCACCTCCAGGACCGCCTGGACGTCCCGGTGCTGTCCGTCACCGGGCCCGCCGACGCCCCCGTGCGCACCCTCGGCAGGCTGCGGCGGGCCGGCCTGCCCGTCCCGCTGCACCTGGCCGGCAGCCTCGCCCGCTACCAGCACCTCGGCCCGGCCGACCGCGCCCGGGTGGTCCGCGGCGCGCTCGCCCTGCAGGGCCTGGACCTGGCGGACCCGGCGCTGGACGGGGTCTCCTTCGGGGAGTGGCTGCGCCGCCACGGGCAGAACGAGCAGACCCTCGCCGCCCTGTGGGACCTGGTCGGCGTCGCCACCCTGAACGCCCGGGCCGACCAGGTGTCGTTGGCCCTGGCCGCGATGGTCTTCAAGACCGGCCTGCTCTCCGACCCGGGCGCCTCGGACATCGGCATGGCCGCCGTCCCGCTCGGCGCGATCCATCACGACCGGGCACTGGCCGAGCTGGAACGCGCCGGCGTGACGGTACTGCTGCGCGCCCGGGTGGCGGAGTTCAAGCCGGGCGCGCCCCAGCACGCCGTCCGCCTGGAAGGCGGCGAGCTGCTCACCGCCGACACCGTCGTCCTGGCCGGCGCCCAGGACAGCGCCGCCGCGCTGCTGCCGCCCGAGGCGATCGCCGGACAGGACCGGCTGGCCGGCTTCGGCACCTCGCCGATCCTCAACGTCCACGTGATCTACGACCGCAAGCTGCTGCGCCGCCCGTTCTTCGCGGCGCTCGACTCCCCGGTGCAGTGGGTCTTCGACCGCACCGCGCACTCCGGCCTGGCCGGCACCTCGCTCGGCCGGGAGCACCCCGGCGCCCAGTACCTGGCTCTCTCACAGTCCGCCGTCCAGGACGAGATCGACCTGCCGGTCGCCGAGCTGCGCGCCCGCTACCTGCCCGAACTCGCCCGGCTGCTGCCCGCCGCGGCCGGCGCCGAGGTGCTGGACTTCTTCGTCACCCGCGAGCGCACCGCCACCTTCGACCCGGCCCCCGGCAGCGCTGCGTTGCGCCCGTCGGCCGCGACGAACGTCCCCGGCCTACTGCTGGCCGGTTCGTGGACGGCCACCGGCTGGCCCGCGACCATGGAGGGAGCCGTGCGCAGCGGCCACGCCGCGGCCGACGCGGCGCTCGCCGGCGCCGGCACCCGGCTCCCCGTGGACCGGGGCGACGGGAGGTGGCCGAGGTGACGAGCGGCCCCGCCGCCGGCGACCCCGCGAGAGCCGGCGGCCCCACCGCCGGGCGCACGGAGCGCACCGGCATCGCAAGCATCCGGCCGGCCCGCGCGGTCCGGCACCATCAGGGAGAGGGAACGCACGTGGAGTCACGCACCGGCATCGCCGTCGGAGGCACGGCGCACGCCGAACCGGTCTCGGTGCCGGAGCTGCTCGCCCGCAGCCGCACGCTCTGCACCCCGCCGCTGCGTGCCGCCGTCGCCCGTTTGGCCGCACCGATGGACACCGTCGCGGCGTACCACTTCGGCTGGATCGACCGGGACGGCACACCGGTGAAGGGGGACGGCGGCAAGGCCGTCCGCCCGGCCCTGGCGCTGCTGTCGGCCCGGGCCGCGGGCGCTCCGGCGGAGGCGGGGGTGCCCGGCGGGGTCGCCGTTGAACTGGTGCACAACTTTTCCCTGCTCCATGATGATCTGATGGACGGTGACGAGACCCGGCGCCACCGGGCCACCGCCTGGACGGTCTTCGGTCCGGCCCAGGCGATCCTGGTCGGCGACGCCCTGGCGACGCTCGGGACGGAGGTGCTGCTCGACGCCGGCGCGGCCGGCGGAACGAGCGCCACCGACGTCGCGCGCGCCGTCCGGCTGCTCACCACCGCCACCCGCCGGCTCATCGACGGCCAGGCCATGGACGTCGCCTTCGAGCAGCGGGACAGCGTCACCGTGGCCGAGTGCCTGGAGATGGAGGGCGGCAAGACCGCCGCCCTGCTCGCCGCCGCCTCGGCGATCGGCGCCGTGCTGGCCGGGGCCGACGACAAGGTCTCCGACTGCCTCCAGCGCTACGGTCACCACCTGGGCCTGGCCTTCCAGGCGGTGGACGACCTGCTCGGCATCTGGGGCGCCACCGAGGTCACCGGCAAGCCGCACTGGGGTGACCTGCGCCAGCGCAAGAAGTCCCTGCCGGTCGCCGCCGCCCTGGCCGAGGGCGGTGCCGCTTCGCGCCGGCTGGCCCAGCAGCTGGCCGACCCGAAGGGCCGCGGCGAGGAGAGCGAGCCCCAGCTCGCCGCCCGCGCCGCACTGATCGAGGAGGCCGGCGGCCGGGCCTGGACACAGGAGGAAGCCCGCCGCCAGCACACGACTGCCCTCGCCGCCCTGGACGAGGTGCCCATGTCCGACGAGGTGCGCGAGCACTTCGTCGCACTCGCCGAATTCGTGGTGGTACGAGAGAGGTGACGTTACGTTGACAGCAACCGCGGACGGCCGGCTCGACCCTGAGTACGATTCCGAGCCGGTCGCGGTGGGCGACCGCCCACCGGCGCTGCTGGGTGCCGGGCGATGGCAGCCCGAAGACACCGCCCCGCTCCGGCCGGGCGCCGAGGCGGACCCCGTACCGGCCGACGCCCGGGAGGCGCTGGCCCGGGCCACCACCCACCTGCTCTCGCTGCAGAGCTCCGAGGGCTGGTGGAAGGGCGACCTGGAGACCAACGTCACCATGGATGCCGAGGACTTACTGCTCCGGCAGTTCCTCGGGATCAGGACCGAGGAACAGACCAAGGCGACTGCCGAATGGATCCGCTCCCAACAGCGAGAGGACGGCACCTGGTCCACCTTCCACGGCGGGCCGCCCGAACTGTCCACGACCGTCGAGGCCTACGTCGCCCTCAAGCTCGCCGGCGACGACCCCAACGCCCCGCACATGCTGGCCGCCGCGCGTTACGTCCGCTCCGCCGGGGGTATCGCCGCCGCCCGGGTGTTCACCCGGATCTGGCTGGCGCTCTTCGGCTGGTGGCCCTGGGATCGGCTCCCCGAGATGCCGCCCGAGATCATCTTCCTGCCCAAGTGGCTGCCGCTGAACATCTACGCCTTCGGCTGTTGGGCCCGCCAGACCATCGTCCCGCTGACCATCGTCTCGGCCCACCGCCCGGTCCGCCCCGCGCCCTTCGCGCTCACCGAGCTGCACACCGACCCGGACCACCCCTTCCCCGACCGGCCGCTCGCCCCCGCCACCACCTGGGACGGCCTGTTCGAGCGCCTCGACAAGGTCCTGCACGCCTACCACCGCCGCGCGCTGCGCCCATTGCGCCGGCTCGCCATCGCCCAGGCCTGCCGCTGGATCGTCGAACGGCAGGAGGCCGACGGCTGCTGGGGCGGCATCCAGCCTCCCGCCGTCTACTCGCTGATCGCCCTGCACCTGGAGGGCTACGAGCTGGAGCACCCGGTGGTGCAGGCCGGGCTCGCCGCCTTCGACCGCTTCACCGTGCACACCGAGGACGGCCGGCGCTGGCTGGAGGCCTGCCAGTCCCCGGTCTGGGACACCTGCCTGGCCACCATCGCCCTGGTCGACGCCGGGGTGCCGGCCGACCACCCGGCGCTGGTCTCCGCCGTCGACTGGATGCTCGGCGAGGAGATCCGCAAGCGCGGCGACTGGGCGGTGCGGCGGCCCTCGCTGGACCCGGGCGGCTGGGCCTTCGAGTTCGAGAACGACACCTACCCCGACATCGACGACACCGCCGAGGTGGTGCTCGCGCTGCGCAGGGTCGCCCACCCCGACCCGGAGAAGGTCGGCGGGGCGGTGGACCGCGGGGTCCGCTGGAACCTCGGCATGCAGTCCAAGAACGGCGCCTGGGGCGCCTTCGACGTCGACAACACCAGTACGCTGCCGAACAAGCTGCCGTTCTGCGACTTCGGCGAGGTGGTCGACCCGCCGTCCGCGGACGTCACCGCGCACGTGGTCGAGATGCTCGCCGAGGTCGGCCAGGCGCGGGACCCGGCCACCCGGCGCGGCGTCGAGTGGCTGCTGCGCAACCAGGAGGCCGACGGCTCCTGGTTCGGCCGCTGGGGCACCAACTACATCTACGGCACCGGCTCGGTGCTGCCCGCCCTGGTCGCGGCCGGGATCCCGGAGGAGCACCCGGCGATCCGCCAGGCCGTCCGCTGGCTGGAGGACCGGCAGAACGCGGACGGCGGCTGGGGCGAGGACATGCGCTCCTACGACGACCCGGCGCGCTGGGCCGGGCGCGGCGACTCCACCGCCTCGCAGACCGCGTGGGCGCTGATGGCGCTGCTCTCGGCCGGCGAGGGCCCGGACGGCCGGGCCAACCCGGCGGTGGAGCGCGGGGTGGACTGGCTGGTCCGCACCCAGCTGCCCGAGGGCACCTGGGACGAGCCGCAGTTCACCGGAACCGGCTTCCCGTGGGACTTCTCCATCAACTACCACCTGTACCGGCTGGTCTTCCCGGTCACCGCGCTCGGCCGCTACCTCCACGGCAGCCCCGGCACCGGCGGCGAGAGCGGCGGCCGGGAGAGCGGCGGCGCCCAGGCGATCGGAGCGGCGCGGTGACCACCGCCCCCCTGCTGGTGCTCTGCGCACTGGGCCCCGAGGTCTGGGCCCTGCGCGGCGGGGACTGGCGCGGCTCGGCGGGCGGGCCGCCGGTGATGGTCCGCACCGGCGTCGGCCGGCGGCGCGCCGCCCACGCGGTGCGGCGGGTGCTCGGCTCGGCCCCGGGCAGCTACGGGGCCGTCGTCGTGGCCGGGTTCGGTGCGGCCGTCGCCCCGGGGATGGCCCCGGGGGACGTGATCGTCGCCGATGGTGTGCGCGACGCGGAGGGCAACCTCTTCGCGGTCGGCTCGGCCGCGGATCTCGCCCGGGCCCTCAAGGAGCGCGGGCTGACCGCGCACACCGGGGTGCACCACACCGCCGACCACGTCGTCCGCGGCCTCGAACGGCGGGCCCTGCACCTGCAGGGCGCGCTCGCCGTCGACATGGAGGCCGCCGCCGTCCTCGCCGCGCTGCGCGAGATGCGGCCGGCGCTGCCCGCGGCCGTCCTGCGGGTGGTGGTGGACACCCCCGAGCGCGAGTTGCTGCGGCCCGGCACCCTGCCCGCAGGGGTGCGCGCCTGGCGGACCCTGCGGGCGACCGTCCCCGCCCTCGTCGACTGGCACCGGCAGGAGCTGCCGACCGGCGCCCCGGCCCTGCACCACCCCACATCCTCGACGCTCCCTCAGGAGGCGAGCTAGCCATGGCCATGCCGCTGCGCCAGACCGTGCGGGTCGGCACCTACCTCATGCAGCAGAAGCTGATCAAGCGACGGGACAAGTTCCCGCTGATCGTCGAGCTCGAACCGCTGTTCGCCTGCAACCTCGCCTGCGAGGGCTGCGGCAAGATCCAGCACCCGGCGGGCGTCCTGAAGCAGCGGATGCCGGTCGCGCAGGCGGTCGGCGCGGTCCTGGAGTCAGGTGCCCCGATGGTCTCGATCGCCGGCGGCGAGCCGCTGATGCACCCGCAGATCGACGAGATCGTCCGCCAGCTCGTCGAGCGCCGCAAGTACGTCTTCCTCTGCACCAACGCGCTGCTGCTGCGCAAGAAGATGGACAAGTTCAAGCCCTCGCCGTACTTCACCTTCGCCGTGCACATCGACGGCATGCGCGAGCGGCACGACGAGTCGGTGGCCAAGGAGGGCACCTTCGACGAGGCGGTGGCGGCGATCAAGGAGGCCAAGCGGCGCGGCTTCCGGGTCACCACCAACAGCACCTTCTTCAACACCGACACCCCGCAGACCGTCGTCGAGGTGCTGGACTACCTCAACGACGAGCTCAAGGTCGACGAGATGATGATCTCCCCGGCCTACGCCTACGAGAAGGCCCCCGACCAGGAGCACTTCCTCGGCGTCGAGCAGACCAGGGAGCTGTTCCGCAAGGCGTTCGCCGGTGGCAACCGCAGGCGCTGGCGGCTCAACCACAGTCCGCTCTTCCTGGACTTCCTGGAGGGCAAGAAGGACTTCGAGTGCACGCCCTGGGGCATCCCGAACTACTCGCTGTTCGGCTGGCAACGGCCCTGCTACCTGATGGCCGACGGCTACGTGCCCACCTACCGCGAGCTGGTCGAGAAGACCGACTGGAGCAAGTACGGGCGCGGCAGGGACCCGCGCTGCGCCAACTGTATGGCCCACTGCGGCTACGAGCCGACCGCGGTGCTCGCCACCATGGGCTCGCTCAAGGAGTCGCTGCGCGCGATCACCGAGACCATCAGCGCCAACCGCGGCCACTGAGCGGGCAGTTGACCCGCTCGTGAGCCCCCCCGGCCCGGGCCGCGCGCCCGGGCCGGCTCCGCCCCCGCCGGGCGGAGGCACCACCGCTCCACTCCGAGTCGTGAGGTGTACCCATGTCACTGCTCTCCAGCGTCACGTCCCCGGCCGATCTGCGGAAGCTCCCGGCGGCCGAACTGCCGCTGCTCGCCGAGGAGATCCGCGAATTCCTGATCGACGCCGTCACCCGGACCGGCGGGCACCTCGGTCCCAACCTCGGCGTGGTGGAACTGACCATCGCCCTGCACCGGGTGTTCGACTCCCCGCACGACCGGATCGTCTTCGACACCGGCCACCAGAGCTACGTCCACAAACTCCTCACCGGCCGCCAGGACTTCACCAGGCTGCGGATGAAGGGCGGCCTGTCCGGCTACCCCTCGCGGGCCGAGTCCGAGCACGACCTGGTCGAGAACTCGCACGCCTCCACGGCCCTCTCCTACGCCGACGGCCTCGCCAAGGCCGCCCAGTTGCTCGGCCAGCACGACCGGCGGACCGTCGCCGTCATCGGTGACGGCGCGCTCACCGGCGGGCTCGCCTGGGAGGCGCTCAACAACATCGCCGAAGCGCGGGACCGGCCGCTCGTCATCGTCGTCAACGACAACGAGCGCTCCTACGCGAAGACCATCGGCGGCCTCGCCAACCACCTCGCCACCCTGCGCACCACCCAGGGCTACGAACGCTTCCTCGCCCTCGGCAAGGAGGCGCTGCAGCGCACCCCACTGGTCGGCCAGCCGATCTTCGACGCGCTGCACGGCGCCAAGAAGGGGTTCAAGGACGCCTTCGCCCCGCAGGGCATGTTCGAGGACCTCGGGCTCAAGTACCTCGGGCCGATCGACGGCCACGACCTGGGCGCCGTCGAGCAGGCGCTGCGCCAGGCCCGGAACTTCGGCGGCCCGGTCATCGTGCACTGCCTGACCGTCAAGGGGCGCGGCTACCGGCCCGCCGAGCAGGACGAGGCGGACCGCTTCCACGCCGTCAACCCGATCGACCCGTACACCTGCCTGCCGATCTTGCCCAGCGGCGGGGTCTCCTGGACCTCGGTGTTCGGCGACGAGATGGTGGCGCTCGGCGCGGAGCGGCCCGACCTGGTCGCGATCACCGCGGCGATGC
Organism: Kitasatospora aureofaciens; assembly: GCF_019192735.1. GTDB lineage: Bacteria > Actinomycetota > Actinomycetes > Streptomycetales > Streptomycetaceae > Kitasatospora > Kitasatospora aureofaciens_A. Next base: position 167,930 of record NZ_JAHTKP010000009.1, read on the forward strand.
TCCAGCCCGTCGGGCTGGCCCGCTTCGCCAAGGCCTACCCGAGCCGGATCTTCGACGTCGGCATCGCCGAGCAGCACGCCGTCACCAGCGCGGCGGGCCTGGCCATCGGAGGGCTGCACCCGGTCGTCGCCGTCTACGCGACCTTCCTGAACCGGGCCTTCGACCAGGTGCTCATGGACGTCGCCCTGCACAAGCTGGGCGTCACCTTCGTCCTCGACCGGGCGGGCGTCACCGGCACGGACGGTGCCTCGCACAACGGCATGTGGGACATGTCGATCCTCCAGGTCGTGCCCGGCCTGCGGCTGGCCGCGCCGCGCGACGCCGACCAGCTGCGGGCCCAGCTGCGCGAGGCCGTCGACGTGGCGGACGCCCCGACCGTCGTCCGCTTCCCGAAGGCGAACATCGGGCCCACCGTGCCGGCCGTCGAGCGGATCGGCGGGGTGGACGTCCTGCTGCGCACCGGGGAACTGCCCGAGATCCTGCTGGTCGCGGTCGGCACCACCGCCTCCGCCTGCCTGGACGCAGCCCGGCTGCTGCTCGCCGAGGGCTTCACCGCGACCGTCGTCGACCCGCGCTGGGTCAAGCCCGTCGACCCGGCGCTTCCCGAACTCGCCGCCGCGCACCGGCTGGTGGTCACCGTCGAGGACAACGGCCGGGTGGGCGGCGTCGGCGCCGCCGTCGCCCAGGCGCTGCGCGACGCCGACGTCGACGTGCCGGTGCGGGTGCTCGGCCTGCCCCAGGAGTTCCTCGGGCACGCCGCCCGCGGCGAGATCCTGGAGGAGACCGGGCTGACCGGCACCGGGGTCGCGGCCCAGACCGCCGTCTTCGCCAAGAACCTGCTACCGACCCGAGGAGCGAACCAGCGCCATGCCGGCTGACCCCGACCCGATTGACGGCCGCTTCGACCTCGCCGCGCTGATCGCCGAACGCGGCGCCGAACGCTACGAGTTGCACAGCCGCTACCTCAACCCGCAGCTGCCGCGAATGCTCCACACCATCGGCTTCGACAAGTACTACGAGCGCGCCACGGGCCCGTACTTCTACGACGCCGAGGGCAACGAGTACCTCGACATGCTGGCCGGCTTCGGCATCTTCGCGCTCGGCCGCCACCACCCGGTGGTGCGCTCGGCGATCCAGCAGGTGATGGACCTCGACCTGCCCGACCTCGTCCGCTTCGACTGCTCGCCGCTGCCCGGACTGCTGGCCGAGCGGCTGCTCTCGTACGCGCCGGGGCTGGACCGGGTGTTCTTCGGCAACAGCGGCACCGAGGCGGTCGAGACCGCGCTCAAGTTCGCCCGCTACGCCACCGGCCGCAAGCGGATCCTCTACGCCGACCACGCCTTCCACGGCCTGACCACCGGCTCGCTCTCGGTCAACGGGGAGAGCGGCTTCCGCAAGGGCTTCGACCCGCTGCTGCCGGACACCGCCATCCCGCTCGGCGATCTCGGCGCGCTGGCCAAGGAGTTGAAGCGCGGCGACGTCGCGGCCCTGATCGTCGAGCCGATCCAGGGCAAGGGCGTGCTCGCTCCGCCGCCCGGCTGGCTGCGGGCGGCGCAGGACCTGCTGCACGAGCACAAGGCGCTGCTGATCTGCGACGAGGTGCAGACCGGGATCGGCCGCACCGGCGAGTTCTTCGCCTACCAGCACGAGGAGGGCGTGCTGCCCGACCTGGTGTGCGTGGCCAAGGCCCTCTCCGGTGGGTACGTGCCGGTCGGGGCGACGCTCGGCAAGAGCTGGATCTTCGAGAAGGTGTACTCCTCGATGGACCGGGTGCTGGTGCACTCGGCCAGCTTCGGCTCCAACGCGCAGGCGATGGCGGCCGGGCTGGCGACCCTGGAGGTGATGCGCGACGAGAAGGTGGTCGAGAACTCCCGCCAGGTAGGCGACCACCTCCGGGAGCGGCTGGCCGCGCTCGTCGACACGTACGAACTGCTCGCCGAGGTGCGCGGCAAGGGGCTGATGATCGGCATCGAGTTCGGCCGGCCGAAGTCGCTCAAGCTGCGCACCGGGTGGACCGCGCTCCAGGCGGCCCGCAAGGGGCTGTTCGCCCAGATGGTGGTCGTGCCGCTGCTCCAGCGGCACCGGATCCTGACCCAGGTGTCCGGGGACCACCTGGAGGTGATCAAGCTGATCCCGCCGCTGATCATCACCGAGCGGGATGTGGACCGGTTCGTCGCCGCCTTCACCGACGTCATGGACGACGCGCACCGGGGGAGCGGCCTGATGTGGGACTTCGGGCGGACGCTCGTGAAGCAGGCGGTCGGCAACCGCTGAGACGTCCACCGCATTGGGAGTGGGAAGTCGGCCGGGTCGACTTCCCACTCCGTGGGAGATACCGCGTCAGAGCTCGGTCCGGCGGCGCCGGATGACCACCACGAGATCGACGACGGCGAACAGGGTGAGCAGGCCGCAGGCGACGGCGAAGCCGGTGAGGGTGCCCCGGCTGGGGGCGCCGTACGTGGGGGAGTTGGCCGCCCAGACCGCGAAGCCCACGGTGGCCAGGGCGAACAGCGGGGTGAAGGTGAGCGACAGCAGGTACCGGAGCTTGAGGTCGCTGCGGGCGGTCGCGGGCTCGGTGCCGCTGCGCCAGCGTCGCGGGGTCGTGGTGCGCATGCCATTCACCTCCCGGCCGTGCGGGTGCGGGCTACGATTCCAGCGTACGTCCGAGGGGCGGGCCGGGGAGGGGCGATGACGGGGTCGGACGCGGTGGGGCCGGGCGCGATGGGTGACGCCGAGGGCTATGCGGGGCTGCGGGTCGAGCGGGCGGAGGAGCTGGCCCGGCGGCACGGGTGGGCGGCGGTCCGGGTGCTGGCGCCGGGGGCGATGATGACCATGGACCACCGGGAAGGGCGGCTCAACCTGGCGGTGCGGGACGGGGTGGTGGAGCGCAGCTGGGAGGGGTGACGCCCGCGTCTCGGCGCGTTCTCTCAGCGCGTTCGGTACCGGGCGAGGCGCTGCTCGACGGTGGTGACCAGCGGTTCCAGCAGGGGGAGCGAGAGCAGCACCAGCAGTCCGGCGGCCCAGCCGGCCAGGACGTCGGTGACCCAGTGGGTGCCCAGGTAGACGGTGGTCAGGCCGATCGAGCAGGCGGTGGCGGCGGCGAGCACCGCGCCGGTGCGCCGCCAGCGGACCGCGAGGTAGGCGAGCACGCCCCAGGTGACCACGGCGTTCGCGGTGTGGCCGGAGGGGAAGATGGTGCCGCCGGAGAACAGTTCGGGGGAGCCGACGTACTGGGCGTAGTGCGGTCCGAGCCGGCCGGTGACGATCTTGACCGCGCCGACCGTGACGTTGAGCAACAGCAGCGCGATGCCCATCACCAGCAGGGGGCGGAGCCGGCCGAGGCGGTGGGCGCGCCAGCCGAGCCAGGCGAAGGCGGCGATCGCGGAGGGCCCGCGCTGGCCGGCCACCACCCAGGTGTCGAGCAGCGGCTGCAGACTGGGCCAGCGCTCGTAGGGGCGCAGCAGCCGGACCGACCAGTCGAGGTCGACGAGGGCGGTGTTGAGCAGTACACCGGCCAGTACCAGCAGATATACGGCGAGGGTGGCGGCGAGCAGCGTGGTCCGGCGGCGGCTCATCGGCGGCCAGCCGGGCTCGGGGCGGTCCGGGCCGGGGCGGTCACGGCGGGCCGGGACCGGGTGCTCGCGGCCGGTGGGGCTCGGGCGCTCGCGACGGGTGGCGGGGTTCTCCGGGCCCTGGTTCGGAAATTGCCGGGAGGTACTCGGGGCTTGCACGGGGGTGACCTTACCCATCCGTCCGGTGCCATTTCGGAGGGAATTGTCATTTTCCCGGGAAATCGACAATCCGCCCGGCAGAGGATGGTCCGGGGAGTGATTTCCGCTATTGCCCGATCGAAAGTCCGTGTGGTGTTCGAATCATTCTTCAAAAGGGCCGGTAAAGCGAACGGAGTGGGTGGCCGGTCGGGCCGGTCTCCCACTCCGTGGTCACCCTGTGTAGGTCGCGTGCTCAGTCGAGGGGGCCGCCGGCGACGTAGATCACCTGGCCGGAGACGAACCCGGCGCCCTCGCTTGCCAGGAACGAGATGGTGTGGGCCACATCCTCAGGCATACCGACCCGCTGGACCGGGATCTGTGAGGCTGCGGCCCGCTTGAAGTCTTCGAAGTCCATGCCGACGCGGGCCGCGGTGGCTGCTGTCATGTCCGTGGCGATGAAGCCGGGGGCCACCGCGTTGGCGGTGATGCCGAACTTGCCGAGCTCGATGGCCAAAGTCTTGGTGAAGCCCTGGAGGCCGGCCTTGGCGGCCGAGTAGTTGGCCTGGCCGCGGTTGCCCTGGGCGGACGAGGAGGACAGGTTGACGATGCGGCCGAAACCGGCGTCCACCATGTGCTTCTGCACCGCGCGGGTCATCAGGAAGGCGCCGCGCAGGTGGACGTTCATGACCGTGTCCCAGTCGGACTCGGACATCTTGAAGAGCAGGTTGTCGCGGAGCACGCCCGCGTTGTTGACCAGCACGACCGGGGCGCCGAGCTCGGCCGCCACGCGGTCCACCGCGGCCTGGACCTGCGCGGCGTCGGAGACGTCGGCGCCGATCGCGAGCGCCTTGCCGCCGGCCGCGGTGATCCGGTCGACGGTGTCCTTGCCGGCCGCTTCGTCCAGGTCGAGGACGGCGACGGCATAGCCGTCGGCGGCCAGCCGGACGGCGGTGGCGGCGCCCAGGCCGCGTGCGGCGCCGGTGACGACGGCGACCCGGGGGGTGCTCTGCTCGGTCATGCTCGCTCTCGTCTCTCTCAGGGTTTTCCCAGGGAAGGCGTCCCCGGGGTGACGGTGGCCACACCCTACCCGCGAGTAGGGAGGGCGGCCAGGGTGGAGAGCCGCAGGTGACGGTGGGTAAGGACCGACCGGTCGGCTTTCTGCTGAGAACGGGTTAACGAGAAGGCGTGGCGGCGCGTAAATATGCCAATGTTGCCGAACCTGCGTCTACTATCCGCCCCTGCCTGCCAGCGAGGGCTCACCGTTTGTATAGTGTCCGCCAGCAGCCACCGGCTGCACGGCTGGCGCGCCCTCCCTCATAGCGGGACGCCCACTCGCCGTTACTGCCCCACCCGGGTGTCCCACACACACCGGGTGTGACATCGGGACGGATACATGGTGCTGGGGGAGATCCCGACGACCCGCGTGTCCGAGCGACTGCAGCAGTCGCCCGGGCACCTCATTCGTGTTGCACAGCAGGTTCACACCCGGCTGTGGTCGGAGCACGTGGGAGCCGATCTCACGGCTCCGCAGTTCGCCGTACTGCTGGTCCTCGCCCTGGAACCGGGCGCCGACCAGCGGACGGTCGGCGAGCGCGCGTCGCTGGACAAGGCCACGATGGCGGAGATGGTCGCGCGGCTGGTCCGCCGCGGCCTGGTGCTGCGAAGGCGCGACCCGGCCGACGGCCGGCGCAAGCTCCTCGCTCTCTCGCAGAGCGGGGCGCAGGCGGTGCGCGAGGCCACCGGCGGAGTGGTCCGGGTGCAGCGCACCCTGTTCGAGCCGCTCAGCGCGGACGAGCAGGTCGAGATCGTCCGGGTGATGGCCAAGATAGCCAGGCTGGAGCCCGCCGCGGTGGTGTTCACCGACTCGCGGCCGATCCTGGACGCGCAGCGGGCGATCGGCTACCTGATCAGGGTGAGCCAGCAGGTGCACACCAAGCTCTGGTCGGAGCACGTCGGCGCGGAGCTGACGGCCCCCCAGTACGCGGTACTGGACGCGCTGGAGCTGGAGCCCGGGGCCGACCAGCGAACGGTCGGTGAACTGGCCTCGCTGGACAAGGCGACGATGGCCGAGATGGTGAGCCGTCTCGTCCGTCGTGGCCTGGTGCAGCGGCGCCGGGACCCCTCGGACGGGCGGCGCAACCTGCTCTCGCTCTCACCGGCGGGCCAGGACCTGCTGCACCGCTCGGCCGCGGGTGTCGCCGAGGTCCAGCGGCTGCTGCTGGCGCCGCTGGAGGAGCACGAGCACGCGCCGGCGCTGGCGATCATCGGCAAGGCGGCCAGGCTTTAGGCCGCCCTCTGAACGCCAGCCAAAACGATTCGCCAACGTACGGACAGCCCCCGGGCCGGGGCGCCGGTGATTCGGGTCGGTTGGACGGGTTCGCAGGTGACGCGCTGCTGAGCGCTTCATCGAGGCATGCGGAAGACCGCCCACCCCTGCACGGGGTGGGCGGTCTTCCGATGTGACCGGTTGTCAGTCAGTCGGGCGGCGGGTGGGGTTGGTTCCCGCCGGTGCCGTCAGTTCCAGTCGAAATGCTGCGGGTCCGGGCCGATGCGCTTGCCGGTGGCGATCCCGGCGATCGCGGCGAGGTCGTCCGCGTCCAGCTCGAAGCCGGCCACGTCCAGGTTCTCCCGGATCCGGGACGGGGTGACGGACTTCGGGATCGCGATCACGCCGCGCTGCAGGTGCCAGCGGAGCACCACCTGGGCGGCCGTGCGGCCGTGCTTCTCGGCGATCTTCGCCAGCGCCGGCTCCGAGAGCAGCTCCTTGCCCTGGCCGAGCGGGCTCCACGCCTCGGTGGCGATGTCGTGCTCGGCGTGGAAGGCGCGCAGCTCGTCCTGCGGGAAGTACGGGTGCAGCTCGACCTGGTTCAGCACCGGGACGACCGAGGCCTCGTCGAGCAGGCGGGTCAGCTGCTCGGGGCCGAAGTTGGAGACGCCGATCGACTTGACCCGGCCGTCCGCCTTCAGCTGCTCGAAGGCCTTCCAGACGTTGAGGTAGCTGCCGTGCATCGGGCGCGGCCAGTGGATCAGGTAGAGGTCGAGGTAGTCGAGGCCGAGCTTGGCCAGCGAGGCGTCGAACTCGCGCAGCACCGCGTCCCGGCCCTGCTCGCCGGACCAGTCGCGGGTGCCGGAGTTCCACAGCTTGGTGGTGATGTAGAGGTCCTCGCGGGCCACGCCGCCCGCCAGCGCGTCGGCGATCGCCTGGCCGGTGCCCGCCTCGTTCTCGTAGATCGCCGCGGTGTCGATGGAGCGGTAGCCCGCCTCGATCGCGGTGCGGACGGCGGGGGTCGCCTCGCTGTCCGGGACCTGCCACACGCCGAAGCCGAGCTGCGGGATCTGCGCGCCGTCGTTCAGGGTCAGGCTGGGGATGTTGCTCACGGGAAGGGGTGCCCTTCTGGTCGGCCATGGGTTCCAGTGGGGCAACTGGCGCTCGGACGGGATTTGTTCCCGCATCTTTGCCGCCGTTTGGGGGAATCTTGCGGGCGTGCGGGCCGCCCTGACGGGGAGCCGCGGGCGGGCGGGCGGAAAACCTGTTGCGTGGATCACATTGCGGTTGGCAGGCTCGCGGTCATGACCTCCTGAGATCCGGGCCCTTCGTGCCCCTCCCTTGTCCGTCCGGCTCCGCTGCCGGGCGTGTTCCCGTTGCCGCGTCGAGGTGTCGTGCTGACGTCTCGTCCTGTTGCGCCGCGTCGCTGTGCCGCGCGTCCCCTCCCCCCCCGAACTACCCCGAACTGCCCTGAACCACCCTGAACCACCCCGAACCACCCCCCATCGGAGTGTCATGCCGCTCGCGTCCCTGCCGTTGGCCGATCCCGGCCGTCCCGATCTCTCCTCACCCCTGGCCTTCCTGCGCTGGCTGCAGCGCAGCCAGCGGCGCGGGCAGGTGCTCGCCACCTGCTGGGCGCTGCTGGAGATGGGCTGTCAGGCCGCCCTGCCGATACCGCTCGGGCACGGCGTGCAGGCCGCCGTGGACGGCGACGCCACCGGGATCTGGCGGGCCGGCGCCGCTGTGGTGGGGCTCTCCGTGGCGGCCTCGCTCGGCACCGTGCTGTTGCACCGTCAGGCGGTCTGGAACTGGATCCATGCCGCCACCCAGGTACGGCAGTTGGTGGCCCGTCAGGCATCGCTGCTGGGCGGCGCGCTATCCCGGCGGATCGCCACCGGGGAGGTGGTCGCGGTCGGCAGCGGGGACGTCGCGAAGATCGGCTGGTACGTCGAGCTGACCGCCCGGCTGCGGGCCGCGGTGCTCGTCTGGCTGGCCGTCGGCTCGGTGATCCTGGTGGCCGAGCCGCTGCTCGGCGTGGCCGTCCTGCTCGGTGTGCCGGTGCTGGCGGTCTCCGTCTGGCCGTTGCTCGGGCCGTTCGAGCGGCGCTACGACGAGCAGCGCGCGCTGGGCGGCAAGGCCACCGCGCTGGCGGCCGACACCGTCGCCGGGTTGCGGGTGCTGCGCGGGATCGGCGGCGAGGAGCTGTTCCTGACCCGGTACCGGGCGGCGTCCCAGAAGGTGCGTGCCGCGGCCGTCCGCTCGGCCCGGCTCTGGTCCCTGATGCAGGCCCAACAGGTGCTGCTGCCAGGCCTGTTCGTCGTCGGGGTGACGTGGTACGGCGCCCGGTTGGCGGCCGACGGGCGGATCGCCGTCGGCACCCTGATCGCGGTGTACGGGGCGACCGCCTATCTCGCCTCGCCGCTGCGGATCCTGGGCGAGTCCGCGCACGCGTGGACGGTCGCGCGGGTCTCCGCCGGGCGGGCCGTCCGGCTGCTCTCGCTCGACCGGGCCGACGGGTCGCGCGACGCCTCGCCCGGGCCGGTCCTCGGCCGGCCCGAGCACGGTGACCTGTACGACCCGGCGACCGGGCTGACCGCGCGGGCCGGGGAGCTGACCGCCGTGGTCTGTGGGGATCCGGACTTCGCCGGGGCGCTGGCCGAGCGGCTCGGCGGGCACGTCCCGCGGGCCGAGGACGAGCCGGCGCAGCCCTCCGTCCGGCTCGGCGGCACCGAGCTGGACGCGGTGCCGCTGGCCGAGGCCAGGGCGGCGGTGCTGGTCCACGACAAGGAGCCGGTGCTGCTCTCCGGCACCCTCGCCGGGCTGCTCGACGTCCCGGCCTCGGGGCGGGTGCCGGCCGCTGAGGCGCTGGCAGCCGCCCAGGCCGACGACGTGCTGGAGGCCCTGGTGGACGGCTCGCCGGACTGCGCGGGGGACGTGATGCGGGCCCGCATCACCGAGCGCGGCCGCTCGCTGTCCGGCGGCCAGCGGCAGCGGCTGGCGCTGGCCCGCGCCCTGCTGGCGGACCCGCCGGTGCTCGTCCTGGACGAGCCGACCAGTGCGGTGGACGCCCACACCGAGTCGCGGATCGCGGCCGGGCTGCGGGACAGCCGGGCGGGCCGGACGACCGTGGTCTTCGCGACCAGCCCGCTGCTGCTCGACCGGGCCGACCGGGTGGTGCTGGTCCGCGACGGCCGGGCCGTCGCGGCCGGGCGGCACCGCGAACTGATGGACACCGAACCGGCCTACCGCGCGGTGGTCACCCGCGCCGTGGAGCCGGCCACCGTCGGGGAGGGTGCATGAACGCGACCCAACCATCGGACTGTTCAAGAGAGTTGAACCGCGCACGAGAGTTGAGGAGCGGGTCATGAAGCCCCCCGTCCATCACGAACAGGGGCCGGCCACCACCCTGCCGGTCGGCTCCCCGGTAGCCGTGCGCGCGTACCTGCGGTTGCTCGCCCGGCGGCACCGGGGCGGGTTCGCCGCCGTGGTGACGCTGCACTCGGTGGCCACGCTGGCCGGGCTGGTCGGGCCGTGGGTGCTCGGCACCCTGGTTGAGTCGCTGGCCACCGGCACCGTCGAGTCCGCCCTCGCGGCGGCGGTCGGCTGGTACCTGGCGGCGCTGGTGGTGCAGTCGGCGTTCACCTGGTGGTCGCGGATGCGCGGCGCCATGCTCGGCGAGCGGGTGCTGGCCGACCTGCGCGAGGACTTCCTGGTCCGCTCGGTCGCGCTGCCGACCGGCGTGCTGGAGCGGGCCGGCACCGGGGACCTGGTCTCCCGGGGCACCACCGACATCGACCGGCTGGACAAGTCGGTGCGCGAGGCCGTGCCCGAACTCGCCGTCGCCGTCGTGTCGTTGCTGCTGGTGCTGGGCGCGCTGCTGGTCACCTCGCCGCTGCTCGCGCTCACCGCGCTGATCGGCCTGCCGCTGCTGCTGGTCAGCTCCCGCTGGTACTTCCGGCGCGCGCCGCAGTCGTACCGCAACGAGTCGGCGGCGGACGCGGCGGTGAACGGCGTGCTGGCCGAGACGGTGGACGCCGGGCGGACGGTCGAGGCGCTGCGGCTGGGCGAGCAGCGGGTCCGGCTGACCGACCGCCGGCTCGCCGAGTGGCTCTCCTGGGAGCGGTACACGCTGTGGCTGCGGTCGGTCTGGTTCCCGACCATCGACGCGGTCTACACCGCGGCGGTGCTGGCCACCCTGGTGCTCGGCGGCCTGTTCACACTCCAGGGGTGGATCACCGTCGGCCAGTTGACCACCGGGGTGCTGTACGCACAGATGCTCACCGGCCCGGTCGACCTGATCCTGCGCTGGTACGACGAGCTGCAGATCGGGCAGGCCTCGCTGGCCCGGCTGGTCGGCGTCCGCGAGGTGCCCGCGCACGAGGGCGACGAGTCCACCTCTCCGGACGGCCGCCGGGTCGAGGCCAGGGACGTGCGGTTCGGATACCGCGAGGGCGTGGACGTCCTGCACGGGATCAGCCTGGACGTCGCCCCCGGGAGCCGGGTGGCGCTGGTCGGGCCGTCCGGAGCGGGCAAGTCCACCCTGGGACGGCTGCTGGCCGGGATCTACGCCCCCGGCCGGGGCAGCGTGACGCTCGGCGGGGCGGCGCTGGCGCGGATGCCGGCCGAGCGGGTTCGGGCCGAGGTCGCGCTCGTCAACCAGGAGCACCACGTCTTCGTCGGCACCCTGCGGGACAACCTGCGACTGGCCGCGCCCGGGGCGGAGGACACCGAACTGCGGGCCGCGCTGGACGCGGTGGACGCCGGTCATTGGGTGGCCGCGCTGCCGCAGGGTCTGGACACCGAGGTCGGCTCCGGCGGCACCGCGCTGACCCCGCCGCAGGCCCAGCAACTCGCCCTGGCCCGGCTGGTGCTGGCCGATCCGCACACCCTGGTGCTGGACGAGGCCACCTCGCTGCTCGATCCGCGCGCCGCCCGGCACCTGGAGCGCTCGCTCTCCCGGGTGCTGGAGGGGCGGACGGTGATCGCCATCGCCCACCGGCTGCACACCGCGCACGACGCCGACGTGATCGCGGTGGTCGAGGGCGGGCGGATCAGCGAGTACGGCAGCCACCCGGAGCTGGTCGCGGCCGGCGGCCCGTACGCGGCGCTCTGGCGCTCCTGGCGGGACGAGCGGTAAGGGGGCTGGCTGGTCAAGGGGGTGCGGCCCGGTTAAGGGGGCGTAGCCGGTAAGGCCGGTAAGGGGGCGCGGTCGGCTAAACCTGCGCGGGGCCGGATTACCCCGTGCGGGTTACTCCGCCCGCGCGGAAGGGCGCGTAACCGGGCAAACCGGGGCCCGGGCCCCCAGACTGCTCCGGTGACCAGAATTTCAGACGGCTCGTCCGGCTCCAAGCGCAGCGAGATCGGTGGGATCCCCACCCGGTACATCGGGATCGGCGTCATCGTCATCCTCGCGGTGTGGTTCCTGTTCGCCAACCTCGACAAGGTGAAGATCCAGTTCTGGGTCTTCACCGTCACCGCGCCGCTCTGGATCGCCCTGCTGGCCACCCTGGTGGCGGGCGGCGCGGTGGGCTGGCTGCTGAAGGGACGGCGCGCCCGGTGACCACCGACCCCGACCCCGGGCCCGGGCAGGCCGGGCCGACGCCGGGCGGGACCTCGGGGTTCACGCCGCTGATCGAAATGCGCGGCGTCAACAAGCACTTCGGGGACCTGCACGTGCTGCAGGACATCGAGCTGACGGTCGGCCGCGGCGAGGTCGTCGTGGTGATCGGGCCGTCCGGCTCCGGCAAGTCCACGCTCTGCCGGGCGATCAACCGGCTGGAGCCGATCGAGGCCGGCACCATCCTGATCGACGGCGAGCCGCTGCCCGCGGAGGGCAAGGGGCTCGCCCGGCTGCGCGCCGAGGTCGGGATGGTGTTCCAGTCCTTCAACCTGTTCGCGCACAAGACCGTGCTGCAGAACGTCTCGCTCGCGCAGATCAAGGTGCGCGGCCGGCCCAAGGCGGAGGCGGACGCCAAGTCCCGGACGCTGCTGGATCGGGTCGGGCTGGCGTCGCAGGCCGACAAGTACCCGGCGCAGCTCTCGGGCGGGCAGCAGCAGCGGGTGGCGATCGCCCGCGCTCTGGCGATGGACCCGAAGGCGCTGCTGTTCGACGAGCCGACCTCGGCCCTCGACCCCGAGATGATCAACGAGGTGCTGGACGTCATGCGCCGGCTCGCGCACGAGGGCATGACGATGGTCGTGGTCACCCACGAGATGGGTTTCGCCCGGGCCTCCGCCAACCGGGTGGTCTTCATGGCCGATGGCCGGATCGTCGAGGACCGCGCCCCGGAGGACTTCTTCAGCGCTCCCGAGAGCGAGCGCGCCCGGGACTTCCTGTCCAAGATCCTGAAGCACTGAGGCGGCGCCGTGACGAGGAAGACCACGCTCGCCGCCGTCATGCTGCTCGCGGTGCTGGCGGCGGGCTGCGGCAAGGCCGGCACCCCGCCGCCCAAGGGCCCGCAGGCCAGCCTGCTGCCCACCTACCAACTGCAGAACGCCGCCGGGATCACCGGTTCGCCCACCCTGGACGCGGCCCGCGGCCGGGGCCACCTGGTGGTCGGCGCCAAGGAGGACCAGCCGTACCTGGGCGAGAAGAACCCGGCCACCGGCCAGTACTCCGGCTTCGACATCGAGATCGCCAAGATGGTCGGGGCGTACCTCGGATTCGCCCCGGACAAGATCCAGTTCAAGACCATCGCCTCGGCCAACCGCGAGACCGCGCTGCAGAACGGCCAGGTGGACTACTACGTCGGCACCTACACCATCAACGACAACCGGAAGAAGCTGGTCGGCTTCGCCGGGCCGTACTACGTGGCCGGGCAGTCGCTGCTGGTGCGCAAGAACGACAACAGCATCCACGGCCCCCAGGACCTGAACGGCAAGAAGGTCTGCTCGGCGGCCGGCTCGACCCCGTACCAGCGGATCCAGTCGCAGTACCCGAAGGCGAAGCTGATCGGCTACGACACCTACTCGGCCTGCGTGGACAACCTGATCACCGGCCAGGTCGACACCGTCACCACGGACAGCGCGATCCTGCTGGGCTACGCCGCGAAGGTGCCGGACGAGCTCAAGGTGGTCGGCCCGCTGTTCTCGAAGGAGCCGTACGGGATCGGCACCCCGAAGAACGACACCGTGCTGCGGTACGCGCTCGACGACGCGCTGGCTCACCACGAGCAGAACGGCGACTGGAAGAAGGCCTACGACGCCACCCTCGGCCTCTCCGGGAACCCGGCGCCGACCCCGCCGCCGATCGACCGGTACTGAGAGAGGCCGCGCTGTGAAAACGCTGACCGACAACTGGTCGACCTACTGGGACGGCTTCCTCGGCACGCTCTTGCTGTTCGCGGTGAGCGCCGTGATGTCGCTGGTGCTCGGCGTGCTGATCGCGAGCTTCCGGGTCTCGCCGGTGAAGCCGCTGCGGGTCTTCGGCACGGCGTGGGTGACGCTGCTGCGCAACACCCCGCTGACTCTGCTGTTCTTCATCGTGGTGCTGGGCCTGCCGCGGTTCAACATCACGCTGCCCTTCTACACGTTCGCGGTGCTCGCGCTCGGCTGCTACACCTCGGCGTTCGTCTGCGAGGCGATGCGCTCGGGGGTCAACACCGTGCCCGTCGGGCAGGGGGAGGCCGCGCGCAGCCTGGGCATGACGTTCGGGCAGACGATGGGCCTGGTGGTGCTGCCGCAGGCGTACCGGTCGGTGGTGGCGCCGATCGGCAGTGTGATGATCGCGCTGGCGAAGAACTCGGCGATCGCCGGTTCGTTCAGCGTCACCGAGCTGCTGGGCACCTACCGGACCATCAACGAGTTGGGGTACAGCATCATCTGGACCTTCGTCTGGATCGCCGTCGGCTATCTGATCATCACCCTGGCCATCAGCGCCGTGTTCAACCTGCTGGAACGACGACTGGCGGTGTCGCGATGACCGTTGAATCCTCGGCACTGTACGACATCCCCGGCCCGAAGGCGCTCGCCCGGCACCGGCTGTACGGCATGATCGCGCTGGCACTGATCGCGGCGCTGATCGGGTGGATCGTCTACATGCTGTTCCACACCCACCAGTTCACGTACCAGAAGTGGATGCCCTTCGAGTACCGGGGCGTCCAGGACCTGCTGCTGCGCGGGCTCGGGAACACCCTGCGGGCCTTCGGCTGGACGGTGCTGTTCGCGCTGCCGTTCGGCGCGCTGTTCGCGGCCGGGCGGCTGTCCGACCACCGGGTGGTGCGCTGGTTCGCCACGCTGGTGGTGGAGTTCTTCCAGGCCATGCCGGTGCTGGTGATGATCTTCTTCGTGTTCGTCGCCCTCAAGGTGCAGCCCCTCTGGGCGCTGGTGGCCGGGCTGGTGCTGTACAACGGCTCGGTGCTGGCCGAGGTGTTCCGGGCCGGCGTGCTCGCGGTGCCCAAGGGGCAGCGGGAGGCGGCGTTCGCGCTCGGCATGCGCAAGACCCAGGTGATGACCTACGTGCTGGTGCCACAGGCCAGCCGGGCGATGCTGCCGGCCATCATCAGCCAGCTGGTGGTCGCGCTCAAGGACACCTCGCTCGGCTTCCTGATCACCTACGAGGAGTTCCTGCACGCGGGCAAGCTGATCGCCACCAACCTCGACTACGACCTGCCGTTCATCCCGGTGGTGATCGTGATCGCGCCGATCTACATCGGGATGTGTCTGCTGCTCTCGTGGCTCGCCCGCTGGGTCGAGCGGCGCAGCCGGCGCAGTCCGAGCGTGCGGGGTGGGGCGCCGGTGGCGAAGGCCGGGGTGGCGATGGGGCTGCCGCCGTCGGCGCAGCAGTGAGCCGGCCGGTGCGCCGCCAGTCGGCCGGGTGGGAAGGCTGGTTCGAGGCTGAACCATAGGTGCGGGTGGGGTCCGGTCCGACACCTCCAATTTCCTCTTATGATTGCGAGGGGGCTGGAGGCAGACGACCGGGCGGAGGGGCCATGGAGCCGGTGTTCGACTCGCGGCACATCAGGACGTTCCACGAGGTCGTCCGGGCCGGATCCTACTCGGCGGCGGCCCGCGAACTCGGCTACACCCAGCCCGCCATCACCCAGCAGATGAAGGCGCTCGAACGCACCGTCGGGGTCCCGCTGTTCACCCGGGCCGGGCGCGGACTGCGGCTCACCGAGGCCGGCGAGGCGCTCTCCCGGCACGCCGAGCTGATCCTCGGCAGCCTCTCCGCCGCCCAGCAGCAGCTCGCCGCGCTCGCCCGGCTGCGCACCGGGCGGGTCCGGGTCTGCGCCTTCCCCAGCGCCAACGCCACCCTGATTCCCGAGGCGATGGCCCGGCTGCTCGCCGAGCACCCCGGCGTGCGGGTCGAGCTGCTGGAGGCCGAGCCGCCGGACTCCGTCCAGCGGCTGCTGCGCGGGGAGTGCGACATCGCGCTGGCCTTCCGCTATCCCGGTGGCGCGACCGAGGTGCCGGACGGGCTGGACGAGATCCCGCTGATGGAGGACCTGCTCACCGTGCTGCTGCCGGTCGGGCACCCGCTCGGCCGCCGGCATGCCGTCCGGCTCGCCGACCTCGACGGCGAGCGCTGGATCGCCGGGTGCCCGCGCTGCCGTGCGAACCTGCTGCACGTGTGTGCGGAGGAGGGCTTCGCGCCGGACATCGTGTTCTCGACGGACGACAACCTCGCGGTGCAGAGCCTCGTCGCCGCCGGGGTCGGGATCGCGCTGATGCCCGCGCTCGTGCTCTCCTTCATGTGCCACCGCAAGGTCACCGGGCGGGCCGTCGAGCCGCACCTGCGGCGGCAGGTGAGCGCGTACGTGCTGCGCGAGCACCGGCGGATCCCGGCCACCGCGCTCGTCCTGGACCACCTGCGGCAGGCGGCGGCGAGCCGGGTGGGGTGCTGAGGCCGGTCGTGGGTGGGCTGATTGTGGTCCTGCCGGGGCTGAGTCGTTCCTGGGTGGGCTGATCGTGGTCCTGACGGGGTTGGGCCCGTTCCTGCTTGGGCTGATCGTGGGCGGATTCATAAGTGGACGTTGGGGGACGGCTTAAGAACCCTCGTTGGACGTGATAGGTCTGTCTGGCCGAATCTGCTGCCATGACACCCTCAGCCACGGTCGGCAGCGACCGGCTCACCGGGCGGATGGCCGCCCTGATCGGCGAGATCCGCGCCGTCGTGGACCGCGGCCTGCCACCGGAACTCACCGCGTACCTGGTCGGCGAACGCCTCGCCCCGCACCTGCTGGTCGACCCCAACGGGCCCGACGCGCTGCTCACCCCCGCCCAGTGCGAGGGTGACCCCGCGCGTTACCGGCAGCACGTCGTGCACGCCGAGGAGGACGGCGGCTTCTCCGTCGTCGCCCTCGTCTGGCTGCCCGGCCAGCAGACCCCGATCCACGACCACGTCTCCTGGTGCGTGGCCGGCGTCCACCAGGGCCAGGAGAGCGAGACCCGCTACCGGCTCGTCTCCGACGGGCGCACCGCCCACCTCGTCGAGACCGAGCACGTCGCCGGCCCGGCCGGCACCGTCGCAGCCTTCGCGCCGCCCGGCGACATCCACCTGGTGCGCAATGCGTGCAGTACCACGGCCATCTCCATTCACGTGTACGGCGCCGACGTCTCACGGCTCGGCACCAGCATCCGGCGGGTCTACCGGCTGCCCGCCGACCAGCAGCGGTGAGCGCGGCGTGGCACTGACACTCCGCGAGCGGGCCACCCGCACCCGCTCACTTCCCCCGCTCGGCGGGGACGCCCCCGGGCTGCTGCTCACCGCGGCCGGGGTGGCCGCGGCGCTGGCCGTCCACGCGGCCGTACCGGCCGTGCCCAAGCTCACCGCGGCCGTCGTGCTCGGCATGGCGGCGGCCCACCTGCCCGGGCTGCGCCCGGTGGTCCGCGGGGTGGCCCGGTCCGGGCTCTCGCTGGCCGGGAAGCGGCTGATGCGGCTCGGGATCGTGCTGCTCGGCCTCAAGCTCAGCCTGGGCGACGTCCTCGGCCTCGGCTGGGCCACCGTCGCCATGGTGCTCGCCGTGGTGGCGGCGACCTTCGCAGGCACGCTCTGGCTCGGGCGCAAGCTCGGGCTGCCCGGGGACCAGCCGCTGCTGGTGGCCACCGGGTACTCGATCTGCGGCGCCTCGGCGATCGGCGCGGTCAGCCAGGCGGCGGGCAGCGAGGAGGAGGACGTCGCCGCCTCCGTCGCGCTGGTGACGCTCTGCGGCACGCTCGCGATCGCCGTGCTGCCGCTGCTCCGGCACCCGCTCGGGCTCGGCGAGGCGGAGTTCGGGCGCTGGGTCGGCGCGAGCGTGCACGACGTCGGGCAGGTGGTCGCCACCGCGCAGACCGGTGGGGCCGGGGCGCTGCGCGAGGCCGTCCTGGTCAAGCTGATGCGGGTGGTGCTGCTGGCACCGCTGGTTGCCGCGGTGGCGGTCGCAGTGCGGCGGAGGCAGCAGTGGGTGAAGCAGCAGTGGGCGGAAGAGAACATTAGTGAAGATAGTTCTAAAGACTCGATCAAAAGCGGCAGTCGGCCGCCGATCGTCCCGCTGTTCGTGGCGGGGTTCCTCGCGATGATCGTCCTGCGGACCACCGGGGTACTGCCGGAGCGGGCGCTGACCCTGGCCGGGGACGCCCAGGAACTGCTGCTGGCCGCCGCCTTGTTCGGCCTCGGCAGTGCCGTGCACCTGCCGACCATGGTTCGCACCGGCGGGCGGATCGCCCTGCTCGGGCTCGGCTCCTGGGTGATGGTCGCGGGCGTCTCGTACGCCGGAGTACTGCTCACGACGTGACGGGAAACCCGGCGGGCGCGGGTGCGGGCTCCGCTATTGTCGGGCGGGTACTGGTCCTCCGGGACGGTCCCGCATTCGAGTTCGCCGAGGAAGGCGTATATGTCCACCGCACTGCCCGAACGGGACGGCCGCGAGGCCGTCGTCACGCTCGACCGGCGCGAAGGGCCGTTCGGCGAGGTGGTACTGCGGCAGCGTGGGCGGCACTTCGAGATCATCGCCAACGGCTGCTTCCTGATGGACACCGCCGACGGCCGCTCCGAGCGGCTGCTGATCCAGGCCGCGCTCGACGAGCTCGATCGCGCCGGCAGCAGCGGGAGTATTGGCGGCATCGTTGAGCGGCCCTCGGTGCTGATCGGCGGCCTCGGTGTCGGGTTCTCGCTCGCCTACGCGGTGGCCGAGCCGCGCTGGGGGCGGATCGCCATCGTCGAGCGCGAGACCGCGATCATCGACTGGCACCGGACCGGGCCGCTGGGCGCCTTCTCCGGCGGCGCGCTGGAGGACGAGCGGGTCGCGGTCCTCCACACCGACCTGCTGGAGTACCTGGCCGCGGCGGACGGCGAGCGTTACCACGCGCTGTGCCTGGACATCGACAACGGCCCGGACTGGACCGTCACCGACGCCAACGCCGGGCTGTACGGCCCGGATGGGCTCGCGGTCCTCTGGCACCGGCTCCAGCCCGGCGGGGTGCTGGCGGTGTGGAGCGCGCAGCCGTCCCCGGCCTTCGAGGAGGCGCTGCGAGCGGCGGGCTTCTCGGGCGTCGCCACGCACGAGATCCCGGTCTCCCGGGGCGTGCCGGACGTGGTGCACCTGGCCCGGCGCGCGGGCTGACCGCGAGCTGCGTTCAACTTCCCGGCTGCTTCAGGCCGTTGTCGACGGCGGCCATCAACTCGCTGTTGGTGGTGTCCCGTCGAAGGAGCAGATCATCGCGTCGGCCCACAGGCGCCAAATGGTAAAGATCTCTTGCCTGTTCGGTCCGCGGGTGGTCGTGCGGGTGTGGGGTGGGTGGGCGGCTGTTAGCCTCGGCCGTGGGTAGTGCACTAGTGCGGTGTGGAGGAGTGGCATGGCTGAGGGCGGGACGCCGTCGGGGCGGATCCTGGCCGAGCTGCGGCGGCGGATCACCAGCGGGGAGCTGGCGCCGGGGGAGCGGGTGCCGTCCACCCGGCGGATCACCCGGGAGTGGGGTGTGGCGATGGCCACCGCGACCAAGGTGCTGACCCGGTTGCGGGAGGAGGGGCTGGTCCGGGCGGTGCCGGGGGTCGGGACGGTGGTCGCGGCGGCTGGGGCTGCTGCTTCGGCTCCTGCTGTGTCGGGCGCCTCGGGTGCCTCGGGCGCGGCTTCGGAGCGGGCGTCGGGTGAGTCCGGGGTGCGGCGGGCGCGGGCCGGGGAACGGGACCTCACCCGGGAGCGGATCGTCGCGACGGCGGTGCAGGTGGCCGACGCGGAGGGGCTGACGGCGCTGTCGATGCGCCGGGTCGCGACCGAGCTCGGCGCCGCGACCATGTCGCTCTACCGCCATGTGCCCGGCAAGGACGACCTGTTGAGGCTCATGATGGACGAGGCGTTCCGCGAGGAGCCGCTGCCGGATCGGTTGCCCGGTGGCTGGCGGGAAGGCCTGGAGGCGGTCGCGCGGCTGCAGTGGCGGATCTACCGGCGCCACCCCTGGCTGGCGGCCACGATGTCGTTCACCCGGCCGGTGATGGCGCCGGACGTGGCCGTGCACACCGAGCGGTCGATGGCTGCGCTGGCCGGACTGGGGCTGGAGCAGGAGGAGATGGCCCAGGCCTCGGTCACCCTGGCGGCCTTCGTCTGCGGGCTGGCCGTTCACTTCGAGCGGGAGGCGCAGGCCGAGCAGGACAGCGGGATGTCCGCGGACGAGTGGATGGACCTCCAGGACGGCGAGGATCACGACCGGCTGATGGCGGACCCGGAGCGGTTCCCGATGTTCGACGCGCTGAACCGGGGTCCGGAGATCGACATGAGTCTGGACGCGCTGTTCGAGTTCGGGGTGGCGCGGATGCTGGACGGGATCGGCGCGGTGATCGAGCGGCGGGCGGTTTCGGGGGCGTGAGCGGGCCTCCGCGCGGGGCTGACAGCTGACAAGTAACAAGTAACAGATAACAGATGACAGCGAACAGAGTTTGTTATCTGTTATCTGTTATCTGTTATCTGTTCGCTGTCATCTGTTACCTGTCTGCCGTCGTCTGCCCGGCGGGGCGGCTCAGCCGAACGGGCTGGTCTCCGGCCCCGGGGTCGCTGTGGTGTCGGTGGCCGGGGTGGCGTCCGGGAGGGGCGGGAGGGTCTCCGGGGCGAAGGGGTTGAAGTCCGGCGGGGGGATCATCACGGGCGTGCCCTTGAGTAGGGGCGCCTCCTCCACCGGGGCGGCCTCGGCCGGGGCGGGGATGCGCGGTGGTGCCGAGGGCGGTGGCGGGACGGCCGGCCCCTGGGGCGCGAGCGTGGTGCCGAACGGGTCGCTCGGCTGG
Organism: Kitasatospora aureofaciens; assembly: GCF_019192735.1. GTDB lineage: Bacteria > Actinomycetota > Actinomycetes > Streptomycetales > Streptomycetaceae > Kitasatospora > Kitasatospora aureofaciens_A. The sequence continues at coordinate 188,103 of NZ_JAHTKP010000009.1, forward strand.
TCGGCCGCCGTCACCGTCCCGAACGGGTCGGCGGCTGCGGCGGTCGCGAAGGTGTCGGTGGCCGGGGTGGTGTCCGGGAGGGGCGGGAGGGTCTCCGGGGCGAAGGGGTTGAAGTCCGGCGGCGGCACCATGACGGGCGTGCCTCGGAGCGCGGGGTCCTCCTCGTCGGCCGACTCCGTTGGCGCCGGCGGGAGGGTCTCGGGGGCGAAGGGGTTGAAGTCCGGCGGCGGCACCATGACGGGCGTGCCTCGGAGCGCCAGGTCCTGCTCCTCGGCCGTCGCCGCGTCGGCGAGCTGCGCGAACGGGTTGAAGTCCGCGGGCGGCTCGGGGGCCGGTACGTCCGCCGGCTCCTCTGCCAAGGGGGCGGAGGTGCGCACGGGCACGCCCGTCCCCCCGTCCCAGCCGAACTGGACGCTCTTCAGCAGCTCCGCGAACGCCTCCGTGTACAGCTCCCAGTCCTCCGGCTGCGCCGTCGAGAGCTGGACGCAGAGCACCGAGACGCCGTCCGGCAGCGGGACGAACGCCTGGACCACCGAGGTGACCACCCAGCGCCGCTGCCCGTCGGTGGCCAGCGCCCCGGGCACCGGGACGGTCCGGCCCTCGACCAGGACGGCGGCCGGCCCGGCCGGCAGCAGGACCGTCCACACCTCGGCGTGCCGCCGGACGGTGGCGAGTTCGGTGGCGAGCGCGGTGATCGGCAGCGGGTGCCGGGCGAGCGAGACGACGAGGGTGGCCTCGGTGGCCCGGCCGTCCGCCTCCAGTGCGCAGACGCCCGCGTAGACCGTGCCCGAGGCGTGGACCAGGTCGGCGAGGGTGGCGGCGATGACGGCGAAGTCGCGGCGCGGGGCCTGATCGGTCGCGCTGAACAACTCCTCGGCGACCTCGGCCAGATGAGCGGTCAGCTCGTCGGCCGCGGCGGCGGCCGCCGGGTCGGCGCCGTCCGCCCCGGCCGGCAGCGGGGGCACCGTACGGGCGGAGACGCCCGCCGGGCCGCCGGGGGAGGTGAGTGGGTGGAAGCCCGGCGGGACGACCAGCCGGACCTCGGTACCGGCGCCGGTGGCCAGTTCGACCGGCTGACGGGTCTGCTGACCGCCCGCCAGCGCGGCCAGTGCGGGCGCGAACGGTGGGCGCAGCTTGGGGTCGGCGATCTCGCCGGTGACGGGCAGCTGGAAGAGCGCGGCCGAGGTGGTGCCCCGGTCGGCGATCGCGCCGCGTACGGCTCCGCGGCCGTAGCGGGCCAGCAGCGCGGTGGCGGCCCGGTCGGCGAGCGGGGCGCCGGTGCCGGGGCGGGCCGTGCCGGCGGTGATGACGGTGCCGAGCCGGGGGAGGGCCGCGTGTACCGGTCCGTTGGGCGCGAGCGGCAGGCCGAACAGCGCCTCGGCGGCGGGGTGTTGGTCCGCCCCTGAGGCCGCCGAGGTCCCCGAGGTCCCCGAGGTCGGCAGGGCGCTCAGTGAGGCCACCGGGTGGCGCGAGGTGCGCTCGTCGAGGAGGGCGTCGGTGAGGGTGCCGAGGGTCGCACTGACCTGCTCCGCGGCTGCGAAGGGGTTGGCCTCCGCGCTGAACTGGCCGTCCGTGAACTGGCCGTCGCTGAACTGGCCGTCCTGGGTCAACTGATGAGCCCCCCGCTCTGCTCCGTCTGAGGTCGGTGTCCGGGTGGGACCGGGCGCGCACTCGGCGGCGCGCCGTCAGATCCGTGGTCATTCCTATCAGAGGCCGCCGTCACCGCAGAACCGGCGGATCACCCAGCGGACCGCTGGTGGATCAATCCGTGGCCTGCGGCGACGGCCCGTCGGACGAAGGAGACGGGGCAGTGGCGAGCGCCGTGACGGCCTCGGCGATCCCGGGGACGGCGAACAGTCCGGCGAGGTCCCGCACGAGACGCCCGGTCGGCCCGTCCGGCCGCTCGTCGGCGAAGAACGCGGCGAGTTCGGCGGCGAGCGCGGGCTCCCGGGCGGCGGTGAGGGTGAGCGCGGCGACGAACTCCTGCACCAGGTGCAGCTGCAGCTCCTCCAGCGGCACCGAGCGCTCGGCCAGCCATTCGAGCGAGGTGATCTCGGCGTTGGCGATCCAGGCCCGGACGGTCAGCCGCAGGCCGGGGCTCGGGGACGGGATGGCGAGGTGGCTGAGGATCTGGTCGTGGGCGGCTCGCCGCACCTCGTCGATCACTGCCGAGGTGCCGGCGCTGGCGGCCACCGAGCCGCCGCGTAGCAGTGCCGCGAAGCCGGGGCCGTGGCTCTGGACGAAGTCCAGGTAGCGGCCCATGACCCGGTAGAGCCGCTCGGAGAGGGGTCCTTCGGGGGGTTCCTCGAACCGTCCGGCCAGTTCCCGCCCGGCCCGTCGCAGCGACTCCTCGTAGATCGCCTGCTTGCCCGGGAAGTAGTGGTACACCAGCGGCCGGGAGGCGCCCGCGGCCGCGGCGATGTCGTCGATCGACACCTCCTCCGGCGGGCGCACGCTGAACAGTTCCAGCGCGACGGCTATCAGCTGCTCGCGCCGCTCGTCCACACTCAGCCGCCGGCGCGGACGCTCGCCCGCGGCGGCGCCGGCCCGGTCCGGGGCGGGGTTCCGTGCAGCGCGGGCGGCCGTCGGCGACGGCGTACGGGAAGCCATGCGCGCCACCCTATCCGCCCCCTGTGCCCGGCCCTATGCGGCGCGGAACTCCAGGTAGCGGCGGTAGGCCTCGCGGCCGTCGGGGACGAAGTCGTCGCGGGTGAGGCGGTCGGCCAGTTCGGCGGGGGCGAGCCAGGTGTGCCAGGCGACCTCGGACTCCTGTGGGTCGACCGGGCCGTCCCACTCGGCCTCGTACAGGTCGCACCACCAGGAGAGCTTGTCCTGGTGGAAGAGGAACTTGAACAGCGGGCGCGGCGCGACACCGCTCACGCCCAGCTCCTCCTCGGCCTCGCGGACGGCGGCGTCTGCGTACGTCTCGCCGGAGCCGACCACGCCGCCGACGAACATGTCGTACGCGCCCGGGGCGAACAGCTTGGTGTCGGTGCGGCGGTGGACGAAGATCCGCCCGGCCGGGTCGCGGACCAGCACGAAGACGCACCGGTGGGTCAGCCCCCGCCGGTACACCTCCCCGCGCACGGCGGTCCCGATCACCCGGTCGTGCTCGTCGACGACGTCCAGCAGCTCTTCGGCAGGGTTGGTCATGACGGACAGGTTAGGGTTTTCGGGCCCGCTTCGAACGGATGATCGCGCGGGTGTGACCGATGACCGACAACGGACAGGCTGAGGGCGGCGCACGGTGGTGGAGATCTGGGGCGAGACGGCCGAGGGGTTCGAGCCCGTACGGGAGGCCTTCGCACGGAACTTCCGCGACTACGGCGAGCTCGGCGCCGCCTTCGCGCTGTACGTGCGCGGCCGCAAGGTGGTCGACCTGTGGGGCGGCGACGCCCGCCCCGAGGTCGGCGGGCGGCCCGCGCCTGCCGTCCCCTGGACGGCGGACACCGCGCAGGTGCTGCGCTCGGTCACCAAGGGCCTGACCGCCACCACCGCCCTGCTGCTGGCCGAGCAGGGCCACCTCGACCTGGACGCGCCGGTGGCCTCCTACTGGCCCGAGTTCGCGGCGGCCGGCAAGGGCGGGGTGCCGGTGCGCTGGCTGCTCTCGCACGAGGCGGGGGTGCCCGCGCTGGACGTGCCGCTGCGGTTGGAGGACGTGCTGACCTGGGAGCGCGCGGCCGCCGCCGTCGCCGCGCAGACGCCCGCCTGGGAGCCCGGCACCGCGCACGGCTACCACCCGTACACCTTCGGCTGGCTGGTCGGCGAGGTGGTGCGCCGGGTGAGCGGGCGCACCGTCGGCCAGTACTTCGCCGAGGAGATCGCCCGGCCGCTCGGCCTGGACCTGTGGATCGGGCTGCCGGCCGGCGCCGCGCCCCGGGTCGGCCGGCTGGTCGACCTGCCCGCCCCGGAGGCGGCCCGGACCGGGCCGAGCGGGCTGCGGCTGCGGCCCAAGCAGTCCGTCCGGGACGCCTACCAGGATCCGACGTCGCTGACCGCCCGCTCCTTCGCCTCGGTGCGCCCCGGGGTGGACCTCAACGACCCGGCGGTGCAGGCCGCCGAGATCCCCGGCGCGGGCGGCATCGGGACGGCCCGCTCGCTGGCCCGGTTCTACGCGGCGCTGGTCGGCGCCGCCGACCGGTACGACGGGTCGGGCGGCTCGCTGCCGCCGCTGCTCGGGGCGGAGGTGCTGGCCCGGGCGGTCAGGCCGGCGGTGCACGGGCCGGACCGGGTGCTGATCGTCAACTCCACGTTCGGCCTCGGCTTCTGGCGGCACGGCCCGACCGCGCCGATGGCCTCCCCGGCGAGCTTCGGCCACCCGGGCCGGGGCGGCTCGCTGGGCTTCGCCGACCCGGACCTCGGGCTGGGCTTCGGCTACGTCACCAACGGGATGCAGCCGGGTGTCACCGGGGACATCCGCTCGCGCAACCTGATCCGCGCGGTGCGGGGGTGCCTGGGGCTGGACGCGTGACCTGATGCGTGACCGGGTGCGTGACCTCAGGCCTGGCCGGTCTCGAAGCGGCTGATCTTCCCGCCGTCGACGGTGAAGCGCCAGGCCGTGCGCATCTCTCCCCAGGTCTCGTTGGTGAAGTTGGCGACCAGTGTGTGGCCGCCGTGCGACTCGGTCTGGACGTCCATCCGGCCGTTCGGGCCGAAGATCTCCTTGTCGATCCACTGCAGCAGGTCGCGGTCGGAGCCGTCGTCGGACATGGTCGCGTCCTGGGTGAGGGTGGCGAGGAAGGCGTCGCGGTCGCCCGCGTTGATCGCGGTGACGAAGGCGCGCACGGTGGGGTCGGTCAGCTTGGCGGGGGCGATGGTCATCGGGGACTCCCGGACTGGAAGGGGCGGGACTCCTGTCTAGGCCGTCCGCCGGGCGTGTCCGGGCATGTCGGCGGCGCGTCGGGAAATTCGATGATTCATGTGCTTGGATCACGAAATGGGCGATTTGAGCATATTCGCCCTGTGGGCCACGGGGAGTGGCGGTGGAGCGGGAGGCCTGGACCGGCCTCCCGCTCCACGTATCCGGGCCCTGGCGCGGGGGCCCAGAACGGGGCCCAGAGCGGGTGCCTAGAAGAAGCCGACCGCGTCGGGGGAGTAGCTCACCAGCAGGTTCTTGGTCTGCTGGTAGTGCTCCAGCAGCGCCTTGTGGTTCTCCCGGCCGATGCCGGAGTTCTTGTAGCCGCCGAAGGCCGCGTGAGCGGGGTAGGCGTGGTAGCAGTTGGTCCAGACCCGGCCGGCCTGGATGGCCCGCCCGGCGCGGTGGGCGGTGTTGAGGTCGCGGGTCCAGACGCCCGCGCCGAGCCCGTACTGGGTGTCGTTGGCGAGTGCGACGCCCTCGTCGAAGTCGGCGAAGCGGGTGACCGAGACGACCGGGCCGAAGATCTCCTCCTGGAAGACCCGCATCCGGTTGTCGCCCTCGAAGACCGTCGGCGTCACGTAGTACCCGCCGGCCAGGGCGCCGCCGAGGTCGGCCTGCTCGCCGCCGGCCAGCACCTTGGCGCCCTCGGCCCGGCCGATCTCGAAGTAGGAGAGGATCTTCTTCAGTTGCTCGGCGCTGGCCTGGGCGCCGACCTGGGTCTCGGTGTTCAGCGGGTCGCCCTGGCGCATCGCGCGCACCCGGTCCAGGCCGTCGGCGAGCAGGCGCTCGTAGACCGAGGACTGGATCAGCGCCCGGCTCGGGCAGGTGCACACCTCGCCCTGGTTGAGGGCGAACATCGCGAAGCCCTCGACCGCCTTGCCGTAGAAGGCGTCAGGGGCGTCGGCGATGTCGCCGAAGAACAGGTTGGGGCTCTTGCCGCCGAGTTCCAGCGAGACCGGGATCAGGTTGTCGCTGGCGGCGCGCGCGATCAGCCGGCCGGTGGTGGTCTCGCCGGTGAAGGCGATCTTGCGGACGCGGGGGCTGGCCGCCAGCGGGGCGCCGGCCTCCTCGCCGAAGCCGGTCACGATGTTGACCACGCCGGGCGGCAGCAGGTCGGCGGTCAGCTCGGCGAGCAGCAGCACCGAGGCCGGGGTCTGCTCGGCGGGCTTGAGCACCACCGCGTTGCCGCCCGCGAGCGCCGGGGCGAGCTTCCAGATCGCCATCAGGATCGGGAAGTTCCACGGGATGATCTGGCCGACCACGCCCAGCGGCTCGTGGAAGTGGTACGCCACGGTGTCCTCGTCCAGCTGGGAGAGGCCGCCCTCCTGGGCGCGCAGCGCGCCGGCGAAGTAGCGCAGGTGGTCGATGGCGAGCGGGAGGTCGGCGGCCAGCGTCTCGCGCACCGGCTTGCCGTTCTCCCAGCTCTCCGCGACGGCCAGCTGCTCCAGGTTCGCCTCCATCCGGTCGGCGAGCCGGAGCAGCACCTGGGCCCGCTCGGCGGCCGGGGTGCTGCCCCAGACCGGCGCGGCGGCGTGCGCGGCGTCCAGCGCGGCCTCGATGTCCTCGGCGGTGCCGCGGGCGACCTCGGTGAAGATCTCGCCGGTGACCGGGGTCGGGTTCCCGAAGTACTCGCCGCGCACCGGCGGCACCCAGCCGCCGCCGATCCAGTGCTCGTAGCGGTGGCGGTAGGCGACGATGCTGCCGGGGGTGCCGGGGGGCTGGTAGACCGTCATGCTCTGGTGTCTCCTCGCGACGTCGGGCGCCGCCCGGGCCCGTGCGGCGGGGGCGGCGCGCCGGGCCGTCCGGTCGGGGACGGCCCGGCGGGAGGGGTACGGACACGCGCTCGGGCGGGCGCCCGCCGGGGCGCCCGCCGTCGAGCACGATAGCCGCGGACGGCTCGGCACGGCTACGGTCCGTACGGACCCGGGTTCGGAGGGTGCGCGTTCCGGCCGTTGTGGGCCGGGGGCTGTGCCGGGGCTCAGACAGCGTGGTACCGGCCGGTGTGCGACTCCCAGCGCAGGTAGCCGGCCAACCAGGTGAGCAGCCCGTCCGCGTACCGCTGGGCGATGCTCGCCTCGACCCGGGACAGGCCCAGTTCCCGGTAGACCTCGGGGAGTTGCGCGTGCAGCTCGCCGCAGCGCTCGATCATCAGCTGCGCCTCGTCGAGGACGACGGCGCACGCCTCCTCGGCCGAGCAGCGGCGCTCGCGCTGGACGATCATCACCAGGTTGTTGACGTCGCCGCGCGGGGCCTCCAGCGGGAACGACCGGACGTCGTTGCTCAGTGAAGGTATGTCGGCGGCCAGCTGACGGAGTTGACGGAGCATCGGGTGGTGCAGGATGGCGGCCGGCACCTCGAACTGGCCGAGCCGTTCGACCATGTCGAAGATGGTCTCCATGGCCGCGGTGCCCCGTCTGAGCACGAGGTAGCCGTCCCGGTCCGGCGGCCGGGAGGAGATCCGGCCGGCCGCCTCGGCCGGGTGACTGGCCAGGTACCACTCCCAGTTGTAGGCGGCGCGGGCCTGCCAGCGGGCGGGCATGCCGCGGGCGCTGCGGTCCCAGAGGTCGGCGAAGGCGGTCTCGACCGGGGACTTCTGGTCGGGCCGGGCGCCGTGCAGGACGGCGATCAGGCGTTCGCAGATCGGGGCGACCTCGGCGGGGCGGCGGCCGAGCGGGCCGTCGAACTGGTCGTCGAAAAGGAAGTAGAAGCCCATCAGGTCGGCGGCGAGGGCGAGCTCGTCCGGTCCCGCGTCGGGGTAGCCGAGTGCGGCGAGTTCGACGATCTCCCAGTGGGCGTAGCCGGGATGGCGGGGGTCGGGCAGCAACGGGTGCCGGCCGAGCCAGTCGCGGTGCAGCGCGGTCGCGTACGGGCCGTGGTGACTGCGGCGGTGCGGGAACGGGATCTGAAGTGAGGTGTCGTCAGACATCGGACTCCCGGTGCAGCGGAGGGTGGGGGCGCTAGCGGTTCGGATATGAGGTGTGGGGGAGTTGACGCGGCGAGGCTTTGGGAAGAGGGTGGTATCGCAAGATCATCTTGGCCTCGCGGGCCGTAGGGTATCTGATGTAATGATCGGACGTTGGGGATATAGGGCAATTGCCCGTGGCAAGCCTTTCGAACCCTCACCGTCCGCCCCAGCCTGGGCGAATGCCGCACGGCACGTCCCCCGCAGCGCTAACCTCGGCTCCACGAGCAGTGAGCGAGCAGTAGCGAGTCGGAGGCGCGACGTGACCGAGCAGGGCAACGGACTTCGGGCGGGAACCGGCCCCGGCCGGGACGGGGAGGGCGCCGCTCCCCGGGTCAGGCTGCGCGACCGGGACGCGGAACTGCGCTCCGCCGAGACCGCCGTCGACAAGCTGTGCCGCGAATTCGCCGCCGGCGGCACCGAGATCGGTGAACTGCTGACGATCTCCGGCCGCCCCGGCATCGGCAAGACCAGCCTGCTGCACGAGGTCCGGCGGACCGCCAAACTCCGCGACGGCGCCACCGTGCTGTTCGCGCGCGGCGGCGAGCAGCAGGTCAAGGAGCCGTACCACGTGCTGCGCCAGCTCCTCCAACCCGCGCTCACCGGCCTCGAACCGGGCGAGTTCCGCCAGGTCATGGGCACCTGGGAGGAGGTCGTCGGACCGGCCATGGGCCTCAAGCAGCCCAAGGCCGGCGCCCGCCGCCTCGACCCGCAGGGCGTGCGCGACGGCCTCGACTACGTGCTCACCCAGCTCGCGCCGCGTCGCGCGCCACTGGTGATGATCGTCGACGACCTGCACTGGTCCGACCTCGAATCCCTGTCCTGGCTCACCCAGTTCGCCGTCCGCGCCCGCGAACTGCCCGTCCTGCTCGTCTTCGCGTTCCGCGAGGACGAGAACGACTGGCAGTCGGAAGCCCGGCAGCACCACGGCACCGTGCTCAAACTCGCCACCCGAAAGCACGAACTGAACCGCCTCTCCCTGGGCTCCGTCACCGACATCATCCGCGCCGAACTCGGCGACAAGGCCGAGGACGCTTTCTGCTACGAGTTCTGGACCGTCGTCAACGGCAACCCCTACGAGGCCGTCGCCCTGCTCGACCAGGTCCGCGACCAGGACCTCGACCCGGTCGAGGAGAACTCCGTCCAACTGCGCGAACTCGCCGTCGACGCCAACGGGATGACCCTCAAGACCTGGCTCGACCGGCTCGGCGCCAGCACCCTGCGCTTCGCCTGGGCCTGCGCCATGCTGGGCACCGACATCCGGATCGACCTCGCCACCCGGATCTCCACCCAGAGCGCCGAGGGCGCCCGCGACTCCATCAAGCAGCTGCGCAAGCAACGCGTCCTCACCCAGACCCCCAACGGAAACCTCGAATTCGTCCACCCACTGATCGGCAGCTCGATCTACAACACCATGCCGGAGGCCACCCGCACCGGCATGCACGGCGTCGCCGCCGCCGAGATCGAGAACGCCGGACTCGGCCTGCTCGCCGCCTCCCGCCACCTGGTCGAGACCTTCTCCGGCGAGGGCGACGACCGTACTGTCCGCAAGCTCCGCAAGGCCGCCGCCGAACACCTGCTGATCGGTGCCCCCGAGGCCGCCCAGCGCTGCCTGCACCGCGCGCTCAACGAGCCGCCCGCCGACGACATCCGCGCCGAGGTGCTGTACGAGCTGGGCTGCTCCGCCCTGCTCACCGACCCGGGCGCCACCGTCAACCAACTGAAGCTCGCCCTTGACCCGGACGAGGGACCACTGCGCCCCGCGCTGCGGGTTGACGCCACCTTCCGGCTCTCCGAAGTGCTCGCACACAGCGGCGAACTGCGCGAGGCCGCGCTGGTCTGCCAGCGGGAGGCGGCCGAGATCGAGGACGACCCGGCCGGCAAGCTCCGGCTCCAGGCCGCCTCGTTCATGTGGCACGCGTTCCGCAAGTCCGAGGAGGACGGCCCCGGGCGCTCCCAGCGCCTCGGCGAGCTGTGCGACAGCCTCACCGGCCGCGAGGCCGCCGACCGCGCCGTCCTCGCGATGCGCGCCTGGGACCTCACCCTGCGCGGCGAGCCCACCACCGACGCGCTGGCCTACGCCGACGACGTCCTGGAGTCCGGCCGGCTGCCCAAGGGCCTCGGCTGGACCGACAGCACCTGGGGCTTCGAACTGCCCTCGATGCTCGGTCTCACCTATACCTACAACGACCGCATCGCCCAGGCCGAGCGGCTGTTCGCGGACGCCATCATCCAGTTCGAGGTCGCCGGGTGGAGCGGCGCCCACCGGGGCTTCGCCTACTTCCTGATGGGCCTGGCCCGCTTCCGCCGCGGACTGCTCGCCGAGGCCGAGGACTTCCTGCGCCGCGCCCTGCGGCTTTCCGAGCGGATCGGCCCCAAGCTGCCGCTCGCCTGGGACGCGGTCGGAGTGCTGGTGGACACCCTGCTCGCCCGCGGCCGGGTCGACGAGGCCTGGGAGCTCGCCAACCGCTTCGGCTTCCACCCGCCGTACCACGACACCGCGATGGTGCTGCCGGACGCGCCCTCGCTGTACGGCAAGCTGCTGGTCGCGAAGAAGCGCTACGCCGGTGCCGCCGCCGCGCTCACCGAGGCCGGCGCCCAGCTGGAGGCTCGTGGCTGGCGCAACACCGTCTGGGCGCCGTGGGCGGGCCACCTCGCCATCGCCATCGCCCAGGACGAGCCGGACCGCGCCCGCGAGTACGCACAGAAGGCGATCCGGGACGCGCGCACCTTCGGCACCGCCTCGGCGATCGGCACCGCGCTGCGGCTGCACGCCGAGATCGAGGACGGCCAGCAGGCGGTCGAGCTGCTGCAGGAGGCAGTGAGGTACCTCGGGCAGTCCCCGGCCGGGTACGAGCACGCCGTCGCGCTGGTCGAGCTCGGGGCGGCGCTGCGCCGGGTCGGGCGGCTGGACGACGCCCAGGAGTACCTGTACCAGGGCATCGAGCTGGCCCAGCACTGCTCGGCCGAGGGCCTGGTCGACCAGGCGCGGCGGGAGCTGGCCAACTACGGGCTGCGGCCCAACCGGCTGGGGGACTTCCGCGAGACGCTCAGTCAGCCGGAGTGGGACGTTGCCAGGCTGGCCGCGCGGGGCGTGCCGCCGCAGCGGATCGCCGACGAGCTGGGCGTCCAGCTCGGCCTGGTGAACCGGCGGCTGGCGGCGGTGTACCGCAAGGCGGGCAGCGGGCCGGACGGCCTGGCGACGGCGCTCGGGCTGCCCGGGCTGCCCGGGCAGCCGCGGGAGGCCACGCGGCCGAGCGATGAGGCGGACGACGTGGATGGCGCGGAGGAGTAGGCGGAGGGTGCTCGTTCCGCGCGGCGTCCGGCCGGGATTGCGCGCCCGGCGGACGGATGCGCTCGGGCGGCGCGCGGGGGCTCGCGAGCGCCCCCGCGGCCGTCGCCGTCGGGCTGGTGTCGTCGGGCAGGCTGACGTCGTCAGGTTGACGGTCGTCAGGTGACGGTCGCCAGGCAGGCAGTCATTACTGGCGGCTGACGGTCGTTGAGCGGGCTGACGGTCGTTAGGCTGACGGACACCGGACCCGCCGCGGCGGACCCGGACGGACCCGGAACGGGGCGACCGCGGCAGGCCCGTGACCGCCAGTGAGGAGCAGGCCATGGCGACCCAGGCCACCAGCGTGCGCCACGAACCCCTTGACGCCTCCGGCGCGGGCGCCGCGATCGAGCGCTGGACGCTCACCGCCGGCCCGTACGAGGCGAGCGTGCTCACCCTCGGCGCCACCCTGCACACCCTGACCGCGCCCGACCGCTCCGGCCGCCCGGCCCAACTGCTGCTCGCCACCGACAAGTTGGCCCAGATCCTCGGCCCGGCCCGGCACTACGGCACCGTGGTCGGCCGGTACGCCAACCGGATCGACGGCTCCAAGGTCACCATCGACGGCGAGGAGCACCCGCTCGCCCCCACCGGCGGTGGCATGACCATCCACGGCGGCCCGGACGGCTTTGCCCAGCGGATGTGGGAGGCCGAGGAGGCCGACGGTGGGGTGCGGCTGCGGCTGCACAGCCCGGACGGCGACCAGGGCTTCCCCGGCGCGCTGGACGTCACCGTCACCTACACCCTGGATCCGGCCGGCGAGCTGGTGATCGCCTACCGCGCCGTCACCACCAAGCCGACCGTCGTCAACCTCACCAACCACGCGTACTTCAACCTCGCGGGTGAAGGCAGCGGCGACGTCCTCGGCCACCTGCTCACCCTGGACGCCGACGGGTACACCCCCGCCGACGAGCGGCAGATCCCGTACGGGCGGACCGAGCCGGTGGCCGGCACGCCGTTCGACTTCACCGCGGCCACGCCGATCGGCAAGTCGGTGCACGACGAGCACCCGCAGCTGGCCGGGCCCGGCGGCTACGACCACAACTGGGTGCTGCGCCCGCGGCCGGCCGACGGAACGCCGGCCCGGGCGGCGCTGCTGGAGGACCCGGTCAGCGGCCGCACCCTGGAGGTGCTGACCACCGAGCCGGGCATCCAGGTCTACACCGCCAACAAGTTCCAGGGCGCGGTCACCGGCGCGAGCGGCGTCCCGTACGGGCCGTTCGCCGGGATCGCGCTGGAGACCCAGCACTTCCCGGACTCCCCGCACCACCCGGACTTCCCGAGCACGGTTCTGCGGCGGGGGGAGGAGTTCCGCTCGACGACCGTGCTGCGGCTGGGGACCAACTAGGGCTTGTCCTAGAACTTGTCCTAGAACTTGTCGTAGAGCCCGTCGCGGTCCCGGCGCATGCAGAGCCGGGGCCGGCGGTCGAGGCCGTGGTCCGCCTCCTGGCGGCGAATCTCCCGCAGGCCCGGAGTGACCTCGTGTAGCGGGCCAGCTCGTGCGGGGCCGGGGGTTCGTCCTCGGCGATCTCCTGCATGCCGGTGGCGGCGAACGGTGCCCCGGCGGCCCGTTCCAGCTCGCACAGCAGCGGCAGTTCGTCCTTCTTGGCGTCTCTGATGCGCATACGGCCAGCCTGCTGCAAGCGTCTTTCGGCCACGGACGGTGGTGTTCCAGGCCACAGGCCGCCGGGGTGAAACGGGCAAACTCGGACATTGTCGGGCACTGTCAACTACCGTGCGGCAACGTCCAGGACACGCGGCTGTAACGATCGCCGATTCTTGCAGAAACTTGCTGCAAGACCTTTCCGCAATGATTCCGCCGCTGTTAACTTCCTTCCCGAGCCCGACGGCAGCAACGGTGCAGTCGGCACGAGGCAGCCATTATGCGCCTGTCTCCGAACATCTCGGGCACCCCCACCCTCCCAAGGAGTTCTCATGCGGCGTGGCATCGCGGCCTCTGCCCTCGTTGTGGCCCTCGCGGTCTCGATGGCTGCCTGTGGCAGCAGCGGCTCCAGCTCGAACGGCAAGGCCGACGGGCCGGTCACCCTCACCTACTGGGACACGTCGAACGCCACCAACGAGGCGCCGAACTACCAGGAACTCGTGAAGAAGTTCGAGGCGGCCAACCCGAACATCAAGGTCGACTTCGTCAACGTCCCGTTCGACCAGGCGCAGAACAAGCTCCAGACCGCCATGGGGGCCAAGGGCGCTCCGGACGTGTTCCGCTCCGAGGTCGGCTGGACCGCCGCCTTCGCCAAGGCCGGCTACCTGGAGCCGCTCGACGGCACCCCGGCCGCCGCCGACACCTCGGCCTTCCAGCCCAGCCTGATCCAGCAGGCCAAGTTCGACGGCAAGCTCTACGGCGTCCCGCTGGTCACCGACACCCTCGGCCTGCTCTACAACAAGGAGCTGTTCGCCAAGGCCGGGATCGCCGACGCCCCCAAGACCTGGGACGAGCTGAAGACCGACGCCGCCGCCATCAAGGACAAGGCGGGCGTGGACGGCTTCTGGCTGAAGGCCGCCGACGGCTACTACGCGATGCCGTTCCTGTTCGGCGAGGGCACCGACACCGTCGACGCCGCCGGCAAGAAGATCACCATCACCTCGCCCGAGGCCGTCAAGGGCGTCGAGACCTACAAGTCGATGTTCACCTCGCCCGGCACGGTCAAGGCCGACGTCACCACCGACGCCTACGCGCACATGATGGACGCCTTCAACAGCGGCAAGGTCGCGGCCATCATCCAGGGCCCCTGGGAGATCACCAACATCTACAAGGGCTCCGCCTTCGCCGACAAGAAGAACCTCGGCATCGCCGCCGTTCCGGCCGGCTCCAGCGGCAAGGCCGGCGCCCCCACCGGCGGCCACAACATCTCCGTCTACGCCGGTGCCGACCAGGCCCACAAGGCCGCGGCCGAGAAGTTCGCCGCCTTCATGACCTCGGCCGAGAGCCAGGCGTTCATCGCGCAGAAGAACTCCACCCTGCCGACCCGCTCCGACGCCTTCACCGCCGACGTCAAGGCCGACCCGGGCATCGCGGGCTTCCAGGCCGTGCTCGCCAGCGCCAAGCCGCGCCCGGAACTGCCCGAGTACAGCTCGCTGTTCGCCTCGCTCGGCACCAACCTCGGCAAGGCCGTCCAGGGGACCAGCACCCAGGACGCGCTGAACACCGTCGCCACCGACTACACCAAGCTCCTCCCCGGCTTCGCCAAGTAGTCCCCAGCCGCCCGGCCCGCCGCCTTCGGGTGACGGGCCGGGCGATCGGCTCCCCCCGAATCCCCCGAGAAGGTGTCAAACGATGTCAGTCGCCGTGCAGGGCGCCACCGGCAAGGGCAGCCGGGAGCGCGAACCGCGTCCGGGCCTGCTGGAGCGCGTCAAGCGCTCCTACGCCAAGCACTGGTACGCCTACGCGATGATCGCCCCGGTCGTGCTGGTGCTCGGCGCGCTGGTGATCTACCCGCTCGTCGAGGGCATCTGGCTCACCCTCACCGACGCCAACAGCCTCAACGTCGCCCGCAAGATCGGCGTCAACGAGATCCCGGCCAGCTACAACTTCGTCGGCTTCCACAACTACGCCGACATCCTGTGGGGCCCCGGCTCGTACGACCGTTTCTGGTCCCACTTCATCTGGACCATCGCCTGGACGGCCATCTGCGTCTTCCTGCACTACACCCTCGGCCTGGGCCTCGCCCTGCTGCTCAACAAGAAGCTGCGCGGGCGCGCCGTCTACCGGATGCTGCTCATCCTGCCGTGGGCCGTGCCGACCTTCGTCACCGTCTTCTCCTGGCGCCTGATGCTCTCCGACGGCGGCATCGTCAACGGCATGCTCTCGTCCCTCCACCTGCCCCAACCCGGCTGGCTGACCGACCCGTTGGCGCAGAAGGCGGCCGCGATCATGGTCAACACGTGGGCCGGTGTGCCGTTCATGATGATCTCGCTGCTCGGCGGCCTGCAGTCGATCCCGGCCGAGCTGTACGAGGCCGCCGAGATGGACGGCGCCACGCCGTGGCAGCGCTTCCGGTACGTCACCATGCCCGGGCTGCGCACCGTCTCCTCCACCGTCGTCCTGCTCGGCGTGATCTGGACGTTCAACCAGTTCAACGTCATCTTCCTGCTGTTCGGCACCGGCGCGCCCGACACCCAGCTGCTGGTCACCTGGGCCTACCGCCTCGGCTTCGGCCAGATCCCCCGGGACTACGCGCAGTCCGCCGCCTACGGCGTGATCCTGCTGTCCATCCTGATCGTCTTCACCGCCTTCTACCGGCGCTGGCTCGCCCGCACCGAGCAGGCCAACGGCTGAGGCCCCGGACCCAGTTGACCCACGAAGGCAGGTAACCCCCGATGAGCACCACCACCGAACGCCCCACCCCCGTGGCGACCGCGGCCCCGGCCGCCCGGCCCGCCAGGGTCCGCCCGCGCGGTGAGAGCAGTCCGCCGGCCAGGGCGCTGTCCCACGGCATCCTGATCCTGGCCGGCCTGATCGCGCTGTTCCCGGTGGCGTGGATCTTCTACGTCTCGCTCGGCCCGGACAAGAGCGACTACCTCCACGCCGGCGGGATCCTCGGCAAGCTCACGCTGTCGAACTACCAGCACGTGCTGTTCGACACCGACTTCTTCACCTGGTTCGGCAACGCCCTCCTGGTCTCCGGCGTTACCACCGTGTTCGGCGTGCTGCTCGCCGCCACCACCGGCTACGCCGTCTCCCGGATGCGCTTCCCGGGCCACCGACCGCTGATGTGGTCGCTGCTGGTCACCCAGATGTTCCCGATCGCGGTGCTGATCGTGCCGATGTACACGATGCTCTCCGACCTCGGCCTGCTGGACAGCTACCTGGGCCTGATCCTGGTCTACTCGACCACCACCGTGCCGTACTGCGCCTGGCTGCTGAAGGGCTACTTCGACACCATCCCGGTGGAGATCGACGAGGCCGGCCGGGTCGACGGGCTCACCCCGTTCGGCACCTTCTGGCGGCTGGTGCTGCCGCTCGCCCGCCCGGGCCTGGCGGTGGCCGCCTTCTACTCCTTCCTCACCTACTGGGCCGAGGTGCCCTTCGCGTCCACCTTCATGCTCAGCTCCGACAAGTACACGCTGGCCGTCGGCCTGCAGACCTTCGTCAGCGAGCACGACGCCCAGTGGAACCTGATGGCCGCGACCGCCGTGCTGATCGCGATCCCGTCGGCGGCCTTCTTCTACCTGGTGCAGCGCCACCTGGTCACCGGCCTGACCGCCGGTGCCTCCAAGTCGTAACGCTCCTCGCTCCTCTAGTCCCCAAGGGATACCGTCGATGACCCAGAACCTGGCCGACACCACCCGGCCTGCCGCCGACGCCACCGCTCACGAGGCGGCCGCCCCGGCTCCTGCGACTGGCGGCACGAGCAGAGACTGGTGGCGGGACGCGGTCATCTACCAGGTGTACCCGCGCAGCTTCGCCGACTCCAACGGCGACGGCATGGGCGACCTGCCCGGCATCCGCAGCCGCCTGCCCTACCTGCGCGACCTCGGCGTGGACGCCGTCTGGCTCTCGCCGTTCTACGCCTCGCCGCAGGCCGACGCCGGCTACGACGTCGCCGACTACCGCGCGGTGGACCCGATGTTCGGCACCCTGCTGGACGCCGACGCGCTGATCCGCGACGCGCACGAGCTGGGCCTGCGGATCATCGTCGACCTCGTTCCCAACCACTCCTCGGACCAGCACGAGTGGTTCCAGCGCGCCCTGCGCGAGGGTCCTGCGTCCCCGCTGCGCGAGCGCTACCACTTCCGTCCCGGCAAGGGCGAGAACGGCGAACTGCCGCCCAACGACTGGGAGTCCATCTTCGGCGGCCCGGCCTGGACCCGCACCGAGAACCCGGACGGCACGCCCGGCGACTGGTACCTGCACCTGTTCGCCCCGGAGCAGCCCGACTTCAACTGGGAGAACCCGGCCGTCGCCGACGAGTTCCGCTCGATCCTGCGGTTCTGGCTCGACATGGGCGTGGACGGCTTCCGCATCGACGTCGCCCACGGCCTGGTCAAGGCCCCCGGACTGCCCGACATCGGCGGCGCCGACCAGCTCAAGCTGCTCGGCAACGACGTCATGCCCTTCTTCGACCAGGACGGCGTGCACGAGATCTACCGCAGCTGGCGCAAGATCCTCGACGAGTACCCGGGCCGGCGGATCGGCGTCGCCGAGGCCTGGACCCCGACCGTCCAGCGCACCGCCAACTACGTCCGCCCCGACGAGCTGCACCAGGCCTTCAACTTCCAGTACCTGGGCACCGGTTGGGAGGCCGCCGCGCTGCGCGAGGTGATCGACGTCTCGCTCGACTCGATGCGCCCGGTCGACGCCCCCACCACCTGGGTGCTGTCCAACCACGACGTCACCCGGCACGCCACCCGGTTCGCCAACCCGCCCGGCCTCGGCACCCAGATCCGCACCCCCGGCGACCGCGAACTCGGCCTGCGCCGGGCCCGCGCCGCCACCCTGCTGATGCTGGCGCTGCCCGGTTCCGCGTACGTGTACCAGGGTGAGGAGCTCGGTCTGCCGGACGTCACCGACCTGCCGGACGAGGTCCGCCAGGACCCGTCCTTCTTCCGCCAGGCCGGCCAGGACGGCTACCGCGACGGCTGCCGCGTCCCGATCCCGTGGTCCGGCACCGAGGCCCCGTACGGCTTCGGTCCGGTCGCCGGCGGGCCGTCCTGGCTCCCGCAGCCGGCCGAGTGGGCCGCGCTCAGCGTCGAGGCGCAGACCGGCGACCCGACGTCCACCCTGGAGCTCTACCGAAGCGCGCTGGCCGTCCGCCGCACCCAGTCCGACCTCGGCGCCGGCACCGAGGTCGAGTGGCTGGACGCACCCGAGGGCACCCTGGCGTTCCGCCGCGGCGCCTTCGTCTGCACGGTGAACACCACCGGCGAGCCGGTGCGGATCCCCGCACCCGGAAAGCTGCTGCTCTCCTCCGTGGAACTCGTCGTCGACGGCGGCGAGACGGTGCTCGCACCGGACAGCACCGGCTGGTGGGCGGTCTGACGTGGTTGCAATAGGCTCTGGAACCGTGACTACGGCGCGACTCTCAGACATCGCGGCGCAGGCGGGGGTCAGCGAAGCCACCGTCTCCCGCGTACTCAACGGCAAGGCGAACGTCTCCGCCGCCACCCGGCAGACCGTGCTGGCGGCGCTCGACGTGCTCGGGTACGAGCGGCCGACCCGGCTGCGCCAGCGCAGCGCCGGACTGATCGGGCTGATCACGCCGGAGCTGAGCAACCCGATCTTCCCCGCGCTCGCCCAGGTCATCGAGCAGGTGCTCAGCCGGCACGGGTACACCCCGGTGCTGTGCACCCAGACGCCCGGCGGGTCCACCGAGGACGAACTGGTGGACATGCTGGTCGACCGGGGTGTGGCGGGCATCGTCTTCGTCTCCGGGCTGCACGCCGACTCCACCGCCGACCACGACCGGTACGCCCGGCTGGCCGGGCGCGGGGTGCCGTTCGTCCTGATCAACGGCTACAGCGAGCGGATCGCCGCGCCGTTCATCTCGCCGGACGACCGGGCCGCGATGTGGATGGCCGTCCAGCACCTGGCCGAACTCGGGCACGAGCGGATCGGGCTGGCGGTCGGGCAGAAGCGGTACGTGCCGGTGCTGCGCAAGATCGAGGGGTTCACGGCCGCCATGCAGACCGTCCTCGGGCGGACGCAGGAGGAGGCCGAGGAACTCGTCCACCACACGCTGTTCAGCGTGGAGGGCGGGCACGCGGCGGCCGGCGCGCTGCTTGACAAGGGGTGCACGGCGATCGTGTGCGGCAGCGACATGATGGCGCTCGGCGCGATCCGGGCAGTGCGCCAGCGCGGGCTGTCGGTGCCGCACGACGTGTCGGTGGTCGGCTTCGACGACTCGCCGCTGATCGCCTTCACCGAGCCGCCGCTGACCACGATCCGCCAGCCGGTCGAGGCGATGGCGACGGCGGCGGTGGACGCGCTGCTGGAGGAGGTCGGCGGAAACGCCGCCCAGCGTGGGGAGTTCATGTTCCAGCCGGAGCTGGTCATGCGCGGTTCCACGGGGGCGTGCGCGCGCTGAGCGCGGGTTGCCGGGCTACGAGCTACGAGCAGGGCCCCGGAGAGCAGTTGCTCTTTGGGGCCCTTCGGCGTGCTCCGCGTCAGCCCTCCTGGGCGGTCGGGCGGTCGGTGGTGAGCCGTTGGCCGTCGGCGGCGTCGCCGGTGCGGGTCTCGGTCCGGCGACCGCGGGCCAGGTAGTCGCGCAGGACCAGTTCGACGGCGTCCTGCGGGTTCTTGGTACCGGAGAGCATCATCGCGTCGATCGCGAGGTTCGCGTCGAGCGTGACGGTGACCTGGGCCATGGTGACTCCTCCTCGGGTGCAGAGCAGCAGCATGCCCGTTGGGGGCGGAGTTTGACCATGCGGATACGCCAGAGCCCCGGGGAGGAGCGACCAGACTCTCCCCGGGGCGGCGGGTGACAGATTTCAGATGACAGATGATGAATCTGTCATCTGAAATCTGTCAGCTGTTCGTCGTCAGACGCGGCCGGCGAAGTCCGGCGCCCAGTTGGCGATGGTCTGCAGGCGGACGCCCGAGCTCGGGTTCGCGGCCTCGATGTACTGGCCGCCGCCGATGTAGAGCGCGACGTGGTAAACGCCGGAGTTCTGGCCGTTGTTGGACCAGAACAGCAGGTCGCCCGGCTTCAGGCTGTCCAGCGAGACGTGGGTGCTGGCGGCGGCCTGGTCGGCGGCGATGCGCGGGACGGAGATGCCCGCGGCGCGCAGCGCGGCCTGGGTCAGGCCGGAGCAGTCCCAGCCGCCGTTGCCGGTGCCGCCGTAGACGTAGGCCTGGCCGACCTTCGACTTGGCGAAGCTGACCGCGGCGGCCATGCTGCCGGTGGCGGCCTGGGTCTGCGCCTGGGCGGCCGGCTTCGCAGCGGGCTTCGAGGACGGCTTGGCGGCCTGGGTCTGGGCGGCGGGCTGGGCGTTCACGGCACCGCCGTTGGCGGACTGGCCCGACTTCTGCGAGCGGTTGAACCAGTTGAAGTCACCGGACTGGCCGGACTGCGCCGACGAGGGCGCCTGGGCCTGGGTGCTGTCGCCGAAGGACAGGTGCTGGCCCGGGTAGATGGTGTCCGGACCCTCGGTCAGGGTGCTGCGGTTCAGCTCGTACAGCCGCTGCCAGCCGCCCTGGACATCGTGCTTGGCGGCGATCGAGGACAGCCAGTCGCCGGTCACGACCGTGTAGTCGCTGCCCTTGGCGGAGTCGGCGGACGCCGGAGCCTGGTCCTGGGCCTGGGCGGGCGCCTGGGCGGCCGGCTTCGCGGCGGGCTTCGGGGCCGGCTTGGCAGCCGGGGCCTTGGCGGCGGTCGAGCCGGAAGCGGCCGAGGTGTCGACGGCGGCCACGGCGCCGCCCTTGGTCAGGCCGGCCTGGATCGAGCAGACGGGCCAGGCGCCGGGACCCTGCGAGGCGAGGACCTTCTCGGCGATTGCGATCTGCTGGTCCTTGGTGGCCTGGTTGGCCTGCGGGGCGTACGTGGTGCCACCGAAGGCGGCCCAGGTGCTGGAGGTGAACTGGAGGCCGCCGTAGAAGCCGTTGCCGGTGTTGATGCTCCAGTCGCCGCTGCTCTCGCACTGGGCGACCTTGTCCCAGGTGGCGACGGAAGCGGCGGAGGCGGTGCCGGTGGTGAGGCAGGGGATGGTGAGGCCGACGCCCGCGACGCCGATGGCGGCGATCACGCGACGGGTGCGGCTGGACAGGCGAGAGCCGTTGTTGGGCAGCATGAAGACGCGGTCCTCTCCCACGCCTGCGAGGTGAGCTGTCGGATTCGGGCCGGAGTTGCCCGGCCGCGCTGTGGGCGCGGCTTCACCCCTAGCCCTGAACCGTTCCGAGGAGCGGTCCGGGGCGACTTACCTGTGGGTCCCCCGCTCCTGCCGTGGTGCGTTTTCGCGCTGCCAGCGCACCCGACGGCAGGACTCGGCGTTGCGGATGAGCTGGGTCCGTGTGGTCACGAACGGGGAGCACGTTAAGCAGACTTAAGTTCAAACTGCAAATATCTGTGACGCGCATCACGACTTATGGAAAGGCGCTAAAAATGTCGCCCGCCATGATCGGAAATGATCGTTATCCGGCAATAAACCTGCGGGTGTGCACAACTGGCTGCACCTCAGGAGCCGAATGACGAAACATCACCAAAGCGCAAATGGGTACAGAACGGACATCTCGCGCATTTGGTTCTTAACTCCCGTACGCCGCAAGCCGAAAGGGCCCGGAACGCATCCGTTCCGGGCCCTCTTCTCGTCCGTGTGCGTTGCTACTCGCCGGCGGTCTCCTCGGCCGCCTGAGCGGCCTCTGCAGCCTCCGCCGCCTCGGCCTCGGCCTGAGCCTGGGCGGCCAGCGCCTCGGGCGACGGCGCCGGCAGCGCGGCCAGGTACGTGGCGGCGATCAGCTGGCCGACCGTCGGGTACGCGCCCAGCGGCGCGGCGGACGGGCAGCCGGTCTCCTCGGCGGCCGTGGCGAGCAGCTCGGAGTCCGCCTCCGGGCCGATCACCAGCGGGGCCAGCGCGGGCCGCTGCGAGCCGGTCTCCTTGAGGTGCGCGACGGCCGCGGCCACCGAGCCGGGCACGTCGAGCGCGGCGGGGACCACCGGGACGGCCAGCCTGGCGGCCAGCAGCACGCCGGTGATCCCGGCCGCGGCGGCGGCGTCCTCGCCGCCGACGGTGGTCAGCACGACGCCGTCCGCGGCGGTCGCGATGGCGAACAGCCGGGCGCGGTCGGCGCGGGCCAGTCCGGCCTCGGAGAGCCGTACGTGGACGGCCTCGGCCAGCAGCGGGTGCGGGCCCAGCACGTCGGTCACGTGGGCGCCGTACTCGGCGGCGAGCGCGTGGAGTTCGGTCAGGAAGCCGTGCGGGCCGGGCACCAGCGGCACCAGGATCGGTGCGGGCGCACCGGCCTCGGCGGCCTGGGCCAGTAGCTCGGCGACGGTGCGCTCGTGGCCGCCCGCGCCCTCGGGCGCGTCGCCGGGGAGGTAACCCACGGCGGTCTGCACGCCGTTCTGCTCGCTGCGGACGATCGACAGCAGCTCCTCGACGACCGAGCGGGACTCGGGCCCGGCGGTCGCGGGCACGGCGAGCACCAGGGCCGGGGAGCCGGCCGGGATCTCGGGGCGCTCGGGGCGGCGGTGGCGCCCCCGCGCACGGGAGCCTGGAGTGCGAACGGGCAGTGGCGCGCCCGGGATGGCTGCGGTGCTCATGGCGGAGATCGTAGGACATCGGCCCGTCAGGGCTGCAGTCGGCTGCCGTGCCGGTTTCGCGCGAACGGGGTGTGCATGGCGGGTGAGGGGCTGGCGTGCGCCGGGCGATTGGTCATATTTCGGACATACTTGGCCCAACCCTCGCGCGCCCGCCGGTATCTGCTGAAGACGTGCCCGGTGGAGCGTCGCGTTGCACCTGTAGCGCGTGAGATGTCTCACAGTCGGACGTCGATCTGACGGAGCGTCACGGTGGCGCGACTCCCGGCTCTCGAAGATCAACATTCAGCGGGGGGCCGCTCACGGCCGGTTATCGGAGGCCCGCCGATTCAGTCGGCTATGTCCGTTTACGTACCGTCAGGAGAAGGGGCCGTGAAGAGTTCAGGTCGGGTCGTAAAAGGCCTCGTGCACCTGCAATGTCTCGTGCTGATGCACGTGCACAGCGGCTATCATCGCGTCAAGTGAGGCGTTGTGCCGGGCTGGTACGGGGCCGGCCCGATCAATCGGCGGGTGCCGGGGGCGCCGCGCTGGACCACAACTCCGGGGCTCTTCGGGAGACTTCTATGCACGACTCGCACGACTCTCAGGACATGTACGGCTCGCAGGTCGCGCACGGTTCGATCGGGGCCTACAGCGGGATGGCCGCCGCCGATCTGGAGGGAGTGGTCTGGCAGAAGAGCCTGCACAGCAACTCCCAGGGCAACTGCGTCGAATTCGCCGCTCTGCCGGGGGGCGACGTGGCGATGCGCAACTCGCGCTTCCCGGACGGTCCGGCGCTCATCTACACCCGGGCCGAGATCGCGGCCCTGCTGCTGGGGGTCAAGGACGGGGAGTTCGACCACCTGGCCGTCTGAGCGGCCGCCGCTCCACCATCGGGGGGCCGTCGTGGGTGCTGACACCACGACGGCCTTTGTCTTCTCGGGTGTCTCTCCGCGTGCCTCTTCGGGCCCGGTTGTGCAGGGGCCCGGCGGGTCTTCTGCGGAGGCCCGGTCATGGGGGAGCTTGTACGGAAGTGCCGTCCCCTCCCCGGGGTGCGGCCCGCCCGGGGTCGTCCCTCGATGCGAGGGCGCCCGCCTGCGGCGAGGCCTAGGCGGAACGCCGGTGCCGGCCACCGAGTTCGGTGCTCGCCGCCTCCGGTTCGGCCTCGAACAGTGCCCAGACCACCTTGCCGCCGCCCAGCGGGTGCCAGCCCCAGGAGCGGCTGAACGAGTCCACCAGGTGCAGCCCGCGGCCCGATTCGGCCACGAAGTCGGCCTCCCGGGCGACCGGGCCGATGCTGCTCGGATCGCTGACCGCGCAGACGATCTGGGGCGCGCGGTGCACGAGGCTTATTCGGATCGGCAGCCGCCCGTCCGCGGTCGCCTGTGTGGGAAAGTCGTACTCGCCCAGGGCGCCGCCCATCGGGTCGGGCCGTGCGCCGATCGCATGCCGCAGCGCGTTGGTCACCAGTTCCGACGCCACCAGCGCGACGTCGTCGAACAGCTCCATCAGGCCCCAGCGCTGCAGCGCGGTTCTGGCGAAGTCGCGTGCGGTTCTGACGGCTTCGAAGCGAGGAGCGAGCGTACAGGTGACCACATGGGGGTCAACCGCCAAAGCCGTACCGGTGCCCATGAAGAGCTCCTCCCATAAGGGGGCGGACACGGCTGGACCCGCCGGGGTCATGCCGGTCACCTCCGACTCGCTCGGCCGCACGGCCCCCTCGACCAGGCGCGCGCGCACACAAACGCCCGGTGGCGCGGGGGACGCTGCCGGGCTGGTGCACGGAGTCGCGCGTGGGGTCGACGCGGAGCCCGCGGGATTGCCAGGGATGTGCAGGTGCACGTGCACCATGGTCCTCTGCGCTCACTGCAGATGCAAGAGTCGATTCACGTGCAGTCGCACTATTGGCATATGCAAGCGCCGGATGCACGTGCATCCTGGTGTGTGGAGTGCAGAACTGATAGGAACATCCGTCAGTATCGGCACCGTGAGCGCTCAACTGATGGCAGACTGTGCGCTGTTTGCCCTAGGTGGAGGTTTCGACCGCATGACCACAGTTCAGCCGGGCGGCGGCTCGATGGTCCGCCGGATCCTCCTCGGCTCACAGCTGCGCCGCCTGCGCGAAGCACGCGGCATCACCCGCGAGGACGCCGGCTACGCGATCCGCGCCTCCGAGTCCAAGATCAGCCGCATGGAACTCGGCCGCGTCAGCTTCAAGGAGCGCGACGTCGCCGACCTGCTCAGCCTCTACGGCGTGGACGACGGCCTGGAGCGGGAGGCTCTCCTCGGCCTGGTCCGCGAGGCCAACAAGTCCGGCTGGTGGCACAGCTTCAACGACGTGCTGCCGGGCTGGTTCCAGACCTACGTCGGCCTGGAAGAGGCCGCGCAGCTGATCCGTACGTACGAAGTTCAGTTCATCCCGGGACTGCTGCAGTCCGAGGAGTACGCACGGGCGGTTTTCGGACAGAGTCGGCCGGTCATCAGCGAGGAGGAGGTCGAACGGCGGGTCAGCCTCCGCCTGCGCCGCCAGAAGCTGCTGACCGAGGGGGCCAGCCCCCGCCTGTGGGCCGTCATCGACGAGGCCGCGCTACGCCGCCCGGTCGGCGGGCCCAAGGTGATGCGCGGCCAGGTGCAGTACCTGATCGACGTCGCCGAGCAGGCGAACGTGGTCATCCAGGTCATGCCGTTCCGCTTCGGCGCGCACGCGGGCGAGTCCGGCGCGTTCACCATCCTGCGCTTCCCCGAGCAGGACCTCGCCGACGTGGTCTACCTGGAGCAGCTCACCAGCGCGCTCTACCTCGACAAGCGGGACGACGTCGACGCCTACATCCAGGTCATGGAGCGGCTCTGCGTGGACAGCCTCACGCCCGAGCGCACCATAGACCTGCTCGCCTCGATCCTGAAGGAACGCTGAGCCCTTGCCCGATGGGGCCTGAACGCTCCATCGGGCAGCGCCAGTTGCCGCCCACCCGCCGTCAGGCGCCCACCCGCTGTCAGCCGCGTTCCGGCGGCCGTTCGCGTTCCGGCGGCAGCGGCTGCGGCGGCCGGCCCAGCTCCCACGGCAGGTCGTAGCGCCGGAACAGGTCCGCCCGGATCGGCGCCAGCGGCAGCTCGGCGCCCGGCAGCAGCACCCCGATGCAGCCGCCCATCAGCGCGCTGCGCAGCACCGCGTGCTCGGCGAACGGGTCCGGCGCGCCCCAGTCGAGCAGCAGGCCCTGGAGGATCGCGCCGAGCCGCTGCTGCTCCGGGTCCTGGACGAAGGCGCCGGTGTCCGGGTCGAGGATCAGCGCCAGGTGTGAGCGCATCACCCGCGGGTGGTCGAGGGCGAGGCCGAGGACGGCATCGATGGCGCGGGCCAGCCGGGCCTCCGGCGAGGCGTCCGGCGCGAGTTCGGCCAGGGCGCAGGTGAGCGCCTGGTGCATCATCCGGTGCGTCGCGGACTGCATGAGCAGCCGTTTGCCGTCGAAGTAGTAGGACAGCAGTCCGCGTGCGAGTCCGGCCCGCTCGGCGATGTCGGTCAGCGTGGTGCCGGCGTATCCGTGCTGGTCGACCAGCTCGACGGTGGCCCGCATGATGCGCCGGCGGGAGCGTTGGCGCATTTCCTCGTTGACCGAATCCCCGCGAGGTGCCATCGTGTCTGCTCCGAACGTTCGTTGGCTCCTGGCCAATATACTGGCGGAGCCGGCCGCCGATCCGTTGACCCCGCATCGGCGGCGCCGCACGGGCGGCCGGTACGAAGACGGCCGGCTCCACCAACACGGGGGTTTGGTGGAGCCGGCGCCATTGCCCGGTTACGGATGCCAGGGCCCGGGGACGAGGGGTCGGCCCCGGGCGGCGGTGTCAGCGGTCAGCGCTTGGTCAGGACTTCCGTCCGGGCCGTGTTCGACCCGGCTGACGAGTAATCATAATCGGGGACGGACACGGCGGTTGACCTCCGCCGTCGGTCCAGCAGGGCGCCCACGAGGGCGATCAGGAAGCCGAGCAGCGCGACCGCCGTGACGAACACCAGCGCCGGCCGGTAACCGTCCAGCTGAGCCTGCGGGCTGTCGCCGCCGGCGCTCCCGGCGGTGATCATCGCGGTCGCCCCGGCCAGCACCACCGCGGTGCCGACCTGGATCGCGGTGTTGACCAGGCCGGAGGCCAGGCCCTGCTCCTCGTCGGCCACACCGTCCGTGGCGGCGATGTTCACCGAGGGGAACGCGAGCGCGAAGCCGACACCGAGCAGCAGCATCGACGGCAGCACCAGGACCGGGTACGAGCTGTGCTCGTCCAGCCGCAGGAACAGCGCGAACGCGGCGGTCAGCGACAGGACGCCGATGGGCAGCAGCTTGCCGGTGCCGAAGCGGTCCACGATCGGGCCCATGAACGGAGCGGACAGGGCGATGAACGCGCCGGCCGGCAGCAGCCCGAGGGCCATCTCCAGCGCGGACCAGCCGAGCAGGTGCTGGAGGTAGAGCGTCACGATGAACTGGAACCCGCCGTAGGCGCCGGTCATGGTGAAGGCGATGACGTTGGCCCGGGCCACCGCGCCGTTGCGGAAGATGCCGAGCCGGACCAGCGGGTGGGCGGTACGGCTCTCGATCGCCAGGAAGGCGGCGGCCAGGGCGGCGACCACGACCAGCGAGCCGAGCGTGCGCAGGCTCAGCCAGCTGGCGCCCTGTGCCTCGGTGACGGTGAACACCAGCAGCAGGACGGTGGCGGTGCCGGTGATCGCGCCGAGCACGTCGTAGCCGCCCTTGGCGCGCTCCTCGACGGGGCGCGGGAGCAGCCGGATCGCGAAAAGCAGGGCGATCAGCGCGACCGGGACGGGCATCAGGAAGGTCCAGCGCCAGCCGACCGAGGTGAGCAGGCCGCTGAGCACCAGGCCGAGCGAGAAGCCGCTGGCGCCGCAGGTGGTGTAGATCGACAGCGCCCGGTTGCGGGCGGGGCCCTCGGCGAAGGTCGTGGTGATGATCGACAGGCCGGCGGGGGCGGTGAACGCGGCGCTGACGCCCTTGAGGAAGCGGGCGCCGATCAGCAGGCCACCGTCGTCGACCAGCCCGCCGAGCAGCGACGCTGCGCCGAAGATCCCCAGGGCGACCAGGAACACCCGGCGGCGGCCGAGCAGGTCGGCTGCCCGTCCGCCGAGCAGCAGCAGGCCGCCGTAGCCGAGCACGTAGCCGGAGACCACCCATTGCAGGGCGGAGGTGGAGAGGTGCAGCTCGGAGCCGATGGAGGGGAGGGCGACTCCCACCATGGAGATGTCCAGGGCGTCCAGGAAGATGGCGGCGCAGAGCACGATCAGCGTGCCCCAGAGGCGGGGAGTCCAGGTCTGCCCGCTGGTTGACGATGCGTCGGGTGGCGTGGCGGTCGCGGTGGTCATGGGGAGGACACTACATGCACGTGCATTCATTGCAAGTGAATAAGATGTAAACGCATAAATTGCGGTTCCGGTGGTAAGGTGGCGCCGTGGCTGAACTCGACTCCCCGGCGGAGGCCGGTCTCGTCGCGCAATGGCGCGAGCTGCTGAACCGGCACGCAGAGACCTCCTGCGCGCTGGACCGCGAGCTGGGGGAGAAGCACGGGCTCGGCATGAGCGAGTTCGAGGTGCTGGAGCGCCTGGTCGAGGGCTGCATCGTCGACCGCAGCCACCGGCTGCGGGTCCAGGAGCTGGCCGACGTCGTCCACCTGAGCCAGAGCGCCCTGTCGCGGCTGATCGGCCGGCTGGAGAAGGGCGGGCTGGTGGCGCGCGAGATGTGCGTGGACGACCGGCGCGGGATCCAGATCGTCCTCACCGACGCGGGGCGCGAGCGCTACCAGCAGGCCAGGCCGCTGCACCGAGAGGTGCTCGCCCGCACCCTCGGGGGCGGGCCGGTCGACCCGTGTACCGTGCGGAACTGACGGATCGTCGGAGGTCTTCGTCAGGCGCGGGTCTTTTGTCGGGTGGATCTTCGCCGGGTTGATTCTTCCGTTAGAGCAGCGAGGCGAGCCCCGGCGCGGCGGCCAGCAGGACGGCGGCGGCGGGCGCGGCGAGTGCCGCGGCGGTGAGCCGCAGCCGGTGCGGCACGGAAAGGCGCGGACGGCCCGCGAGCAGCCGGTCCACCCGTTTCGGGGACTGTGCCAGGCCGGGCGGGCAGGAGCCGAACACCCCGCGGTTCAGGTTGAGTTCGGCCAGGGCGAGGGCGGTGGTGTGCCGCCCGTGCCGGCGGGCCGCCCGGTCGTCGGCCGCCAGTTCCACCAACTCGCCCACCTGGTCCCGGAAGGCGCTGAACACGCGGACGCCCGGGAAGCCGGACGCCAGCGCCTGGGCAGTCTGCGAGAGCCAGTGGTGGCGGGCCCGGACGTGGCCGCGCTCGTGGCTCAGCACCGCCGCCAACTCCCGGTCGGTCAGCTGCTGGAGAGCCCCGGTGGTGACCACCAGGCGGGAGTTCGGTCCGGGCAGCGACCAGGCCTCCGGGCGGACGTTCTCCAGCACCACCAGCCGCTCCCGGCGACTCCGCCCGGCGGCGATGGCCTCGGGCAATTCTGGCGCGCGGCTGGACAGTTGGGCGTGCCGGTGATTGCGCAGCGCCTTCGCCGAACGGACCTCCCGGGTGAGCGCCAGCACCGTCCGCAGTCCGCCTGCCGCGAGCACCGCCGCGCACAGCCGGCCCCAGCCCTCGGCGTCCTGCAGCCCGTACGCGGCCTCCACGCCGTGTGGCGCGCCCGCGAACACCAGCGCACGCAGTTCCGGCAGCGCGGCCGACGCGGCCAGCACCAGGCTCAGCGCGCAGCACAGCAGGACGGCCACCACGAGGCACTGCCACACCAGCAGCGCCAGCACGGGTTCGCGCTCCACCCAGCGGGCCCGGGCCAGCAGCCGGGGCACGGTGGTCGAGAGCAGCAGTCCGAGCAGCAGCAGGCCGATCAGGGCAGTCATCGCATGGGCTCCCCGAGTACGCACGGAACGCGACAGCGCGCTCCCTTGCCAACCTATGCGCTGGCGACGTCCGGTGGAACGGCTTTCGACCGGCCAGTGACCAACGCCACGCGTCCCGGGGGGCTTTGGCCGTCGGAAAGGGGGGACGGGGGCTGGTCTGCGGTTACATGGTGAGGAGCATGGCGAACATCCCGATGCCCATGGTGAGCCGGCAGGCCTGGGGCAGCCCGGCGGTGCCGACGGCCACGCTCCCGCCGGGGGTGTGGAGCAGCCGGGTGCCGGCCCAGAGCGAGTAGGCGCCGAAGTAGAGCAGCAGCGCGCCGGTCAGCAGCGGGGTGCCGGTGCTCGCGGCGTGGTGGTGATGGCCGGGGGAGGCGGTCATCGCGAGCGCCATGTACGTCATGGCGAGGCCGCCGACGGCGTGGTGCAGCCGGTGCACCCGGCGGGTGGAGCCGCGGACGGCGGCGAGCAGGAAGCCGGTGGCGGGGATGCCGAACAGCCAGGCCCAGACGCCGGCCGGGACTGCGGCCCCGGTGACGGCCATCGCGGCCATGCCGAGCCCCATCAGCGCCTCGGCGGCGTCGGCCTCACGGGCGAGGAGGCGGTGCGTGCCGGCCGGGGAGCAGGGGGAGTGCCGCAGCCGGGTCAGACAGTAGGCCCCGGCGGCGGCGGTGAGGACGGCGAGGAGCCAGTTGACCAGGGTGGGTCCGTGCAACGGCGGCCTCCCGGGGCGACGGAGGACGGCGGACAGCGGACAGGTAACAGATGACAGATAACGAAATCTGTTAGCTGTCATCTGCCATCTGTCCGCCGTCACCCGTCCTCTGTGACGGTCGTCCCGCCCACGATCACCGTTCCGGCCCGCGACCGGCCAGGGCGCGTGTGGGGGCGCACGGTGGTGACCGTCGGAGTGCGTCCCCGCGAGTGCCCCGGCCTCACGCCGAGCGCCCCGGTTCGCCCCGCCCGGTTCGCCCGCCGCAGCCCAGCGGGCCCCGCCGGAAGCCTCTCAGCCCTGAAGCCGCCCCGAGGCGACGACCCGGCTGAGGAACTGCCGCGTCCGCTCCTCCCGTGGATCGCCGAACACCTGTTCCGGCGGCCCCTGTTCGAGCACCACCCCGCCGTCCAGGAAGCAGACCTGATCGGCCACCTCGCGCGCGAACCCCATCTCGTGCGTGGACAGGACCATCGTCATGCCCTGTTCCTTGAGGTCGCGCACCACCGACAGCACCTCCCCGACCAGCACCGGGTCGAGCGCCGCGGTGATCTCGTCGAGCAGCAGCAGCCGGGGCCCGGTGGCCAACGCCCGCACGATCGCGACGCGCTGCTGCTGTCCACCGGAGAGCCGGTCGGGGTACTCCTTCGCCTTGGCCGCGAGCCCGAGCCGGTCCAGCAGCTCCAACGCCTTCGCCTCGGCCTCGGCCCGCCCGATCCCGTGCACCCGGCGCGGGGCGAGCGTGATGTTCTCCAGCACCGTCATGTGCGGGAACAGGTTGTACGCCTGGAAGACGACGCCGATCCGGCGCCGGACCGCGTCCTCGTCCGCCCGCGGGTCGGTGATCTCCTCGCCGTCCAGGAAGATCGCGCCGTCGTCGACCCCCTCCAGCAGGTTGACGCAGCGCATGAGCGTCGACTTGCCCGAGCCGGACGCCCCGATCAGCGCCGTCACCGAGTGCTCGGGCACGGCGAGGTCCACGTCGCGCAGCACCACCTGGCCGCCGAAGGTCTTGCGCACCGACTCCAGCCGGAGCACCTCCAGCCCGAGCACCTCCGCACCACTCATGCGCCCACCTCGCTGCGCTCGGTGGTCGCTTCGCGAAACACGCATCTCTTGATTGTTTTCCCCCAGCCTCCGGCCGGGGGGACCCCCATGCTGCGCTCGCTCACACCGCACCTCCTTGGACCTGCCGACGGTTCATCCGCGCGGTCAGCCAGTCGGCGAACCGTGTGAGCGGGACGGTCAGCACGATGAACACGAGCCCCGCGACGATGTACGGCGTGTAGTTGAACGAGCGGGAGGCGATGATCTTCGCGGCGTACACCGCGTCGATCGCGCCGCCGATCGAAACGAGCCCGGTGTCCTTCTGCAGGCTGACGAGGTTGTTGATCAGCGGCGGTACCACCCGCCGCACCGCCTGCGGCAGCACGACGTAGCGCATCGCCTGCGCGTTGGTGAGCCCCAGCGACCGCGCCGCGGCCCGCTGGCTCGGGTGCACCGACTCGATTCCCGAGCGGAACACCTCGGACACGTACGCCGAGTACGTCAGCACCAGCGCCGCCCCGCCGAGCAGCAGCGGATCGGTGGTGACCCCGGTCAGCCGCAGCGCCGGCACCCCGGTGATCATCACCAGCAGGCAGATGATCATTGGCAGCCCGAGGAAGAAGTCCACGTACGCGGTGGCCAGCAGACGCACCGGCAGGAAGACCGGCCCGCGGAGCGTCCGCAGCACCGCCAGCAGCAGGCCGAACACCAGGATCAGCGCCCCGCAGCCGAGCATCAGCTCCAGGTTGAGCCGCAACCCCTTCAGCACCTCGGGCAGCGCCTGCCGGGCGTAGTCGAGGTTGAAGAAGGTCTTCCGAGTCACCTCCCAGCCGGGGGAGTTGACGACCAGCAGGTACAGCACGACGGCCGTCGCCAGGGTCGAAGCCCCGGCGATCAGCGCCGACCGGCGGGCCCGGCCGCGCCGGTACGCCTCGTGCGCGAGCCGGCGCTCGGACGGGCGGTAGCCGTCGTCGTCACCGCCACCGTCCTGGTCCTTGGCGACCGCCGCCGGTCCGGTCGTCATCGGGTCGCCGCTCACTTCAGCACCGGCGCCGAGACGGCGTCGGAGAGCCACTGCTTCTCCAGCTTCGCGAGCGTGCCGTCGGCGCGCAGCGCGTCCACGGCCTGCGAGACGCAGCCGGTCAGCCGGGAGCCCTTGTCCAGCACCAGGCCGAACTGCTCGCCCTGCGACGCGCCCTCGAACTGTCCGACCACCTGGGCCTCCGGCACCTCGGCGCCGGTGATGTAGAAGGCCGTCGGCAGGTCCACCACGAGCGCCTCGACCTGGCCGTTCTTCAGCGCGGCCTTCGCCAGGTCGTTGGAGTCGAACACCGCCGGCTGGGTGCTCGGCCTGATGGTGTTGGTGATGGTGTCCAGGCTCGTGGTGCCGACCTGCGCGCCCAGCTTGGCGCCCTTGAGGTCGGCGATGCTCTTGGCGCCCGCCGCCTTGGAGTTCTTGAGCGCGATGACAGCCTGGCGCACGTCGTAGTAGCCGGAGGAGAAGTCCACCGCCTGCTTGCGCTCGGTGCTGATAGACACCTGGTTGATGTCGAAGTCGAAGTCCTTCGGGCCGGGCGAGGTCGCCTTGTTGAACGGCGCCACCACCCAGGTCACCTTCTCCTTGGGGTAGCCCAGCTTCTCGGCCACGGCGTACGCCACCGCCGACTCGAAGCCCTTGCCGTTCTCCGGCTTGTCCTCCGAGAACCACGGGTCGTACGCAGGCTTGTCGGTGCCGACGGTCAGCGCCCCCGCCGTCCGGGTCGCCAGCGCCCCGGGCGCGCAGTCGCCCGCCGTCCCGGACGCGCCGGAGGCCGAGGCCCCGTCCGACTTGGTGTCCTGCGGCGCGCAGGCCGTCAGCGCGGCGGCCAGCAGGGCGATGGCGGGCAGTGCGGCGGACGACTTACGGAAGGTCGACGTGCGAGAGGCCGACGTGCGGAACGTCGACGTACGGAAGGTCGGCTTGCGGAGAGTCATGGCAGGGCTCCAGGAAGGAAGGACCAAGCGGGACAATGAAGGCGAACGGCGCGGGGCCGGGGCCGGCCGCGAGCCCGGCGGGTCACTTCCCCCCGGTGGCGGCGCCGGAACACACACGGCATGGTCGGCGTACGGGCCCGTGTCCGCGGCGCCCTCCGAGCCGGATCAGCAGATCAGCGACAGCGGCAGCAGAGGCCGCGCACGCGACAGCAGGCGTGACACCGAGAGGGCACCCGGAACAGGCCGTCGTGGCGCTCGGCCACCGTGATCACCGCCGGGAACATGGCGGGAGGTTCGCATCCCGACGGTGCATCTGTCCAGGACATCCAGATCGAGGTCCACATGCCGGACACCCGGCAGCGGCGGCCCCCCGGCGGGTCTTGGTGGGCCCTGGCGAGCCCCAGCGGGCCCCGCCACCGCAGGTTCGGCGGCTGGAGCCCCCTTGAACAGGAGAACCTTTCGTATCTATGGTGTCCTCATCGAAAACCTCCTGTCGAAGTGAGTCCACGATGCAGAATCTTTCGCCAAGGCTCGCTGTGGCGGCCGACGCCCCGGTCTCGACCCTCGCCGGCCACCCGGCGTGGCTGCGCCTGAAGGAGGCCGTCGAGACCCTGCGCCCGCTGCAGTCCAAGGACGGCTCGATCGACCTGTCCGCCGTTCAGCGACACACCGTCGACCCGCTGGTCGACACCGTCCGCGGCGCCGTCGCCGAGCTCGCCCCGCTGTTCCCGCACGACGCCGCCTACCTGGCCGCCGTCGACGTCGACCTGGCCAAGTGGGCGGACACCGGTTACCGGGAGCCCGACTTCCTGGACTCGCTGCTCGCCTTCCAGCCCGCCGACCAGCGCGTCGACGGTCTGGAGCACCTCGTCGTCTTCCCGATGTACACCCAGAACGGCAACCCGAACCGCAACCTGGAAGCCGTCCTGCTGCGCGTCGTGTGGCCCGACTGGCTGGCCGAGCTGGAGCGCACCCGCTTCGACAACCCGATGTTCGTACCGATCACCTTCACCGACTTCACGGCCGGCTACGACACCAACTCCGCCGTCCTCTTCCCCGAGACGGTCGCCGTGCGCAAGGCGCCGGAACGTTTCACCTGGGGCGGCATCTTCTGCGACCGCGAGGCCGCCCGCTTCCGCGCCGTCACCACCAGCGCCGTCCAGCAGCTCGGCCTGGAGATCCCGGCCGACGCCGAGGGCCTGCTCCAGGACCAGCAGCGCGCGCAGGAGACCTTCGTCCTGTGGGACCTCGTCCACGACCGCACCCACAGCCACGGCGACCTGCCGTTCGACCCCTTCATGATCAAGCAGCGCAGCCCGTTCTGGATGTACGGCCTGGAGGAGCTGCGCTGCGACCTCACCACCTTCAAGGAGGCGGTGAGGCTGGAGGCCGAGGGCAACGAGCACGCCCGCGACGTCCAGTACGCGATCCTCTTCGACCGCCTGTTCCGCTTCCCGGTCAGCGGCGACCGTGTGCGCAACTACGACGGCATGGGCGGCCAGCTGCTCTTCGCCTACCTGCACAAGCACGACGCGCTGCGCTGGCGCGACAACCGCCTCAGCATCGACTGGGAGCGCGCGCCGCAGGTCACCAACGCGCTCTGCGCCGAGATCGAGACGCTGTACCGCGACGGCATCGACCGGCCCAAGCCGGCCCACTGGATCGCCGCCTACCAGCTGGTCTCCCGGTACCTCACTCCGCACCCCGCCTCTACCTGGGCGAAGGGCTCCGACGCGCTGCCGCTCGACATCACCGACGGCAAGGCCCTCAACAAGGCCCTGTGCGACGCTGTCCTCCCGGACGAGTTCCCGCTGAGCATGTTCTACGAGGCCCTCAGCAAGAAGCTGAGCGGCGTCATCGCCTCCACCACCGGCATCACCGGTAACGGCATCAAGGGAGTTGCTGCGTGACCACCGCACCCAACGGACCGCTGGCCGGCAAGGTCGTCGCTGTCGCCGGAGCCAGCGGCCCGGCCGGCCAGGCCGTGCTGCGCCGCCTCGCCGCCGACGGCGCCACCGTCATCGGCGCCGACATCGACGCGCAGCGGCTTGAGTCCGCCCTCGACGCCACCCGCGTCGCCGTTCGCGGAGCGAAGATCAGCGGCCAGGTGATCGACCTGCTCGACCCGCAGGAGGTCCACGACTGGGCCGACCACCTGGAGTCGGAGCACGGCCACGTCGACGGCCTGTTCCACCTGGTCGGCGGCTGGCGCGGCAGCAAGACCTTCTTCGACACCCGGCTCGACGACTGGGACTTCCTGCACGACACCGTCGTGCGCACCCTCCAGCACACCTCGCTGGCCTTCCAGCCCGCCCTGGTCCGCAGCCCCGCCGGCCGGTACGCGATGATCTCCGCCGCCGCGGCCCACAAGCCGACCGCCGGCGGCGCCGCCTACGCCGCCGCAAAGGCCGCCACCGAGGCCTGGACCCTCGCCATGGCCGACTCCTTCAAGAAGGAGACCACCTCCGCCGACGGCGAGCCCACCGCGGCAGCTGCCATCCTGGTCATCAAGGCGCTGGTCAGCCCCGAAATGCGGGCCGAGAAGCCGGACGCGAAGTTCGCCGGTTTCACGGACACCGCCGACCTCGCCGGACACCTGGCGGGCCTCTGGGACCGCCCCGCAGCAGAACTGAACGGACAGCACCTGTGGCTGACAGCCCGATGACCGACCTGACCCGCACGGACGCGCAGCGGCGGCACGACCCCACCGTGCGCGGCTTCGCCAGCGACAACTACGCCGGCGTGCACCCCGAGGTCCTCGCCGCGATAGCCCTCGCCAACGGCGGCCACCAGGTCGCCTACGGCGAGGACGACTACACGACCCACCTGCAGGACGTCTTCCGGCGCCACTTCGGGGAGAAGGCCGAGGCCTACCCCGTCTTCAACGGCACCGGCGCCAACGTCGTCGCCCTCCAGGCGCTGCTCCCGCGCTGGGGCGCCGTGGTCTGCGCCGAATCCGCCCACATCCACGTGGACGAGGGAGGTGCCCCGGAGAAGATGGGCGGCATCAAGCTGCTCACCGTCCCCACCCCCGACGGCAAGCTCACCCCCGAGCTGCTCGACCAGCAGGCCTGGGGCTTTGGCGACGAGCACCGCGCGCAGCCGCTCGCGGTCTCCATCACCCAGAGCACCGAGCTCGGCACCCTCTACACCGTCGACGAAATCCGCGCGATCACCGAGCACGCGCACCAGCTCGGCATGCTCGTCCACGTCGACGGCTCCCGCCTGGCGAACGCCGCTGCCTCGCTCGGCCTGCCGCTGCGCGCCTTCACGACGGACGTCGGCGTCGACGTGCTGTCGTTCGGCGGCACGAAGAACGGCCTGCTGCTCGGCGAGGTCGTGGTGGTGCTCAACCCCGAGCGTGTCCGCAACATCAAGTACCTGCGCAAGACCTCGATGCAGCTCGCGTCGAAGATGCGCTTCGTGTCGGTCCAGTTCGAGGCGCTGCTCTCCGGCGACCTCTATCTGCGCAACGCCGGCCACGCCAACGCGATGGCCAGCCGCCTGGAGGCGGCGGTGCGGGACATCGACGGCGTCGAGATCGTCCGCCCGGTCCAGGCGAACGCGGTCTTCGCGATCCTCCCGCGCGAGGTGAGCGAGCGGCTGCAGAAGCGGTACCGCTTCTATTTCTGGAACGAGCACACCGGCGAGGTGCGCTGGATGTGTTCCTTCGACACCACGGAGGCGGACATCGACGCCTTCGCGGCGGCCATCGCCGAGGAGATGGGCCGCGCCTGACGGCGTTCGAGCAGCGGATCGTCCCGTCCTGCGACAGCAGGGCGGGACGATTTGCATCTGGCCGGTCCGCCCCCGTACAGTTCCGGAGTCGCCGCGAGAGAGCGGGGACAAGCGGAAAGCAAATCCGATGGAATGAAACTCCGGGAAAACGGAGCGGAAAACATCTGATAAGCTGGAAACACGAAAGAACGAAACGCCCGGAGGGCCCGCTGGAAGGCGGCTCGAAGGAAGTGTCCGTTCCTTGAGAACTCAACAGCGTGCCAAAAGTCAACGCCAGATATGTTGACATCCCCGGCCTCGATCACTTGATCGGGGTTGGAGATTCCTTTTGAAATAACACTAGCGAGGACGCAGTGCGCGGGACCGCCCTATTCCGGTGGTTGCCGTGCCGCTCGACGCGAGTGTGCCGCCCGACGCTTTTAATTAAGCACTGCGGGCAGACATTCACGGAGAGTTTGATCCTGGCTCAGGACGAACGCTGGCGGCGTGCTTAACACATGCAAGTCGAACGGTGAAGCCCTTCGGGGTGGATCAGTGGCGAACGGGTGAGTAACACGT